>CAWIFZ010000006.1:0-18477 GCA_963835415.1 uncultured Actinomycetes bacterium | reverse complement strand
TCGCCACCGGTCGCGGCACGCACGGCCGAGCATCCGGTGAGGGCGAAGAGCACCAGTGCCACGGACACCGCCCGCCTCATGCGACCACCCGGAGCTGTGGCTCGCGGAGCTCATCCGGGAGGGCGATCTCCGGCAACTCCCGGAGGACGGCGGGCATCTCGGGCACGTGGCGCGCGCGGAGGTTCGCCGCGCAGTACGCCGACATCAGCCCCCGGTGGTACGCGACCAGGGCGTCGGCTCGGGCGCGCGTCACGCGGGAGCAGCTCGTCGCTCGCCACGTCGACGTTGCCCAACGCCTCTTCGTGCTTGTGGACGGCGCGTGTGGCCTCGGTCAGCCGTTGTTGCGCGTCCGACAGTTCCTGCGCGAGCGACCGTCGCGGGATCGGTCCGCGCGATCCGCGGTGCGATCCGAGGTGCGTGCGCCAGGTACGAGAGCATCGTGGCGCCCGTGTAGATCAGCAGGTTGATCACGAGGAACACCAGGCTGCCGACGACCGGTCCCAGCCCGTTGAGCCCCGTGACCGCGCCTTCATCGAGAGGTAGCGCGCGCGGATCAATGCGATCCCCACGAGCGCCAGGACCGGGACCGCGATCAGGATCCAGACCCAGCGCCGCTCCGCCATCGTCGGCTGCTCCAACCGCAGGAACGTGCCCAGACCGTGCGCGCAGACCACGAGCATCACGGCGAGGCCCGCGGTCATCACCCACGTGAGGATCTCGGCCTCGCCGAAGAGCCGGAACGCGATCGCGTTCAGCGGGAACTCGGCCAGCAGGATCGCGACGATCGCGGCCGCGTAGACCCGCGTCGAGATCCGCGCGCCGGCGGGTGTGGGTGGCGCGAGTACGTCGGCGTCACGGTGCGTGTTCAGCGTCGCGACGACGTTCCTGCGCGTCGGTCACATCGGCGCTCGCGGTGCGGATGTCTTCCTCGGACGTGCGCAGGCCGAACGTGTTGGCGCCGGAGCGCTCGCGCAGACGGGCGTCCTCTCCCGCCCACCAGCGAACCAGATCGGCCACGGCCTCGTCGGCGCGTTGCGCGATCGCCATCAGCGCCGGCGGATGCGCGACCTCGTTCGTGGTCGGGATACCGAGCTGACCGTCGCGCTTGCCGTCACGGCGGACCCGCGCACGGTCGCGGAGCCGGCCGAACCTCCCGGGGGGAGTTCGCATCAGGGGGGACCTCCAGTTCGAAGACGTCCTCCGCCGGACGACCGGCGGAGCAGGGGGTGACGTCCTCGCTGAAGTCAAGGTACGCAAGGGGTCTGACACGAACGGGTGTTCGGAGGTCGCGTGCGAAGGCGCGTAGCTAGCGTGGTTCCGGCGTGAACGCCTCGATCCAACGCTCCTGTTCCTTCGTGTCGATCGCGTGCCAGCAATAGTGTTCCCGCGTCCACTCGACCGCGTCGGACGGCGCGATGCCCGCCAGGATCACCATGCACGCGATGATGGAGCCCGTCCGGCCGTTCCCGGCGTGACACCCGACCTCGACGAGTTCGCCGTTCCGCACGCGGGCGAACGCGTCGACGATGAGTCGGGTCGCTTCGTGCGTGTCGACCGGCAGCCCGAAGTCGGGCCAATCGATGAACGCGGCGGGCCACGTCGGCCGCCAGACCGTCGTACGCGTACAGGCCGTAGTCGGGCACCACATCGTCCGGCGTGCGCTCGAAGCATCCCGACCCGATGACCCGCCCGCCGTACGGCAGGGTGAGCGCTGTCGCCCGGTGCGGGCAGTTCATTGGCACGATCGGATCCTCCTTCGATCCCGCGCATGGCGTCCGCCAGTGATGTATCGGCAGCCCAGGGTTTCGCTCATGACCGGCACACCGTGCTTCGGATCTCCCGCGCCTCGTTTCGGCCAAGGTCCCCCGGACGGTCGGGCCCGAACACTCGCTCGAACGCCCGCCATCGACGACGCCGCGCTCGGATCTGCATCACGCGGTCGCTCCTGAACCTGTCGCCGTCGGATAGGCTCGGCGACCCGATGGACGACGGCCCGGCGCTCGAGATCCGCTCGCTGACGAAGCGCTACGGCGACACCGTGGCCGTCCAGGACCTGAGCTTCGCGGTGCCGCACGGATCGGTCACGGGGTTCCTGGGACCGAACGGGGCCGGCAAGTCCACGACGATGCGGGTCCTCCTGGGGCTCGCCGCGCCGACCCAGGGCGAGACGTTCGTGCTGGGATCGCCCTACGTCGCGCTCGAGCGACCGCTCGGCCGCGTCGGAGCCTCCCTGGAGCTCACCGGCTTCCACCCCGGCAGGACGGCGCGCAACCACCTGCGGGTCGTCGCGATCCAGGGCGGCCTGGGCACGGGTGGGGTCGACCGCGTGCTCGAGGCCACCGGCATGACGACGTACGCGTCCGGGCGCGTGGGCAAGTTCTCGCTGGGGATGAAGCAGCGGCTCGCGCTCTCGGCGGCGCTGCTGGGCGAACCGGAGGTCCTGGTCCTGGACGAGCCCGCGAACGGGCTGGACCCCGCGGGCGTCGCGTGGTTGCGCAGCTTCCTTCGATCGTTCGCGGACGACGGCGGCGCGGTGCTGATCTCGAGCCACATCCTCTCCGAGGTGGCCGAGGTGGCCGACCGGGTGGTCGACCACGGACGGATGGTGCACGAGGGCCCCACGGAGAGCCTGCACGGCCGAGGGTGGTCGGTCGTGATCGTGCGCTCGCCGGACGCCGCGCGGCTGCGGTCGGCGCTGGAAGCCGACGGCGCCACGGTCACCGACGCCGACGGCGCCCTGGAGGTGACCGGCCTCCCGATCGAGCGCGTCGGCGAGCTGGCCGCGCGGGACGGCCTGATCCTGCACGAGCTGCGGACGCGCGCCCACACCCTGGAGCAGGCGTTCCTGTCCCTCACCGAGCCGCAGGGCGACCCCGGCGCTCCGCCGGAGCCCCCCGAGGCGCCGCCGAGGAGCGACCTGCCGTGATCCGCTGGTCCGCGTGGAGCTGCTGAAGCTCCGAACGACGCGCCTGTGGATCGTGATGCTCGTCGTGAGCGTCGGTTGGTGGCGTTGATCGTCATCGCGGTCCTGGCGTCAAACCAGGGACGGATCCCAGGCTCGGGCTCTGCACGACCTGACGACGGTCGCCGACGTTCGGATGCTGCTCGACATCGGCGGGATCGCCGCGGCATTGGCGCTCGTCGTCGGTGTGACGATGGCCACGTCCGAGTACCGCTACGGCACCGCGGGCGTCACGTACCTGGCGACGCCGCGACGATCGCGGGTCTCACCGCCAAGATGCTCGTCACCGCCAAGATGCTCGCGGCCGTCCCGGTCGGCGCGCTGTTCGGGTTGATCGGCGCATGCGTCCCGGTCCTGGTCGCCCTCGCCTGGTTCGCGACGAAAGGCCGCAGCGTGCCGCTGGACGGCACGATCCCCCTCGAGATCCTCCAGCTCGGGTTGCAGGCCCTGTTCGGCGCCGTGATGGGGGTCGCGGTCGGCGCGGTGATCCGCAACCAGGTGGCCGCGATCGTCGGGCTGCTCGTGTGGGTGATCGTGGTGGAGAACCTCGTGAGCAGCCTGATCCCGGCGACCGCGAAGTGGTTCCCGTTCAACGGCGCGGCCAGCGCGTTCTCGTCGCAGGCGAGCGACCGTCTGTTCGCTCGTCCCGAGGCCGGGTTGCTGATGGCCGCGTACGTCGTGCTGGGCTGGGCGGCGGCCGTGTGGTTCGAACGGCGTCGAGACGATCTGAGCCCGAGGGCGGCTGCCCTTCCTCCAGTCACGTACGCTGTTGAGCGTCCCCGCCCACCCCGACGAAAGGTTCATCCTTGAGTTCGTTCCTGTATCGGCTCGGCCAGGCGGCGGCGCGCCACCGCTGGCGCACCCTCGGCATCTGGATCGCCGCGGTGGTCGCGATCTTCGTGTATCGGCGGCGCCCTCGGCGGCCAGTTCAGCGACGACTTCAACCTGCCGAACTCCGAGTCGCAGCGCGCCTACGACCTGCTGGCCGAGCGCTACCCCGCCGCCTCCGGCACGTCGGCGTACGTCGTCTTCCACGCGCCCAACGGGCCGCTCGAGGACCAGGCCGACGCCGTGAACGGCGCGTTGGACGAGATCGCGGGTCAGCCGCACGTCGTCGCCGTCTCGAACCCGTTCGAGACCCCGGGCGCCCTCTCCCCCGACGGCACGATCGGCTACGCGCAGGTCGCCTACGACGAGCCGGCCGTCGACCTGGGCGTCGAGCCGTTCGAGGCGCTCCAGGCGACGCTCGAGGACGTCCGTTCTCCCGACCTGGAGGCGGAGATCGGCGGCGAGTACGCCTCGTTCGGGACGCAGCCCAGCACGGGTTCGTCCGAGCTGATCGGCCTGCTGGCCGCGATGATCATCCTGCTGATCGCGTTCGGCTCCGTGGTCGCGATGGGCCTGCCGATCGGGACGGCCGTGATCGGCCTCGCCACGGGGACCGGTCTCACGCTGATCCTCGCGGCGTTCGCGAGCGTGCCGGAGTTCGCCACGATCCTGTCGTCGATGATCGGCTTGGGCGTCGGGATCGACTACGCCCTGTTCATCGTCACGCGCTACCGGCAGAACCTGCACGACGGCATGGAGCCGCTGCACGCGATCGGCGTCTCGAGCTCCACGGCGGGCCAGGCCGTCGTGTTCTCCGGGATCATGGTCTCGATCGCCCTCCTGGGTCTGTGGATCAGTGGGATCGCGTTCGTCGGCATGATGGCGACCGCCGCGGCGATCGTCGTCCTGGTGGCCGTCGTCGCGGCCGTCACGCTGCTGCCCGCGTTCCTCGGCTTCGCGGGGAACGCGATCGACAAGCTGAGCGTGCACCGCAAGCGCAAGACCGCGGAGGAGCTGGAGCCCAAGGCACCATGTGGTCCCGCTGGGGCCACGAGGTGGAGCGGCACCCGTGGCGCTACTGCATCGGGGCGGTCGCGATCCTGCTCGTCCTCGCGATCCCGCTGTTCTCGATGAAGCTCGGGTTCCCCGACGACGGGACGGCCCCGACATCCGAGACGCGTCGCCTGGCGTACGACCTGCTCTCCGAGGGCTTCGGGCCCGGGTTCAACGGCCCGCTGCTGCTGGCGGTCGAGATCGACGACCCGGCCGCGCTGCAGGAGCTCGATCAGCTGACGTCCGCGATCGAGGCGACCCCGGGCGTGGCGGCCGTCACGCCGCCCCAGCCGAACGAGGCCGGCGACGCCGCGATCATCCAGGTGATCCCCACCACGTCGCCGCAGGATCAGGCGACGACCGAGCTGGTGCGGCACCCTGCGCGCCGACGTGATCCCGTCCGCCACGCCGGAGGGCGCGGTCGTCTACGTCGGCGGCGGCACGGCGACGTTCATCGACCTCTCCGACCGCATCACGAACGCGCTGCCGTGGTTCATCGGCGCGGTCGTGCTGCTGTCGTTCCTGCTGCTGATGGTCGTGTTCCGCTCGATCCTGGTGCCGCTGAAGGCGGCGGTGCTCAACCTGCTGTCGATCGCCGCCGCGTACGGCGTGATCGTCGCGATCTTCCAGTGGGGATGGGGCGCAGCCTGCTCGGCATCGATCAGCTGATCCCGATCGTGAGCTTCGTGCCGATGATGATGTTCGCCGTCCTGTTCGGGCTCTCGATGGACTACGAGGTCTTCCTGCTCTCGCGGATCCGCGAGGAGTACCTGAAGACCGGGAAGAACGTCGAGAGCGTGGTGAGCGGCATCTCCACCACGGCCCGCGTGATCACGAGCGCCGCGCTGATCATGATCGCGGTGTTCCTGAGCTTCGTGTCCCAGCCGGACCCGATCGCGAAGATGTTCGGCATCGGCCTGGCGGTCGCGGTGTTCATCGACGCGACGGTCGTCCGGATCGTGCTGGTGCCGGCCACGATGGTGCTCCTGGGCGACAGGAACTGGTGGCTCCCCGGCTGGCTCGACCGGATCCTGCCGAAGATGAGCCTGGAGTCGGCGTCGGACCCGAGGCGGTGGAGCAGGAGCCGGTCCCGGTCGGCTAGGTTCGCCAGATCGCCGGGCCAGGCGGTCGAGGGACGCTTCCGTCAGCGGTTGGAGCAGCACGATCAGGTGATCGATGCCGAGGGCCGCATACGCGTCGATCGCGCCGGCAAGTTCATCGACGGAGCCGCTGAACGACGGGTCTTCTTCGTCCTCGTCCGGCACGCTCAGCTCGGGGTCGTGGACGGTCATGCCGACGGTCAGCGCCACATCGGTTCGGTCTCGTCCCTCCGCCACGATCGCCGCATCGAACGTCGCGAGCACTGCTCGCAGCTGCTCGTCCGGCGCGCCGTACCAGGCCGTGTTCCAGGCATCGGCGTGGCGGGCGGTGAGCCGAGCATCCGCGTCCGAAGGCCGCCACAAGCACCGGGATGTGGCGGCTCGGAGAGGGCGCGAGGACCGCGTCCCGAACCTCCTGATACCGACCGCTGACGGACACGGCCTCGCCGCGAAGGAGAGGCACGATGACCTGGAGCGCCTCCTCGAACCGTTCGACGCGATGGTCGGCGGGGAAACCGAACGCCTCGTATTCGGGATCGTGCCAGCCGGCGCCGAGGCCGAGGATCAAACGGCCACCGCTCACCTCGTCGGCCGTCGCGGCCATCTTGGCGACGAGCGCGGGGCTCCGGAAGCTGGAGCAGAGGACGAGCGTGCCGATCTCCACTCTTTCGGTCACGGCCGCGACAGCGCTCACGATGGTCCACGCCTCGTGCTGACCCTCGATCGGCCCTGACGACGGCGCATTGAAGAAGTGGTCGAACATCCAGACCGAGTTGAGGCGATGTGCTTCGGCGGCCAAGGCGAACGATCGGATCGTCGGCCAGCTGGGCGTCCCGGCCCTCGCCATCACCCTCTGCCGCCGGGAGGATCACGCCGATCTTCATGGGAGAACTCTATGGGAACCGCCGATCGCCCGAGCCGATCACGCCCGCGCGCGCTCGGGATGCCGATGCGCGAACAGAGGCTCAGCGTTCCTCCCTCCGAGACGCCGAACACCGTCGCCCGTGATGAGCCCGCCGCATCCATCACCGCGCGGATGTCGTCCATCCGCTCGTCCATCGTCGGAGGACTGGCGGCCGGATCGGACATGCCGGTGCCCCGCTTGTCGAACACGATCAACCGGGAGAACGACGCGAGTCGCGTCAAGAACCGGGCCAGGTTCGGCTCCTCCCACGCGACCTCGACGTGCGACACGAAGCCGGGTGCCATCACGAGGTCCGTGGGACCGTCACCGAGCACCTGATAGGCGATGCTCACCTGGCCGCTCTTCGCGTACCTCGTCTCCGGCCGCACCTGGCCACTCTAGTCACGCCGCCACAGCCCGGCAGACCGCCTCGACCCCGAGATCGAGGAAGCGGAGCCGGTCGCGATTTGCGCGTTTCCGCGCTCCGGCGGGATGCTCGACATCCGCTCCACGGATCGTGTGGACGAGGGCGTGAGCCGTCGCGAGCCCTCCGACGGCGGAAGGGGGTGGTCGACAGGACACTCATTCCGGATCGAGCACGGCGTGCGTGTCGCACCCGTGCCACGACACACGTCTGGAGGAGGGTCGCATGAGGAAAACACTTGCGATGCTGACCGGCATCGTCCTGCTGGCGTCGATGGGTACCACCGCATCGGCGAGGATGCCCGCTCGGATCAGAGCGCGAGCCGGCAAAGCCGAGAACTACGGTTCGAGGCTCGTGTGCGGCGAAGGGAGTCCGCTCTGCGCGGAGGCGAACGACGCGCTCGGCTACAACGGCGGGTACACGGGCCACGACGAACCCTCGCTCTTGTTCTATTCGGGGACCCCGGGCTCGGGCAACGACAGCAACTACCGGTTGGTCGTCCCCACGGACCCACCGATCCTGCCGACGCAAGACGGCACGGGTGGGACGTTCAACTTCCAGGACCGCATCGCGTTCTGGTTCGGCATGGATCTGTGCGACAACCAATCGGCACCCGAGTACACGCATGACCCGTGCGTGCCGAACAGTGACTCGAACATCTTCGACGGCGCCGACCCGACGAAGCCCGACTACATCGGCTTCCATCCGGGGACGGCGTTCCTGGAGTTGCAGTTCTACCCTCCGGGATGGGTCCCCTTCGAGGAGGCCATCAGCTGCGACCCCACGAAGTGGTGCGCGGCCATGGCGATCTTCAGCTTCAACCGCGACCAGAACACCGGCGTCGACAACAACGCGGACTGTCTGAACACGGTGGGGATCGAGCCGGCGAACTTCGCGTTCATCACGAAGAGCGGCGTGCCGCACGCTCCCGCCTCTCCGCTCGGCCTGACGGCCGGATCGTTCACGCCCAACCCGACCACCGACCTGTTCATGGATCCGGGAGATCAGCTCGACATCTCGATCCACGACTCGACGGATGGGCTGGTCGCGTCGATCGCCGACCTCACGAGCGGCGAATCGGGCTCGATGACGGCGAGCATCGCGAACGGGTTCGCGCAGGTGAACTACGACCCGACGCCGCGACCTGCACGCAGACGCCGTACGCGTTCCACCCGATGTACGCGACCTCCGGCGAGCACACGAGGGTCCCGTGGGCGGCGCACTCGTACAACGTGTCCTTCGCGGATGAGATCGGCCACTTCGAGTACTGCCGGAACGCGAACCCCCACGGCAAGTGCGTCGTCCCGGGGGCGTCGATGGTGAGACGAACCACAAGAAGGATGCCGACGATTCCGCGTGCTTCGATGCGGACGAGTCGCTCCGGATCCAGATCGGGGGATGCATCGCGACCGACAACGACTTCGACGGGGTCTCGTACCAGACCACGTGGCCCGGATCGTTGTCGAACCCGGCCCTGGACGCCGCGGTCAATCCGGGCTCGGTCCTGTTCTCGAGTCCGACGTTCGGCGGCGGTCAGAACTACGACCGAGTGGGGTTCGAGGCGGACCTGCCACGGATCGAGGCCGCCGACTTCGGCGGCATCTGCGACCGGAGCACGGGCGCGAACTGCGTGAACCCGCCACCGGGGTCGAACTTCTACCCGTTCTTCAGCACGAGGAACGACGCGTCGGTCGGCTGCTTCTGGCAGCTCGGCGGCGCGAACATCCCCGGAACGACGAACACGTTCGGTGGGAGCTCCTCCGCGGAGTTCGGTCCGCTGCTGTTCCTCGACTACCCAGGGGCCGGGTTGGTCCCGATCCACCGTACGAACGACTTCCGACAGGTGTTGAGCACCAACCCCTGTCAACGCGCGGCGTAGAGCAACACCGGAGGGTGAGAGCCCGGTTCCGGGCTCTCACCCTCCGTCATCGGCCTCACTCTTCTACATCCGATCCGCCCGAGCTCCTTGAAGCGGCGCTTGCCGCTGCCGCGTATCGACCCGATGCATCACGATCTGCGTGCTGGGGGTATCGTCGACGGGTTGGTTCCCACCGGGCGCAGGAAGGACGACCATGACCGTCCCCGTCGATGACGAGCTCACGGCGCTGGCGCTCGCCGCGGATCCCGACCAGCCCATCGATCCGGACGCACGGCCGTTCGTCATGGGCGATGACGCCCGCGGTCCGCTCCCCTCGTGGTACATGCCCGCCCCCGCAGCACGGATGCAGGAGCCGTGGCAGGTGGCGATCGTCGTGTTCCTGATCGGCACGCTCACGCTGATCAGCGGCCTCGGGCTCTGCATCACGTACGGCTACCTCGTCGCCGCGTAGCGGCGTCGTTCACGTTCCGATACCGCCCTGCTTCAGCTCCCGACGCTGATACCGCTCCTATCGACAAGGGGTCCAGGGCGTGTCGAACAGGTCGTACGTCTGCTTGATCGCGTTCCGGTTCGCGGTGTTCGCTTGCGGGCAGAACTTCGTGAGCCCGAGCTTGTACTCGACCTGGAAGACGGCCTTCCCCTGGCTGATGAAGTACGTCGTGTAGCCGTCGCACTCGCTGTACTGCTGGCACTGCTCGTTGACCGCGTAGTCGAAGTACGGACCCAGGTCGGGCAGCTGCTCGACGTCGTTCTTCAACGCCACGGTGAGCCCGTAGGAGTGCGCCAGGTTCGCGAGACTCGCGTTGTAGAAGAGCTGGTCCGACGCCGTGAGCGGGAAGCCGGTGCGGTTGGTGTAGCCGTCGACGGTGTCCCACTCCACGCCGTCGAACCCCGCCTGCTTACACTTCGCGACCCTCGCGTCCATGATCGGCAGCAGGATGCTCGTCTGACGGATGTCGACCCACTTCTCGTCCTTGAAGCCACCGACCGCCCGACCCTTGATCGAATCGGGGTAGGAGGCGACATCGGGGCGCCACGGCTCGAACGTGCCGGCGCTCACGTAGCAGATCGCCTTGGCGCCGTTGGCGTGGATCGCGTTGACGGCGGCGGTGTTGAACGTGGTGTTGTTGCCGGCGATCGCGGGATCGACGTAGAGATCGATGTCGAACACCGAAGGCTTGACCGCGGCTCCTCCGGTGAACGGCACGCTCGAGATGTTCACGTTGATGCCGCCGGTCGAGGCATAGGCCGCGACGCCCTGCAGCTGGTACTGCCAGCGACTGGCGAGGGCCGGATGCCAGCACGAGGTCCCGGTGCACGGACTCGGCGCGGGAGGCGCCGCCTGGGCGACACCGCTGGGTGCGATGCTTCCCGCGATGATCAGCCCCAGCACGAACAGCAGCCGCAGAGAGATCCTGCGATCCATGGCCACCCTCCCCGTATCGATGGCCCGGCCCGTCTGACCAGACCCAGGATGCCGCATATGGTTCAGGTCGCGACGGAACCTGTCAAATCTCGAGCACGGACGATGCGCGAACGTGAGCGAGATCCCCGCGACCCGATTTGACTCGCCCGCTCCGGTCGCCATAACCTCCATCTCACGTGGAATCGTTAGGAACCTTTCCTAATCGGATCGTGTCGCTCCGATCAGACGACGGAGAGGAGGCACTCGAGCCGGACGGTCTGCCCTTCACTGCTTCCCGCAACCAACGGCGTTTCAAGGATGGAAGGAGCGCGTGATGCGTCAGTCGATCCCCCCGTGGCGGGCCCTGCTGGTCTTCGCGGCAGCGCTCGTGATCATCGTCGATGGTTCGTTCGCTCTCGCGGCTCCTCCTGCGTCCCGGACGGCCTTCGTCCGCGTGAACCAGGTCGGCTACACCACGGCCGAATCGAAGCGCGCCTACCTCCTGGCCAGCGCCGCCGAAACCGGCGCCACGTTCTCCGTGATGTCCGGATCCACCACCGTGTTCTCCGGTCCGATCGGCGCCAACCTCGGTTCGTGGAGCTCGGCCTATCCGAACGTCTACGCGCTGGACTTCAGCTCGGTCGCGACGGCCGGTACCTACACGATCGCGGTCACCGGTCCGATCGCGGCATCTTCGCCGAGCTTCAGGATCGACAGCGGCCAGAACGTGTACGCCCAGGCGCTCGCCAACTCGCTCAGCTTCTTCCAGGTCCAGCGCGACGGACCGGCGTTCATCCCGTCCGCGCTTCGGACGGCGGGCGCGCACCTGAACGACCAGACGGCCATGACCTATCTGACCCCCAGCTACAACGCCGGCTCTGGACGCTTCAGCGGCGATCTGTCTCCACTGGGCGTCACCGTGGACGCGTCCGGCGGTTGGTTCGACGCGGGTGACTACCTGAAGTTCGTTCAGACGACCAGCTACACGGAGGACCTGTTGCTCGCCGGCGTCCGTGACTTCCCTGCGCAGATGGGCGCCGGCTCCGCGACGTCCAACTTCACCGCAGAGGCGAAGTTCGGGGCGCAGTGGCTGCTGAAGATGTGGAACGACACCACCAGCACGCTGTATTTCCAGGTCGGTATCGGCACGGGGAACTCGAGAACCCTTGGAGACCACGACATCTGGCGTCTCCCGCAGGCGGACGACACCTATCAAGGAACGGACAGCGTCTACCGATACGTCCGCAACCGGCCGGTCTTCCGAGCCGGCGCTCCAGGTTCGCTGATCAGTCCGAACCTCGCGGGTCGAGACGCGGCCGCGTTCGCCGAGTGCTTCGTCGTGTTCAAGACGAGCGATCCGACGCTCGCCAACCAGTGCATCACGGCGGCACAGCACATCTTCGACCTCGCGAACACCAACCCGAGCGGCAACCTCCTCACGGTGATCCCGTTCAGCTTCTACCCGGAGACCGAGTGGCGCGACGATCTGGAGCTCGGCGCCACCGAGCTCTACTTCGCGACCGCATCCGGCGGTCTGCCGGCGGGCTTGCCCCACACCGACCCTGCGTTCTACCTGCAGAAGGCGGCGACGTGGGCCAACGCCTACATCGCCGGGCCGAACGACGCGGCCGACACCCTGAACCTGTACGACGTCACCGGTCTGGCCCACTACGAGCTTCACCGAGCGATCACGCAGGCGGGGGTCCCGAGTGGCCTGGCCGTCACGCAGGCGCAGCTCCTCGCCGACCTCAAGAAGCAACTCGACGCGGCCGTCGCCCAGGGCGGGACCGAGCCCTTCGGTTTCGGCTTCCCGTGGAACACGTACGACACCACCTCGCACGGCGCGGGCCTCTCGGTCATGGCGAGCGAGTACGACCAGCTCACCGGGACGTCCACGTACGCCGTCTACGCCGACCGGTGGCTCGCGAACATCCTGGGCGCGAACGCGTGGGGTCTGTCGTTGATCGTGGGCGACGGGTCGACGTTCCCGCATTGCATCCAACATCAGATCGCGAACCTGGTCGGCAACCTGAACGGCGGTTCGCCGGTCCTCGTCGGAGCCGCCGTCGAAGGACCGAACGGGGGTGCGACCAAGGGCGCGGTCAGCGGCATGATCGCGTGTCCGACGAGTGGAGGCGACGTCTTCGCTCCGTTCAACGGCCACGGGGCACAGTTCCTCGACAACATGCAGTCCTACTCCAACACCGAGCCGGCGATCGACCTGACCGCGTCCTCTCCGCTCGCGTTCGCCCGCCAGGCCGGAGGTATCCGATGAGAAGGAGGATCGGCATGAACCGGACGACCCTTGGGCTCACGGGCCTGGTGCTGACAGCGCTGGTATCCGCGTCGATCGTCGCCTCGCCCGTCACGTCCTCCGCAGCGACGTCGCCGACCGTGGTCACGATCCAGTTCGATGACGGGAACGCGAACCAGTACCTGGCGCGCGGGATCCTCAGCTTCTACGGCATGCACGCGACGTTCTACGTGAACAGCGGCGTGATCGAAGACGGGACCCACCTCACGTGGTCGCAGCTCACCGACCTCGCGGCCGACGGCAACGAGATCGCCAGCCACACGCTGTTCCACACGAACATCAAGAAGCTGAAGACCGCGGCCGCCCGGCAGGCGGTGTGCGGGGATCGCGTGAACCTGTTCAACCACGGGTTCCAGCCCGTCTCGTTCGCGTATCCGTTCGGGTCGTTCGACGCCGGGTCGGAGGCGATCGTTCAGGCGTGTGGGTTCAACAGTGGGCGCGGAGTGTCGGGTGTCAACGGCCGTCGTGTCTTCGCCGAGACGATCCCACCCTTCGACGCCTACGGGACCAGGACCCCGCCCAACCCGAAGCAGAGCACGACGCTCACGACGATCGAGGGCTATGTCACCGCGGCGGTAGCGAACGGCGGCGGGTGGGTGCAGCTGGTGTTCCATAACATCTGCTCCGGCTGCGACGCCTACTCGATCACGGAAGCCGACTTCACGTCGCTGCTCGCCTGGTTGCAGTCCCAGGGACCGGGGGTCACGGTCGCAACGACGGCCCAGGTGGTCGGGGGTCCGATCCAGCCGCCCGTGCAGCCATGACCTGATACGCGTAGCGCTCGCCGTCCGAGTCCGGCGGGCAGATGTCGGCGCTCCCCGCCCAGCTTCTTGCATCCTTCCATCCGCCGGGGAAGTCGCCGGGAGCGGCATCGACGATGCTGAGTGGTATGGCGAAACCGGTGTCGGGGTGGGCGCTGCTCGACGAACTGGGGTCGACGCTCTTGCGCGATCAGGTGGCGGCGACGCTGCGCGCGTTCGAGGCGAGCGCCGGTGCCGAGACCAGCCTCGCCGTCCTGCGGGACACGACGCGTCCGGCGATCGATCTGTCCGTCCGGGTGCACCGCGGAAGCGCTCCTGCGGTTCCTCCGCGCCTGGGGATGCCGCCACCTCCGTCGCGACGACACCGGGCGGTCGTCGAGGGCGTTGTCGACATGGTGGTCGCGGTTCGGATCGACGCTTCCCCCGGCAGCGGCTCCGCTGACGGACCTGGACGACGAGCAGATCGCCGCGTTGGGGCGGGCCTACGCCGGGCTCGCGCGTTCGCCCGCCGCGTTCCGCGCGAGCCGCGACGGGGACGTTTCCGTCTCGTTCGGGGACACCGCGGCGGCCAAGGCGCTGTTCGCGATCCGGCCGCAGGCGGTCCCGCCGTGGGACGAGCCGATGCGACGCGCGTTCGGTTGGGGTCGCGTGGACGAGCGAGGCGTACGCGACGTTCCTCGCTGCAGCGCGTGGATCGCTCATCGGACTTGCCGAACGCTTGCGGATCCAGCCGTCCGAGCTCCCCGCCGCGCTCGACCGACCCGCGAGCTCGCCCGCGAAGATCGTCGACGAGTTCCTCTGGATCCGGGTCACCCGCGGTCTTCCCAGGTAGCGACTTGCGCTGGTCACCCGGCCATCGCATCCTGCTCTCTCCATCGATGAGGGAGGGACCGATGTTCAAGGCGCTGCTCGTCGCGTTCGCCATCTTCTTGGTCGCGACGTTCCCCGCCACCTGGTTGTTGATGTTGTTCCTGGGCAACGTGGGACTGGGGATCTCCTACTGGGGGACGCTCCCGCTCGGGGTGATCGTGTCGCTGATCCTGGCCGGCTCGTTCCGCACGCGGCTCGTACGCGTAGGCCGACCTGGCCTCGGGCGGTCCATGCGGGACCGCCCCGGCCACTGTTCCAGTGATGGACCGGTCACTTCCCGGGGTTCGAGGTCCTTGCTGTTCTACGACGGCCACGGGATCAGCTGGAACGTTGCTCGGCGAACGGCAGCATCACCCCCGCGGTCGGGAGCACGCCGCTGATCCGAGATCGCCCGCTCATGACCGCTCCACCCAGACCCGCGGAACATGCCCCGCACTCTGACCCATCGACCCCGGCCAGATCGGTGCGACGGTCGAGTCACCGTCGATACGGCCAAGACCGAACCCTGCCAGCAGTCCCACGACCAAGACGGCCACGAGGATCGCGATGCGAAGCCTGTCCGCGGTCGCCCATCCCATCGGCCGGACCCGCTGCTCGATCGCTTCCATGTCCTCACCCCCATCGGGTCGCACCCGCGACCCGTCGCGACGACGGTAGGCGGCGCTCGGTGAGGGGGAATCGGGGATGAACCCTATGGATGGATCGGCGGCTGGTCCTGAGCGGATACCGGAACCTCGGCGGCGGGTCGCATGGCACGCTCCAGCTCTCGTCGAGACCTGACACCGGTCTTGTGGTACACCCGCGAGAGGTTCGCCTCGACCGTCTTCACGCTCACGAAGAGGGCATCGGCCACCTCGCGATTCGTGCGTCCTTGCACGACGAGCTCCGCGATCTGCCGCTCGGTCGCGGTGAGCTCCCCGGGCGCTGCGAGTCCGCCGACGCGGGAGAGCTCCGATCGCGTCCGCTCCGCCCACAGCGGCGCTCCGAGCGATTCGAAGATGTCGAGCGCCCGGCTCAAGCTGGAGCGCGCTGCGCGCTTCTGCTTGGCTCGCCGCTCCACCTGTCCCTTCACCATCAACGTCCGACCCAGCTCGAACGGTTGCGCGTCGTCGTGCAACAAGAGTGCCTCCTCGAGTTGGACACGTGCCCCGGCGAGGTCACCGCCCGCAGCCATGAGGAGCCCACGGCAACGCGCCGACGCAGCGAGCGCCCATGGACGGCCGCGGTCCCGCCCTTGCTCCGTCAGCCGATCGAGCAGCGCCTCTGCTTCATCGAGCCGGCCGAGTGCGATCAGCGCTTCGATCGCGTCCGGGATGCACGGGATGATGCCGGGCTCGGCCGCGCCCATCCGATCGAGGTAGCGCAGCACCGGCTCCAGATGCTCGAGGACGAGCTCGTGCTCGTTGAGCGAGAGCGCGATGAACCCCAACACGGCGCGATTCCAATTGGCGTTGTACGGGTCGTCGTTCGACGACGCCAGCTGCACCCCTTCGGTCGCCCAGCTCCGCGCGACGTCCACTTGACCCAGGTGCGCCGCGGCGAGCGCCTGGTTGAACAGCACCACGTGACGTTGCGTCGCGGTCTGTCCCGATTCCACGACGGTCTCCATCGCCTCGGCCGCGTACGCTTCGGCGACGCGCCACCTCCCGGCCCGACACTCGAGCTCGGCCAAGTAGCACAGGACCTCCTGGCGAACCGTGAACATCGCGTTGCGCTCGTACTCGGCCAGTTCGTGCTCGAACGTCGTCCTGGCCGCCTCGAGCTGTCCCGCCCACATCTGTTGGAGCCCGAAGACAGAACGGGGTGTGGTGTAGACCGACGCCTCGGTCCACGATCCCTCGTGCATCCCGATGTCCTGGAGGGCCATCGCCCGGGACATCGTCTCGTCCGCCGGTCGACCCATCAGGAACTCCACCACACCGAACGTTGAGAGCGCATCGGCGTGGGTCGCGGGGTCGATGACGCCATCGATCTGGTCCACCGATCGTCGAGCATGCTCCGAAGCCGCGGCCAGATCGCCCTGGTAGATATCGACCCAGGCGAGATCGACATGGATCCCGGCCACGAGTTCGGGATCGTCGCCGGCCTCGGGGAGTGCCCGCTCGAGCGGTTCCCGAACGCCGCGTTCGAGGTTCATCCAGCTCATCGAGGAGAGGCGGAACAGGATCTCGGCCCGCCCGGGACCGGGAGGCGAGGACGCGACGGCCTCCTCGAGCAAGGCGATCGCACGTGGGGCGTCGCCGGCGTCGAAATGATACTCCGCAGCGTCCATGCTGCGCCGACGGATCCCTTCGTCGTCGTGGAACGGGGTGAGTTGCCGAGCGAGCTCCGCCAATCCGGCGGCGGCGTCGGGCGCTCCTCGACCGCGCGCGTGACGGGCCGCCTCCTCGAGCGCCGTCGCCACGTCGGCGTCGGGACCGGTGGCCGCCAGCGCGAGGTGGCGCGCGCGTTCCTCGTGGTCGGGAACCATCTCCGCCAAGCGGCTGTGGAGGCTGCGTCGGGTCTGCGCTGAGGCCGTCGCGTAGACCGTCGACCCGAGGAGTGGGTGCGTGAATCGGATCGAGCCGCCCTCGCGTCGGATGACGCTCGCCGACTCCGCCTCCCCGAGGCCGGCCAGGGCATGATCCTTGCGGTCCGCGATCGAGAGGACGAGGTGCTCGGTCGGCCGAGCCGCGGCGGCGACGGTAAGGAGGGGCTCCACGGCGTCGGCTGGAAGCGCGGCGAGCCGAGATCCGAGCAGTTGCTGGAGGTCCTCCGGCACGGGGAGTCGCTCGCCGGGGTCCGGACGAGCACCCTGCCGCTCCAGAGCACGGGCGATCTCCAAGGCGTAGAACGGATTCCCACCGGAGATCTCGTGGAGACGCGCCACGAGCGGACGTGGCAGGGCCGCACCGAGATGTTCCCGAAGCAACGACCCGAGTTCCCTGGGCGCCATCGGCCCCACGATCACGTGGCGCGTCCCCATCCGGTCGAGAGCCTGCGAGAGCTCGACGGGGATCGGGATGCCCGCCCGTGCCGATGCAAGGATGCCGACCCGCTCGTCCTTCAGGCGGCGAACAGCGAATCCCAATACCCGGGCCGACGACGGATCGATCCAGTGGATGTCATCGATCGCCAGGACGAGCGGAGACACCACCGCGAGCGATCGGAGCGCGCTGAGGGCCGCCACCGATACCGCGTGCTGATCCGGCGGAGGTCCGGCGGCTTCCGCCCGCACGAGCGCGACCTCGAGGGCTCGACGCTGGGGGGAAGGCATGCCGTCGGCCACCGCCTCGAACACGTCCTCGAAGAGATCCCCGAGCGCGGAGTAGGAGAACGTGGTCTCCGACTCGACCGGGCGCGTGGAGAGCACGACGATGCCTCGGTCTCGCGCGTCGTCGATGGCCTGGGACCACAGCGCCGTCTTCCCGATCCCGGCCTCACCCTGCAGGAGCAGCCCGCACGGACGATCGGGTACGGACGCGACGAAGACCGCGACCTCCGCGAGCTCCTCGTCTCTGCCGAAGAGACGAACCCCCACTCCGGCACCCACCCCCATCCGCGGTCGGGATGCCCGATGGTACGCGTCTGCGTCTGATGCACGCTCGCGCTGTCGTTGGCCTGGGGAGCGACACGTCGGACGCTACGACGCCCGGGCGCCGTCGAGGTGCTGCAGCAGGTCGTGGGCGGCGAGCTCGATCGCCTTGTGATCCCACTCGGCGGCGCGGTACTGACACGCGATCAACGCCGACCGGTGGATCCGCCGGAAATCACCGCAGACGAACGCGTACCGGGCCTTCGTCTCGTCGGTCGCCCCGACGGTGAGCCCCAGGTGCCACAACGCGTACTCGTCCCACGGATGGTTCTCCAGGAACGCGTTCTCGTCGTCGGCCGAGGGCTGCACGTCGCCCCACGTGCTCTTGACCACATACTGACGCTTCGCGATCAGGTCCTGGGCATGTGCGACCGCCCGCTCGTTCAACTCGTACTTCGCCATG
>CAWIFZ010000005.1:0-337000 GCA_963835415.1 uncultured Actinomycetes bacterium | reverse complement strand
TGGGTGCCGTAGGCCAGCAGAACGCGTTCTCTGAACGCGCGTTGATGCAGGCGCGCTCGTACAGTCCGTTCTGCGTACTCGCGCCGAAGAGCTTGGTCAGCGGGATGCAAGAAGACAGCGTCCTGCCACTGCTCGCGCATGGTCTCGTCAATCGCGACCACGAACTGATGCTGCCCGGACTCTTCTCCAACGAGCCATATTGGGTAGAGCGCCACGAATTGGCCAGGGCCGATACCCATGAAATACATGAGTGGACGGCTCAGCTCCATCGCCCGGCGCAGTGCAACATTGTCAAAGGCGTCGGCATCAGTCCCTCGCCACTTGTAGCGCAGATAGCCATCCGGACCTTCACCGTCCTCGTATGGACGATCTTCCGGACGTGCGGCATAGGTGGTGCGAATGCTCAAGGCTGCCTCGAGTCCGGAGACCGTTCGAATGCCTCTCATGTGTTGAAGAAGAGACAGCGGTTTGCCTTCGAACTCGAACGCCGCCAACTGCTGCGAAGTTAGACGATCGCCGAATTGAGCTCGCAACGAGTTCAAGTAGGCGAATGCGGCTACACGCAAACGATCGTCGAAGTCCGACTCCGGCATAGGCAGAGTATGAACTCGCCAGCTTTCTGGAGCGAGCTACATTCGGAACTCACCCCTCACGCCGAGCAGCCGCACCTTTCGATCCATCTCGAAGCGGCCGAGTGCCTCGAGTGCTCCTACCTCGATCGACACAATCTCAAGCGTTGGCTCCGGCAGCTTCACGCTTCGCTGTTGCGTGAAGAACGGGGCGAACCGCACCTTGACGGTCACGCGGATCACGGGGCGGCCGTCGCGCTCCATGTCTTCCATCAGCTCGTGCGTCAACCGGACCAGCTCTCGCCGGATCTCGTCCGAATCCTCCAGGTCCTGCTGGAACGTGCGCTCGCGGCTGACCCCTCGCGGCACCCACGGCTCCGCGCTGACCTCCGACCCGCCTTCGCCGATCGCGAGCTGCTGCAGCCACGGACCCGTCTTCGGTCCGAACGCCGATGCGAGCGTCGACTCGTCCACCGCCGCGAGCTCAGCCACCGTACGCAACCCGATGTCGGCGAGCTTCCGCGCGGTCTTCGATCCGATGCCCCACAGCGCGTCGGTCGGCTGACTCCCCATGACCTCGTCCCAGTTCTCGCGCGTCAGGCGATACACGCCTCGAGGCTTGGCGAACCCGCTCCCGAGCTTCGCGCGGATCTTCGTGTCGCCGACGCCGATCGAGCACCACAGCTCCGTCCGCTCGAGCACCGCGGCCTGCACGTCGCGCGCGAGCGCCTCGGGATCGTCGGCCGACACGGCCATGAACGCCTCGTCCCAGCCCATCACCTCGACCACGGCGGGGAACGACCGCAGCACGTCCATCACGCGCTTGGACGCCTCCAGGTACGCGGGCGCGTCGACCGCCAGGAACACCGCGTCCGGGTTCCGCTTGAACGCCGTCCGCAGCGGCATCGCGGAGCCGATCCCGAACGCCCGCGCCTCGTAGTTCGCGGTCGAGACCACCCCGCGCTTCGTCGGGTCGCCGTCGCCGCCCACCACGACCGGCTTGCCGCGCAGCTCCGGTCGGCGCAGCACCTCGACCGCCGCGATGAACTCGTCCATGTCGACGTGGAAGATCCACTCCATGAGGACAGGATGCGCCGTCGTACGGACGTGCGGCTACTGAGCGTCGGCGGGCGCGCGTGTATTCGGCCGTCGTCAGCCGTTCCAACAGCGGCCCCGCTCCGAGCTCCTCGAGCGTCGCGCGTGCTTGGGCGGCGGCTTCGATCGACACCGACTCGTCCGGCAGCAGCGTGATCGCGTCGATCGCGGTGAACGCATGATCGATAGGAGAGCCGAACGCGTCCCACGCAGCGAACGCTTCCACGTAGGTGGCGATCGCCTCTTCGCGCCGGTGTTCGATCGCGGCCAGGCCCGCGATGAGCGTGTTCCGGACGGCTGCGACCCACCGGCCTCGAAGGGGTGCAGTGGCGTCGAGTGCCTCCCGCACCTTGGGCGCGTCTCGCATCCACAGCGCGGCACGAGCCGCGTCCCACAAGGCGGTCGGCGTGTTCATGCCGGCCGGGTCGGCGTGCACCGCCTCCATGCCGAGGTCGTACGCACGCTCCAGGTCTCCGCGAAGGAGCTCCACCACCGACCGGAGCCGCAGGTACCACGTGCGGGTCGCGAGGTCGTCGGTCGTCTCCCGCGAGTTGATCGCGTCCAGACGCACGTCCGCGTCCGCGAGGTCGCCACGCATCGCCGCCAGCAACGCGGCGCTCATCTCGACCCCGTCGCGGAGACCCCCGGTCACCTCCATCCCGGCGAGCGTGGCGAGCGCCGCGTCGGCTTCCTTCCATCGACCGAGGTCGACCGCGAACTCGACGCCGTTGGCGAGTGCGATGATCTCGATCGGCCGGCTGCCTGCCTTCCGGGCGGCCTCAGCCGACTCGAACTCCGCTCGCATGGCGCCGATGGGATCGTCCTCGAGCAGGAAGATGCCGCGCGTCAGGAGCGCGAGCGCTACGTCTCGCTGGTGGCCGGACTCCTCGGCGAAGGCGAGGACACCTTCGTTCGCGATCGTCGCCTCGCGGCGCCTCCCCATGCTGTGCAGGATGGCCGCTCGGATGCCGAGGGCCTCAGTGAAGAGCCCCGGCAGGTCGAGTTTCTCGGCGAGCGCCAACGTGCGTTCCGTCCACGCGAGGGCCTCATCCAGGGATCCGATCGCCCATCGGGCCTCGGCCAGTGAGCGGTAGATCTCTCCCCGAACCCGCTCGTCACCGTCCTCCCCGAGTTCGGCGAGCGCGGCCTGCGACCGCTCGGCAGCCTCGCCGGTTCGATCCAAGTTCCGCAACGGGCGCAGGCTCTGGGCCGTCACGCTCGCGGCAGCGGTCACGTCGCCGAGCTCCCGATAGGTGGCGATCGCCTCATCGAAGTACTCGACCGCCCGCTGACTGTTCGCGACATCCGCGGCGGACTGACCCGCCTGCCGGAGCAGATCCGCGCGAGCGCGGCCGGAGGGCGTGATCGCGAGTGCCTGCTCCGCATAGGTCAACGCCTGTTCCGAGGAGCCCAGGGAGCGCGCTCGCTCGCTCGCTTGGGAGAGCCAATCGCGCGCGCGGGCGGCGAGCGCTTCCGCGTCCGGGCCCTCGGGCGTGGCGCGGAACGCCTCGACGTAGTGCGCCGCGACCACGCCGGCGAGCTCGTCGTCGCCGACGGCTTCCAGGTGGTGGGCCGTGGCCAGGTGCTTCGCGCGCCGGTCCGCTTTCGATAGCGTGCCATAGGCCACCTCACGGATCACGCCCTGCAGGAACGCGAACTGGCCTCGCTCGGGCGACCGCGGATCGCGCTCTTGGATCAGGAACTCCTTGCGCACGAGCTCTCGAAGCAGCGGTTCCACCGTCTCGGTCCCTCGACCGGCGACCGCGACCAGGGACTCCACGGGGAAACTCTTCCCCAGGACCGAGGCGTCCTGCAGGAGGGACCGGGCGTTCGGCTCGAGCGCGTCGAGGCGCGAGGCGATGAGCGCCTGCAGTGACCCCGGGATCTCGAGCGCCCCCAGGTCGCCCCTCAGCCGATACCGGTCGCCGTGCACCTCGAGGATCTCGCGATCGGCGAGCATGCGGACGGTCTCGACCGCGTAGAGCGGCACGCCCTCCGCGCGTTCGACGATCCGTTGAACATCCTCGGAGCGAAGCCCGAGCACGAACCCCGAGACCAGGTCGGACATCGCACCGTCCGCGAGCGGCTCGAGGCGGAGGGAGGTGAAACTCCGCTGTTCCGCCCCCCAGTTCGGCCGGCGGTCCGCGAGCTCGGGGCGGGCGAGGGTGATGACGAAGATCGGCAGGTCCTTCGACCATTCCAGGATCGACTCGATGAAGTCGAGGAGACCGGGGTCCGCCCACTGGAGATCCTCGAAGACCATGACCGTCGGACCGCGATCGGCGATCCGCTCGAAGAACGCGCGCCACACGGAGAAGAGCTCGTCGCGCTCTCCGACGGAGGCATCCTCGAGCCCCAGCAGATGGGCGAGTCGGGGCTCGATCCACCGGCGCTCGTCCTCATCCGGGATGTAGTCGGCGACCGTCGCCGAGAGCTTCGTCCTGGACTCCGCGCGACCGTCGGACTCGGCGATGCCGGCGCGCATCCGCACCATCTCGCCCAGCGCCCAGAACGCGATGCCGTCCCCGTATGCAGGGCAGCGACCATGGTGCCAGAAGACGTCATGGGTCAATCCGTCGATGTACTTCAGGAACTCCCACGACAGGCGAGACTTGCCGATCCCGCCGATCCCGATGACCGATGCCAGGCGCGCCTTCCGCTCCCGTTCGGTCGCGTGGAGCAGTTCCTTGATCAGCCGCAGCTCTTCGCTCCGCCCCACGAACGGCGGCTCCAGCACGTCGGAGCGGCCGGCCCCACCCACCTGCGCCAGGATGCGCACCGCACGCCAGGCCGGCACGGGCTCGTCCTTGCCCTTCAGGGAGAGCGCTCCGACCTCTTCGAACGCGATCGCCCTGGCCGCTGTCTGATGCGTCGCCTCGCCCACCAGCACGGTGCCCGGCTCGGCGGCCGACTGCAGACGCGAGGCGGTGTTCACCAGATCACCCGTGACCATCCCCTGAGAGATGTCGCCGACGGTGGCCGCCGCTTCGCCGGTCAGCACACCGGCGCGAGCTTGCAGGTCGAGACCGACCTCGTGCCCGAGCGCCTGGACCGCGTCGACCAGCTCGAGCGCCGAGCGGACGGCGCGCTCCGCGTCGTCCTCGTGCGCCACGGGCGTGCCCCAGACCGCCATCACGGCGTCGCCGATGAACTTCTCGACGATGCCACCGTGACGCTCGATCGTCGCTCGAGCCGCGTCGAAGTACCGGGTGAGGAGCTCGCGCACGTCTTCCGCGTCCCGGTGCTCCGAGAGCGTCGTGAACCCGACGAGGTCGGCGAACAGCACCGAGACGAAGCGTCGTTCGGTCGTCGGCACGGCGGTCGGGGTGGTCGTCGCGGTCGCCGCCAGCGTCGACCCGCACTCCCCACAGAACTTGCTGTCGCCGGAGTTCGACGCACCGCACGACGGACACACGAGGGCGAGTGGCGCGCCACACTCCTTGCAGAACTTGCGCCCCGCCTCGTTGTCGGTTCCACATTCCGAACAGCTCATCCGGCCTCCGAGATCCGAACGGAAGGGTACTGGGGGAGTCCGGCCCTTGTGGGTTCGTGACGTGGCAGACGTGGCAGACTGCTCTCCTGACACACTCGCGCAACTCGAGGAGGGCGATTGGGCAACATCTTGGTGATCGATGACGACCCTCTGAATCGTCGTCTCCTTACCGCCACCCTCGAGCGCCAGGGCCACCAGACCTCATCCGCCGAAGACGGAAAGACGGCGCTGGCCATGCTCGCTGAGGATCGTCCCGATGTCGTCCTGCTCGACCTGGTCATGCCCGGCATGGACGGGATGGAGGTGCTGGAGCGCATCAAAGGCGACGACCAGCTCCGCCACCTGCCCGTGATCGTGATCAGCGGCGTCGATGACGCGGAGAGCGTCGTCCGATGCATCGAGATGGGTGCCGAGGATTTCCTGCCCAAGCCGTTCGACCCCGTGATCCTTCGGGCGCGCGTGAACGCCGGCCTGAACCGCAAGGCGCTGCACGACCTCGAGCAGGAGCGGGTGCGCAGCGTGTTCGCGCGCTTCGTGCCCGAGTCGCTGGTGGGTGCGCTGCTCGATCGGACCGACGGTGGGAGCACGATCCCCGCGGAGTCGCTCACGGGGACCGTGTTGTTCGGGGATCTCCGAGGGTTCACGCCGTTCGCGGAGTCCCTTCCGGTCGACCAGGTGATCGACGTGCTCAACCGCTACCTGAGCCTGATGACCGACGCGATCTTGGACAACGGTGGCACGCTCGTCGACTACATGGGCGACGGCGTGATGGCGGCGTTCGGGGCGCCGGTGCCCACGCAGGACCATGCCGACCGAGCGGTGGCAGCGGCGCGCTCGATGCTCGGCGAGAAGCTCCCGGCGTTCAACGGCTGGCTCGAAGCCGCCGGCGTCGGCGACGGATTCCGGATGGGGATCGGGATCAACTCCGGTCCGGTGATGTCCGGCAGCGTCGGTTCGGAGCGACGGTTGGAGTACGCCGTGATCGGCGACACCGTGAACACCGCCTCGCGGATCGAGGGCATCACGAAGCAGACGCCCCACGCGGTGCTGATCGCGGAAGGGACCTACACCTCGTTGCGCACGACCGACGGCCTCGTCTTCGTCGACGAGTTCGAGATCCGCGGACGTCGATCGCGGATCAAGCTCTGGGGCCTCGAGGATCCGGCGGAGCACTGATGGGCGACAAGAAGAAGAAGAAGCTGAAGCACCGCGTCCACGAGCTCGAGTCCCAGGCGCAGGTCGACGCCGCGCTCTACCGGATCGCCCAGGCAGCCAGCTCCGTCACGGACATGCAGGAGTTCTACGCGGCGATGCACGGCATCGTCGGCGAGCTGATGGACGCCAGCAACTTCTACATCGCGCTCTACGACGACGACCGCGAGATGATCAACTTCCCGTACTACGTCGACGAGGTCGACACTCGACGTCCCGGACCCGGACCTGTGGGAACCGTTCGGCGTGGGGAACGCGCGCGGGGCGACCGCGTACCTCCTGCAGGACTCGGAGAGCCGTTGCGCATCGATGCCGCAAGGCTTCGAGGAGCTGATCGCCGCCGGCGAGGTGGAGCTCGTCGGCGAGATGGGGCAGGACTGGCTCGGCGTCCCGCTGAAGTCGGAAGGACGGATGCTGGGCGTCATGGTCGTGCAGACGTACACGCCGGACAAGCGGCTGAGCCGATCGGACCTGGAGATCCTGACGGTCGTCGGAGGGCACATCGCGACCGCGCTCGAACGCACCCGCCTGCTGAGCGAGACGCGGCAGCGCAGCGCCGAGCTCGCCCTGGTGAACGACGTCCAGCGAGGCCTCGCCGAGCGGCTCGGAGATGCAGGCGATGTACGACCTGGTCGGAGACCGGATCCAGGAGATCTTCGACGCGCAGGTCGTCGACATCGGCATCCTGGACCCCGCCAGCGGGCTGATCCATTTCCCGTACACGATCGAGCGGGGCGTGCGGTTCCCCGACGAGCCGATCGAGGTGATCGGGCTCCGGAGGATAGCGCTCGAGACGCGCGAGCCCGTCGTGATCAACGAGGACATCGAGGCCGCATCCGTTGCGGCCGGACAGCCGTTCATCCTGGCCGGCGAGCCGCCGAAGTCGTCGGTGTTCGTTCCCCTGATCGTCGGTGACCGAGGGATCGGCGTGATCTCCCTGCAGAACCTGGACCGCGAGCACGCGTTCAGCGACGCGGACGTGCGGCTCCTGACCACGCTCGCCGGGAGCTTGAGCGTGGCGCTCGAGAACGCGCGGTTGTTCGAGGAGATCCGGCAGCGCAACAGCGAGCTCGCGTTGATCAACGACGTGCGCCGCGGCCTGGCCGAACGGCTCGAGATGCCGGCGATGTTCGACGTGATGGGCGACCGCTTCCAGGAGATCTTCGACGCGCAGGTGGTCGACATCGGCATCGTGGACGCGGATGCGGGTCGGATGTCGTTCCCCTACACGATCGAGCGTGGCGTTCGGATGGTTCACGAGCCCATCGAGGTGATGGGATTCCGGAAGGTCGCGCTCGAGACGCACGAGCCCGTGGTGATCAACGAGGACATCGAGACTGCGTCCGCGGACGTCGGCCAGCCGACCGTGCTGGTCGGCGAGCCACCGAAGTCGTCGGTGTTCGTTCCACTGCTCGTCGGCGATCGCGGGATCGGCGTGATCTCGCTCCAGAACCTGGATCGTGAGCAAGCGTTCAGTGACGACGACGTGCGTCTGCTGACCACGCTCGCCGGCAGCCTCACCGTCGCGCTTGAGAACGCGCGGCTGTTCGAGGAGTCGCAGCGGCGAGGGAGCGAGATGGCAGCGCTCGCCGAGTTGGGGCGCGAGATCGGTGGCCTGCTCGACCTCGACGCGGTGATCAGACGGATCGGCGAACGGGCGAAGGATCTGCTGCGGGCCGACACGAGTGCGGTCTTCCTGGAAGAAGGTCCAGGTTCGGATCGATACCTCCCCCTCGTGGCGCTCGGGAAGCCTGGCCGAGCTCGATCATGGTGGACGCGATCAGCATCGGCGAAGGCGTGGTCGGCGACCTGGCGAGTCGAGGGGTCGCCGAAGTCGTGAACGATCTCCTCCAGCGATCCGCGCGCGGTGCCGATCCCGGGTTCGGAGGACGATGACGAGGAACGCCTGATGGCTGCCCCGCTCCTGGCTCGCGGCCGGGTGATCGGGATGATGGTCGTCTGGCGTTCCGCGCCGTCCGACCTCTTCACCGATGAGGATCTCAACTTCCTCGTCGGTCTCTCGCAGCAGGCGGCGATCGCGATCGAGACCGCGCGGCTGTTCCAGGAGATCGGCCGGCAGAAGCAGTACTTCGAGTCGCTCGTCGACATCAGCCCGGTCGCGGTCGTCACGATGGATCGCGACGAGGTGGTGTCCGGCTGGAACCCGGCGGCCGAGCACCTGTTCGGGTACTCGGCGCAGGACGCGATCGGCCGCACGATCGACTCGCTCGTGATCAAGTCATCCGAGTACGCGGACGAGGGTCAGGCGATCGTCCGCGAGGCGTTGGAGCAGGGTCGCGCGCACCGGCTGACCCGCCGGATGCGTGCCGACGGGAAGTTCGTCGAGGTCGAGGTCGACATCGTGCCGCTCGCTGGTCGACGGCGATCACCAGGGGTACTACGGGATCTACCACGACGTCACCGAGCTGCAAGAGGCGCGACGCAGCGCCGACGCGGCGAACGAGGCGAAGAGCGCGTTCCTCGCGACGATGAGCCACGAGATCCGCACGCCGATGAACGCGATCATCGGCATGAGCGGGCTGCTGCTCGGCACGGACCTGAGCGATGAGCAGCGGGAGTACGCGACCACGGTGACGTCGAGCGGCGAGTCGCTCCTGGCGATCATCAACGACATCCTGGACTTCTCGAAGATCGAGGCCGGCAAGATGGATCTGGAGGAGTCTCCGTTCGACGTCCGCGGATGCATCGAATCGGCCGTCGAGTTGATCGGCCCGGCCGCAGCGAAGAAGGGGATCGAGGTCGCGTATTGGATCGAGCCGGGAACGCCCGAGGTGGCGATCGGGGACGTCAGCCGCCTGCGGCAGATCCTGCTGAACCTGTTGAACAACGCCGTGAAGTTCACGCAGCAGGGAGAGGTCGCGGTGACCGTGTCGTCCATGCCGGTGCGCGCCGCCGGGAAGGTGGGGTTCGAGGTGGCGGTCCGGGACACGGGGATCGGTATCCCGCCCGATCGGATCGATCGGCTCTTCCAGTCGTTCAGCCAAGCCGACGTCTCCACGAGCCGACGCTATGGCGGCACGGGGCTCGGCCTGGCGATCAGCCGCCGGCTCGCGGAACTGATGGACGGCACCGTGTGGGTCGAGAGCACCGGTGTGTCAGGCGAGGGCAGCACGTTCCACGTGACGTTCGAAGTGGGGGCCACGGACATGGCGCCGACCGCCCTCCGTCGCGACGGGTCGTTCGCAGGCCGGCGCGCGCTCGTCGTGGACGACAACGCAACGAACCGTCGCCTCATGAGCGCGCTCCTCGGGGCCTGGGGGATGGAGGTGGTCGAGGCTCCTGGCGGAGAGGAGGCGCTGGCCGCGCTCGGCGATCAGCCTCTCGACGTCGCGGTGCTCGACATGCTGATGCCGGGTCCGGACGGCCTCGATGTGGCGGCGCGCCTGCACGAACGGGTGCCGGACGTGCCCGTCGTGATCGCCTCGTCCATCGGGCGTCGTGAGATCGAGTCGGATCCCCGATGGGAGACCGCGGGGATCGACGCGTTCGTGACGAAGCCGATCAAGGCCTCGCCGCTGCAGGCCGCCCTGGCGTCCGTGCTGGGTACGACCCTCGATGACCGGGGCGAGGAAGCCGCGGCGAGCGCCATCGACCCGGGGCTCGGCGACAGGCACCCGCTGCGGATCCTGTTGGCCGAGGACAACGTGGTGAACCAGCAGCTCGCGTTGCGGCTGCTCGAGAAGCTCGGGTATCGAGCCGACGTGGCCGGCAACGGCATCGAGGCGATCGAGGCGCTCGAGCGGCAGACCTACGATCTCCTGCTCACCGACGTCCAGATGCCCGAGATGGACGGGGTCGAGGCCACCCGCCGGATCGTCGAGCGGTGGGACGCGGATGCGCGGCCGCGGATCGTGGCGATGACCGCCGAGGCGATGCAAGGTGATCGCGAGCGGTTCCTGGCTGCAGGGATGGACGACTACCTCATGAAGCCCGTGCGGATCGAGGAGCTGGTGGCGTCGATCAAGGCGACACCGCGACGCCCGGAGGGTGACGTTCCCGCACGCGTCGAAGACCGCGCGGCGTCGACCGGCGAACCGGTCGACGAACGGGTCATCGATCGACTCCTGGAGAGCACAGGTGGCGACGAGGCGTTCCTATCCGACCTGATCGCACAGCTCCTCACCGACGCGCCCGCGCTCGTCGAGACGGCCTGGGCAGCGCTCGAGCGCGGCGACGCCTCTGAGGTCCACCGTGCCGCGCACACCCTCAAGTCGAACGCGGCCACGTTCGGCGCGCACCGGCTCGCCGACATGTGTCGCGAACTCGAAGAGATGACCAAGGACGACGTGCCGCACGACGCCGCGCAACGCATCGACGCCATCGCCGTCGAGCTGGGTCTCGTCCGGGTCGCTCTCATGGCCGCAGATCCTCACGGGGATCAACCTGACGGTGGTTGACCTCTCCACGCAAGGGAAGGAGCGTCAGGATGCAGTTCGTCGTCATAGCCCGCGATGGAAGCGATCCTGACGCGGTGGCGCGCCGGCAGGCGGTGCGGCCCACCCATCTCGACGGCATCCGGCCGCTCGTCGACGCCGGCAACATCCTGGCGGGCGGCGCGATGCTGGACGACGACGGGAACATGCGCGGCTCGGTGCTGCTCGTCGAGTTCCCGTCGCGCGTCGAGCTGGATGCATGGCTCGACCACGACCCGTACGTGACGGGCGGCGTCTGGAAACAGATCGAGGTCGTGCCGTTCCGCGTCGCGGTCGGCTCCTGGATGCCGCAGTCCTGAACCGAGCCCTTGGGTTGACGACAGCGTCGTTCCTGCACGATACTTAACCGTATGGTTCAGTCTCAGGTGCTCGACCGGACGTTCTCGGCGCTGTCGGATCCGACGCGCCGCGACATCCTCGAGCACCTGACCGGCGGGCCCGCCTCGATCAGCGAGCTGGCGCGGCCGCTCGACATCTCGCTCCCCGGCGTGATGAAGCACGTCCGCATCCTGGAGGAGGCGCACCTCGTGACCACGAGCAAGCACGGTCGCACCCGCGAATGCCGCCTCGCGCCGGGGGACATGGACGAGGTCACGCGCTGGATCGAGGCGTACCGGGAGCAGTGGGAGCGCCGGCTGGACCGGCTGGAAGCGATCGTCGACAGGCGCACGAAAGGAGCACGACCATGAGCGAGCTGGTGTCGTACATGTTCATCTCGTTGGACGGCTTCATCGCCGACGCGGGCGGCGGGTTGGAGTGGACCCCCATCGACGACGAACTCATGGGGTTCGCCAACGAGGTCTTCTCCGACGTCGACGGCATCGTGTTCGGCCGCAACGTCTACGAAGGCTTCGTCTCGTACTGGGAGCACCTGCCGAGCGACGCGTCGCCCGCGGACATCGCGTTCGCCGAGATCTTCAAGGATCTCGACCGGATCGTGGTGTCGAACACGCTCGATGACGCCACCGGCCGCACCGTCATCCGGGACGACGTCGCCGCGGGGATCGCCGCCGCCAAGGAGCGCGCCCGTCGCGACCTGCTGCTGATCTGCGGGCCCACGCTCCGCTCGACGCTGGCCGACCTCGGCTTGATCGACCGGTATCAGATGTTCGTCGCGCCCGTGGTCCTCAGCGAAGGCGTGCCGCAGTTCGGCCCGACGAAGGAACCCACTACGGTTGCGACACACCGCGACGAGGACGTTCACCGGCGGCGTCGTGATGCTGGACTACGAGTCAGGAGGCAACGCATGAGCTACGAGTTGCGGCTGGAGCGGATGTTCGACGCGCCACCGGAGGTCGTGTTCGACGCGTTCGTGGATCCGGAGAACCAGGCCGAACTCCACGGGTCCAGCGTCGAGGGGTGGACCTTGTCTCGCAACGAGACCGACGTCCGCGTCGGCGGCACGTCCGTCTACGCGATGGGGGTCACGGGGGAGCCGCCGGACACGGAGACGCGAGTGTTCTCCGTGGTCGACCGGCCCCACCGCCTGGTGTTCGCGCACTCGATGGATATCGCGGAGTGGGGGCGCGCCGTCGAGACCGAGATGACGATCACGTTCGAGGACCGTGACGGCAAGACGTTGCTGACCATGGTGCAGACGGGGTTCTCCACGGAGGAGGACCGCGACTCGTTCATGACCGGTTGGCCGGAGTACCTCGAGACGTTGCATCGCGTGGTGTCGCCCGAGCCGCCCGGGACGGGCGACACGCTGAAGGCGAGGCACGACACGGCCTAGGGGATCAATCCGAACACGGTCGAGGGTGCGCCCGATCCCTCGGCGTTCCTCGGGCCGCCCCACGTGATCCACGCGCCGGTGGCCGGCAACGCCCCGAGGTTCGTGAGGTTCTCGAGCGTGAACCGATGCTCGTGCAGCGTCAGTGACGTCTCGCGGTACTTGAAGTCGTTGCCGGGGTCGGGGCCGAACGTGTCGGTGCCCAGGAGCCCACGGGTCCCGAGCACGCCCTGGTCGATCAGCCACCGCACGGATGCGAGCGAGAACCCGGGCTGGTGGAAACCGCCTTTGCCGCTGCCGCACGAGTAGTAGCTGACCGTGCCCGGCCCGCGATCCGGTCCCCAGAACGCGTCGCACCCGGTCCACAGCAGGACCGCGGCATCCTGTGGCATCGGGCCGTGGTCGGCCACCCACGCCTCCAGGTCGGCGACGGTCGCGCGGTAGTCGACGTCGGCCGCCGTCTGCTCCCGGATGTCCACGACCACCGCGGGCAGGATGAAGTCGCCCGGATCCATCTGGTCGGCGCAGAGCTCGTCCACGTGGAAGTGGCACGGCGCGCTGAAGTGCGTGCCGGTGTGCTCGCCCTCCTTCACGTACTGCAGGTAGAACCCGTCGTTCGCCACGGTGAACGACGTCTTCAGCGAGAACGTCGGGTCGCCGGGGAACCCGGGGATCACGTCCGGGTCGTTCACGTGGCTCAGGAAGACGGCCTGGCTGAAGCCGGGCAGCGCGGTGTCGGTGCCGGCGCGCGCGCCTCCGCGCGAGGCCGCCCCCGCTGCGTAGGCGGCGGTCGCGACGATCGCCACGACCGAGACGAACGAGATCACCTTGCGACGCATGGCCAGCCCCCTTGAGTCCGATGTCGCGCTCATCCTGCGGACTCCGCCCGATCCGGGCAAGCCAGGAACGGGAGAGGGGCCGGCCCGAAGGGCCGGCCCCTCTGGGAGGGTGGGGCAGGATCTGTGAGTGATCAGCTCACAGGTCGTAGTACAGGTGGAACTCGTACGGGTGGGGGCGCAGGCGCACGGCATCCAACTCGTGGGTCCGCTTGTACTCGATCCACGTGTCGATGACGTCCTGCGTGAACACCCCGCCCTCGAGCAGCCACTGGTGGTCGCTCTCCAGGTTGTCGAGCACCTCTTCGAGCGAGCCCGGCACCTGCTTGACCATCGCCTTCTCCTCGGGCGGGAGGTCGTACAGGTCCTTGTCCATCGGCTCCGGCGGCTCGATCTTGTTCTTGATGCCGTCGAGGCCCGCCATCAGCATCGCGCTGAACGCGAGGTACGGGTTGCACGTGGGGTCCGGCGTGCGGAACTCCAGCCGCTTGGACGCCGGGGTCTTCGAGAACACCGGGATCCGGATGCACGCGCGGCGGTTCCGCTGGCTGTACACCAGGTTGATCGGCGCCTCGTAGCCCGGCACCAGCCGGCGGTACGAGTTCGTCGTCGGGTTGGTGAACGCGAGCAACGACGGCGCGTGCGCGAGGAGTCCGCCGATGTAGTAGCGGGCCATGTCGCTGATGCCCGCGTACCCGACCTCGTCCCAGAACAGGTTCTCGTCGTCGGTCCACAGGCTCTGGTGCGTGTGCATCCCCGAGCCGTTGTCCTGGAAGAGCGGCTTCGGCATGAACGTCACCGTCTTGCCGGCCTTCCACGCGGTGTTCTTGACGACGTACTTGTACTTCAGCACGTTGTCCGCGGTCTTCAGCAGCGTGTCGAAGCGCATGTCGATCTCGGCCTGCCCCGCCGTACCGACCTCGTGGTGGTGCACCTCGATCTTGATGCCGACCTTCTCCAGGTTCAGGACCATCTCGCTCCGGAGGTCCTGGTACTGGTCCATCGGCGGGAGCGGGAAGTAGCCCTCCTTGTAGCGCGGCCGATAGCCGAGGTTCTTGCCGTCCTGCTCGGCGCCCGAGTTCCACACGCCCTCGTTGGCATCGATGTGGTAGTAGCCCTCGTGCTGGTTCTGGTCGAACCGGATCGAGTCGAAGATGTAGAACTCCGCCTCCGGTCCCCAGTAGCTGATGTCCGCGATCCCGGTCTGCTTCAGGTACAGCTCGGCCTTCTTCGCGACGTAGCGCGGGTCGCGGCTGTACATCTCGCCGGTGACCGGGTCCTTCACGAAGCAGTTGATGTTCAGCGTGCGGTGCTGGGTGAACGGATCCATGTACGCGGTGTCGGGGTCGGGGACCAGGAGCATGTCCGACTCCTGGATCTCCTGGAACCCGCGGATCGACGATCCGTCGAACCCGATCCCGTCCTCGAAGAGCCCCTCGTTCAGCTCGGACGCGGGGACCGAGAAGTGCTGCATCAAGCCCGGCAGGTCGCAGAAGCGGAAGTCGACGATCTCCGCACCGCTCTCCTTCATCAGGCCCAGGACGTCTTTCGGTGTGGCCACGGATCCTTCCCCCTCATCGCTCGACGACGTGTTCCAAGCCTAGGAGCGGTCGGGCGCGACGATGTTTCCTCGCCGTTAACTCTGCGTAAACGAAGGGACCCCGGCGCCTTCGGCGCCGGGGTCCTGGGTTCTCGCCTGTGGTCTTCGTCGAGCGGTGGAACGGGTGTCGGCGGTGGGAGGGCCCCCGCAAGGGGGGAGGTGCCGCAGGGACCCTCCGCGCCGAACCTGGTCTACCTGTCCCGGCCGGGTGCCCGTCCGCCGCATCCGCGGTGGGGGACGGGGACCGGCCGGAACCGGTGGATCGAGCTCAGGATCGCGAGACCGAGGGGGAGGGGTCCCATCCAGAGGATGAGATTCGCGGTCCTGAGCACGTTGACCATGTCGCAATCATCGTCCGCGAGGACCCTTCCAGCGCAGACTCAGTTGGGATGGTTTCCTGCTGGTCCGGTACCCGTATCCGAGTAAGCCCTCCGCCCTGAGGCGGCTGCCGCGGACTCAGTCTTCTGCGTCAGCCGCTCGGTACCCGACGCTGCGCACGGTCTGGATCAGATGCTCGTGCTCGGGGCCGAGCTTCGCTCGCAACCGCCGGACGTGGACGTCCACGGTCCGGGTGCCCCCGTAGAAGTCGTAGCCCCAGACCTCGCGGAGCAGGGCCGGCCGCGTGAACACGCGGCCGGCGCGGGAGGCCAGGAACCGCAGGAGCTCGAACTCCTTGAACGTGAGGTCGAGCGGCCGGCCCAGGGCCGTGACCCGGTAGCTCTCGGTGTCGATGGCCAGGGGTCCGAGCCGGATGGTCGTGCCGTCGCTCGCGCCCGCTCGCCGGCGGAGCATCGCCACGCGGAGCCCGATCTCGCCGGCCGGCGAGCCGGGGAACACGAACTCGTCCACGACGTCCTGCCACGGGTACCGCTCCAACCCGTCCCGATCCACGATCGCGAGCGTCGGGATCCGCATGTCAGCCGCTTGGATCGCCTGGAGCACGGACCACGCCTGTCCCGGGTTCTCGCCCGCATCGACCATGCGCCGCGGCCGGCTCCAGCTCGCGGACGTGTGCCAGGGAGTCCACGGACAGCGGCTCCACCTTCAGGTCGAAGCGCAGGTCGGCGAGGGCCGGCAGGGCGGCCTCGGGAGCGCGATCGGAGAGCAGGACCACGAGCGTCATCGGCACCTCCACCTTAGCCGGTCGGCATCGGCGCCGGTACGCTTGACCTGCGATGACGACCGTGCAGCTCGCGCTCTCCCATCACTGGCGTGTCCCCGCGCACGTGTTCGGCGTCCGCACCTCGGACGACGTGTTGATCGTCGGCTCGCGCCTCGGGGCCAACGACCCGGAACGACCCGCCGTCGTGCTCGTCCACGGCCTCATGGGCTGGCACGCCAAGCCGAAGTTCGCGGTGTTCGCAGAGCACCTCACGGAGTGGTTCACGGTGTACGCGTTCGACATGCGGGGGCACGGAGGGTCGGGCGGCGTCTCCGATTTCGGCGGCGCCGAGATCCACGACGTCGACGCCGTGGTCGCGCTCGCTCGCCGCGAAGGACATCGCGACGGTCGTCACGGTCGGCACGTCGCAGGGCGGCATCGCGGTGCTGCGCCACGCCGGGATCCTGGGCGGGGTCGACGCGGTGGTGGGGATCTCGTCGCTGGCGTACTGGGACTGGCGAGACGGCGCCGAGCACAACGCGCGTCGCCAGCTCGACGCGCGCATCGGTTCGCGCGCGGGTCGGGCGGCCCTCCGTGCCTGGGGCGTGCGGCTCCCCGAGGATTGGGACGAGCCGGAATCACCGGAGGACGTGATCGGGAAGATCGCCCCGACGCCCGTCGTGATCGTGCACGGGAACGACGACCATCTGTTCCCACCCGATCACGCGCGCCGGCTGTACGCGGCCGCGGGCGAGCCGAAGCGGCTGCTGCTGGGTGACGGGTTCGGCCACGCCGAGGACGGCTTGACGCCGGCGTTCGGACACCGCCTGGCGCGCGTGATCCACGAGACGCTGGAGGTGTCGTGGTCCGAGTGAGGCTGTTCGCCGCGTTGCGCGAGGCGGCCGACACCGCCGAGGCCGAAGCACCCGGCAAGACCGTCGGCGACGTGGTCGACGCGCTGTCCCTCCGGTTCGGAGAACGCTTCGCCGCGGTGGCCGCGGTGTCCTCGTTCGTGGTGAACGGCGAACGAGCCGCGCGCTCCACGCCGATCGCCGAAGGAGACGAGGTGGCGCTGCTCCCGCCGGTGTCGGGCGGAGGAGCGGATCCGCCGTGACCGTGCACCGCGACGAGCGCCGCTCGGATTCGCCGTTCATCGCGGCGATCACCCATGTGATGTACGGAGCCGCGTGCAACGACGTCACCACGCCCGACGGGCTCTGGGACATCGTGATCCAGCGGCACGCCGGGAAGATCGCGGTGCTGCAGACGGGCCTCATCACCAAGCCTGTCGCGCTCGACTACCTGGAGGGCGATGAGTACCTCAGCATCTCCTTCAAGCCCGGTGTCTTCATGCCACGGCTGCCCGGCGCGCAGATGGTCGACAAAGCCGTGATCCGGCCGCTCACGTCGAGGCGAGCGTTCGCGCTCGACAGCGAGGAGCTCGAGATCCCCACGTTCGAGAACGCCGACAGCCTCGTCGACCGGCTGGTGAAGCGCGACATCATCGTTCGCGACGAGATCGTGGCGGACGTGGCGGAAGGACAACCGAGGTCGCTGTCGTCGCGGTCGGTGCAGCGGCATTTCGTGCATGCGCTCGGCCTCTCGCCGAAACAGCTGGCGCAGATCCAGCGGGCGAAGCGCGCGGTCGCGCTGCTGCGAGCCGGACGTCCGGTCGTCGACGTCGCGATGGATCTCGGTTACGCCGACCAGCCCCACATGACCAGATCGCTGAAGCGATTCACAGGCCGGACCCCGGGCGAGTTCTCGTCTTCGCATCGCCGGGATCATCTTCCCGACCACATGTGAGGTTGTCGCTTTCGTTCAAGCCAGCGCGGTGGTCGGTTCTCTAGGGTCGAGGGATGAAGACCACACCGTTCCACATCGACGTGAAGCAAGCAGTGCTCGACGACCTGCACGATCGGGTTGCTCGGACCCGATGGCCGGACGAGCCCGAGGGTGCCGGCTGGAGCATGGGAGCCGACATGGCGTTCATGAGGCGCCTCGCGGACCACTGGCTGACCCGGTACGACTGGCGTGCGCAGGAGGCCGCACTGAACGAACACCCGCAGTTCATCGCGGATGTCGACGGCACCGACCTGCACTTCGTCCACGTGCGCGGCACGGGTCCGGATCCGACGCCGCTGCTGCTCATCCACAGCTTCCCGGACTCGTTCTATCGCTTCCACAAGGTGGTCTCGCTGCTGACGGATCCGGGTGCTCACGGCGGCGACCCGGCGCGTTCGTTCGATGTCGTGGTTCCGTCACTGCCCGGCTTCGGCTTCTCGGCGCACACGCCGCAGTCGGTGGATGAAGGGGCGGACACCCTGGCCGCCCTCATGGCCGGGCTCGGCTACGAACGGTACGTGGCGGGCGGAGGCGACGGCCCCGTCCCCATCGCCATGTCGCAACGTCACCCCGAGTCGCTCATGGGTATCTACGTCGTGGATGTCGGCTACCCCGACGGCAACACCGACTTCTCGACGCTGTCTCCGCCGGAGCAGGAGTTCGCCGCATGGATCCAGGATTGGTGGATGCGCGAGGGCGCGTTCAACATGATCCAGTCGACCAAGCCGCAGAGCCTGGCGTTCGGCCTCAACGATTCCCCGGTGGGGATGGCGGCGTGGCTCATGATCCTGCTCAGCAGCGGCGCCGCGGAGGAGTTGGAGCAGCGGTTCAGCTTGGACGAGCTGCTGACGAACTTCATGATCTATTGGGTGAGCGGGACGATCGGCTCGTCGATGCGCAACTACCTCGTGAACGCACGCGCCATGTACGCCAACCCCGGTGCACCGCCGCCCGCCCGAAGTGACGTGCCCGCCGCCTTCGCGCTCATGCCGCTCGATGCACCCACACCGCGCGAATGGGCCGAGCGCAAAGTGAACGTCGTCCGGTTCACGGAGATGGACGCCGGCGGACACTTCTCGTCCTGGGAGGTGCCCGAGGCGTTCAGCGAGGACATGCGGGCGTTCGCAGCCGCCCTCCAGGCCCTGACAGTCGCGCGAGTCCCCCGTTCGACCGACAGCGGGTTCTCCCCACCCCTGCCATACTCGGGCGCAACCCTCATGCGCTTCCATCACATCCTGCTCATCGTGAATCCCGTCGCGAGGACGGTGTCCAAGCCCACCCTCGCGGTCATCGAGAAGGCGCTGTCCGCCGACTTCCGGCTGGAGGTCTCCGAGACGAAGGAGCGCGGCCACGCGAACGAGCTCGCCGCCCAAGCCGTCGAGGAGGGCATCGACCTCGTGGTCGTCTTCTCGGGCGACGGGACCATCAACGAGGCCGTCAATGCCCTCGCCGGGACCGAGACCGCGCTCGGCGTCATCCCGGGCGGCGCCACCAACATCCTGGCGCGCGCGCTCGACCTGCCGACCGACCCGGTCGAGGCCACGGGCGTCCTGATCACGAAGGCGCTCGACGACGAGGCGTTCCGCCTGAACCTCGGACGTGCGGACGGCCGCTACTTCGCGGTCAACTGCGGCGCCGGCGTGGACGCCGCTGCGATGCGACGCCTCGACGCCAAGTTCCCGAACACGAAGGCGAAGTTCGACCGCGCCGCGTTCCGCGCGGTCGCCTGGGAGCTGCTGACCGGCTACGCCGGGCGCTCGCCCGACCTGGAGGTCAGCATCGACGGAGCGGAGGCCACCCCGTCGCTCTCGGTCATGGTCGGACGCACCGATCCGTACACCTACTACAAGGACCGGGGCCTGCGGATGACGCCGGAGGCCTCACTCGACTCGGGGCTCGACGTCCTGTCGGTGCGGAAGCTCGCGCTGCCGGAGCGTCCCGCGCATCGCGTGGCAGGTCTTCGGCTCGGCGCGCCACGTGACCGGTCGCGACATCGACTACGTCCACGACGCGAACCACGTGCTGGTGACGTCGAAGGAGCCGTTCCCGGTGCAGGTCGACGGCGACTCGCTCGGTGACCATCTCCGGCTGGAGGTTCAGCTCGCGCCCGAGGCCCTCTGGGTCGTCGCCTGATCGGCCTGATCCACCGGCACCACCTGGATCCCGCACTCCCACTTGGACAGCCCCGCCCAACGTCCGGCGCGCTCCGGCTCGTCCGGCAAGCGCATCCGCGTGCACGGCGCACAGCCGATCGAGCTGTACCCCAGGTCGTAGAGCGGGTTGTGCGGGAGGTCGTGTTCCTTCAGGTAGGCCCAGACCTCGCGCAGCGACCACGCCGCCATCGGGTTCACCTTCACGATCCAGCGATCCGTCTCCAGCTCGTACTGCTGCACGAACGGCGCCGTCGCCCGGGTCGGTGACGATTCCCGGCGGAACGCGGTGATCCACGCGTCCAGTCCACGGAGCGCCTCGAACATCGGCTGCACCTTGTTCAGGTCGCAGCATCTCTCCGGATCGCGTTCGAACAGACGCGGACCCATGACCTCCGCCTGTCGCTCGACCGTGTACTCGCCGACGAGGTCGACGACGTTCAGTCCGAGCCGCTCGGCCAGCTGCTCCTTGAACGCGAGCGTCTCCGCGAACTGGTAGCCGGTCTCGAGGAACAGGATCGGGATGTCGGGACGCATCTGCGTCGCCATGTGCATCACGATCGTCCCCTCGGCCTGGAACGCCGACGCGATCGCGATCCGTTCGAGGCCGGAACGTTCCAGCGCCCAGGTCAGGATCTCGCGAGGGTGCGCCTCCTCGAACCTGTCGTTCAGGGACAGGAGTTCTTCAGGTTGGAGGAGGGTCTGCACGGGCCGCCCTTTCGGGTTCGGGAGGGCAAGGAACCGGGGAGGTCTGGCGCGGGGAGTCTACCCCTCAAGCCGTTTCGTATGCTGGGCGTCCCGTACCCCGAACGAAAGGCCGGCAATCCACCATGCCCGACATCGACCAGATCGCTCCGCACGGAGGCACCCTCATCAACCTGCTCGCGAGCGGCGCGGAGGCCGAAGGCCTCCGCGCCGAAGCCGCCAACCTTCCCAAGCTCGCGGTCTCCGACCGCGAGCTCGCCGACCTGGAGATGATCGCCGTCGGCGCCCTGTCTCCCCTCACCGGGTTCCAGGGCGAGGCCGACTACCACGCGGTCCTGGACTCGATGCACCTGACGAACGGCCTCCCGTGGTCGATCCCGGTCACCCTGTCCGTGGACGACGACGGCGCTCATCGCCTGGGTGGCGCGAAGGCCGTGGCCCTCACCGCCGGCGAGGGCGGCGAGGCGCTCGCGATCCTGCGGATCAGCGAGATCTACTCCCGCGACAAGGCGAAGGAAGCGGTGTCGGTCTACCGCACGGACGACCCGGAGCACCCCGGCGTCGCCGCGGTCAACGCGGCCGGCGACAAGTGCGTCGCCGGCGAGCTCCAGGTGATCGCGCTCCCGCCGCACGACGACTTCCTGCCGTACCGGCTGACGCCCGCCGAGACGCGGGCGGCGTTCGCCGAGCGCGGCTGGAAGACCGTCGTCGGCTTCCAGACCCGCAACCCGATCCATCGCGCGCACGAGTACATCCAGAAGTGCGCGCTCGAGATCGTCGACGGCCTGCTGGTGCACCCGCTCGTCGGTGCCACGAAGGGCGACGACGTCCCCGCGGACGTGCGCATGCGGTGCTACGAGGCGCTGTTCGAGGGCTACTACCCGAAGGACCGCGCGATGGTCAGCGTGTTCCCGGCGGCGATGCGGTACGCCGGTCCCCGTGAGGCGATCTGGCACGCGATCTGCCGCAAGAACTACGGCTGCACGCACTTCATCGTCGGTCGCGACCACGCGGGCGTGGGCAGCTACTACGGCACGTACGACGCGCAGCAGATCTTCAACGAGTTCGCGCCCGGCGAGCTGGGCATCCAGACGCTGAACTTCGAGCACTCCTTCTGGTGCAACCGTTGTGAGGGCATGGCATCGCCGAAGACGTGCCCCCACGGTGAGGAGGATCGCGTCTCGCTGTCCGGGACCAAGGTGCGCGACATGCTCCGCGCCGGCGAGCGTCCGCCGCAGGAGTTCAGCCGTCCCGAGGTGGCCGACATCCTGATCGCCGCGATGAGCGAGCAGACCGGCTAGCGGGCCAGCTCCTCCGACAGCAGACCCATCAGGTACGAGTCGACGTGGTGTCCTCGCACGAACTCCGCGCGCCTGCGCGTCCCCTCCAGGACGAAGCCGACCTTCTCGTAGGCACGCACCGCGCGCGGATTCGTTTCGAAGACGTTGAGCTCGATCCGCTGCAGGTTCATGTGGTCGAAGCCGAACCGGCAGAGCGTGCGAACGGCGTCGGTACCGAGGCCGCTGTCCCAGTACGGCTTGCCGAGCCAGACGCCGATCACGGCGGTGCGCGGGGCCGGTTCGATCGTGAAGAACGAGCACGCACCGACCGGGGCGGCGCCGTCCAGCCGCTCGATCACGAACATCGACTTGGCGTCGTCCTTCTCGGTCATCTCGACGAACGCCTGGTAGCCCGCGACGGGTTGTGGCATGACCATGCCGAGGCCCTCGCCGACCTCCGGGTCGTTGATCAGGTCGTTGAGCACGGCGAAGTCGGCCGGCTCGTGCGCGCGGAGCCGGACGAGCGTCCCGACCAGCGCCGGTGCGTGCTCCTCCACGAGGCAGGAGCATACCCAGGTGCCGAAGTTGAGCTGCTCAGGGGGGCACTGGTAGCCTCGCTCCAGCCGTCCACGGGCCCGAACGGACCCCGAACCAGGAGGCAGACGACCTGAGGAAGGTCATCCCCCGCGTGTCCCTGCGCGTCATCATCGCCGTCACCGCCCTTTCCGGGGTGCTCATCGCCGTCCCCGCGCAGGCCGACACGAAGGACGACCTGGACGCCGCCCGCGAGGAGCTCGCGTCCAAGCAGGCCGAGCTCGACGCCATCACCCTGCAGTGGCAGCAGACGGAGACCGCGTACGCCCAGGCCCAGGACGCGGTCCACGACGCCCAGGAGCAGATCGGAACGCTCCAGGCGCAGCTGGTGAAGATCCAGCGGGAGTTCGACAAGCAGGTGCGGTCCGTCTACATCTCCGGCGGGAGCGAGGCGATCGGGGCGCTGCTGGGCTCGGAGTCGTTCTCGGACTTCGCCGACCGGCTGCGGTTCGCGCAGGACATCGCGCAGGGCGACGAGGACGTGGCCACATCGGTGGCCGTGCAGTCGGAGCGGCTGCGTCGTGAGCGCGTGCGTCTGACCGAGCAGGCCGACGCGCAGGCGAAGGCCGCCGCGGCGCTGCAAACCCAGCGGACGGCGCTGGATGCGCGACTCGCCGACCTGCAGTCCACCGTGAGCGAGCTGTACCAGCAGTTCCAGGACGAGCAGGCTCAGGCGCAGATCGGCCTGCCCACCCAGGGCGGCGGCGGGGGTTCGTTCCCGGTGTCGGGCTCGGGCGCCATCTCCACGTGCCCGGTCGCGGGGCCGGTGTCGTTCGTGGACTCGTTCGGATGGCCGCGGCCGGGCGGACGCACCCACGAGGGCATCGACATGATCTCGCCGTACGGCACGCCGATCGTGGCGGTCCACAGCGGCAACGCCGTGCAGACACCGAACTCGCTCGGCGGGAACGCGGTGATCGTGTACCACGACGGCGGGAGCGACTTCACGTACTACGCGCACATGAGCTCGTACGGCGCGTCGGGTCACGTCGGAGCCGGACAGGTGATCGGCTACGTGGGTTCGACCGGCGACACGAACGTGAACCACCTCCACTTCGAGTACCACCCCGGCGGCGGCGGCGCGGTCGATCCCTACCAGACGCTGCTCGCGGTCTGCTAGGTCCGGCGGGCGTAGGATGGCGACGTGAACGAGCAGCGCACCGGCCACCGACGGATCGATCGCATCCGTGATCCCGCGTTCATCGACGGCGTCGACACGCTGTCGTTGGACGATCTCCGGGCCCGCCGCGACGAATGCCTGGCCGAACGCGAGTACCTCTCGCTCCTGCGTCGATTGGTCCAGGGGCGCGCCGAGATCCTCCGCGCGGAGCTCGACGCGCGCGGCTCCGACGAGGACAAGGGCCCGCTGATCGACCGGCTGGCGCAGGTCCTTGCCGGCGACGAACGTCAGACCGCCTCCCGAGGCGAGGCCGTGAAGGTCGGCGTCCCGGAGGAAGAGATGCTGCTCGCCCGCCGCCGCATCGAGCGCCTGGTGACGGACGCGGGCATCTCCGATCCGACCGCGCTGGACGACGCGAACCTGGCGAGCGCCGTCGACCTGCTGGCGTCCGAGGAGCGCGAGGTCTCCACCGCCCGCTCCGACGTGATCCGCGTGCTGGACATGCTGCAGGACGAGCTGAAGCGCCGGTACCGCGAGGACCCCAGCCTCGTCCTGAGCTGACCCCGTGGGGGCGGTCCCGCTCGTCCACGTGAACCGGGGCGGTCTGACCGAATCGGTCCACAGCGGGCACGTCGCCGTGTGCGACGCCGACGGCACCCTCGTCGCCTGGGCCGGCGATCCGGATCGGATGATCTACGCGCGCTCCTGCATGAAGCCGCTCCAGGCCACCGTCTCGCTGGCGGCGATCGGCGAGGCGCTGCCCGACCGAGAGCTCGCGGTGATCGCCGCCTCGCACAACGGCGAGCCGATCCATGTGGGCACCGTGCGAGCCGTGCTCGAGCGAGCGGGGCTGGAGGCGGACGCGCTACGGAACCCGCCGGGCTGGCCGCTCGATGCCGAGTCGATGGCGGCGTCTCAGCACAAGCACAAGCTGCTGCACAACTGCTCGGGCAAGCACGCGGGGATGCTCCTGGCGTGCGTGCGGGCAGGATGGGACCCCGCGACGTACCTGCGGGCGAGCCACCCGCTGCAGCGCCGGGTGACGCGGCTGGTGCAACGCGCGACCGGCATCCAGGACCTGTCGATGGGCGTGGACGGATGCGGCGTCCCGGTGCACGGCATGCCGCTTCGTTCGATGGCCACCCTGTTCGCCCGTCTGACGGCGCCCGAACGCTTGGGGGACGTCGCGCCGGCCGCCGACCGTGTGACCGAGGCGATGCTGTCCGAGCCCTACCTGGTCGGCGGCCGCCACCGGGTGGATACCGACGTCATGCGGGCGACCGGTGACGTCGTGGTGAAGTCGGGGGCGGAGGCGCTGGAGTGCGCGGCGGTCCTGTCGTCGGGGCTGGGCGTGGCGGTGAAGATCGACGACGGCGGGAGCCGCGCGTCGGCGCCCGCGCTGATCCACACGCTCCGACAGATCGACGGGCTCACCGCCGCGCATCTGCGCGAGGTGGCGTTCTACGCGTCGCCGCCCGTGCTCGGAGGCGGGAAGCCCGTCGGGTCGCTCGAAACGGTCTTCGACCTGCGCCAGGGAGCAAGAAGGGGAGCGGGAAGCGCGGCAAGGGTTCGGCATCCGCAACGCGGCCCCGCGCGTAACATCCGAGCATGAGCAACCAGCGCGTCGCCGTGCTCAGCGTGCACACGTCCCCGATGGACCAGCCCGGTTCCGGGGATTCCGGTGGCATGAACGTGTACATCCGCGCCGTGGCCGAGCGCCTGGCCGAACACGACGTGGAGGTCGACCTGTTCACGCGCTGTCGCGGCGCCGACGGCCCGGAGATCCTGGACATCGGCCCCGGCGTGCGGCTGGTCACGGTCAAGGCCGGTCCGTGCGCGCCGGTGCCGAAGATCGACCTGCCTCGGTTCCTGCCGGAGTTCCTGGGTGGGGTCCTGCGTCGCGCGAAGGCGGACGGGCGCGGCTACGACATCCTCCACAGCCACTACTGGCTCTCCGGGTGGGTCGGAAGCTCCGCGAAGGACGTCCTGGGCATCCCGCTCGTGGCGTCGTTCCACACGCTGGGGAAGGTCAAGAACTACTCGCTCGCCCGGGGTGAGGCACCCGAGCCGCCGTCGCGCCTCATGGGCGAGGAACGCGTGATCGCCGGCGCCGACCGGATCCTGGCGCCGACCCCCGCCGAGGCGGCCCAGCTCGTAGGGCTCTACCGCGCGGATCCCGAGCACATCCGCATCGTGCCGCCCGGCGTCGACCACGCGATCTTCTTCCCACGCGATCGCGCCGCCGCGCGCGATCGGCTCCATCTCTCGGGCCTGCGGCTCGCACTGTTCGTCGGGAGGCTCCAGGCGCACAAGGGGCCCGACGTCGCGGTCCGCACGCTCGCGGAGGCGGTGGCGCGCGATCCCGAGCTCACCCAGGACCTGGTGTTGGCGATCGTGGGCGGTCCGAGCGGAACCGGCCAGGGTGCCGAGCTGGCGCGGCTGATGGAGCTCGCCGCGGCGCTGGGCGTGAGCGAGCGGGTCATGCTCTTCCCGCCGCTCCCGCAGGCGCGGCTGGCCGACGTGTACGCCGCCGCCGACGTGGTGCTCGTCCCGTCCCGGTCGGAATCGTTCGGCCTCGTGGCGCTCGAGGCGCAGGCGTGTGGCACGCCCGTCGTGGCCGCCGCCGTCGGGGGACTGCGGTTCGTCGTCGGCGACGGACGGACAGGGTTCCTGGTCGAAGGCCACGACCCGGCCGACCACGCCGAGCGGATGCTCCAGATCCTGCGGGACCCGGCTCTGGCCGGCAGGCTCGGGGCCGCTGCGGCGAAGGAGGCGCTCCGTTTCACCTGGGACGCCACCGCGACCGAGCTCGCCGGCATCTACCGAGAGCTGACGGCGGCCCGCACATGATCCAGGGCGAGCGCGTGACGCTCCGACCGGTCGAGGAGCGGGACCACGCGCTGATCCACGCCTGGCAGAACGACCCCGAGGTCTGGTGGTTGATGGACTACGAGGCGCCGTTCTCCATGGCGGACATCGCCGCCAGCGAGAAGCGTGCGACCGAGGAGGGGTTCCCGTTCATCATCGAGGCCGAGGGACGGCCGATCGGGCGGATCGGGATCAACAACCTCCGCCGCCGCGACCGGATCTGTGCGCTCTACGTCTTCATCGGCGACCGCACGGCATGGGGGAAGGGCTTGGGCACCGACGCGGTCGACACCATGCTGGCGCACGCGTTCTCACGGTTCGATCTGCATCAGGTGGAGCTGTGGTCGCTCGCCGAGAACGAACGCGCGCTCCGTGCGTACGCGCACTCCGGGTTCCGGGAGGAGGCGCGGCTCGCCGAACGCTCGTGGAAGGACGGACGGTGGGTCGACCGCGTCCTGATGTCGGTCACGCGCGAGAACTTCGAAGCGGCGCGTACGGCCCGTGACCAGCGCGAACGCTGACGTCCATCCCCCGTTCGCCGATTTGTCACTCTTTCACCCGATGCCCTGACCTGCAGATATATGCCCTGACCTGCGGAAACGTCGGGTTGACCGCGATGGGGGCGGCCGATACATTTCGCCTCGCTCCAAGCAGTCGAAGCAACCGACGCGAAGGAACCGGACGGGGCAACGGGGAAGCCGCAAGGCGGAACCGGGGTCCCAGACTCGGGAAGGCCGCAAGGCAACAGCGAGTCGGTCGGGAAGGCCGCAAGGCCGGAACGGCGGCCCAGATCGCGGACGAACCCGCAAGGGGGAGTCGGGTCAGGGCCCCGCCGCCGGACGAAGCCGCAAGGCGGAGTCCACGGCGGCGGACCGTCTGGAGAGCCGCAAGGCGATCCTGCGGGGTCCGGAGGTCCGCGCGACGGACGCGGAGGTTGCTTGGAGCAACAGAGCCCGAGGGGCTGACGGTGGCTGAGAGCTTCGGTTCTCGGCGAGCCGGAGGTCCCTCGGGTTCTACTATTTCCGCTACTGTCCGGCTGCCATGGGGTCCCGCATCCAACGCGCCGCCGACGCCGAAGCCCGACGCGAACGGATCGTCGACGTCTCGATGCGTCATTTCGCGGAGCACGGCTACCGCGGGGCTCGCGTCGAGGACATCGCCACCGAGGTGGGCGTCGCCAAGGGCACGGTCTTCCTGGACTTCACCAGCAAGGAAGGGCTGTTCCTGGCCGCGTACCAACGAGCCGTCTCCAGCCTCCCGGCGTGGCTCGATGCGCCCGAGGACGTGGTGGAGAGCGGCTTCTGGGCCACGCTCGACTGGTGGCTGGAGCGGACCGAGGAGTTCGGTCTGCAGGACTGGGTCGCCAACCGGGTCGCCATGATCGGCCGCTACGACACGGGTCTGGGTCTCCGCCGTCCGATCGACCGGTTCATGCGCAGCGAGGATCCGTACGGCACGCTCGAGTTCGTGGAGTACGGCGTGCGGCGGGGCGAGGTCCGCAGCGACGTCGACGTCGAGATGCTTGCGTCGATGATGGATTGGCTGGCCGAGCGGTTCCAAGACGCGCTCGTGTCCGAGGACCTGGATCCCGGGCTCATCCACCGGACGCCGGAGCGACGCACCATGCGGATCCGCGAGTTCGTCGAGGTCCTCCGCGGGGGCATCGAAGACCGGCACGATGACTGACGGATCTGATGACTGACGGATCGTTGGGGCGATGACGTTCTCGGCATCCGTCGTCCGGCCGACGATCCTGCGGCTCGCGCAGCATCCCTGGTTCCGCCACTTCGCGACCGTGACCCGGCCCGGGCGCGCGGTCGCGTCCCGGTTCGTGGCCGGCGAGACGCTCGATCAGGCGATGGTCGTCGCGAGGGACCTCGATCGGAGGCGGACGACCGCGATGCTGGATCACCTGGGCGAGAACGTGGAGACGATCGCCCAGGCGACCGACGCGCGTGACGCGTACCTGGCCGCGTTGGCGGCCATACGCGGTGAGCCCACGCTGGACATCGCGATCTCGTTGAAGCTCACGCAGCTCGGCCTGGATCGGTCGACCGATGAGTGCCTGGCGAACGTCGAGCCGATCCTGGACGCGGCCGACGAGCAGGGGACGCTGGTGATGATCGACATGGAGGCGCACGGCTACGTGACGCAGACGCTCGAGGTCGCGCGCGCGGTCCACGCACGCCATCCCCGTGTCGGCGTGGCGCTGCAGTCGTACCTGCGGCGGTCGGCGTCGGACGTCTTCGAGCTGCCGGCAGGGATGCGCGTCCGGCTGGTGAAGGGCTCCTACCTGGAGCCGCCCGACGTCGTGTTCACGGCGAAGGACGACGTGGACCGGAGCTTCCGACGCTTGTTCGCGACGCTGCTCGCACGAGGGCACCCGATCGACGTCGCCACCCACGATCCGCGCATGCTCGAGGGGGTCCGGGCGGTGGTCGATGCGACCGAAGATGGCTGGTCACGGGTGGAGTTCCAGATGCTGTACGGTGTGCGCCGGGACCTGCAGGCGGACCTCGCGCGGCGGGGGTACCCGGTTCGGGTCTACATCCCGTACGGCACCGAGTGGTACCCGTATCTGACGCGACGGCTCGCCGAACGGCCTGCGAACATGTGGTTCTTCGCGACGAACCTGTTGCGAGGAGCGCCGGCGACGTGAGGAGCAGACGATGACCGATAGGCGGGTGGCGTTCCTCGGTGGCGGCAAGATGGGCGAGGCGCTGATCTCGGGTCTGATCCGCTCCGGTGGACGGACCGTGGACGAGATCATGGTCACGTGCCGCCGGGAGGAGCGTGCGCAGGAGCTGGCCGGCAAGTACGGCGTCAGCGCGACGCTCGACAACGCGGAAGCCGCTCGGTGGGCCAACGTCTTGGTCCTGATGGCCAAGCCGCAGGACATGGAAGTGCTCCTTTCCCAGATCCGCGCTGACGTGACCCCCGATGACCTGATCGTGAGCTTCGCCGCCGGCATCCGGACGTCGTTCGTGCAGAAGCACCTGGCCGACGACGTGCCCGTGGTCCGCGTGATGTCCAACGTCCCGGTGATGGTGGACGAGGCGATGTCCGTGATCGCGGCCGGATCCCGCGCAACGGACGAGCACATGGTCCTCACCGAAGAGCTCCTCGGCTACGTCGGGAAGGTCTTGCGGCAGAAAGAGGTCCACATGGACGCCGTCACCGCGACGAGCGGCAGCGGCCCCGCCTACTTCTTCCTGCTGGCCGAGGCCATGATCGAGGCCTGTATCCTGCTGGGACTGTCCCGCGACGTCGCGACCGAGCTGATCATCCAGACGATGCTCGGCTCGGCGAAGATGTTGCGCGACACCGGCAAGCATCCCGTGGAGCTCCGCGAGATGGTGACGTCGCCAGGCGGCACCACCATCTCGGCCATCCGCATCCTGGAGGAAGCGGGCGTGCGCGCCGCGTTCCTGAACGCGATCGACGCCGCCTGCAAGCGTGGCATGGAGCTGGCGCAGGGCGGCGATGACGACGAGGAGTAGCTGATGGGCAGAGGAGACCTCGCCAAGGTCCGCAACTCGAAGGACCGGCAGCGTGAGAAGAAGGACCGGGACAAGCGGCAAGCCGCCGAGCGTGGGAAGGCGCGGAAGGCCGCCAAGAAGAAGTAGATGGCCACCCGTCCCGATCGTCCAGGGTGCAGGATGCTCGATACGGCGATCGCGCTGATCGCCGCCCGGCGGCGATCGAAGGATCCTCGCTTGCCTCTCCTGGTCGCCGTGGACGGAGGTGGCGGCGCCGGGAAGTCGACGCTCGCGGCATCGTTGGCGAGCGCGTTCGAGCAGCTGGTGATCGTCCACGTCGACGACTTCTATCGTCCGATGCACGACGACATCAGACGTGGGCTCACGCCTGAGGCCGCATATGCATCGCTGTTCGATTGGCAGCGGCTCGAGACAGACGTCGCGATCCCACTGTCCGAGGGTCGACCCGCTCGGTACCAACGGTATGACTGGGAGACCGGTCACGTGCTTCCCGAGCCGCTCGAGGTCGCGCCGATCGGGATCGTCGTGATCGAAGGTGTGTGTTCGCTCCGCCCGGAGCTTCGACACTATTGGGATGTCTCGATCTACGTGGAGACACCCACGGCGGTTCGGATCGCGCGGATGGCCCTCCGTTCGGAGAACACCTCCTCGCAGATCGGGCGGTGGGAGGCGGCGGAGGCGTTCTACCTGTCTGCAGCGCAGCCTGCGACCTGGGCGGACCTCGTGGTCGCTGGGGTGCCCTAGCCCGTCGCGAGCCTGCCCACGGCGTCCCGCAGCTCGCGGAGCTCGCGATGGAGGTCGTCGATGTTCGACTTGGTCGCCGGCTCCGAGGCCGGTTTGAGCCGGTAGTCGATCGCGCCACCCGTGCGGATCTCGGCCCATTCGATGTCGCTCGGATCGCCGACGCCCTGTCGACGCAGCTCGGCGAAGAGGTCGAGTTGCGAGATGCCGAGTCCCCTGAGTGCCCAGTTCTGCACCTCACCATCGTCGATCAGGAGCACGGGGTCGGTTCGCGTGGCCCACAGGCTGCTCACCATCCCCGTCGGCTCGGGCGAGGGTTTGCGGTCCCGCTCCTCCTGTTGGGCTCGGTCGGCCCGCGCCATCTTCCGGGCCCACTCCCAGCGCGCTACGAGCTCGTTGATCACGATCAGCGTCACCGCTCCGATCGCGCCGCCGACGAGTGAGTTGTCGGGTCCGATGATGGCGTTCTGCACGACGTTCGAGAGCAGGAGCACCACGACGAAATCCGACGCCGTCAGCTGGGCGGCGTCGCGCTTGGCGAGTCGCATCAGGATGTAGATCAGCGCGTACACCGCCACGGTTCGCAGCACCTTGTCCCAGATCGGGATCTGCGACTGGACGATGTTCGTGAACGAGCCGGCGATCAGGTGCACGGTGCCTCCTCTTCTCGAGCGGTGCTCAGCGGGGTGAGAGCCGGTTGCGAAGCGTCCCGATGCCTTCCGCCGCCAGCTCGATGCGTGCGCCCGGCCACAGACGCCGGGACGGGTCGAGGTCGGCGCTACCGAACGGGCCGAGCGCGAACGCGTCGCCGCGCGCCAGGGACGCGATCCGCGACGCACGGCTGATGAGTCCGTACAGGCTCTCGGCCGCCCCGTTCAGGTTCGCCTTGGCGAACTCCTCGTCGTCGATCGTGACCTGCACGACCATGGCCTGCGGATCGAGCTCGTCTGCCGTCACCACGCACGGCCCGAGCGCGAGTGGGAGGCCCTCGGCCGTGGCGAGCGGGTCGCCGCTGGCGCCGTGCGCCGACCAGTCGTTCACCAACGTGTAGCCGAAGATGTTCGCGCGAACGTCCTCGCTCGAGGCGTCGGAGGTCTCGAGGCCCAGGACCGCCGCGACCTTCGGCTCGTAGTCGATCCACGCCGCGTCGGCCGGCCAGGGGACGTCCTGCTCCGGTCCGACGATCCGGCGCTCGACCCCGGTCGAGTCGGGCATCAACAAGGATGTGGGGAAGAGCGGCGGGAGGATCCGTGCTTGTGTGACGACGTGGTCCGCCGTCTCGTCTCGTTCGAGGGCGGCACGGGCGGCGTCCATCACGGACCCGCGGCTGCTCGCCACCAGGGCTTCCAAGGTGGTGGGGAAGGCGGGGTGCCCAACCACGTCGGGCAGATCGACTACCTCACCCCCGAGGATCGCTCCCAGTCGCCGGTGCCCCCTCCGGTCATAGGTCACGAGCCTCATCAGGGAGCCGAAGCATACGCCCGCCCACCTGCCATTTCCGGCTTTCGACCGACGAACTACCGGTCAGGGGCGGCTAGGCGTACCTGAGGGACCTTGGCTAAGCTACGGGCGGCATCACCAGCGGTTTTCGAACGCAACCTCAGAAAGGGGCGACGCTCCCATGGCAGAGAAGTTCCGCGTCACCTACGCGACCATGTCCGCCGACAACGAAGAGCTGCAGAGCAAGTACGACGAGGCCGCCGAGCGGATGAAGGGCGAGCTCGGCAAGGAGTACCCGTTCGTCGTGAACGGCGAGGAGCGCTGGACCGACGAGAAGTACGAGGAGCCCTCGCCGATCGACAGCGACATCATCATCGGCCGGTTCTCGCAGGCCACGCCGAAGGACGTCGACGACGCCGTCGCGGCCGCGAAGGCGTTCCAGCTGGAGTGGGACCGGATGGGGTGGCAGGCGCGCGTCGAGATCATGCGCAACGTCGCCGACATCATGGAGGACCGGCTGTTCGACCTGGCCGCGCTGATGGCCTACGAGGTCGGGAAGAGCCGTCTGGAGGCGCTCGGCGACGTCCAGGAGACCGCCGAGCTGATCCGCTGGAACGCCGACGAGATGGACAAGCACGAAGGGTTCCGCACGCCGATGAGCGGCATGGGCGCCGCCGGCGACTACTACGACGTCCTTCGTCCGTACGGGGTGTGGGCGGTCATCAGCCCGTTCAACTTCCCGATGGCGCTCTCGGGCGGACCGTCGTCCGGTGCGCTCGTCGCCGGCAACGCCGTGGTCCTGAAGCCGTCGAACCAGGGCGCGTTGATGGGCTACAAGCTCTACGAGTGCTACCGCGACGGCGGCGTGCCGGCCGGCGCGTTCCACCTGGTGACCGGCCGCGGTGCGTACGCCGGCGACCACCTCTGGAAGCACCCCGACGTGGGCGGCATCACGTTCACCGGCTCGTACCCGGTGGGCATGGACATCTACAAGCATTTCGCGAACGAGGTCCCGAAGCCGGTCATCTGCGAGATGGGCGGGAAGAACCCCGCGATCGTCACGAAGAGCGCCGACCTGGACAAGGCGACGGACGGCGTGCTGCGTTCGGCGTTCGGGTTCGGCGGACAGAAGTGCTCCGCATGCTCGCGCGTGTTCGTGGAGCGCGAGGTCTACGACGACTTCCTGGGTCTGCTGAAGGAGAAGACCGAGAAGATCAAGGTCGGGAACCCGATCCAGCGCGACGTCTACCTCGGCCCGATCATCAACGAGCCGGCGATGGAGACGTTCGAGGAAGCCGCCGACGAGGCGCGCAAGAACGGCACGATCGTCACCGGTGGCAACCGACTCACCGACGGTGACTTCGCGCGGGGCTTGTTCGTCGAGCCGACGATCGTCGAGGTGCCGGCCGACAACTGGATCTGGAAGAGGGAGCTGTTCGTGCCGTTCGTCGCGGTGGCGCCGTTCGACGAGCTGGACGACGCGATCGAGAAGGCCAACGACACCGAGTACGGCCTGACCGCCGGCTTCTTCAGCGAGGACACGACCGAGGTGAAGGAGTGGCTCGACCGCATCCAAGCGGGCGTCGTCTACGTGAACCGCCGCGCGGGTGCGACGACCGGCGCGTGGCCGGGCGTGCAGCCGTTCGGCGGCTGGAAGGGCTCCGGCACGACCGGCAAGGCCGGCGGCGGTCCGTACTACGTCACGCTGTACCTGCGCGAGCAGTCGCGGACGGTGATCTCGGAGTGAGCCTGGAGGACATGGAGATCGACGGGCTCGCGAACGCGGAGGCGCCCAAGCTCATCACCGACGTGCCTGGTCCGAAGGCGCAGGAGGTGCTGGAGCGCGACGCCCGCGTGACCAGCCCGTCGCTGCCGCGCGCGTACCCGTTCGTGCCGAAGCGCGGCGCCGGCTCGGTGGTCGAGGACGTGGACGGCAACCTGTTCCTGGACCTGAACGCGGGCATCGCGGTCACGTCCACGGGGCACTGCCATCCGCACGTGGTCGAGGCGATCCAGCGGCAGGCGGCCGAGCTGATCCACTACTCGGCGAGCGACTTCTTCCTGCCGATCTACTCCGAGGTCGCCGAGCGCCTGGACGAGCTCGCCCCGATGTCGGAGCCGGTCCGCTCGTTCCTCACGAACTCGGGGACCGAGGCGGTCGAGGCCGGGATGAAGCTCGCGCGATGGGCCACCGGGCGGCAGTACATCATCGGGTTCTACGGCTCGTTCCACGGGCGCTCGTACGGCTCGGTGTCGCTCACAGCGTCGAAGTCGACGTACCGCGCGGGGTTCGGACCGCTACTGCCCGGCGTGCTGCACGCGTACTACGGCGACGGCCGCGACATGCAGATGGCGCCGGGCTCGGCCGAAGACGGCTTCCCGACGATCGACTACATCGAGCACTTCCTGTTCAAGAAGATCGTCGGTGCGCACGAGGTCGCGGCGATCGTCGTGGAGCCGGTGCTGGGCGAGGGCGGCTACATCGTCCCGCCCGACGGCTGGCTCATGGCGCTCCGCGAGCTGTGCGACCGCCACGGCATCTTCCTGGTGTGCGACGAGGTGCAGTCCGGGATGGGGCGCACCGGCCGGATGTGGGCGGTGGAGCACACGGGCGTCGAGCCGGACATCCTGCTCGCCGGCAAGGGCATCGCGAGCGGCATGCCGCTCGGCGCGATGATCGCGAAGGACTCGAAGATGACGTGGACCGTCGGCACGCACGGCTCGACGTACGGCGGCAACCCCGTCTCGTGCGCGGCCGCGCTCGCCACGATGGACGTGATCCAGCAGGAGCACCTGTTGGAGAACGCCGACAAGATCGGCGATGTGATGCTCAACGGTCTGCGCGACATGGCCGAGCGTCACGACAGCATCCGCGAGGTGCGCGGGCTGGCGCTGATGATCGGCGTCGAGTTCCCCGACCATGACTTCGCCGCCGAGATCGAGCACCGCGCGTTCGCGAAGGGTCTGCTCGTCCTGACGTGCGGGGACGACGCGGTCCGGATGGCTCCGCCGCTCGTGTTCCGCGAGGACCAGGCACGCACCGCGCTCGAGCTCTTCGAGGAGACGGTGGCCGACGTCGAGAACGCCGGCTCGTAGGGGCGGGCGTGCAGACGTCGTTCATCAAGTTCGCCACGTTCGATTGCGCGGATGCGCTGGTCGTCGGCCGTTTCTGGTCGGCCGCGCTCGGCGGCGAGATGGACGAGGCCGCCACGTCCGAGAAGGCGTTCGTCGAGGCGCCCGGCTGGGGCGGGCCGAGCATGTGGTTCAACCGCGTGCCCGAGCCGAAGACCGCGAAGAACCGGCTGCACTTCGATCTGCGCGCGCCCGATACGATGCGCGCCGAGGTGGCGCGGCTGCAGGCGCTCGGCGCCACGGTGTTCGAGGATCACGAGCATCTCGTCGTGATGCAGGATCCCGAGGGGAACGAGTTCTGCGTGGAGCAGGGACCGGGTGATCGACATGACGCTGTCCGTCGACACGCTGACGATCGACTGCCACGACCCGAAGCTGCTCGCCGACTTCTGGTGCGCGGCGCTCGGCTATCGGCTGGACGAGATCGACGAGGAGGACGCCGTCGTCAAGCCGCCGGCGCCGCCGCGCTGGACTCGACGAGGACCGTTATCAGCGCCGCCGGGCCGGGGTGGACGATGCTCTTCCAGATCGTCCCCGAAGAGAAGACCGTGAAGAACCGCCTCCACCTCGACGTGCGCCCGAGCGGGTCGATGGCCACCGAGGTGGCGCGGCATGGAGCAGCTCGGCGCCACCGCGATCACCCGGGTGGACGAGGGCGGCAGCTTCTGGACCGTGATGGGCGATCCCGAGGGCAACGAGTTCTGCGTGTTGCGCGGTCCCGAGGACGGATGGTCGGGTGAGCTCTGACAAGGTCGCGACGATGCACGACGCCGTCGAGGCGTTGGTGCACGACGGCGACACCGTGGCGATCGAGGGCTTCACGCACCTGATCTGCTTCGCGGCGGGACACGAGATCATCCGGCAGCGCCGGCGCGACCTGACGCTCTGCCGTCTGACGCCCGACGTGGTCTACGACCAGATGATCGGCGCCGGCGTCGCGTCCAAGCTCGTGTTCTCGTGGCTGGGCAACCCCGGCGTCGGCTCGCTCCACGCGATCCGGCGGCGGATCGAGCACGCCGACCCCGCGCCGCTCGAGATCGAGGAGTACTCGCACTTCGGCATGGTCTGCCGGTACGTGGCCGGCGCGTCGAACCTGCCGTTCTTCCCGATCCGCAGCTACTACGAGTCCGACATCCCGAAGGTGAACCCGAACATCCGCTCGATGGTCTCGCCGTACGAGGACGCGACCGAGATCCACGTGGTCCCGCCGCTGAAGCCCGACGTCGCGATCGTGCACGCGCAGCGTGCCGACGCCAGCGGCGACGCGCAGATCTGGGGGCTGCTCGGCTGCCAGAAGGAGGCAGCGTTCGCCGCCGACCGCGTGATCGTGGTGTGCGAGGAGATGGTCGAGGAGTCGGTGATCCGCGCCGATCCCGAACCGCACGGTGATCCCCGGCGTGATCGTCGACGCCGTGGTCGAGGAGCCGTTCGCGTGTCACCCCTCGTTCACGCAGGGGTACTACGACCGCGACAACGCGTTCTACCTGGCGTGGGACGCGATCGCGCGCGAGCCGCCGTCGCTCGACGCGTGGCTCGACGAATGGGTCTACGGCCTGGCGAACCACGCCGAGTACGTCGAGAAGATGGGCGCGCAGCTCTGGGACTCGCTGCGGCCGGCGCCGGCCATGTCCGGCGAGGTCGACTACGGGCGGTACGCGTGAGCGACGCCGCCGCGACCGACCTCGGCTACACGAAGTCCGAGATCATGATCGCGGCGAGCGCACGGCAGCTGGACGCGGTGCGCAACTGCTTCGTCGGCGTCGGCCTGCCGAACATCGTCTGCAACCTGGCGCAGCGGACCGTCTCGCCGGACCTGCAGCTGGTGTACGAATCGGGCGTGTTCGGCGCGCGACCCGAGCGGCTGCCGCTGTCGATCGGCGACCCGACGCTCGTGACCGGAGCGACCGCCGTCACGTCGATGTTCGAGCTGTTCGCGTACTACCTGCAGGCCGGTCTGATCGATGTGGCGTTCCTGGGCGCGGCGCAGATCGACCGGTTCGGCAACATCAACACGACCGTGATCGGCGACTACGACCATCCGAAGGTTCGCCTCCCCGGCTCGGGAGGGGCGTGCGAGATCGCGATCAACGCCCGGCAGGTCATGGTGATCATGCGGCAGGGGACGCGGTCGTTCGTGGACACGATCGACTTCCGGACCTCGCCCGGTCACTCCGGGGATCCGGCGCACGACGCGGCGCGCGGCTGGTGGGGCAGCGGTCCCACGAGCGTGGTGACGGACCTGGGCACGTACGCGTTCGACGCATCCACGGGAGAGATGACGCTCACGACACTGCATCCCGGTGTCACGCTGGAACAGGTCCGCGACAACATGGGGTGGGAGCCGCGGGTCGCCGACGGTCTTGGCGAGACGCCCGCTCCGTCCGACGAGGAGCTCCGATTGATCCGCGAGGAGCTCGATCCGGGCGGCGTCTACACCAAGTAGCGCTGGGCGGTACCGTACCGACCATGCCGGAGCGAGACCGAGGAACGGAGCCCTCCCCGTGGGCCGATCCCGCGGAGATGAAGGAGCCCGAGCCGGATTGGGCCAAGGAGATCCGCGCCCGGCGCAAGGCCAGGGCTGAGCGGCTCCGCAAGGTCTTCGACGGCTTCGACGGGCAGCCGCTGAAGCGACCGCCGGGATCGAAGCCGGAACCGCCCGCGGGTGACGCGGGATGAGCCACGTGTTCCCGCGGGTCCTCAACCGAACGCTGCCGACGGCCGTGTCCGCGGAGGGCGCGTGGATCGTCGACGCGGACGGCAAGCGGTACCTGGACGGGGCCGGTGGCGCGATCGTCGTCGGGGTCGGCCACGGCGATCGATCGCTGATCGACTGCGGCGACGACGCAGCTCGACATCACGCAGTACGTCCACGGCACGATGTTCACGACCGAGGCGCTCGAGCGCTACGCGGACGAGCTCGCACCGCACCTGCCGATGGACGACCCGCGCATCTATCCGGTGTCGGGCGGCAGCGAGGCGGTCGAGACCGCCATCAAGATGGCGCGCGCGTACCACCTGGCGCGCGGCGACGATGTCCGCACGACGATCATCGCCCGCAGGAGCTCGTACCACGGCAACACGCTGGGGGCGCTGGACGCGAGCGGGAAGGAGCCCATCCGCAAGCCCTACACCGCCTGGCTGGGACGGTTCCTCCACGCACCCGCCGCCTACGAGTACCGGTGCGGCAACCCGCAGCATCCCGACGGATGCGGCGAGTGGCACGGCGTCGAGCTCGAACGGATGATCTCGCTCGCCGGCGCGGAGACCGTCGCGGCGTTCATCGCCGAGCCGGTGGGTGGCGCCACCCTCGCCGGCGCCGTCCCCACCGACGACTACTGGCCGGCGATCGTCGACGTGTGCCGGCGGCACGGCATCCTGGTGATCGCCGACGAGGTCATGACCGGGTTCGGCAGGACCGGGCGCTGGTTCGGCGTGGATCATTGGGACGTCCGACCCGACATCCTCACCGCGGGCAAGGGGACGACCAGCGGCTACGTACCGTTCGGGTTCGCGGCGGCGAGCGGTGAGGTCTTCGACACGGTCGCGTCCGGCGGGTTCGTGCACGGGTTCACGTGGTCCCACAACGCGCTGGGGGCGGCCGTGGGGAGCGCGGTCATCCGCCGCCTGACGGCCGACGCGTTGATCCAGCGGAGCGCCGATCTGGGCGAGCGGCTCCTCAAGGACCTGGGCGTCGCGCTCGATGGCGCCCCGACCGTCGGCGACGTGCGCGGGCTCGGCATGATGATCGGCGTCGAGCTCGTCCGCGATCGGGAGACGAAGGATCCGTTCCGGCGAACCGACCAGGTGACCGAACGCGTGCTGGCCGCGGCGAGGGACGCCGGCTTGTTGCTCTACGCCAGCACGGGTCACGTCGACGGGACGAACGGCGATCTGGTGATGCTCGGTCCGCCGTTCGTCCTGACGGATGAGGACGCCGCGACGCTCGTGGAGCTGACCGCGGACGCGATCCGCTCGGTGCGGTGAGCGACCGGGTCGGGCTCGTCCTCTGTCCCGAGGCGCGCATCTACGACCACGGTCCACAGCATCCGCTCCGGCCGCAGCGGGTCCTGCTCACGTGGGACCTGATCCACGCCACGGGGTTGGACGAGCTGCCGAACGTCGAGCGCCTGCGGAGCTCCTCGCCGTCGGACGACGCCACGCTCGAGCTCGTCCACACGCCGGCGTACCTGGACGCGACCCGGCGGGCGGGCCTCGGCGAGGAGGGCGATTGGTCCCGCTTCGGCTACGGGCCGGGGGACAACCCCATCTTCGACCGGATGCACGAGGCCGGCGCGCTCGTGGCCGGCGCCAGCGTGACGGCGGCACGTGCCGTCTGGTCGGGCGATGTGCAGCACGCGTTCAACGCGGCCGGCGGTCTGCATCATGCGATGCCGGCGCGCGCGTCGGGCTTCTGCGTCTACGACGACCCGGCGGTGGCCATCGCGTGGCTGTTGCAGCAGGGCGCGGAACGGATCGCCTACGTCGACGTCGACGTGCATCACGGTGACGGCGTGCAGTTCATCTTCTACGGAGACCCGCGCGTGCTGACGATCTCGATCCATCAGTACGCGCCGTGGTTCTTCCCGGGAACCGGCGCGATCTCCGAGCGAGGCGGGCAGGGTGCCGATGGGAGCGCCGTGAACCTGCCGCTGCCGCCGTTCACGGGCGACGACGCGTGGCTCGATGCGTTCCGCTCCGTGGTGCCGCCGCTCGTCCGGCGCTTCGCGCCGGACGTGCTGGTCACGCAGCTCGGGTGCGACACGCACGCCACGGATCCGCTCGCGCAGATGCTGCTCACGACCCGGGCGTATCGTGAGACCGCGGCGGAGCTGCACGCGCTGGCGCACGATGCGGCCGGCGGCCGCTGGGTCGCCACCGGCGGTGGTGGGTACCAGTGGGCGCGCGTGGTCCCGCGCGCGTGGACGATCGCGTTCGCGGAGATGGCGGCGACCGAGCTTCCCGACGAGATCCCCGAGGACTGGATCGAGCAGGCGGAGTTCGAGCTGCGCGGCGAGGTACCGACGGCGTTCTCCGAGCCGGTGCTCGGACCGGGCGACGGCGACGACGGGGCGCGAGAGGTCGCGGCCGCGGTGCGCGCGCTCGTCGGCCTGGAGGGGGCGGCATGACCACGCGGACGAAGCTCGTCTGCACGCTGGGTCCGGCCACCAACACGCCGAAGTTCATCCGCGGGCTCGTGACGGCGGGCGCGTCGATCTTCCGGATCAACTTCTCCCACGGGTCTTCGGCCGACCACGCACGGGCCGTCGAGCTGGTCCGGGCCGTCGAGGCGAAGAGCGACGGAGCGATCGCCGTGATGGCCGATCTCCCCGGTCCGAAGGTGCGGCTCGGCACCCTGCACCGGGATCCACTGAAGCTCGTGCCGGGGCAGGGGTTCGTGCTGCGCCACGACGCGGAGGCGGACGAGGAGAGCGCGGCCACGACGTACCCGGATCTGGCGCGTGACATGCGGACCGGCGACCGCATCCTGCTGGCGGACGGAGCCGTCGAGCTGGCGGTGACGGGGGTCGACGGCCACGCGGTGCAGACCGAATGCGTGCGCGGCGGCACGGTCCGCTCCGGCCAGGGGGTGAACGTCCCGGCGGAACGTCTCAGCCTGCCGGCGATCACCGAGCGCGACCGGGAGGGTCTCGCCAGGGCGCTCGACCTGGGCGTCGACCTGGTGGCGCAGTCGTTCGTTCGCGGCCCGCAGGACATCAAGGAGCTCCGCGCGCTGATGGGGACCCGCGCGGTGCCGATCGTGGCGAAGATCGAGACGAAGCCCGCGGTGGAGCAGATCGACAAGATCCTGCGGGTGACGGACGTCGTGATGGTCGCTCGCGGCGATCTCGGCGTGGAGCTGCCGATGGAGGAGATCCCGCTCCTCCAGAAGGACCTGCTGCGCGCGGCTCGAGCCGCCTCGACGCCGGCGATCGTGGCGACGCAGATGCTCGAATCGATGATCCGCGCGCCCAGGCCCACGCGCGCCGAGGCCACCGACGTCGCGAACGCCGTCCTGGACGGCGCGGACGGCATCATGCTCTCGGGAGAGACGGCGATCGGCCGCTTCCCGTTCGAGGCGGCCGCGGCCGCCGCGAGGATCGCGGCGGCCGTGGAATCGCGGGGCGAGGAGTACCGAGCGGCGCAGCCGGCGTGCCGGCACGCCGGCGAGGGACCTGCGGTGGCCCACGCCGCCGCCGCGGTCGCGATCGAGGATCGCAACGTCGTGGCCATCACGTGCTACACGGAGACCGGTCGCACGGCCCGCCTGCTCTCGGCCGAGCGGCCGAGCTGCCCCGTCTATGCGTTCATCCCCGGCGAAGATGTCCGCCGTGCGAATGCCGTGCTGTGGGGAGTGACGCCACTGCCCGCCCGGAAGCCGGCCGACACCGACGAGATGATCGCGCTGATGGACGAGGGACTTCAGGCGTTCGGGCTCGCGGCACCGGGCGACGCGGTCGTCATGGCGGCCGCGTCACCCGCCGGCAAGACCACCACGAACATGCTGAAGATCCATCGTGTCGGATCTCCCGTCCGCTAGTCTGCGACGGACTAGCGGACGCTCAGCGAGCTCACGATCGCGTCGACCAGCCAGGTGAGGTACGCGTACAACGCGAACGACTGCGCGCGCGGGTCGTCCGTCGCGAAGTCCTCGTGGGTCGTCTCCTCCGTGATCTCGAGCCGCGTGCCGAGGACCAGCCGGAGGTCGTTGAGCACGCCGAGCCACGAGAGGACCTGGTCCTCCGTCAGCCGATCGGCGTCGATCGAGCCCTCCATCGCAGCGATGGACGCGAGCCGCTGCGACGTCAGGTCGTCGCCCACGATCCGCTCGAACTCGAGGTTGCGGATCGGGTCGTCTTCGTACGCCGGTGGATACAGCCGGGCCATCGCGGGGTCGCTCGTCGGGTCTTCGTTCTCGATCAGCGCCCGGAGCTGATCCGGCAGCGCGCGCAGGATGTCTCGTTCGCTCGCCCGCAGCCGGAGCTCGAAGTCGCCGCGGCGCGTACGTTTGATCGGTCCGCCGCGCGCCACGGCGACCTCACGCGTCCTTCTGCATCGTGGCCCACAGGCCGTGCGCGTGCAGGCGCGCCACGTCGAACTCCGCCTTCTCTCGGGTCCCGTTCGACACGACAGCCTTGCCCTTCGTGTGCACGTCCATCATCAGCTTCTCGGCCTTGGCGCGTGGATAGCCGAACAGCTTCTGCAAGACCCACGTCACGTACGACATCAGGTTCACCGGGTCGTTCCAGACGATCACGACCCACGGCGGGTCGGGCTCCGGGACGTCGTCGCTGTCGGGTCGGTCGATCCTGACGGGCGCGGTGATCGTCTCGGCGGCGATCGTCATGGCGTCGGGTTGCGGCCCGCGAGCTCGTCGATCGTGCGCTGCACGCGACGGGCGCGGGTCTCGTCCTTCTTCGCCTCCTTGATGTAGCCGACGTACTCGCGGCGGTGCGACGGCGCGAGCGCGTTCCACGTGGCGGCGGCGGCGGGGTCGTTGCGCAACGCGTCCGCGAGGATCTCGGGCGGGACGTCGTCGCCGCGCGGCTCGTCGTCGAGCGACATCACGACCGCGACGGTGTCGCCGGGCGTCAGGCTGAGTGCCTCGACGTTCGCCTTGTGCACGCCCAGGAGCATGCCGCCGCCCATCTTCACGACGTTGCTTCGGAACGGGTGGCCGTTCAGCGTGCCCGCCACGCGGGACATGTGCTTCGCGCCGAGCGATGCCATCGTGGCCTCGTCGACCCTGATCGCGTGTCCGCCTCCGCGTCCCGCGATCAGCTCGCCGTCGAACGCGATCCGTTGCGTGACTCCCGTCATCCGTCCGCCGCTTCCGTTCCTTTGAGGCCCATATCGCGGCCCTTGCGCATCCCCCAACGGTACAGCGGGGGCGTGAGCACGCGGAATGCCTGCAACGGGCTGATGTATCGCGGGACCGACAGCTCCGGCGCGATGTCGTCGCGCACCACGCGAACGACCGCGCCGGCAACCTTGTCCATCGTGAGGATCATGCGAGGGTCCATGCCGACCAGCGGGAAGCCCTCGGTCTTGACGAACCCCGGGTTGACGGCGGTCACGAGGACCCCCTGGTCCTCCACCTCGTAGAACAGGGACTCCGAGAACGCGACGACCGCATGCTTCGAGGCGCCGTACACGGCCGCTCCCGGTGTGGCGAACCGGCCGGCGAGCGACGCCACGTTCACGATGTGGCCGTGATGCCGTTTCAGCATCCCCGGAAGGAACGCCCGGGTGCCGTACATCACGCCGAGGACGTTCACCTCGACGATGTCTTCGATCTGTTGATACGAGAGGTTCGCGAACGTTCCGCCGCCGGGGACGCCCGCGTTGTTCACCAGGACGTCGCAGGGACCGAACGCCTCCTTCACGACCGTGGGGAGCGACGCGAGCTGCTCGCGGTCGGTGACGTCGCATCGGATCGCGAGGGCGGTGCCGCCGGCTCGTTCGATGCGATCGGCCAGCTCGTCGAGCCGGTCCTTACGGCGCGCGGCCAGGACGACCTTGGCGCCCCGCTGCGCGAGACCGACGGCCACCGCCTCGCCGATCCCGGACGACGCGCCGGTCACGACCGCGACCGCACCCTTCAGTTGCATGCGTGCTCCTCTACCCTGAGATGCATGGACGTTATCGAAGCCCACGCCCGGCGTCTGCCGCCGGTGGATGCGCGCTTCACCCCTCGACCGTACCCGCGCGAAGAGCTCGCACGTGCGCTCGAGGCCGGACGGGTGGCGGGCGTGGCGACGCATCCGCTCGACAACGTGATCGGGAACGCCCGGTTGCTGCTGGAGGGCGACCCCGACAAGCAGTTCGGCCTGACGGGGCTCCAGGACGGGCTGGTGCTGCAGGACGTGCTCGACCTGGTGTCCGCCGGATCCGGCGTCGCGATCGATCCGACGCAGGGGTTCGGCGATGTGCTGATCGCCCCGGAGCCGATCCTGGACGCGTGCGAGGCGCTGGGCCGTCGGTTGGCGCTCGCCGCCGAAGGCGGCGAGCGCGTGTTGATCGCCACCGGCCATCCCGGCGGCCTCGACCTCCTGTACCGCGAGTGGGAACGGCTGCTGCTCACCCACGGCGGCAGGGTCATCAAACCGGCCGACGGCGTCTCGTGGCGCGACCCACGCCTCGAGCACGACTGGTCGATCGGCTACCTGTCCGGCGTGGGCATGCAGACCGACGGCCTGGTCCCGCGTCACACGCACTGGCCGGATGCGATGCACCGGATGCTGGCCGCGGAACGACCCGACCTGGTCGTGGCCGACCACGGGTTCGCCGGCGCGGCGATCGAGGCCGGCGTGGAGACGGTCTCGGTCGCCGACGTGAACGACCCGGCCCTGCTGGTCGCGAAGGCACAGGGGCGTACGGACGTGGTCGTGGTGATGGACGATCACGTGGCCGCGGACGCCTACTGGCCGTGCTTCCAGGCGGCTGCAGCGGCGTTCCCGCAGGTCAACGGCTAGGCACAACGGAGGGCTATCCCGCGAGGGCACCTGTCCCCTACAATCCGCCCATCGTGAAGAGAGAACCATTCACCGAGGCTCGGCTGCTGACCGTGAACGAGGTCGCTGACCTCTTGCGCGTATCCAGGATGACCGTCTACCGGCTGATCAAGACAGGGGAGATGTCCGCCTTCAGGGTGGGAAGGGGCTATCGGCTCCGCGAGGAAGATATCGATAGTTACCTGACCGAGCGCTACACCGAGGCCGGATAACCCGGCAGGAGGCGCTCTCGCGCACACGCGGCACCGATCCTCCGTGATGGGACGGAGGGGGGTCCGTGAACGAGCACGACCGGCTCGTCGATCGAGCCGCGCGCGACGCCCATACCGTCCTGTTCATCGGCGGCCTCGACGCCGGGAAGAGCACGCTGGCGAGAGCGGTGTGCGCGTACGCCCTCAGCCTGCGCCGATCGGTCGTCTACATCGACGGCGACCTCGGTCAGAAGACCGTGGGCCCTCCGGGAACGGTCGCCATGAAGCGCATCACGTCCCCGGACGACCTCACGCTCGACCGCCTCGCCGACGCCGACGGTCTGTCGTTCGTGGGCTCGCTCTCGCCGCAGGGCCACCTGCTGCCACTCGTCACGGGGATCGCGCGGCTGCACGACGTGGCGCTGGCCGAGGGCACCGACCTGGTGGTCGTGGACACGAGCGGCATGGTCGGGGGCATCTACGGGCAGCTCGTGAAGTACCACAAGGTGGAGCTGCTCCAGCCCGACCTGGTCGTGGGACTGCAACGCGGCGAGGAGCTCGCCCCCGTCCTCGGCGTGATCGAGCGGTTCTTCAGCGTCGACGTGGTCTCGCTCGGCGTGCATCCCTCGGTCGTGTCCACGAGCGTGGAACAGCGAGCGGAGCACCGCCAGCAGGCGATGGCGCGCTACTTCCGCGGCGAGCTGAACCGGTTCCGCATCCGGCCCACCGTGTTCATGCCGAGCCTGCCACCGCTGTTCGAGCTCGTGCAGCTGGATCGGTTGCTGGTGGGCCTGTCCGACGGCAACGGCGCGTACACGGGGATCGGGTTCCTCGAGTACGTTCCGGAGGATGGCGCGCTGCGGCTGATATCGCCCGTGGCAGATCCGCCCAAGGCCCTTAGACTGGGGTCCGTCCGTCTGGAGGAGAGCTACCGCGCCAAGCGCGTCGACCTCCGGAACCTGTTCGGAACCGAGTGAGTCGACCGAGAGTGAGGAACGCTTGCCGTCGCTGATCAAGAAGCGCCGCAAGAAGATGCGGAAGAAGAAGCACAAGAAGCTTCTGAAGCGGACGCGCCACCAGCGGATGAAGCTGGGCAAGTAGCCGCTCCCGGGGTCCATCACCTGTGCGCCAACCGGTACGCCTGAGGTTCGGTCCCACGATCGCCTCCGTGATGACGCTTGCCCTCCTCTTCCTCCCCGCGTGCGAGCAGGGCGCGAAGATCCGCGAGCAGGCGCTCGCGGATTCCGAGGCCGTGATGTTCGGATCGATCGACGGGGTGCAGCTCGCCGGCAGGTTGTTCGGGCCGGATACCGCCACCGCCGGTGTCGTCCTGGCGCACATGCAGCCGGCCGACCAGTCCTCCTGGTTCGACTTCGCGGATCAGCTCGGCGAGCTGGGGTACCGGACGCTGACGTTCAACTTCCGGGGGTACTGCCCGGGCGGCGACGCCGGGTGCTCGGAAGGGGAGAAGGACACCACCGCGATCTGGCAGGACGTGGCGGGCGCCGTGGGGTTCCTGCGAACCGAGGGCGTCCGCCGGATGGGGCTCGTCGGCGCGAGCATGGGCGGCACCGCCTCCCTCGTCTACGCCTCCCAGAGCGGTTCCGCGATCGACGCGGTCGTGACGCTCTCGGCGCCCGACGCGATCGATGGGCTCACCGCCGGGCCTGAGGTCCTGCAGGCCGTCACCGGGGCGAAGCTGTTCATCGCGGGCAACGTCGACGGCAACGCGGCCGCCACGGCGCAGGCGTTCTACGACGAGTCGGTCCAACCCAAGCGCGTCGAGATCCTCCCGACGGCCGACCACGGCACCGACCTCCTCGAGGGGAACCAGGGCGAGAACGTCCGCACCCTCATCACCGGCTGGCTCCAGCAACACGTGCCCGTCACATGAGCCGGCCGATCGTCTTCCTGACCGATTACGGCACGGCCGACGAGTTCGTCGGCGTCTGTCGCGGGGTGATGCTCCGGATCGCGCCGGACGCCCGGATCGTGGACCTGACGCACGCCATCCCCCGGCAGGACGTGATGCGCGGCGGGCTGACGCTCGGTCGCGCGACCTCATATATGCCCGACGATGCGGTCTACGTGGCGGTCGTCGATCCGGGTGTGGGCTCAGGCCGGCGGTCCGTCGCCGTTCGCGCGGCCTCGGGCGCGCTCCTGGTGGGACCGGACAACGGCGTGTTGTCCATGGCGTGGGAAGCGCTCGGCGGCGCCGATGCGGCGGTCGAGATCACGTCCGACGCCATCGTCCTGCACCCGGTGTCGCACACGTTCCACGGGCGCGACGTGTTCGCGCCGGCGGCCGCGCATCTGGCGGCCGGCGTCCCGATCGACGACCTCGGGCCCGCCATCGCGGTCGAGGAGCTCAGCGTCGTGGAGCTGCCCGGCCCGATGGTGGCGTCGGGCGCGATCGGCGCCAGGGTGACCGGCATCGACGGCTTCGGCAACGTGCAGCTGAACGTGGGCCCGCACGATCTGGACGCGGCCGGCATCGGGCCGATCCTGACGGTGCGGGGGCGAGCGGTGCCACGCGTGGGCATCTTCGCCGACCTGCCGGAGGGAACGCTCGGGGCCATCATCGACTCGCAGGGACAGCTGGCGCTGGTCGTCAACCGGGGGAGCGCCGCCGACACGCTCGCGCTCGCGACCGGCAAGACCGTGGTCCTCGAGTGAGTGCGCCCGACGTCAGGGCGAAGGGCTGATCGACAGGCTCGGCAGCTGTCCCGGGCTCGTGGGACCCTCGAGCTGCGGGTGATCGCCCGAGGCGATGACCAGTTGCGCGACACCGGCACCGATCAGGAGCACGAACAGCACGATCAGGATGATGAACGTCGGGCGGCGCACGTCGTGCAGGCTAGCAGCGGTGGCTAGCCGGCTTCGCGCCGACGGACCGGTTCGGCGAGCCGGCGTTCCACGGCCTCGCGCATCGACACCATGATCGCTTGCAACGCCGCGGGATCGGTCAGCTGGCGCCGCAGATCGACCTCCAGCGTGATCGCGCCCGCGTAGTCACTGGACGACAGGTCGTCCAGGAACGCCCCGAGCGGCAGGACGCCCTCGCCCGGAGGGAGGTGGGAGTCCCAGCCCTTGCCGGCGTTGTCGGACAGGTGGACGTGGCGGATGCGGCCGTCGAAGCGCCGGCGCACCTCCACCAGATCGTGTTCCGCGACGGCCGCATGGCTCGTATCCAGCACGAGGTCGGGCAGACCCTCGAGCTCCTCAAGATCCTGGTCCGCGTGGAACGTCATCTCCCGGCCCCCGACCCGCACCGGGAACATGTTCTCGACCGCGACCGTCACGCCGGCACTCCGCATGCGGTCGGGAAGGCTCTCCTCCAGCCAGCGGCTGAACGAGCGCTGCCAGCGGTACGGCGGGTGGACGACCACGAGCGGGATCTCGGCGTCGGACGCGACCTCGATCGCGCGCTCGACCTTGCCGATCGGGTCCGTGCCCCAGACGCGGCGGGTGAGCAGGAGGCACGGAGCGTGGATCGCGCCGATCGTCAGGCCGTGCTCCGATGCCAGGGCGCGCATCAGAGCCGGGTCCTGGCTGGCGGGGTCCTTCGTGACCATGACCTCGGCGCCTTCGTACCCGGTCTCGGCCAGCAGACGGAACGTCTGAGCGAGCGGCCGGGCGAAGAAGGCCGCAGACGAGAACAGGATCCTCGGGGAAGGCATCCCCTGCATCATAGGGGCGGGTTGGGTGAGGGGCCAGGTTGAGGGGCTCGGGAGCCAGATATCCTCCTCGCCATGTGGGTCTTCCCGCTCGTGGCGGCGGTGGTCGCCGGCATCTTCGCGGCGCTCCTCGCGAAGCAGTACCTTCAGCGGCGCCGGTCGTACCAGCTCCTGTGGGCCGTCGCGCTCCTGATGTACGCCGTGGCGTCGCTCGCCGTCGCGATCGGCGCCCTGAACGGGTGGAGCCGTTTCTCGTTCGAGGTGTACTGGGTGTTCGGCGCGGTGCTGAACGTGCCGTTCCTTGCGGCGGGTGAGCTCCAGCTGCTGATCCGGAACCGGACGGTCGAGGTGGTGATCGACGTGGTCCTGGTGTTCCTGACCGCCTACGCGATCTCGGTCACCCGTGGAGCCGTGTACGACGCACAGGCGCTCGCGCAGCAGCTGCCGTCGGGCAAGGACGTCTTCGGCGCCGGCACACCCGCGCACCAGCTGCCGCAGCTGATCTCGATCCCGTCGTACCTGATCCTCGTGGTCGGCGCGCTGTGGTCGGCGTGGCGGATGCGCGGCCGGCCCGAGCTGAAGGACCGCTTCATCGGGACGTTGCTCATCGTGTTGGGCGCCACGATCATCGCCGGCTTCGGATCCGCGTTCGCGGCGCTGGGCGATCTGGCGCCGTTCTCCGTCGCGCTGCTCGTGGGCATCTCGGTGATGTTCTGGGGGTTCCTGCGAGCGTCCACACCGGTGTCGGTCCCCGCGGCCGAGCCGGCCACGGACACGCGCTGATCGCGCGCTCCCACGCGTAACGCAACGACTCGCAACGCGCAACTCGGTTGATCCGATCGTCCCCAGCCCGCGAAGCATGCGCGTACCGCCCCGCTCGAGGAAGGAGGGATGCGGTGGACCTCGGCGGGCAGACCGTCGAGGACGCGTGGGCGGACCACGGCATCTCCGTAGTGCAGACCGAGGGATCGAAAGGAGTCATCCTTGTCAGTGCATCGCATCCGCAACAGGGTGCTCGCGGCGACGACCGCGCTGGTGGTGGGTGGAGGACTGTTCGCAGGTCTCGCCCCGCTCGCCAGCCGCGCGTCGAGTCACCGCGAGGCACCGCTCACGGCGGCGGACCCGCAGATCGACAACACGGACGTGTACGCGTTCGTGAGCCCCGATCGGCCGGACTCCGTCACGCTCGTCAGCTCGTGGATCCCGTTCGAGGAGCCCGCGGGCGGCCCCAACTTCTACCTGTGGGCCGAGCACACGAACTACGACATCAACATCAGCAACGATGGCGGAACCAACGCCGACATCACGTATCGCTGGAAGTTCACGACGCACTTCCGCAACCCGGACACGTTCCTCTACAACACGGGTCCGGTCACGTCGCTGAACGACCCGGACCTCAACATCTTCCAGACGTACGACCTCTGGAAGATCGCGAACGGTCACAAGAACCGCCTGCTCCACAACGCGAAGGTGGCGCCGAGCAACGTGGGCGCCGCGTCGATGCCGAACTACAACGGCGACCTGTTCGATGGCGCCACGACGAAGTTCGGCGCATCGAACCCGTCCTACAGCTGGGTCGGGCAGTCCGACGACCCGTTCTTCCTCGACCTGCGGGTGTTCGACCTCCTGTACGGGGCGGACCTCTCGGAGGCCGGAGACGACACGCTGTCCGGGTTCAACGTCAACACGTTCGCGCTGCAGGTCCCGACGAAGGACGTCACCCAGGGCGGCGAGTCGACGATCGGTATCTGGAGCACGGCATCGCGTCCGAGCATGCGGATCGAGAACGGTGACGGCAGCCAGTCGTTCAAGGGCAAGAACGTCCAGGTCTCGCGCTTGGGCAACCCGCTCGTGAACGAGGTCGTCGTGCCCGTGGGGCTGAAGGACTACTTCAACTCCTCCAAGCCCAAGGCGGACGGCGCCGCGCTGCCGCTGGTCCAGGACCCCGAGCTGCCGCATCTGCTCAACGCGGTGTACGGCACGGACATCCCGGACTCGGACGACAGCACGGCCGGCATCCAGCGGGCGGACCTGATCCAGGTCTTCCTGACGGGCGTCCCGACGCTGAACCAGCCCGCGCACGTCAAGGCGAGCGAGATGTTGCGGCTGAACACGGCGATCGCGCCGTGTTCGACCGACTGCTCGACCCTCGGCGTGATCGGCGGCGACGTGGCGGGCTTCCCGAACGGGCGTCGCCTGTCCGACGACATCATCGACGTCTCGCTGCGCGTGGTCCTCGGGGTGCTGTTGCCCGATCACCAGGCCCTGGCGGACACGATCGGTGACGGCGTGGACGCGAACGACGTTCCGTTCCTGAACGCCTTCCCCTACGTGGCCTACCCGTCCTCCGGGTCGGACACGTCGCCGCACAGCTGATCCAACGGATACCGGAGCTGGGGTCCGGCCCTTCGGGCCGGACCCCAGCGCCCACGACGGAGCGACGAGGAGCGACGCAGATGAAGCGAGTGGTTCGGATCGGCGGCGCGGCCGCTCTCGCGGCCGTGCTGTTCGTTGCCGGAGGCATCGGCCTGTTCCGTTCGGCCGCCGACGACGGCGCGCAGGGGTCGGCCCCGAAGGCTGTCGCATCGGCGGACACGTTGCTCGCGCCGGCGATCGGCGGCTCGCTCGATCAGACCATCGAGAACCTCCAGTCACGGCTGCGTGTGCTGCCCACCGACTGGCAAGCGTTCGCATCGCTCGGCCTCGCGTACGTGCAGCAGGCGCGCGTCACGGCCGACCCCAGCTACTACCCGAAGGCGCAGGGCGTGCTCCGACGCTCGCTCGGGTTGGAGCGGGATGACAACTTCGCGGCCATGGTGGGCATGGCCGCGCTCGCCGCGGCCCGGCACGACTTCGCCGGCGCGCTGCGGTGGGGAGAGCAAGCGAAGTCCATCAACCCGTACAACGGCAACGTCTACGGCGTGATCGGCGACGCGCAGGTCGAGCTCGGCCGGTACCGCGACGCGTTCGCCACGTTCCAGACCATGGTGGACACCCGACCCGGTGTCGCTTCGTACGCCCGCGTCTCGTACGCCCGCGAGTTGATGGGCGACGTGCCCGGCGCGGTCCAGGCGATGGAGGCCGCGCGCGACATCGCCGGCACGCCGGCGGACGCAGCGTGGGCCAGCTATCAGCTGGGGGAGCTGTACTTCAACCAGGGCGACCTCGCCGCCGCCGCGCACGCGTACGCGCGCGGTGTGGACACGGACGCGGACTACGTTCCGCCGTTCGCCGGCCTCGCGAAGGTGGCATGGGCACGCGGGCACCTCCAGGAGGCGATCGACGGATACACGGACGTCGTCTCTCGGTACCCGGCACCCGAGTACGTGATCGCGCTCGGTGACCTGTATGCCGCGGCCGGACAACCCGAGCAGGCCGACCGGCAGTACGCGCTGGTCCACGCGGAGGAGCAGCTCTTCCGTGCCAACGGCGTCAACATCGACCTGGAGTTGGCGCTGTTCGACGCGGCGCACGGCGATCCTGCGGGCGCGCTCGCCGCCGCTCGCGACGAGTGGGCGAAGCGGCAGAGCGTGCACGTGGCCGATGCCTATGCATGGGCTCTGCACGCCGACGGGCGCGACGCGGAGGCCGCCGTCTACGCTCGCAAGGCGATGGCGCTCGGCTACCGCAACGCGTTGTTCGCCTTCCACGCCGGGATGATCCAGCTCGAGCTGGGGAACCGGGCGGAGGCCCGACGCCTGCTGTCGGAGGCCGTGCGCATCAACCCGCACTTCTCGATCCAGTACGCGCCGCTGGCGCGGGCCACGCTCACCACGATCGGCGGTGCCGCGTGATCCGGGCCGCGCGACGCCTGCTCGCCCTGCTGGCGCTGGTCTCGCTCGGGGTCCTGTGGCCTGCGGGGGCGGCCTCCGCACATCCGCTCGGGAACTTCACCGTCAACCTGTACAGCGGGATCCACGTCGTCCCCGGTGAGATCCGGATCGACTACGTCGTCGACATGGCGGAGATCCCGACGTTCCAGGAGATGCCGTCGATCGACACCGACGGCGACGGCACGGTCTCGACGGCCGAGGGAGCGGCGTGGGCGGCGGAGCGCGCCCCACGATTGGTCGCGAACCTCACGCTGACGGTCGACGGCGATCCGGTCGCGCTCGAGGTGCGCTCCGCCGACGCGCGTGTGCGCGACGGCCAGGGCGGCCTTTCGATCCTCCGGTTCGAGGGGCTGTTCGCCGCCGGCGTCGACCGTGAGGGCCGGATCGCGTATCGCGACGACAACGAGGCCGACACGATCGGCTGGCGGGAGATCACGGCGACCGGCGAGGACGGGGAGGCGATCGAGGGCTCCACCGTGCCGGCGGAGAGCGTCAGCGACGCGCTGCTCTCGTACCCGCAGGACCTGTTGTCCAGCCCGTTGCACGTCACGTCGATGCAGGCGTCGTTCGCGCCGGGGGTGTCGGTCGGCGCCACATCCGAGCGTGAGGAGCCGGTCGACGCGGCCCGGCCAGGCGTCGACCTCGGGGCGTTCGCCTCGCTCGTGGACAACCACGGCATCGTGCTGGTCCTCCTCGGGTTCGCTCTGGCCGTGGCGTTCGGCGCGTGGCACGCGCTCCTGCCGGGACACGGGAAGACGCTGATGGCGGCGTACATGGTCGGCTCCCAGACGAAGGTCCGGCAGGCCGTGGCCGTCGGCTCGGCGGTCGCCGTGATGCACACGGCGTCGGTCCTGGGTCTGGGGCTCCTGGTGATCACGCTCGAGCAGACGTTCCGTCCGGAGTCGCTCTACCCCTGGCTCGGGTTGCTGTCCGGGGTGGTCGCGATCGGCCTGGGCGCCTACCTGACGATCGGCCGGCTCAGCGCCTGGTCCGCGTCGCATGCCGCCGAGGCACACGAACACGACCATGATCACGGGACGCAGCACGACCATGCGCACGGGCATGCCGGCCACAGCCACGGCTTGCCTGAAGGCGTGTCGCTCACGTCGAAGCGCGGGATGCTCGCGCTCGCCCTGGCCGGAGGCATCCTGCCGTCGCCGAGCGCGCTGATCGTGATGCTCGGCGCCATCAACGCGCACCGGGTGGGCTACGGGATCGGGTTGATCGTGGCGTTCAGCGTCGGCCTCGCCCTCGCCTTGATCGTGGTGAGCCTGGGGGCGCTTCGAGCGCGCGCCGCCATGGCGGACCGACTGTCATCGTTCTGGGGGCGGCTGGTGCCGGTGCTCTCGGCGTCGGCGATCGTCGTGGTCGGGCTGTTCCTCGCGGTGCGGGGCGCGATCCAGATCTAGCGTCGCACGGTCGTTCGGATCAGCTGGCCGTCTGCCAGACCGCGATCTCCGGCGTGTCGGGCGTCGATCCCGCAGGCTCGACCGAGATCAGGATCCGGTCGTACTGGCTCGGGTCGAACTCGAGCTCCACGACCATCATGCCCGGCTCCGGCACGAAGTCCGTGGCGTACGTCGCCTGGGTTCCCGAGAGCAGCCACACCCGGTAGACGGTCCCTTCGGGCGGCATCGGAACGTCGTTGCCCACCAGGTAGAAGCGTTCCGTCCCCGGATGGGAGATCTCGGTGATGGGCTCGGTGTCGGAGTCGCTGCTGTCCACCTGCACCATCGACGCGCCCGGACGGGTGGCGAAGTCCATCGCGGACCGGATGTCGTCCATCCGCGAGCGCGTGTCGTTCACGCGCATGTTCTGCGAGACCGCCAGGCCGGCGAACCCCACGACCGCCACGACGCTGGCGGCGACCGCGAAGACCGCCACCGGACGGCGCCGGCGATCCTGGACGCCCAGATCCCGGTGCAGGCGCGGCAACAGCGTGTCGGGCGGCTGGACGGGGGAAGGATCCAGCGACAGGTCGGCCGTCACCGCCTGGAAGACGGCGAGCGAGTCGCGACACGCCGGACACTGCGGCACGTGATCGGAGAGCAGGTGGTCGGCCCGCTCGGCGTCCTCACCAGAGAGGCTCCTCAGGACGTATCCGGCGAGCAGCTCTTCGATCGCTTCGTGGGTCTCCGTCAACTCAATCCTCTCGGTAGAGCGCCCGGCGGAGCTTCCGCATGGCCGCCAGGGTCCTGGTCTTCACGGTGCCGATCGGGATACCGAGCTCCTCGGCGATCTGGACCTGCGTGTACGCCTGGAGATACGCCATCTCGAGCACCTGTCGTTGTGGTGGGGGGAGCGTCGCGAGGGCCTCCCGGACCTCCCGGCGGCGGATCTCGATGAACGCGTCGTCCACGACATCCTCCCCAGGGTCTTCGACGGTCGACGGCTCGAGGTTCGCCGCACGCTCGGTTCGTTTGCGGAGCCGTTCCTCGCGGCGGACCGTATCGACCGCCCGATGGTGCACCAAGGACAGGAAGAACGTCCGGAACGCGCCTCGAGCGGGATCGAAGGCCTCCGGAGCCCGCCAGAGGGCCATGAACGCGTCGTGAACCACGTCCTGCGCCAGCATCTGCTGGCCCGTCAGGCGATACGCGAGCCCGTAGGCCGTCGGCGAATACCGGTGATAGAGCGCGTCGAACGCGTCGCGGTCGCCCGCGGAGAGCCGCCGGTGCAGCTCCAGGTCGTCGACGTCGCCGTTCCCCATCTCGTTCCAGTTGTATCACCCGTTCGCGCGGGGCTCGGCGCGGAGAAGGCCCGGCCGCGGGTAGCATCGCCCGATGCGGGTGGTCCTGTATTCGCGGGCGGGTTGCCATCTGTGTGACGCCGCCAGGGACGTGCTGCTCGCGGAGCGTTCGCGCACCCCGTTCGAGCTGGTGGAGGTCGACGTGGCAGGTGATGACCTTCTCGAGCGCGAGTACGGCATCCGGATCCCGGTCGTGGAGATCGACGGTCGGGAGCGGTTCGAGTACGAGGTGGACCCCGCAGAGCTGCTCGCCATCGTTCGCGGCGGCTGATCGGGCCTCGCGGAGCGCGCGGTTCCCAGCCGCTTGTGAACTTGAGAACGGCGGCTCCCGTGGGCTAGGCTGCACACGATGTCGGCCTGGTCGGTGCCCGCATGACGAAGGGTCGGCTCATCCCCGAGGCGACCGTGGGACGGCTGCCGGTCTACCTCCGGGCGCTGGTCGACATGACCGAGTCCGGGGCGACCACGGTGTCGTCCGAGGCGCTCGCCGAGGCCGCGGGCGTGAACTCGGCGAAGGTGCGGAAGGACCTGTCGCACCTGGGCTCCTACGGCACGCGCGGCGTCGGGTACGACGTCGCGTACCTGATCCACCAGATCCGGCGTGAGCTCGGCCTGACCCAGGACTGGCCGATCGTCATCGCCGGCATCGGGAACCTGGGGCACGCCTTGGCGAACTACCGAGGGTTCCCGGAACGTGGATTCAGCGTCGCCGCGCTGGTCGACGTCGATCCGTCGAAGCTGGGACAGCGGATCGGGCGGCTCACGGTCCGCCACGTCGACGACCTGCCGGAGCTGGTGCGGACGCTCCGTATCGCGATCGGTGTGATCGCCACTCCGGCGTCCGCCGTGCAGGAGATCGCGGACCGGCTGGTGGAAGCGGGGATCCGGTCGATCCTCAACTTCGCGCCCGCGGTGATCGCGGTCCCCGAGGGGGTGTCGGTGCGCAAGGTGGATCTGGCCGTGGAGCTGCAGATCCTCGCGTTCTATGAGCAGCGGAAGGCGACGCTCGCCGAGGTCAAGCGGCGCGGGCGCGCCGTGGCGGAACCCGATCGCTGACTACTTCGCGATCGTGATCCACATCAGGAAGAGCACCGCCAGGACCATCAGGCCGAACAAGATGAACTGGATGCTCCCCTGATCGAGGAGGGGGATCGCTTCTGCTCCGATCATCGTCGTGTCCTCTGACTCTCTTGGGGTCGTCTCGTCATGCCGGGCCGTACCAGGCGGGCGCGCTGCCGCCGGTCAGGAACTCCTTCCGCTTCTTCTCCGCGCGATCGAGCAGCGGCAGGTGGATCACGAACAACAGCAACGCCGCCGCCATGAACATCAAGGAGTAGCGCGGGACGCTTCCGGAGTCGTGGTACAGCGTCAAGGTGGTGAGCGGCCCGCCGCCGGAGAAATGCGCCTGCACGACGGCGAGCGGTGTCTTGCCGTCCTCGGCCGTGGCGAACATCACGCTGTCGATCGTGAACTGCGTCCCGGTGATGGCGTCGGTGCCGAGGGGGTCGCGGCCCAGTTGCTCGTTCGCCTGCGCGGCGAGGTACGACGTCACGGCGCTGCTCACGGACTGCACGGACGAGATCTGCCCCTCGTTCGGGGGCTTCCACCCATCGCCCGGATACTCCTCGAACGTCGCGAACCGCACATCCGTCGGCGTGAGGCCCGCCTCCACCACGACCCACGACGGCTCCTGGCCGCGCGGCCCCTGGTTGGTCGGCGTGCCGGGCCCCTGGGCCCAGAAGCCGAAGTACCAGAGCGACGAGTGGATGATGAGCCAGCCCGAGAAGCAGACGGCGAGCACCAGGTAGCCCATCCACTTGCCGAACACGAGCGAGAGCATCAGGTACACGCTGCCGACGAACAGGATGAACGCCATGAGCGTCACGCCCGCGCCCTTGAACAGCGTGCCGCACTCGATGTGGAATCCGAGACAGGTGTGCACTTCCTGCGCGAGCATCAGGCGCTCGCCCCCGTCGCCCCGGTCGCGCCCGTGGCCCCGGACGACGGGCCCGTGGAGCCCGTGGATCCCGTGGCGCCGCTCGTCCCCGCCGGCGAGGCCGACGGCGAGTTCACCGCCTTGACCGCGTCGGGGTTGATGCAGATGTTGTCCTCGAACGGGACGTTCTCGGAGCTCATGGACACCAGGTAGTTCAGGATGTCGTTGATCTGCTGGTCGTCGAGCGCGCCCTGATACCGGATGCTCCAGGAGGGCATGACGTTCCGCCCTTGCTCGATCGTGTTCTTGATGTCGGTGATCGACTTGATGAGCGGGTGACCGGTCGAGGGCCCGCCGCAGATCGTCGTCAGGTCCGGCGGGTAGGCCCATCCGGTCCCGGCGGGGATCACGCCTCCGCGGAGCTCCGGACCGTGACACCGCACGCAGCCCACGCCGAGCTGGTTCTCCTCGCTGAACAGCTCGACCGATCGCCGGCCGCGCTCGATCGCCTCGGTGCGCAGCGCCTTCTCCTGCTCGAGGTTCGTCGACGGCTCGATCAGCCAGTTGTAGGGGAGCCAGACCACGAAGAACGCGACGAGCACGACGCCCCACCCCTGGAGCTTCTGCAGGAGCGGCGTCTCGAGCGCGGGGTCGGACGGCCCCGGCTCCATGGCGGGCGGGATGTCCGGTGCCGGCTCGCGGGTGACGCGGCTGCGCAAGACGAGAGCGACGCCGGCCGCGACGACGAACACCACGCCCAGGACGAGGAGGATCACCCCCGCGGTATCGCTCAGCGCCAGCATGTCGTCGTTCCGGTCCTCTCCCTAGCCCGGGGCAACGCAGAACGGTCCCTGTGGGGGCTCGTCGATCGTGTCGGCGCCACGCGGTGGTCCCAGGACCACCGTCGACGTATCCACCATCACGTTGCCGTTCTCCACCTTCACCACGAAGCGGTCCATGCCGCGCGGCGCCGGACCCAGCTGGTACTCGCCGGCGAAGTTGTACTTGGAGCCGTGGCACGGGCACTCGAACCACTGCGACGAGGCGCAGAAGGGAACGCGGCATCCCAGGTGCACGCACCGCTGGTACAGCGGCATGATCCCGTCGGTGGTGACCAGCTCGGCCGGGTAGTCGGCGTCGGGCGTCGCCTGGCCGTCCCAAGGGACGATGTAGAACCGGCCGGCACCGTTGTACACGGGTCCGTCACCCAGCTGCGACTTGATGTCGTTCAACGCCCCGGCGTTGATCACCGAACCGAACCCGCCCTTCAGGCTCGGCCACAGGAACGCGATGGTCGCGCCGCCGAACTGCGCGCCGAACACGAGCAGCGAGGTCAGCAGCGACTTGCGGAAGAAGTCGCGGCGTGACATGGCGGCGACCGGCCGGGCGCGGACCGGCGTGCCGTCGGCGGTGGCCCGTTGCTCCTTCGCGGCCCGAGCGAACGACAGCCCGAAGATGATCGCGAAGATGTCGAGCACCACGAACACGATGATCGCGGCGATGACTCCGTTGGAGAGCGCGAGCGTCATAGGTCGAAGAACACCCCTTGCGCCCACGGCCAGATCCAGTTGTAGCCGGGGCCGCGGAAGAAGCAGCCGATGATCGTGAGCGTCGCGCCGAAGCAGAAGAGGACGGTGAACATCGAGATCGCGATCTTGCGGTCGCCGGGCTTCGTGCTCGGGTTGCGGTCGACGTAGGGGACCGCCGCGAGGACCACCAGGATGAACGTGGGGATCACGATGCCGGCGACCATCGGGTGGAAGTAGCGGAGCAGCTCCTGGAGGCCCAGGAAGTACCACGGCGCCTTCGACGGGTTCGGCGTCAGGTTCGGGTTGGCGAGCTGTCGGAGCGGAGCCATCAGGAACGTCGAGAACACGAGCAGCCCCGCCGTGAGGATCAGCATCGCCACGAACTCTTCGATGAGCAGGTGCGGCCAGACGTTCACGCGGTCACCCTGCTCGCGCTCCACACGCTGGATGCCCTCGGGCGGCACCAGGGCGAGCAGGCGGTGCTTGTCGTCCGCGCCCTTCTTCGGCGTCGGGATGTTGCCGGTGGGCAGCGGTGCCGTCCGAACGGGCGTCGTCACGGGCGCCGCCACAGCCACGGCCGTCGCGGCAGGAGCTGCTGCTGCGGCGGCGGCGGGTGCGGCAGGGGCAGCAGCGGCGGCGGCCGGGGCAGGAGCAGCGGCCGCCGGAGCCGGGGCGGCCTCGGCTTCCTCGGGATGCGCGGCCTTGTACGCGCGGACCGCGGCCGAGCGTGCGCGTCCCTCCGCGACCCGGCGATCGGAGCCCTTCGCGAGCTCGGCGGCGAGCGTCGAGTCGAAGACGGCTTGGTCGAGCGGTGTGTCTTCTCTCGCCATCGCTCAGTCGCCCCCTACAGCGGTCCCGAGATGCCGCCGTCCTTGCGGATCCGCCAGAAGTGGACCGCCAGGAAGATCACCAACACGAACGGCAACGCCAACACGTGCAGCACGTACCAGCGCAGCAAGGTCTGCGGGCCGACCACGACGCCGCCCAGCAGCAAGAAGTTGGCCTGCTTGGCGATGAACGGGGCGTAGCCGCCGAGCGATGTGCCGACGGTGACGGCCCAGATCGCCAGCTGGTCCCACGGCAGGAGGTAGCCCGTGAACGACAGTCCCAGCGTGAGGAAGAGCAGGATCACGCCGACGACCCAGTTGAACTCGCGCGGTGGCTTGTACGCGCCCGTGTAGAACACCCGCGCCATGTGCAAGGTCACCGAGAAGACCATCAGGTGCGCGCCCCAACGGTGGAGGTTGCGGACCAGGTCGCCGAAGAACACCGTCGTCCGGATGCTCTGCATGTCCGCGTACGCCACGGCGCCGCCGATGTCGGCCATGGGCCGGTAGAAGAACATCAGGAAGATGCCGGTGATCGTGAGCAGGATGAACAAGAAGAACGACAGGCCACCCAAGCAGAACGTGTAGGTCAACTTCAGCCCGTGTCGCTTCACCTTCACGGGATGCAGGTGGTACAGCACGTTGTTCATGGTGGCCAACGCGCGGTCGCGCGACGTGTCCTTGTAGCCCCTCCGGAAGATCGAGCCCGGCCGGAAGATGGACTTCCAGACCTCGGTGTCGCGCAGGCGGTCGCCGAGCTCGCTCGGCGACGGCGGCTTGAGCTTCACCCGGCCTTCCCTCCCCTTCTCAGCTCGTCCGCGTTCGCGCGCGCCTCACTCCGCCGCCGCTTGCGACAGAGGGACCTCGGCCATCGGGCGCGTTCCACCGGTCGAACCCTCCGGCAGGCGCGCATAGTACAGCGTGTCGGTGGGGCATCGGTCCACGCAGACGGAGCATCGCGTGCACGCGATGTCGTCCACCACGAAGATCGCGGTCGCGCCGTGCACCTCCGCCTCGACCGACGACTCGTCGGCGCCGTCCACGATGTCCGTCGACAGCATGTAGATGCAGTTCCATGGACAGACGTCTTCGCAGGCGCGACACAGGATGCAGTTGTCCGGATCGAGCATCAGGTGCTTCGGCGACTTCACGCCCTGGGCGAGCCAGGCCGGATCGACGGCCTCCACGACGTAGTCCTCATGGATGTCGACCTCGGTCTTCGTGAACACCATCGTCGTCTCCTACCGGTATCCGCCCGTGGGGCGCACGTCGCCGGACTGTCCCCGGAGCTTCCGGCGCCAGTTCTGCACGACCGCCGCCACGACGAGGATCACGATGATCGGCGTGGTCGCCAGACCCATGGCGATCGCGTCCCGGAGCTCCTTCAACCAGAAGCCGTTCGGCCCCGCGCCGCTCCATTTCAGCTTCTGGTCGGCGAAGTAGAGCCAGAAGGACGGGATGACCGACGTGGTGATCAAGATGAGGAACGTGAGCGCGATGGAGAAGACGATCGCCTTCGTCCAGGTCCATTCGAACGTCTTCAGGAAGCTCTCGGTCTGCTGCTTGCGATGTGCGAGCCGCGCCTTGGTCTTGGCGAACCGAGGCGTCGTCGCGACCTCGACCTGGCTCATGCCGGCATCGTCTCCATGGGCGGGGCGATTATAGCCATGTGCTGTTTGGCCGGAACGGACGGCCCGCGCTTGTGAATCGCTTCACGAAGTACCACTATGCCGTTCGGCGGGGTCCGTCGCAACCCACTCGGCCGACCGCGGGTCCGCGCCCGGCGGCCATACACTGAGCCCCCTCCCGGATCCGAGGCTCCGATGATCGCCGACATCGTCCAGACCGGCCTCACATCGTGGTGGGCGCCCGCTCTCGCCTTCGTGGCGGGTCTCGTCTCGTTCGCGTCGCCGTGCGTGTTCCCGCTCGTGCCCGGCTACATCTCGTTCGTCTCGGGGGAGCGGGCCGTGGACGGCGAAACCGAGCGGCCGCTGGTGCCGATCCTCCTGTTCATCGCCGGGTTCACGATCGTCTTCACGCTCTTGGGGGCGTTCGCGAAGCGGTTCGTGCCGATCTTCAAGGGCGACGTCGGACAGTGGATCGGCGGTGCGGTCGTGATCGCGATCGGCGTGTTCATGATCGGCTACGCGCTGCGTCGCGGTTCCATCACCCTCTACACGGAACGCCGGCCGTTCCTGTCGAAGGTGCGTCCCGGCGCCGTCGGCGCGCTGCCGTTGGGGATGGCGTTCGCCGCCGGGTGGACGCCATGCCTCGGGCCCGTGTTGACGGGCATCCTGGCGATCGCCGTGACGCAGAGCACGGGCCGCGGCATCCTGTTGCTCCTCGCGTACTCCTTGGGGCTCGGTGTGCCGTTCCTGTTGGTCGGGTTGGGGGTGCAGCGCTTCATGGGGGCGTTCGGCTGGGTGCGCCGCCACTACGCCTGGATCGCCGGTGTGTCGGGGGCGCTCCTGATCGTCGTGGGCGTGCTGTTGGCCACCGGCGAGTTCACGCGGATCATCGCGCCGCTCAGCAGGTACGGGCCGGGATTGTGAGCGGGTCCGCGGCCGGATCCACCCGGATCCGCGGCCGACCGTAGAATCCTCGCGAGCCCCCATGTCCTCCTCCAGCGGCGTCACCTTGCGGCGATCCACGGCCATGGTGTGGCGAACCCTGCGCTCCATGCGGACGGCGCTGATCCTGCTGCTGATGCTGGCGCTCGCGTCCGTGGTCGGCTCGCTCGTCCCGCAATGGCCCAACTCGCCCGAGCGCGTCGTGCGGTACCAGCTGGACCACCCGCTGGTCGGGGCGTTCTACGGGCGCGCCGGGCTCTTCGACGTCTACGGGTCCTGGTGGTTCGTGCTGATCACGGCGCTCCTGTTCGTCTCGCTGGTCGCGTGCCTGTTCCCGCGGACCCGCGCGCTGGTGCGGACGCTCCGGCAGAAGCCCATGCAGGCGCGCGAGATCGACGCGTTCCGGCTGTACGAGGAGCGGGTGGTGCCCGCGGATCCCGCCCACGTGATCGAGGGCTCGCGCAGGATCCTGCGCCGGCGGTTGTTCCGCGTGGCCCGCGACGACGACGGCCGCCCGGCGCTCGCCGCCGAGAAAGGAGCGCTCCGCGAGGTCGGGAGCCTCCTGTTCCACTGGGCGTTCCTGCTGATCGTGATCGGGGTGATCTACGGCAAGGGCACCGGGTTCACCGGCAGGGCGGTCGTGGTGGAAGGGAAGACCTGGATCGACGCACAGGCCAACTACGACGGGGAGCTGCGCACCGGCCGGTTCTTCAGCGGCGATTTCACGGGTGTCGGCCTGCGCCTGCGGGGGTTCGAGGACACGTACCGGCAGAGCGGGCAGCCGATGGACTTCGTTTCGCACGTCGACCTGCTGGACCCGCAGGGCAACGTGGTGAAGCAGGCGGACATCCGCGTGAACGAGCCCGCCTCGATCGACGGGGTGCAGTTCTTCCAGTACGGGTTCGGATGGGCGCCGGTCGTGGAGATCCGTCAGGGCGGTGATCTCATCGCGTCCGAGCCCATCACGTTCGTCCAGGACACCGCGCCCGAAGGGGTCCCGCAACTGGCGATGCCGTGGCGCGGGATCCTCAAGCTGCCGTCGCTCGACCCCCAGATGGGTATGACGTTCGTGCTGTGGCCCGACAGCCGGGCGTGGCTGCAGCTGCAGACGACCGGGGAGCCCGTGGCGATGACGCAGTCGTTCCAGCCGATCATGTTCTACAAGGTGTATCGGGGCGACCTGACCGATCCGTCGCTGACGTCGCTCGACACGAGCGTGATGCGCAAGGCGGGGGAGGGCGTGGTGGGCGCGGGGCAGACCGTCGACCTCCGCACCGGGGTCGCGCTCGAGGGTGGCACGGCGCCGGCCGGGCTCACCATCTCGTTCCCCGAGCTCCGGCAATACAGCGTGCTGCAGGTGAGCCGGGACCGCGGGGTGCCCCTGGTGTTGCTGGCGGCTATCCTCGTGCTGCTCGGGCTCCTGCCCGCCCTCTACACGTCGCGACGCAAGGTCTGGGTTCGGGCGGAGCCGAACGGGAACGGGACCGTGCTGAAGGTCGGGGGATTCGCGCTGCAACGCAAGCCGCAGTTCGATGAGGAGTTCTCGAAGCTGGTCGATGCCATGGCGCGCGCGGCGGGCGGTGACTCCTCCGTCGAGGAGAAGGAACGGGTGAGCTCGGCATGACCGACCTGCAGTGGGGCCGCCTGTCCAACGACGCGTTCAACGTGGCGCTGTTCTCCTACGTCGCGGCGATGGTCGGGTACTTCGCGTTCATGGCGTTCCGCAAGCACACCCTGTGGGCCATCGCGCGGACGGTCGCGACGTTCGGGCTGTTCGCCAACGTGGTCTGCGTCGTGACCCGCGGATTCGCCGCCCACCGGGTGCCGTGGGGCAACATGTACGAGTACTCCGTGCTCCTGGCGCTCTTGGTCGTCCTCAGCTACCTGGTGATCGTCGAGGGCTACTACAAGATCCATACGCTGGGTGGGTTCGCGCTCATGTTCGCCGTGTTCACCATGGCGATCGCCGTCTCGTTCCTGTACGTGGGCCCGGCGCCGCTGGTGCCGGCGCTGAACTCGTACTGGATCAAGATCCATGTGGTCGCCGCGATCACCGGGTCGTCGCTGCTCGCGTTGGGCGGGGGCGTGCTCACGATCTTGTTCCTGATCCAGGACCGCCGCGAACGGCGACAGGTGGCCGCGCTCCGGGCGCAGGATCCACCGCCCATCATGGGTGGATCGATCGACGTCGACGCGCCGCCGGATTTCTCGCCCGACGCCGACGAGCCCGATGCCGGCGCGATCGTCCGGCAGGGCGTGCTCCCGAGCGCGGCCAGCCTGGACCGCATGGCGTATCGAGTGATCGCGTTCGCGTTCCCGATCTGGACGTTCGCGGTGATCGCCGGCGCCATCTGGGCACAGCGGGCGTGGGGCCGCTATTGGGGATGGGATCCGAAGGAGACGTGGTCGTTCGTCACGTGGGTGATCTACGCGGGCTACCTTCACGCGCGCTCGACGTCGGGATGGAAGGGACGTCCGGCCGCGATCATCGCGCTGGTCGGGTTCGTGTCGCTGCTGATCACGTATTACGCGGTGAACCTCTGGATCGTCGGGCTGCACTCCTATAAGGGGTTCTGACTAAGGTTCTGACAACGCCGTCATCGTGATTCGAGCGCACGAAGCGTGGGTGGTACAGTGCGCGCGGCCCGGCGCCCGCACCGGCGTCGGAGCGCCTGTACCGGGGAGGCAAGGGAGACTTGCGGAAGCGGTTGCTCTGGGTCCTGGGCCTCGTGGCCTTCGGCCTGATGCTGGCGTCCTGCGCGTCCAACCCCCAGCAGGACTCGCTCCAGCCGGCCGGTCCCTACGCCCAAGAGATCAAGAACCTGTTCGTGCCCGTGTTCTGGGTCGCCGTCCTGGTCTTCGTGATCGTCGAGGGCGGGATCGTCCTGATCACGATCAAGTACCGGCATCGCAAGGGCCGGGACCGCATGCCGCCGCAGCTGCACGGCAACACGCGCCTGGAGATCGGCTGGACCATCCTGCCGGCGGTCATCCTGGCGTTCGTCACGGTGCCCACGGTCGCGACGATCTGGGACCTGGCGCGCCAGCCTCCCCCCGGCGCGCTCCACGTCACCGTCGAGGGCCATCAGTGGTGGTGGGGCTTCCAGTACACGGACGCGGACATGAAGACGTCGTACGACGACGGCCCGATCACCGTCGCCGACGTCATGGTGATCCCGACGGACCGTGTCGTGTACCTGGAGCTCGAGTCGGTCGGCGGCCTGATCGGCGGCGCCACCAACGCCCAGAAGGACTTCGCGGTGATCCACTCGTTCTGGATCCCGCAGCTGGCCGGCAAGCAGGACGTGGTCCCCAACCGGACGAACCACATCCTGATGCAGGCCGACGAGCCCGGCACGTACTTCGGTCAGTGCGCCGAGTTCTGCGGGCTGCAGCACGCCAAGATGAAGGTGCGCGTCGTCGCCCTGTCGCCGAGCGACTGGGAGGCGTGGGTCGCGAACCAGAAGCTGGCGTCGGTGGTCCCGACCGATCCGCTCGCCGCGAAGGGCATGGACCTGTTCATGAACCCGCTGCCGAACGGGCAGGGCCAATGCACGGCGTGCCATTCCCTCGGTGGCATCGTGAGCGGCGTGAACGCCGCGCCGAACCTGACCCACTTCGCCGATCCGACGCACCAGTGCTTCGCCGGATGCGACTGGGAGACGGTCGACGAGGAGGCATTGGCCGCGTGGCTCCGCGACCCGAACGCGGTCAAGCTCGGCTCGAAGATGCCCAACTACCACCTGTCCCAGGACGAGATCGACGCGCTCGTGGCCTACCTCGAGAGCCTCACATGACGGAGCCCTGCTAGATGTCGAGCATCACGATCTCCGGCGATCGCGGGCGGGGCATCCGCCGGCCGTCGGCGCTGACCGGCTTCTGGAGCTGGTTCACCACCGTCGACCACAAGAAGATCGGACTGATGTACGGCGCGACCGCGTTCGTCTTCTTCATCGTCGGTGGCCTCGAGGCGTTGTTGATCCGGTCGCAGCTGGCTCAGCCCGACGGCACGGTGTTGAACGCCGCGCAGTACAACGAGGTCTTCACGATGCACGGGCTCACGATGATCTTCCTGTTCGTGATGCCGATGTCGGCCGCGTTCTTCAACTACCTGATCCCGTTGATGATCGGGGCGCGCGACGTCGCGTTCCCGCGCATCAACGCGTTCAGCTACTGGCTGTTCCTGTCCGGCGGGTTGTTCCTGTACTCCAGCTGGTTCCTCGGTGGGGCACCGAACGGCGGCTGGTTCGGCTACGCGCCGAACTCCACCACCGACCCGACGAGCGGCATGACGTTCTACGCGCTCGGTCTGCTGCTCACCGGCATCGCCTCCACGGCCGGCGCCGTCAACCTGGGCGTCACGATCATCAACATGCGCGCGCCCGGCATGTCGTTCTTCCGGCTCCCCGTCTTCGTGTGGATGGGGCTCGTGACGCAGCTGCTGCTGGTGTTCTCGCTGCCGATCATCACCGTCGGCCTGTTCGAGCTGCTCTTCGATCGCCGGTGGGGCACCCACTTCTTCGATCCGACGGCCGGTGGCGACCCGATCCTGTGGCAGCACCTGTTCTGGCTGTTCGGCCACCCCGAGGTGTACATCTTGATCCTCCCGGCGTTCGGCATCTTCTCCGAGGTGCTGCCGGTGTTCAGCCGCAAGCCGCTGTTCGGCTACCAGTTCGTGGTGTTCTCCGGTATCGCGATCGGGTTCATCGGGTTCGGCGTGTGGGCCCACCACATGTTCGCGGCGGGCCTGGGTCCGGTCGCGAACACGGCGTTCGGCATCTCCACCGCGATCATCGCGATCCCGACCGGCGTCAAGATCTTCAACTGGATGGCCACGATGTACCGAGGCGACATCCGGTTCACGGCAGCGATGCTGTTCTCGGTCGGCGGTGTGGCGATGTTCGTGATCGGCGGGCTGTCCGGCGTGACGCACGCCGTCGTGCCGGCCGACTACCAGCAGACCGACACGTATTACATCGTCGCGCACTTCCACTACGTGCTGTTCGGCGGCGCGATCTTCGGACTGTTCTCGGCGGCGTACTTCTGGTGGCCGAAGGTGTTCGGGACGTTGCTGTCCGAGGGTCTCGGCAAGGTGCACTTCTGGATCATGATCATCGGGTTCAACCTGACGTTCGGGCCGATGCACATCCTCGGGCTGCAGGGCATGATCCGGCGCGAATACACGTATCCGGAGTCGCTGGGCCTGACGTTCTGGAACCAGATCTCCACCCTCGGGGCGTTCCTCATCGCCGTGTCGATCCTCGTGTTCATCGTGAACGTGATCAAGACGAAGGTGCAGCACCGTCCGCTCGAAACGAATGACCCGTGGGACGCGCGGACACTGGAGTGGATGACGGCGTCGCCGCCGCCCGTGCACAACTTCGACGAGATCCCGACCGTGCACTCGCTCGACGAGTTCTGGCATCGGAAGTACGCGGAGGACAAGAGCGGCAAGCTGGTGCCCGTGCAGGCGGGGGCCGCCGACGACCACGACGCGGGGCCGGCGCACGCGATCCACCTGCCGAGCCCGTCGTACTGGCCGTTCGTCGCGTCGCTCGGGCTGCCGATCATGGCGTACGGCGTCATCTATTCGTGGTGGTTGGTCGGGCTGGGGGTCGCGGTGACGCTGATCGGGATCTACGGCTGGGCGCTCGAGCCCTCGGTGGCGGAGTAGCGGATGGCCGACGTCGCGATCACGCAGAGCCACGACGAGCACGAGACCACCACCGGTCTGCCGCACACCAAGCTCGCGATGTGGCTGTTCCTCTCCTCCGAGTGCTTGCTGTTCGGCGCGCTCATCACGACCTACGTGCTCTACCGCAACGCCAGCACCGAAGGTCCGTTCCCCGCGGATGTCTTCGACATCGGGTACACGTCGGTGTCCTCCTTCGTGCTGCTGGCCAGCTCGCTGACCATGGTGCTCGCGCTGGCGGCCGCACAGAAGCGGGACTTCATGCGGATGCGGTTGTGGCTGCTCGCGACCGCCATGTTCGGTCTGACGTTCGTCGGTGGGCAGGTCTACGAGTTCACGGCGTTCTACCGCGAGGGCCTCGCCATCAACACGAACCTGTTCGGCACGACGTTCTTCGTCCTGACGGGCTTCCACGGCGTGCACGTCACGGTCGGGATCCTGATGCTGCTGTCGCTGACCGGCATGTCGTTCGCCGACCGGCTGCCCGACGATCCGGCGTTCCCTGTAGAGATGGTGGGTCTCTACTGGCACTTCGTCGACATCGTGTGGATCATCATCTTCACGGTGGTGTACCTGATCCCCACGGCCCCGGGGAGCGGGAGTTAGCGGATGGCCGACATCCAGGTCGATCGCAGCGACACCGAGACCGAGGAGCACGGGTCGGCCCACGCCGGACACCCGAGCGCGCGGGAGTACGTGCGCATCTTCTTCATCTTGGGCGCGATCACCGCCGTCGAGGTGGCGATCTACTACGTGCGCGAGGACATGGGCCGCTGGTTCCTTCCCGTGCTGTTCACCCTCATGGGGTCGAAGTTCGCGATCGTGGTCCTGTGGTACATGCACCTCAAGTTCGACGATCGCCGGTACTCGCGGTTCTTCATCATGGGGCTCGCCGGCGCGGCGACGCTCTACCTGATCGTCCTGATCTCGCTCAACGTCTTCGCGGACCGATGATCAACCTCCCCGCCTGGCACGCGCACCCGGACGTCTGGCTCCTCTTCGGCTCGATCGTCGCCGCCTACGTCATCGCCGGGCGGCGCCACGCGGCGGAGACGGGGGAGCCCGTCGACCGTCGCAAGACCCGGTTCTTCCTGGCCGGCATCGCGGTGCTGTGGCTGGGGGCGGACTGGCCGATCCACGACCTGGCGGAGCGCTACCTGTACCACGTCCACATGGAGCAGCACCTGCTGTTCACGCTGGTCGCGCCGGCGTTGCTGATCGCGGGGATGCCGCCGTGGCTCCTCCGCCGCTTCCTGCGACCGAAGCCCGTCGCGGACGGCGTTCGGCTTCCTGACCAAGCCCATCGTCGCGCTGATCCTCTTCAACTCCGTCCTGTTGTTCGTGCACTGGCCCGCCGTCGTCGCGCTCTCCGTCAGCTCCGAATGGGCGCACTTCGGACTGCACCTGCTGCTGGTCTCGACCGCGCTCGTGATGTGGTGGCCGGTGATGTCGCCGCTGCCCGAGTACCCGGCGCTCCCCGCGCCCGGGCAGATGCTCTACCTGTTCCTGCAGTCGCTCGCCCCGACGATCCCCGCGTCGTTCCTGACGTTCGGCGACCACCTGCTGTACCCGGTGTACGGGACGTTCCCGAGGATCTGGGGGATCAGCGCGCTCTCCGACCAGCTCCTCGCCGGGTTGATCATGAAGCTCGTCGGTGGCGCGATCCTCTGGGTGTTCATCACGGCGATCTTCTTCCGGTGGTACCGGGAGGAACACCGCGGCGAAGGGTGGGACGCGTCCCGGTACCGTGACGTCGAACACGAGATCCACGTGGAGCTGACCCGATGACCGATCAGATGACGAACGAGAAGCCCGCCGCCGCTCCGGAGCCCGATGCAGCATCCGGAGACGCGACAGGGGCTGCTGCTCCCCATCCTGATCCCGCTCGGGTCGTTCGCCATCATCGGAGTCGTGCTGTTCGGGTTCTCTCGGGTCCTGCTGTCGATCACCCCGCACGCCGCGACCGCCGTCGCGCTGATCGTGGCCGTCTCGGTCATGGTGGTGGCGATCGTCGTCGCTTCCCGCCAGCGCCTGTCCAACGGCTCCCTGTTCTCGATGGTCGGGTCCATCGCCGGCATCGCGATGCTCGCGGGCGGGCTCGCGATCGTGACCATCGGAGCGGGAGAGGAGGAGGGCGGCGGAGGACCGCAGGTCGTGACGCTGGCCGCACCCAAGGGCGCCGCGGCCACGGGCTTCGATCCCACGAGCCTGTCCGTCGTCGCGAACGCACCGATCGAGCTCGACTTCACCAACCAAGATCCCGGCATCCAGCACAACGTCGTGATCTTCGGCGAGGACCCGGCCGACAACCCCGACGCCAAAGAGGTGTTCTCGGGTGCGCTCGTCACCGGCGCGGCCGACGTGAAGTACGACGTGCCGCCCCTGACTCCCGGGACGTTCTTCTTCCATTGCGCGGTCCACCCCACGACGATGTTCGGGACCATCGATTCCGCCGAAGGCGGCGGTGGTGGCGGTGGAGGAGGTGGTGGTGGCGGCACCACCGTGGTGGCCAAGGATCTGGCCTTCAACACGGATCAGATCGATCTCACGGCCGGACAGCCGACGACCCTGACGTTCGACAACGAGGATGCGGGTGTCCCGCACAACATCGCGATCTACAGCGACGACTCCCTGTCCGAGGTCCTGTTCCAGGGCACGCAGTTCCCCGGGATCGACACCGAGGAGTATCAGATCCCGACGCTCGACGCGGGGACGTACTACTTCCATTGCGATGTCCACCCCACGATGAGCGGCTCGGTGGTGGTCGGTCCGGCAGGGGGATCGGGTCCCGGCGGCGAACCACCGCCGGACGCCACCGGCGCGTCCGGCCCGTCCGGCTGAGCCTTCGTCAGCACCCCTGTTAGCGTGGTCCACGTGGGCCGCCGACACCTGATCATCGCCACCGCGGTCGCGCTCGCGCTGTCCTCGACCGCATGCACGAGCGGCGGTACGGATGACGGGACGCAGGACGTCCTGGGAGCGAAGGCGATGGAGGAGCCCGCCCCCGCGCTGGCGGGTGACTCCGTGGATGGCCGGCCGCTCGCGCTCTCCGACCTCCGGGGGAACGTCGTCGTCGTGAACTTCTGGGCGACGTGGTGCGATCCCTGCCGCGACGAGCAGCCCGAGCTCGTGGGCCTGGCGGACGACTACCGTGCGAAAGGGGTCGAGTTCCTGGGCGTCAACGAACGCGACGACACGGCGAAGGCACGCGGGTGGATCGAGGAGTTCGACGTGCCGTACCCGAGCATCGTCGACGAGTCGGGCGCGTGGGCCGACGACTTCGCGTTCTTCGGGTTGCCGGACACGTACGTGATCGATCCCGAGGGCACGATCCGCTGGGCCGTCTACGGCCAGACCGACGCGGCACAGCTGAAGGAGCTCATCGACGGAGTCCTGGCCGAGCCTCCGGCGTGATCCTCAGCGGCCGAACGGGGCGATCGCGTCCAGCGCGACGGCGCCGAAGAGCGCGGCGAGATAGACGATCGAGTACTTGAAGACGCCCCACGCCCGATCCGACGTCGCCTCGCGCCACAACCGAAGCGCCCGGTAGACGAAGACGCCGCCCAGCACGATCGCCGTCGCCAGGTAGATCTGTCCCATGTTCCCGATCGGGTACAGCAACAACGATGTCCCGAAGAGCACGAGCGAGTACAGGAAGATCTGGCGCCGTGTCTCGTCCTCGCCCTTCACGACGGGGAGCATCGGCACGCCCGCGGCCGCGTAATCGCCGCTGAACCGGATCGACAACGCCCAGAAATGGGGTGGGGTCCACACGAAGATGATCGCGAACAAGATCCACGCGGGCGCCGCGAGCGTGCCCGTGACCGCGGCCCATCCGACCAGCGCCGGAACCGCGCCGGCCGCCCCGCCGATCACGATGTTCTGCGTCGTGGTCCGCTTCAGCCACATCGTGTAGACGAAGACGTAGAAGGCGATCGCCGAGAGTGCGAGCGTGGCCGCCAGCACGTTCACCGTGATCGACAGGAAGAAGTACGAGATCGCACCCAGGACGAATCCGAACCGCAACGCGTGCTCCGGCGTGACGGAATGCGACGGCAGCGGCCGGCTCCTGGTCCGGCGCATGATCTCGTCGATGTCGCGATCGAGGTACATGTTGATCGCGTTCGCCGACCCGGCGGCCACCGTGCCGCCCACCAGCGTCGCGAGCATCAGCCCGAGCGACGGGATGCCCTGGGCGGCAAGGATCATCGCGGGGATCGTGGTGATCAGCAGCAGCACGATGATCCGCGGCTTGGTCAGACGGACGTACGCGGTGATCGTGTCGCGGAGCGAGCCGCCGGGCGCCGGGTCGTCCTGAGGCTCGACGGCCGGTCCGTGGTGGGTCCGCGCGTGCAGCGTCAGCCGCCGGGAGACGGTCGCGAGCGCGACGAGCGTCGCCCAGATCAGGACCGACAGCGCCACGTGGAGCACCACGGCCCAGGGACGCAGGCGCGAGTACACGTTCAACGCGCCCGAGATGATCTGCCCCACGAACAGGCAGAGCGCCACCGTGGACAGCACGACCAGGTCCTTCGAGCGGGAGACCATCGTCCGCGCACGGATCGCGACCCAGAGCACCAACAGGAAGACGCCCGCGGCCAACACGCGATGCGCGAACATCGCGGTCGCCGCCCCGCCGAGCGCCGGCACGAGCCGCCCGTTCATCAGGGGCCAGTCCGTGAACGCGAGTCCGGCCGAGCGCGCGCGGACGTACGTGCCCACGAGCAGCAGCGCGCCCGTGGCACCGACCGTGAACAACGTGAGCCGGGCGAAGCCGGCGTCGCCCCCGGTCGCCTCCCCGCCCGTATCAGGGAGCTTCACCGCACAGAACGCGTTCGCCGCCACGAAGATCACGTCGGCCACGAACGCGAGCGCCACCGCGAAGTGGGCGGTGACCCACCACGGGTTCAGGTCCGTGTGGACCACGACGCCGCCGAGGATCGCCTGGCCGATCACCAGCGGGAAGGCAGCCGTGGCCGGCCACACGAGCGACGGGATGTCGCGGTGATCGATCCACGCGACCACGGCCGTCGCGACCACCAGCACCGAGACGATGAACACCAACAGGCGGTGTGAGAACTCGATCAGCGAATGCACGGTGCCCGACGGGAAGAGCTGTCCGGGCGTGCACTCCGGCCATGTGGAGCATCCGAGTCCCGAGCCGGTGCCGCGCACCAGGCCGCCGACGGCGAACAGCACGATGGTCGCGGCGGCGGTGGTGAGGGCGAGCTTCTGGAAGCGATTCATCGGAGTGGGGCGATGCCCGGCTCATGATATCCACCGGGGAACCGCGCCGCGATTGCGATACTGACGGCGATGGCAGCCGATCCGATCGCCCACGATCCGCCCGGCCTCGACGCGCTCCGGGCGCGGATCGACCGGACGCTCGGGTCGTTCCTCGCCGGCGTTCGTGCCGAGATGGCCGTCCGGGCACCCGAGGCGCTGCTCCCGATCGACGAGGTGATCCGCCTGGTCGAGGTCGGCGGCAAGCGGCTGCGGCCGGTGTTCTGCTACTGGGGCTACCGAGCGGCGGGAGGCGTCGACGGCGAGCCCATCGAGCGTGCCGCCGCCGCGCTCGAGCTGCTCCACACGATGGCGTTGATCCACGACGACCTCATGGATCGGAGCGCCGAACGGCGCGGAGCTCCCTCCAGCGCGATCCAGCTGGCCGAGCAGGCGGGGCGGCGAGGATCGTCCGACGCCGAGCGCGCTGGCGTATCCCTCGCGCTGGTGGCCGGCGATCTCGCCGCGGTGCTGGCCGATCGCCTCCTGTTGGAGGCGGGGTTCCCACCGGATCGCCTGATCGGCGCGCTCGATCGGTATCACCGGATGCGGATCGACATGGCGCTCGGGCAGAGCCTGGACGTCGCGGGCGGAGACTCCGACCGGGCAACCGCGGCCGCGCTCAGGGGTGGTTCGTACACCGTGGACGGGCCGCTGTCGATCGGCGCCGCGCTGGCCGGCGCAGACCGCGACGTCACGGCCGCGCTCGCCGCCTACGGAGCGCCGCTCGGACTGGCGTTCCAGCTCCTGGACGACGAACGCGACGGCGACGTGACGCTCGACCCGGGGCAGGTGGTGACCCTCGTCGCGCAGGCCAGAGCCGGGCTGGATGCGCCGGGGCTCGATCCCGAGGCGGTTCGGGCGCTCAGCTCGATGGCCGACCTGGTGGCGGCCGGATGACCGGGGACCTGGAGTTCCTCCGCCGGGCGTTCCGCGACGTGCCGATGTGCCACCTCTCGACGCTCGACCCGGCGGGTGCCCCGCACGTCGCGCCTCGGTGGTTCGTGTGGGTCGAGGAAGGGCTGTTCATCTCGACGCGCCGAGGCGACGCCTCGTGGGAGAACGTGGTACGCGACCCACGGGTCTCGGTCGTCATCGACCGGGGGCGGGACTGGGCGGAGCTGACCGGCGTGCGGGTCGACGGTGCGGCCGGTGCCGTCGCGGCGGAGCATCCGGAGATCCGCGGCGTGATGTCGGCGTGGCACGAGAAGTACCGCTCGATGTTCTCGGGGGACGGGTTCGAGCGGCTCACCCGCCAGGTGGCGAGCCTCGGCTTCCTCGGCGTCACGATCGCGAACGCCGACGCGTGGGACCATCACACGCGCTGAGCCGGGCGCTCGTTTGGACCTTCCGCGGCGACGAGCGTAGGCTGCTTTGTGAAGCCCTTCACATGCCGGTAGCCTGAGCTTGTGAAGTCTTTCACAAGCTCGCCGAGGGGGAGCGCGTGAACCGGATGGAGACGGACGTCCTGGTCGTCGGAGCGGGTCCCGGAGGGTCCGCGACCGCGTACCACCTCGCGCGTCACGGCATCGACGTGACGGTCGTCGAGCGCTCCGCCTTCCCCCGCGAGAAGGTCTGCGGCGACGGGCTGACGCCGCGCGGTGTCGCCGCGCTCCTCAAGATGGGCGTCGACCCCGCCGAGCCGGGATTCGAACGCGTGAAGGGTCTGCGCGTGCACTCCCGCGAGGCCACGATCGAGCTGCCGTTCCCCCAGCTCCGGACGTTCCCCGACTACGGCCTGGTGCGGACGCGGCACGATTTCGACGCGCTGCTGATCCAGCGCGCGCAGAAGGCCGGCGCGCGCCTGATGGAGCGCACCGAGGCCGTCGCGCCGATCATCACCGACGGATGGGTGCGCGGAGCGACGATCCGCTCGGCCGAGGACAAGGACGCGGAGCCGATCGAGATGCGAGCCCGGTTCGTGATCGCGTCGGACGGCGCGGCGTCGCGGTTCGCCACGCCGGCCGGCGTCGTCCGCGACCAGAGCCGGCCGCTCGGGATCGCCGCGCGCCGCTACTACCGCACGGACTATCACCCCGGGCCATGGCTCGAATCGTGGCTCGACCTCTGGGAGGGCGACCTCCTGTTGCCGGGCTACGGGTGGCTGTTCCCGGTGGCGGGGGGCACGATCAACCTGGGCGCGGGGCTGCTGAACACGTTCAAGAACTTCAAGGACGTCTCGGCGCAGCGACTGTTCAACGCGTTCGCGACGATGCTGCCGCCGTCGTTCGGCGTGTCCGAGGAGACCGCGGAGGGTCGGCTGCTGTCCGGACCGCTCCCCATGAGCTTCAACCGTTCGCCGCAGGCGGTACCCGGCATGCTGCTGGTGGGCGACGCCGCAGGCGCCGTGAACCCGTTCAACGGCGAAGGCATCGCGTACGCCATGGAGACCGGGGAGATGGCGGCCGACATGGTCCACGAGGCGCTGGTCCAGCATCGGCCGGGTCTGACCATGAGCTACCCCGAGGCGTTGCGTCAGCGCTACGGCCGGTACTTCACGATCGGACGCGGGTTCGCGCGAGCCGTCGGTAAACCCACGATCATGGGCCTCGCCACGCGGTTCATGCTGCCCCGTCCGGTGGTGATGAACTTCGCGCTCCGCGTGATGGGCAACCTGAGCGACGGGCGCGATGGCGACGCGCAGGACCGGCTCTTCTATCTGCTGGAGCAGGTCGCGGGGGCGCGTTCGTGAACGTGGAAGTAGGATGCGGCCCGTGCTGAGCGCGTACCTCCCCATCCTGGTCCTTGCCGCTCTCGCGCTGGTCTTCGCGGTCGCATCCCTGGCTGCATCCTCGACGCTCCGCCCGAACCATCCGAACCCGGTGAAGCTCTCGGCGTACGAGTGCGGCAACGACCCGGTTCGCCTTCCCGGCGGCGAGCGCTTCTCCGTCAAGTTCTACGTGGTCGCGATGCTCTTCATCATCTTCGACATCGAGACGATCTTCCTCTTCCCATGGGCGGTCGCGTTCCGCGATCTCGGCCTGTTCGGTCTGGGGGAGATGGCGGTCTTCATCGGGTTGGTGTTCGTCGCCTACGTCTACGTGTGGCGCAAGGGCGGACTGGACTGGTCGGTCGTGACACCGATCGAGGAGACCGCCGGATCGGTCGAACCGGAGCCGGAACCCGAGCACTTGGAGGTCGTCGGTGCCCGTTGAGCGGCTGGAGGGCGTGCACCTGGGCTCGACCCCCGAGGAGATCGAGGAGGAGGTCGAGCGCGGCATCTTGCTGACCACGCTCGACCGCGCGGTCGGATGGGCGCGGAAGCAGTCGATGTGGCCCGCCACGTTCGGCTTGGCGTGTTGCGCGATCGAGATGATGTCGACCGGCGCCGGTCAGTACGACCTCTCGCGATGGGGGATGGAGCTGTTCCGCGGCTCGCCCCGGCAGGCGGATCTGATGATCGTGGCCGGCCGCGTGTCGCAGAAGATGGCGCCGGTGCTCCGGCGGATCTACGACCAGATGCCCGAACCGCGGTGGGTCATCTCGATGGGCGTCTGCGCGTCGGCCGGCGGCATGTTCACGAACTACTCGATCGTGCAGGGCGTGGACACGATCGTTCCCGTCGACGTCTACGTCCCCGGCTGCCCGCCCAAGCCCGAGATGCTGATGCACGGCATCCTGAAGCTTCAGGAGAAGGTGCGGACCTCGGAGACGTTCAAGTGATGATCGCCGAGCTCTCGGAACGCATCCGCGAACGGTTCAGTGAGGTGCTCGTCGCCCGCGAGGAGGTCTCGATCATCGTCGATCGCGACGACCTGCTCGAGACGCTGACCACGCTCCGCGACGACCCAGATCTGTCGTTCGACTTCCTCTCGTCCGTGACGGCGACCGACTGGCCGACCAAGGATCCGCGATTCTGGGTGGCGTACGAGCTCCGCTCCCTGACGGCCAACCATCGCGTCCGGCTGAAGGTCGGCGTCCCGGAGCCCGAACCGCACCTGGCGTCGGTCACGCCGATGTTCCCGACCGCCAACTGGCACGAGCGCGAGGTCTTCGACTTCTACGGCATCGTGTTCGACGGCCACCCGGACCTCACACGGATCCTCCTGCCGGACGATTGGGAGGGGTTCCCGCTGCGCAAGGACGAAGAGCTCGGGGGCGTGAACACGCGCTACCACGGCGCGTTCATCCCTCCCGTCGACCAGCGCACGACCACCTAGACGATGCAGGGAACGCCGACCGACGCCCCGCTCCGCGACTCCTCCGGAGAGATCCGGCAGGAGACCATGATCATCAACATGGGTCCGCAGCACCCGTCGACGCACGGGGTGCTCCGGCTGCTGCTCGAGCTGGACGGGGAGACCGTGATCACGTGCAAGCCGATCATCGGCTACCTGCACACCGGCATCGAGAAGAACACCGAGTACCGCACGTGGATGCAGGGCATCACGTACGTCACGCGCGCCGACTACCTCTCGCCGTTCTTCAACGAGCTCGGGTACTGCCTGGCGGTGGAGCGACTGCTCGGCATCGAGGCGCCGACGCGCGCCCAGGTGATCCGGATCTTGTTCTGCGAGATGAACCGGATCTCGTCGCACCTGGTGTGGCTCGCCACCGGCGGACTGGAGCTCGGCGCGGTGAGCGTCATGCTCTACGGCTTCCGCGAGCGCGAGGTGTTGATGGACGTGTTCGAGTCGGTCACCGGATTGCGCATGAACCATGCGTACATCCGGATCGGGGGCGTGATCATGGACATCCACGAGGAGGGGATGGACAAGATCCGCACGTTCCTCCGCGTGATGCCCGGACGGATCGACGAGTTCGAGTCCCTGCTCTCCGAGAACCCGATCTGGGTCGAGCGGAACCGCGGCGTCGGCGTGCTGTCGGCGGCCGACGCGCTCGCGCTCGGCGTCACCGGTCCGATGCTGCGCGCCGCCGGAGTCGCCGCGGACCTGCGCAAGGACATGCCGTACGGCGGTTACGAGACGTACGACTTCGACGTTCCCGTGCGCAACGACGCCGACGCGTACGCGCGCTATGCGATCCGGCTCGATGAGATGCGGGAGTCGATGCGCATCATCGAACAGTGCCTCGAGCGGCTCGAGGAGCCCGGGCCCGTGATGATCGAGGACCCGAAGGTCCGGTGGCCGGCGCAGCTCGAGGTCGGTCCGGATGGGATCGGCAACTCCGAGGCGTACGTGCGCCACATCATGGAGGAGTCGATGGAGGCGTTGATCCATCACTTCAAGATGGTGACGCAGGGCGTGGAGGTGCCGCCGGGCGAGGTCTACCAGGCGGTGGAGTCGCCGCGTGGTGAGCTGGGGTTCTACGTCGTCTCCGACGGCGAGCACACGCCGTATCGCGTGAAGATCCGCGATCCCTCGTTCGTCAACCTCCAGGCGACGCCGATCATGGTCGAGGGGCACCTCATCGCCGACGCCGTCGCCGCGATCGCGAGCATCGATCCGGTGATGGGGGGCGTGGATCGCTGATGGCCCTGTTCGAGGACTCGACGCTCGCCGAAGCGCGGACGATCATCGCGCGGTACCCGGCCGGCCGCGAGCGCTCCGCGGTCATGCCGCTGCTCTACCTGGCGCAGTCGATCGAGGGGCGCGTGACGCGGCAGGGTCTGCAGGAGGTCGCGGCGCTGCTGGAGCTGACCACGGCCGAGGTCGAGGCCGTCGCGAGCTTCTACACGATGCTGCGGCTCAAGCCCACGAACACGCACGTGGTGTCGGTGTGCACCAACCTGTCGTGCGCGCTCCGCGGATCCGCGCAGGTCTACGAGTCGGCGCACCAGGCGGCCGGTATCCCGCACGGGCAGGAACTGTCCGACGACGGCGTCATCACGCTCCATGAGGAGGAGTGCCTGGGCGCGTGCGAGAAGGCCCCGGTCGTGTCGATCGACTTCGTCTATCACGACGACGTGACGCCGGAGCGGATGGCCGAGCTGATCCGGATGCTGCAGGCGGGCGAGGTCCCCGAGCCGTCGCGCGGCGAGCCGATGCGCGATTTCCGGTCCGCCTCTCGGCTGCTGGCCGGTCTCGAGCCGCAGCAGGAGGTCGACGCGTGAGCGTGGCGTTCGAGCGGGTCATCACCGCGAACTGGGGCGACGAGAGCGTCAGATCGCTCGCCGGCTATGAGGCGAAGGGCGGCTACGTCGGCCTGCGCTTGGCGCTGCAGATGGCGCCGGACGACGTGATCCAGGTCGTGAAGGACTCCGGGCTGCGCGGCCGCGGCGGTGCCGGCTTCCCCACGGGCATGAAGTGGTCGTTCGTGCCGCAGGACACGGGCAAGCCGACGTACGTCACCGTGAACTTCGACGAGTCGGAGCCGGGGACGTGCAACAACCGCGAGCTGATGGAGCGCGAACCCCACCAGATGCTCGAGGGCGCGATGATCGCGGCGTACGCGATCCGATGCCACACCGTGTTCGTGTACTGCCGCGGGGAGTTCCTGTGGCCGGGCACCGTCGTGCAACGCGCGATCGCCGAGCTCTACGCCGCCGGCTACGCCGGCACGGGCATCCTGGGCTCCGACTACGACCTGGACGTCGTGCTGCACCGCGGCGCGGGCGCGTACATCTGCGGCGAGGAGACGGCGCTGCTCTCCTCGCTCGAAGGGTTCCGCGGCCAGCCACGGCTGCGTCCGCCGTTCCCCGCCGTGGAAGGCCTGTACGAGTCGCCGACGGTGATCAACAACGTCGAGACGCTCTGCAACGTGCCGCACATCGTCAGGCGCGGCGCCGACTGGTTCAAGAGCCAGGGGACCGAGAAGGCGCCCGGCACGAAGATGTTCACGATCTCCGGGAAGGTGGAGCGGCCGGGCAACTACGAGCTGCCGCTGGGCACGCCGTTCCGCGTCCTGCTCGAGGACTATGCGGGCGGCATGCTCGACGGCGGCACGCTGAAGGCATGGACGCCCGGCGGGTCCTCGACGCCGATGCTCACCGCCGAGCACCTCGACGTGGGCCTCGACTTCGAGTCGATCGCGGCCGCGGGATCGCTGCTCGGGACCGGCGCGTGCATGGTCATGGATCAGACCGACTGCATCGTGGAGGCCGCTCGCCGGCTCCTGGAGTTCTACGCGCACGAGTCCTGCGGCAAGTGCACCCCGTGTCGCGAGGGCACGTGGTGGGCGGAGCGGGTGCTCGGCCGGATCGAGGACGGCTACGGCCGCCCGGAGGACATGCCCCTGTTGTCCGAGGTCGGCGGGAACATCCTGTTCCGCGCGTTCTGCGCGCTGGCGGACGGCGCCGTGTCGCCGATCTCGTCGACGCTGCAGTACTTCATGGACGAATACGAGGCGCACGTCGAGCTCGGCCGGTGCCCGCTGAGCGCGGAGACGCCGGAACCGGCCACGGTCGAGGTGGCCGCGTCGTGAGCACGCGGATGGTGACGCTCACGATCGACGGCAAGGTGGTGACCGTGCCCGCCGGCACGCTGATCATCCGCGCGGCCGAGCAGCTGGGGATCGAGATCCCGCGGTTCTGTGATCACCCGCTGCTGGATCCGGTGGGCGCCTGCCGTCAGTGCTACGTCGAGATCGAAGGGCAGCGCAAGCTGTTCACGTCGTGCACCACGACCGTCGCGCCGGGCATGGTCGTCATGACGCAGAACACCAGTCCGCAGGTGGAGGACGCCCAGGTCGCGAACCTGGAGTTCCTCTTGCTCAACCACCCCCTCGACTGCCCGATCTGCGACCGCGGCGGCGAGTGCCCGCTGCAGGACCAGGCCCTCACGTTCGGGCCGGGCGAGAGCCGCTACATCGAGGCGAAGCGGACGTACCCGAAGCCGCTGGCGCTGTCGCCGCTCGTCGGATTGGACCGCGAGCGATGCGTCCTGTGTGCGCGCTGCACGCGGTTCTGCGATCAGATCTCCGGCGACCGGTTCATCGAGCTGTTCGATCGCGGCGCCGCGGAACAGGTGGGGATCTCGCCGGGCGAGGATTTCCGCTCGCCGTTCAGCGGGAACACGATCCAGATCTGTCCGGTGGGCGCGTTGACGGCCACGCCGTACCGGTTCGTCGCGCGGCCGTTCGATCTCTCATCGGTCGACACCGTGTGTCCCCATTGCAGCGCGGGCTGCAACATCAAGCTGGACATGCGGCGCGGCGAGGTCGTGCGGCAGCTCGCGCGTGACAACCTCGAGGTCAACGACGCGTGGCTCTGCGACAAGGGCCGGTTCGCCTTCCGCTTCCCGGACGCGCCGGACCGGCTGACGACGCCGTTGATCCGCGATCGCGGCCTGGAGCCCGCGTCGTTCGGCGAGGTGCTGACGGACATCGCCGCGTGGTGCGCCGGCAAGCGCGTGGCGTTCCTGACCGGCGGACGGCTGATGGACGAGGACTACTACGCGTTGTCGAAGCTCGCGCGCACGGTCTTCGGTACGAACGACCTGGATCACCGTCGCGACGACGGTGCTGGGCTCGCCGAGGAGCTCGTCGCGTCGCGCGCCTCGCGCGAGGAGTCCGTCACGTACGACGACATCGAACGCGCGAAGGTCATCCTCGTCGCGGGGTTGGACGCCGAGCAGGAGGTCCCGATCCTGCACCTGCGGCTCCGCAAGGCCGCGCGGCGCGGCGCGAAGATCTACGTGTTGCATCCGCGCCGCACCCGGCTGTGGGATGTGGCGGAACACATCCTGTGCCGCCCCGGTGATGAGCAGGACGTCGTCCTCCGGCAGAGGCCGGACATCGCCGAAGCGTTCCGCGCGGCGGGAGTCGATGGCGTGATGATCGCCGGTCCGCGGCTGGCCGACGGAGGACCCAGCGCCTGGGATATCGCGGAGCTGGCGAGCACGGCCGGCGCGCGGTTCGCCTACGTCACGCGCCGGGCGAACGATCGCGGAGCGCTCGTGGCCGGCGTGCATCCGTCGCTCCTGCCCGGAGGGAGGAGGTTCGGGGTCGCCGACGAGCGGACCGAGGTCGAGAACCTCTGGGGGCCGATCATCGTCGGTGACGAGGGCCGGAACTGGTGGGGCGTCTTGGAGGCGTGCGCCGAGCGAGACATCGACGTGTTGTTCCTGATCGGCGTCGACCCACTCCGTGACTTCCCCGACGCGGCGCTCGCCACGAGGGCGCTCCAGAACGTGGATCGCGTGGTCGTCCAGTCGCTCGAGCTCGGATCGCTCGAGCCGTTCGCGGATGCGTTCCTTCCGGCGGCGGCGTTCCTGGAGAAGGAGGGGCACGTCACCACGTGGGAAGGGCGCAACCAACGGATCCGGCCGATCCGAGGCGCGGCCGGCATCGCGCTCCCCGACTGGGAGATCTTCGCGAGCCTGGCGTTGGCCGCGGGCGGCGATCTGGGGTTCGAGACGCTCGACGAGCTCCACGAGGAGATGGGCCGGCTGCTGGCGCCGCGCGATCGACCGGTCCGGGCGTCCGCCGGGAGCGCGCCCGCCCCGCTCCCGGTCCCCGAGGGCTCGCTCCATCTCTTCACGTACCCGTTGCTGGTTGACGAGGGCCGCCTCTCCGAGCGCTCGGACGAGCTGAAGGCGGCGCTGGAGGACGAACCGTTCCTGGAGATCCACCCGAACGACGCGGCGCCGCGCGGCGTGATCGACGGAGGCGCCGTCACCGTGCGCACCGCGGCCGGGGAGGCCGAGCTCCCGGTGCGCGTGACGGAGCACGTCGTCGAGGGGGCGGTCTTCGTGCCGTTCAACCAGCCGGGATTCGCCGCCAACACGATCCTCAAGGGGTCGTTCTCGATCGCCGCGACGGTCGAGCCGGTCGACGCACCGGAACGCGGGTCCGAGACGGTCGAGGCTGCGGCGGTGGATGCCTGATGGACTGGCTCGACTGGCTCCTGCTGATCGCACGGGTCGCCGTGGTGTTCTTCGCGCTCCTGATCTCCGTGCTGCTCTACGTGTGGATGGAACGCAAGGTGATCGCCGACTTCCAGACGCGGAAGGGACCGATGCGCGCCGGGCCACGCGGCATCCTGATCACGCTCGCGGACGGCATCAAGCTGTTCTTCAAGGAAGGCATCACGCCCACGAACGCCGACAGGCCCGTCTATGCGATCGCACCCGTGCTGGCGATCTTCCCGGCGTTCCTGGCGTTCGCGGTGATCCCGTTCGGCATGCCGGTCACGCTCTGGGGACGGACCGTCCCCATGCAGCTGGCGGACCTGGACATCGGCATCCTGTGGGTGCTGGCCATGACGTCGATCGGCGTCTACGCGGTGGTGTTGGCGGGGTGGTCGAGCGGCTCCAACTACCCGCTCCTCGGCTCCATCCGTTCGACGGCGCAGATGGTCTCGTACGAGGTGGCGATGGGCCTGGCGCTCGTCGCGGTCCTGCTCTACTCGGGCCACCTGCGGATGACCGAGATCGTCGCCCAGCAAGACACGATCTGGAACGCGATCCCGCAGTTCCCGGCGTTCGTCGTCTTCCTGATCTGCGGGCTGGCCGAGACGAACCGCCCGCCGTTCGACCTGGCGGAGGCCGAGTCCGAGCTGGTCGCCGGGTTCCATACGGAGTACTCGGGCATCAAGTTCGCGCTGTTCTATCTGGGCGAATACGTGAACACCGTGACGGTGGCCGCCATCGCGGTGACGTTGTTCCTGGGCGGATGGCGCGGACCGCACCCGGACTTCCTGCTCTGGCTGTGGCCGATCCTGTGGTTCCTGTTCAAGGTCACCGCGGTGATCTACGTCTACATCCTGGTCCGGGGAACGTTGCCGCGGATGCGCTACGACCGACTGATGAACTTCGGCTGGAAGCGGTTGATCCCGTTCGGGCTGCTGTGGGTGCTGGTGACGGGGTTCGTCGTCGTCGCCCCGGACCACTTCACCCGCAAGGAGCTCTTCACAGGAGCCGCGGTCGTGTTCGGCGTGCTGGTGCTGGCCATGCTGATCGCCCCGTTGTTCGCCCCGAAGGCGAAGGAGCCCAACGAGAAGCAGCCGAACGACAAGCAGCCGAACGAGAAGCAGGAGGTGACGTCGTGACCTCGGAGACCGATCCGGAGATGGATCCCAAGGGCCAGCCGAGCGGCGTCATCGACGGCGCCATCGCCATCGCCAAGGGCATGGGCACGGTCTGGAAGCAGACGTTCCGCCGGGACAACACGGAGTCGTATCCGGCTGAGATCGTGCCGCCGCCCGAGCGCTCGCACATCGGTCGCCACCAACTCAACACGCACGAGAACGGGCTGGAGAAGTGCATCGGCTGCGAGCTGTGCGCGTTCGCGTGTCCGGCGGACGCGATCTGGGTGGAGGGCGCCGACAACGATCCGGAGGATCCGACCTCTCCGGGGGAGCGCTACGCGAAGGACTACCAGATCAACTACCTGCGCTGCATCATGTGCGGCTTGTGCGTCGAGGCATGCCCCACCCGTGCGTTGACGCTCACGAGTTACTACGACCTGGCGTTCACCACGCGCGAAGAAGCGATCTGGACGAAGGAGCAGCTGCTCCAGAAGCCGCCGGAGCTCGGCACCGACCCGGTCGACCGGGAGGGCCGGTAGTGCAGGCGGACCTCATCCTGTTCTGGGTGTTCGCGCCCATCTCGGTCGCGAGCGCGATCGCCATGCTCGTCATGCGGAACGCGGTGCATTCGGCGCTCTTCCTGATCGTGAACTTCTTCTGCCTGGCGCTCTTCTACCTGATCCTGGGCGCCACGTTCCTGTTCGCGGTGCAGATCATCGTCTACGCGGGCGCGATCATGGTGCTGTTCCTGTTCGTGATCATGCTGCTCGGCGTGGACGGCCGCGAGGACCTGCGCGAACGCCGGTTGATCGCACAGCGGCCGGTCGCGATCGCGCTCGGCGTCGCGTTCGTCCTCGAGGTGACGTTCGCGATCCGCGCGTCGATCGGCTTCTCGGCGCTCGCGCCGGCCGGGTTCGACAAGGTCAACGAGGGCGGGAACGCGCAGGCGCTCGCGAAGGTGCTCTTCAGCAAGTACTTCTTCCCGTTCGAGGTGACGTCGATCCTGCTCATCATCGCGGCGATCGCCGCGATGATCCTGGCGCAGCGCAAGTCCCACGCCGTCACACAGGCGGAGATGGAAGCGCACAACGCGGCCATGGAGCCGGTCGCACCGGAGCCGGTGGCATGAGCACCCCCATCTCGTACTTCCTGGTCCTCTCGTCGATCCTGTTCGCGATCGGCAGCGTGGGCGTCCTGACCCGCAAGAACGCGCTGATCATCTTCATGTCGGTGGAGCTCCAGCTGAACGCCGTGAACCTCACGCTCGTCGCGTTCTCGCGGATGCACAACAGTTTGAACGGCCAGGTCCTGGCGTTCTTCTCCATGGTGGTGGCGGCCGCGGAGGTCGTCGTCGGGCTCGCGATCATCGTGTCCGTCTACCGGCGCATCCGTTCGGTGAACGTCGACGACGCCGAGGCGTTGCGCGGATGAGCGCCAGCGGTTCGCTCTGGCTGATCCCGGCGCTGCCGCTGGTGGGCGCCGGGGTCAACCTGTTCATCGGCAAGCGACTCGGCAGGTCGGCGGGCATCTTCGCCGCGGTCCTGGTCGCCGCATCGTTCGCCGTGTCCGTCGCCGTCGCGGGGAGCCTCGTCGGACTCAGCGCCCAGGACCGGGTGCAGACGCAGGAGCTGTTCGAATGGATCCGCGTCGGCGCGTTCTCGGTCGGCGCGACGCTCCGTCTGGACCCCTTGTCGGCGACGATGATCCTGGTCGTCACGGGTATCGGAACGCTGATCCATATCTACGCGATCGGCTACATGCGCGACGATCCCCGTTACGGGCGCTTCTTCGCCTACATGAACCTGTTCGTGTTCTTCATGCTGATGCTCGTCCTCGGCCAGAACCTCCTCGTCCTCTACCTGGGCTGGGAAGGCGTGGGACTCTGCTCGTACCTGTTGATCGGTTTCTGGTTCGAGAAGACCGAGAACGCGAACGCGGCGAAGAAGGCGTTCGTCACGACGAGGATCGGCGACACCGCCATGCTCATCGGTCTCGCCCTGATCGCGGTGAAGTTCGGGACGCTCGACTACACGGTCATCTTCGGGGCGGCCGGGAGCACGCTCACGAAGAGCGCCGCCACCGCGATCGCGCTGCTGTTGTTCGCCGGTGCGGTCGGCAAGTCCGCGCAGGTGCCGCTGCACGTCTGGCTCCCGGACGCCATGGCGGGTCCCACCCCGGTGTCCGCGTTGATCCACGCCGCGACGATGGTCACCGCCGGCGTGTACCTGGTGATCCGGATGCACGTGATCTTCGAGATCTCGGGGGTGGCGCTCACCGTCGTCGCGATCGTGGGCGTCGTCACGATGCTGTTCGCCGGCACGTGCGCGTTCGGTCAGGACGACATCAAGCGCGTGCTTGCGTACTCCACGATCAGCCAGCTCGGGTTCATGTTCCTCGCCGCCGGGCTCAAGGCGTACTCGATCGCGCTCTTCATGCTCGTCGCGCACGCGTTCTACAAGGCCCTGATGTTCCTGGGCGCCGGGTCGGTGATGCACGGGATGCATGACCACACGGACATGAAACAGATGGGCGGCCTGCTCCGGAAGATGCCGGTGACGGGCGTGACGTTCATCGTCGGCGCGCTGGCGTTGGCCGGCGTGTACCCGCTGTCAGGGTTCTTCGCGAAAGACGAGATCCTCGAGGTGGCGAGCAACTCGGGACACGAGCTGTTGTTCGTCCTCGGCGTGCTCGGCGCGCTGATCTCCGCGCTGTACATCGGCAGGCTGGTGTTCCTCACGTTCTTCGGCCGTGCACGCTCGGAAGAGGCCGAGCACGCCCACGAGTCTCCGGCCATCATGACCATCCCGCTCGTGCTGCTCGCCCTCGGCGCGGGAGGGGCGAGCCTGCTCGATCTGACGATCCACGGCGCCCTTTCGACGTTCGTGGAGCCCGTGGTCGGGCCGACGCCCGAGGGCGCGGCCGGTCTCTCGTACGCCGCGATCGTCGCGATCTCGTCCTTGATGGTCGCGATCGGCCTGTTCACCACGTGGTTCGTCTACGGGTCCGGCAAGATCGACTGGCTCGCCCTCCGTGTGCGCATGCAGCCCGCCCAGCGCGTCCTCGAACACGGGTGGTACGTCGACAACTACTACTCGGCGCTGCTCGTGACGCCCGGCAAGGCCGTGGCCGCGTGGCTCGCGTACGTCTTCGACGCCCGGATCATCGACGGCATCGTCAACGGGATCGGAGCAGGCTTCCGGGCGCTCGCGCGGAGCGGTCGACGGCTGCAGACCGGTCTGGTCCGGACGTACGCGCTCGCGTTCCTGGCCGGCGCGATCGGCCTCCTCGTCTACGTGGGGTTCCGGCTGTGACCGATCACCTGCTCACGATCGTGACGTTCCTCCCCCTCGTGGGGGCGGTGGCCTTGATCGTATGGCGGGGCGCTCCGGACAACTCGGCTCGCTCGCTCGCGATGCTCACCGCGGTGGTCACGTTCGTCGTCTCGCTGGCGATCCTCGGGAAGTTCGATCGTGCCGACAGCGGGTACCAGTTGGTGGAGCAGGCGACGTGGGTGAAGAGCATCGGGCTGCAGTACCTGGTGGGCATCGACGGCGTCAGCCTCTGGATGGTGCTGCTCACCACGTTCCTGTTCCCGCTGTCGGTGCTGGCGTCGTGGCCCGTCAAGAAGAACGTCAGGCTGTACATGGCGTCGATGCTCGTCCTGGAGACCGCCGTGCTCGGGTCGTTCGTCGCACTCGACCTGCTGCTGTTCTTCGTGTTCTTCGAGGCGCTCCTCGTGCCGATGTACCTGATCATCGGCGGGTGGGGCGGGGAGCGGCGCATCTACGCGGCCGTCAAGTTCTTCCTCTACACGATGGCGGGCTCCGCGTTCCTGTTGGTCGGGATCCTGTTCCTCTATTCGCGTTCCGCCGGACCGGTCGGCCACGGGACGTTCGACATCCAGCAGCTCACGACCGTGGCGGGCTCCCTCCCCGCGAGCACCGCACGCTGGCTCTTCCTCGCGTTCTTCGTGGCGTTCGCCGTGAAGGTGCCGCTGTTCCCGCTGCACACGTGGCTGCCCGACGCGCACACCGAGGCGCCCACCGCCGGCTCGGTGCTGCTGGCAGGCGTCCTGTTGAAGGTCGGCGCGTACGGGTTGATCCGCTTCAACCTGCAGCTGTTCCCCGAAGCGTCGAAGTACTTCGCCGCCGCCGTGTCGATCCTGGCGTTGATCGGGATCATCTACGGCGCCGTGGTGGCGCTGATCCAGACGGACATCAAGCGGCTGGTCGCGTACTCCTCCGTGTCGCACCTGGGGTTCGTGGTCCTGGGCATCTTCGCGTTCACGGACCAGGGCGTGACGGGCGGCATCCTGCAGATGGTGAACCACGGCCTGTCGACCGGCGCGCTGTTCCTGCTGGTCGGGATGGTCTACGAGCGAACCCATACGCGCGACCTGGGGAAGATGGGCGGCCTCGCGGTCGTCATGCCGTGGCTGACCGGCGCGTTCCTGTTCGCGGTGTTCTCCTCCGTCGGGTTGCCGGGACTCAACAACTTCGTCGGCGAGTTCCTGGTGATCCTCGGGTCGTTCGCGGTCAACGAGTGGTTCGGTGCGCTGGCCGCGGTCGCGGTCGTCCTGGCGGCGATCTACCTGCTCTGGTCCTACCAGCGGATGGCGTACGGCCCGATCCACGAGGAGCACTCGCTGCTGCCCGACGTGAACCTCCGCGAGGTCTTGGTCCTGGCGCCGATCCTGGCGCTGCTGCTGGTCTTCGGCGTCTTCCCGAAGCTCCTCACCGACCGCATCGATCCCACGGCGCAAGCTGTGGTCGCGCACGTGTCGCCCGATCACATCACCGACGTCGGCGCCACGGGCGTCGTGCAGGCGAACGGGAGCGAGCCGTGATCGCCGCGCCGAAGCTCGAGTTCGCGCCGATCCTCCCCGAGCTGTTCCTCTGCGGCGTGGCGATCCTCGGCCTGCTCTACGAGGCGATGGCTCCGAAGGCCGAGCGGCTGTGGCACCTCGCGCTGGCGTTCGCCGGCCTGATCGCGGCCGCGCTGGCGACGTTCCCGCTGTGGCACTGGGACGGCCCTCCGACCGTGATGCGCGGGATGGTCTCGGTCGATCGCTTCTCGGTGGTCTCGCGGCTGCTGTTGCTCGGGATCGCCGGGATGGGGCTGCTGTTCGGCACGCACTACTTCGCGCGTTCGGGCGATGCGTATCGCGGGGAGTTCTACCCGCTGATCTTGTTCGCCACCGCCGGGATGACGCTGATCACGGCCGCGGCCGACCTGATCCTGGTCTTCCTGGCGCTCGAGATCCTGTCGCTGGCGCTCTACGTCCTGACCGGCATCACCGGTCGCCGGAACTCGAACGAGGCCGCGATGAAGTACTTCCTGCTGGGGGCGTTCTCGTCGGCGTTCTTCCTGTTCGGTGTCGCGTGGGCGTACGGCGCCACCGGTACGACCGGCATCACGGCGATCGCGAACGCGCTCGCGGGTCAGACGGGCGACCAGGCGCTCGCGCTGCTGGCGTTCGTCTTCCTGGCGACCGGGTTCGGGTTCAAGGTGTCGGCGGTGCCGTTCCACCAGTGGACGCCCGACGTGTACCAGGGGGCGCCCACGCCGGTGACCGCGTTCATGTCGGCCGCGACGAAGGTCGCCGCGTTCCTGGCGCTGATCCGTGTCCTGGACGTCGCGTTCCAGCCGCTCACCTGGGATTGGACACCGGTGATCTGGGTCCTGGCGGCCGCGTCGGTGATCCTCGGGAGCGTCTTCGCGATCGCGCAATCCGACATCAAGCGGATGCTGGCGTACTCCAGCATCGCCCACGCCGGCTTCATCCTCACGGGGCTGACGTCGTCGAACCAGATCGGCATCCGCGCGGCGATGTTCTACCTGGTCTCGTACGCGCTGATGACGCTCGGCGCGTTCGGGGTCGTCATGCTCGTCTCGGCGAGAGGGGAGGAGCAGACGTCGCTCACCGCGTACGCCGGGCTCTCCAAGCGGAGCCCGCTCCTGGCCGGGCTCATGACGCTGTTCCTGCTCTCCCTGGCCGGCATCCCGCCCACGGTCGGGTTCGTGGCCAAGGTGGGCGTGTTCACCGCGGCGATCCGCGCCGGGCACACCTCCCTCGCGCTGGTGGGAGTCGTGGCGAGCGTCGTGGCGGCATTCTTCTACCTCCGCGTGATCGTCCTGATGTACATGCAGGAACCGCAGGGGAGCTTCGAGGAAGATCGCTCCCTGATGCCCCGGGTCGCGATCGCGATCCCGGCTATCCTCACGCTGGCCCTCGGCATCTTCCCCGGCCTGATCGCCGGGATCCTCGAGAGGGCCTCGATCCTCAGGTGGTGATCCGATGAGCCGAAGGGTGATCCCGGGACTCGAGGCGCCGGATGCGGCCCTCGAGGCCGATATCCGCGCGCGCCTGGACCAGGTGGAGCAGGCCCTGGAGAAGTCCGTGCGGGTGGAGTCGTCCGGTCTGCTCTCCGAGACGTCGTCGTACCTGATCGCGGCCGGCGGCAAGCGGTTCCGCGCCATGCTCGTCCTCCTCGCCGGCTACTTCGGCGACCCGACGGATCCGCGGCTGATCGGCGGATCGGTCTCGATCGAGCTGGTGCACCTGGCGACGCTCTACCACGACGACGTGATCGACGAGGCCGACTCCCGCCGCGGCGCCCCGTCGGCCAACATGCGCTGGGACAACACGGTGGCGATCCTCTCGGGCGACTTCCTGTTCGCCCGCGCCTCCGAGATCTCGACCGAGCTGGGCACGGACGTGTGCCGGCTGCTGGCTCGTACGATCGCCATCCTCTGCGACGGCCAGATCCGCGAGGTCGACAGCTCCGCGAAGGTCGAACAGCCAGAGAGCAACTACCTGGAGATCATCCGCCGCAAGACCGCCTCCCTGATCGGAACGTCCTGCCGGCTGGGGGGCATGCTGTCGGACGCCACGCCGGAGCACACCGACATCCTGGAGGAGTTCGGCGACGCGCTCGGGATGGCGTTCCAGCTCTCCGACGACATCATGGACATCACCGCGACCCAGCTCGAGCTGGGCAAGGAGCCGGGCTCGGACCTCCGCCTGGGCGTGTACACGGCGCCCGTGCTCCACGCGCTGGCCCACGACGAGCATCGAGAGGAGCTGGCCAGGATCCTCGGCCACGGGGCGCCCGACGGCGAACTGCTGGATCGGGCGCTCGAGATCGTCCGCGGCGGGGGCTCGATCGACCACGCGCGCCGTGCCGTGACGGGCGAGGTCGGGCGGGCGATCGGGCTGGCCAGGAGCCTGCCGGCGGGCCCGGCTCAGCATGCGCTGGAGCAGCTCGCGAGGTTCCTGGCGGCGCGCTGCGGAGCGGAGCAAACACCGTGAGTGATCCTGCTAGGATCCGCGCTCGAGAAACCGTTCACAAACGTGCCTAACTACTATGAGTCTTACGCGGTAGTGCTCGCGGTCGCCGTGGCGGGGGTCGCTCTCGTCGCCGTCGCGTTCGGAGCCGCTCGCCTCATCGCCCCCCACCGCCCGCTTCCCGCGAAGCTCACCACGTACGAGTGCGGGATCGATCCCGTCGGCGAGGGTTGGGCGCAGAGCGAGGTCCGTTACTACATCTACGGCTTCCTGTTCGTGATCTTCGACGTGGAAAGCGTCTTCCTCTTCCCGTGGGCCCGCGTGTTCGAGAGCCTGGGCTACACGGCGGTCGTCGAGATGGGCGTGTTCATCGGCATCCTGGCGGTCGGCCTGCTCTATGCCTGGCGCAAGGGGGTGCTGCAGTGGGCGTGATCACGGAACGGACGCCGATCGGCCGCATCCAGCCGGTGAAGTTCGTCCTCAACTGGGGTCGGCGCTACTCGCTCTGGGTCATGAACTTCGGTCTGGCCTGTTGCGCGATCGAGCTGATCGCCACGTCCACCTCGAAGCACGACTTCATCCGGCTGGGTGTCATCCCGTTCGCGCACGGGCCCCGGCAGGCGGACCTGCTCGTCGTGGCGGGCACCCTGACCGACAAGATGGCCCCGGCCCTGCAGCGGGTGTACGACCAGATCCCGGAACCCAAGTACGTGATCTCGTTCGGGTCGTGCTCCAACTGTGGCGGACCCTACTGGGACTCCTACTCCGTGACGAAGGGGGTCGACCAGATCCTCCCCGTCGACGTCTACGTCCCGGGCTGCCCTCCGCGGCCCGAGGCGCTCCTGCACGGCATCATCAAGCTGCAGGAGAAGATCAAGGACGAGAACATCGAGGAGAAGTTCAGTGGCCGGGACTCCGCACCCGCTCTCCCCTGACGAGACGGCCTCCCGACTCCGAGCGCATTTCGGGGAGGACATCGTCGACGCCGTGGACCAGCACGGGCACGCCGTCGCCACCGTCACGGTCGATCGCTTCCACGACGTCTGCCGGTTCCTGCGCGACGAGCCGGACTTCGCGTGCGACTACTGCGACTTCACGGGCGCGGTGGACTTCGGTCCCGAGGGTGGCTTCGAGGTGGTGACGCACCTGTTCTCGACCACGCATCACCACAACGTGCGCGTGAAGGTGAAGCTCCCGCACGAGGATCCTGTGTGTCCCACCATCTCCGACCTGTTCCCGACGTCGAACTGGCACGAGCGCGAGACGATCGAGATGTTCGGGATCTCGTTCGAGGGACATCCCCAGCCGATCAAGCTGCTGCTCTCCGAGCCGTTCGAGGGGTACCCGCTGCGCAAGGACTTCCCGTTGATGAGCCGTGAGGCCAAGCCGTGGCCCGGGGCCGTCGAGGGCGAAGAGGAGGAAGAGGAGTGACGTCCCTCCTGCTCGGGGCGGCCACCACCGGCAACTCGCTGTTCGACTCGTGGTTCGACAACTTCTGGCTGGCGCTCATCGCCAAGACGATCGTCGTCATGCTGTTCTTCCTGATCGTGCCGTTGGTGGTGGGCTACATCGAGCACAAGGTGCTCGCGCACATGCAGGCGCGCCTGGGGCCGATGGAGGCCGGCATGTTCCACGGCTGGGCGCAGCTCGTCGCGGACGGGGTGAAGTTCGTCCAGAAGGAGGACGTGGTCCCGGAGGCCGCGGACCGGGGTGTGTTCTCGCTGGCGCCGGCGGTGGCCATGATCCCCTACATCATCATCCTGGTGGTGCTGCCGTTCAGCCCCACGTTGTTCGCGCTCAACCTGGACGTCGGCATCTTCTTCGTGATGGCCATGTCGTCGGTGTCGGTGATCGGCGTGCTGATGGCCGGATGGTCCTCCGCCAACAAGTTCTCGCTGATCGGGGCGCTCCGGGCGGCCGCGCAGCTGATCGCGTACGAGCTCCCGCTGGTGCTCGCCGCCGCCGCCATCGTGATGCAGGCCGGGACGCTGTCGCTGGTCGGCATCGTCGAGTCGCAGCGGAGCATGTGGAACATCGTGCGGCCGTGGCAGCTGGTGGGGTTCTTGGTGTTCGTGGTGGCGTCGCTCGCCGAGCTCACCCGCCCGCCGTTCGATATGCCGGTGGCGGACTCCGAGATCATCTTCGGCGCCTACACCGAGTACACGGGCTTGAAGTTCGCGTTCTTCCTGCTGGCGGAGTACGGGGGCATCGTGGCGCTGGCGGGCATCGCGTCCGTCCTGTACCTGGGCGGCTACCTCGGTCTGCCCGGGATCCCGCTGCCTGCTCCGTTCTGGATGCTGGGCAAGATCATTGCGCTATCGTTCGTCGTCATCTGGCTCCGGGCGACGTATCCGAGGCTGCGCGAGGACCAGCTGCAGCGGTTCTCGTGGCTGGTGCTCATCCCGTTGTCGCTGGTGATGATCATGGTCGTGGCGGTCGTCAAGGTCGCGACGAGGTAGGGGGAGAGGGAACGGTGGCGTCAGACGACTCGGAGAAGAAGGACCAGCCGGAATCCGGCATGGGCCTCGGCCTGCTGAAGGGTCTGGGCGTCACGCTCAAGACCATGATGCATCCGGCCGTGACGCAGCCGTACCCGCACGTCAAGCCCGACCTGCCGGCACGGACGCGCGGCGTCATCGCGCTGAAGCAGGAGAACTGCACGGTCTGCTACAAGTGCTCCCGGGAGTGCCCCGACTGGTGCATCTACATCGACGCTCACAAGGAGCAGCACGATCCGGCCGGCGGCGGCCGTGCGCGCTCGGCGAAGATCCTCGATCGGTTCGCGATCGACTACGCGCTCTGCATGTACTGCGGGATCTGCGTGGAGGTCTGTCCGTTCGACGCGCTGTTCTGGAGCCCGGAGTTCGAGTACGCCGAGTACGACATCGACCTCATGACCCACGAGAAGGAGCGCCTGGAGGAGTGGACCTACAAGGTCCTGCCCCCGCCGCCCCTGGAGGTCGGGGCCGAGCCCATGCCGGAAGCCATGGAGGACGCGTCGTAGATGTCGGCGCAGGAGTACGCCTTCGTCGTCCTCGCGGTGGTCGGCAGCGTCAGCGCGATCTCGGTCGTCCTTGCCCGCAACGTCGTCCACGCGGCGCTCTACCTGGTGATCACGCTGCTGTCGGTCGGTGGCGTGTACCTGCTGCTCGGCGCGGAGTTCGTCGCCTGGGTGCAGATCCTGATCTACGTGGGCGCCATCGTGATCCTGTTCCTGTTCGGACTCATGCTCACGAAGGCGCCGATCGGCCGCGACATGCTCGACAACCAGAACCGCTGGATCGGCGGCGTCGTCGGGGCCGGGGTCTTCCTCGGCCTCGTGTTCCTGATCCAGGACGCGTTCCGGGTGCAGGACTCGGTCGCCGCGACGACGTTCCGGACCACGACCGCCGACGTGGGCGTGTCGCTGTTCCGCGACTACGTGCTGCCGTTCGAGGCGGTGTCGTTCCTGCTGCTCGCCGCGTTGATCGGCGCCGTGGTCCTGGCTCGCAAGGACGCTGAGGCCAAGTGATCCGGCTGCCGTTCGTCCTGTTCTTCGCGGCCCTGCTGTTCTCGGCCGGGGTCTACGGCGTGCTCGCGCGCCGCAACGCCGTCATGGTCCTCATGGCCATCGAGCTCATGCTCAACGCCGTCAACGTGAACCTGGTCGCGTTCGGGTCGCAGCTCCAGGACGTGACCGGGCAGATCTTCGCCCTGTTCGTGATCGCCGTGGCGGCGGCCGAGGTGGGCATCGGGCTGGCCATCGTCATCCTGCTCTATCGCAACCGTGAGTCGATCAACGTGGACGAGGTGAACCTCCTCAAGTGGTAGCCGAAGCCACCACCGCCGCCTCGGGCGATCATCACGTCCTCGTGGATCGTCGTCCTGCTCCCCGTGATCTCCGCGCTACTGACGCTGTTCTTCGGCAAGCGGACGCCGGGCAAGGGGGCGGTCTACGGCATCGCCGCGATGGGCGCCGCCTTCGTCATGTCCCTGCTGATCCTCTGGCACTTCGTGCAGGGAGGCGGCACGTACGCGAGCGGCGTGAACTGGTTCACGATCGGCCCGTTCCACGTGGACGTCGGCCAGTACATCGACGGCCTCGCTGCGGTCATGCTCGTGGTGGTCACCACGGTGTCGCTCTGTGTGCATGTGTACTCGCTGGGCTACATGGACGGCGACGTCCGCTTCACGTGGTTCTACGTCGTCCTGTCGCTGTTCACCGCGGCCATGCTCAACGTGGTCATCGCTCCGAACCTGATCCAGCTGCTGATCGGCTGGGAGGTCATGGGAGTGTGCTCGTACCTCCTGATCGGGCATTGGTACGAGGAGAAGCAGAACTCGGACGCGGCGATCAAGGCGTTCATCACCACGCGGATCGGCGACGTGCCGTTCATGTTCGGCATCTTCGCGTTGATCTTCGCCACGGGGTTCACCACATCCAACATCACCGCGATCAGCGAGCTCGTGAAGAGCCACGAGCTGTCGAGCGCTGCTCGTTTCCGTAGCGGCGATCCTGCTCTTCGGCGGCACGATCGGCAAGTCGGCGCAGTTCCCGCTTCACGTGTGGCTGCCCGATGCCATGGCGGGCCCCACGCCGGTCTCGGCGCTGATCCACGCCGCCACCATGGTTGCTGCCGGCGTGTACCTGGTCGGACGGCTGTACACGATCTTCATCAACGCCGACGCCTGGGTGCTCCAAGTGGTCGGCACCATCGGCGCGATCACGATGTTGGGCGCTGCGTTCATGGCGCTCATCCAAGACGACATCAAACGCGTGCTGGCATATTCCACCTTGTCCCAGCTGGCGTACATGGTCGCGTCGATGTCGCTCGGGCCGGCCGGTCGTAACGCCGCCTTCTTCCATCTCTTCACCCACGCGTTCTTCAAGGCGTTGCTCTTCCTGGGTGCGGGGTCGGTGATCCACGCCGTCCACTCCAACAACATGAGCGACATGGGTGGACTCCGAAAACCGATGCCCGTCACGTTCTGGACGTTCCTGGTGGGGTCCGCGGCGCTCGCGGGCATCGCGCCGCTCGCCGGCTTCTGGTCCAAGGACGAGATGCTCGTGTCCGCCTCCGAGGGGCACGAAGTGCTGTTCGCCATCATGTTGTTCACCGCGGTGCTGACCGCGTTCTACACCACGCGCATGGTGGTGCAGACGTTCTTCGGGACGTACCAGGGTCACGGGCATCCGCACGAGTCGCCACCCAGCATGGCCGGTCCGCTCGTGGTCCTGGCGATCGGGACCGTCATCGTCGGGTTCCTGGGGGCGCCGCAGCTCCACGCGCCGTTCTTCAAGTGGGTGTTCTACGGCGAACCCGAGGCGCTCCATTTCGACGCGAGTGATCGCGCTCGTCGGCACCGCCGCGGCGCTCCTCGGCATCATCACCGCGTGGAAGCTCTATTCGCCCAGGAGGGAGCGCGACCCGCTCCGCAGGTTCGGTGGGGCATGGAACCTGCTGGAGCATCGCTACTACATCGACGCGTTCTACATGAAGGACATCGTCTACCCGGTGCGCGACCGCGTGTCGGCGGCCGTGTACTGGTTCAACCAGAACGTGCTTGATGCCGTCGTGGATGGCGCCGGAGCCACCGCACGAGGCCTGGCACAGGTCGTCAACCTCTTCGACCGGGGAGTGATCGATCGCGCGGTGAACGGCGTCGCCGGCACGGCCGGCGCCACCGGTGGTCTCCTGAAGTACATCCAATCCGGCAACGTCCAGCGGTACATGGCGTTCCTGTTCGTGGGCGTCCTGGTGCTGGCGATCGTCTTCGCGAAGCTGGTCTGACAACGAGAGAGAGGGTTCGATGAGCGGGTGGGACGAATCGGCCATCACGATCACGACGCTGCTGCCGGTGGCAGGTGCGCTCGTGATCATCATGGTCCCCAAGGAGAAGGACCGGTTGGTCCGGGCACTCGGGATCCTGTTCACCGGCGCGGCGCTCGTCTTGGCCATCGCCATCGCGATCGGCTTCGACTACGGCAAGGGCGGGCTGCAATACGTCCTGGACGTCAGCTGGATCTCCGCGATCGGCGCCCGCTACCACGTGGGGATCGACGGGCTGAGCATGCCGCTGTACGTGCTCACGTTCCTCCTGTCGTTCCTCTGCGCGATCTACACCTGGCGCTACGTGCCCGATCCCGGACGGACCAAGGCGTTCCTGGCGCTGATGCTGCTCCTCGAGACCGGTATGGCGGGGACGTTCATCGCGTTCGACCTGATCCTGTTCTTCGTCTTCTGGGAGCTGGTCCTGGTCCCGATGTACTTCCTGATCGGGATCTGGGGCTCCGCGAACCGCCAGTACGCCTCGATCAAGTTCTTCCTGTACACCTTGTTCGGTTCGGTCTTCATGCTCCTGGGGTTCCTGGCCATGTACTTCAATGGGCCCGACCCTCACACGTTCGACATGGTGCGGCTCCAGACGTTCGCGGCCACCGGCGGGTTCACGCACGACTTCCAGTTGGTGGTCTTCGGCGCGGTCGCTCTCGGGTTCGCGGTGAAGGTGCCGATGTGGCCGTTCCACACATGGCTTCCCGACGCGCATACGGAGGCGCCGACGATCGGCTCCGTGCTCCTGGCCGGCGTCATGCTGAAGATGGGGGGGTACGGGTTCATCCGGATCGCGCTCCCGATGCTGCCGTACGGGGCGCAGAAATACGCACCGTGGATCGGGCTGCTTGCCGCGATCGCCATCGTGTACGCGGCACTCGCGTGTCTGGCGCAGAAGGACCTGAAACGCCTGGTCGCGTTCTCGTCCGTGGGCCATATGGGCTTCGTCATGCTCGGCATCGCCACGCTGACCACGATCGGGATCCAGGCCGCGATCTTCGGCATGGTGGCGCACGGCGTGATCACCGGCATGCTCTTCTTCTGCGTCGGGTCGATCTACGACCGCTACCACACGCGCCAGATCGCGGAGATCGGCGGTGGCATGGCGGAGCGGATGCCGAAGCTCGCCGGCGTCTTCGCGTTCGTCTCGATCGCGTCCCTCGGGCTCCCCGCGCTCGCCGGGTTCTGGGGCGAGGTCATGGCGCTGCTGGCGTCGTTCAGCCCGAACGTCGAGCTGGGACTCTCGACGGCGTTGTTCCGCGGGTTCATGATCGCCGGCGGGATCGGGACGATCCTCACGGCCGGCTACTTCCTGTGGATGCTCCAGCGCGTGAACCTCGGCACGATGCCCGACCGGTGGAGGGACCACGCGTTCAGCGACGTGCTCACCGTCGAGTGGGTGGCGTGGGTCCCGTTGTTGATCTCGATCGTGGTGCTGGGGCTCTACCCGCGGCTGATCTTCGGGGTTACCGAAGAGGCCGTCCGCGGGGTCGTGGCCGCGCTCGGCGGGGGTTGATCCGACGCCGATGAACCAGACGATCGACTACCACGCGATCCTCCCGGAGCTGATCCTCTCCGCGACGATCCTGCTCGTTCTCGTGGTGGACGTGTTCCTGCCCCCCAAGCGCAAGTCGTGGTCCATGTTCATCGGCATGTTCGGCGCGGCGGCCGCCCTCGTCGCCACGCTCACGCTGATCGGCGAGGGTCGGACCACGTTCAGCGGCGCCTACGTCGTCGACAACTTCGCGATCCTGTTCAAGATCTTCTTCCTGTCGGTGGCGATCCTGGTCCTGGGCATCTCGTACCGGTATTTCCGCGAGGGGGGGTTCTACCAAGGGGAGTACTACTTCCTGCTCCTGACGTCGTTCCTCGGCTGCATCATGATGCCGTCGTCGCGCGACATGCTGCTGCTGTTCATCGCGCTCGAGCTGGTGTCCGCTCCCGGGTTCCTCATGGCGGCGTTCCGCAAGAACGATCCCAAGTCGAACGAGGCCGGCCTGAAGTTCTTCCTGATCGGCGTCCTGTCCACCGCCGTGATGCTGTACGGCATGAGCCTGATCTACGGGCTCACGGGCGCCACGCGGCTGGACGCGATCGCGCGGGGCTTGGCGAACATCGACGCCGCGAAGGAGACGCTCGCGTTCTGCGCGATCCTGTTCGTGGTCATCGGGTTCGCGTTCAAGGTCTCGGCGGTGCCGTTCCAGTTCTGGGCCCCCGACACGTACGAGGGGGCGCCGGTTCCCGTGGCGGCGTTCCTGGCCGTCGCGTCCAGCGCAGCCGGATTCGCCGGGCTCCTGCAGCTCATGTACGTGGGCTTCATCAACCAACACGCGTTCTGGACGCCGATCTTCGCCGTCCTGTCGATCGCGACGATGACGCTCGGCAACCTGGTGGCGCTCAAACAGACGCAGGTGGTGCGGCTGCTGGCGTATTCGGGCATCGCCCAGGCCGGATACATCTTGCTGCCGTTCGCATTGGTCTCGGGCGATGCCGCCGTGAACCGCTCCGCGTTCTCCGCGACGGTCGCCTACATCTTGATCTACTCGATCATGAACATCGGCGCGTTCTCGGTCACCATCGCGGTCAGCCGGCGAGAACCCACGCTCCTGATCACCGACTTCGCCGGGCTGGCCCGGCGGGCGCCCATCCTGGCCGTCGCGATGACCGCCTTCATGATCTCGTTGGCCGGTGTGCCGCCGACGGGCGGGTTCTGGGCCAAGATCCTGGTCTTCCAGGCGGCGATCGAACGGGGCGGCATCGGGCCGTGGCTCGCGGTGATCATGCTCGCGAACTCCGTGATCAGCGTTGTCTATTACTTCGCCGTGCCGAAGCAGATGATCTTCGAGCCCGCGCGCGACGAGTCACGGATGCGATCGCCGACACTGGTCAACTTCGTGGTGGTCCTGGCGCTCGTGGCGATCGTGGCGGTCTTCGTGTTCCCGAACCCCATCGCCCACGCCGCCGAGATCTCGACGCTCATCGGCAGCTGATCCCCGTTCGGAAGCGCCTGAGAGCTCCCTGTGACGTCCGCTCGCCGAACCTCGTGCCGCCACGTATCGAACGACCGGTGAGAGCATGGCTCTCATAGGAGGAGATGCACGATGCACGCAGGCATGAACCGCATGAAGACCTGGATCCTGATCGCCGCGCTCGGCGGGTTGTTCGTGCTGATCGGCGGCGCGATCGGGGGCACGTCCGGCGCCGTGATCGCACTGGGGTTCGCGCTGGTCTTCAACTTCACGATGTACTGGTTCTCTGACAAGATCGCCATCGCGACCACCCGCTCCAAGCCCGCGACCGAACAGGACTACCCGCAGCTGTACCGGATCGTCCGGGAGCTCGCGCAGCTGGAGCAGATGCCCATGCCGGCGATCTACGTCTCCGACATGATGCAGCCGAACGCGTTCGCGACCGGCCGGAGTCCGCAGCATGCGTCCGTGGCCGTGACGAAAGGCATCCTGCAGATCCTGGATGACCGCGAGCTCCGCGGAGTGCTCGCCCACGAGCTGTCCCACGTCCGGAACCGCGACATCCTGATCGGCTCGGTCGCCGCCGCGATCGGCATGAGCATCACGCTGCTGGCTCGGTTCGCGTTCTTCTTCGGTGGGAGCGACGACAACCGCGGCGGCGGGATCAGCCTGCTGCTGGCGTGGGTCCTGGCGCCGATCGCCGCGGCGATCATCCAGATGGCCGTCTCGCGTTCGCGCGAGTACCAAGCCGACGAGTCGGGCGCCTACCTCTCCCACGATCCCGCGGCGCTGGCGAGCGCGCTCCGCAAGCTGGAGGTCGCCACGAAGCAGGTCCCCGCGCCGGCCTCGCTGAGCCCGGCCGAGGCGCACCTGTTCATCATGAATCCGCTCGCGGGACGCCGTGGCTCGGGGTTCGGGAACCTGTTCTCCACGCACCCCCCGACCGAACAGCGGATCGAGCGGCTGCAGGCCATCGCACGGGAACTGGGGACGCAGATCTCGTAGCTCGGCCTCAAGCCAACGCGTCGAGCACCGGGCGCACGTGCTCCATGGTCGTGCGCGGGTTGATGAAGCACAGACGCATGACCTTCTCGCCCTGCCACGACGTGGGTTGGACGAACGCGATCTGCTCGTCGAGCAGCCGGCGCCAGTAGGCGTCGTACTCGCCGGGCCCCCACCCGATCCTGCGGAACAACAGGACGGACAGGTCCGGCTCCATCAGCAGCTCGAGGTTCGGGTCGGCATGGATCGCCTCGGCCGTCTGTCGCGTGATCGTCAGCACGGTCTCCACGGCCTCGCGATAGGCGTCCGTGCCGTACGTCGCGAGCGAGAACCACAGCGGCAGGCCGCGCGCGCGACGCGACAGGTGGTACGCGTAGTCGGCCGGGTTCCAGTCAGGGGTCGAGAGCGCGGTATCGAGGTACGACGCGAGCTGCCGATGGGTGGCGAGCGCCAGCGATGGGTCCCGATAGAGCAGCGCGCACGCGTCGTAGGGCGAGAACAGCCACTTGTGCGGATCCACGATGAACGAGTCCGCGCGCTCGAGGCCGTCGAACAGTGGCCGGGCGGACGGAGCCAGCAGCGCCGCGCCTCCGTACGCGCCGTCCACGTGGAACCAGAGGCCGAGGTCGGCGCAGACGTCGGCGACCCCCGCGAGGTCATCGACGGTGCCGGCGTTCGTCGATCCGGCGCTCGCCACCACCGCGAATATCCCCTCAGCCCCGTCCTCGTCGAGCGTGGTCCGGAGCGCGTCGCCCGTCAGCCGCCCGCGGGCGTCGTGCGGGACCGAGAGCACGTCCACGTCCATGACGCGCGCGGCCGACGTCACGCTCGCGTGGGCGGTGTCGCTCGCGGCGATCCGCCATCGATCGGGGCGGCCGCCTCGGCGCTCAGCCGCGGCGTGACGGGCGGTGACCAGGGACGACAGGTTGCCCGCCGAGCCTCCCGACACGAAGACGCCGCCGCTCTGAGGTGGGAACCCGGCCAGGTCGGCGACCCATCGCAGCGCCTGGTTCTCGGCCCAGATCGCGCCCGCGCCGTCGATCCATCCCGCGGCGATCGTGGACGACGCGCCCACGATCAGGTCGAACAGGATGGACGCGCGCGTCGGTGCGCCGGGGATGAACGCGAACGCCGTCGGGTGGTCGGTGGAGATCGTGGCCGGCGCCAGCACATCGGCCCAGAGGCGGAGCGCCTCCTCCCAACCGATGCCGTCGGGCGAGATCGTCTGACCCGCGAGGGCATCGAGCTCCTCGACGGAGACCGTCCGATCCAGCGGCTGCGGCAACGCGATGCGATCGCGGGCGTACGCCTCGATCGCGCGGGCCAGCCGCTCGGTCTCTTCGGTGAAGTCGTGCATCGGCAGCATGTGGGCGCCTCCTGTGCAACCGACGGGCCGGCCCTTCGGGCCGGCCCGTGGAACTACCGGATCCGATCGTGCGTCAGCCCGCGAGCTCCTGGCAGAAGCCCTGGAACGCGTCGATGTACTTCTGGACGTCGTCCTCGGTGTGCTGCACCGAGATCGTCCATTGCTCCTCGTCGCCGGGGGTCATGAACAACCCGCGGTTGATCATCCACGAGAACGACGCGTAGAAGAACTCAGGCTCGGTCTCCAGGAAGTCGCGGTAGTTCGTGAGCGGCTCCGAACGGTACGAGACGCACCCCTTCGCCCCCAGGTCCATGGTGTGGCCGGGGATGTCGTTGTCGTCCATCGCGCGCTTACAGCCCTCGGCCAGCAGCGTGCCCAACTTGCCGAGGTGGTCGTACGCGTCCTTCGTGAGCACCTCGGTGAGCGCCGCGAGGCCGGCCGCCGCGGAAAGCGGGTTGCCGTTGAACGTGCCCTGCTGGGCCGCCCCCTTCGTGACCCACTCCATGTAACGGGCCTCGCCCCCGAACGCGCCGATCGTGGCGCCGCCGCCGACGGCCTTCGCATACGCGGCCAGGTGCGGCCGGACGCCGTAGCGCTCGGTGGTGCCGCCGTACGCGATCGTCCCGCCGCACTTCACCTCGTCGTAGATGAGGACCGCGCCGTGCTTCTCGCACGCGTCGCGGAGCGCCTGCAGATAGCCGGGCTTCGGCACGACGAGCCCGATGTTCATCATCACGGGCTCGAGGATCACCGCGGCGATCTCACCCGGGTTGTCCCGGAACGCCTCCTCGACCGCCGCGGCGTCGTTGAACGGCGTGACGATGACGGTCTCCCACAACGCCTTCGGGATGCCCTTCGACGTGGGCTCCGTGGTGTACCAGGCCTTGTCGTGCTCGACGCCGTGGCGGAGGCCGAGCACATCGGCCTCGGGGACCACGGAGAACAGCACGGAGTCGTGGTGGCCGTGGTACGAGCCCTCCATCTTGATGATCTTGTCGCGTCCGGTCGCCGCCCGGGCCACGCGGATCGCGTCCATCGTCGCCTCGGTGCCGGAGTTCACGAAGCGCATCTGCTCGAGCTGGAACCGTGAGCAGATCTCTTCCGCCAGCGCGACCGTCGTCTCGGTGGTGACGGCGAAGTGGATGCCCTGGTCGGCGACCTTGCGGATCGCCTCGACGATCTTCGGGTGGGCGTGGCCGACCACGTTCACGCCGAAGCCGCCGTGGAAGTCGGTGTACTCGGTGCCGTCGACGTCCCACACGTTCGAACCCGACCCACGCTTGAGGTACACGGGGTAGGGGTCGCCCGCCTGGAAGTTCGAAGCGACGCCCGCCGGCAAGCTCTTCAGGGCGCGCTCGTGGAGCGCCTTCGACGCGGGTGTGCGGTCGAGCAGGATCTTCGTCTCTCGTTCGGCGATCTCGGCCGCGCGAGCTTTGAGTCTGTCCAGGTCAGCCATGCGATACCACCTCCTGAGGACGGCCAGCGTACCCGGGCGGCTACGCCGGAAGCAATCTGAGCCGAGGCTGGTCTGACGCTACGGACGGTAGTTCGTGAACTGCAGCGCGATGCCGAAGTCGTGCGCCTTGACCGCCGCGATCGCCTTCTGCAGGTCGTCCTTGCTCTTGCCGAGCACGCGGACCTGGTCGCCCTGGATCTGGGTCTGGACCTTGACCCCGCTCGACTTCACGAACTTCGTGATCTCCTTCGTCTTCTCCTCGGCGATGCCCGTCATGACCGTCACGGCCTGGCGCACGTGGCCCTTCGCGGCGGGGTGGACCTCGCCTTCGGAGAGCGCCTTCAACGGCACGTTGCGCTTCACGATCTTCTCCTTCAGGACCTGGAGCGCGGCCTTCAGCCGGTCCTCGGTCGAGCTCCGGAGCTCGATCGTCGTGTGATCCTGGGAGATACCGGTCTCGGTGTCCTTGAAGTCGAACCGCTGCGAGATCTCACGCTGCGCCTGGTCGACGGCGTTGCGAACCTCCTGCAGGTCCACCTCGGAGACGATGTCGAAGGAGAACTGATCTTTCGCCATGCGCGTGAGGATACCGCTCCGTGCCACCGTGCGGTTCGCTACCATGTCACGTCCCGGGAGGATGCCCGAGTGGCCAAAGGGAGCGGTCTGTAAAATCGCCGGCGTAGCCTACGGAGGTTCGAATCCTCCTCCTCCCACCGATGTTGAGAGACAGTGATCTCAAGAAGAGGCCCTCGACATCTCAACAGGCTCTAAAGAGAGACTCGTCGACCGCTGTCAATGGCGGTCGTTGACGGTCGTCCTCGGTTGTCGGCTTCGTCTGGCACCCGCTCGCGCGTCGTCGTAGCGGGTGAACGCCAGGAACACGACGAACCCGAGCAGCAGCGCGAATCCAGTGGAGAGCATGCCGAAGACGCCCGACGCCCGATCGCCGTCGGAGAAGTACGAGCCCTCGGGAGCTCGGCGACGCACGAGCAGCATCGCCGCCACCGTGAGCGCGGTCGCCGCGATCAAGATGAGTGCTGCCGTGAGACGCGTCATCGGCGGTTCCCCATCAAATTGGACACCTCATAACCATCGCGCCAGACTAGTGTGCACAGCTGTCGGACTCACGCTGCCCCCACTTCTTCAGTCGAGCACGTGGATCGTGAACGCGACGGTGGTAGGTTGGCCGTGTCATCCAGATCGCATGATTCAGGTGAATGTTCGGGTTCGGCGGCGTGCAGAAGATGCTCACCTGAGATGGGGATCCGATCGACGCCTGGTCGATCGACCGAACAGGTCTGCGGACCGCGGACGGAAGGGAGAACGACATGAACGACGCAACCGATGAGACACCCCTGGCCGACCTCCTGGCGGCGATGTCCCTCGCCTCGATGGAGGTCTCGAGTCTGGACCCGGAGCGCCTGATGCTCGTGCGGATCGCGGCGCTCATCGCCGTCGACGCGCCGCCCGCTTCGTACCTGTTGAACCTCGATCTCGCCGACGCGGCCGGGATCGACGGGGAGACTGTTCGGGGCGTGTTCGCCGCCGTGGCACCGATCGTCGGCACGGCCCGCGTCGCGTCCGCGGTCGGCAAGGTCGCCCGCGCGCTGGGCTTCGTCGAACTCCTGGCCGAGCAGCAGCTCGCAGACGGCGACTAAGCTCGCAACAGGCGGCACGGAACGGGGGGAGGGACATCATCATCGCGATCGACGTCGCCGTCATCTGGGCGCCCTCAGCGCGCGGCCGCGACCTCACGACGGAGTAGCGAGCGGAGAACTCGCGGGGATGGCGCATGGCCGACGACATGGAGGTGACCCACCCCGTCGGGGACGGCGACGCACACGGTCGCTCCGCGTCCCTGCGGTCTCGCCTGCACGCATCGTTCCTGTGGCGCATCTGGGAGCGCCTGCTCGAGATCGAGTTCGTCGACCGCAGCATCGCCCTCGCGGCGAAAGGCTTCGTATCGTTCTTCCCGCTCGTCATCGTGGTCGCGGCGTTCATGCCCGAGCGCATCCGTCCCTCGAGCGTCATCGCTCTGCAGACGAGATTGGGGATGCAGGGCGACGCACTCACGATCGCGAGGCAGGCGTTCGCGTCGGCGGACGACATCCGGAGAGCGACCGGGGCGCTGGGTCTCGTCCTCACGATCCTGTTCGCGAGTTCATTCACGACAGCGCTCGGGCGCGTCTACGTCCGCGTGTGGCGGCGTCCGCGCCCCGGCGCGTCCGCGTACTGGCGCGGGGCGATCTGGCTGCTGGCGATGCTCGGCTCCCTGGCGCTCTTGGGTAGCCTGTATCGGAGGGTGGAGGGGGGTCTGGCGATCGGGTCGTTCGCGATCCTGGCGCTCGTCGTGAACGTGGGGCTGTGGTGCGCGGCGTGCTCCGGTGCGGTGCGGGCTGATCTCGTGCCGACCGGGCTGTCACCGGCGTGCGCGCGGGGCCTGTACGTCGTCTGCCCGGTCTGGATGCCGTCGATGGCAACCACATCACGTTCCGCGCCGCTCGCCTCCTGTGGCCGCTCCTCGGACTCCTGGCGTTCGCTGTCCGTGGGCGGTTCGTTCGCGGGGTGTCTCGTTCATCGTTGATCTGGACGGGCAGCGTCGCGGGCTCGGATCCGCCGTTGTTCCCGTGCGCTGGCGACGACGTCTGCGTGCGGCCCTTGCCGTCCTGTCGCCCGGGCCAGTTGATCGCCTTCATCCTCGCGTCGGGATCAGTACGCTCATGAGTCCGCCGAGTCAGCGTCTGGCCGGTTCGGACTCCTGACCTGGGTTTCATCTCTTTGCGTGATGGCGCGGGGGCGGCGTGTTGCCTGAACCTGTACGTTGGTGCCGTCGAGCTTGAGGAGGGACGTATGTCGCAGGAGCCCAGCGCAACCGATCCTCATCGGCGTCGGGCGCTGATGATCGCGATCCCGTTCTGCCGACGTGCGCGGGTACTACACGACTTCCGGAAACCGCGGGACATGACACGGGCCAGTGAAAGCGAAGCGTTCTTCGTGCGGGTCGACGTGCGCGCGCGCGCACGCGAGGTTCGGTGCCGTCGCGATCTCGCCACCCTGGCAAGGGCAATGGTCGATCGATCGCTGGAGGATTTCTCGAGCCGCCCGCTGATCGGAACGACGATTCGTCGCTCCGGCAGATCGGAGGCGATCGAAGCCGTCTCACCGAGCGTCCGGTACGTTAGTCACCGGATCACCATCAAGGAGGCAGTCGAATGAGCGAGAAGGATGCGTTGTTCGTCCTCGCGGCGTCCTACGACAGCGTCGAGGAGGCAGAGGCCGATTACGAGACGGTGAAGGAGCTCTACGACGTCGCCGGCATCGGGCACGCGTTCGACGCCGCGGTCCTGAAGCGCGACGATGACGGCAAGGTCAAGGTCGTGGACAAGCACGAGCAATCGACGCGCCACGGTGCCTGGAAGGGCCTGGCCATCGGCGCGCTCGACCGCGATCCTGCCGGGCATCGGCCTGGGCGTGGGCGCGGCCGTAGGCGCAGGGATCGGCGCCGTCACTGGCCACCTGAAGAACGGCATGAGCAACGACGATCTGAAGGAGCTCGGTTCCGTCCTCGACAAGGGCGAGGCAGGGCTGATCGTGCTGTACGCGACGAACATGGCCGACCAGATCGCTTCCAACATCAAGGCGGTCAACCGCTACGTGTCCGACGCGATCGACGCCGACGCAGACGAGCTCGCGAAGCAGCTCCATGCGGCCGGGGACGAGTGAGGTCGGCATGATGCGATCGACCGACATCCGCCGGCCTCGCGGTTCCCACGTGTTCCACCGCCGGACGGCCGTGGTCATCGCGGCCGCGCTCCTCGTCGCGGTCGTCACCGCGAGCTGCAGTGACGATAGCGACAGTAGTGGCTGCGACGAGGTCCATGCGCTGCAGGACTCGCTGACAGCTCTCACGCAGGTCGATCCGGTCAGCGAAGGGGTCGACGCGTTGAAGACCGCTGCCACGCAGGTGGGAACGGACCTGGATGCGGCGGTATCGGCTGTGTCCTCGGAGCTGAAGCCATCGGTCGACCAGGTGAAGACCGCGTTCGACGGATTGGAGACCACCCTTGCAGGGGTGTCGTCCGCAGGCGGGCTCGGTAACGCTGCGACCGCGGTCGGCGCGTCGCTGACGCAGCTCGGCACCGCGTTGGCTAGCCTGACGACGGAGGTCGGCCAGATCTGCTAGCGCAGTGAGTGACCGGGGCGCGCAGGGGGGCGGGTGCTGTCGACATGATCGATGATCGTGCTTCGCGATCGGCCGGACGATGAACCGCAGGGTCGCCGCGGCACTCGCGCTCCTGCTCGTTCTGGCGGTCGTGATCGCGACGGTCGCGACCGTGATCGGGGACTTCCCCCGTTTCATCGCCCAGCTCGTGCTCTTCGCGATCGTCCTGTCTGCCGGATGGGTCGCGTTGACCCGTTCGGGATGGGAACGCACCGTCGCGGCGGTCGTCGCTGTGGCCGCTCTCGTTGCGGTGGTCGTCCTCCAGGTCGCCGGCGACGACCGCGACCTCATCTCTCTCGGCCTGCGTATCGTCGGGCTGCTCGTGGCTCTCGGGCTCGCCCACTACGCGATCGGCACGACGACGAAGGCGCTCCAAGGGGCAACGACGCCGGGGACGCCCGTGCCTCCGGCCAAGAACGGCGTGCTGTTCATGAACCTGAAGTCCGGAGGCGGCAAGGCCGAACGCTTCCACCTGGTCGACGAATGCCGGGCACGAGGCATCGAACCGGTCGTGCTGGAGGGCGGACAGGACTGGGTGGCGATCATCCGGGAGACGGCACCGAAGCATGACGTGGTCGGCATGGCCGGGGGCGATGGGTCGCAGGCGCTCGTCGGGAGCATCGCCGCGGAGCTGGGGCTCCCGATGGTGGTCGTGCCCGCCGGCACCCGGAACCACCTCGCGTTGGACCTGGGGTTGGACCGCGACGACGTCGTCGGCGCACTGGACGCGTACGCCGAGGCGGTCGAACGCCCGATGGATCTGGCGGACGTGAACGGGAAGGTGTTCGTCAACAACGTGTCCCTCGGCCTGTACGCGGAGATCGTGCGCTCGCCTGAGTATCGGGACGCCAAGGTCGACACGACGCTCGCGACGCTGCCCAGGGTCCTCGGCCCCAACACGAAACCGTTCGACCTGCGGTTCGACGGCCCTGACGGCCACCATGACGGCGCGCACGTGATCCAAGTCTCGAACAATCCGTATGGCGACTCGGTCACCGCGCTCGGGAGTCGGCCGCGGCTGGACACGGGCCAGCTCGGGGTGGTGTCCCTGGTCATCGACAGCGATCGGGGGCTGAGGAGCGTCCTTTCGATGGCGGCCGGTCGGGCCGGCAAGGTTCACGGGCTCATGTCGTGGTCGACACCGGTCTTCGAGGTCGCGTCGGGAGCGCCGATCGAGGTCGGCCTCGACGGAGAGACGCAGGTGATGGACTCGCCGCTCCGGTTCTCCATCAGGCCCGATCCGGTCAGGGTCCGACTGCCCAAGTCGGCGATCGGCTACTCGCCCGCGAGCCGGTCGCTCGGCTGGGCGGGATCGACGCGCGCCCTCTGGGCGGTGCTCCTGGGAAGGCCGGCGCCCACGGTGCATGACGCGACTCCGAGCGGATGACCGTTCAAGAGGCACGTACGATCTCGGGCTCGAACATCAGGAGGACGTGCCGGCTCGGCTCCCTCTTGCTCTTGCTCGCGTTCGTGGCCGGGTGCAACGGGCAGGTCGGCGACGCGGTCTCAAGCATCGCTTCCCGAACCGGCACACCCATCGAGCGACCATCGGAGCCGGCGGGGGAGGAACCAACGGAAGAGCCACCCCCGAGTGAAGAGGCTGCGGGCGACTCGGGGGCCGCCGACTCCGGGGGAGGAGCGTCGAGCGACACCTCCACGGCGGTCTGGTGGGTGCTGGCCATCGTCATCCTCGCGGCACTCGTGGTGTGGTTGATCGCTCGGGGTCGACGGCGACGCCCGTCGCCCGCGCTGCAGGAGGCATACGCTGTGACCGCCGCCGCGCGCGATCGGTTGGCCCTGGAGGTGTCGGCTCCATCCGCGACCCCCGGCGCGGCCGAAGCGTTGCTCGATCAGGCCGACCAGAAGCTTCGCGCGGCGCAGATCGGTGTGGGTGATCAGGCCGGTCGCGCTGCGGTCGATCAGGCACTCGCCGCGCTGGGTGAGGCGCGAGAGGCGCTCGCGCTCCGCGCAGCGAGCGCCGGCGCGGCCCACGTGAGCGGAACAGATATCCAGGCCCGGTTGATGCGATCGCTCGCCGCGCTGGATGCCGCGCTCGGCGCGTTCCTCCCGCCGTGAACGGCGTGACCGATGGGTTCGGCCATCCGCGATGAACGCGGACATGTCGCGAACGTGACCAAACGGTGAAGGCTTCGCGAGGGATACCCGAACACCCCGTCTGGGGGATGGTTGGATCGCTGGCTCGGGCTAGCATCCCGATCACGCGCACCCCTGGCTCGCTCGATGCGAGAGCGGATCTCCCCTGGTTCGATCGATCCCGAGCGAGCGAGGGAGCGCGTCAACCGGTGTCGCGCTTGCGTTCCCTCAACTGGTCACGTCGGACGTGGCCTCCCACGCGATCGGAGCTGACCGTATGATTCGACCGAAGGTTCGTTGGATCCCCTTTGGAGGAGGCAGACGATGAGCGAGAAGGACATGTTGATCGTCCTCGCGGCGTCGTACGACACCGTTGCGGATGCGGAGGCTGACTACGAAGCGGTGAAGGAGCTCTACGACGCCGCCGGCATCGGGCACTCGTTCGACGCCGCGGTCTTGGAGCGCGGCGACGACGGCAAGGTCAAGGTGGTGGACAAGCACGAGCAATCGACGCGCCACGGTGCGTGGACGGGCTTGGCTATCGGCGCGTTGACGGCGATCCTGCCGGGCATCGGCTTGGGTGTGGGCGCGGCCGTCGGCGCGGGGATGGGCGCCATCACCGGGCATCTGAAGAACGGCATGAGCAACGACGACCTTCGGGAGCTCGGCACCGTGTTGGACAAAGGCGAGGCGGGGCTGATCGTGTTGTACGCGACGAACATGGCCGACCAGATCGCTGCCAACATCAAGGCGGTCAACCGCTATGTCTCCAAGGCGATCGACGCGGACGCTGACGAGCTCGCGAAGCAGCTGAACGCAGCCGGGAACGGATGAGGTCGGCGTGATGCGATCGGTCGACGTTCGCCGACGAGGCGGCACCGTGTTCCGTCGCCGAGCGGCAGCGGTCATCTCGGCTGCGCTCCTCGTCGCCATCATGTCCGCGAGCTGCAGTGACGATAGCGAGAGCAGTGGATGCGACGAGGTCCATGCCCTGCAGGATTCGCTGACGGCTCTCACGCAGGTCGATCCGCTCAGCGACGGTACCGAGGCATTGAAGGCCGCTGCCACGCAAGTGAGAACGGACCTGGATGCGGCGGTATCGGCCGTGTCTTCCGAGCTGAAGCCCTCGGTCGACCAGGTGAAGACCGCGTTCGACGGGCTGGAGTCCGCCATCGCCGGTGTGTCGTCCGCAGGCGCGATCGGAGAGGGCGCGACCGCGATCAGCACGTCGTTGACGCAGCTCGGCACCGCGCTGACCGGCCTGACGACGGAGGTCGGTCAGATCTGCTAGCTCGATGGCGCCTCGACATGCGCACGGCACCATCATCACGGCACGCGCTGGATAGGATTCGCGCATGAGCTCCGCGCCGGATCGACGGTCCCAGCGACGCCAGGTGCTCAGGGTGGCGACGGGGGCGCTCCTCAGCGCCGCGGTGGTCCTTGCTCTCTACTACGTGGTTCCGGCCCCTAGGTCGATCGTCGTCGGCTCCGTCGTCTGCGCGGTCGTGTTCCTCGGGGTGGTCGGGTTCGAGCTCCGTGCGGTTCTCGGGCACCCACAGCCGGTCGCTCGAGCCGCCATCGCGATGGCCTGGGTCATCCCGCTGTTCATCGTGCTGTTCGCGTGGACGTACTGGGCGATGTCGAAGAGCGATCTGGGCACCTTCTCCCAGCCGTTGACCAAGTCCGGGGCGCTCTACTTCGCGATCACGATCGTGTCGACGGTCGGGTTCGGCGACATCACCCCGGCCACGGACCCGGCGCGGCTGGCGGTCTCCCTGCAGATGATCTGCGACCTCCTGGTGCTCGGCATCATCGTGAAACTCATCGTCGGGGTGGCCAAGTCTGCTCGAGCTCAGAGGACGGGCACAGGAGGCGATCAGGAGGAACCGTGACGACGTCCCGGCTCCGCCTCACGCGGCCGCAGATCCTCGCGTACCGACGGCACGTGGGCGCGCTCGATGCCCGGCTGCCACGCGGGCGGCGCTCGCTCCGGCAGGCAGCGTGGGCGGGCCTGCAGGACAGCATGCCCCGAGCCGCGCGTCCTCTCGATCCATGCGCGCGTCGAGGCGACCCAACCATCGACGTGGGAGGACCCATCGCTCGTTCAGCTCTGGGGACCGCGGCACCACGCGTACGTCGTGCCCGCCCGCGACCTCGCGGTCTTCTCGCTCGGGAGGCTGCCCGACGAGGCCGGCGCTCGGCGCCTGGCTGAGGACCTGGCCGCTCGGTTGCAGAGCCTCCTCGACGGGACGGAGATGACCTACGGCGACGCCGGCCGCGCCCTCGGCGAGCACCCCAACCGGCTCCGGTACGCGGCACCCACCGGAACGGTCGTGATGCGGTGGGACGGCGCGCGATTGCCGACGATCTGGACCGTGTCGGCACCGGGGATCGATCCTCGTGCCGCCCGCCTCGAGCTCGCGCGGCGGTACCTGCATGTCTTCGGCCCGACGACGCCGGCGGCGTTCGCTCAGTGGGCGGGGATCCCGAAGCGGCGAGGCATCGAGGCGTTCGATCGACTCGCCGGAGCGTTGACACCCGTGCGAACGCCGATCGGCGATGCATGGATCCTCGGGCGCGACGAGCCGACGTTCCTGGCCGCGCCAGAGGCAGCGGCTTCGGCGCGACTCCTTCCGAGTGGCGACGCGTACTTCCTCCTCCAGGGAGCCGATCGCGCGCTCCTCATCCCGGACGCGGACCGCCGTAGCGCGCTCTGGACCTCTCGCGTCTGGCCGGGTGCCGTCCTCGTCGAAGGCGAGGTCATCGGGACGTGGCGGCGTGCGAACGCGACGGTGACCGTCCAACCCTGGCGCCGCCTCTCGCGCACCGCGCGTGATGCGGTCGAGCTCGAAGCAGCAGCCTTGCCGTTGCCCGAGATCGAGGGGCGGATCGTGGTCCGCTGGAACGCTGTCGGGGTCGTTCCGGCGTAGGTCCTCGGCTACGATGCCGGGATGACCGGCAGAGCGAGTCAAGCTGACCACGCGCCGTCGCGGATACTGGCTGCCACCGACGGTTCGGAACGCGCGATGGAGGCGGTTCGTCAGGCGGCCAGACTCGCTGCCTCCGTCGGCGCCGACCTGCTCCTGGTCCACGTCCTCGATACCGGCCGAACGGTCGATGTCGGTGTCGACGTCGAGGGCGATGCCGAACGGACGCTCGACGCCGGAAGCGCGATCGCGCGATCGCTCGACGTGGTACCGGATGCCAGGGTCCTGAGCGGCGACCCGAGCGTCGCGCTGATCGAGTTCGCGGAGACGAACGGCGTCGACCTCGTATGCGTCGGCCCCGACGCCGGTGTGCTCGGAGGCGCGATCAGCATCGGCAGGGTCGCGATCCACGTCCTTCGCGAATCCCGTTGCTCGGTCTTGGTGGCCCGCCACGCTGAACCGAACTTCCCATCCCGGATCGGTTGTGCCGTCGATGGCTCGGAGGCCTCCGTGGAAACAGCGCTTGCCGCCGCCGCGCTCGCCGCGGCGGCGGGCGCGGAGCTTCGGCTCGTGCACGTGGTTCCCGTGTTCCGAGGACACAACACCGAGTGGACCCTCGGTCCGGATGAGGCCAGCCCACCGGAGATGGAGCCCTCCGTCGCGGCGGCGATGTCACTCGGAGTGAGTCCCATCAGGGAGATGGCGATGGGGCGTCCCGAGCGCGCGCTCGTTGCCGCAGCTGAGCGCGAAGAGCTCGATCTCATGGTCGTCGGACATCGTGGCATCCGAGGCGTCCGACGGGTGCTCGGGAGCGTCAGCGAGCACGTCTCCCACCACGCGCCCTGCTCCGTCATGGTCGTGAGGGATGCCGACGTCGCCGGCTGAAGACGGATCGCGATCGCGCGAGTCGACGGTTCGAGACCGGTTCAGGATCCCGATCAAGATCGCCTCCTTCCTGGTGGCGCTGTTCCTGTTCATCCTCGCGATCCAGCTGATGAAGGAGGGAGCCAAGGCCCTCGCTCCCACGCTCACGAACAGTCCGCTCTTCAGCAACCCGTTCTCGACGCTCGGCGCCGGTTGGCTCGGCGCGTACATCGTGCTGTCGGGGTCGCCCGTGGCTGCGGTCGCGCTGAGCCTGTACGTCGGAGGCGTATCGACGGAGCTCCAGACGTTCACGATGCTCTCCGGGTCGCGCCTCGGGGCGTCGTTCGTCGTCCTGCTGGTCGGGTTCCTCTACGCGGTCCGCAACCGCGGTCGCAACCGCAGTGAGTCCATCGGCATGGGCGTCCTGGCGTTGTCCCTCACCGCGGTCGTCTACCTCCCGGGGATGCTGCTGGGTTACGGGATCCTCCGATCGGGGATCCTCGATCCGATCCGGCTGAGTGCATCCTCGGACGTCCTGTCGCTGATCGACGTGATCTGGGGCCCCGTGCTCGATGCGCTGACGCGGCTTCCGGGATGGTCGCTCCTGCCGCTCGGACTGGTCATCATCCTCGTGTCGTTCCGACTCCTCGACAGCGTGCTCCCACAGCTCGACGGCGAACGGCAAAGCAGCAGTCGCATCGAGTGGATGAAGCGGCCGTGGCCGATGTTCGCGCTCGGCTGTGTCGTGGCCACGCTCACGTTGTCGGTCTCCGTGGCGCTCACGGTCCTCGTTCCGCTCGCGAGCCGTGGGTACATCACGCGTGAGGAATCGATCCCGTACATCATGGGAGCGAACATCACGACGCTCGCCGATACGCTCGTCGCCGCGATGCTTCTCGGGGATGTGGTCGCCGTGCATATCGTGCTCGCCGAGGCGATCGCGGTCAGCATCGTCTCGCTGACCTATCTCGCGTTCTTCTACGGTTCGCTTCGCAAGAGGGGTCGTGGCACTCGACGACTGGGTCGTCGCGTCGTCGCGCCGGTTGTGGGTGTTCGTGGCCGTGCTCTTCGTCACGCCTGCCCTGCTCCTCACGTCCGGCATCTGGACCGCGCCGTTCGGACGCTGAGACGACGACGCGCGCCGGGCGCGCTAGTCGACGTCGGGTGTTCGCCGGCCGGGTGAGGCGGATCTTCTCGGACATCTCGATCTGCGTGACCCTGCCTTCGTGCATCACGATCACGACGGTGCCGTAGTCGATCTCCTCGAGCAGGTCGTTCACCTGCAGCAGCAGGGTGCGGCGGTCTTCAGGGAGCATGGCGAACCGCAGGACGTCCACAGGGATGTCGGCGAGGCCCGAGTCGTCTTCCGCCGGACCGACGGCGCGCAACCGAGAGATGCCGCGGTGCTCATCGGTCGACGGTGCCGGCATCTCGTAGACGATGGCGGCGCCGCGCGACGTGCGTATCCTTCGCCGGGCAGCTGTGCGGTGGGAGAAATACCGCGTCCGGCTCGGTGCGCATCGCGCGGCGCCGCGCATCGTCGTTGGGCCGTGCCCCTGAGCGGGACACGGACGTGCTCCGGTTGACGTGTGAAAGGTTCACGCGTCTCCTTCGGCGGTCGTCTTCGCCGCCTTCCGTCGTGATCCCTCCGGGCGCGTACTCGGCGGTGCCCTCGAACACCTTCACGTTGCGAAGGTCGAGCATCACGCGGTCGCCCGCTTCGAGGATGGGGAGGTCCTCGTTCGACAGCTCCCCGACGATCGGTTGTCCGTCGGAGAGGCGGAATCGCACCTTCGACACAGGCCCGAGGTTGTTCACGCGCTCGACCGTCGCCTGATGAGAGTGACCGTTGGCGTTCGCGGGATCGACGATCCGGATATCCAGCGGCCGGATGTACGCGTGCGCGTCGGCACCGTCGCCGATGTGATGTGCACCCGGTAACTGGTGCTCACCGAACACGAGGTGCCCGTCGCTCACGGAGCCCGTGATGACGTTCGCGGCGCCGATGAACCCGGCGACGAACGGGGTCGCCGGGTGGTTGTAGATCTCGTCCGGGGTTCCGACCTGCTCGATGCGCCCGTTGTGCATGACGATGATCTTGTTCGCGAGCTCGAGGGCTTCATCCTGGTCATGCGTCACGAGCAGGCTCGTGACGCCCAGCTCGCGGTGCAGATCGTCGAGCCACCGTCGGAGCTCTTGGCGGACACGAGCGTCCAGCGCCCCGAACGGCTCGTCCAACAGCAGCACCTTCGGTCGTGGCGCGAGCGCTCGCGCGAGCGCCACCCGCTGCCGTTGTCCGCCGGAAAGGTTGCCGGGGAAGCGATCGGCGAACGGCGCCAGTTGGACCAGCTCGAGCAGCTCCTCCACTCGTTTGGCGGTTTCGTCCTTGGCTTCCTTGCGGACCTTGAGCCCGAACGCCACGTTCTGGCGGACGGTCATGTGCCGGAACAACGCGTAGTGCTGGAACACGAACCCGATGCGCCGCTCCTGCACGGACGCCTCGGTCTGGTCCTCGCCGGCGAGCGTGATCCGGCCCGCGTCCGGGCGCTCCAGGCCCGCGATCATGCGGAGCGCGGTGCTCTTCCCGGAACCGCTCGGACCGAGCAGCGCGGTGATCTTCCCGTCTTCGGCAACGAAGCTGACGTCGTCGACGGCACGGAACGATCCGAACGACTTCGTCAGCCCCTCGACCTCGATCGTGGCAGCCATCTATTTCGCCTCCTTCGTTCTCCGGTGTTTGAGGTACTCGATCCCGAGGAGCAGCACGATCGAGAACGCCGCCAACATCAAGGCGACGATGTATCCCTGCTGATCTTGGTACTGCTCGAAGGATCGCAAGATGTAGATCGTCGCGGTCTCCGTCTGCCCCTGGAGGAGCCCGCTCACGATGAGCACCGCGCCGATCTCGCCGATGGCGCGAGCGGCGGACAACGCGATCCCGTACAGGAGTCCCCACCGGATGTTCGGCAAGGTCACCCGCAGGAACGTCTGGAGCTTGGAGGCGCCGAGCGTCCATGCGGCCTGCTCCTCCTCCATGCCGAGCTCTCGGAGCACCGGCAGCACCTCCCTGATCACGAACGGGATGGAGATGAAGATCGTGACCAGGATCATCGACGGGAAGCGCGAAGATGACCTGGATCCCGCGCGCCGCGAAGAACGCCTCGAACCACCCGCCCGGTCCCGAAGAGCAGGACCGCCATGAGGCCGACGATGACCGGCGAGACCGCGAGCGGGACGTCGACCAACGCCGAGACGAACGGCTTCCCGCGGAAGCGGTCACGGGCGAGCACGAGCGCGACGATGACGCCGAAGACGCTCGTCACCACCACCGTGATGGACATGATCAGGAACGTCAGGTAGACCGCGTGCACGACGTCGGGCTGGCTGAAGGTGTCGCCGATCGCCCCGATGCCTGCCTTGAGCGCGTTGTAGACGATCCCGGCGAGCGGGGCGATCAGCAGCGCCAGGACGTACAGCAGCGAGACCGTCAACATGAGCGCACGCACGAGACGGCCTCTACGTGCATCGGCGTTCCGCGCCCGCTGCGCGATCGCGTACTCGTCGGTCGGTCGCGTGTCTGGCTGCACCGGCGTTCCCACGCTCATGCCCAGAACACCTCGGAATGGCGCGACAGGAGTTTCTCGGTCGCCAGCACGAGCAGGAACGAGATGCCGAAGAGCAACGCCGAGACGGCGGCGGCCTGGGCGGGGTCCGCGAGGATCAGCTGTGATGATCAGCACCGGAGCGGTCAGCGTCTTGTTCGGGATGTTGCCCGAGACGAAGACGATCGCGCCGAACTCACCCAGGCTCCGGGCGAACGTCAGCAGCGCGCCCGCGGCGATGGCCGGGCGGAGCGCCGGCAGCATCACCTTGCGGAACGTCGTCCACCGCCCCGCTCCCAGGACGCGCGCTGCCTCCTCCTCCGCCGGATCGAGCTCCAGCAGGACCGGTTGCACGCTCCGAACGACGAGCGGGAGCGTGACGAACAGCAGCGCGAGCAAGATCCCGAGCGGGGCGAAGATGATGTGGACCCCGTGATCCTCGAACCAGCCTCCGACGGCCGAGTTCGGCCCGTACAGGGCCACGAGCATGACGCCGGCGACGAGGGTCGGCACGGCGAACGGAAGATCGACGATCGTCGACAGGAGGCCACGGCCCGGGAATCGGACCCGGACGAGCACGTACGCCAGCAGGGTTCCGAGGATCCCGTTGATCACGGCCGTCAGCGTGGCCATGATGAGTGTCAGCTTGATCGCGTTCCAGGCTCCGAACGAACCGAGCGCGTCCGAGAGGTCGCCGAGGCCGTCCGAGAATCCGCGATCGATGATCGCGATGACCGGCAACACGATGAAGAGGCCGAGGTAGAGGAAGGCGATCGCTCGCAGGGACAAGCGGCCGAGGGCCGCGCCCGGCTGTCGCCGGGCGCGGCCACTGGGTGGCCGATCTGTCGTTGCTCGTTCGATGGTTGCTTGCGCCACGCTCGCCTATCCCTGGACTGCCTGGAACGCCTTGGTGAAGGCGCCGTCGGGACCGAACACGGTGTCATCCACGAGCACGTCCCAACCGCCGAGGTCGTCGGTGGTGAAGAGGTCCTTCACCGCCGGCAGGTAGTCGGTAGCGTCCGCGGTCTTCGCCGGGTCAACCGGGCGCGTGTAGGCCGAGCTGTAGAACACATCCTGCGCGTCAGGCGTGTGCAGGTACTCGACGAACGCGTCGGCGATCTCCTTGACGCAGTGCTCCTCCGCGACCGTGTCGACGACGACGGCGGGTGTCCGGATCGCCACCGTCGACGGCGGGATCACGAGATCTTCCTCGATCCCCGCGGCGATCGACGTCGCCAGCTGGTAGTCGTACGTGATCGCCACGTCACCGTTGCCCGCTTCGAAGTTCTTGAGCGAGTCGTTGGCGCTCTTGTCCAGCACGGTGACGTTCTTGAAGATGCCTTCCAGCAGTCGCTGGGCATCCGCCGGGTTGTTGGCTTCGTACCCGGGCACCTCGCCGCGCATCGCCGCTCCGTACGCCGCCACGATGTTCCACCTGGCACCGCCGCTCTGCGCCGGGTCGGGGGTGAGGATCTGGAGTCCCGGCTGCGTCAGGTCGTCCCAGTTCTCGATCCCCTTGGGGTTCCCGGGTCGAACAGCGAACGCGACGGAACCAGCCTGCACGACCGAACCGTCGGGGTCGCTCTGCCAATCGTGGGTGATCAACCCCGCGTCCTGAACCATCTGGACGTCGGGACCGGTCGACGATGCGTAGATGTCGGCCTTGAAGCCGTTCACGATGTTCGTCGCCTGCGTGGTGCTCCCGCCGAACGACAGCTGCCAGATGATCGACTGGCCGTCGTGCGCGTCCTTCCACTCGGTAGCGAAGTTCGTCGTGATCTTTCCGTATGCGACGTAGGGGTTGCTGTACGCGGCAAGCGTGACCACGGGGGAGTCCGAAGGCGTGCACGTGCCGTCGCCGCTCGCGCTGGCGCTGGTGCTGCGCTAGCGCCATCTCCACTGCCGTCACCGTTGCTGCACGCGGCGAGCACGAAGATGGCGAGGACGATGGACGTGAAACCGAAGAGCTTTCGACTGCGGATCGACATGCGATCTCCTTTCGATGGCCGGGACGCGGCCGGGGCGGATGGAACGGCCTCCGGTGGTCCGGTCAACCGAAAAGAGTGGTGCGGGCGGTGCGGGCGTTTCGGGCGGCGATCTCCGGCAGCTTCCGGTCGATCGCGACGCGTACAGATGTACCGGCGGAACCGAGGGGTGTCAAGGGCATCCGGCCCAGGGCGAAGGTCGATAGGCCCGAACGTCACACGTTCGCAACAAGGAGCGGCTCAATACTTCCCGTAGAGGTCGCTCGCCGGGTCGAAGAAGCCGCCGGCCGGTCGCGCGTGCGCGTGCCAGTGATCGGGGATGCGGCGTCGTTCGCCGTCGACGTAGTAGCCATCCTCGCCGTAGCGGGCCGCGGCGATCCGCTCCAGATGGCTCAACAGGCGTGCCTCGAGCTCGGGTTCCGGAAGTCCGTGGACGCGCCACACCACCATCGGCGTCCGGCACACCATGCAGTCCGCGACCCAGCAGTCGTCGTCCTGGTGGTGCCAGTCGGTCACGTGCTGCGCGGTGCAGAGCAGGCAGGCGTCGTCAGCTGAGCTCGATGTGGTCACCGATCACCACCCCGTGTTCCTCGAAGAACCCTTGGTTCACCTCGAGCGCTCCGACGTACGGCTCCGGAGACCCGTAGGTGGGACATGGATCGGCCGTACACGGGTCCATGTCCCGGATGCCCACGATCCTGCCCGTCTCGTCCCAGAACGCGATCGAGAGCGGGATCAGCGTGTCCTTCATCCAGAAGCTCCCGCTCGAGGCGGCATCGAAGAGGAACACCATGCCGTCGTCCGCGCCCAGGGACGTGCGATCCATCAACCCGTGCTCCCGCTCGCTATCCGTATCGGCCGCCTCGACCGTGAGCCGGGTGGTTCCGTCGTCGGTCTGGATCACCGCTGACGTGACGGGTACGGCGTCGACGGTCGGTTCGTCCGTCGCGCACGAGACCAGCGACAGCACCGCGACGAACGCGATCAGAGGTCGGCGCATCGGAACATCGTGGCACGTCATCCGAGGTTGGGACGGGCGCATTGTTATCATCTCCCGGCCGCCGGGGTAGCTCAGTCGGCAGAGCGCCTCCATGGTAAGGAGGAGGTCCGGGGTTCGATTCCCCGCCCCGGCTCGAACGTTCCGTGATCGGCGCCTCGGGAGGAAGCTGTGGAGATGCTGCCGTTGCGGCATCGCCGCAGGTAGACTCCCGTCCCGAACACGGCGGCGTAGCTCAGAGGCAGAGCAAGCGGCTCATAATCGCTGTGTCGGTGGTTCGATTCCACCCGCCGCTACGGATCGTCCGTCGGAAGCCCGGGATGCACCTCGGAGGAAGGCATGTCGAAGAAGAAGTTCGAGCGCACGAAGCCCCACGTGAACATCGGCACGATGGGCCATATCGACCACGGCAAGACCACGCTCACGGCCGCGATCACCAAGCGCCAGGCCGACAAGGGTCTGGCGGAGTTCACCCCGTTCGACCAGATCGACAAGGCGCCCGAGGAGCGCGAGCGCGGCATCACGATCGCGATCGCCCACGTGGAGTACGAGACCGACAACCGCCACTACGCCCACGTCGACATGCCCGGTCACGCCGACTACATCAAGAACATGATCACCGGCGCCGCCCAGATCGACGGCGCGATCCTCGTCGTGTCCGCGGCCGACGGCCCCATGCCCCAGACGCGTGAGCACGTGCTGCTCGCCCGTCAGGTCGGCGTCCCCTACATCGTCGTGGCCTTGAACAAGTGCGACGCCGTGGATGACCCCGAGCTCCTGGAGCTCGTCGAGCTCGAGGTCCGCGAGCTCCTGACCTCCTACGAGTTCCCCGGCGACGACACCCCGATCATCCAGGTCTCGGCGCTCAAGGCCCTGGAGGGCGACGAGGAATGGGTCAAGAAGATCGACGAGCTGATGGAGGCGTGTGACACCTACATCGCCGAGCCGGTGCGCGACACCGAGAAGCCGTTCCTGATGCCGATCGAGGACGTGTTCTCGATCACCGGTCGCGGCACGGTCGTGACGGGCAAGGTCGAGCAAGGCACGCTCGCCAAGATGAGTGAGGTCGAGATCGTCGGGATCCACGACACCCGCAAGACCGTCGCCACCGACCTCGAGATGTTCCGCAAGCTCCTCGACGAGGTGCAGGCCGGGGACAACGTGGGCGTGCTGCTGCGCGGGATCGACAAGGAAGACGTCGAGCGCGGCCAGGTGCTCGCCAAGCCCGGCTCGATCACCCCGCACACCGACTTCGAGGCCAAGGTCTACATCCTTTCCAAGGACGAGGGAGGCCGCCACACCCCGTTCTTCAACGGCTACCGCCCCCAGTTCTACTTCCGCACGACCGACGTCACCGGCACCGCGCACCTGCCCGAGGGCGTGGAGATGGTGATGCCCGGAGACAACGTGGAGATGACGGTCGAGATGATCGCCCCCATCGCCATGGAGGAAGGCCTGCGCTTCGCGATCCGCGAGGGTGGACGCACCGTCGGTGCCGGCCGCGTGACCAAGATCCTCAAATGAGCTGCTACACCGACATCTCGAGGAGTTCCTCCTCCGGCGCCCACGCGGAGGACGGCGCGCGCTCGACGGAGCCGTTCGCGTGTACCTTGGGATGTCGAACGCCGATCGCCCGGACGTGTGGGCAGCGGTGAAGGAACGACGTGACGATCCTGCGTTCGCCGATGGGGTGCGCGCGGCGATGAGGGAGAACGGCTGATGGCGAAGGGTGACAACCGCCCGAAGATCACGCTCGCGTGCACGGAGTGCAAGCGGCGCAACTACAACACGGTGAAGAACCGCGTGAACGACCGCGACCGGCTCGAGCTGAAGAAGTACTGCCGCTGCGAGCGCAAGCACACGCTCCATCGCGAAACGCGCTAGCTCGCCTCTTCGCTGTCCGGCGCCGTCCGAAGCTCCGGCACCTCGACGGGGCCCGCGACGTCTTCCGTGCTCACCCGTCCGAGTCGGATCGCTGCCACGATCGCGTCGAGCTTCGAGTGCACGCCGAGCTTCATCAGGATGTTCTGGATGTGCGTCCGCAGCGTGTTGCGGCTGACCGCGAGCTCCGTGGCGATCTCGTCCGGGGTCTTGCTCTCCGCGAGCAGCTGCAGGATCTGGAGCTCGCGGGGCGTCAACCGATCGAACCGCTGATCGATGTCGTCGTCACGCGCCCGGAGCCGGCGGAGCCGGCGGAGGGCGAACTCCACCTCGTCGTGTCCGTTCAACGGCTCTCCACGGTGGGCGGCGCGAACGGCCTGGGCCAGGTCCTGGACGGCGGCGGTCTTGCGCAGGAACCCATGGGCTCCGGCTTGGATGGCTCGCCCGAGCGCGAGCTCGTCGTCGGAGCCGGTGAGGACGACCACCGCGGTCTCCTTCGACACGGCGCGGATGCGACGGGACGTCTCCAGCCCGTCGATGCCCGGCATCTGGAGGTCGACCAGCACCACGTCGGGCTGCCGGACCTCGGCTTCCTCGGCGGCGCTTTCGCCGTCCACTGCCACGACGACCACTTCCAGGTCGTCTTCCTTGTCGAGGGCCACGGCGAGCGCCTCACCGAACGCTCGGTGGTCGTCGACGATGAGGACGGAGATGCGGGCTTCGTCGGCATCCATCGCGTCGAATCCTAGGCGGCTCTCTCGACCGACGCACGCACCCTCCCTGCTTGCCGGGTGCAGGCGTCCGCGGGTAGCGTGCGCCGCGTGAACCCTGCGGCCGAAGGCAAGACGTACGACCAGGTTGCGTTCGAGATCAGCGAGGAGCGCGTTCGCGCGTTCCAGGAGCTGTTCGGCGGTCCGCCCGGCGTGCCTCCCACGTTCCTCACCGCGGCCGAGTTCACCGTGTTTCCGCAGGTCATCGGCGATCCAGAGCTGGGACTGGACTTCACGCGGGTGGTCCACGGGACCCAGGAGTACGTGTTCCATCGGCCGTTGCGGATAGGCGAAACCTTGCGGGTCCAGCCGAGGATCGCGTCGATCCGTCACAAAGGCGGCAACGGTTTCATGGTGATCGAGACGCAGATGAGGGGTGTCGACGACAGGGTCGCTGCCGTGGCTCGTTCCACCATGATCGAACGGGAGCCGGCCACATGAGCGCACGGTTCGCGGACATCCACGTGGGAGACGAGCTCCCGGCGCTCTCACGCACCGTGACCCGTGAGGACGTCCGCGTCTACGCGAACGCCAGTGGGGACCAGAACCCGCTCCACCAGGATGACGACGTGGCACGGATGGTCGGGTTCGACGGCATCATCGCGCACGGGATGTTCACGATGGGCCACCTCGGAGCGTGCGTGGCTGGATGGGCGGGGGATCCGGCGAACATCGCACGGCTCTCGGCGCAGTTCCGTGCGCCGGTGTTCATGGGAGAGGAGATCGTGGCGGGAGGCCGGGTCCGATCTGTGGACGAGCCGAGCCGCACGGTGGTCGCGGAGCTGTGGGTGACCGTGGAACGCGACGGCCGGCCGGAGTTCGCGATCCGCAAGGGCGAGGCCGAGGTCCGGTTCCCGAGCTGACCTTGGTCGGCTAGTCCCGGCGGTGCTGCCCCGACATCGCCTGGATCGCGTCGCTCATCCGGTCGATCACGATCTGCAGATCGCCGCCGACGCCCTCGTCCACCCGGACGGACAACCGGTCCATCTTCTCGCCCAGGACCTCGGCGACCTTGACCATGGCCTCCGCCGTGGACTGGGTCTCCTTGTGGAGCTGCTCCGACATCGACTGGAACCGGCGCTCCACCGAACCCATCACGTCGGTGCCCATCCCGGCCTGGAGCTCCTTCACCGCGCGGAGCGTCTGCTTGGCGATGTCCGGGTCGGCGCCGCCCGACGATCCCTCCGGCGCGGCCGCGAAGCGCTCGGCGATCACGCGGTTGTCGGATCGGATCATCTTCGCGAGCGCCGCCAGGCGGTCGTCCATGTGCTCGGACATCCGCTCCTCGGTCTGGGCGCGCGAGGTGACGAGCGTCTCGACCACCGTGACGCCCATCGAATCGATCGCATCCGCCGCCGTGTTGAGCCGCTCGAGGGTCTGCTCGAACGTGGACGCCACCGCGATGTCGGCGGCCTCGGCCGCGCGCTGGGCGACCGTCTCGGCCACGGTGCCGAGCTGCGCGTCGACGCGCTCGGTCAGCGAGGCCATGTTCCGCTCGACCGCTCCGCTCAACGCGAGCGTGAGCGCGGACATCCGCTCGTCGATCGTGTCGCGGAGGCGCTCCACCTGCTCGGCCGAGTTGCGCTCCATCAGTTCCCTGAGCGCCTGCGAATCCGACCGTGTCAGCTGCGCCAGCCCCATGACGCGGGTCTCGACCAGGCGTTCCATCGCCATCTGGTGCTCCTGGCTGGTCCGCCCCTGGATGCCCACCCGCTCGGCGAGCATCTGCATCTGCTCCGCGCTCTCGCGCGTCTCCTCGGCGATCGTGGTGCGGACCTTCTCGGCCAGCGTCTCGTCGTGGGTGGCGAACGCCGCCGCGTGCTGTTCGACCCGCTGCGCCAGCCGGCCCATGGCCTCCGCGCCGCCCTGCACGTAGCTCTCCATGGCTTCGACGATCCGGGCGGTCTCGCGCGCGATGAGGTCGCCGTGTTCCACGATCCGCTGCTGGATCGCCCCGGTGAGGTTCTTGTCACGTTCGTCGAGGTGCGCGAACGTCGATGAGATGTGCGCCTCGACCTGCTCGAGCTGGGTGCGGATCATCTCGACGCCCTGGAGCGTCGGAGAGTTCGCGATCTCGTGGACCGAGTTCGCCGAGAGCTGGATCGCCTCACGGACCAGACGGCCGTTCTCAGCGAGCTCTGCGAGGGCATCCTCCAGACGGGCCGTGCGGAGCGCCAGCGCCTGGAACCGGTCGTCGCTCGCCGCGATGAGGCTCTTGATGGCCTGGTCCCGCGAGATGAAGCTGAGGATGCGGTCCTGCTCGTCGGCGGTATCCGCGCCCGATGTGCGCCACATCTCCGTGGCGATCTCGCGCATCAGGGTCGCCGCGTGCTCCTCGATCGCCCGCAGGCCGTCGTCCAGCCGTTCCGCGATCGCGAGGTCGAGCGCTGTCGTGCGCTGTGGCGGAGGGGGCAGGACCTCGGGGGCGTCGGGGCGACGGGTGAACAATCCACGCCGGGGGCCGCCGGGACCTTCCGGCGAATACGTGGTATCGGTGTCCATGTTGAAGCCTCGCGATCCGGGGCCGGCGCGATGCGTCGAGCGAAGCATAGGTCACGTGTGTGGCTCGAACACGCACCTCGGACAGAAAGGATGGAGCCCAGCCTTCGGACCTGCGCTCCTTTGCCGAGGCGTGGGGTCGTACCTATACTGAGGACTCCGAAGTCCCCAACGACCTGGGCGACCGGAGCCGAGGGGCGTAGCTCAATCTGGTAGAGCACCGGTCTCCAAAACCGAAGGTTGGGGGTTCAAGTCCCTCCGCCCCTGCAAGGGAGATCCATGAACAGGCAGATGAAGCGGATGCAGGAGCGCCAGGAGCGGCGCGCGAAGGCCTCACCGGCCGAACGTCGCGAAGCCGCCACCACCTCGGCGCGCCGTTCCTCCGCGCCCACGGAGAAGAAGAAGCGCGCGGGTGCCCGCCAGTTCCTCAAGGAGGTTCGTCAGGAGCTCCGCAAGGTCGACTGGCCTTCGCGTCGTGAGCTCATCTCCTATACCGTCGTGGTGCTGGTGACCGTCGTCGTGATGACGACACTGGTGTTCGGCCTCGACTTCGTGTTCTCCAAGCTGATCTTCAACGTGCTCACCAACAACTGACCTCCTGAGGACCTCCGTGACCCACGATCCCAGCCCCGACGGCGCACGCGACGAGGACGGAACGGAGCCCGGAGCCGAGATGACCGAGGTCGCACCCGCGGCCGAGACGACCCAGACACAGGAAGCTGAGAACGACGTGACCGAGACGACCCAGACCATCGAAGACGAAACGACCGCGGACGCCACGCTCGACGCGCCTGACACCGAAGACGTCGCCTCCACCCCCGAAGCAGATGAGGCGGAGGAAGACGTGCTGGCCGACTCCCTGATCGAGACCGTCGTGGAAGAGGCCGTCCTCGAGGAGGCCGTCGAGGAAGCCGTCATCGACGAGGCGGTCGACGAGGTCGTCGAGGAAGCGGTCGAAGAAGCCATCGTCGAAGAAGCGGTCGAAGAGGCGGTCGAAGAAGCGATCATCGACGAGGCGGTCGAGGAAGTCATCGTCGAAGAGGCTGTGGCGGCTGAGGCCGATCGTGGAAGAGCCGGCGGCCCACGATCCGTACGCCGGGCCGGGAGATTGGTACGTCGTCCACACCTACGCGGGCTACGAGAACAAGGTGAAGACGAACCTCGAATCACGCATCCACACCATGCAGATGGAAGGCAAGATCTTCAACGTCCACATCCCCATGGAAGACGTCATGGAGATCAAGGGCGGCAAGAAGCAGGTCGTGCAGAAGAAGGTCTTCCCCGGCTACCTGCTGGTGAAGATGATCTACGACAACGACTCCTGGTACGTCGTGCGGAACACGCCCGGCGTCACCGGGTTCGTCTCGGCGGGCACGGGCTCCAAGCCCACGCCGCTGTCCCGCCGAGAGGTCGAGAAGATCCTCGTGGTGAAGAAGGAAGAGGTGAAGCCCCAGTTCCGCCTCGGGTTCGAGGAGGGCGACGTGGTGCGCATCATCTCCGGGCCGTTCGCCGACTTCAACGGCACGATCAGCGAGATCAACGTGGACCAGAGCAAGCTGAAGGTCCTCGTCAACATCTTCGACCGGGAGACGCCGGTCGAGCTGGGCTTCGACCAGGTGTCGAAGGTCTAGGGCTCACGCTGCGAAGCGGTAGCCTAGGAACACGGGCTCAAGCAGCGAAGCGGTAGCCCATCAGAGAGAACAACCGAGAGTGCGGGAGGTCGCTTCGGCGGCCGCTAGGCACCGCAGGAGGTGAAGCACCACATGGCGAAGAAGAAGACGCTCGCCCTCGTGAAGCTCCAGATCAAGGCCGGCGCGGCCACGCCTGCGCCGCCGGTCGGCACCGCGCTGGGGCAGCACGGGGTCAACATCATGGACTTCTGCCGGCAGTACAACGAGGCGACGCAGCAGTTCGCGGGTCAGATCATCCCGGTGGAACTCACGATCTACGAGGACCGGTCGTTCTCGTTCGTCACGAAGCAGCCGCCGGCCGCGGAGCTCATCAAGGCCGCCGCGGGGATCGAGAAGGGATCGGACATCCCGAACCGCACCAAGGTCGGGCGGCTCACGCAGGATCAGGTGCGCAAGATCGCGGAGCAGAAGATGGACGACCTGAACGCGAACGACGTCGAGCACGGGATGCTGATCATCGCCGGCACCGCCCGCAGCATGGGCGTGGAGGTGGACGCATGACCGCGCACGGCAAGCGCTACCGCGATGCGGAGGGCAAGGTCGATCGCGAGAAGGAGTACGCGCCGGGCGAGGCCTTCAAGGTCCTCAAGTCGCTCCCCGATGCGAAGTTCGACGAGACGGTCGAGATCGCGTTCAACCTCGGGATCGACCCGCGCAAGGCCGACCAGATGGTCCGCGGGACCGTGTCGCTGCCCAACGGCACCGGCCGATCCGTCCGCGTGGCCGTCTTCGCCGTGGGCGACAAGGCGCGTGAGGCCACCGAGGCCGGCGCCGACGTGGTCGGCGGCGAGGAGCTCGTCGAGGACGTCATCAAGGGCAACATCGACTTCGACGCGGCGGTGGCCACGCCGGACATGATGGCCGTGGTCGGCAAGGCCGGTCGTGTCCTGGGTCCGCGCGGGCTCATGCCGAACCCGAAGACGGGCACGGTCACCATGGACATCGCCAAGGCTGTCTCGGACATCAAGGGCGGCAAGGTCGAGTACCGCTCGGATCGCACGGGCAACGTCCACGTCATCGTCGGCAAGAAGTCGTTCGACGAGCACGCGCTGATCGAGAACTACCTCGCGGTCGTCGACGAGCTCCTCCGCGCCAAGCCCACGGGGGCGAAGGGCCGGTACATCAAGAGCCTCGCGGTCTCGACGACGATGGGGCCGAGCGTCCGGATCGACACCGCCCATCCGAAGGGCGTCGATCTGAGCGTCCCCGCCTAGCGCGAAGCGACCGGCCGACAGCATGGCCGAGCCGTCGACCCGTGCGCGGCGGCTGCCGTGGATCCTGGTCGGCGCCGCCGTCGGGTTCAGCCTCTGGACGCTGCGGGCCGAGCTGTTCGATGTCTGGTTCCTGAACGATGCCGGGATCCATCGGTCGATGGTCGGCTGGGCAGCGCAGCGGATCCGCGACGGACACCTGCCGTTCGACGGGTGGTACCCGTACCTCTCGCTCGGCGCGTCGCGTTTCCACCACTACCAGAGCCTGCCCCACATCTTGACGGGCACCGCAACCGCCGTGCTCGGCGGCGGCACGTTCCGGTGGTCGTTGTACCTGTTGTTGTGCACCTGGCCGATCGCTGTGTACTGCGGCGGAAGGCTCTTCGACCTCGAGCCGTGGGCGGCCGGCGTGGCCGCCCTGGTGTCGCCCCTGATCGTGAGCGCCCCCGCACTCGGGTTCGAATGGTCCAGCTACGTCTGGCGCGGCTCGGGCACGTGGGCCCAGCTGTGGGGGATGTGGGCGCTGCCGTTCGCATGGGGACTCACGTGGCGAGCGGTCTCGAAGGGCCGGACGATCGCGCTCGCGGCGTTCGTCCTGGGCATCACGATCTGCCTGCACCTGTTGATCGGCTACCTGGCGATGTTGAGCCTGGGCGTGTGGGTGCTGCTGGCGCCGAGCGACTTCTGGCGCCGCACCGGCCGGGCGGCGCTCGTCGCCGTCGGCGCCCTCGCGACCTCCGCCTGGATGCTGGTCCCGCTCCTCACCGACGCGAAGTGGATGACGCAGGACGAGTTCTCCCGCGGCACGTTCTACTACGACTCGTTCGGGGCCCGGCGTGTCATGGGGTGGCTGGTCACGGGGCGCATCTTCGACAACCACCGGTTCCCGGTGGTCAGCGTGCTGGCCCTGATCGGCCTCGGGGTGTGCGTGTGGCGGTTCCGTCGCACCGAGACCGCACGTGCCGTCCCTGCCGTCGGGTTACTCAGCCTCTTGTTGTTCTTCGGCCGTCCGACCCTCGGGTTCGTCATCGACGTGCTGCCGGGCGCGACCGACCTGTTCCTGCGTCGCTACGTCACCGGCGTGCACCTGGCCGGCATCTACCTGGCGGGGATCGGCGGCGCATGGGCGGGGACGCAGGCGATGCGCGTGGTTCGCACGCGCGCGGAGTGGATCAAACCGGCGTTCGCCGCCGGAGCGCTCGGTGTCGTGCTGATCGCCGTGGTCGCGCCGGCGGCGGCCGAGCGCTACTCGTACGAGCGGACCGGCGCCGGGTGGATCTCGGAGCAGCGCGCCGCCCAGTCGACGGATGGCGCCGACTTCGCGTCGCTCGTCGCGAAGGCCAAGGCGACCGCTCCCGGTCGGATCTACGGCGGCATGCGCGCCAACAAGGCAGCACCCAAGATCCTGTTCGTCCCGGCGTTCGCCGCTCTGCTGAACCTCGATGCCGATGCCGTGGGGTTCACCCGCCCTACGTGGTCGCTGATGTCCAACGTGGAGAACCGGTTCGCCGCACACGTCCCCGCGCAGGTGGACATGTTCGGCGTGCGCTGGGCCGTCTTGCCCGCAGACGTGACGCCGCCCGCGGGATCGATCCGGTCGGCGACCGCCGGTCGGTGGGTGCTCTGGTCGACGGGAGATATCGGCTACCTTTCGGTGGTCGACACGGTCGCACCCGTGGCCGTCGACCGGACGAACCTCGGCTTGCAGATGGCGAGGTTCCTCACCTCCGATCTCCCCTTGCAGGGTCGCTATCCGACGCTGGCGTTCGCCGGCGCGCCGGGCGCCGCGCCTACGCTCGGTCCGGGGGACGATCCCACGACCCCGGCGGGGAGCGTGATGACGACGATCGCGCAGCCCGCCGATGGTCGCTTCGGCGGCGACGTGCACGCCGACCGGACGGCCGTGGTCCAGCTGAAGGCGTCGTTCGATCCGCGATGGACCGTCACCGTGGACGGCCGTGATGCACCCACCGAGATGATCGCGCCGGGGTTCGTCGGGGTCAGGGTGGATCCCGGCGACCATCGGGTCCTCTTCGTGTACCACGCGTATCCCTTCTACTGGTTGCTGTTCGCGCTCGGCGCGGTCGTGATGATCGCCTTGGTGGTATTCGAGCGCCGCTTCCTCCGACCGACGCCCGAGGACGTGGTCGCGCCCGGCCCGAGCATCGAGTGACCGTCCTGCTAACCTTCTTCCGCCGCAGACAGCAGGGGCGCGAGAGCGCGTAATCCCATCCGGGTACCCGCCGAGGCAACCGAAGATGTCGCGTCCCGCGCGTCTCCGCCGTCTGCGGAGGCGCGTTATTTCATTCCTGAGGAGGCGCGATGCCCAAAGCCGAGAAGATCGACCGGGTCGCTGAGCTCAAAGCGGGGATCGAAGGATCCGACGCATTGCTGCTCACCGAGTACCGCGGTCTGACGGTGTCCGACATCACCGAGCTCCGCCGGTCCCTTGCCGAGGGCGGCACGAGGTTCGCCGTGGTGAAGAACACGCTGATGCAACGAGCGGCGGCCGATGCGTCGATCGAGGATCTCGAGTCCTTGCTCGAAGGGCCGACCGCGGTCGCGTTCGTCGCCGGTGATCCCGTGGCGGCGGCCAAGAAGGTCGTGGACGCCGCGAAGAAGTTCCCCGCCCTGATCCTCAAGGGCGGCTACATGGAGGGCAAGGTCCTGTCGGCCGATGAGGCGAAAGGACTCGCGGACCTCGATTCCAAGGAGGTCATGCTCTCGAAGATCGCGGGGCTGCTGAAGGGCGAGATGTCCCGAGCCGCTTCCATGTTCGTCTCGGCGCAGTCGAAGTTCCTCTCGCTGCTCGAGGCATACAAGGAGAAGGTGCCCGACGATTCCGTCGCAGAGGCCGCGCCCGCGACAGACGCCCCCGTCGTGGACGAAGCTCCCGAGGCAGCCGAGCCAGCAGCGGCAGCCGAGCCGGAGCCGGCGGCAGTTGAGTCGGAGCAGGCAGCGGAGCCGGAGCCGCCGTCAGAGCCGCAGGCGGCCGACGCAGAACCCGAAGCCCAACCAGACGCAGCACCTGAACAACCTGACGCAGAAGGAGAGGAGTAACCGATGGCGAAGATGAGCACGGACGAGTTGCTCGACCAGTTCAAGGAGATGACGCTCCTCGAGCTGTCGGAGTTCATCAAGCAGTTCGAGGAGGCCTTCGACGTGAAGGCGGCGGCGGCCGGCCCCATGATGATGGCGGCGCCCGGCGGCGGCGGTGGCGGAGGCGCGGAGGCCGAGGAGGAGCAGTCGGAGTTCGACGTGGTCCTCACCGGCGCGGGCGACAAGAAGATCCAAGTCATCAAGGAGGTGCGCGCGCTCACCAGCCTCGGCCTGAAGGAGGCCAAGGATCTGGTCGACGGCGCGCCGCAGACGGTCTTGGAGAAGGTCACCAAGGAAGCCGCCGACAAGGCGAAGGAGGCCCTCGAGGCCGCCGGAGCTTCGGTCGAGGTCAAGTAGGCGTTCGGACTCCGGCCCGTGAGGACAGCCTCGCGGGCCGGAGCCTGCACCCTTGTTCGGGGCGTTCCATCTCTCAACCGCCCGTGCTAAGGTCCGGCGCGGGATCGGGTCCGTCGCGAACGCTGGTCGAGGAGGTGCGCTACGTGACAACCGTCGATGGCAAGCATTTCGGCAATCGGCTGCGCGAGGCGCGCTTGCAGGCCGGGTTCAGCCAGTCGGAGCTCGAGGACCTGTCGGGCATCCCCAAAGCACGGCTGTCGCGATACGAGAACGGCCACGTGGAGCCGTCCATCCAGACGCTCGCGCGGTTGGCACGGGCGCTCAACGTCTCCGAGGCATCGCTCTTGGGCGACCAACGCGCGACCCTCGAGGGATTCTTCGACGTCCTGTCGGCGCGAGGCGTGCGGATCGAGTCCGCGGAGCAAGGGGTTCGGCTGGCCAATGCGGTTGCCGACATGGTCAACGCGCTGGGCGGGATGGGCTCGTTCGTCGGCGACGTGAACGGCGTGCAGGATGGCCCGATCCAGGATGGGTCGAACCCGGTGAGCACGTGGGCCGAGGCCGCAGCGAACTCGCCCGCCGACGTCTCCTGACGTTCCGCCCGCGGGTGCCCTCGAACATCGTCACCGGATGAACACGGACATCGACGGGGTGACCGTCGTCGACCTCCAGGTGCACCCCGACGCACGTGGATCGTTCGTCGAGTTCTATCGCGAGTCGTGGCTCCCGACGGCACGGTCGGCCCTGCAGGGCAACATCTCTCGTTCCACGGCCGGCTCGCTCCGCGCGCTGCACTTCCATCGGATGCAGTGGGACTACTGGTTCGTTGCCGCGGGGGAGATGTTCGTCGCGATGGCGGACCTCCGGACGGGGTCGCCGACGGAACGCGCCGTCTCGACGATGCGATTGTCTGCGGAGACCCCGCGAGGCTTGTTCATCCCGCCGGGTGTCGCGCACGGGTTCCTCGCAGTGACCGACCTCACGTTGGGATACCTGGTGGACCGGTACTTCGACGGCTCGGACGAGTGGGGGATCGCCTGGAACGACCCGGAGCTCGGGATCGACTGGCCCGCCACGGATCCCGTCCTGTCCGAAAGGGATCGGAACAATCCCCGCCTCGCGGAGGCGCTCCGGGACCCGATCCCTTACCGCCCCGACCTGGGTTGACCTCCGGCGCCGTAGGGCGTAGCCTTCCGCCCGTCCCTGCCAGGGATCGTGCAGGCGCGGGTTGACTGTGCCTGCTTTCGTGCGTACACTACCCGATTGCCGTGCCGTCCACGCCGTCCACCGCGCTCTGCCGTGCGCCAGCTAGCTTCCCCGGGAGGGATCCCTTTTGCCTGATCAGCTTGTCCCTGTCCGTGAACGTGTCAGTTTCGCCAAGCTCGACGAGGTCCTTCCACTCCCCGACCTCGTGGGCATCCAGAGGGAGTCGTTCGATTGGCTCCTGTCCGAGGGTCTGAAAGAGGTCCTCGAAGAAGTCTCACCCATCGAAGATTTCACCGAACAGTTCCAGCTGTATTTCGGCCGTCACCAGTTCAAAGACGTCAAGGCCTCTGAAGAGGAGTGCCGCGACAAGGACATCACGTACAGCCAGCCGCTGTTCGTCGAAGCCACGTTCGTGAACAAGGTGACCGGCGAGATCAAGGAGCAGGAAGTCTTCATGGGGGACTTCCCGATCATGACGGGTCGGGGCACCTTCATCATCAACGGCACCGAGCGCGTCGTCGTGTCGCAGCTCGTGCGTTCCCCCGGCGCCTACTTCTCCAAGGATCTCGACAAGACGTCCGACAAGGACGTCTACGTGGCCAAGATCATCCCGGGCCGCGGAGCCTGGCTCGAGTTCGACGTCGACAAGAAGGACACGGTCGGCGTCCGCATCGACCGCAAGCGGCGCCAGAACGTCACGGTGCTGTTGAAAGCGCTGGGCTGGACCGCCGACGAGATCCTGACGCTGTTCGACAACGCGCCCTCTATCCAGCTCACGCTGGAGAAGGACCACGTCGAAACGCAGGAGGAAGCACTCGAGGACATCTACCGCAAGCTCCGCCCCGGCGAGCCGCCGACGGCGGAGTCGGCGCGCACGCTCCTCGAGAACCTGTTCTTCAACCCGAAGCGCTATGACCTGGCTCGCGTCGGCCGGCACAAGGTCGACAAGAAGCTGGGTGGCGCCGACGGCGACCTGTTGAAGCAGCTCCGGCAGCACTCCAAGACGCTCGCCGAGCTGGACAACCCGGACAAGAAGGCGTGGGAGCAGGTCCGCTACCGCGTGTTCGCCGAGATGCAGAAGGACGAGGTCGCCGCGGGGTCGCCGAAGTACAAGGCCGTCCTCACGTACGAGGACATCCTGAAGACGGTCAGGTACCTGGTGCGGCTGCACGCCGGCCAGGAGGGCTACGACCCCGACGACATCGACCACTTCGGGAACCGCCGTCTCCGCAGCGTGGGCGAGCTGATCCAGAACCAGATCCGGATCGGCCTCTCGCGCATGGAGCGCGTGGTCAAGGAGCGGATGACGACGCAGGACGTCGAAGCGATCACGCCGCAGACGCTGATCAACATCCGTCCGGTCGTCGCCTCGATCAAGGAGTTCTTCGGGACGTCGCAGCTGTCGCAGTTCATGGACCAGACGAACATGCTCTCCGGGCTGACGCACAAGCGCCGTCTCTCCGCGCTGGGGCCCGGTGGCCTCTCGCGTGAGCGCGCCGGTTTCGAGGTCCGAGACGTTCACCCGTCGCACTACGGCCGCATGTGCCCGATCGAGACGCCCGAGGGTCCGAACATCGGACTGATCGGGTCGCTCTCGTCGTACGGACGCATCAACGAGTTCGGCTTCATCGAGACGCCGTACCGTCGCGCCACGGGTGGCCGCGTGACCGACAAGATCGATTACCTGTCGGCCGACGAAGAGGACAAGCACGTCATCGCCCAGGCCAACGCCGCGGTCGACAAGACGGGCAAGTTCACCGAGTCGCTCGTGCTCGTGCGCAAGAAGGGCGGCGAGGTGGACTCCGTGCCGCCGGACGAGGTCGACTACATGGACGTGTCGCCGAAGCAGCTCGTGTCGGTGGCCGCCGCCTTGATCCCGTTCCTGGAGCACGACGACGCCAACCGCGCCCTGATGGGCGCCAACATGCAGAAGCAGGCCGTGCCCCTGCTCCGCTCCGACGCCCCGCTCGTCGGGACCGGAGTGGAGTTCCGCGCGGCCGTCGACGCCGGTGACGTGGTCATCGCGATGGACGGCGGCACGGTCGAGGACGTCTCGGCCGACGAGATCGTCGTCAAGGAGCGCACTGGCACGCTGCACACCTACAAGCTGCTCAAGTACCGGCGTTCGAACCAGGGCACGTGTCAGAACCAGAAGCCGATCGTCGAGGCCGGCGACAAGGTCGTGAAGGGCCAGGTCATCGCGGACGGCCCCTCGACCGAGGCCGGCGAGGTCGCCCTGGGCAAGAACCTGGTCGTGGCATACATGCCGTGGGAGGGCCACAACTTCGAGGACGCGATCATCCTGTCGGAGCGCCTGGTCAAGCAGGACGTCCTCACCTCGATCCACATCGAGGAGCACGAGGTCGACGCCCGCGACACCAAGCTCGGCGCCGAGGAGATCACCCGCGACATCCCGAACGTCTCCGAGGAGATCCTCAAGGATCTCGACGAGCGGGGCATCGTCCGGATCGGCGCGGAGGTCACCACCGGTGACTACCTGGTGGGCAAGGTCACGCCCAAGGGTGAGACCGAGCTCACGCCGGAAGAGCGCCTGTTGCGCGCGATCTTCGGTGAGAAGGCGCGCGAGGTGCGCGACACGTCGCTGAAGGTGCCGCACGGTGAGTCCGGCAAGGTCATCGGCGTCCGGGTGTTCAGTCGCGACGACGGCGACGAGCTGCCGCCGGGCGTGAACCAGCTGGTCCGCGTGTACGTGGCCCAGAAGCGGAAGATCTCCGACGGCGACAAGCTGGCCGGCCGCCACGGGAACAAGGGCGTCATCTCGACGATCCTGCCCGAGGAGGACATGCCGTTCCTGGAGGACGGCACGCCGGTCGACATCATCCTGAACCCGCTCGGCGTCCCGTCCCGGATGAACCTCGGGCAAGTCCTCGAGGCGCACCTGGGCTACGCCGCCATGGTCGGGTTCAAGAAGGACGGGGTCGACCACCAGGGCCCGGTCCACGTGGCCACGCCGGTCTTCGACGGCGCCCGCGAGGACGAGATCCTGGACGCCATCCGCAGCTCGCACGCGAACGCCGACGGCGTCCGGCTGATCGACGACGTCGGCAAGGCGCGGTTGTTCGACGGCCGCTCCGGTGAGCCGTTCGAGGAGCCCGTGACGGTGGGCGTCGCCTACATCCTGAAGCTGCTCCACCTGGTCGACGACAAGATCCACGCGCGTTCGACCGGCCCCTACTCCATGATCACGCAGCAGCCCCTGGGCGGGAAGGCCCAGTTCGGCGGCCAGCGGTTCGGCGAGATGGAGGTGTGGGCGCTGGAGGCCTACGGTGCCGCCTACGCCCTGCAGGAGCTGCTCACGATCAAGTCGGACGACGTGCTCGGCCGCGTCAAGGTCTACGAGGCCATCGTGAAGGGCGAGAACATCCCCGAGCCGGGGATCCCCGAGTCCTTCAAGGTCCTCATCAAGGAGATGCAGTCCCTCTGCCTGAACGTCGAGGTTCGCTCGTCGTCCGGCGAGGAGATCGAGCTCCGGGAGACCGACGAGGACGTGTTCCGCGCGGCTGAGGAGCTCGGCATCGACCTGTCCCGGCGCGAGCCGGCGGGGGCTGATTTCGACTGAGCGGGAACACGGCAACGTTGAACCAAGTGAAGAGCGAGCCACGCCCACAAGGCGAAAGGGAGGCGAGCGCTTAAGTGCTGGACGTCAATTACTTCGATGAACTCCGCATCGGCCTGGCGCAGGCCGATCAGATCCGCGCCTGGTCCAACGGCGAGGTGAAGAAGCCGGAGACCATCAACTACCGAACGCTGAAGCCCGAGAAGGACGGCCTGTTCTGCGAGCGCATCTTCGGTCCCACACGGGACTGGGAGTGCCACTGCGGCAAGTACAAGCGCGTCCGTTTCAAGGGCATCATCTGCGAGCGCTGCGGCGTGGAGATCACGCGGTCCAAGGTCCGTCGTGACCGCATGGGCCACATCGAGCTCGCGGCTCCCGTCACCCACATCTGGTACTTCAAGGGCGTTCCGTCCCGCCTGGGCTACCTGCTGGACCTGGCGCCCAAGGACCTCGAGCGGATCATCTACTTCGCGGCGTACGTCATCACGCGCATCGACGTCGACCGTCGGCACAAGGATCTGCCGGAGATCGAGTCGGGTCTCGAGGAGGAGAAGCGCGAGATCGAGACGCTGCGCGACGACGACGTCAAGAAGCGGCTGAACGAGCTCGAGGACCGGCTGAAGGAGCTCGAGGGCGAGGGCGCCAAGGGTGCCCAGCTCTCCGCTGCCAAGCGTGAGGCGCAGCGCGACATCGAGCGGCTGACCGAGCAGGCCAAGCGCGAGACCGACCACCTCGACGAGGTGCTGTCGGCGTTCAAGGGCCTGAACGTCAAGCAGCTGGTGGCCGACGACGCCGTGTATCGCTCGCTCCGCGAGCGGTTCGGCGACTACTTCGAGGGCGGCATGGGCGCCGAGGCGATCAAGCGCCTGCTCTCGGACTACGACGTGGAGGCCGAGGCCGCCGCGCTTCGCGACCAGATCGAGAACGGCAAGGGCACGCGTCGCCTCAAGGCGATCAAGCGCCTGAAGGTGGTCTCGAACTTCGTCGACGGCCGTTCGAACCCGATGGGCATGGTGCTCGACGCCATCCCGGTCATCCCGCCGGACCTGCGCCCCATGGTGCAGCTCGACGGCGGCCGGTTCGCCACGTCGGACCTGAACGACCTGTACCGGCGCGTGATCAACCGGAACAACCGGCTGAAGCGACTGCTGGACCTGCAGGCGCCCGAGATCATCGTCAACAACGAGAAGCGGATGCTGCAGGAGGCCGTCGACGCGTTGTTCGACAACGGCCGCCGCGGTCGTCCGGTCACGGGCCCCGGCAACCGTCCCCTGAAGTCGCTCAGCGACATGCTGAAGGGTAAGCAGGGCCGGTTCCGCCAGAACCTGCTGGGCAAGCGCGTGGACTACTCGGGCCGTTCGGTCATCGTGGTCGGTCCGGAGCTCCGCCTGCACCAGTGCGGTCTGCCCAAGCAGATGGCGCTCGAGCTCTTCAAGCCGTTCGTGATGAAGCGGCTGGTCGACCAGGCGCTGGCGCAGAACATCAAGAGCGCCAAGCGCATGGTCGAGCGCGCCCGTCCCCAGGTGTGGGACGTGCTCGAGGAGGTCATCCGTGAGCACCCGGTCATGCTGAACCGCGCACCGACCTTGCACCGCCTGGGGATCCAGGCGTTCGAGCCGGTGCTCGTGGAAGGCAAGGCCATCAAGATCCACCCGCTCGTCTGCGCGGCGTTCAACGCCGACTTCGACGGGGACCAGATGGCGGTGCACGTGCCGCTGTCGGCCGAGGCGCAGGCCGAGGCCCGGATCTTGATGCTCTCGACCAACAACATCCTGTCGCCGGCGCACGGCCGCCCCATCGCCACGCCGACCCAGGACATGGTGCTCGGTCTCTACTACCTGACCATCGCGATCGAAGAGGACGCGAAGGACGAGGACACGCCGGCGTTCTCCTCGGTGAACGAGGCGGTGCTGGCGCTCGACCGCGGCTACTCGCTGCAGCGTCCCATCCGCATCCGGCTGGAAGGCAAGAAGCTCCCGGACGACATGCTGCCCGAGGGCTGGGACCCGAAGACCGCGAACGGCCGTACCCCCACGATCCGCACGACGATCGGGCGGGTGCTGTTCAACCACGCGTTCCCGGACGACTTCGAGTACCGCAACCAGCCCGTCCTGAAGGGTGACATCGCGCGGTTCGTGGACCAGACGGTTCACGACTACGACCGGGCGATGGTCGAGGAGACGCTCGACAACCTGAAGAACCTCGGGTTCCACTACGCGACCCGTGCCGGCGTGACGATCGGGGTCGAGGACGTCACCGTGCCGCCGTCCAAGCAGAAGATCCTGGACGAGCACGAGAAGATGGCGCAGAAGGTCGAGGGTCAGTACCGCAAGGGGATCATCACCGACGACGAGCGTCGTCAGGAGCTGATCGAGATCTGGACCCAGGCGACCGACGCGGTCAAGAACGCGATGGAGGAAGGGTTCACCGCCACGAACCCGATCTTCATGATGGCCAACTCGGGTGCACGAGGGAACATCATGCAGATCCGCCAGCTGGCCGGCATGCGTGGTCTGGTGGCCAACCCGAAGGGTGAGATCATCCCGCGCCCGATCAAGTCGAACTTCCGCGAAGGCCTGTCCGTGCTGGAGTACTTCATCTCCACGCACGGCGCCCGCAAGGGTCTGGCCGACACCGCGTTGCGTACCGCCGACTCGGGGTACCTGACACGGCGGCTGGTCGATGTGGCGCAGGAGCTGATCATCCGAGAGGACGACTGCGGTTCCGACCGCAGCATCCCCGTCCAGGTGAACGTCATGCGACCCGACGGTACCGCCGTGAAGGCGGCGCACATCGAGACCAGCATCTTCGGCCGCGTCTTGGCCGAGGACGTCAAGGTCGGCAGCAAGAAGGTGGCGCTCGCAGGTGAGGAGCTCACCGACGAGCTGTGCGCGGTGGTCGTGGGCTCCGGCGTCGAAGCGGTCCGCGTCCGGTCGGTCATCACGTGCGAGGCCGAGGTCGGCGTCTGCCGCCTCTGCTACGGACGGAACCTGGCTTCGGGCCGGGTCGTCGAGATCGGCGAGGCGGTCGGCATCATCGCGGCCCAGTCGATCGGCGAGCCGGGCACGCAGCTCACGATGCGGACGTTCCACACCGGTGGAGTCGCGGGCGAGGACATCACGCACGGACTGCCGCGTGTCGTCGAGCTGTTCGAAGCCCGCAAGCCCAAGGGCGAGGCGCAGATCACCGAGCTGTCCGGAACGGTCTCGATCGAGGACGACGACGAGAAGCACGTGCGTCGCATCCGCGTGACGGACGAGACGGGCGACATGGTCGAGTACCCGGTCTCGTTCCGGGCGCGGCTCACCGTGTCCGACGGCGAGACCGTCGAGGTCGGACAGCGGCTGACCGAGGGCTCGGTGAACCCGCACGAGAAGCTGCGGGTCGAAGGCGTGCAGGCCCTCCAGATGCACATGGTCGAAGAGGTTCAGCAGGTCTACCGCAGCCAGGGCGTCACGATCCACGACAAGCACATCGAGCTGATCGTTCGCCAGATGCTCCGCAAGGTGCACATCATCGAGCCGGGGGACACCACGTTCCTGCCGGGCGACATGGTGGCGCGCCGGGTCTTCGAGGAGACGAACGCGGAGGTGGTCGAGAGCGGCGGCACGCCGGCCTCGGCCCGCCCCGTCCTGCTCGGCATCACGAAGGCGTCGCTCGCGACCGACTCGTGGCTGTCGGCGGCGTCGTTCCAGGAGACGACGCGGGTGCTCACCGACGCGGCGATCGGCGCTCGTTCGGACCCGCTGCTGGGTCTGAAGGAGAACGTCATCATCGGCAAGCTGATCCCCGCGGGGACGGGCATGCCGAGGTACCGCAACGTGCAGGTCAAGATCAAGCCCGATGCGATCCCGGAGTACTGGCTCGCTCGTCAGCGCGAGATCCTCGAGGCTGTCGAGAGCGGTACCGGGGAGCCGGCGCTGGTCGGCCTGACCCGCGAGCAAGCCGAAGCCATGCTCGGTGGGCCGGCTTCGGGGGCCGAGGAGTAGGGCGGGCTCGAGAACCATCTCGGCTTGCGCGTGAGCGTGGAGGGCCGGGGGCGCGCCGCGAGGGGAGAGCGAAGCCCCTCGCGGCGACCCCCGGCCCTCTTTGCTGTCAGGCGGTTGGCTGGTCGGCCTCGTATCGGCTGACGCACACGGGCAGCGGCTCGCCGGTGCACTGGCGGAAGATGTCCGGGGCGTACGTGTCGGCCATCAGTGCTTGGGCGAGGCGTTTCACCGTGCCCGGGTGCGTCCGTTCCACGTACTGGAGGAAGTGGGCCGTCGTTTGGTAGCCGGCCGTGGCCTTGCCGGGCTCGAAGTGCGCCTTCGTCCAGGGGGCGTCGTGGCCGAGCTGGTCGCGGACGTAGTCGGCGAGACCTTCGATGAGCCAGATCGTGGTCTCGTCGTACGTGGGGGCTCGCATGATGGCGTGCGTGAACTCGTGCAGGACGCCGCCGACGTCGTCGGGGTGCTGGGTGAACCACTGTTTGGAGAGGAAGACATCGGTGCCGCTGGTCCATGCGGCTCCGGGGCCGTGGTGCTCGACGTGGACGGTGATGACCGGTATCTCGTCGGCGCCGACCAGGGCGGCGATGTCGGCGGCGTACCGCTCGTAGAGGTCGGCGGCCCACGTTCGGAGCGCGGAGGATCGTGTCATGCCCGGGCGATGCGGAGCAGTTCGGCGTGGACGGCGGGCGGGCCGGCGAGGATGTCGCCGGACAGGACGTCGTCGGCGCCGGCCCAGTCTGTGACGATGCCGCCGGCTTCCCGGATCAGGACGGCACCGGCGGCCACGTCCCACGGGCCGAGGGCCAGCTCGAAGAACCCGTCGAACACACCTGCCGCCACCCATGCCAGGTCGAGGGCGGCGGCGCCGGGCCGGCGGAGGTCCTCGAATCGCTCGAGGGCCGCGTACAAGGCACGGTAGTAGCGCGGGAGCACGTCCTTGTGCCGGAACGGGAAGCCCGTTCCCACGACGGCTCGATCGGCGGAGCGCTGGGCCACGCGGAGCGGCTCGACGGTCCCGTCGGCTCGTTCGACCGTGGCGCCCAGACCCTCGGCTCCCGCGTAGGTCTCGTGAAGGAACGGGGCCTCCACGACCCCCACGGTGGGCCGTCCGTGTTCCACGAGCGCGACCGAGACCGCGACGACCGGGAAGCCGTGGAGGAAGTTCGTGGTGCCGTCCAGCGGGTCGACCAGCCAATAGCGATCCGACGTGACGCCGCCGCGCTCCTCGCCGACGAGGGGGACGTCGGGGGTGGCCTCGCTCAGGAATCCGGCGATCGCGCGTTCGCTCGCGCCGTCGACGGCGGTCACGTAGTCGCCTGCGCTCTTCTCCACGCTCTCGTGTGTGCGTCCGGCCGCCACGATCGTCTCGCCACCCACGCGGGCCGCCCGGGTGGCGATCGACAGCAGCTCAGCCCGCGAGGTCACACGCGGACGCTACCAAGCCGAGAGGCCCGGCCTGACGGCCTGGGTCCCTCGACCCTGATCGCTCTCGTCCGTCCGCACGGATCCGGACGCCGTCGTGAACGCCACCGGGAGGAAGATCTCGTGGGCCGTCGAGGCCGGGTCGAGCGTGATGCCGCCGAAATACTGGCCCTCCGCCAGATCGCCCCCGTCGATCCGCACATCGATCTCCAGGGTTCCGCCGGGCTCCACGCGCCAGTCGGGTGACGTCACCGTGATCGTCGCGCCCATCGGCGCAGTCACGCTCGCCGAGAACGTTTGGGCCGATCCGCTGACGTTGCGGCCGTATCGGGCTGTGACGAGCTCTCCGTGGATCCCGATCGCGTCGATGCTCGGCAGGTTCAGGTCGACCCAGCCGAGATGGATCGGTCGCCGCGACGTAGTCCGCCGCCGGCACGTCGAACGTGAGTGTCGGTCGGACAGCGCGATCCGCGCGTATCGACCCGGCACCGCCATCGAAAGGGTCGGCGCTGGTGATGCCGTCCTCCTTCGTCACCGTTTGAACCGCAGAGGTCATGAGCGCGGACTTCACTTGGCCCGCGCTCCACCCCGGGTGGCTCGCTCGGACGAGCGCCGCCACGCCGGCCGCGTACGGACTCGACATCGACGTCCCCGCGATGGACTGGAACAGCTGTCCGGGCGGTCCGGCGGCCGGGTCGGCCGGCTCTGGCGCGGCGCCGGCGAGTACCTGGAGTCCGGGTGCGGTCAGGTCCGGTTTGATGAAGCCGCCCACCGGTCCCCGGGCGGAGAACAGCGTCATCTGATCGGCGTGATTCGACGTGGCGGCGCCGGTCCTCCACGTGGAGATGACGCTCGCGTGGGACCCCAAGAACGTGAGGAGGGTGTCGGCCGGCTCCGGACCGTCAAGCATCACGGTGGGGAGCCAGAAGTTGTCCGTGAACAGATCCTCGTGCGTCGGGTTGAACAGGATCATGCCCGCGCCTCCGCCACGTCTGACGTTCCAGGATTTCTCGACCCGTGGCACGTTCCCTCGCTCGCAGACCACCACGCGGTCCGTGACGGTCCCGGGTTCCATCGGGCTGCTGCACATCGGGTCCTCGTATCCCGCGACGTCTCCGGCCGACACCACGGTCTTCCCCGCGACGCCTCTGGTGATCGTCGACCCAGGGAGCTGCATCGTCGCGCCATCGGAGCCACGGAGTCGCAACGTGGTCATGTACGCCCGTGGCCCGTACGACGCTCCCACGGTCGTCACCCAAGGGCCGCCGTGGTCGGCGGTCCCGGGGCCTGGACCGGCGTTGCCGGCCGAGGCGTTCACCTCGATCCCCGCGGCGTACGCGTCGAGGAACGCCAGCTCCACGGGGTCCGAATACGGATCCGCTCCGCCGCTGATCGAGAAGTTGATGACATCGACGCCGTCGAGAACGGCCTGTTCGATCGCGCTCACCGAGTCCGAGCTGTAGCAGCCCAGGGAGAGGCACACGCGATACGCGATGAGCCGCGCCCCCGGAGCGATACCACTCACGCGTCCACGGGGCAGTCCGAACACCGAGGCCTTGGTGGTGGCCCCGGCGGCGGTCGACGCCGTGTGGGTGCCGTGGCCGTCCCCGCTCCGGGCCGAGCACCGGCCGGTGTCGTTGTCGCAGAACTCTCCGGGCAGTGCTCCGACGAGTGACATGTAGGTGTCGGTGAACGCATATGCACCGATCAGCTTTCGATCGCAGTCGAACGGTGCACCGAAGTCGGGGTCGGAGCCGTCGCCGAACTCGCATCCGGCGGCGAGCGGGAACCGCCCGAGGCCGAGATCCGCGAACGATGGGTGTTCCGGCCAGATCCCCGTGTCGATCACCCCCACGACGACGTCGTTCGCCGCCAGCAGCGGACCTCCGAGACTCGGCCAGATCCGATCGGCACCGAGGAACCGAGTGGTCGCCGACGTCGTGTGGGCCAGACGGTCTCGCTGGACCGCGACCACGCCCGGCACCATGAGTAGGTCGCGGATCTGCCCGGCCGGCACCAGAAGCGAGGCCCCTCCGTAGACGATCGAGAACGTCCGCAGGAGGCGCGCGGCCGGCACCGTTCGGCGGATCGCTCCGGCGATCGTGGCCATCCGGGTCGCCAAGAACCGTGCGTACGCCTGGATCCGGGCTGGATCGACATCGAGAGGGCCCATGAGCCCGGGGCTCGTTGCCTGCAGGCCGGGGATCCCGCCCGCGTAACTCGCGATCGGGTCGACGTCGAACCTGACCATCACCGCGATCGGCGCGTTCCCGCGGAGCCGGAGCAGTGACTCGTCTGAGCGGGCGATGCGGGCGGTCGGGGACGTCGGTTCTGAGGCCCAACGACCGGTGAGGGGCGGTCCCGCGAGAGGGCGTGCGTTCGCGCCTCCCGGGAGAGAGACGGCAAGGAGAGCGAGGATGACGGCGATCCGGGCGATCGCGGTCCCGCATGAAGGACGAGCTGGCACGGACCTCCCTCCGATAGTCGTCCGTACGTCACCTCACGGTGCCACACGTCGGGGGATGCCTGCATCGGTCTTTCGGCGTGGCATCCGGCCGGAACGGACGCAAGGAGGCCCAAGAAGGCGCGACGGCAGCCCGGGTCCCTCCCGAGTCACTGCCAAAGTTGACGCTCCGCGTGTGTGGCCGGTAGCCTTATCGGTCGCGCCCCGGAACGGCGGGCATCCGGGCGCGCCTCGATTCCGGAACCCCGGATGAGGAACCCCGATGCGACGTGTGATAGCGCTGCGCCGGGTGATCTGGGCTCGCGGACCGGGCGATTGCGCGGTTCCGGTGTTTGACAACGAAAGAGTGCAGACGAGAGATCTATGCCTACGATCCAACAGCTGGTACGAGATGGGCGCGAGCGTCCGAAGACCAAGACCAAGAGCCCTGCGCTCAAGGGGTCTCCGCAGCGCCGTGGCGTCTGCACGCGTGTCTACACCACGACCCCGAAGAAGCCGAACTCCGCGTTGCGGAAGGTCGCGCGCGTCCGCCTGACCTCGGGGTACGAGGTCACGGCCTACATCCCGGGCGTGGGACACAACCTCCAGGAGCACTCCATCGTCCTCGTTCGTGGCGGCCGGGTGAAGGACCTCCCCGGCGTCCGGTACAAGATCGTCCGAGGCACGCTCGACACCGCGGGCGTGAAGGATCGTAAGCAGGCCCGTTCGCGCTACGGCGCGAAGAAGGGCGGCGAGTAACCATGCCGCGCAAAGGCCCTGCCGTACGTCGCGAAGTGCTGCCCGACCCTGTCTATCAGAACCCGCTGGTCACACAGTTGATCAACAAGGTGCTGTTGCACGGGAAGAAGACCGTGGCGGAGTCCACCGTGTACAAGGCGCTCGAGATCATCTCGGAGCGCACGGCCAACGATCCGGTCATCACGCTCAAGAAGGCGGTCGAGAACGTCCGCCCCATGCTCGAGGTGAAGTCACGCCGGGTCGGTGGCGCGTCGTACCAGGTCCCGGTCGAGGTCAAGCCGCAGCGCGGCACCACGCTCGCGCTCCGCTGGCTCGTGAACTACAGCCGAGCGCGCCGCGAGAACTCGATGGCCGAGCGGTTGGTCGCCGAGATCATGGACGCCTCCAGCGGCACCGGAACCTCCGTGAAGCGGCGTGAGGACATGCACAAGATGGCCGAGGCAAACAAGGCGTTCGCGCACTACCGATGGTGATCGACGAGGATCGCCGAGCCGGCCTCCAGGGGCCGGTTTCTCATGACAGGGGGGTCGTCTAGATGGCGAGCCCCGCAGAGCAGATGCCAGAAGAGACGAGAGAGACGAGTCACGTGGCACAGACCGAACAGGACGTCAAAGGGAAGGCCGGGAAGGTCTTGGAGATCCGTGAGTACCCCCTTGCCCTGACCCGCAACATCGGGATCATGGCCCACATCGACGCGGGGAAGACCACCACGACCGAGCGCATCCTGTACTACACCGGCAAGTCCTACAAGGTCGGCGAGGTCCACGAGGGCACCGCGCAGATGGACTGGATGGTCCAGGAGCGCGAGCGCGGCATCACGATCACGTCGGCGGCCACCACATGCTCGTGGAAGGGCCACTGGATCAACATCATCGACACGCCGGGTCACGTGGACTTCACGGTGGAGGTCGAACGCTCCCTCCGGGTGCTCGACGGCGCCGTGGCCGTCTTCGACGCCGTGGCAGGCGTCGAGCCGCAGACGGAGACCGTGTGGCGCCAGGCCGACCGCTATGACGTTCCCCGCATCTGCTTCGTGAACAAGATGGACCGCACCGGCGCCGACTTCGGGCGAACCGTCGACATGATGGTCGACCGGCTCCAGGCGCTGCCGCTCGTCCTGCAGCTGCCGTGGGGGACCGAGGCCGACTTCAAGGGTGTCATCGACATCGTGGAGATGAAGGCGCACGTCTGGGAAGGCGAGATGGGCGAGGAGTGGCGGGACGAGGACATCCCGCAGGACTACCTCGAGGCCGCCGCGGCCGCCCATCACGAGCTGTTCGAGCGCCTCGCCGACCACGACGAATCGCTCATGGAGAAGTTCGTCCACGAGGAAGAGCCCACCATCGACGAGCTCCGGCGCGCGATCCGCCGCGCGACGCTCGCGAACGAGGGCGTGCCCGTGCTCTGCGGGTCGGCGTTCAAGAACAAGGGCGTGCAGCCGCTGCTGGACGCGATCATCTGGTACCTGCCCTCGCCGCTGGACGTTCCCCCGATGGTGGCGCACGACCTGAAGGGCGAGGAGGTCACCCGGGCCGCCAGCGACGAGGAGCCGTTCTCCGCGCTCGCGTTCAAGATCATGTCCGACCCATACGTCGGGCGGCTGACCTACCTGCGCGTCTACTCGGGCGTGCTCAAGGCCGGCTCCCACGTCCTGAACTCGACGAAGGACCGCAAGGAGCGGATCGGTCGCATCCTCCAGATGCACGCGAACCACCGGGAGGACAAGGACGCGGCGTACACGGGCGACATCATGGCCGTCGTCGGACTCAAGCACTCCACCACCGGCGACACCATCTCGGACCCGGACCATCCCGTCGTCCTGGAGTCCATCACGTTCCCGATCCCCGTGATCTCCGTGGCCGTCGAGCCGAAGACGAAGGCCGACCAGGACAAGCTGGGCAACGGCCTCGCGAAGCTCTCCGACGAGGACCCGACGTTCGTCGTGAAGTTCGACGACGAAACCGGTCAGACGGTCATCTCGGGCATGGGCGAGCTCCACCTGGACATCCTGGTGGACCGGCTCAAGCGCGAGTTCAACGTGGACGCCAACGTCGGGAAGCCACAGGTCGCGTACCGCGAGACCATCCGCAAGGAGGTCCACAAGGTCGTCCTGCGGTTCGTCCGCCAAACCGGTGGCCGCGGACAGTTCGCACACGTGGTGCTCGACCTGGAGCCCACGGGCCCCGGCGGCGGCTACGAGTTCATCAACAAGGTCACCGGTGGCTCGATCCCGCGGGAGTACATCCCGTCGGTGGACCAGGGCATCCAGGAGGCGCTCGACAACGGCGTCCTCGCCGGTTACCCCATGGTGGACGTCCGCGCGACGCTGATCGACGGCTCGTATCACGAGGTCGACTCATCCGAGATGGCGTTCAAGATCGCCGGCTCCATGGCGTTGAAGGAAGCCGCCCGCAAGGCCGACCCCGCCTTGCTCGAGCCCGTCATGGAGTTCGAGGTCACGACGCCGGAAGAGTTCATGGGCGACGTGATGGGCGATGTCACCGCGCGCCGCGGCCGCATCGAGCGGATCGAAGAGCGCGGCGGCATGAAGACGATCCTGGTGCTCGTGCCGCTCGCGGAGCTGTTCGGCTACGCGACCGAGCTGCGGTCCCGTTCACAGGGCCGCGCCGCGCACAGCCCGATGCAGCTCCACGCGTACAGCGAAGTTCCGGTTCAGGTCGCGAAAGAGATCATCGCCCGGGTGACCGGCGAGTAACGACGAAGAGGCGAGGGAAGGAAGGACCATGTCGAAGAAGAAGTTCGAGCGCACGAAGCCCCACGTGAACATCGGCACGATGGGCCATATCGACCACGGCAAGACCACGCTCACGGCCGCGATCACCAAGCGCCAGGCCGACAAGGGTCTGGCGGAGTTCACGCCGTTCGACCAGATCGACAAGGCGCCCGAGGAGCGCGAGCGCGGCATCACGATCGCGATCGCCCACGTGGAGTACGAGACCGACAACCGCCACTACGCCCACGTCGACATGCCCGGTCACGCCGACTACATCAAGAACATGATCACCGGCGCCGCCCAGATCGACGGCGCGATCCTCGTCGTGTCCGCGGCCGACGGCCCCATGCCCCAGACGCGTGAGCACGTGCTGCTCGCCCGTCAGGTCGGCGTCCCCTACATCGTCGTGGCCTTGAACAAGTGCGACGCCGTGGATGACCCCGAGCTCCTGGAGCTCGTCGAGCTCGAGGTCCGCGAGCTCCTGACCTCCTACGAGTTCCCCGGCGACGACACCCCGATCATCCAGGTCTCGGCGCTCAAGGCCCTGGAGGGCGACGAGGAATGGGTCAAGAAGATCGACGAGCTGATGGAGGCGTGTGACACCTACATCGCCGAGCCGGTGCGCGACACCGAGAAGCCGTTCCTGATGCCGATCGAGGACGTGTTCTCGATCACCGGTCGCGGCACGGTCGTGACGGGCAAGGTCGAGCAAGGCACGCTCGCCAAGATGAGTGAGGTCGAGATCGTCGGGATCCACGACACCCGCAAGACCGTCGCCACCGACCTCGAGATGTTCCGCAAGCTCCTCGACGAGGTGCAGGCCGGGGACAACGTGGGCGTGCTGCTGCGCGGGATCGACAAGGAAGACGTCGAGCGCGGCCAGGTGCTCGCCAAGCCCGGCTCGATCACCCCGCACACCGACTTCGAGGCCAAGGTCTACATCCTTTCCAAGGACGAGGGAGGCCGCCACACCCCGTTCTTCAACGGCTACCGCCCCCAGTTCTACTTCCGCACGACCGACGTCACCGGCACCGCGCACCTGCCCGAGGGCGTGGAGATGGTGATGCCCGGAGACAACGTGGAGATGACGGTCGAGATGATCGCGCCCATCGCCATGGAGGAAGGCCTGCGCTTCGCGATCCGCGAGGGTGGACGCACCGTCGGTGCCGGCCGCGTGACCAAGATCCTCAAGTAGCCCGAGCAACGACGGTCGGCGACGGACGAGTAGAGAGGCACGACAGTGGCAGGACCGAAGATCCGGATCAAGCTCCGGGCATACGACCACCGGATGCTCGACGTGGCGGCGCGCGACATCGTCGAACACGTCACGCGGACGGGCGCCAAGGTCGTCGGGCCCGTGCCGTTGCCGACCGAGCGCGCCATCTACACGGTCATCCGCTCGCCGCACAAGTACAAGGACTCACGCGAGCACTTCCAGATGCTCACGCACAAACGGATCATCGACATCGTCGACGCGACGTCCAAGACGGTCCAGGAGCTGCAGCGCCTGAACCTCTCGGCGGGAGTGGACATCGAGATCAAGCTATGACCCCCATCAAAGGCATCCTGGGCGAGAAGCTGGGCATGACCCAGATCTTCGAAGAGACGCGTGCCGTCCCGGTCACGGTCATCAAGGCCGGGCCCTGCTTCGTCGCGCAGGTGAAGACGATGGAGACCGACGGGTACGACGCCGTCCAGCTCGCGTTCGCCGAGGCCGCTCCGAACAAGCCGATGCAGGGGCACTTCGACGCGCACGGCGGACACGTGGGGCGTCACCTGGTCGAGCTCCGGACCGAGGATGCGTCCAGCTACACGCCCGGCCAGGAGCTGCGAGCCGACATCTTCGCGGCCGGCGAGCGGGCCGACGTCGTCGGGGTCTCGCGCGGCAAGGGGTTCTCGGGCGTCATGCGGCGCCACGGGTTCGCCGGGCTGGGCTCGAGCCACGGCACCGAGAAGAAGCACCGCTCGCCCGGGTCGATCGGCGCGTGCGCCACGCCCTCCCGCGTGTTCAAGGGCATGCGGATGGCCGGTCAGCACGGCAACCAGCGCATCACGGTCCTGAACCTCGAGGTCGTGCAGGCCGACCCGGAGCGCAACCTGATCCTCGTCAGGGGAGCCGTCCCGGGGCCGAACGGCGGCTTGGTCATGGTGCGCTCGGCCGTCAAGGCACCGGCGACGGCAGGGAAGGGCGCCTGATGGCCTCGATCGAGCTCCGCGACGTGGCAGGCAAGAAGGTCGGTTCGCGCGACCTGCCCGCCGACGTGTTCGAGTCCACGGTCAGCGTGCCGCTGATGCACCAGGTCGTGACGGCGGGCCTCGCCGGTATCCGCGCGGGCACGCACTCGACCAAGACCCGCGGCGACGTCTCCGGCGGCGGCAAGAAGCCGTGGCGTCAGAAGGGCACCGGTCGCGCCCGTCAGGGCTCGATCCGCTCGCCCCAGTGGGTCGGCGGCGGCGTCGCGCACGGCCCGCACCCGCACTCGCACGAGATGCGCGTGAACAAGAAGATGAAGCGCGGCGCGCTCCGATCGGCGCTGACCGATGCGCTGCAGAGCGGCAAGCTCGCCGTCGTGAGCGACATCGCGTTCGAGGAGCCGAAGACGCGAGACGCGGTCGCGCTCCTCAGCGCGCTCGAGCTTGACGGCAAGGTGCTCGTGGTGCTGCCCGAGCCCCAGGAGGTCGTGGAGAAGTCGTTCCGCAACCTTCGACACGTCCGCATCACGTACGCGAAGAGCCTGGGCACGTACGAGATCCTGCGAGCCGACCGGGTGCTGTTCACCGACGCCGCGCTCGGTGTGCTCGAGGGTGCAGCGGGGGTGGCGGAGTGAAGTCCGCGCGCGACGTGATCATCCGTCCGATCGTCTCCGAGAAGTCGTACGCGGGGATCGAGCAGAACACGTACACGTTCCTGGTCGACCCGCGCGCGAACAAGACCGAGATCAAGCAGGCGGTCCAGGTCATCTGGGACGTCACGGTGACGTCGGTGAACACGTTGAACCGGCGCGGCAAGGTCAAGCGCCGCGGGTACACCAAGGGCAAGCGCGCCGACGAGAAGCGCGCGATCGTCACCCTCGCGGAGGGCGACTCCATCGAGATCTTCGAAGGCGGGTTGGGATAGATGGCCGTTCGCAAGTACAAGCCGACGACGCCCGGGCGCCGTGGCGCGAGCGTCTCGTCCTTCGACGAGATCACGCGCTCCACGCCCGAGAAGTCGCTCGTCGTCAAGGGCCGCAAGAAGGCCGGACGCAACGTGCACGGCCGGATCACCGCGCGTCACCAGGGTGGCGGCAACAAGCGCCGGTACCGGATCGTGGACTTCCGCCGCAACAAGGACGGCGTCCCCGCCAAGGTGGCGCACATCGAGTACGACCCGAACCGGAGCGCGCGCATCGCGCTGCTGCACTACGCCGACGGCGAGAAGCGCTACATCCTTGCACCGCAAGGCGTCATGCAGGGTGACACGCTCATGTCCGGCCCCGATGCCGAGATCCGTCCGGGCAACTCGCTGCCGCTCCGCAACATCCCGGTCGGCACGGTGATCCACGCGATCGAGCTGAAGCCGGGTGCCGGCGCCAAGATGGCGCGCTCGGCGGGCACCAGCGTCCAGCTCATGGCGAAGGAAGGCAAGTACGCTACCCTTCGGCTTCCCTCCGGCGAGACCCGTCTCGTCGACGCCACGTGCAAGGGAACCGTGGGTGTGGTGGGCAACCCCGAGCACGAGTTGATCTCGCTCGGCAAGGCCGGCCGCAACCGCTGGAAGAACAAGCGTCCGTCCGTCCGAGGTGTGGCGATGAACCCCGTCGACCACCCGCTCGGCGGCGGTGAGGGCAAATCCTCCGGTGGTCGTCATCCGACGTCGCCGTGGGGCAAGAAGGAAGGCCGAACGAGGAAGAAGAACAAGGCGTCGAGCAAGTACATCGTTCGCCGCCGTGGGAAGGGTCGTGGCTGATGCCGAGGTCAGTGAAGAAGGGTCCGTTCGTCGACGAGCACCTGATGGTGAAGATCGACGATATGAACAAGCGCGGCGACAAGCGGGTCATCAAGACCTGGTCGCGTCGTTCCACGGTGGTGCCGGACATGGTCGGGCACACGATCGCCGTGCACGACGGCCGCAAGCACGTGCCGATCTTCATCTCGGAGTCGATGGTCGGCCACAAGCTCGGGGAGTTCGCGCCCACGCGCACGTTCCGTTCACACGCCCGGGACGAGCGCAGGACGGGAGTGAGGTAAGTCGTTGCAAGCGAAGGCCACCGTCAAGTACATCCGGACATCGCCGCGGAAGATGCGGCGGGTCGTGGACATGATCCGCGGGCAACACGTCGCGGAGGCTCGACGCATCCTGCGCTTCTCGCCGCTGGGCGCGACGCGCGACGTGGAGAAGCTCCTGGACTCCGCCATCGCGAACGCCGAGCAGCAGCCGGGCGTGATCAGCGAGAACCTGGTGGTGTCGAAGGTGTGGGTCGACGAGGGACCGACGCTCAAGCGGTTCCGGCCGCGTGCGTACGGTCGTGCGACGAAGGTCCGCAAGCGGACCTCGCACGTGACGTTGGTCGTGCAGACGATGGGAGATGAACGCTAAGTGGGTCACAAGGTCAACCCGTACGGCTTCCGGCTGGGGGTCATCTACCCCTGGAAGTCCAACTGGTACGCCCGTCGCGACTACGCCGACCAGCTGCACGAGGACGTGTGGATCCGCAAGCACATCCGCGGGCGGCTCTCGCGCGCCGGGATCTCGAGCATCGATATCGAGCGCAAGGGCGACCAGATCTGGGTCTTCATCCGCACGGCCCGCCCCGGCATCGTGATCGGGCGCAAGGGCGCGGAGGTCGACCGGCTGCGCAAGGACATCGAGCGCTACACGAAGAAGCGCGTCGACGTGAAGGTCGAGGACATGAACCAGGCCGCGAGCGAGTCGCGCCCCGAGACCGACGCCGCCCTGTTGGCGCAGGGCGTCGCCGAGCAGCTCGTGGGCCGCGTCGCGTTCCGCCGCGCCATGAGGCGCGCCGTGCAGACCGCGATGCGCGCCGGCGCCATGGGCGTCCGGGTGCAGGCCGGAGGACGGCTGGGTGGCACCGAGATGTCGCGCCGCGAGTGGTACCGCGAGGGCCGCGTGCCGTTGCACACGCTCCGCGCGAAGGTCGACTACGGCACGGCCGAGGCGAAGACCACGTTCGGCGAGATCGGCGTGAAGGTCTGGGTCTATCACGGCGACCAGATCCCCGATCGCGAGCAGGCGACCGAGCGCGCGCTCGCGCGCGCTCGGGTGGGCACCCCCGGTCGTGCCGCCGCGCCGCGGGCCGCTGCTCCGGCCGCCGCGGCCGCACCGGCGTCGGCCGTGGCCGTGGCGGAGCCGCCCGCTGTGGAGGAGCCCGTGGTGGAGGTCCCCGTCGCGGAGACTCCGGCGCCGGCTGCGCCCGACGTTGCCGTCGAGACTCCGGCCCCCGAGGCTCCGGCTCCCGAGGCTCCGGCCGTCGAGGCGGAGGCTCCGGCCGCCGAAGCTCCACCCGAGGCGCCGTCGGGAGATGACGCCTGATGCTCGCCCCGAAGAAGGTCAAGCACCGCAAGCAGCACCGCGGCAACCGCCGCGGCATGGCCAAGGGCGGCACGGAGATCCAGTTCGGCGACTACGGTCTGGTGGCGTTGGAGCCCGCGTGGATCACGAACCGCCAGATCGAGGCCGCTCGTGTCGCGATCACGCGCCACATCCGTCGTGGCGGGAAGGTCTGGATCAACATCTTCCCGGACAAGCCCATCACGAAGAAGCCGGCTGAGACGCGCATGGGCTCGGGCAAGGGCAACCCGGAGGGATGGGTCGCGGTGGTCAAGCCCGGGCGCGTGATGTTCGAGCTGGCCGGCGTGCCGGAAGGGCTCGCGCGCGAGGCCATGAGCCGTGCGCAACACAAGCTGCCGATCAAGACCAAGTTCATCTCGAGGGTGGGTGACTAGCGCATGGCGAACAGCAAGGCGGCCGAGCTGCGCGAGCTCCCCGACGACGAGCTGGTCACGCGGATGGAGTCCGCCAAGGAAGAGCTCTTCAACCTGCGGTTCCAGCTCGCCACGGGCCAGCTGGACAACCCCGCGCGGATGAAGCAGGTCCGTCACGACGTGGCGCGTATCGCCACGGTGCTCCGCGAGCGCGAGATCGAGCTGGAGCTCGACGCGATCGTGAGCGAGGAGGAGAACGAGCAGTGAGCGACGAACAGACGACGCTCGAGCGCGGCGCCCGGAAGACCCGGACCGGCGTGGTCGTGTCCGACAAGATGGACAAGACCGTCCTGGTCCGCATCGACCGGCAGATGCGACACGCGCTGTACGGCAAGATCGTGCGGCGCTCGTCGAAGCTGGCCGCGCACGACGAGACCAACGATGCGCACGTGGGCGACACCGTCCGCGTGATGGAGACCCGTCCGATGTCCAAGACCAAGCGCTGGCGCGTGGTCGAGGTCGTCCAGCGGGCCGAGTAACGCTGAGACCTGAGGGAGACCGGTGATCCAACAGGAAACCCGCTGCAAGGTTGCGGACAACACGGGGGCCAAAGAGGTCCTGTGCATCCGCGTGCTCGGGGGCTCGGCTCGCCGGTACGCCGGGGTCGGCGACGTGATCGTCGGAACCGTGAAGGACGCCCTGCCGGGCGGCGCCGTGAAGAAGGGCGAGGTCGTCCGCGCCGTCGTCGTTCGCACCGCGAAGGAGCGCCGCCGTCCGGACGGCTCCTACATCCGCTTCGACGACAACGCGGTCGTGATCATCAACGAACAGAAGAACCCGCGCGGAACGCGCATCTTCGGGCCGGTGGCCCGCGAGCTACGCGAGAAGCGCTTCATGAAGATCATCTCGCTGGCACCGGAGGTGCTGTAGATGCCGGGCGTTGACATCAAGAAAGACGACATGGTGAAGGTGCTGCAGGGCAAGGATCGCGGCAAGGAAGGCCGCGTGGTCCGCGTGCTTCCCAGCGAGGGCCGGGTCATGGTCGACGGCGTGGCGCTCGCGAAGAAGCACATGCGCTCGAGCGGCAAGCGCTCGACCGGCGGCCAGCAGCTCCAGCAGGGCGGCATCATCGACGCCGAGATGTACATCGACATCTCGAACGTCCAGATCGTGTGCAAGTCGTGCGGCAAGGCCTCGCGTATCGGCCACCGGATGGAGGGCGACGTGAAGGTCCGCTTCTGTCGCCGCTGCGAGTCGGAGCTCTGAGGACGATGGCTGACTACACCCCCAGGATGAAGACGATGTTCAATGAGGAGCTCATCCCGCGGCTCATGGACGAGCTCGGCCTGACGAACGTCATGCAGGTCCCTCGGTTCGAGAAGGTCGTGATCAACATGGGCGTGGGTGACGCGGTCAAGGACGGTCGTATGCTTGAGGCCGCCCTCGCGGACCTCACGGTGATCACCGGCCAGAAACCGGTGGTGACCAAGGCCCGCAAGTCGATCGCCGGGTTCAAGCTCCGCGAGGGGATGCCCATCGGCGCGAAGGTGACCCTGCGGGGCGACCGGATGTGGGAGTTCCTCGACCGGCTCGTCACGCTGGCGCTCCCCAGGATCCGCGACTTCCGTGGATTGAACCCTGAGGCGTTCGACGGGCGGGGGAACTACACGCTCGGCGTGACCGAGCAACTGATCTTCCCGGAGGTCGACTACGACAAGGTGCTGCAGGTGCGAGGCATGGATATCACGGTGGTGACCACCGCGAAGAGCGACGACGAAGGGCGCGCACTGCTGATGGCGCTGGGGTTCCCGTTCCCGGGACTCGCGGCGGCGGCGCAGGCGAGCGAGAAGGACTGAGGGTATGGCGAAGACAGCGTTGATCAACAAGCAGCAGAAGCAGCCGAAGTTCCGGGTGCGCGGCTACACGCGTTGCCGTCGGTGCGGCCGGCCTCGTGCCGTCTACAAGAAGCTCCTGCTCTGCCGGATCTGCTTCCGTGAGCTGGCGCACGCCGGCGAGCTTCCGGGGGTGACCAAAGCGTCATGGTGATGAACACCGATCTGGTCAAGAGCACGAAGAGCCGCAAGCGGAAGTTCTCCTCGAACATCTCCGACCCGGTCGCGGACCTGCTGACGCGGATCCGCAACGCGAACCTCGCCTACAAGGACGAGTTGATCGCGCCGATCTCGAAGCTGGCCGAGTCCATCCTGAAGATCCTGCAGCAGGAGGGGTACATCGACGGGTTCGACCGCGAGGGCGAGGGCGTCGAGCAGGCGTTCCGCATCCGGCTGAAGTACGGCAAGGGACGCGAGCGCACGATCTCCGGCATCAAGCGGATCTCCACGCCGGGCCGCCGGGTCTACGCGCAGCGCGACAAGCTGCCGCGGGTCCTGGGCGGACTGGGCATCGCGATCGTGTCCACGTCCCAGGGCGTCATGACGGACCGCGAGGCATCCAAGAAAGGTATCGGCGGCGAGGTCCTCGCCTTCGTGTGGTGATGAGCGCATGAGTCGTATCGGGAAGCAGCCCATCGAGGTTCCGAGTGGCGTCGAGATCGACGTCGCTGACGGGAACGTCGTCACGGTCAAGGGTCCGCGTGGGTCCCTGACATCGACGATGCATCCCGACATGAAGATCCTGGTGAGCGACGGCGTCATCACCGTGGAACGGCCCGACAACGAGGGGTTCCACCGGAGCCTGCACGGTCTCACGCGCTCGCTCCTGGCCAACATGGTCGATGGCGTGACGAAGGGGTTCGAGAAGCGCCTGCAGATCGTGGGCGTGGGCTACCGCGCCGCGTTGAAGGGCAGCGACCTCGAGATCGCCGCCGGCTACTCGCACCCGGTCCTCGTACCGCAGCCGGCCGGCATCGAGTTCGAGGTGCCCACGCCGACCTCGATCGTGGTGCGCGGCAACGACAAGCAGCAGGTGGGAGAGATCGCCGCGAACATCCGGAAGGTGCGCAAGCCCGAGCCGTACAAGGGCAAGGGCATCCGGTACGAGGGCGAGTACGTGCGGAAGAAGGCCGGCAAGGCCGCGAAGACGGGTGCTGCCTGATGGACGCCAAGCGTGCTGCGCGGATCCGCCGTCACGGGCGGGTGCGCAAGAAGGTGGCAGGCGACGCGACGCGGCCGCGGCTGGCCGTGTTCCGTTCGAACAAGTACATCTACGCGCAGCTGATCGACGACCGCACCGCGGCAACGATCGCGCAGGCGTCGGACCGCGAGGTCTCAGGCGAGGGCAAGACGGCACGTGCGAAGGCGGTCGGAGCACTGATCGCGCAACGCGCGAAGGATGCCGGTATCGAGCGCGTGGTGTTCGACCGCGGCGGCCGTCTGTATCACGGCCGTGTCGCGGCGCTCGCCGACGGCGCTCGCGAGGGAGGATTGCAGATCTGATATGAGGCGATACGACGCGAACTCGCAGGACAAGAGCCCGTTCGAAGAGCGGGTCATCTCGATCAACCGTGTGGCGAAGGTCGTCAAGGGCGGCCGTCGGTTCTCGTTCGCCGCGCTGGTGGTCGTCGGTGACGGTGCGGGCCGCGTCGGCGTCGGCTACGGCAAGGCCAAGGAGGTGCCCGCGGCGATCGCCAAGGGCGTCGAGGAGGCACGCCGCCGGATGTTCGAGGTCCCGATGATGGGGACCACGATCCCGCACACCGTCATCGGCCAGGCCGGCGCGGGACGCGTGCTGCTGAAGCCGGCCGCGCCCGGGACCGGGGTCATCGCGGGCGGCGCCGTCCGCGCGTTGATCGAATGCGCGGGCATCAAGGATGTGCTGTCCAAGTCGCTCGGCTCCTCGAACCAGATCAACATCGTGAAAGCGGCCGTCCAGGGGCTGCAGTCGCTCCGCCGTCCGCGTGACATCGCGCAGCTCCGGGGACGCGAGATGGTCGACATCGCGCCGAAGCCGATGCTCGAAGCGGTCGCCGCCGCCGAGGCTCGTCTGTTGGCGGCGAGGACCGCCGCGCTCGAAGAGGTCTACAGCGACGAGCCGCGCAGCTCGTCCGGCCCGCGAGGCGGCCGTCGATGAGCAAGCTCAAGGTGACCCAGCGCCGCAGCGTGATCGATCGTCCGAAGGATCAGAAGGTGACGGTCCGTCGCCTCGGCCTGCACCGCATCAACGACTCCGTGATCAAAGACGACACCCCTTCCGTTCGCGGGATGATCGCGAAGGTGCACCACCTGGTCGAGGTCGAGGAGGTGGACGCATGAAGCTCCATCACCTGCACCCCGCCGACGGCGCCAGCAAGGATCGCAAGCGGGTCGGACGCGGTCGCGCAGGCGTTCGTGGCAAGACGGCCGGCCGTGGCACGAAGGGCACCGGCGCACGCAAGAACGTCCCGGCCGGCTTCGAGGGCGGCCAGATCCCGCTGCAGCGTCGCGTTCCCAAGCTCAAGGGGTTCACGAACCCGAACCGCGAGGAGTTCTCGGTGGTGAACGTCGAGCTGCTGGCCAAGCACTACCCGGACGGAGAGGTCACGCCGGAAGCGTTGTACGAGCACGGGCTGGTCCGCAAGGGCCGTCCCGTGAAGGTGCTCGCGCGCGGTGAGATCGACCACGCGCTCGTCGTGAAAGCCCACGCCTTCTCGGGCGCCGCCAAGGCGAAGATCGAGCAGGCCGGGGGCCGAGCCGAGGTTCTCGGCTAGGCCGGGGTACGATAGACCACCGTGCTGAAGGCCTTCCTTAACGCGTTCCGCGTCCCGGATCTCCGGAACAAGCTCCTCTTCACCCTGTTCGTCATCGCCGTCTACCGGTTCGGGTCGCACGTTCCGGTGCCGGTGGTGGACATCTCCGAGCTCCAGCGGCAGCTCGCACAGCAGGGTCAGACCGGCTTCCTCTCGCTGATCAACCTCTTCTCCGGCGGCGCGCTCGGCCGCATGGCGGTCTTCGGGCTGGGCATCATGCCGTACATCACCGCGTCGATCATCATGCAGCTCCTCACCGTCGTGATCCCGAAGCTGCAGCAGTGGCAGGACCAGGGCGAGGCGGGCACGAAGAGGATCAACCAGTGGACGCGCTACGTCACGGTCGTCCTGGCGCTCCTGCAGTCGACCGGCCTGGTCTTCCTGTTCCACAACCGCTCGCAGAGCGGCATCGACGTCTTCCCCGGGGACACGTTCACGCCGGCGAACATCGCGCTCGTGATCCTCACGTTCACCGCAGGAACGGCCATGGTCATGTGGCTGGGCGAGCTGATCACGCAACGCGGCGTGGGCAACGGCATGTCGATCCTGATCTTCACCAGCATCATCTCGCGGCTGCCGTCCGAGGGTCACGCGATCCTGCTGCAGGGCGGCACGGGCAAGTTCATCGTGATCCTGTCTGCTCGGCCTCGGGATCATCGTGGCGGTCGTCTTCATGGACCAGGGGCAGCGTCGCATCCCCATCCAGTACGCCAAACGGGTCGTCGGCCGGCGCATGACGTCCGGCGGCAGCACGTACCTGCCGCTCAAGGTGAACCAGGCGGGCGTCATCCCGATCATCTTCGCGACGTCGGTCCTGTATTTCCCGACGCTCCTGGCGAGCGTCGTCCACGCCTCGTGGTTCCAGGACTTCGTGACGAACTACGTGAACAACCAGAAGAGCCTGGTCTACATGGCGCTGCTCACGCTGCTGATCGTGTTCTTCGCGTACTTCTACACGGCCATCCAGTTCGATCCGGTCCGGACCGCGGACCAGATCCGCAAGCAGGGCGGGTTCATCCCGGGGATCCGGCCCGGGCCGCCGACGGCGAACTATCTGAACTACGTGCTCGTCCGCATCACGCTTCCGGGGTCCTTGTTCCTGGCCGCCATCGCGCTGATCCCCTCGATCGTGCTCGCTTACTGGGCGTTCAACCAGTTCCCGTTCGGAGGCACGTCCGTGCTGATCACGGTCGGCGTCGCCCTCGAGACGATGAAGCAGATCGAGTCGCAGCTGATGATGCGCCACTACGAGGGCTTCCTGAAGTAGCCATGCGTCTCGTGCTCCTCGGCCCTCCCGGCGCTGGGAAGGGAACGCAGGCGGCGAAGCTCGCGGAGCGCTTCGGCATCCCGCAGATCTCGACCGGTGACATCCTGCGCGAGCACGTGCAGGACAGCACGCGGCTCGGCGTCATGGCCCGGACGTACATGGACCGCGGCGAGTACGTGCCCGACGACCTCGTGGTCGAGATGGTGATGCAGCGGCTGAACGATCCCGACGCCGAGAAGGGGTTCATCCTCGACGGCTTCCCTCGCACCGTCCCGCAAGCGGAGGCGCTCGACGACGCGCTCGCCTCGGCGGGGCGGCCGTTGTCCGCGGTCTTGAAGTTCGCGATCGCCGACGAGATGGCCATCCGTCGTCTCACGGCGCGCTGGACCTGTCCGAACTGCAAACGAACGTACAACCTCGAGTTCAAACCGCCTGTGAAGGAAGGTATCTGCGATGTGTGCGGTCACGAGTTGGAGCGTCGGTCCGACGACGACGAGCTCACGGTTCGCCGCCGCATCGAGATCTACCGCACGCAGACCGAGCCGCTCGAGCGCTTCTACCGCGAGCGTGGCTTGCTCCGCGAGGTGAACGCGCAAGCACGCGAGGACGATGTGACCGAGCGGACGCTGGCCGTCCTGGCCGACATCGAGGAGTGACGGTGATCATCTACAAGTCGCCGGACGAGATCGCCAAGATGCGCCAGGCCGGACGCATCACGGCGGACGCGATCGTCGCGATGCTCGACGACGTCGCGCCCGGCACGACCACGGCCGACCTGGACGCGATCGCCGAGCGTTCCATCCGCGACGCCGGCGGCACGCCGTCGTTCCTGCACTACAAGGGCACGTATCCGGCCACGATCTGTGCGTCGGTCAACGACGAGATCGTCCACGGCATCCCGTCGAGCCAACGCGTGCTCAAGACGGGCGACGTCCTCTCGCTCGACTGTGGGGCCATCTGGGACGGGTTCCAGGGCGACTCCGCCGTCACCGTGATCGTGGGGGACGAGCCGTCGTCACCGGAGGCCGACAAGCTGGTCCGGGTGACGGAGGAGGCGTTGGAGGCCGCGATCGACACGATCCGTCCGGGTGGGCGCCTCTCGGACATCGGCGCCGCCATCCAGCAGGTGGCGGAGGGCGCCGGATTCTCGCTGGTGCGGGAGTACGGCGGGCACGGGATCGGTCGGGCGATGCACGAGGACCCGTTCATCCAGAACTTCGGCTCGCCGGGCCGGGGGCCGGAGATGAAGCCCGGCTTGGTGATCGCCGTGGAGCCCATGGTGATGCTCGGGAGCCACGAGACCCGGGTCCTGGCGGACGGATGGACGGTCGTGACGGCCGACGGCTCGCTGGCGGCCCATTTCGAGCACACGATCGCCGTGACCGAGGACGGCCACGAGGTCCTCACCGCGCGGATCTCGTGACGGCCACAGGGCCTCCCACCAGCCGTTCGTGGACGTACGTGGTGACCTGCACGTATACTGACCGTTCGCCCCGCCCGGAGGCGAGTTCAGGCTGGTCCGCGGGCCGGGGCGACGACCAAGAGCAGACAGGAACACCTGGAGCGTGCCGAAGAAAGATGCGATCGAGGTCGAGGGAACGGTCATCGAGCCGTTGCCCAATGCCATGTTCCGGGTCGAATTGGAGAACGGGCACAAGGTCTTGGCCCACATCTCGGGGAAGATGCGGATGCACTACATCCGCATCCTGCCGGGTGATCGGGTCTTGGTGGAACTCTCGCCGTACGACCTCACGCGGGGCCGTGTGGTGTATCGGTACAAGTAGGAGCGAGCGATGAAGGTCAGACCGTCGGTGAAGAAGATGTGCGACAAGTGTCGTGTCATCCGTCGGCGCGGCAACATCCTCGTGATCTGCACGAACCCGCGGCACAAGCAGCGGCAGGGCTAGATCGGGCCTCAAGGGTAGGCCCGAAGCACACAGGAGGGGTTAGCGGATGGCACGGATCGCAGGCGTCGACCTTCCCCGCGACAAGCGGCTGGACATCGCGCTGACCTACATCTACGGCGTCGGGACGACCGGCGCCAACAAGATCGTCACCGGCTCCGGTGTGGACGCGGCGACCAAGGTCCGCGATCTCTCCGAGGACGAGGTGCTGAAGATCCGCGCCTTCATCGACCAGAACCTGAAGGTCGAAGGAGACCTCCGCCGCGAGGTCGCGCAGGACATCAAGCGCAAGATCGAGATCGGCTGCTACCAGGGCATCCGCCACCGTCGCGGCCTCCCGGTCCGCGGCCAGCGCACGCACACCAACGCGCGCACCCGCAAGGGGCCGAAGAAGACGATCGCCGGCAAGAAGAAGGCCGCACGCAAGAAGTAGTTCCGAAGCGCGGAACGAGGGAGCTCACACATGGCGAAGCCCAAAGCGAAGAAGGCCCGCAAGCGCGAGAAGAAGAACGTCGTGCACGGGCAGGCCCATATCAAGTCGACGTTCAACAACACGATCGTCACCATCACCGACCTGCAGGGCAACACGCTCAGCTGGGCGAGCGCCGGCAACGTGGGCTTCAAAGGATCCCGCAAGTCCACGCCGTTCGCCGCGCAGCTCGCCGCCGAGAAGGCGGCTCGCCAGGCCCAGGAGCACGGCCTGCAGAAGGTCGACGTGTTCGTGAAGGGTCCGGGCTCAGGACGCGAGACCGCGATCCGCTCGCTCGCGGCCGCGGGTCTCGAGGTCTCGGGTATCCAGGACGTGACGCCGGTGCCGCACAACGGCTGCCGGCCGCGCAAGCGCCGCCGCGTCTGACACGCGGCGGCACCCCGGCGCCACGACGGCGTCCGGGCATCGTACGGGTGGGGTAGCAGTGGTTGATCCCCCGCCGAAGGAGGCAGTCAGTTGTTCATCGTCGCCAGACCGCAGATCACCGAAGAAGTCCTGTCGCCTATCCGCTCGAAGTTCGCGATCGAGCCGCTCGAGCCGGGGTTCGGCTACACCGTCGGCAACTCGCTCCGTCGCACGCTGTTGTCGTCCATCCCCGGCGCCGCCATCTCGTCGGTCCGTATCGACGGCGTGCTGCACGAGTTCTCGACGATCCCCAAGGTCACCGAGGACGTCACCGACGTCATCCTGAACCTCAAGGAGCTCGTGGTTCGCTCAGAGCTCGAGGAGCCCACCACCGTCTACCTCAAGGCCAAGGGTCCCGCGGAGGTCACCGCAGGTGACATCGCGCCTCCCGCCGGCGTCGAGGTCCTCAACCCCGACCTGCACATCGCGTCGCTCGGCAAGGGCGCGAGCCTGGAGATGGAGATGACGGTCGAGCGCGGCGTCGGCTATCGCATGGCCGACAAGAACAAGAAGGCCCGCGACCCGATCGGCGTGATCCCCGTGGACTCGATCTTCTCGCCCGTCCGCAAGGTGTCCTATGCCGTGGAGAACACGCGCGTCGAGCAGATGACCGACCGCGACCGACTGATCCTGGATGTGGAGACCGACGGCTCGGTGACACCCCGCGAGGCGGTCGCCTCGGCCGGCGGCACGCTGCTCGAGCTCGTCAACCTCTTCGCCGAGCTGGCGGAGGCCGCGAGCGTCACGGTCGGCCCGGCCGAGGACGAGCAGCTCCCCAGCGACTACCAGATCACGATCGAAGAGCTGAACCTGTCCGTGCGCTCCTACAACTGCCTGAAGCGCGAGGGCATCAACACGGTCGGCGACCTGGTCCAGAAGTCCGAGTCCGAGCTCATGGACATCCGGAACTTCGGGCAGAAGTCGATCGACGAGGTCAAGGCCAAGCTCGAAGAGCTGGGTCTCGGTCTGCGGGAGGAGTAACGCGTGCCGAAGCCCAAGAAGGGTGCGCGGCTGGGCTCGAACCCGGCCCATCAGAAGCTGTTGCTCTCCACGCTCGCGAAGCAGTTGTTCGTGAACGAGGCGATCAACACGACCGAGGCCAAGGCGAAGATGCTCCGACCGTACGCCGAGAAGCTCATCACGTTCGCGAAGCGCGGCGACCTGGCCGCTCGACGCGAGGTGTTGAAGGACATCCCGGACCGCGACATCGTGGCCCGCCTGTTCCACGAGATCGGGCCACGGTTCGCCGAACGACAGGGCGGCTACACGCGGATCCTCAAGCTGGGGCCTCGGGCGGGGGACGGCGCGGCGATGGCCAGGATCGAGCTCGTCGAACGCGAGAGCTGATCGCTTCGCCCGGTTCGCGGAGCCATCGCCGGTGCGAGTGATCCGTCTCACGCTGGCGTACGACGGTACGGAGTTCCGCGGGTGGGCGAGGCAACGCGACGCCGACGTGCGGACGGTCGAGGGCTCCCTCGCCGAGGTCCTGACGCGGATCGTGCGACACGACATCCGACTCTCCGTGGCGGGGCGAACCGACGCGGGCGTGCATGCGCGTGGTCAGGTCGCGTCGTTCTCCACGTCCAGCCGCCTTGCGCCGGAGCGCATCCAGCGAGCCGTGAACGGCTTCCTGTCCCCGGAGATCGTGGTGGCAGACGCGCGTGAGGCCGACGACGGGTTCGACGCTCGGTTCTCCGCGACGGCTCGCGAGTACCGCTACGTCATCGACACGGGTCCGGCCGCCGATCCGTTCACCGCTCGCTACGTCTGGCACCGGCCGGGGGAGTTGTCGATCGTCCGGATGCGGGCCGCCGCACGACACCTGGTGGGGGAGCACGACTTCACGTCGTTCTGCCGCCACCCCGGACCGGGCAGGTCCACGGTCCGCGATCTGCAACGGGTCTCCGTGGGTCGCCACGGTGACGTCGTGACGTTCGGCTTCCGGGCGAACGCGTTCCTCCACCAGATGGTACGGACGGTGGTCGGGACGCTCGTGCGTGTGGGCGATGGCAGGCTCGAGCCCGACGACGTCCGGACCATGCTCGACGCACGCGAACGAGCGGTGATCTCGCAGCCGGCGCCCGCGCGCGGGCTCACGCTCGATCGAGTGGCCTACGGCAGACGCTCCGGGGCCGGTGTTCGCCGATGAAGCGCGTCAGCTTTGACGGAGTTGCGTTCCCGCAGGTAGCATTGCCCATCGGCCGGTACGCCCGGCCGATTTCCCACGTATGAAGACCTATTCTCCGAAGCCCGAGCACATCGTGCGCCGCTGGTACGTGATCGATGCCAGCGGCCTGGTTCTCGGACGCCTGGCCTCGGAGGTCGCCGCCATCCTGCGCGGCAAGCACAAGCCGATCTTCGCGCCCCACATGGATGTCGGTGACAACGTCATCGTCATCAACGCGGCGCTGATCGAGATGACCGGCGGCAAGGAAGCCAAGAAGATCTCGTACCGGCACTCCGGCTATCCCGGTGGCATCACGGGGACGCGTTACGACACCTTGCTGGCCACCAAGCCCGAATGGGTGATCGAGAAGGCCGTGCGCGGCATGCTTCCGAAGAACAGCCTCGGCCGTTCGATGATCAAGAAGCTGCACGTCGTCCCCGGTGCGGAGCACCCGCACCAGGCGCAGCAGCCGGTGCCGTACACGCTCGGCCAGCCGCCCGTCTGGGAGGGCCTGCCCGACAAGCAGCCCCGGCCCACGCGCAGGAGCAAGGCGACGACCGCGCCGACACCCGACAAGCCGGACGCGAAGAAGCCCGCCGCCAAGCCGAAGACGACGGCCAAGAGCGCCGCGAAGTCGCCGGCCAAGAAGTCGGCGGCGAAGAAGCCCGCCGCCAAGAAGCCCACGGCGCGCAAGACCACGGCGTCCTCCGCCCAGAAGACCACCGCCCAGAAGACCACCGCCAAGAAGACGACCGCTCGCAAGTCCACCGCCCAGAAGACCACTACCAAGAAGAACGAAGAGGAGTCGTAAGTGGCCACGACCGCCGCGAAGATCACCACGGGACGCCGCAAGGAAGCCGTCGCGCGCGTTCGGCTCATCCCGGGAACCGGGAACTTCGACATCAACGGCCGGTCGCTGGACGACTACTTCCCCACGCGGGTCCACCGCATGGTCGCGGTGTCGGCGCTCCGCCTCGTGGGACGCGAGAAGGACTTCGACGTGATCGTCACGATCCGAGGCGGTGGCATCGCCGGCCAGGCGGGTGCGATCCGACTCGGCACCGCCCGGGCGCTGCTCGACCTCGACCCGGAGCTCCGAGCGCAGCTGAAGGCCGAGGGGTACCTTCGGCGGGACGCTCGCGAGAAGGAGCGCCGCAAGTACGGGTTGAAGAAAGCCCGCAAGGCGCCGCAGTACTCCAAGCGCTAGATCGCGGTTCCGCTCGTTCCTACGGCTGGTCGTCCGGGGCAGGCGTCTGCGCTTCGGCCGCCGCCGCTACGTCCTCGTCGGAGGTCGCGTACGCACCGGACTCGATCGCCTGGATGACCTCGCGGGCGCGTGCTTCGTCCTCGGACGTCACCCAGAGGTAGACGGGACCCGCTCGGTACGGCCCCTCGGCCTCGCCTTTCAGCAGCACGGTGATGCCCTCCGCCTCCAGGTGGCCTTTGGTCAGCATCCCTTCGAACGAGTCGGCGGTGGCGTAGACGCGGACGAGTTCGCTCATGCCGCGATGCTCCCATACATCACGTCGTCCGTGCCACAACGCCGCCTCCGGTAGCCTTGCCGCAGTGGGACGACTCTTCGGTACCGACGGCGTCCGCGGACTTGCCGGGACGGATCTGACACGCGACCTGGCCTTCGGCCTGGGTCGCGCGGCCGTGGTCGTACTCGGGCGGCACGGCGCCGGCCGGCCGACGTTCCTGATCGGACGCGACACCAGGCGCTCGGGCGCGTGGCTGGAGGAGGCGCTCTCGGACGGCATCCGCTCGGCCGGCGGCGACGTGATCCTGGCCGGGGTCGAACCCACGCCGGCGATCGCGTTCCTCACGACGGAGCTCAAGGCATCGTCGGGCGTGGTCATCTCCGCCTCGCACAACCCACCGGAGGACAACGGCATCAAGTTCTTCTCCCGCGACGGGATGAAGCTGTCGGACGACCTCGAGGACGAGATCGAGGCGGTGCTCGCCGAGCCGGCCGTGCCCGCCGCCGAACTCGGCACGGTGAGCGACAACGGCGTGGGACGCGAGCGTTACCTGGAGCACCTGGTGGCATCGTCGGATGGTTCGCTCGACGGGATGACCCTCGTGGTCGACTGCGCGAACGGCGCGGCATCGGGGTTCGCGCCGCAGATCCTGCGACGGCTGGGTGCCGTGGTGCTTCCGATCTTCGACCGCCCCGACGGCGACAACATCAACGTCGGGTGTGGTGCGTTGCATCCGGAGATCGTGGCCGCCGAGGTCGTGCGCGTAGGCGCGGATGCCGGCGTGGCGTATGACGGCGACGCCGACCGCGCGCTGTTCGCCGACGCGCGCGGCAACGTGATCGACGGCGATCAGGTGCTGGCTGCGTGCGCGATCGCGATGCACGCGAACGGGGCGCTTCCCGGCGACCTGGTGGTCACCACCGTGATGGCGAACCTCGGCTTCCATCGCGCGATGCGCGACGCCGGCATCCAGGTGGTCGCCACGCAGGTCGGGGACCGCTACGTCCTCGAGGAGATGCTCCGCAGCGGGGCCGCGCTGGGAGGCGAGCAGTCGGGGCACGTGATCTTCCGGGCACAGGCCACGACCGGCGACGGCCTCCTCACGGCGGTGCGGTTCCTCTCGCTGGCGGCCGTCAGAGGCGTGAGCCTGGAGGAGGTGGCGTCGTGCATGCGTCGGTTCCCGCAGGTGCTCCTGAACATCCCGGTCGCCCGGCCCGAGGGGCTCGACTCGGCCGACGCGGTGTGGGACGCCGTTCACCGGGCCGAGGCCGCGCTCGGCGACGCAGGCCGGGTGCTGGTCCGCGCCTCGGGCACGGAGCCGCTCGTTCGCGTGATGGTGGAGGCGGAGGTCGGTGACGAGGCCGACCGGCACGCCGGGGAGCTGGCGGACGCGGTTCGGGCGAGCCTCGGAGGCTCCTAACACCGGTCAGCTCCTCGCCATCTGTCCGTCACGGAGCCGCTGCTAGGGTGGTGCCATGTGCGGCATCGTGGGCTACGTCGGCCCCGACCCAGCGCTTCCCATCGTGTTGGAGGGGCTCCGACGGCTGGAATACCGGGGATACGACTCCGCCGGCGTGGCGGTGCTGTCGGACGGGCTCTCGGTCGTGAAGCGTGCCGGGAAGCTCGCCTCGCTCGAGTCGGCCCTGGGGGATGAGGATGAGCTCGTCGGCAACGTCGCGATGGGCCACACGCGCTGGGCGACGCACGGCGCTCCCACGGATCGCAACGCCCACCCGCATCAGGACTGCCGCGGCCGGATCGCCGTGATCCACAACGGCATCATCGAGAACTTCCAGACGCTCCGTGCCCGCTTGGAGAAGGACGGACATGCGCTCGTGTCGGAGACCGACACCGAGTGCATCGCGCATCTGATCGAGGAACACGTCCGCGACGGGGCGGGGTTGGCCGACGCCGTGCGCGCCACCGTCCGCGAGCTGCAGGGCGCGTACGCGCTCGTCGTGGTGTCCGCGGACGACCCCGATCTCATCGTCGGGGTCAAGGTCTCGTCACCGCTCGTGGTCGGTATCGGCGACGGCGAGACCCTGCTGGCGTCGGACATCCCCGCGCTGCTCGACCGGACCACGACCGTGATCCCGGTCGAGGAAGGTCAGGTCGTCGAGGCCCGGCGCGAAGGCGTCGCGTTCACCGATCTCGACGGGAACCCGTTGCATCCCGAGCCCATCGAGGTCGACTGGGACGTCGCGCGCGCGCAGAAGGGCGGCTTCGAGGACTTCATGCTGAAGGAGATCCACGAGCAGCCCGCCGCGATCCGCGACACGCTGGTCGGTCGGGTCGTGGACGGCCGCCTCACGATGGACGAGCTCCGGATCGCCGACGACGTGTTGCGCGAGGTCGACAAGGTCTTCGTCGTCGCGTGCGGCACGGCGTTCCACTCCGGCCTCGTGGCGAAGTACGCGATCGAGCACTGGACGCGGCTGCCGGTGGAGATCGAGATCGCGAGCGAGTTCCGCTATCGCGACCCCGTCCTGGGCGCCGACACGCTGACGCTCGCGGTGAGCCAATCGGGTGAGACGATCGACACCCTCGAGGCCGCGCGTCACGCGCGCCGGCAGGGTTCGCATCTGATCGCGGTGACGAACACCGTCGGGTCATCGCTCGCGCGGGAGGCCGACGGCGTGTTGTACACGCACGCCGGGCCGGAGATCGCCGTGGCGGGCACGAAGACGTTCGCGACACAGATGGTGTCGCAGTACCTGGTGGCCTTGTACCTGGCACAGGTCCGAGGCTCGATGTTCCCGGCGGAGATCGGCGAGATCCTCGATCGGATGGACGAGCTCCCGGCCCAGGTGCAGCGCGCGATCGGGTTGGACGCGCAGGTCCGCCAGCTGGCCGAGCGATACCGCGATGCGCGCGACGTGCTGTTCATCGGCCGGCACACCGGATACCCCGCGGCGCTCGAGGGCGCGCTGAAGCTCAAGGAGCTCAGCTACATCCACGCGGAGGGGTTCCCGGCTGCCGAGCTGAAGCACGGTCCGATCGCGCTCGTCGAGGACGGCGTGCCGGTCGTAGCCATCGCCACGGAGTGCCACGTGTACCCGAAGATGCTCTCCAACATCCAGGAGGTGCGTGCCCGCGGCGCGGAGGTGATCGCGATCGCGACCGAGGGTGATACGCAGATCGGCGCGATCGCCGATCATGTCCTCGAGGTGCCCTCGACGCCGGAGCTCCTCTCGCCCGTGGTCGTCACGGTTCCCCTGCAGCTGTTCGCGTACCACGTGGCCAAGCTCCGGGGATGCGACGTCGATCAGCCGAGGAACCTCGCGAAAAGTGTCACGGTCGAGTAGTCGCGCGGCATAGACAGCCATGCGCACACTCACATCCGCTCGCCGCTCCGCCGTCGTCTCCGTCCTGGCGTTCCTGCTGGTGGTCGCAGGGGCACAGGTAGCGCACGCCTGCTCCTGCCTCATCGGCGACCCACGCGACGCGCTCCATCGCTCCGATGGCGCGTTCGTCGGCACGCTCGTGGAGCGGACCGAGGTGGACGAGCAGACGTCCATCTTCACGTTCGAGGTCGAGACAGCTGTGAAGGGCACGATCGGCGCGACGATCGACGTGCGCTCGAACTCGAACGGCGCCGCGTGCGGACTGGAGGTCGAGATCGGACAGCGGATCGGCCTGCTGCTGGGGACCGACGAGGATGGAGCGTGGATCTCCAACCTGTGTTCGCAGATCGACCCGGAGGTCCTGCTGAACGCGGCAGAGCCGCTCCCCGAGCCCGACGGCGTCGGGCCGGTGCGGTTCGTGGTCGGAGGCAACCTGGGCGAGAACCGGCTGATGGCGCTCGACCGCACGGGCAGGACGCTCGCGTACGGCCCGGGCGACGGCTACGCGCGCGACGTGGATATCTGCCCCGGCGCGACACGGGTCCTCGAGGCCGTCACGCTGGGACGCCGGGCGCAGCTGGTGGTGCGAGATCTGCCGTCGCTCGACGTGGTGAGGACGATCACGCTCGCCGAGACGCGACGTCCCTGGCTCCCGCACGCGGAGTGTCTGAGCGCCAACGGGGGCCGGTTGCTCGCCGTGGAACGCCATAAGACCGAGTACTGGATCCATCAGGTGACAGGGACGACTGACCACATCGCGTGGCACGGCCACGTCCGCGACGTCGTGATCCAGGACGGCCGCGCCTACGTGATCGACGGCCTGGAGCTGTTCGAGGTGAACCTGCGCGCCGGGCGTCTGGAGCCGCTCGCGCCGATCCCCCCGCACGTGCAGGGGATCACGATCTCGCCGGACGGCTCCCGGATCGCCGGGTTCGTGTTCGGGCGGTTCGAGGGCACCGGGCAGACGCCATCGCAGGTCGTCAGCATCCGCGTCGAGGACGCCCTCACGAAGAGGTTCGCGTTGGGGGTCTACGCGTACGGCGAGGTGGTGTGGGTGAACGCCCGCACGATCGCGTACCTGCCCGGTGGCTCCGACGATCAGCATGTGTGGCTCCTGAACGCCGAGACGATGCGATCCGTCGGAGGCTTCGACGGGTGGTACGCGGCGGACTCCGTCGTCGTGGGCGGATCGGCCTTCGGCATCGGTTGGGGACAGCTCGCTCGTGCGGGGCTCGATGACGGTGACGTGCGGCTGGTCCGTGGGTTCGAGGGTCCGGAGACGCTCGTCCTCGACGTCGTTCCCGGCAACAGGCCCTGATCCTCGCCTGACCCGGCGCACCGTCGGAGCCACCGTCGTCTAGCCTTTCAGCGTGGAGATCCTCGGCCTGGGCGTCGACATCTGTGAGATCGCCCGGATGGAGCGCGCGCTCGCCCGCCATCCCACCATGCGGGAGCGCGTGTTCACGGTCGAGGAGCGCGCCTACTGCGATCGCAAGGCCAGGCCCGCCGAGTCCTACGCGGGGCGGTTCGCGGCCCGCGAGGCCACCATCAAGGCGCTCGGCGGGTACCGGGGCAAGCGATGGCAGGACATCCACGTCAGCCGTCATCCGAGCGGGGCACCGTCCATCGTCCTGGAGGGCAACGCGAAGCGCCGCGCCGACATGCTCGGGATCACGAAGGTCTTGGTGACGTTCACGCACGAGAAGACGAACGCGGTGGCGTTCGCGGTGGCGGTCGGCGAGTGAAGCCGGTCCTCACGCCGGACCAGGCGGCGACGCTCGATCGAGAGTCGCAGGCGCGCGGTATCCCCGCCGAGCTCCTGATGGAACGAGCGGGGCGCGCGGTGGCCCGCTCGGCCGTCGACGTCATGGGTGGGGCGTACGGTCGGCGAGCCGTCGTCGTCTGCGGCAAGGGGAACAACGGCGGCGACGGTTTCGTCGCGGCGCGTCACCTGGCGCGATGGGGGGTCCGGGTGGCCGTGGTGGCGGTCGAGGACCCGGCCGACCTCCGAGAGCCCGCCGCACGCAACGCGCTCCGCCTGGACGAGGTCGGCTCGATCCGCGTGATGCGCTTCACGCCGGCGACGCTCGATCGTGAGCTGCTCCGTGCGGACGTCGCGATCGATGCCGTGTTCGGCACCGGGTTCCGCGGCGTTCCCGAGGACGAGTGGGCGGATGCGATCGCCGGGCTCAACACCTCGTCCGTACCCGTGATCGCGGTGGACATCCCGTCGGGGGTGAACGGCGCCACCGGCGCGGTGGACGGTGACGCGGTGCGAGCAGACCTCACGGTGACGTTCGGGGCGCCGAAGGTGGGCGTGGCGATCCTGCCGGGCGCCGAGCTGGCGGGAGCGGTGCGGGTCGCGGACATCGGGTTCCCCCAGGACCTCCTGCACGCGGAGGCGTTCCTGATGGAGCCCGCCGACGTCGCAGCGATCCTGCCCGAACGAGATGTCGACACACACAAGCGCGCGACCGGAGTGCTGCTCGTGGTCGCGGGATCGCGCGACATGACGGGCGCCGCCCATCTGGTCGCCGAGGCGGCCGGCCGGATCGGCGCGGGGCTCGTCCAGGTCGCGGTCCCGGAGGCCATCCTGCCGATCGTGCAGGCGCGACTCGTGGAGACGACGTTCCTGCCCCTGCCGGAGACGTCCGACGGCTCGATCGCACTCCCGGCGCTCGGACCGCTGCTCGACCGGCTGGAGGGCGCCGACGCGTTGGCGATCGGTCCCGGCCTCTCCATGAACGACGAGACCGCGGAGTTCGTCCGGCAGCTCGTCCGCGATTGTCCGGTGCCGCTCGTGATCGATGCGGACGGCCTCAACGCGTTCACCGGGCGCGCGGTCGACCTGATCGACCGGAAGTCAGACGCCGTCCTCACGCCGCACGTCGGTGAGTTCGTCCGGCTCTCCGGCGTGTCGGCACGCGACCTCGCCGGCGACCGCTTGACGCACGCACGAGCGCTGGCCGAGCGGACCGGTGCCGTGACGCTCCTCAAGGGGAGCCGCACGCTGGTGACGACGCCGGACGGCATCGTGCGGATCAATCCGACGGGTGGGCCGGTCCTCGCCACCGCCGGGTCGGGCGACGTGTTGACCGGGATCATCGGTGGGCTGCTCGCTCGCGGGGTCGGGCCCGTCGACGCCGCATCCGCCGGCGCCTACGTCCACGGCCTGGCCGGCATCGAGGCGGGCAGGTCGACGGGGGACGGGACGCTCGCCTCCGATGTCGCTCGTCACGTGCCGGACGCCGTGAACCGCATCTGGGACGACGCGTGATGCGATTCCGACCCACGTGGGTCGAGGTGGATCTGAACGCCATCCGCCACAACGTGCGGATGCTGAAGCCCGACACGGCCGAGCTGATGGCGGTGGTGAAGGCCGACGCGTACGGACACGGTGACGTCGCCGTCGCGCGCGCCGCGCTCGAGGCGGGCGCCGCGTGGATCGGGGTCGCCCTCGTCGAGGAGGGCCTCCGCCTGCGCGACGCGGGGATCGACGCCCCGATCCTGGTGCTGTCGGAGTTCCCGCCCGGATCCGAGTCCGCGGCTCTCGGGCAACGCCTCACGCCCAGCCTGTACTCGGACGGAGCGCTCGGGCGTCTGGCGTCCGCGGCCGCCGGACGCGACGTCGGTGTCCACGTGAAGATCGACACGGGCATGCACCGTGCGGGGGTGTACCCGCCCGAGGCGACCCCGGCGTTCGTCGAGCGGGTCATCGAGGCCGGGCTGCGCGTGGAGGGGCTGTGGACCCATTTCGCCGATTCCGCCGTGGACGAGACGACCACGCGGCAGCAGCTGGAGCGCTTCTTGGCCACGGCGGAGGACGTCCGGGCGGCGGGTGTCGAGCCGGAGCTCCTGCACGCGGCGAACAGCGGCGCCACGATCCTGTATCCGGAGACCCACCTCGACCTGGTCCGGTCGGGGATCGCCATCTACGGGCTGGAGCCGGCTCCGGGTGTGGGCGCAGCGTTGGAGCTCCGCCCCGCGCTGACGTGGCGTTCCACGGTCGTGCGTACCGCGCGGCTGCCCGCAGGGGAACGGGTGTCCTACGGACACCGGTACCGGCTGGATCGTGACGCGACCATGGCGACCGTGCCGGTGGGCTACGCCGACGGCTACCCTCACCTCCTGTCGTCTCGGGCGGACGTGGTGATCCGGGGCCGACGGTGCCGGGTGGCGGGGAGCGTGACCATGGATCAACTCATCGTCGATTGTGGCGACGTCCCCGTGGAGCCGGGCGACGATGTCGTCCTGATCGGTCGATCCGGAGATGCGTGCATCACCGTGGAGGAGCTGGCCGGCTTGGCCGAGACGATCAGCTACGAGATCGTGACCCGGATCGGCGCTCGCGTTCCGCGGGAGCATGTCGCCTCATGAGCAGGAAGCGCACCGCCGTGATCGCGGCCGCCGTCGCGGCCGGAACGGTCGCCGCCGGCGCCGCGGTGGGCGTGCTGTCTGGACGCCGCCACCGGGCGTCCGACGGAGCCCAAACGATCGGCGATCTGCCGCCCGAGGTGCTCCATCCCATCGCGTCCTTCGACGGGACCCAGATCGCCATCAGGGCGGCAGGGGACCCCGATGCCCCGGTGTTGCTGTTCACCCACGGCTTCAGCCTCGACATGTCGGTCTGGCACGAACAGTGGATCGACCTCGCCGATGATTTCCGCTGTGTGTTGATGGATCATCGGTCGCACGGAACGAGCGGCGACGCGGCGCTCGGAGACCTCTCGGTGCGCGCGATGGGACGTGATATCGCAGCCGTGCTGGATGCCGTGGCGCCCGATCGTCCGGCCGTGGTCGTCGGACACAGCATGGGCTCGATGGCGATCCTCGCCATGGCCGAGCAGCGACCGGAGGTGTTCGGCACGCGGGTCGCCGGGGTGGCGCTGATCGGTGCGTCGTCCTCCGACCTGTTCCGCAGAGCGATGGGCTCGGTCGCGGGGATCCTGGGTCCGCGCTTCGGATCGTCCGCGTCCGCCGCTCGACGTGTGGACCGTCTCCGTCGCGTCGTGCTCGCGAGTCCCGCCGACGTCGGAGGCGTGTTCGCGCGCATGACGCAGTTCGGGCCGGAGGCGCAGCCGCATCTGGTCGATCACGTCGTCGGGTTGGCCGGGCGCGCGCGGCCGGAGGTATGGACCGACGGGCTCGCCGGGCTGATGGAGATGGACCTTCGACACGCGCTGCCGCGTGTCCGCGTCCCGGCTATCGTGATCGTGGGGCAGCACGACCGGGTGACGCCGCCGGCGACGGCCGTCGAGCTCGTCGGCATCTTGCCCGACGCCACGCTCGTCGTGGTCGAGCACGCGGGGCACATGGCGATGCTCGAGCGTCCCGCCGAGGTGAACCACGACATCCGCGTGTTCGCCCGGAAGTGTTTCGCGGCCGTCGAACCGCCCCCGCCGGCCAACGGCCGTCCGAAGCCTCGCCGCAAGGCCGCCGCTTCGAAGGAGGCGGCGCCGGGCACGACGAAGAAGCGCCCGACGAAGAAAGACATCCCGTGATCACGGATATCGAGGGCGTGCGCGTCGGCCATTGGACCGATCGCGTCGGGCACACCGGCTGCACGGTCATCCTTTGCCCCGACGGCTCGGTCGCCGCTGCCGACGTGCGCGGCGGCGCGCCGGGCGCGCTCGGCACCGAGGCGCTCCAACCCGGGACGTTGATCCCGGGCGCGCACGCGTTCGTGTTGACCGGCGGCAGCGCGTTCGGCCTGGCGGCGGCGAACGGTGTCCTCCGTTGGCTGGATGAGCGCGGGATCGGGTTCGAGACGGGCATCGCCCGCGTCCCGATCGTGGCCGGGGCGGTGCTGTTCGATCTGGGCGTGGGCGACCCCGGCGCGAGGCCCACCGCCGAGTCGGGGTACGCGGCCTGCGAGAACGCGACCGACGGCGTGGTCGACGAGGGCTCCGTGGGCGCGGGTACCGGCGCCACGGTCGGCAAGCTGCCGGATCCGGGCACCGGCATGAAGGGCGGATTCGGGACCGCATCCGAGCGACACGGCGACCTCGTGGTCGGCGCCGTCGCGGCCGTCAACTCGCTCGGACGGATCGTCGACGCGGACGGGTCGCCGATCGCCTGGAACCGCGGCGACCCCGAGGCCGAGACCGAGATGTGGCCGATCGAGAACACCACGCTCGTGTGCGTCGGCACGAACGCCCGCCTGACGCGAGAGAGCGCGCTCCGGCTCGCGTACGCGGCGCACGACGGCATCGCGTTGGCCGTCCGTCCCGCCCACACGCACTGGGACGGCGACGTGGCGTTCGCGTTCGGGACCGGTGAGATCGAAGCGGATTGGGTCCGGCTGCCGGAGTGGCGTCGAACGTCGTCGCCGAGGCGATCCGCCGTGGCGTCCGCGCGGCGACCGGCGTGCCCGGTTATCCGGCCGCGTCCGAGGTCGTGGCGTGACGAGGACGCTCGCCGAGGCCGCGGCGGACGCCGCGACGTGCCCGAAGTGTCGACTCGCGGAGACGCGGACACAGGTCGTGTTCGGTGTGGGCGATCCGGACGCCGACCTGATGTTCATCGGGGAGGCGCCGGGGTTCCACGAGGACAAGCAGGGGGAGCCGTTCGTCGGCGCGGCCGGACAGTTGCTCACCCGCATGCTCGGCGAGATCGGCCTTCGCAGGGAGGACGTCTACATCGCCAACGTGCTGAAGTGCCGTCCGCCCGCGAACCGCGACCCGCTACCGGATGAGATCGAGACGTGCACACCGTGGCTCGTCGAGCAGCTCTCGATCATCCAACCGTCGCTGGTCGGCACGCTCGGCAACTTCGCCACGAAGTTCGTGTTGAACACGTCACAGGGCATCACGAGGTTGCGGGGACAGACCTTCCCCTGGCACGGACGGACCGTGATCCCGACGTTCCACCCGTCAGCGATCCTGCGCAGCGGCGGGGACGGCTCGAAGCAGTTCGAGCTCTTCCGCGAGGACTTCCTGCTGATCGGTCGGACGCTGGAGGCGCTCCGGCAGCCACCACCGGCCGAGGAACCGGGGATCGCGGCGGCGGGTGAGCCGGCGGCCGGAGAGGAACAGCTGGAGCTGTTCTGATGCGCGTCGAACTCCGGACCGGGACCGCCGACGAGACCCGAGCGGTCGGCGAGGCGTTCGCCGAGCTGCTCCGGCCGCGCGACGCCGTCATCCTCACCGGGGAGCTCGGAGCCGGCAAGACCACGCTCGTGCAAGGGATCGCACGTGGACTCGACGTGACGGACCACGTCGCGTCGCCGACGTTCACCCTGGTGCGGGAGTATCACGGCCGGCTCGACGTCGCGCACGTCGACGTGTACCGCCTGGAGCGGATCCAGGACGTCGTGGATCTCGGGCTCGAGGACCTGGGCGACGGCGAGGCGGTGCTGTTGGTCGAGTGGGGTGACGCGGTCGAGGAGGTCCTCCCGGCCGACCACGTCACGATCGAGCTGACCGGCGGGAGCGATGACGAGGCGCGTCGGGTGGTGGTCACACCGGGCGGGCAGACCTGGATCGATCGTTGGGAACGTCTGGAGAGCCTCCTCGCTCCGTGGAGCGTCGTCTCGTGATCGTCCTCGGCATCGATACGTCCACGCCGCAGACGAGCGTGGCCATCGGGAGCGACATCGAGATCCTGGCGAGCGTGTCGATCGCGGGCCGATCCCGCCAGGAGTCGGTCACGCCGGCCCTGCAGCAGCTGCTCGCGTGGTCCGGCTTGGAGCTGGAACGGATCGGCGGCGTCGCGGTCGGCGTCGGTCCCGGGCTGTTCACCGGGCTGCGTGTGGGCGTGGAGACGGCCAAGACCCTCGCCCAGGTGTTGGGCGTTCCGATCGTCGGCATCACGAGCCTGGACGCCCTCGCGTACACGGTCCGGTTCACGTCGCGGAGGATCGCGGCGGTGATCGACGCGCGCAGGGGCGAGGTGTTCGCCGCCGTCTATCGATCCGTGCCCGGCGGGGTGGTCCGGGAGACCGACTACCTCGTGCTGAAGCCCGACCACCTGGTCGCGGAGCTGCAGACGTTGCCCGAGGAGGTGTTGTGCGTGGGGAACGGTGCCATCCTGTACCGGCGAGAGATCGAAGAGCTCGGGAGCCGGGTAGAGTTCGCCTCGCCGGCCGTGGCGCATCCCGATGCCGCCGCCCTGGTGGAGCTGGCCGCGCCTCGGTTCCTGCGCGAAGAGCACGACCGGTTGTTCGAGGTCGTCCCCATGTACATAAGGAAGTCGGATGCGGAGATCGCTTGGGATCAGCGAGCCAGAGGCGCCCAGGGTTGACGTGACCCTGATGCGCCGCCGCCACCTGCGCGGCGTGATGGCGATCGAACGGCAGGTCTACTCGCGCCCGTGGAGCCCCAACCTCTTCCTGGCCGAGATGACCGAGCCGAACAACCGCCGCTACCTGGTCGCGAAGATCGACCGGGAGATCGTCGGGTACGCGGGGCTGATCTGCTACGGCGATGAAGGGCATGTCACGAACATCGCCGTCGACCCCACGCATCAGCGGAACAAGGTGGCGTCGCGGCTGCTCTACGAGCTGATCGTGGACGCCATCGACATGGGAGCACACGCGGTGTCGCTGGAGGTCCGCGTCTCGAACTGGGGCGCGCAACGCCTGTACGGCCGCTACGGCTTCCACCCGGTCGGCATCCGCCGGAACTACTACCAGGAGCTGAACGAGGACGCGTTGATCATGTGGACGGACGACGTCCGGTCCAAGGAGTACGCGGCCCGTCTGGCCGAGATCGCGGCCGAGCTCCCGGAGGGCGTGCGCCCCGCGTGATCACCCTCGGCATCGAAACCTCGTGCGACGAGACCGCCGTCGCGGTGGTCGAGGACGGCTTCGGCGTGCGGGCGAACCTCATCGCCGCCCAGGTGCACCTGCACGAACGGTTCGGCGGCGTCGTGCCCGAGGTGGCCGCCCGCGCGCACGTGGAGGCGTTGAACCCGCTCCTGGCCGAGGCCATCGAGTCGGCCGGCCTCTCGGGGTTCGGGGACATCGACGGGGTCGCCGTGACGGTCGGCCCCGGTCTGGTGGGGGCGCTCCTGGTCGGGATGGCGGCCGCCAAGAGCGTGTCGCTCGCCACGGGCGCGGGCCTGATCGGCGTCAACCATCTGGAGGGGCACATCTGGGCGAACTTCCTCACGCATGGGCCGCCCGAGACGCCGTACGTGGCGCTGGTGGTGAGCGGCGGGCACACCATGATCGTGCACATGCCCGAGCCGTTCCGCTACGAGGTGCTCGGTCAGACGCTCGACGACGCGGCAGGCGAGGCGTTCGACAAGGTGGCGCGGCTGATCGGGCTCGGGTTCCCGGGTGGACCGGCGCTCGACAGGATGGCGCGCGACGGCAACCCCGACGCGATCCGGTTCCCGCGTTCCATGGAGCGATCGGGCGACTTCGACTTCTCGATGAGCGGGTTGAAGACCGCGGTGCTCCGCCACGTGAAGGCGGAACGCGCCGCCGGCCGAGACATCGACCTCCCCGACCTCGCGGCGAGCTTCCAGGAAGCGATCGTCGACGTGCAGGTTGCCAAGACGATCGAGGCGGCTCAGCAGCTCGAGGTCGGCACCGTGCTGCTGGGCGGCGGCGTCGTCGCGAACACCCGCCTGCGCGAACGGATGGAACGCGACGGCGGCGCAGCCGGCCTCCGCGTGCTCTTCCCGCCGCTCGAGCTCTGCACGGACAACGCGGCCATGATCGCGTGCGCGGGGGCGGCCAGACTCGCTCGCGGGGAACGCACGTCGCTCGACATCGGAGCCGATCCGAACTTAGGGTTAGCCTCGTGACGACCGTCCTGGTGACCGGGGGCGCCGGGTTCATCGGCTCGCATCTCGCCGATCGACTGCTGGCCGAGGGCTACCGCGTCATCAGCGTCGACGACCTCACGACCGGACGCATCGCCAACCTCGCGGAGGGCCGGAACTACGGCAAGGAGTTCACGTTCTTCAACATGGACGTGCGTTCCGAAGGCGTGCAGCAGCTGTTCGAACGGCATCGGCCCGAGGTCGTGTTCCATCTGGCCGCGCAGTCCGGCGTTCGTCCCTCCCTCGAGGATCCGGCGCGGGACGCCAGCATCAACATCATGGGCACGCTGAACGTGCTCGAGCACGCGGTGAAGGCCGGCGTCCGCAAGGTGATCTACGCGGCGAGCGGGGGCACGATCTACGGCGAGCCGAAGCGCGTGCCCGCGAAGGAATCGAGCGCCCAGGGGAGCCACCCCACGTCTCCGTACGGCATCTCCAAGAAGGTCGTCCTCGACTACCTGGGCTTCTACCAACGCTTCCGGGGGCTGGATTTCACGGCGCTCGCGCTCGGGAACGTCTACGGGCCGCGCCAGGATCCGCACGGCGAGGCGGGCGTGATCGCGATCTTCGCGGCGAAGATGCTGGCGGGGGAGACGCCGTCGATCTACGGCGATGGGAACCAGACCCGCGACTACGTCTTCATCGACGACACCGTGCACGCGTTCGTCCAAGCCATGGAGAAGGGCTCGGGCAAGCTCGTCAACATCGGCACGGGCCTGGAGGCGAGCGTGAACCACATCTACCAGCTGCTCGCCGGCATCATCGGCTTCACCGCGGAGCCCGGCCACGGGCCGCTCCCACCGGGCGAGCTCCGGCGGATCGCGCTCGACATCTCGAGCGCCCCGAACGCGATCGGCTGGAAGCCGTGGACCCACCTCGAGGACGGCCTGGCCGAGACCGTCGCGTTCCTCAAGGGCATCTGAGCCGGCACCCGTCTCCGCACGCGGTGCCGCCGCGTTGACCCTCTGGCACTCTCCTGGGTATCCTGTTAGCACTCACCGACCAAGAGTGCTAAGGCATCTGCCGAAGGGCACCAGGCACGGACACAAGGAGGAACGGGCATGGCGAAGGACTTCAGCTTGCGGCCCCTCGAGGACCGGATCGTCGTGAAGGCGAACGAGGGCGAAGAGATGACCTCTTCGGGCCTCGTGATCCCCGACACGGCGAAGGAGAAGCCCGTGGAGGGCACCGTCGTAGCGGTGGGCCCGGGTCGCTTCGAGGACGGGAACCGCGTCCCCCTCGACGTCGCGGTCGGCGACAAGGTCATCTACTCCAAGTACGGCGGCACCGAGGTCAAGGTCCAGGGCGACGAGTACCTGATCCTGTCGGCCCGTGACGTCCTCGCCGTCGTCGGCAAGTAGTTATCCAGACTTCGGAGCGGGGGCTCGCGCTCGGCTGAGCGTAGGGCCCCGTTCCATCTCTCCCAGAAGGAGGCACCATGGCAGCCAAGCTGCTCAGGTTCGGTGAGGAGGCGCGGCGCTCGCTCGAGGCCGGCGTCGACAAGCTCGCCGACGCGGTCGCCATCACGCTCGGCCCCAAGGGTCAGAACGTGGTGCTCGACAAGAAGTGGGGCGCGCCCACCATCACGAACGACGGTGTGACGATCGCCAAGGAAGTAGAGCTGGAGGACCCGTGGGAGAACATGGGCGCCCAGCTCTGCAAGGAAGTGGCCACCAAGACGAACGACGTCGCCGGTGACGGCACCACCACCGCGACGGTCCTGGCGCGCGCCATGGTCAAGGGCGGTATGAAGAACGTCGCCGCCGGCGCCAACCCGATGGCCCTGAAGCGCGGCATCGAGAAGGCCGTCGACGCGGTCGTCAAGTCGATCGAGAAGCAGGCCAAGGAGGTCGACTCGAAGGAGGAGATCTCGCAGGTCGCGTCCATCTCGGCCGCCGACCCCGCGATCGGCGAGCTCATCGCCGAGGCCATCGACAAGGTCGGCAAGGACGGCGTGATCACGGTCGAGGAGTCCAACACGTTCGGCATGGAGCTCGAGTTCGTCGAGGGCATGCAGTTCGACAAGGGCTACATCTCGCCGTACTTCGTCACGGACCAGGAGCGCATGGAGTCGTCGCTCGACGATCCCTACATCCTGATCGTGAACAAGAAGATCTCGAGCGTCCAGGACGTGCTTCCGCTGCTGGAGAAGGTCATGCAGTCCGGCAAGCCGCTCGCGATCATCGCCGAGGACATCGAGGGCGAGGCCCTCGCGACGCTCGTCGTGAACAAGATCCGCGGCACGTTCAACGCCGTGGCCGTGAAGGCTCCGGGGTTCGGTGACCGTCGCAAGGCGATGCTGCAGGACATCGCCGTCCTCACCGGCGGCCAGGTGGTCTCCGAGGAGGTCGGCCTCAAGCTCGAGAACGCGACGCTCGACCTGCTGGGCAGCGCGCGCAAGGTGGTCGTGACGAAGGACGACACCACGATCATCGAGGGCGCGGGCTCCGAGGACGAGGTCAAGGGCCGCGTCAACCAGATCAAGGCCGAGATCGAGAACACGGACTCGGACTGGGACAAGGAGAAGCTGCAGGAGCGGCTGGCCAAGCTCTCCGGCGGTGTCGCGGTGATCAAGGTCGGCGCGGCCACCGAGGTCGAGCTGAAGGAGAAGAAGCACCGCATCGAGGATGCCGTCTCGGCGACGCGTGCGGCCGTCGAAGAGGGCATCGTCCCCGGCGGCGGCGTGACGCTCGTCCGTGCCGAGAGCGCGCTGCTGAAGCTCAAGCTCAAGGACGACGAGGCGACCGGAGCGAACATCGTCCGTGACGCGCTGTCCGAGCCGGCCAGGCGCATCGCGGCCAACGCCGGCTACGAGGGCGCGGTCATCGTCTCGCAGCTCCGCGGCGAGGGAGACGGCGGCAACGGCTTCAACGCCGCCACCGGCGAGTGGGTCGACATGGTGAAGGCCGGGATCATCGATCCTGCCAAGGTCACCCGGTCGGCACTGCAGAACGCGGCATCGATCGCCGCGCTCGTGCTCACCACCGAGGCGTCGGTCGTCGAGAAGCCCGAGGACGAGGACGAGGCGGCCGCGGCCGCAGGCGGCCACGGCCACGCGCACTGAGCTCGTCGTACCTGACCACCAGTACCGCCACGGAAGGGCGGGGCGCTTCGCGCCCCGCCCTTCTTGCTGCCCGGACCCCCTAACAGGGACTTGACAGGCTAACGTCGTTCTCCTATGCTGCGCTAACGATGTTAGCCAATCAGGAGGAGGCCGGGCGATGACGGACAGGAACGAGCTGCGAGCGGAGATCGAGATCGATGCGGATCCGGACAGCGTCTGGGCGGTGCTGATGGACTTCGAGGCGTATCCGGAGTGGAACCCGTTCATCCAGCCGATCGAGGGGAGCCAGGCCGTCGGAGCCACGTTGCGCCTGCGGATCCAGCCACCTGACAGCCGCGGCATGACGTTGACGCCGCACGTCACCGTGATCGAGCCGGGTCGAGCGTTCGGATGGTTGGGATCGCTCGGGATCCGCCACATCTTCGACGGCGCCCACCGGTTCCAGCTTGAGCCGATCGACGGCGGGCGGCGTACGCGTTTCGTGCAGTCGGAGCGGTTCCGGGGCGTCCTCCTGCCGTTCGTGCGCCGCAGCGTCCTCCCGCCGACGCTGCGAGGGTTCGAGGCCATGAACCTGGCGCTCGCGGATCGCGTGGCCGCCATGAAGGTGTCGCCCGCGTGACGACCGTCGAAACAGGCGCCAGGTTGACCCCGCGGCGACGCGAGATCGTCGAGGCGGCGCGGCAGATCCTGGAACGCGACGGCGAGTCGGCGCTGACGATGCGTCGGCTCGCCGCCGACCTGGGCATGAAGGCGCCGTCGCTCTACAAGCACTTCCCCGACAAGGAGTCGCTCGAGCTCGAGCTGATCATCGTGGGCTTCGAGGAGTCGGCGGCAGCGTTCGAGGCGGCGCTCGCGACGCAGCCCCGGTCCCAGATCGAAGCGCTCGGCGCGGCCTACCGCGAGTACGCCCGTGCCCACCCGCACATCTACCGGTTGATGACCGACCGTCCGCTGCCACGCGAACGGCTCCCGGTGGGGCTGGAGTACCGGGCGGCGGCGCCGCTCGCGCAGGCGATGGGTTCCGTCGCCGGCGCTCGGGCCGCGTGGGCCCTGGCCCACGGCCTGGTCATCCTGGAGATCAACGGCCGGTTCCCGGCAGACGCCGACATCGATGCCGCATGGCGGGCCGGTATCACCGCGTTGGAACGTCTGCGCCAAACGTGACCTAGACTGCCGCCGATGTTCGAGACGCTGATCCTCGAGTGGGATGGCGAGTTCGTCGCGACGCGCTTCGACGCCCGGTCGTCCACCTGGATGTTCGTCGGCGTGCACTCCACCACCCTGGGGCCGGGGTTCGGCGGCACCAGGATGAAGGTGTACGACGCCGCCGAGGACGCGCTCGGCGACGTGCTCCGGCTCTCCGCGGCCATGACGTTCAAGAACGCGATGGCGGACCTGCCGTTCGGCGGCGGGAAGTCGGTCCTGGCGGTGCCTGCCATCCCGCGGGAGGACGAGCGGACAGCCCTGCTGCAGCGGTACGCGGACTTCGTGGCGGCCCTCGGCGGCAGCTACGTGACCGCATGCGACATGAACACCACCGAGGCGGACATGGACGTGGTGGGGGAGCGATGCCCGCACGTGATGGGCCGAAGCGTCGGCGCCGGCGGTTCCGGCACCTCTGCGCCCGATACCGCGATCGGCGTGTTCCACGGGATCCGTGCCGGCCTTGCGCATGCGTTCGGCTCCGACGACCCGAGTGGCCGGACGATCGTGGTCGAAGGAGCGGGCGCGGTCGGAGGTCCGCTCTGCGACCTCCTGGCCGATGCCGGTGCGAAGCTCGTCGTGTCCGACATCGATCCGGAGAGAGCGCGTGCCGTCGCGGAGCGGGTGGGCGCCGACGTCGTGGAACCGCTGGCGGCGTTCGACGTCCCGTGCGACCTGTTCTCCCCGTGCGCGACCGGAGCGGTGCTCAACGCCGACACGATCCCGCGCTTGCGATGTCGCGTCGTGGCGGGTGCCGCGAACAACCAGTTGGCGGCACCGGTCGACGCGGATCGTTTGGCTGCGGCCGGCATCCTGTACGCCCCCGACTACGTGGTGAACGCGGGCGGCGTCCTGCATCTGGCGGGCTACGAACGCCTCGGCTGGACCGTCGATCAGATGACCACCCGGCTGGAGGGGATCGGCGACACGCTCACGCAGGTCTTCGCCGCCGCCGACTGGACGGGGTCACGCCGCAGGCGGCCGCGGAGCGGATGGCGAACGAACGGATCGCCGGAGGCTGACCGGCCAGCTCTACATCTCCGAGCGATCGAAGGGAGGACGATGGACATCATCGAGCAGCATTTCGCCGCCGAGAGCGCGCACGACGTACCGGCCACCCTCGCCACCTACACCGACGATCTCGTCTGGGACGACGTGGGGAATCCCGCCTGCCCTGTCTACGGCAAGCAGGCCGCGGCCGAGATCTATCAAGGGATCATGGATGCGATCCCCGACCTGCATCTGGAGTCGATCGGCCGCTTCTCGTGCGGTGACCACGTCGTGGACGAGTCGATCGTCACCGGACACATCCGCGGCACGTTCGTCGGGGTCGAAGGGGGCGGAGCGCCGGTCCGCTTCCGGATGCTGCACGTGTTCGACATCCGAGACGGCCTCATCTGTCGCGAGCAGGCCTGGTTCGACACGGCAGGCGTCATCCGTCAAGTGGAGTCCCACCGGCGAGGAACGAGCGCGCTGACGTAGCGCTCGTTCGCCTTCAGGAGACCGGGCGTCGGCCCTACGTCTGCACGCGCTTGATGAAGCCGGAGATGCCCCATGCCCCGAGCAGCGCGGTGAACCCGATCATGCCGCCGTAGATCCCCCACAGCGGCATGTGCTGCACGTAGGGAGTCAGCGAGACACGCATCCCTTCGCTCATGTAGACGAGTGGGTTCACCAGGACCGCGATCTTGAGCCACATGATCGGCGTCAGCGCGGCCCAGGGGTAGTACGTCGCCCCGAGGAACGTGATCGGGATGACCACCAGGCCGAAGATCAGCGGCACCTTCCGCGGATCGGCGCGCGTGCCGATCGACAGACCGAGCGCGGCGCCGAGCACCGACGCGATCGGCAGGATCGTCACCAGACGCCACCAGATGATCTGCAGGTGCACCTCCGTGATCGGGATCCAGTGCGCGAGCGGGAACACGACGAACGCGGCGATCAGCCCTTGCACCGCGCCACCCAGGAGCTTGCCGCCGGCGACGGCCCACACCGGGAGCGGCGCCATCACGCGGTCCTCGATCTCCCGCGTGAACCCGAACTCCTGCACCAACGGCAACGCGACCGCCTGGATCCCCTGGAAGATGCACGCGATCGCGATCACCCCGGGAACGAGGATGCTCGAGAACGTCGATTGCCCTTGGGTACCGCCGACGCCCTGACCGATCTGCGGGAAGACGTACGTGAACACGAACACGAACAGCAACGGCTGCATGACGGTCCGCAGGATGAACTCGATGAAGTTCTTCCGCAGCACGGTCAGATCGCGCAGCATCAGTGCGCCGAACGCGATCATCGGCGTGCTGCGGAACGGCTCGACCGTGGGCAGCCCGATCGGCGGAGCGCTGGTCTGCGTGCTCATTCCCTCAGGTCCTTCCCGGTGAGGTTGATGAAGACCGTCTCGAGCGTGGGTTCATCGATGGAGACGTCGTGGACCGAGAAGCCACCCGCCTCGGCGGTCGCGATGATGCGAGGGAGCAGCCCTTCGGACCCCTTCGCGGTGAGCTGGACGGTCTCGCCGATCACCGTGGTACCGGTGATCCCGTCCATGTCGTGCAGGTGCGCCGCCAGGTTGTCGGGCTCGGTGCCGGCCGTGATCTTGACGACGGAATCGCCGCCGACCGATCGTTTCAATCCGTCGGGGGTGTCGAGCGCGAGGAGCTTCCCGTGGTCCATGATCGCGACACGTTCGCAGAGCCGGTCCGCCTCCTCCATGTAGTGGGTCGTGAGCACGACGGTCTGCCCTTCGGCATGGATCTGTCCGATGATCTCCCAGAGCGCGATCCGCGATTGCGGGTCCAGGCCGGAGGTCGGCTCGTCCAGGAACAGCGTCCGTGGACGGTGGACGATGCTCCGCGCGACCATCAACCGCTGCGCCATGCCACCGGAGAGGGTGGACACGTCGGCGTCGGCGCGGTCGGCGAGGCGGAAGACCTCGAGCATCTGCGTCGCGACACGCCTGGACTCCTTCTTGCCCATCCCGAAGTACCGGCCGTGGAAGTAGAGGTTCTCCCAGACCGTGAGGCTGCGATCGAGCGTGTTCGTCTGGGAGACGACACCCATCAGGGCCTTGGCCTCCGATGGGTGCGCGACGACGTCCACCCCGGCGACGGTCGCTCGACCTTCGGTGGGGATCACCCGGGTGGTCAGCATGCCGACCGTCGTGGTCTTGCCGGCGCCGTTGGGGCCGAGCAGCCCGAAGATCTCGCCCTCGTGGACGTCAAGATCCAGGTGGTCGACCGCCTTCACGCCGGTGTCGTAGACCTTCGTGAGCCCTTCGGTGCGGATCACCACGCCGTCGGTGATCGGAGGTGCCCCGTCACGCTGAACGTTCGTCTGCACGGTCACCTCCCACGTTGACCCGGATCCGATCGAGGATCCGTCGCAACGTCGCCTGGTCGCTCGCGGACACCCCGGTCATCGCGCGACGGCCCGGTCCTCTGCGCGACGCTCTTGAGGCGACGGAACATCTCGTCGCCTTTCGGTGTGAGATCGACCCGGATCTGCCGTCGGTCGTCCGGGTCTCGCGTCCGCACGATCAGACCGTCGCGCTCCATGCGGTCGAGGTGCCGGGTGAGCGTGGAGCCTTCGATCCGGAGGTCCTTCGCGAGGTTCCGCTGGTTGTCCCATCCACCGCGCTCCACGCCGTACAGCACGACCCAGGTGGCCAGGGAAGCACCCTCCTCGGCCAGCGCCTCCTCGAAGTACTCGCGGATCGCCTTGCCCGTCAGGACGACGACGCGCGGCAGCGGCTCCTCGACAGATGATTGCATGGCTAATCGTTAGAAAGGTAACGAACCTCGTGAACGGACGTCAAGCGGTGGCGGGCTGTCCCCGGAACAGGACCGCGAGCCGTCGGTGTGTGAGGTCTCCGCCCGTTCGACAGGATCTACTGCCTCGCGAACGCGGCGGCGGCCTCCTTCGCCAGGTCCACGAACGCATCTCCGCTGATATCGATGACCACGCGCTTGATCGTCCCTCCGTGGAACGACCATGGGCGCTCCCCGTGGTAGTCGTCGGTCACCGGCTCCGCTCCGGATCGCCCGAAGACCAACCCGCCGCCGCCGAGTCCGAACTTGCCCGGTTGGGTCTGGATGGTTGCAGAGCCGACCACCTTGTCCCGGATGTGCAGCGTGAGCGTGCCTTTCGTGGGCATCCCGTCCCCAGCCTTGTCGAACGTGGCCGAGAGGACGACGTGGCCGGTCGGGACGGGTTCGTTCGACTCCACGACCTGCACGAGCTCGCCGACGAAGTTGTAGGCGTACTTGAGCTTGCCGTCCTTCACGTACAACGCGTGACCGCCGAACCTGGAGCCCTGGGAGACGAGCACGCCTTCGGCGTCGGCCGCGTCGATCTCCATCTCCGCGGCGAGCGTGTAGGACCGGTTGCGGATGTTGGGGGCGACCGACTCCGGGATGTCGGCTCCGCCCGGGTAATAGATGTACCGGGACTTCGGCGCCGTGAGCTGTGGCCGCTCGGTTCCCAGGATCTCGATCGCGCCACGGGACTCGAGCGGAAGCGCTTGGAGCCGGCCCGCTTCCGTCCACCAGAGCGCGGTGAGCTCTTGCAGCTTCTCCGGGTGCTGGTCCGCCAGGTCGGTGCATTCGCTCGGGTCGGTCCGCGTGTCGAACAGCTCCCACCTCTGCTGGTGGAAGTCACCCCACGACTCCGGAGCCGCCGGGACCGCGGTCGCCGCCTTCCAGCCCTTGTGCCAGATCGCACGCGTGCCGAGCATCGAATAGAACTGCGTTTCCTTCTGTGTCGGAGCGTCCGCGTCATCGAAGCTGTAGTTGAAGCTCACGCCCTCGATGGGACGCTGCGTGTAGCCGTTGACGGTGTCGGGCATCTCGACACCGACGCACTCCAGCAGGGTCGGCACGATGTCGACCGCGTGCGTGTATTGCCGGCGGCGCGTGCCGACGTCTTTGAGACGGCTCGGCCATGAAACGATCAGTGGATCGGCGACGCCGCCTTCGTAGTTGGCGTACCGCTTCCACATCTTGAACGGCGTGTTGAACGCCCAGGCCCATCCGGTCGGGTAGTGGTTGTAGGTCCTCGTGCCGCCGAGCTCATCCAGGAGCTTGAGGTTCTCTTCGGTCGAGTCAGGGATGCCGTTGAAGAACTTGTTCTCGTTGACCGAACCGTTGGGTCCGCCTTCGCCCGATGCGCCGTTGTCCGAGACGACGACGACGATCGTGTTGTCGAGCTGGCCGCTTTCCTCCAGGTAGTCGAGCAGCCTCCCCAACTCGTGATCGGCGTGGCTGAGGAATCCCGCGTACACCTCGGCCATCCGACGGAACAACCGCTGCTCGTCATCGCTGAGCGAATCCCACGGACGCACCACATCGAACTGCGACCACGGCTTGCCATCGTGGCTCGTCGCGTCGATCAACGGGTTGATCGGCGACAGCTCTGCGCTCTCCGGCAACAGACCCGTCTCCTTCTGACGCTTGAACACGACCTCTCGGTAGGCCTCGTACCCCATGTCGAAGACGCCCTTGTACTTGTCCGCCCACTCCTTCGGCACGTGGTGTGGCGCGTGCGCCGCTCCGGGGCAGTAGTAGAGGAAGAACGGCTTGTCCGACGCGATCGACTTCGCGTCCTGCACGAACTCGATCGCCTTGTCGGTGAGGTCGATCGACAGGTGATAGCCCTCTTCGGGAGAGCTGGGTGGATCCACCGGGTGGTTGTCGTAGATGAGGTCCGGGTACCACTGGTTCGTCTCGCCACCGAGGAACCCGTAGTACCGCTCGAACCCGCGACCGAGCGGCCATTGCCGCTTGGACGACGCCAGGTTCATCTCGTCCTCGGCGCAGAGATGCCACTTCCCGACGATGTATGTGTTCCAACCGTGCTCACCGAGCACCTCGGCGATGTTGGCGTTCTCGAACGGGATGTGGCCGTTCGCGTTCGGGAACCCCGACGTGGCTTCGGTGATGCAGGCCATCCCGTTCGACGTGTGGTTGCGTCCCGTCATCAGGCATGAGCGCGTAGGGGAGCAGAGCGCGGTCGTGTGGAAGTTCGTGTACGTCAGTCCGGCGTCGACCAGCCGCTTGATGTTCGGCGTCTCGATGAGACCGCCGAACGGCTCCATCGCCGAGAACCCGACGTCATCGAGGACGATGTACAAGATGTTCGGGGCTCCCTCGGGGGCCATCGGCTGCGCATACGGCCCCCAGTCCGGAACAGAATCCTTGATGTCGATGTTGACGACGCCTTGGAACGGCTTGCTCATCGCGATCCCCCTTCGTCGGTGACGTCACGATAACCTGAGCACTTCCCAGGTCGCGAGTCGTCGGGTAGGGTCTTCGCTCTGTGCAGTGACGGGGAGGGATGGATCGATGGCTCAAGAGCAAGCGTCAGGGCACGAGCGCTCGGGTCGAACGGTGGTTCGAGGGCGAGATCGTCCAGCCGATGGCCGACTTCGCGGATCCGAAGCAGGAATGGCGTCGGCTGTTCTCGGAGCTCCTGGGCACGTTCTTCCTGGTCCTCGTCGCCGCCGGCGGCGGCATGATGGGTCAGGCGTTCCCGGGGACGATCAGCCGGACCGCGGCGGTCGTCGCTCCCGGGCCTGATGGTGATGGCCATCATCCTGTTCATGGGCAAGGTCTCCGGCGCGCACCTCAACCCCGCCGTCAGCATCGCGTTCGCCCTTCGCAAGGACTTCCCGTGGCGCCGCGTACCCGGGTACATCGTCGTGCAGCTCGCCGGCGCGGCCTTGGCGGCGTGGTTCCTGCAGTCGGTGATCCACGTGTCCGCGACGTTCGGATCGAACTACCCCGCGTCGGGCTTCTCGTCGATGGACGCGTTCCTGATGGAGGCGGTCCTGACGCTCGGGCTCGTGAGCGTCATCCTGGGCACGGCCTCCGGGGCCCAGAACCTCGGCGTGTTCGGCGCGCTCGGGGTCGGTGCCTACATCGCTCTCGCGGGTCTGTGGGGGAGCCCGATCTCCGGCGCGTCGATGAACCCGGCGCGCACGTTCGGGCCGAACCTGGTCGGCGGCGGACTTCACGGACTACTGGGTGTACGTGGCCGGCCCGCTGGTCGGTGCCGCGCTGGCGGTCGGCGCGGCGTTCGTCCTGCGGGGTGCGGGGGGTGGCGCTTCCGGGTCGGGAGCGGCCCAAGGCGCGCATCGACACCGAGGTCGCGCGCCCCGACAAGGCGTAGCAGGAACTCACAGCGGAGTCACGGTGGAGGATGACCCGAGGAAGTGGTCTGAAGTCCGTCACGCTTGATCGGTCCGATGGACACCACAACGTCAAAGGAGCTGACCATGGCAGACGAGAGCGCACGCCGGCCCAACATCATCCTGTTCATGTCCGACGATGTCGGTTGGGGCGATCTCGGCTGTTACGGAGGTGGTGAGAATCGGGGGGCTCCGACGCCGAACCTCGACCGCTTGGCGGCGGAGGGACTGCAGTTCCTGTCGTTCTACGGCCAGCCGAGTTGCACGCCGGGTCGCGCCGCTGCGATGACCGGTCGGCTGCCGATCCGCAGCGGGATGACGACGGTGGCGTTCCCGGGTCAGGGCGGTGGCCTCCCGGCCGGGGAGTGGACGGTCGCGAGCGTGCTCAAGCAGGCAGGCTATGACACCTGCCAGATCGGCAAGTGGCACCTCGGCGAGGCGGACTACTCGATGCCGACGAGCCACGGCTTCGACGAGATGCACAACACGACGCTGTACCACCTGAACGCGTACACGTACACCGACCCGGCGTTCAACCCCGACTTCCCGTTCGACGACCCCGACGTGATGAAGATGTGGGGCAACGTGATCGGGGCCGTCGAGGGGAAGGCGGGCGAGCAGTGGAAGGAGGCCGAGAAGATCGACTCGTCGAAGATCCCGTTCATCGATGAGAAGTCGATCAAGCACGCCACCGACTACCTCGACGCTCACGCCAAGGGCGATAACCCGTTCTTCCTGTACCTGAACACGGCGAAGTTGCACCAGCCGAACCTGCCGCACCCCGACTTCGCCGGGAAGTCGATGGGGAAGAGCAAGTACCTCGACTCGCTCGTCGAGCTCGACCATCACGTCGGCGTGGTCATGGACAAGGTGCGCGAGCTCGGGATCGAGCAGGACACGCTCGTCTTCTGGACCACGGACAACGGCGCCTGGCAGGACGTCTACCCGGACTGCGGCTACACCCCGTTCCGCGGGACGAAGGGCACCGACTACGAGGGTGGGAGCCGGGTCCCGGCGATCGCCTGGTGGCCGGGCACGATCGAGCCGGGCCGGCGGAACTCCGACATCGTGGGCTCGCTCGACTTCATGGCAACGTTCGCGAGCCTGGCCGGCCTCGATCTGCCGAAGGAGGATCGCGAAGGCCAGCCGACGATCTTCGACAGCTGCGACCAGACCGCGCTGCTCGAGGGCACCGGGCCGTCGACGCGTGACACCTGGTTCTACATGACGGAGTTCGAGCTGATCCCGGGTGCGGTCCGCCACGGGAAGTGGAAGGCCATCTGGAACATCCGCGAGGGCTGGAAGGGCGCGGCCGAATACACGAACATCGCGCCGGAGCTCTTCGACCTGTGGAACGATCCGGGCGAGCGGTACGACCGGTTCATGAACGGCTGGGCGGAGAAGACCTGGGCGGCGCCCCAGATGGGCGCGCTCGCCCTCAGCCTCTTGCCGACCTACCAGCCAGTATCCGAATCGGCCGTTGCAGACCGCGGGGATCAGCGGCGCCATGTTCGACGTCGAGGATGCGCAGGTCCAACAGCAGGTGCAACGGCTGATGCACGCGATCACGGGGAACAAGTAGTCCAACGAGACGCGTGGGTACCTGATGGACGCGTGTTGCTCGCCGGGATCTGGCCGGTCGAGTCGTGCTCCGGCTCCGATCGTTTCCGGAGGTGCTCACCCGGCGACCTTCGTGGAGCTGAACGGCGGAACGTTCACGATGGGGGATGAGTCGCACTGGGCCTACCCCGGTGACGGCGAAGGTCCGGTGCACGAGGTCTCCCTTCCCAGCTTCGCGATCGACAGGTACACCGTCACGAACGAAGCGTTCGCGGCGTTCGTCGAAGCGACCGGCTTCGTGTCCGAAGCCGAAACGTACGGGTGGTCGTTCGTGTTCGCAGGGTTCCTGCCCGAGGGCTTTCCCGACACACGAGCAGTCGTCGGCGCGGAATGGTGGCGCCAGGTGATGGGCGCGAGTTGGCGTCATCCGGAGGGCCCGCGGTCCTCGATCGATCGGCGGTTGGACCACCCAGTGGTCCACGTGTCCTGGGGAGATGCGATGGCGTACTGCGCGTGGTCAGGCACGCGATTGCCGACGGAGGCGGAGTGGGAGTACGCGGCTCGCGCGGGTTCGCGCGAGCCGTTCCCTTGGGGCGACGAACTCGAGCCCGGCGGAGAGCACCGGATGAACGTCTTCCAAGGCCGCTTTCCTCACGAGAACCTTGGTGCGGATGGATTCCTGGGAACAGCGCCCGTCGACGCGTTCGCTCCGAACGCATTCGGTCTGTACAACGTCACGGGAAACGTGTGGGAATGGTGTGCCGACTGGTACGACGCGGGTTACTACTCGCGGAGCCCGCGTGACGACCCGCAAGGCCCGATGGGAGGGACGCGCCGCGTGAGCCGTGGCGGGTCGTACCTCTGTCATCTGTCGTACTGCCGGCGGTACCGAGTCTCGGCTCGTAACGGTACCGAGCCGGCGTCGTCCCTCGGCAACCTCGGATTCCGAGTTGCTCGAGGTTCTGCGAGCGCCTCGCGATCGTGACGCTCCTACCGGTTCCCGTTAGGCGAACGGCTTCTCCTGGGCGGCGAGCGCGAGCCCCACCAGCAAGAGCGCTGCCATGGCGCCGTTCACGCACGCGAGCACCCACCACGACCACGTCGAGACGCCGTCCGGCAGCCCGACCAGCGCGTGGAGGAAGAACACGGTGGCGGTACCCGCCTCGAGGACGACGAACGCCCACGACCACCACCAGACGTCCTCGAGCCGCTGGGCGACGAGCACCATCAGGAGCGCCAGCGTGATGGCGATCACCCCGAGCGCGCGGACCCAGGCGTCGTCGATCAGCGGAGGCTGCCCGGCCACCGTCTCCAGGAGCCATCCGGGCGCGATCCCGATCACGAGGCCGAAGATGGTCCACAGCGCCGCGTCGGCGTTCAGCACTCGTCGCAGGAACGTCATGGAAGGGCGATCTCCGCAGCTCGGTCGGGGTTCAGGCGGCTTGGTAGGATACGCGAACCGCGGAAGCGCCCCCGTGAGCAGTCACGCCCGCCTCCGCTTCGAGACCCCGGAACCGCAAAGGACGTTCGGCATGCAGCAAGGTCCCAGGGTCGCGGTGATCGGGCTCGACTGCGGCACGCCGCAGCTCCTGTTCCGCGACCTCATCGACGAGATCCCCAACATCCGCAAGCTCATGGACGGCGGCATGCACGGCGACCTGGCCAGCATCACGCCGCCGATCACCGTTCCCGCGTGGGCCTGCGCGATGACCGGCAAGACCCCCGGGCAGCTCGGCCTCTACGGCTTCCGCAACCGCAAGGACCACACGTACGACGGCCTGTCGATCGCGACGTCGGGGTCGATCCACGAGCCCGCCGTGTGGGACAAGCTCGCCGAGAAGGGCATGCGCTCGTTGTTGATCGGCGTGCCGCCGAGCTTCCCGCCGCCGAAGGAGTTCCCCGGCTGGCGCATCGGTTGCTTCCTCACCCCGCCCAGCGCGAAACGGTTCGCGTTCCCCGAGGAGCTCGAGGTCGAGGTCGCCGAGGAGCTGGGCGGGCCCGGCAACTACATCTTCGACATCCCCAACTTCCGCGAGCAGGGGATGCAGTTCGTGCTGGATCAGGTGTTCGCCATGACCGAGCGGCGGTTCAAGGTCGCGCGCCGACTGGTGAAGAACAAGCCGTGGGACTACTTCATGATGGTCGAGATGGGGCCCGACCGGCTCCATCACGTGTTCTGGCAGTACTTCGATCCGCGCCATCCCCTGTACGTGGCGGGCAACGAGTTCGAGACCGCGTTCCAGGACTACTACCGCTTCCTGGACCGTGAGGTCGGTGCGCTCCTGGAGGTCCTGCCGGACGACGCCATCACGATCGTGATGTCGGATCACGGCGCCCGTCCGATGATGGGCGGCCTCTGCTTCAACGACTGGTTGATGCAGGAGGGCTACCTCGCGATGACCGAGAAGGTCACGGAGCCCACGCCGATCGCGAAGGCGCCGGTCGACTGGAGCCGCACGATCGCGTGGGGCGACGGCGGCTACTACGGGCGCTGTTTCCTGAACGTGAAGGGACGTGAGCCGCAGGGTGTCATCGAGCCGGAGCGGTACGAAGCGGTCCGCGACGAGCTGATCGCGAAGCTGGAGGCCGCTCCGGGCCCGGACGGCGAACCGCTCGGGACGAAGGTGCTGAAGCCGCAGGACGTCTATCCGGAGGTCCGTGGGGTGGCACCCGACCTGCTCGTCTACTTCGGTGATCTGGAATGGCGCTCCATGGGCTCGGTCGGCAACCCGAGCCTGTACATCTACGAGAACGACACCGGTCCCGACGGGGCCAACCACGATCGCACGGGCATCTTCGCGATGAAGAACCTGCCCGGGCAGCCTATGGGCCGCGTCGACGGCATGAACCTGGTCGACGTCGGTCCCACCATCCTCAAGCTGTATGACATCGAGGCGCCCGAGGGCGTCGTCGGAAGGAGCTTCCTGTGACGCAAGGCGAGAAGGGGTTCACGGTGTGGTTCACCGGGCTTTCGGGCTCGGGGAAATCCACGATCGCGGAGATGCTGTACCACGAGCTGCAGGCGCGTGGGCTGAAGACCGAGATCCTCGACGGTGACGAGGTCCGCAAGAACCTGTCGAAGGGCCTGGGGTTCTCCAAGGAGGACCGCGACACGAACATCCTGCGGATCGCGTTCGTCGCCGATCTGCTGACCCGCAACGGCGTGGCGACGATCTGTTGCCCGATCTCGCCGTACAAGGAGACGCGGGACGCCGCTCGGGCGCAGATCGGCGAGTTCGTCGAGGTGCACGTGGACGCGACGGTGGCGGAGATCGCCGAGCACCGTGACCCGAAGGGCCTCTACAAGAAGGCGCTGGCCGGCGAGATCACCGGGTTCACGGGCGTCGACGACCCGTACGAAGCGCCGGAGAACCCCGAGCTGCGGATCGACACCGAGTCCGAGGACCCCGAGGCGTCGTTGGGCCACGTCCTGGACACGCTGAAGTCGCACGGCTACATCGACGACGCCACGCCGATGATCGAGGGCGACCGCGTGCACTCGGGGCTGACGGATCTGCGGATCACCGAGACGGGACACGTCGCGAAGGAAGCTTGACCTCCGAACGCGGGGAGCCTGCTACCCTTCGTTCATGCAGCGATGACGCCCATCCGGCAACGGGTGGGCGTCTTGCGTTTCCGGGTCGTCGGCGATCGAGGCGGGGGTAGCAGGGCATGGAGTACGAGATCGGCATCGGCAAGACGGGACGCCGGGCCTACGGGCTCGACGAGGTCGCGATCGTCCCCTCGAGGAGGACGCGCGACCCCGACGACGTGGACATCAGCTGGGAGATCGACGCGTACACGTTCCCGCTGCCGATGATGGCGTCGGCGATGGACGCGGGCGTCTCACCTGCCACGGCGATCGAGGTCGGGCGGCTCGGCGGGCTCGCATGCCTGAACCTCGAGGGGCTGCAGACGCGCTACGACGACCCCGAGCCGATCTTCGACGAGATCGCGGCGTTGCCGGACGAGAAGGCCACGCGGCGGATGCAGGAGCTCTACAAGGAGCCGGTCAAGCCCGAGCTGATCGTGAAGCGGATCCGCGAGATCAAGGACGCCGGGCACGTCACCAGCGCGTCGATCACGCCACAGCGGGTGACCGAGTACGCCCCGCTCGTGCTGGAGGCCGAGCTGGACATCCTGGTGATCCAGGGGACGGTCGTCTCCGCCGAGCATGTCTCCACGCGGACCGAGCCGCTCAACCTCAAGGAGTTCATCGCGTCGTTCGACCTGCCGGTGATCGTGGGCGGGTGCGCCTCGTACTCGACGGCGCTGCACCTGATGCGGACCGGCGCCGTCGGCGTGCTGGTCGGCGTCGGACCCGGCAACGCGTGCACGACGCGGGGCGTGATCGGCGTCGGCGTCCCGCAGGCCACGGCGATCGCGGACGCGGCAGCCGCCCGGCGCGAGCATCAGCACGAGACCGGCCGGTACTGCCACGTGATCGCGGACGGCGGCATGCGGACCGGCGGCGACATCGCGAAGGCGATCGCGTGTGGCGCCGATGCCGTGATGATCGGCTCGCCGTTGACGCGTGCGTACGAAGCTCCGGGCCGCGGCTACCACTGGGGGATGGCCACGTTCCACCCCTCGCTCCCGCGTGGGGCGCGTGTGAAGACGCAGCAGGTCGCGTCGCTCGAGGAGATCCTGGTCGGGCCGGCGCACGAGAACGACGGCACGTTCAACCTGTTCGGCGCGTTGGCGACGAGCATGGCGACCACGGGCTACGCGAACGTGAAGGAGTTCCAGAAGGCGGAGTTGGTGATCGCGCCGTCGATCAAGACCGAGGGCAAGATGTATCAGACGCAGCAGCGCGTGGGGATGGGCCACTGAGAGACGACGCGAAGCACGACCACGTGAACCCTGTCCTGGTCGTGGACCTGGGCGCGCAGTACGCGCAGCTGATCGCGCGGCGGGTTCGGGAGTGCCACGTCTACTCCGAGATCGTCCCGCACGATCTCCCGATCCGCGAGATCCGCCGGATGCGGCCGGCCGGCATCATCCTGTCGGGCGGCCCCGCCTCGGTGTACGAGGAGGGAGCGCCGAGCCTGGACCCGCGCGTGTTCGACCTCGGGATACCCGTACTCGGCATCTGCTACGGGCACCAGTTGATGGCCCAGGCGCTCGGCGGAGAGGTGGCCGCGACCGGCCAGCGCGAGTACGGACGAACGACGCTGGCGGTGGACCGCGCCGGCGTGCTGCTCGCCGACATGAAGACGACCGAGCAGGTGTGGATGAGCCACGGCGACGCGGTCGTCCGGGAGCCCGAGGGATTCCGCGTGGGCGCCCACACCGACGTGATCCCCATCGCAGCGATGGAGGACCCGGAGCGCGGGCTGTACGCCGTGCAGTTCCACCCGGAGGTCACCCACACGGTCGGCGGCATCAACGTCTTGAAGCGGTTCCTGTACGACGCGTGCGGATTGCTCCCGGATTGGACCCCGGTGAACGTGATCGAACGCGCCGTCGCCGCGATCCGCGAGCAGGTCGGCGACGCCCGCGTCCTGTGTGCGCTGTCCGGCGGCGTCGACTCGGCGGTCGCCGCGCTCCTCGTGCATCGCGCCGTGGGCGATCAGCTCACGTGCGTGTTCGTGGATCACGGGCTGAACCGTGAGGACGAGCCCGCGCAGGTCGAGGAGACGTTCGGCCGGCACTTCCGGATCCCGCTCGTCCACGTGAAAGCGGCGGACCGCTTCCTGGCGAAGCTGGCGGGGGTGACGGACCCCGAGGACAAGCGGAAAGCGATCGGCGAGGAGTTCATCCGGGTGTTCGAGGAGGTCGCCCGCGACCACGCGGACGCGCGGTTCCTGGTGCAGGGCACGCTCTATCCCGACGTGATCGAGTCGGGATCGTCGACGGCGGCCAACATCAAGAGCCACCACAACGTGGGTGGGCTGCCCGAGGACATGGCGTTCGACCTGGTCGAGCCGCTCCGCGACCTGTTCAAGGACGAGGTGCGCCGCGTGGGAGCCGAGCTCGGGCTGCCCGAGGAGATCGTCTGGCGCCAGCCGTTCCCCGGCCCCGGCCTGGCGGTGCGGATCGTCGGGGAGGTCACGGCCGAGCGGCTCTCGATGCTCCGAGGCGCGGACGGGATCGTGCGCGACGAGATCCGCCGGGCCGGTCTGGAGCGCGAGACATGGCAGGCGTTCGTCGTCCTGTTGGCCGACGTGCAGTCGGTCGGGGTGATGGGCGACGGGCGGACCTACGAGCACCCCGTGATCCTGCGGGTCGTGACCAGCGAGGACGCCATGACCGCCGACTGGGCTCGGCTGCCGTACGAGCTCCTCGATCGCATCTCGAGCCGGATCGTCGCCGAGATCCCGGGTGTGAACCGCGTCGCCTACGACATCACGTCCAAGCCTCCCGGAACGATCGAGTGGGAGTGAGGAACCGGGCCATCGCGATCGCCGCCGTCGCCCTGCTGGTCGGGGCCGCCGCCGGATACGCGTTCGGCTCGACCACCGGCGGCGGCTCGTCGGACCCGGGCACCGGCGCCGCGTCGCCGTCGCCGTCTCCCGTGCACCTGGTGAAGGTGGGCGGCGTCTTCATGAACGAGCGTCACGACGAGCTCACCGCGGACATGGAACCGTATCCGTACACCACGCCGATCCCTCCGCGCGAAGCGACGGCGATCGACGGTACGTACGTCCGCATCATGTCGTTGCGCGACGTGGGCGGCCCCGTCGTGGGGCTGCCGTATCGCTGCCTGCGGTGCATCCCATATCGGGTCGATCCGGGGACCAGCACGCTGATCTTCTACGAGGGGCGCTACTTCCTGCATCACTACATGTCCGGCTTCAAGGCGCTGGGTCACTACACGGTGGACGGAGACGGGATCCATCTGTTCAACGACCCGAACTGCTCGTCGATGGCCGGGGACTACACCTGGCAGCTGGACGGCAGGGACCTCTCGTTCGAGACGGTGAACGATCCGTGCGTCTTCAAGGACGAGCGGGCGCACGACCTGACGCTGGCGTCGTGGACGCAGGTGCCCGCGTGTCATCGGCGGCTGATCGGCCTGTGGCCGGGCTTCCTGGGCTGTTGACCGTCAGACCCGGTCGGCGATGACGATCAGGCGTTCCCGTGACGAGTACCGAGGGTTGCAGGTGGTGAGGACCAACGTGGGCTCCGTCGTCTGCGTGAGCACGATCCCCGAGCCCGCCTCCGGGATCACGTAGACCCGTGTCACGTGATAGTCGAACGTCCCGTACTCGGTCCGCAACGTGATCGTGTCGCCCACGTGCATCGCGTCCAGGCTGTAGAACGGGGCGAGGTACGTGGTGCGGTGGCCGGCGATGCCGACCCGTCCCGTGGGGTCCCAGGGGTCGGCGGTATCGGGATAGTGCCCCGGCCCCTTCTTGAGCGACTCGGTGTCGGTGCCCTCCACGACGATCAGGTCGAGGTCGATGCGGGGGATCACCAGCTCCGCGTAGGCCGACGCGCGGAGCGGCTCGACACCCGCGGGAGGCGCCTGCGCCGGGTCTTTCGTGTCGATGACCTGCGTGAAGTCGTGCTTCAGCTCAGTCTGGGCCGCCTTCGTCGTGAGCCCGGTGCCCCAGAGCAGCCAGCCGATGTATCCGCCGAGGCCGGCGGCCACCATCAAGCAGGCGATCCCGAACCACTTGAGGATCACTGCGAGGAGCGGCCTGCGTGGTCGGGGCGCCGCGGTCTGCGCGCGGGGGAGGGTGGCCTCGGCGTTCACGATGCAGCCAGCGTACCCCGGCCCGAGCCACTCGCCGGGCATCCCCACCTGGGCGGTCGTCGAAGGCACCTACAATCGGCTCGTGAGCGTCCGCTCCCCCCTGCTGGAAGGCCTGAACGACATCCAGGCCGAGGCCGTCCTCCACACGGAGGGGCCCGTCCTCATCGTGGCCGGCGCCGGCTCGGGGAAGACGCGCGCGTTGACGCACCGGGTGGCATATCTGATCCGCGAGCTCCGCGTGAACCCCGGCGCCATCCTGTCGATCACGTTCACGAACAAGGCGTCCCGCGAGATGGCCGACCGCGTGGAGGGCCTGGTCGGCGGCCGCGTCGCCAAGGGCATGTGGATCCTCACGTTCCACTCGACGTGCGCCCGCATCTTGCGGCGCGAACACAACCATCTGGGCATCCCGTCGAGCTTCACGATCTACGACGACGGCGACACCGAGCGGTTGATCGCCGGCGTGCTGAAGGACCTGGACCTCGATCCGAAGCGCTTCCCGCCCAAGGCGATGGCCTCGGCGATCGGCCGGGCGAAGGACCAGGTGATGGACGCCGATCAGTACGCGCGGAGCGCCGACAACTTCTACGAGGAGACGATCGCGCGGGTCTATTCGGAGTACGAGCGGCGCAAGCACGCGGCCGGCGCGCTCGACTTCGACGACCTGATCACGCAGACGGTGCAGCTCTTCAAGCTGCATCCGGAGGTCCTCGAGCACTACCAGGAGCGGTTCCGCTACATCCTGGTCGACGAGTACCAGGACACGAACCGCGCGCAGTACCAGCTGGTGAACATGCTGGCGTCTCGGTACCGCAACGTCTGCGTGGTGGGCGACGCGGATCAGGGCGTGTACTCGTGGCGCGGCGCGACGATCAAGAACATCCTGGACTTCGAGCGCGACTACCCCGACGCGGCCGTGTTCCTGATGGAGCAGAACTACCGCTCCACGCAGAACATCCTGGGCATCGCGAACGCGCTGATCGAGCACAACGTGCACCGCAAGCCGAAGAGCCTGTGGACGGAGGCGGGCAACGGCGAGCTCGCGGTCCTGTACCGGGCCGAGGACGAGCACGACGAGGCGTTCTTCGTGATCGACGAGATCGAACGGCTCCGTCAGAGCGAGGGCTTCCGGTACGGCGACGTCGCGGTCTTCTACCGAACGAACGCCCAGAGCCGGGTGATCGAGGACGTGCTGATGCGTGTCGGCGCGCCGTACCGCGTGTTCGGCGGCGTCCGCTTCTATCAGCGCAAGGAGATCAAGGACGTCCTGGGCTACCTCCGCCTGTTGCTGAACCCGCAGGACGTGATCTCGTTCCGCCGGGTCGTGAACATGCCGAAGCGCGGGATCGGCGACGCCACGGTCTCCGCGGTGGAGTCGTTCGCGCGCGAGGAGGGCATCAGCGTGATCGATGCCGCGCATCGGGTCGACGAGATCGCCACGCTGGCCGCGCGCGCGAAGGGCGCCGTCGCGGGGTTCGTCCAGGTGATGGACGCGCTCCAGGGACACCTGGACGACGGTGCCGGCCCGCCGCGGATGGTGGAGTTCGCGGGGCAGGAGTCGGGATACCTGGCGGAGCTCGAGGAGGATCGCACCGTCGAGGCTCAGGGCCGGATCGAGAACCTGCAGGAGATGGCGGGCGTGGCCGCCGAGATCATGGCGCGGGAGCCCGACACGGACCTGGCGGGCTTCCTGGAGCAGGTCTCGCTCGTCGGCGAGCAGGACGAGTACGACGAGGAGGAATCCGTCATCACGCTGATGACGCTCCACATCGCGAAGGGCCTGGAGTTCCCGGTGGTGTTCATGGTCGGGATGGAGGACGGGATCTTCCCGCACTACCGGTCCATGACCGATGCGGCCGCGCTCGAGGAGGAACGCCGCCTGGCGTACGTGGGCATCACCCGGGCGCAGCGTCGGCTGTACCTGTGTCACGCGTGGAGCCGCACGTTGTTCGGCCAGACGCAGTACAACCCGGCGTCGCGCTTCCTGGCGGAGCTCCCCGAGCACCTGCTCGAGCTGAAGGAGCACGAGTCGCGGAGTCGTCCCCGCCGGGACGGCCGCCCCCCCGCGCGCACGAAGGCGGAGCGGTCGTACTCGGTGGTGGGGCTTCCGGGCACGTCGGGCGCGACCGACGTCGAGCCCGGCTGGTCGGCGCCGCGGCCGGCAGGCGTCTCCAAGCGCGAGCCCGTCGGGATCTCGGCGGGCGACACGGTGATCCACGAACGATGGGGGGAGGGCGTCGTGACGACGGTGAGCGGGATGGGCGACGACGCCGAGGCGACGATCTCGTTCTCCGACGTGGGGGAGAAGCGGGTGCTGCTGGCCTACGCGCCGCTCACGAAGGTCGGCTGAAGCCCGGGATCTGCGTCAGCCAAGCGAGATCGTGACCGGCCGACTCGTATGATCCGGCTCGATCGGACGGGCTGTTCGACGACGGTCGTGCACCGGGGCTGGTAGGAAGCCGTGGCTGCTACGGTCCTGCGATGGAGGCGTTGGAAGCGGCGTTGGACGCGGAGGCCGAACGCACGGCTTTCTCCGGTGTCGTGCGGGTGGACCGACGTGGCGCAGCAGAACTCGCGAAGGCATACGGGCTCGCCGATCGCGCCCATGGCATCCCGAACACGGTCGACACGCGGTTCATGCTGGCGAGCGTCGCGAAAGGCTTCACCGCGCTGGCGGTGATGAGCCTCGTCGCCGACGGCACGCTCCTGCTCTCGACGACCGCACGCTCGGTGCTCGGCGGCGACCTGCCGCTGATCGCCGACGACGTCACCGTCGAGCACCTGCTCGCGCACCGTTCCGGTATCGGCGACTACCTCGACGACGACGAGAGATCCGATGACATCAACTCCTACACGCTGTCCGTGCCCGCGCACCGGCTCGACTCGACCGAGCGGTACCTCGAGGTGCTCGACGGCTTCCCGACCGTCTCCCGCGCAGACGAGCGGTTCTCCTACAACAACGCTGGGTACGTCGTGCTCGCGCTGATCGCCGAGCGAGCCAGCGGGGTCGGCTACCACGAGCTCGTGCGGCGGCGCGTGACCGAACCGGCCGGGCTCACCGACACCGGGTTCTGGCGCACGGACGAGCTCCCGGGCGACCACGCGATCGCGTACCTGCACGCCGCCGGTCTGCGGTCGAACGCACTCCACCTGCCCGTGCTCGGCACCGGAGACGGCGGCATCTCCTCGACCGCCGCCGATCTCGCCACGTTCTGGCGCGCGCTCTTCGGCGGTCGCATCGTGCCGGTCGAGCTCGTCGCCGAGATGACCCGCCCGCGCAGCGACTGGCCGGAGGAGGACCGTCGATACGGGCTCGGGTTCCACGTGCACCGCACGAGCGACGCCGTGTGGCTCGAGGGCTACGACGCCGGCGTCTCGGTCTGCAGCACGCACGACCCGGCGTCGGGCATCACCCACTCCGTGATCGCGAACTGGTCCGACGGCGCCTGGCCGATGCTCTCGGTGCTCGACGAGCACCTTGGCACCGCGTAGAAGCACGCACGGACCGATGGCGGCAGCGATGCCAGCTTGAACAAGGAAGCCCTGGTCATCGTGAACGATCGCAGCCAAGCCGCCGATGGCGTCGTGTCTGATGACTTCGATGACGGACCTACCGAGATGAAGATCCACCACAGCTAGCCGAGCGATAGCGTTCGCAACCCTCGCTCCGGGTCCCACGCCAGCGCACGATGCGCGTTCTCCTCGAAGACCGTGTAGCCCGCCGACTCGATATCGAGAGAGAACAGATGGAACTCCGGCTCATCGGGCTGCCAGTCGATCCGCGCCTTGATGGCCGCCTGGTACGCGCGCCGCAACGCCGGCTCGTGCACGTCGGCCATGCGCCCGTAGAGCTTCAGGTCCCCATCGGTGCCCATCCGGTCGCATGTGACGCTGTGCACGACGCAGCGCGGATCGCGCAGCAGGTCGAGCGCCTTCTTCGAGCGCCACATCATGCCGAAGAACAGGTGGCCCTCCGCGAGATCGAGCTCGCACGGGCTGATCCTGGGCGAGCCGTCGGCTCGGAGCGTGCCGAGCATCACCAGCTCGTCCGACCGGAAGCGCTCCCCGGCCAATGACGCGATCTCGGGGCAGGCCTCGACGAACGCGTCCCATCGCATGGTCAGCGGAGCGCGAAGTAGGCGGCGACGACGATCACCACGCCGGCCACGATCGGCGCGATCACCCAGGCGAGGCCGAGCCGGCCGCGATATGGTCCGAGCGTGCCCACCTTCGTGGTGGGCTTGAGCCCCGGCGGACGGATCTGGAACCGTTTGGGCATGGGTAGCGAGTATAGGAGCGAGGCAGGACGCACCTGCTCGGCGAGGACGCCGGGCACGGACGCGACATCGGGAAGAGGGGGTAAGCGTGTCGAAGATCGCTCGGCGGGTCGCACTGGCCGCGGGTGTGTTGGTGCTGGTGCCGATGGTGCAGCCGGTACCCGGGAGCGCGGCCGCCGCCGCCTACCTCCGCGTGAACCAGGTCGGCTACGTGCAGGACCGAGCGAAGCAGGCGTTCCTGCTCTCGACGGCCGATCACGAAGGCGAGCCGTTCGAGCTCATCGGGGACGGCAACGTCGTGGTCTTCTCCGGCATGATCGGGGCGGATCGCGGGCCGTGGAACGACCGCTACGTCGCGGTCAACCAGATCGATTTCGACGCGTTCGCGGACCCTGGTGTGTACGTGTTGGAGGCAGCGGGCGCCACCTCACCGCCGTTCCGCGTGGGGACCGGCTCGGATCTGTACACGCCGCTGCTGCACAACGCGCTGTTCTACTTCTTGGCGCAGCGCGACGGGGCCGACGTGGACCCGACCGTGTTGGAACGCGAGCCGTCGCACCTCAACGACGCGCACGCCAAGGTCTACGAGACCCCCGAGTACCACAACGGCTTCCTCGTCCACGATCTGGTGCCGGTGGGCGAGCGCGTCGACACTGAGGGCGGGTGGTTCGACGCGGGCGACTACCTCAAGTTCGCGCACACGACGGCGTTCGTCCTCGCGGTCATGGGGGAGGCGCTGCGCGATCACCCGGAGCTGTTCACCGGCGACGGGCCCGACTTCGCGAGCGAGGCGCGGTTCGGTCTGGACTGGCTGCTGCGCCAGTGGGATGGATCGCGCAAGGTCCTGTACTACCAGGTGAGCATGGGCAACACGGGCCTCGGCTACCTCTCCGATCATGACGTGTGGCGGCTGCCCGAAGTGGACGACGCCCTGAAGGGCCGGGAGTACCGTTACCTGTCGCATCGGCCCGTGTTCCGCGTGGGTCCTCCCGGGACGCTCGTGCCGCCGTCCATCGCCGGCAGGATGGCCGCCGCGTTCGGTCTCTGCTTCCAGGTGTTCGAGACCTCGAACCCCGGTTTGGCCGGCCGCTGCCTCCGCGCGGGCGAGGGAGTGTTCGACATCGCGAAGACCCAGCACACGACGAACCACACCACGGCGCCGAGCGGCTACTACCCGGAGGGACCGATGTGGCGCGACGACCTGGAGCTCGGCGCGATCGAGCTGCACCTGGCGCTCCGTGACGCCGCGACGCTTCCCGACGGGCTGCCGCACACCGACCCGGCGTTCTACCTGGCGTCGGCGGCCGAGTGGGCCGACGCCTACATGAGCCAGGCCGACGACCTGCACGACGTGTTCAACCTCTACGACGTGGCGGGCCTTGCGCACCCCGAGTTGTTCGAGGCGATCATCGCCGCCGGCGATCCGCCGCTCGCCGTCACGGCCGACGAGGTCCTGGCGAACATGCAGAGCCAGCTCGACACCGCGACGGCACTGGAGGCGAAAGATCCGTTCGGGTTCGGTTGGTACCACGGCGACCCGTCGCCGCACACGTTCGGTCTCGTCGCGCAGGCCACCTGGTACGACCAGGTCACCGGCACCGACCGGTACGCGTCCCTGATCGACGCCGAGATGGCGTGGTCGCTCGGCGCCAACGCGTGGGGCACCACGTTCGTGATCGGGGCGGGCACCCGGTTCCCGCAGTGCCCGCAGCACCAGGTCGCGAACCTCGTCGGTTCGCTCGATGGAACCGGCGACGTGCTCCTAGGTGGCGCGGTCGACGGGCCGTCCGACTACATCCCGACCGGGTTCTTCGGGCCGAGTCAGGCGCCGCCGTGTCCGGCCGACAAGGAGAACCCGTTCCGGCCGTTCGATCAGCCCGACTGGCGGTACGTGGACCGGGTGGCGTCCTGGGCGACCACGGAACCGGCCAACGACTACTCGTCGCTCGCCTTCCTGGCGGCCGTGCAGCTCGCGGCCGGCAGCTAGCCGGGTCTACCCCCCGGTCCAGGGCGCTGGGTTCCGTTCGCGGACTGCGCCGTCCGGCCAGAACGGGAGGATCAACGGAGGGATCGGTTCCTGGGAGAAGTCGAACTCCAGGGCGAGATCTCCCAGCCGTGGCGCATCCTCCCGGATCGTCGGACGTGCATCGGGCCAGCCGTCGCTCAGCGGGTCGAGTCGCTGGCTCCCCAGGAACCGATCCTCGATCAACTTCAGGTAGGCGTCGAACGACAACGTCTGGTGGTCGATCAGACCGGGGCGGACCCACGGGCTGATGACGAATGCGGGCACCCGGATGCCGTAACCGTTCGCATCGATCCGGATCGGGGGAACGTGGTCGTAGAAGCCTCCCCAGTCGTCCCACGTGACGAAGATGGCGGTGTGGAGCCACTGCTCCTCCGGTCCCTGCATGACCGCGTTCACGACCTTCGTGACCCACGCTTGCCCGTTCGAGATGGAGTCGGGGGGATGCTCGCTGTCACCGTACGACGGCATGACCCACGACACCGATGGCAGGTTCCCGTGCGCGGCGAGTTCGAAGAAACGGGCATGGATGCGGATGTTCGAGAACCCGTTCGTCGCTTTGACGGTCCGGAACCCAGGGAGCGGATTCTGGATCGGGTTGGTGTTGGGCTTCTCGCGGGGCTCGCAAGGGGGGAGCACGCAGGTTCCTCGGCCCACGTAGTACCCCCAGCTGACGCCTGCGTGAGACAGCAGCCACGTGATATCCGCCCACGCGTACGGCCGGGGCGACCCATCGGCTGGTGTCCACGTACGACCGTTGCTCGCCACGTTGCTCCCGGGGAGATCCAGGTCGGAACGGCAACTCATGGGGTCCATGGGCCGTGGGCAAGTGGCCGACCAGCCCGACACCAGGTAGAGGTGCGAGGGCAATGTCCACGAGTCCGATGGCGCGAACATCCGATCCTGCAGTCCGTACCGGTGGGCGTACGCCCAGTAGTTCGGGATCTCCTGTGCGGTGTGGTAGCCCATCACATCCGGTTGCCCGACGGGCCCGAGCTTCGCGCGGTCGCAGACGGATCTGGGGTGGTGCTCACATGTGGTGCCGATCGCCCGCAGGGCGCGGATCGCTCCGTCCATCCTGCCGCCGTGCACCGTGATATTCGAGGCGGCGACGTTATGCGGGCCTCCCCGGTCGAACACGTTCGTGTCGTGATACGGAGGCTGGCAGTGGTGCGCCGCCGGGTCGGGGATGCACGCGGAAAAGTGGCCGTGGGCGTGCGGCAGCCCGTCGGCGCCGGGGAACGTTCCGAAGTAGGAGTCGAACGATCTGTTCTCCTGGACGATGAAGATCAAGTGATCCAGGTTCATGATTCCCGCATCCGGGTCGATGTCCGTCCGGGTCGTGATCGACGCGGAAACCGGGAGCGTGGGCGACATCGCGACGCCGATCGTCATGAAGGCCACGAGGAGGATCCCGAGGAGGCGCCATCCCTTCATCGCCGAGTGATGTCCTCGCTCGGAGACGAGCCGACGTCGTCGGCGGCGAGTCGGTTCAAGACGTTCCGCGTGATCCGTTCGACGATCGGGTCGCCGTGCTTCAGGCCGAACGTCCAGTCGATCACGCCGGCGTTGAAGACGGTGCCGTCCCCGGGGCGCGTGAACGTGGCCATCACGGCGTGGTTGTCGGCGACCTTCTCGACGTGGGCAGGGCTCGCATCGCCGAACAGGGCCGCCGCCACATGCTCGAGCTCGCCGGGTTCGTGTGCGTAACGGGTCGGCTGCTCGTCCTGCGACCAGAGACGCGCGGGTGCCGTGGCGAGGATCTCGAGCTCATCCGGGGCGCCGTCCTCATGCGTCGGGACGGGAAGCCCGTCGCGCAAGGTGAACGCGCAGCCGTCGACCTCGTACGCGACGATCGTGTCCTGCTCGCCGAACGTGTCGCCGTCGCGGAGGCCGGTGCCCTCGAACGCCCAGTGATCGGCTCGCGCCACGGTGTAGCCGCCCGACGCGCGCGGGACGCCCAGCCCGTACCGCGAGTAGCCGCCGCGCGTGAACGTCAGCCCGATCGTCGACGTTTCCGGCCGGGCGACGCGCCGATCGGACCAGATCCCCGAGAGGAACCGTTCGTCCGGCGTCCCGAGCACCGGATCGTCCACGCCGGCGCGGTACTTGAAGCACGTCATCGCGCGGCCGTCGTCCTCGAACCGGATCTGCCAGAAGCAGGTGTTGCCGCTGAAGATCGCGGCGTTCCCTCCGGCGGCGACGTGCGCGTCCAGCGCGTCGCGCATACCCCACGACCAGTACTCGTCATGGCCCACGTGGAGGGTCAGACGGCGCCCGTCCAGGATCTCGGGGTGCATCTCGAGATCGTGTGAGGTCGCGACGTCGATCCGGTAGCCGTTCGACTCCGCCCAACGCAGGAACGGCCGCTCCCAGTTCCACCAACCGGCGCCGCCGCTCCAGTCCGACAGGCCGAGCGGCCGCGCCCAGCTCCGGTACCCCATCGCCTCGCGGTCGGGCGTGGTCTGCATCATCCGCCCGACCGGCTCCGGTTTCACCAGGAACCCCTCCGCGAACGGTCGCTCGAACGAGACGCGTGTCCCACCGGTGTACAGGGACGGTCCGCCCCAGTCGTTGTAGGCGTTCCACGTGGTGGTGGCGAGCACGAGCAGGATCGGCGCGGGATCCTCGAGGTGGGGACGGATCACGAAGCACGCGTCCGCTCGCTCGTCACCGGCCGCGAGCGTGACCGCGTAGTACCCCGAACGCCACGCGGGTGCGAGGGGGATCTCGATCGCCGCCGGCCAGCCACAACCGGTCGCGGCGGCGTCCGCGGGCGTGGGGTGGAGCCCGATCTCGACCGCGTCGGCGCGCCACACCACCTGGCGATCGGCGCCGTCCCGTGCGACCTCGATCGAGCACGACCCTACGTCGCCCGAGACATGGAGCGACACCGGCTCGCCGGGCGCGGCCGAGAGCGGCAGGCAGTAGGCGTCGAGCATGGCTCGCAGTCTAGGGAGCGAGGAGGACCGGCAAGCGGCGCGGTCGTGCGACGCCCGCCGTCACACGACCATCGTGCCGCCGTCGACGACGAGCTCCGCACCGGTGATGTAGGAGGCTTCGTCGCTCGCGAGGAACAGCGCGGCGTTGACGACGTCCCGCGGCGTCCCGAGTCGACCGAGGGGGATGGCGGCTCGCGCCGCCTCGACCCACGCCGGGTCGCTCGTCCGTACGGTCTGCATCGGCGTCTCGACGAAGCCCGGGTGGATGCAGTTCGCACGCACGCCTTGCGCGGCGAACTGCACCGCGAGCGAACGCGTGAGCGAGATGACCGCGCCCTTGCTGGCGGTGTAGGCGTCCTGCGGGACCGTGTCCCCGAGCAGCGCCGAGACCGAACCGATGTTCACGACGGCGCCGCCGCCCGCACGGATCAGCTCCGGGATGCCGTGCTTGCAGATCCACACCATCCCCTTGAGGTTGATCGCCATCACGCGATCCCAGATCGCCTCATCGGTGTCGAGCACGCCGAGATCCCGGTCGCGCCAGAGCACGCCCGCGTTGTTGTAGAGGATGTGGAGCTCCCCGAACCGGTCGACCGCCGACCGGATCGCCCCACGCACCTGCGGCTCGTCGGACACGTCGGCCTCGAACACCGAGATGGCACCGCCGCCATCGTCCACCATCGACGCGGTCGTCGCGAGCGCCGTCGGGATCGAGGTCGATCGCGACGATCCGCGCTCCCTCGCCGGCGAACACGAGGCACGCCTCGCGGCCCATGCCGCTGCCGGCCCCCGTGATCACCGCGACCTTCCCCTCGAGCCTGCCGGTGCCTTCCATGGCAAGCATCCTCGCCATCTGACGCGAGGGCCGCAACCTGGCGTTCGTTACACTGCCGTTCGATGGCCGAGACGTATCGAGTGATCGTCGCGAAGCCCGGGCTCGACGGGCACGACCGCGGCGCCAAGGTGGTGGCCCGCGCGCTCCGTGATGCGGGGTTCGAGGTCATCTACACCGGACTCCATCAGACACCCGAGCAGATCGCCGAGACCGCGATCCAGGAAGACGCCGACGCGGTCGGGCTCTCGTGCCACTCGGGCGCGCACATGACGCTCTTCCCACGGGTCGTCGAGCAGCTCCGCGAGCGCGGCGCCGGCGAGATCTTGGTGTTCGGCGGCGGCATCATCCCGGCCGACGACATCCCGAAGCTCGAGAGCGCCGGCATCGAGAAGATCTTCACGCCGGGCGCCTCCACCGTGGACATCGGCGGCTGGCTCCGCGAGCGACTCGACCGCCACTCGGCGAACTGACACCCGAGGAGGGACGTGGATCTCTACGAACATCAGGGCAAGGACATCTTCCGCGCGCAGGGGATCCCGACGCCGCGCGGCATCGTCGCGGGTACGCCCGAGGAGGCGGCCGCGGCCACCGTGGAGCTCGGCGGCCGATCGGTCGTCAAGGTCCAGGTGCAGATCGGTGGTCGCGGCAAGGGCGGCGGTGTCGTGCTGGTCGATTCGCCCGAGCGTGCAGCCGAAGAGGCCGGGCGCATGTTCCGCGAGGGGTTCGGGGACCTGACCGTCGATCGCGTCCTGGTCGAGGAGCTGCTGCCGATCGCGAAGGAGTTCTACACGTCCTTCGTCCTCGACCGCGCGACGGGGGATCACCTCGCGATGATGACGGCCGAGGGTGGCGTGGACATCGAGGAGCTCGCGCGGACGCGCCCGGAGGCGATCCGGCGCGTGCACGTCGACCCGATGCTGGGCTTGCGGATGTACCACGTGCGCGAGCTCACGGGAACGTTGCCGCTCGAGGCGCGCGAGGGTGCGGCCGACATCGTCCGGAAGCTCTACGCGATCCTGGGCGAACAGGACGCCACGCTCGTCGAGGTCAACCCGCTCGTCCTGCTCGAGGACGGAGCGGTCGTGGCGCTGGACGCGAAGGTCACGATCGACGACAACGCGCTGTGGCGCCACCCCGATCTCCAGGAGCTCAGCGCGGCGTTCCCCATCGACCCGGTCGAGGCCCGCGCCAGGGACGCCGGCTTGCAGTACGTGAAGCTCGACGGCGAGGTCGGGATCATCGGCAACGGCGCGGGGTTGGTGATGTCGACGCTGGACGTCGTGGCGCAGGCCGGCGCCAAGGCCGCGAACTTCCTGGATATCGGGGGCGGCGCGAGCGTCGAGACCATGTCCACGTCGCTCGAGGTCATCCTGTCGGACCCCGCGGTCAAGGCCGTCCTGATCAACATCTTCGGCGGCATCACCCGGTGCGACCTGGTGGCGCAGGGCATCCTGGAAGCACTCGTCCGCATCGACGCGCACGTGCCGATCGTGGTTCGCCTGGACGGGACGAACGCTCGCCTGGGGCGCGAGATCCTGAGCGGGGCGGCGCACCCGCGGATCGTCTCGGCGACGACCATGCTCGAGGCCGCGCAGAAGGCCGCGGATCTCGCGAACGACGGGGAGGCCGCATGACGGTCTTCGTGGGGAGCGACACGCGACTCGTGGTGCAGGGGATCACGGGCCGCGAGGGGACGTTCCATACGCTCCGCAACCGCGCGTACGGGACACAGGTCGTCGCCGGGGTGACGCCGGGCAAGGCGGGAGGCGACGTGGAAGGCATCCCCGTGTTCGACACGGTGGTGGACGCCGTCCGCGAGACGGGCGCCAACGCGTCGATGATCTTCGTGCCCCCGCGGTTCGCCGCGGAGGCGATCCTGGAGTCGGCCGATGCCGGCGTCGACCTGATCGTGTGCATCACGGAGGGCATCCCCGTGGGCGACATGGCGACGGTCCACAGCTACCTGAAAGGCCTCGACGTCACGCTCGTCGGCCCGAACTGTCCCGGTGTGATCTCGCCCGGTGAGGCGAACGTCGGCATCATCCCGGGAGAGATCTGCACGCCGGGCCGTGTCGGATTGGTGAGCCGTTCGGGCACCCTCGTCTATCAGATCGTGCACGAGCTCACGCAGCTCGGGCTCGGCCAGTCGACGTGCATCGGCATGGGCGGCGACCCCGTGCACGGGATCGGGTTCATCGAGTCGCTGGCGGCGTTCCAGGACGACCCCGGCACCGACGTCGTGGCCATGGTGGGGGAGATCGGCGGCGACGACGAGGAGCGAGCGGCCGCCTACATCGCCGACCACGTCACGAAGCCCGTGGTCGGCTACATCGCCGGCTTCGAAGCGCCGCCGGGCAAGCGCATGGGACACGCCGGCGCGATCGTCACCGGTTCGAAGGGCACGGCGGCTGCGAAAGCGGAGGCGCTCGAGGCGGCCGGCGTCCGCGTCGGCCGCACGCCGTCGCAGGTGGCGGAGCTGGTCCAGGCGGCCGCGGGGTGAACGCAGGCGCGCCGCCGGCTCCCCCGGAGGCGCACGTCGGAGACGATGGCACGGGCCTGAGGGCCGCGCTGGCCATCGCGGTCCGGGGCGGGCTGCTCGCGTTCGTCGCGACCGCCGCCGTCGCGCAGATCCCCCCGTTGATGATCGAGATCTTCGGCGGCGGGTTGGCGCTGTCGACCGCGCTCAAGCTCGGATGGTTCTACGAGCTCGCGTTCCATCGCGTGGGGATCGTCGTGTCGGGCACGGCCGGGTTCCAGGCGCATCTCTCCGTCGCGTTCCTCACGGGGACGGCGTTCGTCGTCTGGATGCTGTTCCGGGCCGGGCGAGCCGCGGGCGCGGCGATGTCGGCATCGTCCGTTCGCTCCCACGTGCTGGCGGGCGCGCTGGTCGGACCCGTCTACGCGCTGCCGATCGGGGTGATCAGCGGGCTCGTCGGGGTGCAGCTGGCGGCCGGCGGCACGTTCGTCTCCGGAACCGTTCGGTTCGAGGGCGTGGTGTGGCAGGCGTTCGTCTTCCCGGTCGTGCTCGGTGTGGTCGCGGGCGGAGCCGGAGGCGCGCTCGGAGCGCTCCCCGCCGATGCGCGGGTGTGCGTGTGGCTCGTGGGCGGCTGGCGGATGCTGCTGGGCGCACTCGGGCTCGCCGCCGTGGGCGTGCTGCTGCTCGCGGCCGTCCGGCCCCAGGGTCTGGCGACGTACTCCCGGGTCGTCTCGGCGAACGGTCCCCGATCGGCCGTGTTGCTCGTCGGCCATCACGCGCTCCTGCTGCCCAACCAGTCGTTCCTGGTGGTCGCGCCCTCGATGGGCGGATGCACGTCGCTCTCGGGACCCGGCGGGACCGTGCCGCTCGTGTGCCCCGGCACGCTGCCGGCGCTCGACGACCCGGGCCTCGTCGCGGCCGTCGCTCGCGGGGACGTCGCGCGGCCGTCGGCGCCGGACGTGCCGACCCGTTCGATGCCACCGGGCTACTGGGCGTTCCTGCTGGTACCGGCGATCGCGACCGTCGGCGGAGGACGATGGGCGGGGCGCACGTGGCGCGGCCGGTCGGGCGGACGTGAGCGCGCGCTACGAGGCGCCGGGGCGGGTGTGGTGTTCGCGGTGCTGATGGGCGCGGGGACGTGGATGGCGGGCGTCGATGTCGGTCTCACGTTGAACGCCACCAGTACGCCCGCGTCGTTCACGTTGGGGGCGAGCCCGGTCGGAACGGCATCGCTCGCACTGGTGTGGGGCGTGATCGGTGGCGCGCTCGGCGCGTGGCTCGTGGGCGGTCAGGATGAGGGGACGCCGGTTCCCGTCGAACCCGATGAGCCCGTGCCCCCGAGTCCCACCTCCGTGTAGTGGGTCTCGAGTTGCGTGAAGCGCCGCCACGCGGCCGCCCATCCGGAGTCGTCGCGCGCGAACCGTTCCAGCGGGGCGTTCGGCATCTGCCGGTCCCAGATCCCGAAGAACGTTCGTCCGTACCCCAACAGGTAGCGCTGCCCCGAGTGCGTGTACTGCATCACGTCCTTGTCGGTGGGATCGGCGACGGCGGCCGTCTGTCCGGGTTGCGGAACGGCCATGTTGTTGGGCTCGAGCGCGACGAACCGCGTCCAGGCCTGCCCCCAACCCTCGTCCGTCCGTGGGAACCGCTCCGCGGGGGCGTTGGGGGATTGCCGGTCCCAGATGCCGAAATGGTCCGGACCGAAGCCCAAGACGTACCGGTAGCCCGAGTGCGTGTAACGGATCTCGGGCTCGGCGGAGGCCGAAGCCGGCCCGGCGGCCGCGGGTGCCGCGGCAACGGGTTCGGGCGGCGGGGTCGCCGCCGGCGGGCTCTCGGCATCCGTGCTCGCGGCATCGGTGCTCGCGCTCGGCTCGGTGGTCTCGGGGGTCGGTTCCGATGTGGGGGTCACGGGCGATGTGGACATCGATGGCGGAGGAACCGTCAGGTCGCTGTGGCAATAGCGACACTTGATGGCTTCGTCTTGGATCTCTTCTGCGCAGTAGGGGCACTTCTTCACGCGGTCACCCTCCTTCAGGTGGCCATAAGGCTACCCCAGGCGGGATGCGGGAACGACCGGGGCCCGGTCGCCTTCGGCGACCGGGCCCCAGGACGAGATACGCAGGATCAGGCGGTGAAGCCACCGTCGCTGCCGCCGGACGCGGGCGGGGCCGCAACCGTCTCGGGCTCCTGGAACTTCATCCATGAGCCGTACCCGATCGCGATGAGCAGGACGAGTCCGATCCAGGCCCCCAGCGAGCCCTCGTTCGTGATCGCGAAGATGAACTTCAGCAACCCGAAGATGACGACCGCGAAGCCCAGATAGGCGGTGCCCTTGGTGGGTGTCACGCCGATGGAGAGGTTCATCGGCATCTCCGCCAATTGGGTGCCTTCCCAGATCAGCAGGATGATCAACAAGATCCCCATGATGACGCCGGCCCAACCGCCGTTGCCGCCCCAGGCGTTCGCCTTCGCGCAGATGTCGCCGAGGACGCCCGTATCGAAACAGACCTTCTGCCATGAGAGGAAGCTGTCCACCAGCAATAGGATCCCCGCGACCATGACGATCTTGCTGGCCGTGGTGATCTTCGCCATATCGAAGCCGCCCGACTTCTCCATCCTGACCCCCTTCGAGCACACATGACCCAGGGCGCATCGAGCGCCCCGTGACCTGCTCGATTAGAGCGCCTGCCCAGGGGTGAGTCAAACATGTGGGGCTGGAGACCTGGAGCTTGCGTACGTCGCCAGGACGGCGGCCGCCGCCCCGGCGGCGAGAGCGATCCACGGCGCGAGCGCCGGCTTGGTGAACGGCGGGGGATTGAGCGCGGCGAGCAGCGAGCCCACAGCGACGATCGTCCCGGTGACGATGGCAACGGCCCGAGCCACCTCCGCCCGGCGCCCGAACGCGAACCAGAGTCCCAGGCCGATCACCGCCGCGCAGGCGGTGAGCATGGACCAGCGCACCTCCGACGCCCACGCTCCGGCGAACCCGGAACCGGTGCTGAACCTCGTCCAGGGGAACAGCGTCGCGAGCACGGCGACGCCGAGCGACGCGCCCACCATGCGGTCGATGGGCGAACGCAACCGCCGCCACGGACGGGGGGCCGGCGTGGCCGGGATGTCGTCGCCGAGCACCTCCGAGAGGCATTCCGGTCCCAGCACACGCCCGCGAACGGGAACCGCGCACTCGACGCAGAGCGGCCGGCCGCACACGTCGCACGTGCCGACCGTGAGCCGCGACGGATGCGTCGCGCATCGCTCCGTCCCCTTCGTCGTGCGCTCTTCCGTCGGCATCGTCGAAGCTTACGCCCCGGTCCTGGGGACTCGGACCGCGTGGTAGCGTCCGACCGATGGAGGCGCGCATCGCGGTGTTGGTGTCCGGCTCGGGCACGAACCTGCAGGCGCTCCTGGACGATCCGGTCGTCCGGCCGCACATCACGCTCGTCCTGTCCGACCGACCCGACGTCTTCTCGTTGGATCGCGCGCGCGACGCGGGCGTCGAGAGCGCGGTGATCGAGCCGGACGGATTCCCCGATCGGTCGGACTTCGATCTGGCCGTGCTGGCGCTCCTGGAGGACCGCCGGATCGACACGTTGGTGAGCGCGGGCTACATGCGCCTGCTCGGCAAGCCGGTCCTCGACGTCTACGGCGGGCGCTGGCTCAACGTGCATCCGGCGCTCCTGCCCTCGTTCCCCGGGATGCACGGCGTACGGGATGCGCTCGCCTACGGAGTGAAGGTCACGGGCGTCTCGGTCTTCCTGGTGGACGAGGGCGTGGATACGGGGCCGATCGTCGCGCAGGAGGTGGTCGACGTGCTGCCCGACGACGATTGGGACTCGCTCGAGGTCCGGATCCACGCGGCCGAGCACCGGCAACTTCCCGCAGCGGTCCGCGCGCTGATCGAGGACCGGCTCGAGGTGGACGGCCGGCACGTGCGCGTGCGGGAGGTGGCCGATGAGTGACGTCCGGCCGGTGAGGCGCGCGCTGCTGACGGTCTACGACAAGACCGGCGTCGTCGAGCTGGGCCGCGCCCTCGTCGAGCTGGGAGCGACGCTCGTGTCGTCGGGTGGGACGGCCCAGACGCTCAGCGACGCAGGGTTGCCCGTCACGCCCGTCGAGGAGGTCACGGCGTTCCCCGAGATGCTCGGCGGGCGGGTGAAGACCCTGCATCCGAAGATCCACGGCGGACTGCTGGCGGACCGGCGCCGCGCCGAGCACGTGGAGGAATTGGCCGAGCACGGGATCGAGCCGTTCGACCTGCTGGTGTCGAACCTCTATCCCTTCCGCGAGACGGTGGCGAGCGGCGCGGGGTTCGAGGACGTGATCGAGAAGATCGACATCGGCGGGCCGGCCATGGTGCGCGCGGCGGCGAAGAACTTCGCGTCCGTCGGCGTGGTGGTGGATCCGGCGCGGTACGGCGAGCTCGTGCTGGAGCTGCGCCGTGAGGGCGGCCTGACGCTCGAGACGCGTCGCGCGTCCGCCGCCGCCGCGTTCGCGCACACCGCCGCGTACGACGCGGCCGTCGCGGCATGGTTCGCGGGGCAGGATGCGGACGGCGCACTGCCCGGCTTCGTCGGGCTGGCGTTCGAGAAGGCCGGTGATCTGCGCTACGGCGAGAACCCGCACCAGCGAGGTGGGTTGTACGCGGAGGTCGGCGGCCCTGGCGTGCTCGGTGGCGCGAACGTCTTGCAGGGCAAGGAGATGTCGTTCAACAACTGGTTGGACGTGGACGCGGCGTACGCCTTGGCGTCGGCGCTTCCCGAGAACGCGGCGGTGATCGTGAAGCACAACAACCCGTGCGGTGTGGCGTTGGGCGCCACACCTGCCGAGGCGTACGCGAAAGCGTTCGCGTGCGACCAGGTGTCGGCGTTCGGGGGGATCGTGGCGTTCCACGCCCCGTGCGACGCGCCTGCCGCCGCCGCGATGGCCGACGTGTTCACCGAGGTCGTGGTCGCTCCGTCCTTCACGGCCGACGCGCTGACGGCGTTCAGCTCCCGACAGAACCTGCGTGTCGTGCAAGCGCCGATCGGGACCGGCGACGGGTTGGACGTGCGACCGATCCCGGGAGGCGCGCTCGTGCAGGATCGCGATCTGGCGACCGAGACGCCGCAGGAGTGGAAGGTCGTCTCGTCGCGCGAGCCGACCGAGCAGGAGTGGGCCGACCTCGCGTTCGCCTGGACCGTGGCGTGGCGGGTGAAGTCGAACGCCATCGTGTTCGCCAAGGACGGCGCGACGGTGGGCGTGGGGGCGGGGCAGATGTCGCGCGTGGACGCGGCCTGGATCGCCGTGCGGAAGGCGAACGGCCGTGCGAAGGGTGCGGTGATGGCGAGCGATGCGTTCTTCCCGTTCCCCGATGCGATCGAGGTGGCCGCGGACGCCGGGGTCACGGCCGTCGCGCACCCCGGCGGCTCGATGCGCGACGACGACACGCTGGCCGCTGCCGAGGCACGAGGCATGGCGGTCGCGATCACGGGTCGCCGCCATTTCCGTCACTGATGCTGCACCGCAGGTAGGATTCCGCTCCGTGACGGCTCGCATCCTGGACGGGAAGGCGGTCGCCGGCCAGATCCGTACCGAGGTCGCCGATCGGGTGCGCGCGCTCTCCGAGCGCGGCGTAACCCCGGGTCTGGCCGCCGTCCTGGTGGGTGACGACCAGGCCTCGCGGATCTACGTCGGCTCCAAGCACAAGGCGTGTGCCGACGTCGGCATCCGCTCGGAGCAGGTGGACATGCCCGTCTACGTGACCGAGGGCGAGCTGCACGCGACGCTCCGCCGCCTGAACCGTGACCCCGAGATCCACGGGATCATCGTGCAGCTGCCCATGCCGCAGCACATCCACGAGCTCGCGGTCCAACAGACGATCGACCCGGCGAAGGACGTGGACGGTCTCCATCCCACGAACGTCGGCCTCATGGTCCGCGGCGAGCCGGCGTTCCCGCCGGCCACGCCGTACGGGATCGTCGAGCTGCTGTTGCGCTCGGGCGTGGAGCTGGAGGGCGCCGAGGTCGTGGTGGTCGGGTACGGCGAACTGGTCGGCGCCCCGCTCTCGATCATGCTGGCGCAGGACTCGATCCGGGGCAACGCGACCGTGACCTGCTGCCACGTGAAGACGCGCGACCTCGCCGCCCACACGCGCCGAGCCGACATCCTGGTCGCGGCGGCGGGCGTGCCCGAGATGATCGGCGGCGACATGATCAAGCCGGGAGCGACCGTGATCGATGTGGGCGTGCATCGCACGGCCGACGGGCTGGTGGGCGATGTGCGGTTCGCCGAGGCGTGCGAGGTCGCGGGCGCGATCACGCCGGTGCCGGGAGGGGTCGGCCCCATGACCACGTCGATGCTGCTGGTGAACACCGTCGCCGCCGCCGAGGCGCAGGCGTTCTCCACGTGACCACCGGGGGCCGCCTGGCCGCCATCCTCGCGTCGGGCCGGTTCGCCGTGACCGGCGAGGTCGTGCCTCCACGCTCCGCCGACGGCGCCGCGGTGACCGATCACGCCCGCGCGCTGGTCGGGTACGTCGACGCCGCCAACGTCACCGACAACCCCACCGCCAGCGCACATATGTCCCCGCTCGCCGGAGTGCGGTTCGTGTCGGCGGCGGGAGTGGAACCGACCGTGCAGCTCACGTGTCGCGACCGGAACCGGCTGGGCATCACCGCGGACCTTCTGGGCGCGTGGGCGTTGGGCGCGCGCAACCTGCTCTGTCTGACCGGCGACCCGTTGGCGATCGGCGATCACCCCGATGCGACGGTGGTGAACGATCTATCGGTGCTGGACATGGTCGGGCTGGCGAAGCAGATGCGTGAGGTGGGCACCACGTTGTCCGGAGCCGAGATCGCCGATCCGCCTCGATACCTGATCGCGGTGGCGGACATGCCGCTCGCCGATCCGTACGACCCGAAGCGGCTCGAGGACAAGCTCGACGCCGGGGCCGACCTGGTCATGACGCAGATCGCGTACGACGTCGAGGCGCTGAACGCGTGGGCGGACCTGATGCGCGCGCGGGGGCTCTTCGAACGAGCGAACGTCGTCGTGGGCGTCGTGCCGTTGCGGAGCGCGAAGGCTGCTCGGTTCATGCATGAGCGTCTGCCGGGTGTTCGCGTCCCCGGGTTCATGATCGAGGATCTCGAGCGCGCGGGAGACGACGCCGCGGAGGTGGGGATCGGCCACACGATCGACGTGGTGCAGGGCATCCGCGGGATCGCCGACGTCGCGGGCGTCCACCTGATGGGCATGGGTCGCGACGACGCGGTCGCCCGGGTCGTGGAGGGCGCCGGTCTCTTCCCTCGGCCGACCGGTGTCTCGTCCGTGACGGACTAGGCGCGGTCCTCGATCGGCGCGTACGTCCGGTCGCTTGGGCCGATGTACACCGAGGCCGGCCGGATCACCTTGTTGTCCGCGTATTGCTCCCGGACGTGCGCCGTCCAACCGGCCATGCGCGCCGCGGCGAAGATCGGCGTCATCAGGTCCGTGGGGATCCCGAGCACGTGGTACACGCTCGCGGCGTAGAAGTCGACGTTCGGGTTCAGACCCTTCTGCGCCATCACCGTCTCCTCGATGGCCTCGGAGATCTCGTACCAACGGAGGTCACCGTGGCGCTCGCCCGTCTCCTTCGACAGCTGCTTGAGCACCCTGGCCCGCGGGTCCATCGTCGTGTACACCGCGTGACCGAACCCCATGATCTTCTCGTGACGCTCGAGGCGATCGCGGACGTACGCCTCAGCGCGGTCCGGCGAGCCGATCTCCTCCAGCATCTTCATGGCCTCTTCGTTCGCGCCGCCGTGCAGGGGTCCCTTGAGCGCTGCGACGGCGCCCGTGATCGAGCTGAACATGTCGGCGAGCGTGGACGCGATGATCCGCGCCGTGAACGTGGAGGCGTTCATGGTGTGATCGGCATAGAGGACGAACGTGGTGTCCAGCGTGTCGGCATCCTCAGCGCTCGGCTCGTCACCCAGGAGCATCCACAGGAAGTTGGCGGTGTGGGGGAGCTTGGGGTTGGTCGGGAGGACATCCTGGCCGGTGCGCAGCCGGTGGTAGTTCGCGATCAACGTGGGGGTCTTGGCGATCAGGCGGAGCGCCTTGCGGAGCTGCGCCTCGGCCGTCTCGTCCCAGCCGTCGGGGTCGTACGCGGAGGCGGCGGAGATGCTGGTCCGCAGCATGGACATGGGCGACGTCTGCTGCGCGAGCTCGTGCATCAGGTTCGACAGGAACGGCGACAGGTCACGCTCGTCGATGAGGAACTCGTTCAGCTCGTCGAGCTGATCGCGCGTGGGCAGGTCCAGGTGGTGGAGGAGGTAGACGGTCTCCTCGTAACTGGCGTGGGCGGCAAGGTCGGCGATGTCGTACCCGACGTACCACAGGCGCCCGAGACCGCCGTCGATGTCGGAGATCTGCGTGTCCGCGGCAACGACCTCGCGGAGCCCCTTGTCGGTCACGTCACCAGCTTCCTGCGAGCGCTCGCCGCCCGTCGCGGGACACGAGGACCTCGCGTCGCTTCTGTCAGGATAGACGGCGGGAACGACTCGGCCAAAGTTCCCGTTCGCGACCTGGGTGACGAGGAGATCGAGTGGCGTATCGCATCACGCTGATCCCGGGTGACGGGATCGGTCCCGAGGTGGTCGAGGCGGCCCGGCGTGCGGTCGAGGCGACCGGCGTCGCCGTGGAATGGGACCACCAGGACATGGGCGCCGGCATCTTCGCACGCATCGGCGACCCCCTTCCCGCGGCCACCCTCGCGTCGATCCGGTCGACGGGCGTCGCCCTGAAAGGACCGGTCGAGACACCGGTGACCAGCGGGATGCGGAGCGTGAACCTGGCGCTCCGCCGCGAGCTCGAGCTGTTCGCCTGCGTCCGGCCGTGCCGGCTCTATCCGGGCGTGCCGGCGTACTACGACGCCGTGGACATCGTCGTCGTCCGGGAGAACATCGAGGACATGTACACCGGGATCGAGTTCGAGGAAGGAACGGCCGCGACGACGGAGCTGATCCGGTTCGTCTCCGAGACCAGCGGCCAGGAGATGCGGGCCGATACCGGCATCTCGGTCAAGACGATCTCCGAGTTCGGGAGCGAACGCATCGTTCGGTTCGCGTTCGAGTTGGCGATCCATGAGGGGCGGAAGGCTCTCACGGCCGGCCACAAGGCGAACATCATGAAGTTCACCGACGGGCTGTTCCTGGAGACGGCCCGGCGGGTGGCCGAAGAGCATCCGCAGATCGCGTTCGACGACCGGATCATCGACGCGCTCTGCATGCAGCTGATCCAGTCGCCCGAGCGGTTCGACGTGTTGGTGCTGCCGAACTTCTACGGCGACGTCGTGTCCGATGTGGCCGCCGGCTTGATCGGCGGACTCGGCGTCGCTCCCGGCGGGCACGTGGGGGAGAAGGCGGCGGTGTTCGAGGCCACCCACGGCACGGCCCCGCGTCTGGCAGGAAGGAACCGGGCCAACCCGGTCGGCATCACGTTGTCGGCGGCCATGATGCTCCGCCATATCGGCGAGGACGACGCGGGCGACCGGCTGGAGGCCGCGGTGGCCGACATGCTCGCCGAAGGGACGTATCTCACCGACGATCTGCGATGGACCGGAGACGATCGGCTGCCCGCGACGACGCTCCAGGTCGCCGACGCGATCATCGAGCGGCTGACAGCCTGATCAGCGGCGGCACGGGCCGACCGAGGCGATCAGGCCATCGGTCTGTGCGTTCGCCACGTCGAACGTCCCCGTCTGCGCCGCGCACCACGCGGATGACGTGAGCACGAAGCCGGTCCGCACGTACATGAGCGTCCACGGGAACGTCGCCGCGGTGTTCTGCGCGTTCGCGTCCGCGCGCATCGCGTCACGGAACGTCTCCGTGAAGATGCGGTACTCCGATGACCGGTCGGAGAACCCGAAGTCCCCGGCCAGGACCACCGGGAGGCGTTCCTCACTCGCGGCGTCCCGCAACGCCTGCGCGTTCAGCGGGTCGTTGAGCGTCGACTCCAGGAGCGAGTCTCCGGCGCGGACGGCGTACACGATGAACGCACCCTCCGGACGGTCGACCTGCAGGCGAACGATGAGATCCGACGGCAACGGTTTGGGGAGCGGCAGCTCGCGCACGGGAGCGGACGACAGCACCACGACGGGCCCGCTCGACAGCGTGAACGCGAAGCGCTCCGTCCGCGCGAGCGCGTTGCGGGCCTTCTTCGACGGCTCGACCACGATCAACAGGTCGGCCTTCAGTCCGGCGACGGACCTCAACACCGCGTCCGCCTCTGCGTTCGTGCCCGCCGCCGCCAAGGACGCGATCCGCATCGGGGCGATCGGTGCGGGCGCGGGGATCGCGGCACGTGGACCGAAGATCGTCACCCACCCGAACGCGGCGACCGACACCCCCACGATCAGCGTGGACAACCTGCGCTCGTCCAGCAGGGAGATGGCCATGCCAAGGAACGCGGCCACCACCAGGACCGGGATGGCCAGTGCGATCAACTGCGTCACGGATCCCAGGTCGCGCACCAGGAACCACGCCCACGGAACGGCCGCCGCGAGCAACGCCCACACCAGGTTGGTCGCGTGCCTGCGGAACCGCGGGATCCGCCGCCGGGAACGAGGCTCCTCCTCCGGCGGCGCCTTGGTGACGGACTGCTTGCGCCGCTCGGTGGCTGCATCCGCGGGTGCGGTCGACCCCTGGACGCCCTTCTCGGCGCCCGCGGGCACCCACGTCTCAGGTCGCGTCTTCGGTGGCGAGGACATGGGGGAGGTATCGGCACGAGAGGGGCCTCCAGCGCAGTCCTTCCTGAGAACTCGCCCGAAGCCCGGACGGAGGCCATCACGGGCACCGGCGGTAGCATGGGCGCCCATCCCGACCACATGAGGAGCTGTGACATCCGATGAAGATCACCATCGTGGGCAGCGGATTCGTCGGCCAGACGACCGCGATGCGCGTGCTGCAGAAGGGCCTGGCGGACGAGGTCGTGCTCACGGATATCGTGGAGGGACTGCCCCAAGGTCTGGCGCTCGATCTCAAGGAATCCTCGCCGATCGAGCGGTTCGAGCCGAACATCGTCGGGACGAACGACTACGCGGATGCCGCCGGTTCCGACGTGGTGGTCATCACGGCCGGGTTCCCGCGGCAGCCAGGGATGAGCAGGATGGATCTGCTCGGCAAGAACGCCGGGATCATGAAGGACGTGATCGGCAGGATCGCCCCCGCGTCGCCGGACGCGATCGTCATCGTCGTCACCAATCCGCTCGATGAGATGACGTTCCTGGCCGCCGAGGCGAGCGGCTTCCCGAAGGAGCGCGTGATGGGGATGGCCGGCGTGCTCGACTCGGCGCGATTGCGGTTCTTCATCGCGGAGGCATTGGGGGTCTCACCGCTCGTCGTCGAGGCCATGACCCTGGGATCGCATGGCGACGCCATGATCGCGCTGCCTCGCCACGCGACCGTCGACGGCAGGCCGCTCCCCGAGCTCGTGGACGAGCCCACCCTCGACCGGTTGTTCCAACGGACGCGCGACGGCGGCGCCGAGATCGTCGCCTTGTTGAAGAAGGGGAGCGCGTACTACGCGCCCAGCGCGTCCATCACGCAGATGGTGGCGGCCATCGCGAACGACACGCACGAGGTCCTGCCCGTCTGCGCGTGGGCGACCGGGCAGTACGGGATCAACGACGTCTACGTAGGCGTCCCCGCGAAGCTCGGTCGCGGTGGCGTCGAGGAGATCGTGGAGCTGGACCTGAACGACGATGAGCTCTCCGCGCTGCGCTCAGCGGCCGAGGGCATCCGCGCGAAGTGCGCGGACCTCGCATCGCTTTAGACGTCCGGCGCCCCATCCTCCGCGTCGCTGGATGTCTCGGCTGCGCTCGCGGTGAGCGTGTCGGGATCGATCGCGTCGCCCGCGTCGCGCTTGTGTCGCACCCAGGCCAGATCGACGAACCCGCCGACCGTGGCCAGGACGCCTCCGGCGACGGTCATCCACAGGCCGGTCTGAGCCTTCACGGCAACGCCCTGTTCGCTCATGGTCTTGAGGACCTCTTGACGGCCATACACCCTCGCGAGCTCGTCGACACCGACGTCGTGTACGACCGAGTCCAGCGCGAGGAGCGCCCAGACCCCGAGCGCGAGCGCGATCGATCCCGCGACGACGATCGCCACGGCTATCGCGTTCCGCCGCTCGGGCCGCACGAACCGCAACGCCAGGATCCCGATCACGATCAGGACTCCGAGGATCAACGTTGCTATCCCTTGCCACACGTCGATCCCCTTGGTGGGGACGGCGTTCTCTACGCTGTTCCCCAGGCTGATCGCCGCCCAGTTCCCGATGGAGCCGAACGCGATCAGCGCTCCGCCGACGACGGTGAGCAGGAAGCCCCATAGACGGAGCGGGCTGGGCTTCACGACGGCGAGCATCGATCGAGTCTCGCATCCCGTGCACTCGGGGTGAAGCACATCGGCGTGGTGTTCGGGCGCCGTAGCATGAGGCATGGGAGACGACGGGTTCTGGTCGGTCGTCAGGGAGCACGCCCGGAACTTCTTCACGAACTGGCGGGTGTACGACGCCCCGTTCCTCACGAAGCTCGGTCTGACGTTCCGGAACCGGCTGCACGCCACGTTCTCTCGGCAGCAGTGCTGCGGGCATCGCGGCCAGCCGGGCTGTTGACGCCTCCCGGAGGACCTCGGTCGAGGTCCCGAAGGGCATCACCACCACCCGCACTGATCGGCTAGTCGGCCAAGGCTCCGATGATGGCCGCGCCGACCTGCTGCGTGCTCGACGTTCCGCCCAGATCGGCCGTGCGGATCTCGCCGTGGTCGAGGACGGCGTCGACGGCGCGCTCCACGCGTTCCGCGGCGGCGAGCTCGCCCAGGTGGCGCAGCATCATCGCGCCTGACAGGATCATGGCGATCGGGTTGGCCAGGCCCTTCCCCGCGATGTCCGGGGCGCTCCCGTGCACGGGCTCGAACACCGCGTACTCCCATCCGATGTTCGCGCCGGGGATCAGGCCGAGCCCACCGACGAGACCGGCGCACAGGTCGGACAGGATGTCGCCGTAGAGGTTCGGCAGGAGCAGGACGTCGAACGCCTCGGGCTCCCACGCGAGCCGCATCGACAGGTGGTCGATCTGGATCTCCTCGACCTCGATGTCGCCTCGGATCATCGGATCGCGCGCGATGTCCAGGAACGTCTTGAAGAACAGTCCATCCGAGTACCGCATCACGTTCGATTTGTGGCCCAGCGTGACCTTGTGCCGGCGGTTCGCGCGCGCGTACTCGAACGCGAAGCGCACGATCCGCCGCGTCCCGGCGACCGAGATGGGCTTCAGCGTGATGCCCGCATCCTCGCGCACCTCGAAGCCGGCCAGCTCCCGCAGCTTCCCGCGCAACGCGGCGGCCTCGGCCGAGCCGCGTTCGAACTCGATGCCCTGATAGAGATCCTCGGTGTTCTCCCTGACCACGACCAGGTTGGTGGCCGGATGCCGGATGGGAACACCCGGGAGCGCGCGCGCGGGCCGCACCGCCGCGAACAGGTCGAGCTCTTGGCGCAGCGCCACGTTCACGCTCCGGAACCCCGTCCCGACCGGCGTCGTGATCGGGCCCTTTCAGGGCCACGCGGCAATCGCGGATCGCGTCGAGCGTCGACGCTGGCAGGAGCGCGCCGTGGGACTCCAGGGCTCCCGCGCCGGCCACGGCGTCGACCCACTCGATGTCGCCGTGTGCGGCGTCCAGGACCAACCGGGTCGCGGCCGCGACCTCGGGGCCGATGCCGTCACCCGGGATGAGTGTGACCCTGTGTGCCATGAGCAGGAACCTTAGCGGGAGGTCATCGGCGCCGGACGACGGCGATGATGTGCGTCCCGCCGTCGACCGCGCCCGGCTGCGCGCACGCGTCGATCTCCCACGCCAGGAACCGCTCCCACATGGCGGGGTCCGCCATCCATCGCTTGCACACGTCGTCGTTGCCGATCGAGATGGATGCCGAGGCGGACACGGCGACCAGGTCGCACGGATGTCGGTCCAATCGCCCCTTCAGCTCAGCCCACGAGAACAGGTGCACGGGCATCCCCATGCTCGAATGGTTCGGTGGAAGGTCGCCGGTATCGAGGATCGCCTGCATCTCGTCGATCCCGAACTCTTCGATCTCGGCCGCGGCACCGTCGAGGAACGCGTGGAGCGATCCGTGCTTCGACATCACCCCGATCAGGACGTGCCCGCCCGGCTTCGTCACCCGGAGCAGCTCGTCCAACGCATCGTCTGAGCGGTCCATGACGTAGCTCAGCGGGCCTCCGTAGCACACGACGACGTCGAAGGAGCGGTCGGGGTAGCGCGAGAGGTCGAGGATGTCCGCCAGCTCTCGCGCCTCGATGTGCGTCTCGAGGCCGGCCTCGGCGACGTGGATCGTGTTCAGCTCGAGCTGGCCGGGGGAGATATCGGTGGCGACGATCCGCGCTCCGAGCTGCGCGAGCTCTACGGTGAATCGCCCCGCACCCGCTCCGGCCTCGAGCACGCGGTCGCCGTCGCGGACGAAGCCGCTCAGGTAGTGCCGATGGACATGGAACGACACCTGGTCGAACGGTCTGATCTCGTGTCGGTTCCACTCCTTGTCGCCGTATCCGTCGTAGATCGCGGCGACCAGCGAGCGGTCGTACGTCAGATCCATGGACCGAGACGATACGCCGACGCGGCCGAGGTCAGAAGCGGTCGAACAGGATGGAGCGCTTGACCTCTTGGATCGCCTTCGTCACCTGGATGCCGCGCGGACAGGCGTCGGTGCAGTTGAACGTGGTCCGGCAGCGGAACACGCCGGTCTTCTCCGACAGGATCTTCAGGCGCTCACGGTCGCCACGATCGCGCGAGTCGAAGATGAACCTGTGGGCGTTCACGATGGCGGCGGGCCCGACGTACTCGTCGTCGCCCCAGAAGATCGGGCACGACGTGGTGCACGCCGCGCACAGGATGCATTTCGTGGTGTCGTCGAACCGCGCGCGCTCCTCCGGTGACTGTCGGCGTTCCTTGTCCGGCTCGCCCTCGTCGTTGACGAGGAACGGCAGCACGCTCTTGTAGCCCTCGAAGAAGGGGTCCATGTCGACGATCAGGTCCTTGAGGACCGACAGGCCGCGGATCGGCTCGACGGTGGCCTTCGGGGCGACGTCCTGCACGAGCACCTTGCAGGCCAACGCGTTCCGGCCGTTGATCAGCATGGCGTCCGAGCCGCAGATGCCGTGGGCGCAGGAGCGGCGGAGGGCGAGCGTGCCGTCGTGGCGCCACTTCACCTCGTGGAGCGCGTCGAGCAGCCGGTCGGTCGGCTCCATCTGCACGGTGAACTCGTCCCACCACGGCTCGTCGGAGACCTCCGGGTTGTATCGCCGGATCTTGAGGGTCAGCGACATCCGGCCGTCCGTCTGACCGATCTCTCGGTCGTCGGAGCTCTGGAGCACGTCGGCCGCGGTCGCCATCAGTACTTCCGCTCCATCGGGATGTAGGGGCCCATCTTCACCGGCTTGTACTCCAGATCGATCGTTCGGTCGTCCCTACGGTACGCCAACGAGTGCTTGAGCCAGTTGGCGTCGTCGCGGAGGGGGTGGTCCTCGCGGAAATGGGCGCCACGGCTCTCGGTCCGCGCCGCGGCCGACGGCGACCAACGTTTCGGCGCAATCCAGCAGGAACCCCAGCTCGACCGCCTCCATCAGGTCGGTGTTGTACACGCTGCCCTTGTCCTGCACGCCGACCTGCGAATAGCGGTCGTGCAGGTCCGCCAGCACGTCTTCCATCTCGCTCAGACCCTCCTGGTTCCGCACCACGAACGCTTTGTCGAACATCGCGTCCTGCAGCTCGGCGCGGATGTCGGCCGGGTTCACGCTGCGGTCCCGCGAGAGCAGGCCGTTCAACATGTCGAGGGTCTGGCGGACCGGTTCGTCCGGCAACGGTGCCAGATCGGTGTCCTTCGCGAACGCCGCCATGTGTGCGCCGCCACGTCGGCCGAACACGACGATGTCCAAGAGCGAGTTCGTTCCCAGGCGGTTGGCGCCGTGGACGCTCACGCACGCGCACTCACCGGCCGCGTACATGCCGGGCACGGGCGTCTCGTCGGCGCCGGTCACGACCTGCGCGTCGATGTCGGTCGGGATGCCGCCCATCGCGTAGTGCGCGGTCGGCTGGATGGGGACGGGCTCCGTCGTCGGCTCCACTCGCAGGTAGACGCGAGCGAACTCCGTGATGTCGGGGAGCTTCTCCTCGATCACCTTCGGATCGAGATGCCGCAGGTCCAGGTAGACCATGTCACCGCGTGGCCCTGCGCCTCTTCCTTCCTTGATCTCCTGATAGATCGACCGCGAGACGACATCGCGCGGGGCCAGGTCCTTGATCGTGGGGGCGTAGCGCTCCATGAACCGCTCGCCGTCCTTGTTCAGCACGATGGCGCCCTCGCCGCGGGCGGCCTCGCTCAGCAGGATGCCCAGTTTGTACAGGCCGGTCGGATGGAACTGGAAGAACTCCATGTCCTCGAGCGGGATGCCTCGCCGGTACGCCACGGACAGACCGTCGCCGGTGAGGGCGTGCGCGTTGGACGAGACGCGGAACATCCGGCCGTACCCGCCGGTCGCGAACATCACGGACTTGGCCCGGAACACGTGGAGCTCGCCCGTGGCCAGCTCGTACGCCACCACGCCCGCCGTGCGGCCGGCGTCGTCGCGCAGCAGGTCCAGGCAGTAGAACTCGTTGAAGAACCGGACGTCGCGCTTCACGCACTGCTGGTACAGCGTCTGCAGGATCATGTGACCGGTGCGGTCCGCGGCGTAGCACGCGCGCATGACCGGACCCTCGCCGTGGTTGCGCGTGTGACCGCCGAACCGGCGCTGCGCGATCCGGCCGTCGGGCGTGCGGTTGAACGGCAATCCCCAGTGCTCGAGTTGATAGATCGCGTCGACCGCCTCGTTCGTCAAGAGCTCGGCGGCCGGCTGGTCCGTCAGGTAGTCGCCACCCTTCACGGTGTCGAACGCGTGCCACTCCGGATAGTCCTCCTCCATGTTCCCGAGCGCGGCACACACGCCGCCCTGCGCCGCCCCGGTGTGCGAGCGCGTGGGGTAGAGCTTGGAGATGACGGCGGTGCGAACGCGGTCGGACGTCTCGATCGCGGCTCGGAGACCGGCGCCGCCCGCGCCCACGATCACCGCGTCGTACGTATGCGTGGTCGTCATCTCAGCTCACGTATCCGGGCCACTTCGAGGGGTCGAACGTGAAGACGATGACCGAGCCGAGCACGAACAGCGTGAACCCGAGCACGTAGAAGACCATGTTGATCGTGAGTCGAACACCCGGCTTGCGAACGTAGTCGAGCGTGATCACGCGGAGACCGTTGATGCCGTGGATCAACGCGAGCACCAGCAGCATCCAGTCCCACGTCCGCCAGAACGGGCTGGCCCATCGCGTGGCCACGAACCCGAAGTTCACGCGGCCGACCCCGTCGTCCTGCACGTGCATGATCAGGACGTGGCCGACGGCGAGCACCAGGAGCAGCAGCCCGGAGATGCGCATGAACAACCAGCTCCACAGCTCGAAGCCGCCGACCGGACGATCGCGGCCGCCGCGGAAGTCGCGCTGGGGGCTGCGCTCCGGCGGCGGCGCATCGCGACGAGGCTCGGTGGTGGTCGCCATCTCAGTCCTTGATCAGGTCGATGATCTGGCCGCCCATGACCCACGTGACGTACGCCATCGAGGCCAGGAACAGGGTGAGCGTGATGATGCCCATGATGCGGATGTGCTTCGTGAGGCTCGGGAAGAAGTCGACCAACAGGATCTTGATGCCGTTGAGGGAGTGGTACAGCACCGCGGCGACCAGGCCGAGCTCGAGCAGCCGCACGATCGGGTTCTCGTACACGCGGACGACGCGGTTGTACGCGTTGGGTCCCCAGCCGACGACGGCGGTGTCGATCACGTGGGCGAACAGGAACAGGATGATCGCGACGCCGGTGATCCGGTGGAACAACCAGGAGTATTGACCCTCATGGCCCTTGTAGATGGGGCCGTAGTCGCTCTTCTTCTTGCTCGTTCGGGTCGCCACAGTGGGATCCCTCCCAGACTATCTCGCGGGGCAGGTTCGTCACGCACCGAACCGGCCAACGGCCGCGCGGAGTCTACTCAGTTCCGGCCCGGTGGCGTGGGGAGCCACGAGGGACTCAGCCGATGCGGATCGCGACCATCACTCCGTCGCGGGTGGGGACGATCGTTGAGACGTAGCGGTCGTCCTCGGCGATCAGCGCGTTGTGCTCGAGGATGGCTGCGGTCCGCTCGTCCGGCTGGTCATCGATCACGCGGCCCGACCACAGCACGTTGTCGCACACGTAGAGACCGCCCATCCGGATGCGTTCCCGGGCCGCGCGCCAGGCATCCGGGTAGCCCTCCTTGTCGATGTCGTCGTAGATCACGTCGAACTCGCCATCGAGCGCGTTGAGCGACGTCACCGCGTCGCCGACGTGATACGTGACCGCCGCCCACAGGCCGGCGCGCCCGAGGTAGTCCGCGGCCTTGCGTTCGTTCTCGGGGTCGCCGTCCGTCAGGTGGAGTTCGCCGCTCTGACCGACCGCACGAGCGTGCCAGTAACCCGAGTATCCGTACCCCGATCCCAGCTCGATCATGCGGCGGGCCCCGACCGACCGCGCCAAGATCTCGAGCGTCACGCCCACGTTGCGCCCCACGATCGGGAAGTTCCGCTCCGCCCCCTCAGCTTCCATCTCCAGGAGGACCGGCTCGTCGAAGCGCGCCAGCCGGGAACGCATGTACTCCTCGATGTGCGGATCCACGATGTCCATCGGCGCTTCACTCTAGTCAACCGAGAGGTGACCGCGGGTCCGCCCATCCTGAGGCCCGACGCGTCCGCACCTCTCGATGGTCCGTACACTTCGACACAGCATGGCCCGCGGAACATCAGATGAACGCCGAGCGGAGCTGCTCCACACCTTGAACGGTGCCGAGGGGCCCGTGACCGGATCGGAGCTCTCGTCGATGCTCGGCGTCTCGCGTCAGGCGATCGTGAACGACATCGCCATCCTCCGCGCATCCGGTCAAGCGATCATCGGCGGTCCTCACGGGTATCGGGTGGGCCGCGTCTCGGGCCTGATCGAGGTCATCCACTGCAACCATCAGCCGGATCGAGGTCGCGAGGAGTGGGAGATCCTCCTGGACCGAGGGATCGCGGTGCTCGACGTCGGCGTGGACCACTCCGTGTTCGGCGAGATCCGAGCCCCGGTGGTCGTGGAGACGCGGGCGGACATCGATCGACACGCCGCGACGATCGCGGAAGCCGGAGAGGCCCCGCTCTCCGTGATCACCGGTGGCCGTCACACCCACACCGTCCGTGCGCCGAACCAGGACGCGCTCGACGCCGCGAAGCGTGAGCTCAGCGAGCGAGGCATCCTGGACCAGCCCGTGCAGATGGCAGGCGGTCCGGGCCGGCGTTCCTGACCGCGGCTCGAAGGGAGTTACCCTTCGGGTGATGGACGACCAGGATCACCGCGCCACCGATTCCGGTATCGAGCTGCACCCCGTGTACGGCGCCGACGACCTCGTCGGGTTCGACCCGGCGAAGCAGCTGGGCGAGCCGGGGGAGCAGCCGTTCACGCGCGGCGTCTACCCGACGATGTACCGGGAGCGGCTGTGGACGATGCGGCAGTACGCCGGCATGGGCACCGCGGCCGAGACGAACCGGCGGTTCCGCTATCTGATGGACCAAGGGCAGACCGGCCTTTCGGTGGCGTTCGACCTGCCGACGCAGATGGGTCTGGACTCGGACCATCCGCGCGCGGAAGGCGAGGTCGGGAAGACGGGCGTGGCGATCGATTCGATCGACGACATGCGGCGGCTGTTCGCGGACATCCCGCTCGACCGCGTCACGACGTCCATGACGATCAACGCGACGGCCGCGATCCTGCTGCTGCTCTACGAGCTGGTCGCTGAGGAGCAGGGCGTGGACGCGTCCACGATCGGCGGCACCGTCCAGAACGACCTGCTGAAGGAATACGCGGCGCGCGGCACCTACATCTACCCGCCGCAGCCTTCGATGCGGATCATCACGGACCTGTTCGCGTACTGCGGCGAACGGATCCCGCGTTGGAACACGATCTCGATCAGCGGCTACCACATGCGCGAGGCGGGGGCGACGGCGGCGCAGGAGATCGCGTTCACGCTGGCGAACGGCATCGCGTACGTGCAGGCCGCGCTCGACGCCGGTCTGAAGATCGACGACTTCGGGCCTCGGCTCTCGTTCTTCTTCGCGTGTCACATGCATCTCTTCGAGGAGATCGCGAAGTTCCGAGCGGCGCGGCGCATGTGGGCACGGATCATGACCGAGCGGTTCGAGGCGAGGGATCCTCGGAGCGCGATGCTGCGGTTCCACACGCAGACGGGTGGCGCCACGCTGACGGCGCAGCAGCCGCAGAACAACATCGTCCGGACGACGCTCGAGGCGATGGCCGCGGTGCTGGGTGGCACGCAGTCGTTGCACACCAACTCGTTCGACGAGGCGCTCGCACTGCCGACCGAGCGCGCCGTCAAGATCGCGCTCCGCACCCAACAGGTGATCGGGTACGAGACCGGCGTCGCGAACGTGGCCGATCCGCTCGGCGGCTCGTACTACGTGGAGTCGCTGACCGACGAGCTCGAACGGCTGGCGCTCGACTACCTCGACCGGATCGACGAGATGGGGGGCGCGGTGGCGGCGATCGAGGCCGGGTTCTATCAGGATCAGATCCACGAGGCCGCGTTCCGGATCCAGCAGGGCATCGAATCGGGTGAGCGGGTCATCGTGGGCGTCAACCGGTTCGTCGACGCCGAGGAGCGGCCGGTGGAGCTGCAGGGCATCTCCGACGAGGACGTGCGCATGCAGGTCGACCGACTGCGACGACGCTGCGCGCCTCGCGCGACGCCGGCGCGGTGGCGCGAGGGTTGGAAGCCGTCGAGCGCGCGGCGCGGGGCACCGAGAACCTGTTGCCGCCGATGAAGGAGGCCCTGCGGGCGCGGGCCACGCTCGGCGAGGTCTCCGATGTCCTGCGCGAGCGTCTACGGCGAGTATCGGCCGGCGTTCTGACGCTGAAGCGTCGGTGCCGTCAGATCAGCGCGATGACGGCGTGCACCACGGCGACGACCCCGGCGAGCGCGAGGACCGCCGCGACGAACCCGAGGCCCTGTCGCCGGACGATCCCGACCGCGGCCAGGAGGCACGCAACCCCGACGGCGATCTCGATGACAGTAGGCGGCGACGTCGCTCAGCGGATCTCCGACCCACGACTTCAACGGCGGCCCGGAGGTCGGTGCCGAGATAGCGTCCCGGCACGCCCTCCCTGGCCTTGATCGTGGCGAACGCGTTCCCTCCGTAGAACAGGCGCACGCCCGAGCATCTGACCGGCAGCCCGCAACGCCTCGATCAGCGCCGCGCCGCCCGACGCTCCGCTGGGCGGTGACGATGGCCCCGGCGCCACGGGTCGCGGTCAGGGTGGCCAGGAGCGAGCCCGGGGGCGTCATGGCGCCGAGCACGTTGCACGACCATCCGCGCCGACCGAGCATCACCGCGATCGCCTCCAAGCCGATCGTGTGGAGCTCCGTTGGCGCACAGGCGAGCACCAGCGGACGCGGCCGGTACGGCGGCGGGGTGAGCGCTCCGAGCCGGGCGAGCCACTGCGCGGACCGCCTGCGTCGCCAGATGCTCGTTGGCGACGTCGCATCGTCCCGAGCGCCACCGGTCGCCCATCTCCCGCATCCCGGGAAGCGCCACCTCGATGATGGCGCGCTCCACCCCGACGATCTCCGTCGCCACCTCGAGCGCCCGTCGGACGCCGTCCGGATCGAGCACCCCGGCGCTCTCCGTGAAGCGATCCAGGTACTCGCTGCGGCGGCCACCCGTGGCCGCGCCGGAGCGGACGATCGCGACGGCCTCGCGGGCGGGGTGTCCGCGCGTGATCTCGTCCCGCACGGCACGCAACGTGCTGATCTCATCCAGCGTGTAGCGCCGGTGCTTGCCATCCGTCCGTGCCGGCGAGGGGAAGCCGTACCTGCGCTCCCATGATCTGATCGTCGGCACCGGGATCCCGAGGAGCTTCGAGGCCTCGGAGATCGCCATCTCCGTGGGTGCGCCGTTCGACGGTATGGGCGGATTCATGGGGACAGGATATCGGTCTTGCAGAGATTCCGATACCGAGTCCTCCCTCAAGCGTTCGTAGGGAAATGAGCTCCAAACCTATGCAGACTGCATCGAAGATACGATCCGCTCTGCATGGGCTCCGCGAAACACCGATCGGACGCATCGTCCACGAGGAGAAGGAGGTAACGATGCGGAGCAGACTCATCGGAGTCGCGGTGGCAGGGGCCCTCGCGATGACCCTGGTTAGCGTCGGCACGGCCGGCGCGCGGGGCGGCAACGCCGTCCTGAACGTCGTCCACGGGATCCCAAGGGTCGACGTGAACGTGTGCGTGAACGGCGAGGCGGCGATCCCGGACTTCAAGCCTGGGGACGTCGTGACCGGCGTCGAACTGCCGGCGGGGTCGTACGACGTCAAGATCGTGGCCGCCGCCGACACGTGCGACGACGCCGCGATCCTGGAGGCGAACGACGTCGCACTGAAGGCCGGTAAGAACTACACGGCCGTGGCGAACCTCAACGCCGACGGCGACCCGAACATCAAGCTCTTCACGAATAAGGTCGCACCCGTCAAGGCGGGTAAGGCCCGGCTGACGGTGCGACACACCGCAGCCGCGCCGGCCGTGAACGTGTGGGCGAACGGGTCGGTCCTGATCGGCGGGACGGACTTCGTCTGGGGTGACTCGGCGACGGTGAACGTTCCGAAGGGCTCCTATCGGGTGAAGGTCACGCTGCCGGGTGAGACGGCGCCCGTGATCGGACCGGCGACGCTGAAGCTGAAGGCAGGCTTCGCGTATCAGGTCTACGCCTGGGGGAACGGGACCGACGGCTACAGCGTCGCCGTCGTCGCCACGAAGGTCGGCAAGAAGTAGCCCGCTGCTTCCAGCCGATCTTCCCTGCGGCCCCGCCGGCGAAGCCGGCGGGGCCGCACCCGTCTTCGGCTAATGTCGCGCCATGAACGTCGCGGTCATCGGAGGCACCGGCGAGGAGGGGTTCGGTCTCACCCTGCAGCTCGCCCGCGCCGGACACCACGTCACGATCGGGTCGCGGTCCGCCGAGAAGGGCGCGGCGCAAGGCGGAGGAAGCCCGCGCGATCCTGGGTGGCGACGTGCACATCGACGGCACGACGAACGAGGAGGCTGCAGCCACCGACGGCGTCATCGCCGTGACGGTGCCGTTCGAAGGACAGGCGGAGATCTACCGGGCGATCAAGCCCGTGGTCGCCGCCGGGTCGATCGTGCTGGACGCCACCAGCCCGCTCGCTACCGCCGTCGGTGGACGTGCGTGGCAGGTCGTGCGCCCGTGGCACGGCTCCGCAGCCGAACAGGCGGACGCGATCCTGAGCCAGGGCGTTCGGACGGTCGCCGCGTTCCACACGATCGCCGGCCACGAGCTGCAACGGCTGGACAAGCCCCTCGAGAGCGACGTGCTCGTGTGCGGCGACGACCCCGAGGCGAAGGCGGTGGTGGGCTCGCTCGTGCGGGACATCCCGGATCTCCGCTGGGTGGACTGCGGCGCGCTGTCCATGGCGCGCATCGCCGAGACCATGACCGCCCTGCTGATCTCCGTGAACCGCACGTACAAGGTGCGCGGCGCGGCGTTCCGCATCGTGGGGCGCGACGGGTGGGGCGATCCGCGCTCGTGAGCGCCGACGGCGAGCTCGTCCGCATCGACGACACGAGCCTGTTCGTCGTCGAGCGAGGGGCCGGCCACCCCGTGATCGTGCTCCACGGGGGACCGGGCCTGGACCATCACGAGTTCGCCGACTACCTGGATCCGTTGACGGACGAGTTCCGGTTGCTGTTGGTCGATCAACGGGCGAACGGCCGCTCGGAGCGGTCGCCGGAGTCCACGTGGACGCTCGAGCGGATGGCCCAGGACGTGATCATGCTGGCGAGGGCGATGCATCTGGACCGCTACGCGGTGCTCGGGCACTCGTACGGAGCATTCGTCGCGTTGCAGAACGCCGTCGACTACCCCGGTATGGCGACGCAGACGATCGTGAGCGGCGGTGTCCCGTCCATGAAGTACCTGGCGGCGGTCGAGACCAACCTCAACGCGTTCGAGCCCGTGGCCCTGCGCGAACAGGTGATCGCCTCGTGGGCGCGCGAGCCCGACGTGACGACGCCCGAGGACTTCGCGCAGCTGATGGCCGAGCAGTTCCCGTTCCACTTCGCCGACCCGCTCGACCCCCGCATCGACGAGTATCTGGAGCGGACCTCCCAGACGGTCTACGCGCCGGACATGCTTCGCGTGTTCTCCGCGAACGGCTACGGCGGCATCGAGGTAGAGGACCGTCTCGGTGAGATCACGCAGCCGGTGCTGGTGATGACCGGCCGTCACGATCGCACGTGCACGGTCGCTGCCGCCGAAGCCATCGCTGCCGGGATCTCGAACGCGGAGCTGCGCATCCTGGAGCGGAGCGGCCACATGACGTTCGTCGAGGAGCCGGACCTCTACATCGCGCTCGTCAGGAGCTTCCTCGAACGCACGACCTGAGCGCCTTCATGGCCGCTTCATCCACGCGGCGTAGGCTGGCCGCGGGAAGGTGGTCTCGCGTGCGGATCCTGGTGGTCGAGGACTCGGAGAAGATGCTGGACCTGATCCGGCGCGGGCTCGAGGAGGAGGGCTTCGCGGTCGACGTCGCTCGCGAAGGTGACGAGGCCGTCTGGTTCGCGCAGGAGCACCCGTACGACGCCGTCGTCCTCGACGTCACGCTGGGCGGGTCGGCGTCGGTCGACGGATTCGAGGTCTGCCGCAGGCTGCGCGATGCCGAACGCTGGTCTCCCGTCCTCATGCTCACGGCGCGCGACGCCGTCGAGGACCGGGTCCACGGCCTGGACGTCGGCGCCGACGACTACCTCACGAAGCCGTTCTCGTTCGACGAGCTCGTCGCCCGTCTCCGGGCGCTGATCCGGCGCGGCGCCGAGCCACGCCCCGCGGTCCTGCGCGTCGGCGAGCTGTCCCTGGATCCGGCGACGCATCGCGTGTTCCGCGCCGACCAGGCGATCGACCTCACCGGCAAGGAGTTCGCGTTGCTGGAGTGCCTCATGCGACACGCCGGCGAGGTGCTCACCAGGACGATGCTCACCGAACACGTGTGGGATTTCGCCCACGACGGCGACTCCAACCTGATCGACGTCCACGTTCGGAACCTGCGGATGAAGATCGACCGCCCGTTCGGGCTCGATTCGATCGACACCATCAGGGGTGTCGGCTACCGCCTCCGTGATGCGACGCTGGACGACGCTCCCGCTTAGGCAGCGGCTGACGCTCGTCTTCGCCGTGGGAACGGCGGTGACGCTGGCGGCGTTCGGGGTGTTCGTCTACCTCCGGACCGCCGCCGACCTGCTGGACACGGTCGAGGCCGGCCTCCGATCGCGCGCGGCGATCCTGGTCGTCGACGCTCGGAAGAGCGGGCCCGCGTCCGTTGACGTCGGTTCCGGGCTCATCGAGCCCGATGAGGCGTTCGCACAGGTCGCCGACGCCACCGGCGAGATCGTCCGCTCGAACGACATCGTGCGAGGGACAGCGATGCTTCCGATCTCCGTGATCCGGTCGATCTCGGCGCCCGCGTTCTTCGATCGCGAGCTTCCGGGGATCGACAACGTCAGCCGGCTGTTCGCCGCGCCGGTGCAGACCCCGACGGGCAGGGCCGTCGTGATCGTCGGCACCTCGCTCCAGGACCGAGCCGACCAGCTGTTGCAGCTCGCGGTCACGCTCGGGATCGGGGTGCCCGTCGCCGTGCTCCTGCTGTCGCTCGCCGCATGGTGGCTGGCGGGCGCCGCCTTGGCGCCGGTCGAGCGCATGCGGAGCGAGGCGGCCGCCATCTCGTCTGCCGATCTCCGCGGCCGTCTGTCCCTCCCGCCGGCCGATGATGAGATCACCCGGCTCGGGGCGACGATGAACGACCTCCTCGACCGGATCCAGGCGTCGGTCGAGACCGAGCGTCGTTTCATCGACGACGCGAGCCACGAGCTGCGGACCCCGCTCTCGATCCTGAAGACGGAGCTCGACCTGGCTCTCGCCCGCGAACGGAGCCCCGATGAGCTGCGCGCGGCGCTGCGGAGCGCGGCAGAAGAGACCGACCATCTCGTCCGGCTCGCCGAGGATCTCCTGGTGCTCGCTCGCGCCCACGGCGGCCGTCTCCCGGTGCGCGGCATGCCCACGGATCTCCGAGCGCTGCTCGAGGACATCGCGGGCCGGCATCGACCGCGAGCGACGGAGGCCGGGGTCGCGATCGACGTCGACGCCCCATCCGGCGCCGTGTGCGTCGATCAGGTCCGGCTGCGACAGGCTCTCGACGATCTCCTGGACAACGCCGTGCGCTACACGCCGCGGGGAGGCGTCATCACGGTCACTGGATCGGTGGAAGGTGGCACCATCGCCCTGTCCGTTCTCGACAGCGGTCCCGGATTCTCCGCCGACGTTCTCTCACGCGCGTTCGAGCCGTTCGTGGGGGATCCCGACGCCGGCGGGGCGGGCAGAGATGGCGCGGGGCTCGGCCTCTCGATCGTCCGCGTCATCGCCGACGCGCACGGCGGGTCGGTCGAGGCGGAGAACACGCCCGGCGCAGGCGCTCGCGTCACGATGACCATCGCAGAGCTCGCCTGACCGGACGGCTTCATCCCTTCTTCATGCCTCGGGCGGCATCCTGGGCGTACGCGAGCGGAAGGGAGAAGGAGATGAAACGCATCGTCGCAGCGGTGAGCTGTGCAGCGTTGACGGTGAGTGCCTTCGCATGGACGGCAGCCGCACGTGGTTCAGGAGGGGTCGGGGCTCGCAGGTCGCGAGGCGTGGCAGCGCCGTGCTCGACGCTGGACCCGTCGTCGTTCGTGAGCGTGATCGACAACCCGTACTACCCGCTCCCCGTCGGGAGGACCCTCGTCTACACGGGCATCAGGGACGGGCAGACCCAGGTTGACCGGGTCACCGTGACCGACACGACCAAGATGATCGGTGGCGTCACGGCCACCGTCGTTCGCGACGTGGCCCGTCACGCCGGAACGCTCCTCGAGAAGACGATGGACTGGTTCGCCCAGGACGTCCACGGGAACGTGTGCTACCTCGGCGAAGACACGAAGGCGTACGACGCGAACGGTGGGGTGGACACATCCGGGTCGTGGGAGGCCGGCGTGGGCGGCGCGGTCCCCGGGATCATCATGGAGGCGGACCCCCAGATCCCGGACTCCTACCGGCAGGAGTTCTTCCAGGGCGAGGCCGAGGACACCGCGTGGATCATCGGACGCGGCGGCAGCCTCCGGGTGCCCTACGCGGTCGTCCACGATGTGCTGACCTCGCTCGAGCACACCGCGCTCGAGCCCGACGTGATCGATGAGAAGGTCTACGCGCCCGGGCTGGGCATCGTGCTGGAGCGCGCGATCGCCGGCGGACAGGAGGTCGCGAAGCTCGTAAGGGTCACCGGCTGAGCTCCGAACGGCGACGAACGGCCGGGCATCCGTGCCCGGCCGTTCGCGTTTCGGAGCCCGGTCAGTCGATGACGGCGATGACCTGTCCCGTCTCGACGACCTGGCCGGCGTGGATCGGGAGCTCGGTGACCTCGCCGTCGCGCGTCGAGGCGATGTGGTTCTCCATCTTCATCGCTTCCAGGATGCAGACGACCTCGCCGGCACGGATCTCCTGGCCCTTCTCGACCAGCACCTTGAGGATCGTTCCCTGCATCGGCGCGCGGATCTCGCCGTGCACGTGCTCGCCGTGATGCGAGCCCGACGACGACGGCGCCCTCGGCGCCGTGGCCCGGCGCTCGTCGAAGATCCGGACCGGGACGCGCTGCCCGTCCACCTCGACCAAGATGTCCGCCGGACGTGCCGCGTTCGAGGCGCTCGGCGTGGGCTGCAGGTCCACCTGCGACGGGAAGTCGACGTCGGCGAGCGCCCGCTCCAGCCACGTGGTGGTGTGCGCGCCGGCGCGGAATTCCTTGGACCGCAGCACCCACTCGTGGATCGGGATCGTGGTCGGCACGCCCTCCACGCGGAACTCCGACAGGGCTCCGAGCATCCGGAGGCGCGCCCGTTCGCGGTCCTCACCGGAGACGATGAGCTTCGCGAACATCGAGTCGTAGTCGCCGGGGACCTCGCGGCCTTCGGTGACGCCGGAGTCCACCCGCACGAACGGGCCTCCGGGCTCTTGGTACCGGGTGATCCGACCGGGCCCGGGGAGGAAGTTGCGCCCCGGGTCCTCGGCGTTGATCCGGCACTGGATCGCCGCACCGCGCGGCGCGTTGACCAGGTCGAGCTTCTCGCCCATCGCGACCTGCAGCTGGAGCGCGACCAGGTCGTAGCCGGTCACCATCTCCGTGACGGTGTGCTCGACCTGCAACCGCGTGTTCATCTCCAGGAAGTAGAACGAGCCGTCCTCGTCGACGATGCATTCGATCGTGCCCGCGTTGACGTAGCCGGACTCCTTCGTGAGCGAGATCGCGGCCTCCGCGAACCTCGTCCGCATCTGCTCGTCCATCACGGGGGAGGGCGTCTCCTCGATCAGCTTCTGATGGCGGCGCTGGACCGAGCAGTCGCGTTCGCCCAGGAAGAAGACGTTCCCGTGCGTGTCCGCGATCACCTGCGCCTCCACGTGGTGGGCGCGGTCGACGTACCGCTCCAGGAAGACCTCGGGCCGGCCGAAGTACGACTGCGCCTCGCGGGCGGCGCGACGGAGCGCCTCGTCCAGATGATCGGCGTCGCGCACGACGTGCATACCCTTGCCGCCGCCGCCGAACGCCGCCTTCACGAGCAGCGGGAACCCGACGCGCTCGGCTTGCTTCTTGGCGTGGCGGATGTCGACCGGCTCCGGCGTCCCCGGCACGATCGGCACGCCGCTGCGATCGGCCACCCGGCGGGCGGCCGCCTTGTCGCCCATGACCTCGATCGCCTCCGGCGATGGGCCGACGAACGTGAACCCGGCGTCCGCCGCCGCCTGCGCGAAGTGCGCCCGCTCCGCCAGGAAGCCGTACCCCGGGTGGATCATCGTCGCCCGTGCCTTGCGCGCCGCGTCCAGGATGGCGCCGACCGACAGATAGGAGTCGGACGCGAGCGCGGGCCCGATCCGGTACGACTGGTCCGCCATCTCCACGTGCAGGGCGTCGCGATCCGCATCAGAGTAGATGGCGACGGTGGGGAGACCGAGGTCTCGGCATGTCCGGATGATGCGGACCGCGATCTCGCCTCGGTTGGCGATCAGGACCTTCGGTTTCGTCGCCACGGCTGGCTCGCGATAATCGGGGACGCCCCGGAGGGAGTCAAACGGATGCTGTCGGTGGTGGATCTCGAACGAGCGTTCGCGGACCTTGGCCTCGACGCGCCCGTGCGCTTCGACGAGGTTACCGGCTCGACCAACGCGACGGCGCTCGAGATGGCCGAGGCGGGTGCTCCCGAGTGGACCCTGGTGGCCGCCGCGCACCAGACGGCCGGTCGCGGCCGTCTGGGCCGTTCGTGGACCGACCGACCGGGGGCCGCGCTGATGTTCTCGCTCGTGGTGCGGCCGTCGGTCGATCCGAGCCGTGCCGGCCTGATCCCGCTCCTGGCCGGCGCCGCGATGGCGGCTGCGATCCGCGATGTAGCGGGCGCGGACGTGCGATGCAAATGGCCGAACGACCTGCTGGTCGACGGTTCGAAGGTGGGCGGGATCCTCGTGGAGTCGTCCGTGGCGGACGGGCGTCTCGCGCACGCGGTCGTCGGGATCGGCGTCAACCTCGAACCGCCGGCGAGCGTGGACGCCGCCGCGGGCATCGGCGACGTGGATCCCGCCGTGCTGTTGACGTCATTCCTCCGGCGGTTCCGCGATGGATACGTCCGCCTCCCGGAGGGCGTCGGGGATGCGTGGAGCGCGCTCTCTGCGACGATCGGTCGGTCGGTCGAGATCACACGTCGCGACGGCCCCTCGATCCGGGGCCGAGCGCTCGCCGTCGACGAGCGCGGCGCGCTGGTGGTCGAGACGGAGCACGGGACCGAGACCGTGTCCTCGGGTGAGGTGGAGCACCTGTCGGGCCCCTGAGAGGGCCGCTCCAAGGTTGCTCCGCCCGATACCGCGCGGTACCGTCCGCGCATGTCGTTCCCGAAACGCCTCCTGGTTCCCGGCGAGGAGCTCGTGCTCGACCTCCGTCCCCACTGGATCGCGCTCTTCCTGCCCACGCTCGCGACGATCGGCGTCGTGATCGTCGGGTTCTGGCTGATCTCGAAGTTCGACGGGGTCGTGAACTGGGTGGTGCTGGTGGGGATGGCGATCCTGCTGATCCTCTATCCGGTACGGCGGCTGGTCTGGTGGCTGACGTCGTACTTCGTCGTCACGACCGACCGGTTGATCCATCGTGAGGGGTGGATCGCGAAGCACTCCATGGAGATCCCGCTGGAGGCGATCAACGACGTGCGGTTCAAGCAAACCGTGTTCGAGCGCATCATCGGTGCGGGGACGCTTGTCGTGCAATCCGCGAGCGAGTCGGGCCGAGAGGAATTCAAGGCGATCCGGAACCCTGAAGAGGTACAGAAGACCATCTACCACCAGGGCGAGATGAACCAGCAGCGGATGTTCCGTACCGCAGGGACGACGGCCGTGCCTCCGCCGCCGTCCGGCGTACCGATGGCTCCGTCCACCGTCAGCGAGCTCGAACGCCTGGCGGACCTCCGCGCCAAGGGGGTCCTGACCGAGGACGAGTTCCAGGCGCAGAAGGCCAGGATCCTCGGCCAGGGATAGGCCTGACGGCGTCCCGGCTCCGGGGCCCTCCGTATCCTTGCGGTATGAGCGACGCGACGTGTGCCCGATGCGATGAGCCGCTGCCTGCGGGCGCCAAGTTCTGTCCTCACTGTGGCGCTCCGGTCGCGATCGAGCCGGCCTCCGAGCGGCGGCTGGTCACCGTGGTCTTCATCGATCTGGTGGGGTCGACGAAGCTGGCGTCGCACCTGGATCCCGAACGCTTCCGCGAGGTGCTCGCGGCGTTCCACCGGATGGTGACCGAGGAGGTCGAGTGGCTCCGGGGCCGGGCGGAATCGTTCATCGGCGACGCGGTCTTGACGGTGTTCGGCGTGCCGACCTCGCACGACGACGACGCCGTGCGCGCCATCCGCGCCGCGCTCTCGGTGGTGGACCGGGCGCCGCAGCTGGGGCGCGAGCTCGGGTTGCCGTTCCCCATGGAGGTACACGTGGGCATCAACACGGGCCTGGTCGCCGTCGGGACCGCCGCCGACCGGGGCATCGTGATCGGCGGCGAGGTGAACGTCGGAGCTCGGCTCCAGCAAGCGGCCGAGCCCCGCGAGGTCCTGGTCGGTTCGACCACGCGTGAGCTCGTGAAGGATGCCGTCGAGTTCGGCGAGATGCGCATGATCCGCCCGAAGGAGATCGAGCGCGAGATCGCCGCGTGGCCCGTCGTCCGGCTGGCGCCGCGATCGACGCGATCCACGATCCCGTTCGTCGATCGTCGCCGCGAGCTCGCGCTCCTGACCGACACGTTCGAGCGCGTGCAGGAGCGCCGGCGTGCGCACCTGGTGACGCTGCTCGGCGAGCCGGGGATCGGCAAGACGCGCGTGGTCGAGGAGTTCCGGGACGGTCTGGGCGACGACGTGACGGTCCTGAGCGGGCGCCCCAGCCAGTTCGAGGAGCAGGTCACGTTCTGGCCGCTCGCACAGATGGTCCGCGACGCCGTCGATGGCGGCGGATCCGTCCCGACCGAGGAGCTCGCCGACCGGCTCCGGCAGGCGGCGGTCCAGTGGGTCGGCCCGGAGGCGGCCGGTAAGGTCGCGCACCGGTTGGGTCTTGCGCTCGGCCTGGGGGAGGACGCGAACCACGAGAACCGCTATCACAGCGCCGAGATCCGTCGTGGCGTGCTCGCCATGCTCGAGGGCCTGGCCACGACCGGGCCGGTGGTGCTGGTGTTCGAGGACCTGCACGCGGCCGAGCCGCTGCTGCTCGACCTGATCGAGCGGCTGATGCGTGACGGCAGGCGGCTTCCGCTGCTCGTGGTCTGCGTCGCGCGCTGGGGGTTCCTGGACGAGCGGCCCGGCTGGGCGGGCGGGCTCGCCGACGCCGTCACGCTCTGGGTGGAGCCGCTCGCGACGGAGGACGCCGTGCAGCTCGCGATGGAGGCCGGCGATCTCCGTCGCCACGACGCGCTCCGCGTGGCCGAGCACGCCGGTGGGAATCCGTTGTTCATCGTCGAGATCACGGGGATGTTGCTGCGCGACGAGGACGTGCTGCCGCCGACCGCGGCCGCCCCCACGCCTGGGCTCCTGCCCCCGACGGTCCAGGCCGTGATCGCCTCGCGGATCGATTCGCTGTCGCCCGCCGCGCGCGACCTGATCCGCAAGGCGTCGCTGTTCGCGCGCGGCGCGTTCGACGCGTCCGAGCTCGCGCTGGTCGCCGAGCCGCGCAAAGACGTCATGGCCGAGCTGGAGGACGCCGAGTTCTTGGTCCCCGAAGGCGATGGGAAGGATGCGTGGCGCTTCCGGAGCGAGGTGCTGCGCGACGTGGCGTACGAGAGCCTGGCCAAACGGGAGCGACAGCGCCTCCACCTGCGTCTGGCGAACCGGCTGTCGGAGCCGGGCAGCGCCGAACGGTACCCGCGCACGATCGCGTACCACCTGGAACAAGCCGCGCTCGCCGCGCTGGACCTGAACCCACGCGACCGATCGATCGCCGACCGGGCCGTCGAGGCGCTGACGCACGCGGGTGATCTGGCGCGCCATCGGATCGAGGCGAAGTCGGCCGCCGACCACTACGAGCACGCGCTGGCGCTCGCGGGCCCCGAGGAGCAGTGGGGCGAACGTGAGGCCACGATCCTGTCGAAGTTGGGCGAGTCGCTGTACTGGCTGGGCGAGTACGAGCGTTCTGAGCACGTGCTGGAACGAGCGCTCGACGTCGGCGGCGACCAGAGCGACTACGTCTGCTCACACGCCTCGCGGTTCCTGGCAGACATCACGCTCACGCTCAGGGGCGACGCGGACGCCGCCGCGGCCATGTTCGAGCGGGCGCTCGAGGCGGCGCGCAGGCTCGACGACTCATCGATCCTGGCACGCACGCTGCTGATGGCCGGCTGGGTCCCGTACGCGCGCGACGATCTGGATGGCGCCCGGCGGATGTTCGAGGAGGCGCTGACGGCGGCCCGGCTACCGACCGAGCGTCCCGATCGCTGGTCGGAGGTTCGGGCCCTGGTCAGCCTGTCGTCCATCACCTCGGAGGCCGGCGACGAGGTGGACGCGCTCGCGCTCGCCGAGGAAGGACTCCGCATCGGGCTGGCGTCGGGGCAGGAGTTCGCCACCGCGACCGCCGAGGAGAAGGTCGCGCTCGCGCTCCGTCACATGCTGCGGCTGGAGGAGTCGCTGGAGCACTCCGAACGCGCGATCCGGATCTATCGGGAGTTGGGCGCGCGATGGGAGCTGGCGGGGGCGATCGGGGATCGCGGCGTGAGCTACCGCTTGGCGGGCAGGCTCGAGGAGGCCGAGGTCGAGCTGCGCGAGGCGTTCTCGCTCTGCCGAGGGCTCAAGGAGCGCGGGCTGGTGACGTGGACCGCCGCCGAGCTCACCAAGATCCAGATCCTCCGAGGCGACCTGAGTGCCGCCGTCGCGACGATGGAGGATCCTTCCTCGCGGTTGGCCGAGCTCGAGCCCGACTCCTCGACGGCGCTCCTGGTGACGCAGACGGTGCTCGCGCTCGCCACGCAGGATCGAGGCACGGCGCTCGAGCGTGCGCTCGCGGCGGTGGCCCTGGAGAGCCGCACCCGCAAGGGCTGGAACCCCGAGGCGGCGCAGATCTGGTGGACGGCGACCATCTTCGGCGAAGACGTCGTGGGTGGGACGGCCGTCGTCGCGGAGGCGAGGGACCGTCTGGAGGCACATCACTGGAGCCAGGCGCTCCTGGAGCCCGAACTCATCGTGGCCGCCGTTCCCGCGGCCGGATCGAGTGGCGTATGAAGGTGCAGGTCAGGGAGCCGCTGCCGCTTCCCGCCTGATCCCGGTGGTTGCATCGGGAGGGAGAGGGCGTCAGGCTCATGCGACCTGCCGGTTGTCGCTCGTCCGGGACTCCGGTAGGCATGAGAGACCTGATGACCAAACGGCAGAAGCGCTTCCCCGCGTCGTTCCGCTTCGTGGCTGTCACGTTCGCGCTGGTCGCGACGGCGAGCCTGGCGACCACGGCTGCCGCGGATCCGCCCAGCGCGCAGGAGGTCCAGGACGCCAAGGACCAGGTCGCGCAGCTGGCTCGAGAGGCGCACGCGGCCCAGATCCAGCTGGACGCGATCAACCTCCGAGCGAACGAGGTCGCCGCCGAGTACGACCGTGAACTCGGCAGGCTCGAGAAGCTCAACGCCGCGCTGGTGCAGACGCAGCTCACGCTCGCGCAGGAACGCGCCCAGTACAACGCGATCCAGGCGCAGCTCAACGAGCGCGCGCGGACCATGTTCATGGAGGGGCCGGGTTCGGACCTCGAGTTCCTGCTGGGCGCGTCGTCCATCACCGACCTGACGGACCGCCTGGAATACGTGAAGGTGATCGCGACGAACGACTCGGACCTGGCGACGGACGTCCAGAACACGAAGAACGTGCTCGCGGCCAAGGAGAAGAACCTCGAGACGCTGCAGACCGCGCAGCAAGCCGTCGTGATCAAGGTTCGCGAGAAGCGGCAGGAGGTGGCCGATCTCCTGCGACAGGCGACGGAGAAGTATCAGGAGATCGCGTCCAAGAAGGCGGAGGCGGAGAAGCTCGCGAAGAAGTTGTCGGCGCAACGCCAGGCGTGGGTGAACGCGCACTTCTCGTTCAGCGGCTCGCCGCACGCGTTCGTCGCGATGCCGTCCGGATGGGCGGGCACGCTCGAGGTGTGCCCGGTCGGACAGCCGCGCGCGTACGGCGACGGGTTCGGCGCGCCACGGTACGCGGGTGGCTATCACCTGCACGCCGGCGTCGACATCTTGGCGCCGATGGGCACGCCGATCTACGCGACGTTCGACGGCTACGCGACGCAGAACCCGAACGGGCTCGGCGGGTTGGCGGTCGAGGTGCACGGCGCGCCCGGCTACACGTACAACGCGCACCTGTCGGCGTACTCGGATCACTCGACGGGTTCGGTGCAGGCCGGAGACGTCATCGGATACGTCGGCGACTCGGGGGACGCGCAGGGCGGTCCGCCGCACGACCACTTCGAGTTCCATCCGAACTCGTTCCCGTCAGGCTGGCCGACGAGCTACTACGGCTACACCGTGATCGGCAGCGCGTTGAACCCGTACCCGCTGTTGGTCGACGCCTGCGGCTAGTCTGGCACAGACTACTTGCGCCCTCGGACGATCAGCCCCAGGCCGACCAGTCCCACGCACGCCGCCAGCACGATGAGGATGATCGCGGTGTTCGATGAGCCGCCGGATCCCCCGGACGGCGACACGGGCGAGGCGCTCGTCTCACCCGCCACCACCACGTAACCGAGCTCCGGCACGGGGCCCTCCGCCTGTTGCTGCGCGATCGAATCTGAGCCCTGCTGCGCGGTCCACGTCTGCCCTTCGGGCGACGTGTACAGCTGATGGACGGCGGCGTGCAGGTTCGGTGTCACCGGATAGATCAAGACCGCGTCGACCGGCAGGACGAGTTTCGCCGGATCGCCGGAGGGCTGGTACGTCGCCTCCAGTCGGTAGGCGTTGCCGAAGATCGTCACGCCGGCGCCGGGCGAGCCGAGCGTCGCGGGGTCGACCGGCTCGATCTTCAGCGAGACCTCGATCTGTCCGGCCTTCTTCGCGAACGCGCCTTGCGGCACGATCACGGTCACCTGGTTGTCCGAGGTCACCGGTGTCGCGGGCCTCGAGCCGTTGGGATCCAACGCGATCGGGAAGACGCCGGACGACGGCGGCTGGTTGTTCGCCGCCAGGTCCGGGGGCGGGTTCACCCATCGGTAGTCCTGCGGCGGCCCGATGCCGTCCAGGAGCGGTCCGCGGGCGAGCGGCGAGAGGTGTCCCGAGAGCGCGGCGAGCCCGGCGTAGGCCGTCACGCACAGCACGCCGACGACGATGGTGGTGCGCCGGCTCACCACGCGTCCGACGCGCTCGGATCCATGGGCTGGGTCGCGAAGGCCGGCGGCCAGATCACGGCGGCTTCGCCGGGCGCCACCCATTCCCAGATGACGCTGGCGGCCGCGAGGTTGTCGCCGGCGTCCGGTGTGTCGGGAGCGCCGAAGCGCAGGCCGCTCCCGTTCGGCAGGCTCCCGGGCGGCAGGTCGATCGCCCGGGCCGCCGCGGCGACGTCGTCGGGCGCCAGCGACGTCGCCGCCGGCAGGACGTCGGTGAAGAACGCCCACGCCGCCGAGAAGCCGGCGAGCGCGGCGGGGCTCATGTCCTCGTCCCACGCCGCGTCGTAGGCGTCGCTCGCGCGCTGCAAGAGTGCGCGAGCGTCCGGGCGAAGGCCGGCGGGGTTGATCGTGGACGCCGACGGCTTGTCCGACGCGTAGACGCCGACCGCGTCCTCGCCCAACGTCGCGCCGAACGCCGGCATGCAATAGCTCGACGACGTTCCGATGTTGGCGAACAGCTTCACGTGCTGGGCGACCAGCTGGCGCCGCAACGCGATCGCGTCCTCGAGGTACGCCGAGACGAACAAGACGTCGGGCTTCGCGGCGGCGATCCGCCGCACGAGCTTCTCCATGTCGACGGTACGGAAGTCGTATCCGAAGCTGCCGACGTCCTGGAGCCCGCGGGCGCGCAGTTCGTGCTCGGCCCCTGCGGCCACCGACCGACCGTAGACGTCGTCCACGAACGACACCGCGTACCGGAGGCCGGCGGGATCGCGGTGTCGGTCGGGCGCAACCTGATCCGCGATGAACGCGATCGCCGCCTTGCCCAGCACCGCGCCCGTCGGGGGAACGCGGAACGTCAGGCCGCCGCGGTCGGCTCCGGCCGGGAGCATGCCCACCGCGCCGGTCTCCCAGAACAGCATGCCGTTCGACGCCGCCTCGGCCGAGGCGGGCCCGGAGATCGTGCTGCCGTAGCTGCCCAGCACCAGGTCGATGCCCGCGTCGCGCAGCTGGTCGACGGCCGCGGCGGCGGCGTCGGCGCCGGGGGTGTCCACCGACTCGACGCGGATCGAACGGCCGTCGATACCGCCGTCCTGATTGACCAGGTCGGCGGCCAGCATGATGCCGCGGTGCTCGTCGATGCCGCCCGGCCCCTGCGATCCCGAGAGGGGATACACGGCGCCCACCCTGATGTCGTTCGACGCGTCGTCCCGCGTGCACGCGACGCCCACAAGGGCTACGCAACACGCGAGCGCCGCGAGCCTCCTCATCGCAGGACCACCGCCAGGACGTTCGCGGCGGCGTGCGTGCCCGCCGGGACGGTCCACGTGCCCGACGCCCATCGTTGCCAGGAGAGCAGCAGTCCTGCCCCCACGTCGACCGGGAGCGCGGCGGCGCCGTAGAGCGGCAGGTGCACGGCCGCGAACAGCAGCGCCGAGCCGATGACCGCGACCGCGGGACCGTAACGCTCGAGCCACCCGTACGTGGCGCGGCGGAACAGCGCCTCTTCGGCGACGGCGGCCAGAACGGCGAGCGGCAGGACCCATGTACCCAGCGGCGCCGAGACGGGTCGTCCCGCGACGAGGGCCGCCGCGCCGACACCCGCGAGTCCGACCACCGTGACGATCCACGGCCGTGCCCGGGCGACGCCGGGCGACACGGGGACCAGCAGCGATGCCACCAGGATCGCGGCGAAGACGGCCGTGAGGAGCGCGATCCGTGTCGCGCCGGACGTGTCCAGGATGCGGAGACGGAGCAGCAACATGCCGATCCCCGCCAGGACGGGGAGCGCGAGCCCGACCTCGACGCGCGGCCGCGCCGAAGGCGCGGCCGCGCTCACGCCCGCACCTCGAACGCCACGGCGGCGATCACGCGTGGATCGAACGGCGCGTGGTCGGACGCGACGAACTCGACCTTCAGCAGGTGCTGCCCGGGCGTGAGGTTCGAGAGGAGCTGCGTGGTCTGTCCCGTCATCGAGATCAGCTGATCGTCCAGGATGACATGGAGGTGACCCTCGTCGGGCACGATGTCGGCGGTCGTGGCGGGCACGATCGTGGCGTCCCTCAGGCGCACCTTCATCTGCACCGTCGTCCCATGCACCACCTGGCCGTTCGTGGGGGTGATGATCGCGAGCTTTGCGGTGCTGGCCGGGCGATCCGCGCTGACGCTGGGCGACGAGCCGGTCGCGCCGGTCGCGCCGGTACCCGGCTGCGGCGAACCGCCGCCCGAGCAGGCGCTCGCCGTCAGGGCCACGAACGCGCATGCGGCGATGATCGTCGTCCGGCCGAACCGATGCCTCACGCGCCGTCTCCTCCGATCGTCTGCGTGAAGGATGCCACCAGCACGCGCCCGTCGCGCGCCGTTGCCTGCACGAAGAACGTCCACTCCCCGGCGGTCAGCGTCAGGTCGCCGACGAAATGGCCCGCGGAGAACCGGCGTGGTGGCAGCGACGATGCCGTGCCGTCCGGCGCCACCGCGACCATGACCGCGTGGGCGAGGGGCAGCTCGATCCCATCCGCGTCGAACGCCGTCAGGTGGAGCTCGTCCGTGCCCGTCGTGCCCGGATCGTTGTAGAGCTGGAGCTGCTCGCCGTCGGGGAACAGGACGGTGTAGATGTCCGGTTGCCCCTCCGCCGTCGAGACCGACACGTGCTGATCGGGGAGGGACGTGACCAGCGTCAGCGGGATCTCGGTGCCGGACGACGCCGTCTGGACGACGACCGTGATCGTCCATACACCGGCGATGGACACCTGCGAGCCGTTCCCCATCCATCGATCGCCGTGGTGCATCAAGGCCAGCGTGCTCGTGCCCACGCCCGCGATCCCCACGGGCTCGAACCGCAATGAGACGTCCGTGGCGTCGAGCGGCGCGCCCGAGTCGAAGTCGGCGACGTCGACGTCGAACGCGTTCGGCCCGGCGGTGCCGGGCGTGATGACGAGCGTGACCTTCATGGTCGTCGCGAAGTCGCTGCCGGTGAGCGTGACGCGCGCCGGCGGCGGCGCCGGCGGGTTCACGGGCGGGCGCGGCGCCAGCCCGGTCAGCATGCCGGTCAGCGAGAAGACGCCGACGGCACCGACCAGCTCGATCGCCATGACCCTGCGGAGGATCCCGGTGCGCGTCTCCATGCGCGGGATCGAACGGTACCGGTTGAACGCGCCCAACCCGATCAGGACCAGGACGAGGCCCACCTTGACGTCGAGCGTCGTCCCGTACGAGCCGCGGAACAGATCGAACAGCTTCGACAGGCCTCCGACCTCCTGCGTCGCGCGGAGCACGCCGGTGACGAGCACGACGGCCAGCGCGTAGCCGGCCAGCGACGAGTACGCCCGGACCTCGTCGACCGGGACGCTTCCCTCGGTTCGGCGTTGCACCCGGAGCCAGAGGAACGTCAGCGCGAGGCCCCCCATCCACACGCTCGCGGCCATGAAGTGGAGCCATTGCAGGCCGATCTGGAGCGCCGGGGTCGCCGCGGCGGCGGCGTGACCTCCGATGGCACGGGTGAGCATGGCCGCCGCCGCGGCGACCCCGGCAACGACGAGCGAGGTCCGGTCCGACCTCCGCGCCGCGTCGAGCGCCGACACCGCGGCGAACGTCACCCCGCCGAGGAGCCACAGGTAGTCCGTGCCCGTCGCCGACGACAACAGGTCGCCCATCGACACGCCGAGCGTGGCGCGCTCCGAGAGGAGCATCGTCACGACGCCGACCACGGCCGACGCCGCCGCGAACCGCAACACACGCTTCCGCTCGGGGACCCGGCCACCGAACGCGAGCAGCCCCACGACGGCGGCGGCGAACGACAGCGCGAGCCCCACGTACAGCAGGAGCTTGCCGGCGACGCTGCCCACGGACGGCGATGGCGTCGTCGGCACGGGGACGCTCGGCGTGACGACCGTGCCCGGCGCCACGTTGACCCCGAAGCTGAACGCGCCCGCGGTCGCGTGCCCGTCCGCCTCGGAGACCACGCGCCAGCTCACCGTGTAGACGCCGTCGGGCAGGCTCGAGGGGAGCGGGATCCGCAACTGGTCGCCGTGCCCGGGCACGGCCTCGACCGGTCCCGCCTCAACCGGTGCGGCGTTCACGTCCAGGACGTGCACGATCGACAGCGACGGGTCGGGCGGCTCGGAGAACGTCATGGTGACCGCGGCGGGTGCCTGATCGAGGAGCGCGCTCGCCGTCGGATCGGAACGCAGGAGGTTCGCGTGCGCCGCGGCCGGGCCGGCGAGCCCGACGGCGATCACGCAGGCGATGCCGAGCGCGAGCGACGGACGTCCGAGCCGCCTCATGCTCCACCCTCGATCGTGAACGTCGCCCGTGCGGTCACGCGTGGATCGAACGGGCCGTGGTCGGCGGCGACGAACTCCGCCTCGAGCGTGTGCTCGCCCGGAGCGAGGCCCCGGATGTCGACGAGCTGCACGAGCCCGTACGTCATGGAGACCAGGGTGCCGTCGAGCGACAGGTGGATGTGTCCGGTGTCCGGCGTGAGCGTCGTGCTGGCGGTGTCGACGATATGGCCGCCGTCAAGGGTCATCACGACGTTGAGCTGCGCGTCCGTCGACGGGACCACCTGTCCCGATGGGGGCTCGACGATGGCCAGCGTCGCGGTGGACGCCGGGCGCGCGCCCGACGGTGTCGGGGTGGCGACGTTCGGACGCATGAACTGCCGAGGCAGCGTGAGTCCGGCGATCACGATGATCCCTCCGACGACGGCGAGGCTCCAGGCGCCGCCCAGCGGCAGACGGGGGAACCCCTTGTCCCGGATGCGGGTCAGGCCCGCCCACCCGAGCCAGAGGCCCGCGACGACCGTGACCATCGCGACCTGCTCGTCCGGGGTTCCCCCGTGCGCCAACACGCGCGTTACGCCCGCTTCCTCGCGGCCGTGAACGCGACGATGCCGACGACCAGACCGACGCGCCGACGACGATGCCGACGATGCCGATCGTCTTCGCGCTGTCGGCGGCGTCCTGTGCATCCGCCGCCGCCGCCGTCGCGGCGGTGACCGCTTCGGTCGTGCGATCCGATTCCCTCTGGATGCGCGAAGCGAGGTCCGCGTTCGTCGGCGCATCGACCGGCGGGAACGTCGCGCCTGCGAGGTCTTGCACCTCATCGAACGTCTTCGGCCCCGACGTCAGGGAGAGATCGAACTCGACGCCCTCCAGCGTGCCGGACAGCGTGAACGTGTACGCCCCGGCCTGGGACGGGACGAACGGCGCCTGATACTGACCCGGCTCCTCGAGCGGCTCGAAGAGGAACGGATCGGATGTCTGGTCGCCGAAACCGACGGTGACGGTCAGAGCGTCGCCGAGGTCGGTGACCGGCTCGCCCCCACGCGAGAGGTCGAGGAACACGGCGTTCGGGACGCCGACGTATGCCGGCTCGCCGAGGAACCCGATCTCGAGATCGAACGGCCCGACGCTCCGTTCGGCATGCGCGGACGCGATGCCGGGGATCAGTACGAGCACGGCGATCGCCAGCACCGCGACAGCCGTGGATCTCGCGCGGACACTCATGGTCCATCCTCCTTGTGGTCGTCTGATGGCTCGCGCACGGAGGCGCGACGTGGTCGATCAGACGGAAGGAGGTGGACCGCGGACACCGACCGCGGACAGGTGCGGATAGACGGGGACGAAGACCGGCTGCGGGAGCAGCAGGCGCGCGAGGTCCCGACGTGGGTGGGGCGGCGGCATGCCCCAGGGCGGCGGCCACGCGGTCGGCGGCGAGGAGCAGCCAGCGGATCACGAACGCCGCCAGGATGCCGATCGCGACCTGCGCGGCGATGCCGATGGGGAGGATGCCGGTGCGGATCAGCTCCGAGAGCGGCGATCCCGCCGTCACGCGTTCGAGCACTTCCATCCCGATGAACGCGCACACCTGGAACCGCACGACCCGGCCGGTGACCCCCAGGACGCCTCCGGATGGCTCCGGGGTCGTGAGCTGCGCGATGAACATGGAGGCCAAGGCGGCGAGGGCGGCGACCAGCGCGAGGTCGTTCGCCAGACCGAGGTAGGAGTGACCGGTCTGGTGCAGGATCGTGGCGCGCGAGCCGGCGATCGGCGCCACGGCCAGGTACGTCAGCCAGTGTCCGATGAGCACGCCGCCCACGGCGACCGCGAGCGTGGCCAGCCTTCGACGAGCGCTCATGGCTTGGATTGTAGGCTTGCGCCCGGACAGCGATGGGGGGCCGAGAGACCGTGGATCCGCGAGACGTTCGGCAGGTGGGTGTCGTGGGATGCGGCCTGATGGGCTCCGGCATCGTCGAGGTCGTCGCCCGCACCGGAGCGAAGGTCACGTTCGTCGAGGGGACCGACGAGCTGATCGCCCGCGGCCGCGCCTCCGTGGAGCGCTCGGTAGGCAAGGCGGTCGAGCGCGGCAAGCTCGACGCGGCTGATGCTGAGGCGCTCCTGGGCCGGGTGACCGGCGTGACGGATCTGGCCGGTCTGGACGCTTCCGACCTGGTGATCGAGGCGGCCACCGAGGACGTCGAGGCGAAGCGGGAGATCTTCCGGACGCTCGGCGCCGTGACGAGGCCTGAGGTCATCCTGGCCAGCAACACCTCGTCGATCCCGATCGTGGAGCTCGGCATCGCGTCCGGACGTCCGGACCGCGTGATCGGGATGCACTTCTTCAACCCGCCGCCGGTCATGGCGCTGCTGGAGCTGACGCCGTCCGTGACGACGTCGGACGAGACGCTCGCGTTCGTCCGCGCCTACGGGACCGACGTGCTCGGCAAGACGTGCGTGCAGGCGAAAGATCACGCTGGGTTCATCGTCAACCGCCTGCTCGTGCCCTACCTGTTCGACGCCGTCCGGCTCTTCGACGAAGGCTTCGCGTCGGCCGACGACATCGATACCGCGATCCACCTCGGCCTGGGGCACCCGATGGGTCCGCTGGCGCTGATGGATCTGATCGGCCTGGACACGATGCTCAACATCGGAGAGGTGTTGTTCGCGGAGTTCCGCGACGCGCGCTACGCGCCGCCGCCGCTCCTGCGCCGGATGGTGGCCGCCGGCCGACTCGGCCGGAAGTCCGGGGGAGGGTTCTACCCGGCCTGACCTGTCAGGACGCGACCACGCGGAACGCTCGGGTCGTCGCCAGGCAGTCGTAGCCGTCGTCGATGCAGAGCGTCACGCGATACCGGCCCGGTGGGAGCGGCCAGTTCCCGGTCGCCTCCGCCTTGAACCTCGCCGATCCGAAGATCCGCGCGTCGATGTAGCGCCAGAGCCACAGGCGACCGGTCGTCGGGGTGGCGTCCGCCGCGTGGAGGTCGAGCCAGTCGTAGCGGTTGCCCAGCGCGTTCGTCCACGACACCGTGATCGGCTCGCCGACCGCGAACCGGGTCTTCGCCACGGTGATGGTCGCGCTGGCCGACGGATCGACGGCCGCGAACGCGCTCCTGCCGAGCGTGCCGTCCTGGTCGACCAGCGCGAGCGTGTACGTGCCCGGCGCGAGCGCATCGGTCGCGAGGTCGATCGTCGCGTCGGTCACGGCGTCGCCGACCGCCGACGACACCAGGGGCGGGTCGACGGCGGGGTCGTCGTCCTGCGCCCAGACGCCGAGGATCCGATCGGGTGCGGGCGCGCTGTGGAACGCTCCGCTCACGGGCCGGCCGATCGGGACGCGCACGTCCAGCGGCGAGACGAACGTCGGCGCATCCGCGGGCGTCACGTCGAACGTGCTGACCACGGCTCGATGGTCGGACGGCCACGGTTCGACCACCACGTCCGACATCGGGTCGTCGTCGCCGACCACGCGGCTGGACAGCGTCTCCGACGAGCCGGCGGCCCACACGAAGTCGATCCGGTCGAACACGTCCCACGGTGAGATGCCCGGATGGCCGGACGTCCACGTGAAGCCCGGCTCGGCGATCGCGTCCGGCCGCACCTCCCGGAACGAATCGCGGAACCCCGCCCGCTCCATCACGAGCGACGTCGGCCAGCGCACCGAGAACCGCGGCGCGCGGTAGCGGAGGGTCGTGGGCTGCCATCCGAGCGCGTCGACGACCTCGGGCGTCCAGTCGCGCCACGACGGAGCGTTGAAGTCGCCGGTGAAGAACACCGGATCGCCCGCGTCGAGTTGCGGCTGGAGTGAATCCAGGAACGGCTGCATCCACCGCACCCGGACGTGTCGCTCGATGTGGAGGATCTCGGCCTTCGTCGCCGTGCCCAGACGCATCATGTCGACGCTGTAGGGATACGACGGGTTGTGGATGTTCGCGATCGTGACGACCTTGCCGGGTGCGACCGACAGCCACCCCCAGAACCCGTCGCTGCCCGCGGGCTGCAGGATCGGGAACCGGGAGATCGTGTGCAGTCGCGGCGCGGCGTACCAGCCGAGCGCCTTCGCCAGCTTCCGCGTGCGTCCGAACGGCTCCTGGAGCCCCACCACGTCGGCGTCGGCCTTCCGGATCGCCTCGACCACGTTCGAGAACTGCCCGTGGACCCCGCCCTCGCGGATGTTGAACGTCATCACGTGCAGCCGGATCGTGCCGTCGCCGCGCGCCGCGGCCGGTGATCCGACGGACCCGACGAGCCCTACGGCGAGCAGTGCCAGCGAGCACGTGACGATCAGCGCGCGACGCACGTCAGCGGCCGTCCCGCCCGCGGTCGGCCAGCCCCACCGCGTAGCCGGCCATCTTCGCGGAGTCGATCCATCCCATCATCGCGGGGACGACGATCGCCGCCGCGATCCGCTCGCGCGGGTCCGGCATGCGACGCCACGCCCGTCGGACCGGCTCGCGCGCATACGCGACGGCGCCCGCGGCCGCGAGCGCCTTCGGCCACCGACGGCGCGAGGCGAGCGCCGCCGCCCCGCCCGCGTACACGCCGAACCGCAGCGTGTGGCGTTCGGGGAACATCCCCGCCTGCGCGTCGCCACGCGCGTACCGGAAGTACTGCGTCCATGTCGCCCGCATCGTGGGGCGCAGCCGCCAGCGGACGACGGCCTCGGGCGCGAACCGCATGTCCAGCCCGAGCTCGCGCCAGCGACGGTTCACCCACATGTCCTCCCCGATCGCGAGCCACTCGGGGTAACCACCAGCCGCCTCGAGGGCACCGCGCCGGAACGCGATCGAACGTGCGCTCGGCATGAATCGCTCGGGGTCGACCTCCGACGCGTCGAGCGGGAGGTTCACCGACGCCAAGCACTCCTGCAGGAACCCGTCCGTGATGGGGACATAGAACCCCATCGACACGTCTGCCCCGGCCTCGATCGGTTCCAGGATCCGCTCGAGCCACTGCGGGTCGAGCACGCAGTCGGCATCGGTCACGGCGAGCACGTCGTGCGCAGCGGCGGCGATCGCGACGTTGCGGCCGCGCGCGATGTTCGCGCCGCGCTCCTCGATCACGGTCGTCACCTCGACGCCGGCGCGCCGCAGCAGGTCGGGCGTCCCGTCCGTGGATCCGCCGTCGACGACGATCACCTCGTCAGGCGCCCGCGTCTGTCCGGCCACCGAGCCCATGAACTCCTCGGCATGCGCCGAGCCGTCCTTCACGGTCGAGATCAGCGAGACCTTCACGATGTCGATGCTCCCGTCAGCTGCCGGTAGACGTTGAGCGTAGCGCGCGCCGTCGCCGCCCACGTGAACGTCGCCGCACGTTGCAGACCGCGCTGCCGCAGGTCCTCCGCGTACGCGTGATCCGTCAGGAGCTTCGCCAGGCCCTCGGCGATCTCGGAGACATCCGTGGGATCCACCAAGAGCGCGGCGTCGCCGGCCACCTCGGGGAGCGACGAGATGTCGGAGGTCAGCGTCGGCAGGCCGCGCGCCATCGCCTCGACGACCGGTAGCCCGAACCCCTCGTACAGCGACGGATACGCGAACACGTCGGCGCCCCGGTAGAGCACGTCGAGCTCGCCGTCAGATACCTCGTTGGTCCGCACGATCGTCCCGGGGCCGGGTCGCGCGAGCTCCGCGTCCAGCGCGTCGGTGTGCCACCCGGGCGCGCCCGCCAGCACGAGCATGTGCGGGACGTCGGGTGCGACCTGCCGATACGCGCGCACCAGCCGCACCTGGTTCTTGCGCGGCTCGAGCGTTCCGACCGACAACACGTACGGCCGCGTCACCCGGAGGCGCTCGAGCACCTCCTGCGGATCTTCATGCCGGCCGACGAGCGACGACCCCAGCGGCGTCACGTGCACCCGCGACGCCGGGATCGATGTCGACGCGATCAGATCGTTCGCGGTGCTCTGCGACGGGACCAGGATCGCGTCGGCCCGTTTCGCCGCCGCGCGCAGCCCGGCCGGTAGAGCCAGCGCCAGTTGCGCGGGAACAGCTCGGGGAACCGTTCGAACGCGAGGTCGTGGACGGTCACCACGAGCTGCTGATCGCCGTGGACCGGAGGCACCGCGGCCGGGTTCGTCGCGTGGACGATCGCGACATCGTCCAACGATGCGGGGAGCGCGGGCCTGCCGACGGTGTCCCACGACGGATACAGCGTCCGGATCGAGCGCGGCACCTCGACGCCCGGGTACCGGCCGTCGGTCGTGAGCGGCGACCCTCCGCTGGGGGAGCGGCCGCGCCATCGCGAGCGGAACGGCACGAGCTCCAGTGATGGGTCGGCGGCCGGGAGCGCGTCGAGCAGCTCGCGCACGTAGGTGCCGATGCCGCCGGGCGCGCTGAACCACAGCTGATCGACGTGGAACGCGACCTTCACCTGGACGCCTCCACGCATCGGCATCCACCCGGTCCGACGGTCGCCGCGTGCCCGGTCCCGGGCTCCAGGTCCAGCCGGTCGCCTGCCCGCAGTTCGATGTCGCCGTCGTCCGTGTGGAACACGATCGAGCCGGACAGGCAGAACAACACCTTGTGGTAGCCGTGCTCGTGGCGTGCGTACGCGTCGCCGGGTCCGTTGCCCCAGGTGTGTGGCGACGAACATCCCTCGGCCACGAACGCCGCCGTCGCGTCCTCGAGCGTCGCGCTCCCGGCGGTCTTCGTCGCCGTCATCAGATCGCGTCGTGACCGGAGAGCGCGCGCTTCGCGATCACCCTCGCCTGCTCCAGCTGCGACTCCAGCACCCAGACACGGATCATGCGGGACTCGGGGAGCGCCCCGCCGTACGCGGACATCAACGCAGGCTCGTCGGCGGACGCGACCAATCCTTCCGCCTGCAGCCTGCCCGCCAGGAGTTGCGCCTGGAGTGGGGGGAGCGTCGCGAGGACGACCGGGACCTGGTGGCGATCCTCCGTGGGGTGTGGGCGGTGCCTCGTGTCGGCCGGAGCGTGCTCCTCGGTCACCGGGGCCGGTCCCGGCACGAGCTTCACCCCGCAATCGGCGCACGTGTCGAACCCCGGCCGGTATTCGGCCAGGCAGTTCGGACAGTGCGTGGTCGGCCGGTCGGCCATCTAGCGAACGTCGCCGCGCCCGAGGAGCGACGCGACGCCGCGGCGTGCGAACACCGCCCGGACGGCCCACGGTTCGCGAGAGAGCTTCCGCGCCTGCAACGCGCCGATGCCCGTCGCGTCGATGCGGCCCTGGAGCACCCACGGCGCCGGCTTCGGGCTCTCCTGCAGGAAGTAGCGCTCGAGGGCCGTGAGGATCGCGCGTTCCTCTTCGGGCGTGAGCCCGTCGGGCAGGTCGAAGCTGCGCTCGCCGTCCATCTAGAGCGGGATGTTCCCGTGCTTGCGGGCGGGGACGCTCTCGCGCTTCGTGGAGAGCATGCGGAGCGACTGGATCAGGCGCTTGCGCGTCTCGGCCGGCTCGATCACGTCGTCGATGAACCCGCGCTCCGCCGCGGCGTACGGCGTGGAGAACTTGCGCTTGTACTCATCGATCAGCTCGGCGCGCTTGGCCGCCGGGTCGGCGGCCTTGTCGATCTCCTTGCGGAACACGATGCTCACCGCGCCCTCCGCGCCCATGACCGCGATCTCCGCCGTCGGCCACGCGAACGCGACGTCGGATCGCAGGTGCTTCGAGTTCATGACGACGTACGCGCCGCCGTACGCCTTGCGGGTGATCACCGTCATCCGCGGCACGGTCGCCTCCGCGAACGAGTACAGGAGCTTCGCGCCGTGGCGGATGATGCCGCCGTACTCCTGCTCCTTGCCCGGCAAGAAGCCCGGCACGTCGACGAACGTCACGATCGGGATGTTGAACGCGTCGCAGAACCGCACGAACCTCGACGCCTTCTCGCTCGCGTCGATGTCCAGCGTGCCGCCCAGCACCTTCGGCTGGTTCGCGATGATGCCGATCGAGCGACCGTCCAGGCGGGCGAGCCCGATCACGATGTTCATGGCCCAGAACGGGAAGATCTCCAGGAACTCGCCGTCGTCCACGACGCGGCGGATCACCTCGTGCATGTCGTAGGGCTGCTTCGCGCTGTCCGGGACGATGTGCGTGAGCCCGTCGTCCAGGCGATCGGGGTCGTCCGTGGTGGCGTACGCGGGCGGGTCTTCCAGGTTGTTCGACGGCAGGAACGAGAGCAGGTAGCGCACGCGCTGCAGCACGTCCTCGTCGTCCTCGCCGATGAACGACGCGACGCCCGAGATGCTCGCGTGCGTCATGGCGCCGCCGAGCTCCTCGAACGTGACCTCCTCGCCCGTCACGGTCTTGATCACGTCGGGGCCGGTGATGAACATGTGCGACGTTTCCTTGACCATGAACGTGAAGTCCGTGATGGCCGGCGAGTACACCGCGCCGCCGGCGCACGGCCCCATGATCACGCTGATCTGCGGGATGACGCCGCTCGCGCGCACGTTCCGCTCGAAGATGAAGCCGTAGCCGGCGAGCGACGCCGCGCCCTCTTGGATCCGTGCGCCACCCGAGTCGTTGATCTGGATGAACGGCGCGCCGGTCTGCACGGCCATGTCCATCACCTTGCACACCTTCTGCGCCATGACCTCGCCCATCGAGCCACCGAACACGCCGAAGTCCTGCGATGCGACGAACACCTTGCGTCCGTCGACCGTTCCGAACCCGGTGATCACGCCGTCGCCCGGCGGGCGCTTCTTGTCCATCCCGAAGTCGTGCGCCCGATGGATCGCGAAGGGGTCGGTCTCCACGAACGATCCCTTGTCCATCAGGATGTCCAGGCGCTCACGCGCGGTCAGCTTCCCGCGATCGTGCTGCTTCTTCGCCGAGTCGCGGCCGCCGGGGGTGAGCGCCGCCTTCTTCTTGCGCCGGAGCTCTTCGATGCGCTCTTCGACGGTGGGAACGTGTTCGGGCTCGCTGCCGCCGGTGGGTGGCAGGCCCTTGTCCTTGGTCACCATCCGCCGAGTCTAGCCCTCACGGGTTTCCGGCGGCCCCGTGTCTCAGCAGCCGACGCCCGCCCACGGGCCCCAGCCTTCGGCGTTCACCATGCGGATCGTGACGATGGCGTTCGTGCGGCCGTTGTACGGGTTCACCTTGAGGCGCCAGTACGGGCGGGTCCACTCGTCGTAGCGCCGCGGCCAGTCGGCGGCGCTGTGTTGGAACAATCCGACGTACATCCCGGTGGGGGAGCTCGCCGTCGGGATGAGGCCGCTCTCACGCTGCGCGATGCAGATCGCTTTCTCCGCGCCGCCCTCCACCGGCCACCGCGTCGCGGCGCACTCGATCAGGCGCTTGGAGAAGGCCTGGATGGCCTCACCCTCGAGACGAACCAGTGGGCAGGGGCCAGAGATGCCGCGGGCGACGTCCGCCCCACCGCGGTCGATCGTGGTGGCCAGCGCCGGCGCGGTCACGAACAACGACAGCGCCACGGCGACGCCCGTGACGCCGGCGGCAGTGCGGATCACCCGGTTCCGTCGCATATCCATATCCCTGGTATCGGGACGCGGCGGCGCTACCTGCAGGGAAGGTAGGGGCCGCGTCCGCGGTCCAAGGACCGTAGCATCGGTTCCGCCGTTCCGTCGAGCCCTCGACGAACGTGCGTTCGGACGGCGCTCAGACGTCGACGCGCCCACCCACCCGCCAATACTCGCCGTGCTCCCGCGCGAGCAAGCCGGCATCGATCAGGTAGCGGCGGAGCGACGCGTAGTCGTTGAAGAACCGCCCGACGATCGCGTTCACTTCCTTCTCGTCGTAGCGCACGCCCGGCTCGAACTCGAGCGCGATCCGCTCGAGCACGATCATCCGCTTGCCCTCCTTCGCCGGGATCTCCGTCAGGCGCCCGTCGCGGAAGAACGTCCGCAGGACCGACTCCTCGTCGTCGTTCGCGGCACCCAGGGCGAGGCCCGCATCACGCGGCGGTCCGACCTGCTCGGCCGCCCAGCGAAGCGTCTCGGTGTCCAGCCTGTAGGTGCGGCGATCCGACTCCAGGCGCGCCACACCGGTCGTGGTCAGGCGGTTCAGGTGCTTGCGGACGCGCGTGAGCTGCAGCCCGAGGTCGGCGGCCAACGCGGCGGCCGTGCGCGATCGCTGCGCCAGGGCACCCGCGATGGCCAGCCGTTCCGGATCGGCCAGCGCGCGCAGGATCTCGTCGGGGGTCTCAGCCATGTCGGTTCCTATCCCTACCATGCACGGGTGGAGCTCACCGACCCGCAGCGGCGCACCCTCGACCAGCTGATCGGCACCGACCCCCGCCCCACGTTCCCCGCCGACCTCGCGCAGCGGCTGCGCGACCGGATCGAGGAGGCGGTGCGCGAGCTGGAGCTCCGCGAGACGCTCTGGCTCGGCAAGGAGAAGATCACCGACCACGGCAGATGCGAGGGGAAGTTCGCGGCGGCGATCTCGGGCGAGGCGCCGGCGTTCGAACATTCGCCGAAGAGCGCCGCGGGGGTGCTGATGCATCGCGCGATCGAGGTCGAGGTCGGTGCACGAGATGGGCTCGACGCCCACACGATCGCGGAGACCGCGGCCGATCGACTGGTCGATCGCGAGGAGCGGTTCGCCGACTACTGGAACGGCCTGGCTCCGATCGATCGCGACGACGTGCTGATGGAGGTCGTCCGGCGCGTCACGATGTTCCAGGCGTCGTTCCCGCCGTTGAAAGAGCTACGACGCGAGCTCACGCCGATCTCGGAGATGCCGGTGAAGGCCGAGCTGCTCGGCGGTGCACTGGTCCTGTCGGGACGGATCGACCTGGTGCTCGGCGCGCCCGATCGATTGGAGCCCACGCGGGCGACGCGTCTGGCGATCGATCTGAAGACCGGCAACGCCTACCCGGAGTACCCGGAGGATCTGCGCTATTACGCGCTGATCATGACGCTCCGTTTCGGCGTCCCGCCCTATCGCGTCGCGTCGTTGTTCCTGGAGAGCGGCGAGTGGCAGGCCGAAGACGTCGGTGAGCACGCGCTGCAGCATGCGGCGGATCGCGTGATCGCCGCTGCGCGCGCCGCGGCAGCGCTCGAGAACGGTCGCGAGCCCATGCTGACCCCCGGCGTCTACTGTGGCTGGTGTCCGCGCGCCGAGGTCTGCCCGTCGGCATCGATCGCGACCGGATAGCGCTCACATCGCCGACGTCCATCTGCGAAGCGAGGAGGCCACCCATGACGCAGCAACCACGGATGACGCTCTCGACCGTCGTGCTCGACGCACCCGACGCCCGCGAGCTGGCCGACTTCTACCGCCGCCTGCTCGGATGGGAGGTCAAGGTCGACGAAGGGGACTGGGTGATGCTCAGACGGCCCGACGACGGGACGGGCCTGTCGTTCCAGACCGAGCCGTTCTACGTGCGGCCGGTCTGGCCCGGCGCCGCCGGCGAGCAGCTGATGATGCTGCACCTCGACATCGAGGTGGATGACCTGGGCGAGGCCGGCGCCCACGCTGTCGCCCAGGGCGCGGTCCTGGCGGAGTTCCAACCGCAAGACGATGTGCGGGTCTATCTTGACCCGGCAGGCCATCCGTTCTGTCTGTGGATCGCGACGTAGCGCCGGGCTCCATCGATCGAAGCTGGAGGCGGCGCCACCTGAGCGAGCATCCGGTCCGCCCCGACATGTAGCGCGCACCATCGCCTTGCTAGGGTTCCCCGGACCGTCCGAGCGCGAAGGGTGATTCCCATGGGCAAGGAGCTGTACGAGATCGGCGAACTGCCGCCGATCGGCGAGGTCCCGGCGAAGATGCACGCGCAGCTCGTGCGCCCCGATCGCTTCGGTGAGCCCGAGCAGGCGATCCAGGACGAGGTGCTCGACGTCCCCGAGCTGGGTCCCCTCGATGCGCTCGTGATGGTCATGGCCGGCGGCGTGAACTTCAATAACGTCTGGGCCGCAAGGGGTATGCCGGTCGACGTCACGAAGACGCAGGCGCGGTGGGGCGAGCCGACGGACTTCCACATCGTCGGCTCCGACGCCAGCGGCATCGTCTACGCGGTCGGCTCCGACGTCACGAACGTCAAGGTGGGAGACCGGGTGGTCGTGCACGCCGGCCAGTGGGACGCGGACGATCCCAAGGTGCTCGCGGGACGGGACCCGGGGCTCGCGGATTCGTTCCGCGTCTGGGGCTACGACACGTGCTGGGGGTCGTTCGCGCAGTTCACCAAGGTCCAGGCGCATCAGTGCCTGCCGAAGGCCGAGCACCTCACGTGGGAGGAGGCGGCAGCGCCGACGCTCACCGGTGCCACGGCGTACCGGATGCTGTTCGGCTGGCCGCCGAACACCGTGCAACCCGGCGACGTCGTCTTGGTGTGGGGCGGCTCCGGCGGCTTGGGATCGCTCGCGATCCAGCTCGTCGTGAACGCCGGTGGCCGCGCGGTCGCGGTCGTGGGCAGCGACGAGAAGGGCGAGTATTGCAAGACGCTCGGCGCGGAGGGCTACATCAACCGCAAGGGGTTCACGCACTGGGGTGTCCCGCCGGCATGGGACTCGCCGGAGTGGAAGGCGTGGTTCGACGGTGCGAAGGCGTTCGGCAAGGCGATCTGGGATGTGCTCGGCGAGCGGAAGAGCCCGCAGATCGTGTTCGAGCATCCGGCGCAGGACACGATCCCCACGTCGAACTTCGTCTGCGATCGCGGCGGCATGATCGTGATCTGCGCGGGGACCTCCGGCTACGACACGATGATCGACGTCCGCTACCTCTGGTACATGCAGAAGCGCTACCAGGGCTCGCATCTGTTCAACGACGAACAGGCCGCCGCGTTCAACCAGATGGTGATCGACCGAAGCGTGACGACGACGCTCGGCCAGACGTACGCGTACGACCAGGTCGGGCACGTGCACCAGCTGATGGGCGACGGCAAGCTGCCCGAGGGGAACGTGGCGGTGCTGGTGCAGGCACCCCAGCCCGGCCTGACCGACCTCCCTTAGCCTTCCTGGACGAGCTCCACGAGGACGCCGCCCATCGACTTCGGGTGCACGAATGCGATGAGCGTGTTGCGCGAGCCGCGGCGCGGGACCTCGTCGATCAGTCGGACGTCCTCCCGACGAAGCTGGTCGAGCGTCGCGGCGACGTCGCTCACGCGATACGCCACGTGATGGATGCCCGGTCCGTTCGACGCGAGGAACCGGCCGACGGGTGTGTCGGGGCCGAGCGCGCCGAGCAGTTGGATGAAGGACCCGCCGGCCGCGAACAACACCTCCTCGACGCCCTGGTCGACGACGCGTTCGCGAAGGACGGGTTTCACGCCGAGCGTCCGCCCGTAGTGCTCGACCGCCGCCTCCAGGTCGTCGACGGCGATCCCCACGTGGTCGATCGCGGTGAGGGCGCTGATCACGACTTCGCCTCCCAGGTCCGGCTGCATGCGCGCGATCAGATCGGTCGCCTGCGTGACGTGGTACGCGGGCAGCGTCAGCGCGCGCGTCACCGCCGAGATCCCGTGGGCTCGGAGGTCCGTGTCGGGCTTTGCCCCGGGCGCATCCGGCAACGGCGCTTCCAGCACGAAGAACTCGACCAGCTCCAGGAACTGGGGGAGTGAAGGCACGAGCCCTCCTCGCTCGTACGCGTAGATCGTCTGACGGGAGGCGGGGCATCCCTTCGTCGCCGCGGCGGACTCCACCGACCGGTATCCGGAGGCCCGGCGGATGTCCCGCAGGAGTCCGCCGATGACCTTGCGATCCTGGACGCTGACCGGTGACGCCTTCGTACGTGCCACGTCCCTCCTCGAACCCCTCCGTCGCTGGTCAGGACACCCTAGCGGCTCGGGTTCATGCACGGAACCCGCCACGCCAGGCTCGGCAGGTTCGATACGCAACCGGGCCCTTCGGTCCCCCGGTCGGGGCCGAAGGGCCGATTCCGGGTGATGTCCTTGGGTGTACGTTGGGCGCGAGCCTCGCATATGCCATGAGCGAGCAACGAGGGGGCGGGACCGTGGGAGAGATCGAGAAAGCGACCGTCGCTACCCATCTCGAGGCATCGTCCCTGCTCAAACGCGGTCGGGCCGACGTCTTCGCACAACGTGAACGGACCCGCCGGCGCAAGGTGCTCCGACTGTTCGTGATCATCACCGTGTTCGATGCGTATCTCTGGTACCGGTACGCGACCAACAACCCCATCCGGCTACCCAGTCTGCCCGAGGACTGGGTGGTCTTCCTCCCCGCCATCATCCTGGTGTTCGCGGTCCTGTTGATGGTCCTGATGCCGTTGATGAACGGCAAGTCCCCGCACATCACTGTCCATCCGGAGCAGGTGGAGTTCGGGCTCACCGAGATCCAAGGCCTCGACGGTCAGGTCGACGAGGTGCTGCGCACGCTCGACGTCTTCCTCGGATACGCGACGTTCCGTGACGAGCTCGGGGGGACACCGCGGCGAGGCATGCTGTTCGAGGGACCGCCCGGCACGGGCAAGACATACCTGGCCAAGGCGATGGCCAAGCAGGCCGGCGTGCCGTTCCTGTTCATCTCGGCGACCGCACTGCAGTCGATGTGGTTCGGGATGACGGCGACCAGGATCCGTTCGTTCTTCAAGGCACTGCGGAAGGCGGCGCGCAAGGAAGGGGGCGCGATCGGCTTCATCGAAGAGATCGACGCGATCGGCGGGTCGCGCGACGGCCTCGGCATGTCGCCGGCGCCCGGCAACCTGATGGACGGGCTCTCGCGCACGGTGTCCAACTCCGTCTCCAGCGGCACCGGAGGCATGGTGAACGAGCTCCTGATCCAGATGCAGTCGTTCGACCAACCGCCCAGGCTCGAGCGCATGCGCGGGAAGTTCATCGCCTGGATCAACACGTATCTGCCACCCGAGCGCCGCCTGGCGGCCGGGAAGCCCGCGTACAACAACATCCTGCTGATCGCCGCCACGAACCGTGCCGACTCGCTCGACGCGGCGCTCCTGCGTCCCGGTCGCTTCGACCGGCGTCTGTACTTCGACGTGCCCACGAAGCAAGGACGCATGGACCTGATCGATTTCTTCATGACGCGAAAGGCGCACGATCCCGAGATGGACGACCCGTCGGTGCGCGACCGTCTGTCGCACGACACGTTCGGGTACACGCCGGTCATGCTCGAGCACCTGTTCGACGAGTCGCTGCTGATCGCGCTCCGTGAGGGCCGCAAGTCGATGCAGCTGGACGACGTGTACGAGGCGAAGCTCACGGAGGAGATCGGGATCAAGCAGCCGGTCGTGTACTCCGACGTCGACCGTGCCGCCGTCGCCACCCATGAGGCCGGCCACGCGACCGTCGCCTACTTCCTGGGCAAAGGCAAGCGATTGGAGGTCCTGTCGATCATCAAGCGTCGCGATTCGCTCGGACTGCTGGCCCACGGCGACGAGGAGGAGCACTTCACGCGCACCCGCACCGAGGTCGAGTCCGGGATCGCGATCGCCCTCGGCGGTCTGGTGGCCGAGGAGCTCTGCCTGGGCGAGAGTGGCACGGGGCCGGCATCCGACCTCGCGTACGCCACAGGTCTGGCCGCCCAGATGGTCGGCTCGTTCGGGATGGCCGGCTCGCTGATCAGCTACGAAGCGATCGCGCAGGGCGCGGTCAGCCAGACGAACCTGGTCGCCAAGGTCCTGGGCGACAGCGACGGCAAGCAACGGGTGGAGGACATCCTCGAGGCGCAGCGCGGCCGGGTCCGCGAGGTCCTGGAGGAGAACCGCGACATCCACGCCGCCCTTCGGGATGCGCTCATCGAACGCGACGAGCTCGTCCGCGACGAGATCTCCGACGTCATCGAGAAGGCGCTCGCGAACCGCGCCTAGGTTCGCGCTGGGGCTCGGCTAGGTCCGGCCCTCTCGCAATGCGACGATCGTCTTCTCGATGCGCCGTTGCCGGGTCTCCGCCGTCTTGGCGTCCTCGATCGGAAGCACGAATCGCTGCTTCTTGCTGAACGACAATCCGTCGAACACCCGCTTGGCCTCGGTGTCTCGCTTGAGCGCGGCCGCGAGATCGGGCGGTACATCGACCTCCCGCGGTTCGGTATCGAGCTCGATGTCGACATCGACGGTGTCGCCGCCGGCGACGCCTGCCCCTTCGCGGACCTTCGAGCTCACGCCGAGCATGAAGCGGCCACCCATCGACGCCACGCTGCTCCGGTACGTGTAGCCGTTGATCGTGACCCGGACCTTCGGTCGCTTGCCGGATCCGAGGCTCGTGACGACCTCGTTCGGGATCTCGATGCCGGTGGCACCGCCGTCCTGCTCGATCGTGGCGCGGAGCTTCACATCCACATCTCACCACATCGGGCCGCCCGCGGAACGCTGATCTTCGAACCCGAGCGCGACGGTAGACTCGATCCATGACGCGGTCGGTCATCGTCGCCGGCGCCCGAACGCCCATCGGGAAGTTCCGTGGCTCGCTGGCCGGGTTCACCGCCATGGAGCTCGGGTCGATCGCGATCCGCGCAGCACTCGAACGGTCCGGCGTCGCTCCCGAGCAGGTCGAGTACGTGATCATGGGCCATGTGATCCAGGCGGGCGCCGGCCAGATCACCGCCCGCCAGGCCGCGGTCGGGGCGGGGATCCCCAAGGAGGTCCCCGCGATCACGGTCAACAAGGTGTGTCTCTCCGGGCTCTCCGCGATCGCGATGGCCGACCAGATGATCCGGGCCGGCGAGCTGGAGATCGTCGTGGCGGGCGGCATGGAGTCCATGACCAACGCGCCGTTCCTGATCCCGAAGGCCCGCGACGGCTCGCGCTTGGGCGACACGCCCATGCTCGACTCGATGATCCACGACGGCCTGTGGTCGAGCTTCCACGACCATCACATGGGCGAGGGCACCGATATCGTCAGCCGCGAGCTCGGCATCGATCGCGCCGAACAGGACACGTGGTCGGCCCGCTCGCACCAGCGGGCGGCCGAGGCGTGGGAGGTGGGACGACTCGCCGAGGAGGTCGTGGCGGTCGAGGTGCCGCAGCGGAAGGGCGACCCGGTCGCGTTCGATCGCGACGAAGGCATGCGGCCGGACACGAGCGTCGAGGCGCTCGCCGCGCTGAAGCCCGCGTTCACGCCGGACGGGACCGTCACGGCCGGCAACGCATCGCAGATCTCCGATGGTGCGGCGGCGGTGGTCGTGATGAACGAGGAGGCGGCCGAGCGCCTCGGCCTGCAGCCGATCGCCGTGATCGAGGCGTACGGGATGGCGGCGGGCGCGTACTCGTCGCTGCAGACCGTGCCCGCGCTCGCGATCGAGGCGGCGTTGAAGCGCGCCGGCCTGGACGCCGGCGACCTCGGGCTGGTCGAGATCAACGAGGCGTTCGCCGCGGTGACCGTCCACGCCTCGCGCATGCTCGGGATCGGTGAGGACATCGTGAACGTGAACGGGGGGGCCATCGCGCTTGGTCACCCGATCGGGGCGAGCGGCGCCCGGCTCGTCCTGACGCTGGCGATGGAGATGCGGCGCCGTGGCGTCGATCTGGGTGCGGCGGCGCTCTGCGGCGGCGGCGGACAGGGCGACGCGCTGATCATCCGACGGGTCGTCTGAGGCGGACGAGTTCGTGGACGACCGTCGCTACGAGCTGCCGGAGGAGCTGGAGGAGTTCCGCGCGCTCGTTCGCCGGATCGCCGAGGAACGGATCGCTCCGCGCGCCGCCGAGATCGACGAGACCGACGAGTGGCCGGAGGACGTCTACCGGATGCTGGTCGAGAACGACCTGATGGGCGTCGGCTATCCCGAGGCCGACGGCGGCTCCGGGGGTGGCGCGCTCGCGTTCGGCGTGTTCATCGAGGAGCTCTCACGCGTGTCGGCCGGCGTCTCCCTGACGCCGATCGTCTCGAAGCTCGGCGTGATCCCACTGATGCTGGCCGGCACCGACGAGCAGCGACGTTCCATGACGCAGGGCATCTGTCGAGGCGAGATCCTGATGTCGTACGCGCTCACGGAGGCGGGCGCGGGCTCCGACGCCGCGGCCATGGCCACGCGGTTCGAGCGGGGCGGGGACCACGTCGTCCTCAACGGAACGAAACGCTTCATCACCGGCGCCGGCGTGTCCCACGCGTACCTGGTCTTCGCGACGAGCGACCCCGCGTTGCGAGCGAAAGGCGTCTCGGCGTTCCTGGTGATGCGCGACGATCCGGGCGTGTCGTTCGGCAAGCCGGAGAAGAAGATGGGGATCAAGGGCTCACCCACGCGCGAGGTCATCCTGGACGACTGCCGGATCCCTGCCGACCGCATCGTGGGCGCGGAGGGCGAGGGGTTCTCGATCGCGATGCGCACGCTCGACCATTCGCGTCCGGTGATCGCGGCGCAGGCGGTGGGTATCGCGCAGGGCGCACTCGATCTGGCGCTGTCGTACGGGAGCGAGCGTAAGCAGTTCGGCGAACGGATCGTGGACTTCGAGGGCATCAAGTTCATGCTCGCCGACATGGCGATGAAGGTCGAGGCGGCTCGTGTGCTCACGTATCGCGCGCTCGCGGCGTGTGACGCGGGCGATCCACGCATGGCGTTCCACTCGAGCGTGGCCAAGTGCTTCGCGTCGGACGCGGCCATGGCGGTCACGACCGATGCCGTGCAGATCCTGGGCGGCTATGGCTACGTCCGCGAGTACCCTGCCGAGCGATTCATGCGCGACGCGAAGATCACCCAGATCTACGAGGGGACGAACCAGATCCAACGGCTCGTGATCGCACGGGAGCTGCTGAAGCTGCTGGACTAGCGGGACGCGTCAGTCCTCGGCGTGCAGCCGGTGCAGCTCCTGCACGAACAGCTGCTCCTCCGAGCCGCTCCACGCGTCGGGGCCGTCCTGCTCGCCGGGCTCCGCCACCACGATCTGCAGCGTGCCGGGTGCGGCCGGCTCTTCCTCGCCTCCGACCTCGTCGGTCGGGGGTGCAACCGGCGTCTCGCCGGACGGGCCGCCGTCGGGCAGGAAGACGCGGAAGGCAGAGCCGCCCCCGTCACGGCTCTCGATCTTCGTCCAGCCGCCCTGCATCTCGACGAAGCGGGTGATGACGGGGCTGAGCGAACCGTCGCTGGACGGCTCGGGATCCTCGACGGAGATCAAGGCGCCCCCATCCATGCTCCCGAGCCGGACCGTGATGGCCTTGCCCGTCGCCGTGCGGTCCCCGCAGAAGCGGAGCAAGCCGGCGACGACCTGCTCGACGCGGAGCGAGTCGACCCCCACGACGAGCGGCTGGCTGTCGATGCGAACGTCATGGTCGGTACCGATGCCGGACTCGTCCACGACGCGCTTCAACAGGGCATCCAGGTCGGTCCGCTTGATCGTCAGTTCCACGACGCCGTGCGCGAGCGAGTCGGCCTCGGCCAGGTCGGCGACGGTGTGGTCCAGGCGCCGGGCGGCAGCGGTCAGCTGCTTGATCAGCTGTGTCTGGTCCTTCGAGTCCTTCTTGTACTTCATGATCTGCGTGAGCCCCAAGATGTGCGACAGCGACTTCTTCGCGTCGAGCGCCAGCTCCTTGGTGAACGGCGTGGATGAACGGCGGTCCTCCAAGGGAGCGTTCGGGATCGTCGTGGTGTCCTCGGCGCTGGCGTCGGCCGAGGGGCGTTCCGTCTGCAGATCGTGCAGCGCCTTCTCCATCTGGAGATGGCGGAGCTCGGCCTCGACCTCATCCAACCGGACGACCGCGTCGGCGAACTGGCGCTCGGCGGAGTGCGCGCGCTCCTCGACCTCGATCAGCTTCTCGGTCTGGCTGGCCAGTCGCTCCTGGCTGGTGCGGAGGATCTCCTCGAGGTCGGGGCTGGCCTCGGCGGCTGCCTTCGCGACGGTGAGCTCTTCGGCGTGACGGGCCTTGGCGTCCTCGAACGCCGAGACCAGACGCTCCTGCTCGGAGCGGATCCGTTCCAGCTCCTGCTCGGTGGCCATAGCGGCCTCGCGTGCGCCGCGGAGCGCCTCTTCGGTGGCCTCGGCCTTCGTGGACAGTTCGACGCCGCGTGCGAGCTCCGTCTGGACCTCGGCGCTGGCGGCGGCCAACTCGGCTTGGAGCGCCTCGCGCTCCCGCGTGGCACGCTGCAGCTCGGCCTCGAACGCGTCGCGGCCTCGCTGGATCTCGCCGAGCTCGTGCTGCAACGTCTCGATCTCGGTGCGCGACCGGACGAGCTCCTCGTTCGCCTTGGCCACCTGCTCGTCGCGCGACGACTCGTCGTGCGTCACGGCCTCGATCTCGTCGCGGGCCGCTTGGAGCTCGCCCTTCAGCGTCGCGAGCGCGGCGTTCGAGGCGTCGAGCTCGCCCTTCGTCACGATCGATCCCGCCTCCATCTCCGCGATGCGTGCGGTGAGCTCCGCCTCTCGCTGGGTGAGCTTGTGTTCGAGCTGCTCTGCCTGCTCGGAGATCTGTTCCTGCAGCGTCGCCTCACGCTCGGCGAGCCGGTGCTGCAGCTCCGCCTCACGCTCGGCGAGCTGCGCCTGGAGCTCGGCCTCACGCTCGGCGAGCTGCGCCTGCAGCTCGGCCTCGCGCTCGTCGGCGGCGCGGCGCAGCTCGGCCACGCTGGACGCGGCTTCCTTCGTGAGCGCTTCCTCGCGCTCGGCGAGCAGGCGCTGCGTCTCCGCCTCGTTCTGCTCGAGCTGGGTCTGGAACTCCTCACGGGTCGTGCGGACGCGCGCCTCGAGTTCGGCCTCGCGCTCCACCAGGTCGGCGGCGTGCGATGCCTTCAGGCTGTCGATCTCGGCGCGCGCGACGCGCAGTTCCTCGCCGAAGATGCTCGCCTTCTGCTCCTCGGTCCGCAAGACGCGGAGCTCGTTGCGGACGTCGACCAGCTCGCTCGTCGCGTGCGCGAGCTCGGACTGCGCGGACTCCGCCGCCTCGCGGGCGTGGAGCGCCTCGACGTGGGCCGCGTCCAGGTCCTGCTGCAGCTCCTGGGCACGCTCTGCGTCCGGCTTCAACGCGTCGAGCTCGCGACGGGTCAGCGACAGCTCGGTCTGCGCGCCCTCGAGCTCCGCCCGGAGCCCGATCGCTTCCTGCTCGATCTGGCGCGTCTTGCGATCGGCTTCCGGATCGCCCTTGGCCTTCGCCACTTCCGCGGCTTTCGCCTGTTCCGCGATGTGGCGCGCGAGCTTGTCCCGCTCCGTGCTCATCGCCGCCAGCTGTCCCTCGAGCAGTCGCGTCTGACCCTCGGCCTTCAACAGCCGCGCCTCGACCTCGGGGTCGGGACCGGTCGTCGTCGCCGACGCCGGGCGTTCTTGGAGCATCCGCTGCGTGATGTGGAGCTCTTCGAGCGTCTTGCGGTATTGCTCCTGGATGACGGTCAGCCGCTCCTCTGCGGAGGTGGCGCGCTCTTGTGCCTTCCTGCGGGCCTCGGCCTCCTCGCGGAGCCCCGGAGACGCCAGCTCCAGCGGGCGCTGCGGCGCGACCTGCGGCGGGAGCCCCGGCGCGACGCGGTCCCTGATCGCGGGCGTGAAACTGGCGTTCGCCGATGCCGACGCGCTGAGCCGCATGACCCGGTAGAGGACGAACAGCGTGACGATGAGGCCGAGCGTCATGAGGATCGCGTTGTAGCGCCATGGCCGGCCGGCCGCGGCGATCAGGTCGTCGGGACGGGCGAGCTGGATGGCGGCGCTGATCGGTCCGTCGCTCCGGAACCGCAGGGGGATGAGCACGGAGAACATGCCATCGCGCTGCTCGGATGAGACCGTGCCGTTCTCGGTCGCGTCGCGCACGCTGCTGCGCGCCTCGTCGGGCCGCTGCCCGATGAGCGAGCGATCCGTCGCGTAGACGATCTGACCGTCCAGCGACCAGATCGCGACGTCGTCCCACGCACTCGGATCCAACAGGACCGGCGTGATCTTGCTGGTGATGAGATCCGCCTTCGAATCGGTCGCGGCGGAGACGACGTCGCTGGGTGCGAGGGTGATGGGCAGCGAGTTCTCGACGATCGTTCGCGCCTGATCGACCGCGGCGGTCTTCGCCTGGCTGACCGCCCGCGAACCCATGAACATCGACCCGACCGCGCCCACCGCGAGGAGCGCTGCCAGGGCGAGCAGCAGCGTTCTGGCGATCCGGTAGATGCTCTTCTGGGCGGCCATCGTTCCCCTTGTTCGATCGGGCCTCTCAGGTTGTATCGGCCAGCTCCCAGGCAACCCGTAGTCGGCCACGGGAGGGATATGGTCGGAATCAGGTAGGTCTTTGGACGTACCCCGTCCCAGGTAGTTCCCGAACCAACACCGCCGGATGCCCGCTTCGGTTCGGAAGCGCCGCTACGCAGCGGGTCCCGCGCCGGAGCGGACGATGGTGTCGCCGGTGACGTCGTCCTTGTCGAGCACGACCAGATCCTCGATCGCGTCGCGCATCTCCGCCACATGGCTGACGAGGACGACCAGTCGGCGCTCGTTCTCGGAAACCAGGCGGCCGATCCCGTCCATCGCGAGGTCCAGATGCTCCGGATCCAGGCTCCCGAACCCTTCGTCCAAGAAGAAGGAGTCCAGCCGTCCGCCCCCGCGCGCGACCATCTCGGCCAGCGCGAGCGCGAGCGCCAGCGAGGCGAGGAACGTCTCGCCGCCGGAAAGACTGTCGGCCTTGCGCTTCGTGTTCGCGGCGTTCAGGTCCACGATGTCGAACCGGTCGTCGTCGGTGAAGCGATAGCCGCCGTCCGTCAGCTCCGAGAAGTGATCGCTTCCCAGCTCCGCCAGCTCGGCGCGCTCCTCTTCTAAGAGGAATCCGAGGAACCGCGAGGGTTGGAGGTCGCCGGCGAGACGCTTCGCGATGTCCCGGCGCGCCTCGAGGTCGAGGATCGTCCGTTCCAGGTCGCTCGCGGACGCGATCCGTTCCTCGAGCTCCGTCACCCGTGCGCCGGCGGCGCCATGCACCACGCCGGCCTCGGCCAGCGCGCGGCGGAAATCGTCGTTGGGCCCGAGCTCCACGCTCCGGAGGACCTCGAGGCGCGCGCGCGCGGCATCGTCCACGCGCGCGGTCGCGACGTCTCGTTCGGCCGTCGCACGCTCGTGGCGCGTGACCAGTTCCTCGCGGATCGCCGCGTACGCCGACTCGATCGCCTCCGGCTCCACGGCGACGTCGCGGTCCTCCTCGAGGCGGCCCCACACCCCCGACAGCCGGTTCGCCAGCGTGGCGATCGCGGCGCTCGCGCCTTCGGCGAGCCGGGCCGCCTCGTCGAGACCGGCTCGCGCCGCCTCAACCGCGCGGTGCCCGGCCTCCACGGCTCGCTCGGCAGCGGTGAGCTCGGCCTCTCTCGCCTCGAACAACGACCGTGGGTCGCCCTCCTCGCCGAGCCATCCGACGAGCTGATCCTTGGTGGCGGTGAGCGAGGCGGTGGCGGCGGCCGCCGTGTCCAGCGCCTGGGCCAGCGCTGCTTCGCCCCGGCCGATGCCGGCGCCCGCTTCGTCGACCGATGTTCGAGCTGATGCGTCGGTGCCGGCGCACCGATCCCGCTCGGTCCTCGCCTTCGCCTCGGTCTTCTCCGCCTTGGCGAGCGCGCTCTCGGCCGCCTTGACCTTCGGTGCCGCTCCGGCCTTCGGCACCTGGTGGACCTCTTGCGCGCACACCGGGCACGGTTCTCCCGCCACGAGGGCGCCGCGGAGCTCATGCGCCATCTCCGCGTGCGTGGCGGCCATCAACGTGGTCCGTGCGGCGCCGACATCCGTCGCCGCTGCCGTCAGCGCCTCGTTCGCGAGGCTGAGTGCCTCGGCGGCGGCGGACGCGGCGGCGATACGGGCTCCTTCGACCGCGCGTGCCTCGTCGAGCTCCGCCCGCGCACCGTCGACCGCGGTCTGGGTCCTCTCGACCTCAGCGACGTGGCGTTCGTGGGTCTCCACCAGGTTCGCGAACGATCGGAACTGCTCACGGTTCCCGTGGAGCGAGGCGACTCGGGCGAGTTCGGCCTCGCATGCCGCACGGGCCTCGTCCGCCTCGCGAACGACGGTCTCCGCCGCGGCGACCCGGGCGCCGGCGTCCCGCGAGGCCGCGATCGGAGAGGCGATGTCGGTTTCGTCCGGAAGGGTCCCCGCGATCTCGGTCAGCGTCGCCATGCGGGCGACCGCCGACGCCGCGTCCCCTTCGGCGGCATCCCGCTCCTTCTCCAGGCGCTCGATCTCCGGACCGGCCGATTCCAATGCATGCAGCCGTTCGCGCGACCGTTCGGCCGTCGCCCGTGCCTCATCGAGGTGCTCGCGCGCCTCCACGATCCGCTCGCGCTCTTTGCCAAGTGAGGCAAGCTCCAGGTCGATCCGCTCCGCGCGCGTCTTCGCCACGCGGAGCGCGTCGTCCAACCGTTCGAACCCGAAGACGCCCTTCAGCACCGCATCTCGCTGAGCGGGTGTCGCCTTGAGGAACTCCGAGAATCGGTTCTGCGCCAGCAGGACGGAGCGGCAGAACGTCTTGAAGTCCATGCCGATGATCTGTTCGACCCGCTCGTTGATCGCGCCCTCGAGCGTCACCACCTCCAGGACCTGGGCGTCGGGCGAGTCGTCGGCCAGCAGCTCGAGCTGATGTCCTGACGCCCCCTTGCGTCGGAGCGATCGCACGGCCCGCCACACCTGCCCATCCACCTGGAACCGGAGCTCGACGTGCGACTGGTCGGCCAGCTGGTGGATCAGCGACTTCGTGGCGCCCTCCACCTGGGGGGTCTTCCCGTACAGCGCGAAGGACACCGCGTCCAGGATCGATGACTTCCCCGAGCCGATCGGACCGACGATCCCGACGAGCCGCCGACCGCGCCAATCGAACGTGACCCGCTCGCGGTAGGAGCGGAACCCCTCGATCGTCAGCTCAAGCGGTCGCATCGGCCGCCTCCTCGAGCACATCGCGGAAGAGGGCCAGCAGGTCGTCCGGAGCGTCCTCGTCATGTTCCCGCCGGTAGTACTCGGCGTACAGCTCCTCCCACGAGCGGTGATCCTTGGCCAGCCGATCCCGATCGATCCCCACTGGTCGCTGTGCGCGGACCCGCACGAGGAACGGGAAGGCCCCATATGCGCGCTCGGCGAGCGTCATGTCGGTGCCGCTCGTCTTCACGGTGAGGTCGAGGAACACGCCGGCGAGCTCGTCGGCCCGCGCCTCGATCGCGTCCCAGGTGTCCTGCACGCGGACGAGGGGACGGCCGCTCTGCAGCGGGATGCTCTCCGCGACGGCCAGCCGTCCCGGTTCGGCGTCCACCACGACGACCCGCTTCTGCTCTCCGGCCTCCCCGAAGTCGAGCGCGAGGAGCGAGCCGGCGTATTCCGCGGGGACGGGCGCGCCCGGAACCTTCTGGGGCGCGTGGATGTGGCCCATCGCCACGTACTGCGGTCCGGCGGGGATCGCCTGCGGCGTGGCCGTGTAGGCATCGCCCATGTGGAGCTCGCGTTCCCCGCGCGGGGCATCCCGCCCCATCGTCACGCCGTTCACCAGGAAATGCGCGACCAGGATCGGCACCAGGTCGGCGCCGGCGCGTTCGACGAGTGCGTCGTTGTATCGGCCGGTGATCGCGGCGACGCGATCCGCGTACCCGCGGTACCACTCGCCGGCGTCCTTCATGAAATCGACGACCTTGCCTTCCCGGAGGAACGGGAAGCCGGCGACGACGACGGGCAGCCCGCCCAGGTCATCGGGTCCGAGTAGGCCGCCCTCGTCGGGGCGCTTCACGTTGCCGATCAGATGCACGCCGAGCGGACGCAGGAGCGGCGCGAGCGCCTCGAAGAAGTCCGGTGAGTCGTGGTTGCCGGCGACGGCGACCACGGGCCGGTGCGTGGCCAGCCGCATCAGCGTTCGGAGACCGAGCGCGAGCGCATCCGTCGCAGGCGCGGGTCGGTCCCACACGTCACCGGAGACGATCACGAGGTCCACCTCGCGCTCGTCGGCGATGCGCTCGACCTCGGCGAGGACCTCGACGAATTCGTCCATGCGGTCGTGCCGGCCCAGTCGTTTGCCGATGTGCCAGTCCGACGTGTGGAGGATCTTCATGTCCGGGGGGAGGGCGTGGCGGGTCGCGTCACAGGCCCGCGAACGGATCACCGTCGGCGTCCGTCGCCACCTCCTCCTTCCTGGTGGCCCACGGGGGGAACGGGAACGTGACGACGAGCGGCACGGGGATCGCCGGCTGCGAGATGACCATGGTGCCGGGCTTGAGCAACCGCGCGCGAGCCCGCGTGGATGGGAGCATCCACCCGTACTCGGCGCGTTCGGCCTCGGCGGCGTCCAAACGGCCGCTCACGCGGATCGCGGCGTTCTCCAACACCTCGGACGCCACGCGTGATGCGGTCTGCTGTGCCCCGACGAGCAGGATGCCCAGCGAGCGACCGCGCTGCGCGATGTCGACGAGCATGTCCTTCAACGGGCTGGTTCCCTCACGCGGTGCGTACTTGTTGAGTTCGTCAAGCACGACGACCGAGAGCGGGAGGCGCTGCCCGGACTCGTCCTTCTCGCGGAAGGCCTCGTTCAGCAGCGCGCCGACCACGAACCGCTGCGCCTGGTCGTGCAGCGACTGGATCGCGACGACGGTCACGCTCGCCTTCGAGCGATCGATGCGGCGGCTCTCGCCGGCCCTGACGAGCTGTCCCATCCGCGCGGCGCCCGCGTGCAACCGCCGCATGAACGCGGAGACCGTGCCCCCCATCACCCGGCCGCTCCACGCCCAGTCCGGCTCGGAGCCGTCCTCCGGCTCCAGGAACTCGCCCAGCGCATCGACGAGCGTGAGCAGGTCGGTGACGATCCGTTCGCCGGCCTGCGCCTGGACCTGCTGGCCGCGCCAATTGCCGTCCGGTGCGTCGCGTGGATCGCGGAGCACGACCGCGCCGGGCATCCCCACCACGTCGACGGCGAACCGCTTCAACTGTGCCTGGACGCGTTCCCGGACGAACGGGATCTGGTTCTTCGCGTCGTTCGCGTCGGTGAACAGGAACTGCAGGCAGTCCTCGTCGACGAACTCGCGCGGCGTCCAGCTGAAGACGTCGACCCCTTCGTGTCGTCCTCCGGTGTCGGGGACGACGACGTCACCGGAGCGCTTGCGGGCCGGCGCCCAGAACCGCACCGACGGGAACGGCCCGGGCTCGACGCCGAGCTTGGCCCACCCCGCGGCCGCCTCGTCGTCGAAGAAGCGGTTCGGCTTGTCGAGCCAGAGCAGGTCCTCGCCCTTCACGTTGAAGACCAGCACGCGGAGGTTGGAGGCGCCCTCGCCGACCACGCCTGGATGCCCGGTCAGCATCCGGAGGAAGAACAGCGCGAACGATGTCTTGGTCGCGACCCCGCTGATGCCGCTGATCGACATGTGGCCGCCTTTGCGTCCGTCGAAGAAGTCGAGGTCGACGGCGACGGGCTCGCCGTCGCGGCCGATCCCGATCGGCAGCGGGCGACCCATCTCGTCGAGGTACAGGGCTTTCGCGCGCTCGTCTCCGGTGGCGCGTTGCACGATCTCACCGGGGTCCGGGGAGACCCAGATCTCCGGGTCCACACGCGTGACCGCGACCCGGGCGGAGCGCACCTTCGACGCGGGCATGATGCCGAGCTCGGCCACGCGGTGCGTGTCCGACTCGTACGTCGCGCCTTCGTAGACCGACTCCGCCTCGGTCACGACCCCGTACGTCGCGACCTCGCCCGCCTTCGGGACTTGGGTCCGGACGACGATGAGGTCGTCGAGCTGGAGGTACTCGTCGTCGTCGAGCACCACGCGGAACTCGCTCGTCGAGGAATGCTCCGAGCCGAGGACCCGGCCGACACCGTCGCCGGTCACGACGCCTCCCGTTCGCTGACGGCGTACCGCAGCGCGCGGTAGACCAATCCCGGGTCGCCCATCCGGTGACGCAGTTCCCGCTCGAGCGCGCCGATCGGCACCAGGTTCTGCGGCGCCCGCGGATCGATGTGGGGCTCGGAGCCCACGATCGGCAGGATCGCCGCCGTGCGATCGGCGATCGTCCTCACGTCGTCCTTCGGGAGCTTGCCGGACGCCTCGCAGCGGACGACCCCGGTCCACGAGTGGCCGCCCTGCAACATCGCGAGACGCACGTACCAGGAGTACCGGCATACATCGGGCCGGTCGGCCGCGATCGTGAACAGCGGCGTCCGCTGTCCCGGCGCGAGCTCGGCGATCACGACGTTCTGCTCGGGCGGCAGGTACGTCACGCGATGGCTCTTGATGTAACCGACGACCGCGAGCGGCGCGAGCGGCTTGTTGAGCGGACCGTCCGCGACCACGAACGCGTCGGCGGCCAGCGCGGACGCGAGCTCACCCTCTGCGCGACGCATCCGCGTGTGGAGCTCGCCGATCAGATGCGAGGGATCGTCCGACGGCGTGGTCGCGGTGCGGTACGGAGGGTCAAGCTCCACGGCGGGGAGCTCGTCGGCGCGTCCGCCGGCCACCACCGCCCACCGCTCCACTCGCACGTCCGTGATCTCTGACCATCGCTCATGCCGATGCCAGCGCGTGGCGCCGACGGCGAACGTCCCGCAGATCCCGGGGGTGGGACCGGAGACGGGATCGTCCAGCAGCAGCCGGGCGTCGATCCGTCGCACCCCGTCCACGAACCCGATCTGGTCGATGCCGTCGTCGACACCCTCGAGCGGCTCCCAGTCGGTCAGCTCGACGGTGGGGTCGATGGTCCCCTCGGCCGGGGCCATCTGTTCGTCCGGATCGAAGGGTGCGCCGTACTCGGGAGCCCAGCCCTCCACGAACATCCGCGCCATGGCGCCTATGGTAGCCGCGCCCTCGGACGCTTCTCGGAGCGGCGCCGAGTTCGAGCGCGTCCCTACGACGCCTCGGCGTGGAGCTCGCCGGCCTCGAGGTCGTCCACGTGACGGACCTGCTCGCGCAGCTCGGAGTACGTCAGTGACTCGAACGCGATGAGCGCCACCATCACCGCCGTGACCACGCCCAGGGCGGCGAGCGCGGGGATCTGCGCCGCCGCCGGGATCAGGAGAAGGATCGCGGCGGTCGCGATCAACCGAGGAGTCGAGAGCGTGTGCCAGTTCCGGTACTTGAACGCCACCTGGGCGAGCAGGTAGAGGGCGACCCCGCCGTACATCGCGGTGAGCGGGATCGTGGCGAGCGGATCGCTGAGTTCGTGGTGGCTCGTGTCGCCGACGTACTTCAGGACGTGCTCCATCCCCAAGGCCATGAGCACGATGCCTGCGATCATCGGCAGGTGCAGGTAGCTGTACGCGTCGCGCGCGAGGCGGGTGCGGACCTCGCCCTCCGCCTCGCGCAGGACCCGTTCAGCGGCGATCGCCAGCACGTCGAAGTACGCCCACCAGATGCAGGCCGCCAACGCGAGCCCGACGGTCGTCGCGACGATGATCGGCCACGAGATGGGGAGCGAGGAGACACCCGAACCCGTGGCGACGATCGACTCGCCGAGCGCGATGATCACGATGAGCCCATGACGTTCGGCGAAGTGGCTGGCCGAGTTCAGCCGCCACCCGGACGCGCCGCCCAGGATCGTGCCGAGGTAGTCGGCGACCAGGACGGCGACCCACACGAGCATCTGCGCCGTCCCCTCAAGCTGAGACGCCACCAGCAACAAGGCGGTGCTGACGAGCAGGGACGGGAGGAACCGGAGCAGCTGGCGACGGAGCCCGGGATCGTGCGCGCCCGCCAGCCAGAAGATCCCCAGATGGAACAGCCGCAGCAAGAGGTAGGTGATAGCGAGGACGACCGGTCCGAACAAGCCGCCGGGTAGGTCGACGAACGCTTCGGGCACGCAGAGCGCGAGGACGAACATCGCGCCCATCGAGCCGAACATCGCCACCCGGCCGACCCCTTCGTCCGCGCGCAGCACGTTCCCGATCCACGCGAACCCCACCCAGCACCACCAGAGGAGACAGAGGACCAACATCCCCTGCACGATCCCTCGTCCCGTGAGGTTGTGGGACATCAGGGCGGTCACCTGCGTGAGCGAGAAGACGAAGACCAGATCGAAGAACAGCTCGATCGGGGTAACCCGAGCGTCCTCCGTCACCGCCTGGATCCGCGGGTGCTTCGTCGTCGCCATCGACCAAGAGGGTACTCAGGCGAAGCTCATCCGTTCTTCGTCGTTACGCCGTGTCGTGTCTCGCTTTCAGGGTCTCGCCGAGGTGCTCGGCCAGGCGATCGAAGAAGATCAGCGAGCCGCGCATCGCGCGCGAATACTCGTCGGCCGGCAGGTTGCCGCCGCGCTGGGTGAACGTCATCTCGGTCCGGCCGTTGCCCAGATCCTTGAAGTCGGCGGTCAAGACCTCGACGGAGCCGCTCTCCGGGTCGGCCGGATCGACGATCGTCATCGACACGCGCTCCGGCTCCACGACCTCCAGGAACGTGCCGGCGAACGGGATCTCGATCTGCTCCGGCCCGTGGAGCATCGTGGCGTTCCAGGCCCCGCCCGGCCGGGCATCCATCGACACCTTGTCGAGGGGGATCGAGGACCCGTGCTCGCCGAACCACGTGGCGAACCGCTCGGGCACCGTCCACGCCTGGAAGACCAACTCGCGGGGCGCGTCGAAGACCCGCACGATCAGGATGCCCTCGGCGTCGCTGTGCGCGGAAACCACGCCTTCCTGCGGTGCGTTGTCACTCATGCCGAGCTCCTTTCGTATCTCTGGACTGGATCTGTCGCAGATGCTCATCGAGCCGGTCGAAGCCGGCCTCCCAGAACCGCCGGTAGTCCTGCAGCCATGTCGTCGCGTCGCCGAGGGGTTCGGCGCGCAGCCGGCACGGTCGCCACTGAGCGGTCCTCCCGCGGGCGATCAACCCGGCGCGCTCCAACACCTTCAGGTGCTTCGACACCGCCTGCAAGCTGACCGGGAACGGCTCGGCCAGCTCGTTGACCGTCGCCTCCCCGTGCGCCAGCCGCGCAAGGATCGCCCTGCGCGTCGGATCGGCAAGTGCCGAGAACGTCTCGCTCAGCTGGTCGACCGCCACCCGTTCCGCTCCTCATTCAACCGATTGGTTGAATATATCGGAGAGGCAGTCATGTGTCGAATCGGCTCAGGTGGGTTGCTCCGTCGTCGAGTCGACCGTCCACCCGCCGGCGGCCTCGTCGAACGTCAGGACGGACGTCTTGGTCGAGCTGGGGCAGCAATGGGCGTCGCCGGGCGCGAACACCGCCTCCCGTACCACGAGCCCCGGAGGGTCGCTCGAGAGATCGATCGTCGTGTCGCACGTCTTCTTGGTGAACACGGCGGCGTTCGCCGCGAGGTCGATGACCCGCCATGTGCCGCATGCGCCAGAGCCACCGGTGTCCTCGAACACGAGCGCATCGGGCGAACCGTCGCCCGTCGCGTCGCCGATGATCGCGTGCAGTTCGACCACGCCGCGCTCCGGCGGATCGAGCAACCCGAACACCGGACGCCACGGCTCCGGCCTCACCGGGGAACCGGCGCCACACCACGAGACCGTGCTCCAGCCGGAACGGGTCGGTCCCCGGATCGACGAAGGCGACCAGGATCGAGGACCCGGCGGTCGGTCTCCGCGTACCAGACGTCGGTCACGGACGTCCCCGGCGGGATCAACGCCTCGGGCGGAACCTCGGACGACTCGACGTCCTCGTCGAACGAGGACGGGGTGCCGCTCGGGATGTTGACGGGCTCGACCTCCGGGCTGGGGGAGGAGCTCTCGCTCGGTGACATGGTCGGTGAGACGGACGAGGACGGCGCTCGGGGGTGCGGATGGCGTGTCGACCGGATCGCCGCTACATGCCGCGGCGAGCACGAACGCCAGAGCCCACAACGCGCGTCGCATGTCCGGCAGGGTATCCGCGCCGACGTAGGATGCCGACGATGGCCGCGTTCGAACCCGCATCGAGAGCCCGCATCCGCGTCGCGCGTGACGCTCACGCAGATGATGGAGGTCACCGACGCGAACGTGGCCGGCAACGTCCACGGAGGCGTGATCATGCGGCTGGTCGATACCGCGGCGGCGCTGGCCGCGATCCGTCACGCGGGCGGGCTGGCGGTGACGGTGTCGCTCGACGAGATGACGTTCCTGGAGCCGGTCCACATCGGGGACGTCCTCACGCTCCACGCGGCCGTGAACGACGTCGGCACCACATCCATGGAGTGCGGCGTCCGCGTCGAGGCCGAGAACCCGATCACCGGCAGACGCGTCCATGCCGCGAGCGCCTATCTGGTGTACGTCGCGATCGACCAGGAGGGCCATCCGCGTCCCGTGGCACCGCTCCTGGCCGAGACCGAAACCGAACAACGACGTCAACGTGAGGCCAAGCTCCGCCGCACGACGCGCATGGAGCACAAGGCCGCCGTCAAGGCCGCCCGCAAGGCCGATCGTCCCGGCTCCTGAAGCGAGCGCGTTCGCGCGTGGGAGGATGGAGGAGCCCGTCATGAGGAAGGAAGCGACGTCACGATGACCTCCGAGCTGACCGGCGCCCGCGGTTCGTTGGAGACCGCCGACGGCGCCGTCGACATCTACCGACTGGACCATCTGAGCGACCACGGCGACATCGCGCGCCTCCCCAAGACCGTCAAGATCCTGCTGGAGAACCTGCTCCGCCGCGCCGGCACGCGCGACGTGTCCGACGACGACGTGCGGGCGCTGGCCGCGTGGCCGGGACCGGCTCAGAACATCGCGTTCATGCCAGGCCGCGTCCTGATGCAGGACCTGACGGGCGTCCCGGCGGTGGTGGACCTGGCCGCGATGCGCTCGGCCATGGCCCGGAACGGCGGCGACCCGTCAACGGTCGATCCGCTCGTTCCCGCAGATCTGATCATCGATCACTCGGTACAGGTCGACCTGTTCCGGAGCGAAGGCGCGTACGCGGCCAACATCGAGTGGGAGTACCGCCGCAACTCCGAACGCTATGCGCTCCTGCGATGGGCGCAGCAGGCCTTCGACGGGCTCCGCGTGGTCCCTCCGGGCGCGGGCATCTGTCACCAGGTGAACCTGGAGCACCTCGGCCAGGTGGTGACCGTCCGCGATGGGGTCGCGTTCCCGGACACGCTCGTCGGGACGGACTCACACACGACCATGATCAACGGCTTGGGCGTGCTCGGCTGGGGCGTCGGCGGCATCGAGGCGGAGGCCGCCATGCTCGGCCAGCCCGCGTTCATGCCACAGCCGCTCATGGTCGGCGTGCGGATGACGGGGGGCCTCCCTCCCGGCACCACCGCGACCGACCTGGTGCTCACGCTCACAGAGATGCTTCGCGCGCACGGCGTCGTCGGGCGATTCGTCGAGTTCTTCGGCGACGGGCTGTCCACGCTTTCCACCGCCGACCGAGCGACCATGTCCAACATGTGTCCCGAGTACGGGGCCACCGCCGCATACTTCCCCGTCGACGAAGAGACGCTCCGGTATCTGGCGTTCACGGGCCGTGACCGACTCGTCGACGTGGTGGAGCGCTACACGAAGGAGCAGGGGCTGTTCCGCTCCGATGGCGATCCGGACCCGGTGTTCACCGAGGTGCTCGACCTGGATCTATCGGGGATCGTCCCATCGCTCGCCGGACCGAAACGCCCGCAGGATCGGGTGGCGCTGCCCGATGTCTGGGACTCGTTCGTCGCCGCGTTCCGCGACGGTTCCGAGCCGGACCCGAAGCTGACCGAGGTCGGACGGTTCGAATCGGAGGGCGGGAACCCCGACGTGGCCGTCGATGTGGACGCGACGATCGAGCCGGGTACCGAGACGCCGATCGACGTGAACGGGGCCACCGTCCGGCACGGCTCGGTCGTGATCGCGGCGATCACCAGCTGCACGAACACGTCCAACCCCTCCGTCATGCTCGCCGCGGGTCTGCTTGCCAAGAAGGCCGTCGAAGCGGGGCTGGAGACGAAGCCATGGGTGAAGACCAGCCTCGCACCCGGGTCGCGAGTCGTGACCGACTACCTCGATCGCGCGGGCCTGACGCCGTACCTCGACAAGCTCGGGTTCTCGCTGGTCGGCTACGGGTGCACGACGTGCATCGGGAACTCCGGACCGTTGCCGGAGAACGTCGCGAGCGCCGTCGACGAGGGGGACCTGAACGTCGTCGCCGTCCTCTCCGGGAACCGGAACTTCGAGGGGAGGATCCATCCGCAGGTGAGGGCGAGCTACCTCGCCTCGCCGCCGCTCTGTGTCGCCTACGCCCTGGCCGGCAGCGTCCAGATCGACCTCACGACCGAGCCGCTCGGCCGAGGCGCGGATGGTCCGGTATTCCTCAGCGACATCTGGCCCTCGGCCGACGACGTGGCGCAGGCCATCCGGACGTCGCTCGAGCCTCAACAGTTCGAGCACGAATACGGACGCGTCTGGGACGGCGACGAGAACTGGGCGGCACTGCCGTCGCCCTCAGGTCCGATGTACGAATGGGATCCAGATTCGACATACGTGCGAGAGCCGCCGTTCTTCGACGATCTCGACGATGCCGTCGCCGGCGGGAACATCGAGGGCGCGCGCGTCCTGGTCAAGGTCGGCGACTCCATCACCACCGACCACATCTCGCCGGCCGGATCGATCAAGGCGGACTCGCCCGCGGGGGAGTTCCTCAAGGCGCGCGGGGTGTCGCCGGCGGAGTTCAACAGCTACGGCGCACGCCGCGGTAACCACGAGGTCATGATGCGCGGGACGTTCGCGAACATCCGGCTCCGCAACGAGATGGCGCCAGGGACCGAGGGCCCGTGGACCACGTATCTCCCCGACGGCGACCTCATGACGGTGTTCGACGCCGCGGGCCGCTACCGGGAGGCGGGTGTGCCGCTCGCGGTCCTGGCAGGCAAGGAGTACGGCAGCGGCTCCAGCCGCGACTGGGCGGCGAAGGGCCCCTCGCTCCTCGGTGTTCGGTTCGTGATCGCCGAGAGCTACGAGCGGATCCATCGCAGCAACCTCGTCGGGATGGGCGTCCTGCCGCTCCAGTTCGCGGCGGGGGAGTCCGCGGCGTCGCTCGGCCTCAGCGGACGGGAGACGATCTCGGTCCGCGGTCTGGAGGGCGGCGTGTCGCCCGGGATGCAGGTCGCGGTCGAGGCGGTGAGCGACGACGGTGCACGACGCGCGTTCAGCGCGATCGTGCGGATCGACGGCGCCGCGGAGGTCGACTACTTCGCCGGCGGTGGCCTCCTGCGGATGGTGCTGCGCGAGCTTCTCGAGCGCTAGGCCGATTAGGCGCCATGGACGACGCTTCGGCCCCGTATCCGGCGCACCGGGAGGTCGACGTCGTCCTGCGAGACGGCGCCACCGTGCGCATCCGGCCGGCACGGCGCGAGGATCGCGAACGGATCGAGGACTATCTGATCGGCCTGTCGGACGAGTCCCGCTACTTCCGGTTCGGCGGTGTGGCGGTCGACGTCAGTGATATCGCGCGGCGCTCGACCGAGGTCGATTACCGGAACCACCTCACGCTGCTGGCCGTGGCCGAAGCTGGAGCGGGTGAGGTGATCGGCGGCGCGCAATACATCCGCGAAGGAGATCCGTCACGGGCGGAGGTCAGCGTCAGCGTCGCCGACGCCTTGCAGGGGCGTGGCCTCGGCTCGATCCTGGTCGCGCATCTGGCCGACGCCGCCGACGATGCCGGCATCTCGACGTTCCATGCACACGTGCTCCCGGAGAACCACCGGATGATCGACGTCTTCCGGCGCAGCGGCTTCCCCGTTCATCTGCGCGCGACGCCGGGGACCGTGGACGTCGAGTTCCCGACGGCGCTCACCGCCGAGGCGCTCGCCGCGTACGAGGATCGGGAGCGGATCGCGGCGGCGAACGCCGTCCGTGCGATCCTCCAGCCCACGTCCGTCGCGGTGATCGGGGCGTCGCGCGACGCAGCGTCGATCGGCGGACGGCTCCTCCACAACCTGCTGGACCCTCCGTTCGCGGGCGTGGTGCACGCCGTCAACCCGAAGTCGGCCGTCGTGCAGGGCATCGCGGCGTTCCCGAGCGTGCTCGACATCCCCGGTCACGTCGACGTGGCGTTCGTCGCGGTGCCGGCGGCGCATGTCATCGCGGTGGCCCGGGAGTGCGGCGAGAAGGGTGTGCGCGGGCTCGTCGTGATCTCCGCCGGGTTCGCCGAAACCGGCTCGGACGGCGCCGCGTTGCAACGCGAGCTCCTCGACGTGTGTCGCGCATCCGGCATGCGACTGATCGGTCCGAACTGCATGGGGGTGGTGAACACCGACCCCGCCGTGCAACTCAACGGCACGTTCGCGACGACGTGGCCCCCTGCGGGACGCGTCGGGTTCCTCTCGCAGAGCGGCGCGCTCGGGATCGCGGTCATGGGGCAAGCCGCGGAGCTCGGCTTGGGTCTGTCGACGTTCGTCTCCATCGGGAACAAGGCAGACATCTCCGGCAACGATCTCCTGAGCTATTGGGACGACGACCCGAACACCGATGTCGTGTTGATGTACCTCGAGTCGTTCGGGAACCCGCGCCGGTTCGCCAGGCTCGCCCGCCGGCTGGGCGCCCACACGCCGATCGTCGCCGTGAAGAGCGGGCGCAGCGCAGCCGGGAGTCGCGCGGCGATGTCGCACACCGGGGCGCTGCTGGCCGCCTCGGACTCCACCGTGGACGCGCTCTTCCGGCAGAGCGGCGTGATCCGGACCGACACGCTCGAGCAGCTGTTCGACGTGGCGACGCTCCTGGCCAACCAGCCGGTCCCGGCCGGCAACCGCGTCGCCATCGTGACGAACGCCGGCGGGCTGGGCATCCTCTGCGCGGACACGTGCGAGGCGAACGGCCTCGCCGTGACGGAGCTGGGAGCCGGCACGGTGCACGAGCTGCGGTCGTTCCTCCCGGTGGCGTCGTCGGTCTCGAACCCCGTCGACATGATCGCCTCCGCGTCGGCGGAGGACTACGGCCGAGCGATCCGTGTGGTCGCGGGCGATCCAGGGATCGACGCGCTGATCGTGCTCTACATCCCGCCCCTGGAGGCGGCGGCCCCCGAGGTCGCTCGCCAGCTCGTCCGCGCGGTCGCCGAGGTCGACGGCCGCATCCCCATCCTGTCGTGCTTCATGTCCGCGCGCGGTCTCCCCGACGTGCTGCGTGCGCCCGGCAGCCGGATCCCCTCCTATCGCTATCCCGAGCAGGCTGCCATCGCGCTTGCGCGCGCGGTGCGGTACGGCATGTGGCGGTCGCGCGCCGAGGGGCTCGTGCCGTCGTTCGACGACACGCAGCCGGGGGAGGCGGCCGCGTTGATCGCGGCCGCGCTCGCGCGTGGAGACGAGTGGCTCCCGACGGAAGACGCCGAGCGACTGCTCGCGTGCTACGGCATCCCGCTGGCGCGCACGGTGAGCGTTCGGACGGCCGAGGAGGCGTCAGAGGCAGCCACGTCGTTCGACGGGCCGATCGTCCTGAAGGGGATCGGCCCGTTGCACAAGACGGAGTCCGGCGCCGTGCGGATCGGCGTGCGGCCCGGCGACGTGCTCGAGGAAGCCCGAAGCATGCGTACGCGTGTTGAGGCCGCCGGAGAGCGGCTCGACGGGTTCACGCTGCAGGAACGGATCGAGGATGCCGTCGAGATGCTGGTCGGCGTGGTCGCGGACCCGGTGTTCGGCCCGGTCGTCGCGTGCGGGGGCGGCGGCGTCACGGTGGAGCTCCAGCGGGATGTGGCCGTGCGCGTCGCGCCCATCACCGACGTGGATGCGGACGAGATGGTCCGGTCGCTGGCCACGTTCCCCTTGCTGGACGGGTTCCGGGGCGCACCGAAGGCCGACGTGGGTGCCCTGGTGCAGACGATCCTCCGGGTGGGCGCGCTCGCCGACGCGCATCCCGAGATCGCCGAGATGGACTGCAACCCCGTGATGGTCCTTCCGTCCGGTGTGAAGGTGGTCGACGTCCGTGTGCGCGTCCGGACGTCGCCCCCGACGACGCCGTTCGCGAGCCGTTCAGCCGGAGGTTGAACTCGCGCCTCGCGGGCGTGACAAGGGAAGGGCGACACGCGCGGTGAGCCCGCCTCCCGGCGTCGACTCGAGCCATATCCGGCCGCCTTGTGCCTGGATGAGCGTGCGAGCCAGCGACAGTCCCAGTCCGGCGCCGCCCGTATCGCGCGCCCGCGAGGGATCGGCCCGGAAGAACCGTTCGAACGCCTGCTCGGCGGCATCGGCCGGCAGACCCGGGCCGTGGTCGACCACCGAGACCACGGCGTCGTCGCCCGCCGCCGCCCAGACGAGCTCGGCCGTGCCGCCGCCGTGCTCGTGCACGTTCTCGAGCACCGCGTCCAGTGCTGCCTCGAGCCCGACGCCGTCGCCGATCGCCGTCAAGGGTGCGGGCCCGGAGATCGTGAGCCGATCGGCGTGTGCGACCTCGCTGCGCCGTCCCGCCGAACGGCAGATCGCGCCGACGTCGATCGGTGCCCGCTCGAGCGACATCGTGCCGCGTTCGGCACGCGCCATCATGAGCAGCCGCTGCGTCATGCCGGTCAGGTAGTCGACATCCGCGAGGACCTCGGCCCCGAGTTCCGGGTCTCCTTCGGAGAGGACCTCCACCCCTGAACGGATGAACGCGAGCGGCGTGCGGAGTTCGTGCGACGCATCGGCGGCGAACCCCGCCTGCGCGCGATAGGCGCGCTCCACGGGCCGGACCGCGCGCCCGGCGAGCCACCAGCCGGCGAACAGGCTGGCCACGACGGCGATCGCGCCTCCGACGATGAGGAGCAGCCGCACCTGTTGGAGCAGTCGGTCCTCGGACTCCAGCGAGCGTCCGGCCGCGACCCACGCGACCACGTTTCCCTCGACCTTCGCGGGAACCGTGATGACTCGGACGTGCTCGCCCGCGACCGACAGATCCGTCACCGTCGCTGGGTAGTGCCGCAACCACCGTGGCGTTTCGGTGGGTTCGCCCACCAGGCGGTCGTCGGGGGAGGCGTAGATCGCCAGCTGCACCGAGGCCTCCGACGGCGTATCCGAGTCGACCGGTGGCTGCACCTCGCCCGACTCCTCGATGCTCTTCACCTGACCGTTCGCCTGCGCGAGCAGATCGTCCGTGGCGCTGCGGTCGAGCGTTCCCGCCAACAGCAGCTGCAACCAGAACCCGAGCCCGACGAGGATCACCGTGAGGACGAGTGCATGGGACAGCGCCAGCCGGGATCGCAGCGAGCGGAACATCAGCGGCCGACCGCGTAGCCGACGCCGCGCACGGTCTGGATGATGTCGCCCGCGGGCCCGAGCTTCTTGCGGAGGTAATGCACGTACAGATCCACGACCTTCGTCTGCGCGTCGAACGAGAAGTCCCACACCAGCTCTTTGAGTTCGACACGCGTCAGGACCCTGCCGGCGTGCTCGAGCAGGCACTGCAGCAGGTCGAACTCCTTCGCGGTCAGCTCGACCTCACGGCCGTCGACCGTGACCCGCCGGGCCATGGGGTCCACGGCCACAGCGCCTTCCACGAGGGTGGCGTTCGCGACGACGGGCCCGGTCCGACGTGCGAGGGCATCGATCCTCGCCAGCAGCTCCACGAACGCGAACGGTTTGACGAGGTAGTCGTCGGCGCCCGCGCGGAGACCGGTGACGCGATCGTCCACCGCGTCTCGTGCCGTGAGCATCAGCACCGGGAGCGACGAGCCTTGTCCGCGGAGTGCCGAGGTCAGCGAGACACCGTCGAGTCCGGGGAGCATCACGTCGATGATCGCGAGGTCGAAGTCTCCGGACGTCGCTCGCTCCAAGCCGTCGACGCCGTTGTCGCACGTCTCGGCGTCGTGCCCCTCCGAACGGAGCCGTCTGGCCAGCAGTTCGGAGAGGCGGCGATCGTCCTCGACCAGCAGGATCCGCATCCCCACATCGTCGCAGCCGAACCTGGATGCCACCTGAGGTTCTAACCGTTCCCGAACCATGGTCCAACCATGTCCAAACGTCGTCGGCGCACACTCGATGCATGACCGATCCGACGACCACTCGCCGCCCCGCTCGTCACGTTCCTCGCCGTCCGGACACGACCCGATCCGTCGCGGCGCCTCGGGGCGAGCGAGGGTTCGCCGAGGGATGGATCGAGCTTCCGTGGGCGCTCCGGATCCTTCGCGGATTCCTCGGGGCGACGTTCCTGTTCGCGGGAGCGCAGAAGCTCCTCGATCCGAACTTCCTCCGAACGGGGAGCGCTGATTTCGTGGGGACCCAGCTCCACGGGTTCGCGCAGGGGACCCCGGCAGGTCCGCTCTTGCTCGTCCTCGCGCGCGCGCCGGTGTTCGCGGGGGTCGCGATCGCGTTGATCGAGATCGCGATCGGCGTCGGCACGCTGCTGGGCGTCGCGTCGCTGACCGCAGCCATCGGCGGGTTCGTCGTGAGCCTGACGCTCTTGTTGTCCGCGACGTGGCACGTCCACCCGTACTTCCTCGGCTCGGACTCGATCTACGCGGTCGCGTGGCTCGCGCTGCTCGCAGGCATCGTGGAGATGGAGCGTGCGCGAACGGGTCGCATGGTCGGTCCGCTCGAGGTGATCGATCACGTGGACCGCCGACAGTTCCTCCGGGGAGCGGTCGTCGGAGGGCTGACGCTCGTCATCGCCACCGCGTCCAAGGCATTCTCCGGACCGTCGGTCGACACGCTGGCCTCCGCACCGCAACCGAGAACGACTCCTACCGGGCCGACCGGGCCGTCGACGCCATCCACCGGTGGAACTGGCGATGCGCCGTCCGTGCCAGGTCGCACGATCACCACGCTCGACCAACTGCCGATCGGTGAGGCGATCGGCTTCACCGCGCCGGCTGTGGGCGCCGCCGTGCTCGTCCGGTTGGGCGCTGACGAGGTCGTGGCATATAGCCGGACCTGCACCCATGCCGGCTGCCTCGTGGGTTATGACAGCTCGAACCGGATCCTCGTGTGTCCGTGTCATGGCGCCGAGTTCGACCCGGCGCATGGCGCCGAAGCCATCGCGGGCCCCACGTCGACGGCCCTGCCGGCCGTCGACGTGGTCGTCGATCCGAACACCCGCTCCATCATCCTCCCGTCCTGACGCTCCCGCGTTCTACCGGAGATCGAACACGAGCCGCGCCGGGACGATCCCCGCCAACACGTCGGCGAAGCACTCGTTCACCGCTTCGAGTTCGCGTGGCTCGAGCACGACCCGGGTGCGGCCGCCGGCGTGGAGCTCGAAGACCTCAGCCAGATCTTCTCGCGTGCCGACGAGCGAACCGATCACCTGGATCCCGCGGAGCACCGTCTCGAAGATCGGCAGCGGGAACACGTTGTCCTGGGGGAGGCCGACCAGGACCAGTCGTCCAGCCGGTCGAAGCGAAGCCACCGCCTCCGTCAGCGGCTTCGGCGTGGCGGCGGTGGACACGATGGCATCCGCACCGCCCAGCTTCTGCATCTCCTCCACGACGTCCTGCCTCGCGGCGTTGATCATGTAGTCGGCGCCGAGCTCCTTCGCCAGGTCGAGCTTGGCGTCGTCCACGTCGATCGCCACGGTGAACGCGCCCGCGATCTTCGCGTACTGCAACCCGAGGTGGCCGAGCCCCCCGATGCCGACGATGCCGACCAGGTCCGATGGGCCGACCTTGGCCGCCTTCACGGCCTTGTACGTGGTCACCCCGGCGCAGGAGAGCGGCGCCGCCTCGAGCGGGTCGATCCCCTCGGGGACCAGACCGACGAAGTCGGCGTTCGCGATCGAATACTCACGATAGCCACCGTCCACGGTGTAGCCGGTGAACGTGGGCGCGACGCAGTACGTCTCGAGCCCTTTGACGCAGAACTCACACGTCCCGTCGGCTCCGCCGAGCCACGGGATCGCGACGCGCTGCCCGATCTTCACACGCGTCACGCCCTCGCCGAGCGCGTCGACGAGCCCGACGCCTTCATGTCCTGGGACGAGCGGGAGCGTCGGCTTGACCGGCCAATCGCCGCGAGCGGCGTGGATGTCGGTGTGGCACACGCCCGACGTCTCGATGTGCACCCTGATCTGTCCGCGCCCGGGCTCGGGGATGGGTCGCTCCTCGATGACGAGCGGTTCGCGGAACCTGTTCACGACTGCTGCACGCATCGCTGGCCTCCTCTTGTCGGTGTCGATACCAGCTTGCGACCGACCGCGAGGTCGGGCATGGGTCGAAGGTCCCGCACTCGGTGGGACGACCGCGCCGTCGGCCGCGGGCACGAGAACGGGGCCCCGATCCCGAGGCCCCGTCCTGCCGATCGCTCCGTCGTTCAGTAGAGGATCGGGTGCTTCTCTACGAACTCGCTGCGCTGCCAGACCTTGCCGAGTCCGTAGTAGCGGCCGGCGTTCGCCAGGAACACCGCGGCCAGCACGAGCGCGTCGATGATGTGCTCGTCCATGAACGCGTTGTGCTCGGGCCAGATCGCCGTCGCCGTGTAGAAGATCGCCATCCAGATGATGCCTCCGATCGCGGCCAGCCGGACGCCGACCCCCAGGATCAACGCGGTCCCGATCGCGAGCATCGACAGCATGTAGACCCAGTCGACCCACGCAGCCGAGGTCGGACCGGCTGCCGTCATCTGATAGCCGGTGATCGAGTGGTAGAAGTCCACGAACGGCCCCTTCGTCGCGAAGCCGAGCACCCCAGCGGTCGGAGAGGCGCCGTGGATCCAGGCTGCGTCGCCGAAGAAGTCGATCTTCACGGTGGCACCCGCGTCGTTCAGGACCCGTCCCGTGGAGAAGCCCAGCGCGAACGCCTTGTCCAGGAACGCCCACAGGAACGTCCAGCCCACCGCCACGCGCAGCAGCGCGAACACCCGCTGCAAGCCCTTCGTGTGGATCGGCTCGAGCCGCTCGAGCTCCGGGATGTCGAGCGGTGTCTTGGTCGCCTCCATCTCTCCACCTCCTCGTTCCTCGGCGGGAGCGTTCCGCTCCGCACCTGTGAAGTCTTGGTGAGAGCGTTCCGCGGGTAGCCGCACGGACGCCTGGCCCGGCCGATAGAGACCGGTCGGCCACCCGAGTGGGCCGTGGGACGACCGCGCCGCCTGGTTCGACCGGGACCTCCGACCCGGTCCCGACCTCCGTCGTTCCGGCAGGGCGGGCTAGTGTCCGACCCGTTCCGACGGCACCGCGACGGGCTGGGTGCGGGCGACCCGTTCCTTCACGTCGCGCGTTGGTCGGAATCCGACCGTGAGCCCTCGCACGATGACGAGGAACAACGTGATGAGTCCGGTGACCACGTACATCGCGAACATCCACGGACGTGCCGAGTCGCTCCCCGCGAAGAGCCCGTGCAGCAGCGTGAGCGTGAACATCGGGACGGCGAGCAGGTGGAGGCGACGCCACCAGACCGTTCCCAGGCGCTTGCGCACCCACGACGACACCAGCACGATCACCATGCCGTACATCGCGACGATGCCGAACGCGACCGAGATGGGCCGGTACTGGCTCTTCAGCGGCACGAACAGGTCGGAGAGGCCGAACGGGACGAACCGGTCGACGAACAGGAAGGCCATGTGGATCGCGAGGAACGCCAAGCCGGCGCTGGCGACCGTGGCGTGGAACGCCGTGGACGTCGGCTTCGAGATCCGCTTCGTGATGAGCGACGTGCTGGACACGAGGCCCCATGCGACCGAGAGGAAGAACGCAACGTAGGCCGCCACACCCGCCGCTCGCAAGAGGATCCATGTCGTCATGCGGCCTCGGCGCTCGAAGTTCATGATCAGGTCCCCGTCGCGGGAGACGAGCGCGCAGGGCACGGTGTCCATCGCCGCGGTGCCCGTCAGCAGCGTCCACGTCGCCAACACCTCTGCTTCCGCGCACGTCGAGGCCCATACCGTCGACTGCACGATGGGAGAGTCGGTCGGGGCTCCCGTCCGCGGGTCGATGATGTGATGCAGGTCGGGACCCCACGCGCGTCGGAGGGTCGACGAGCTCGCGAGCGCGCCCGAATCCAGCCGCAGCGTGGCCGCCGTCTCGTTCGGCGCTCCCGGGTCCTCGATGCGGACGTCGATCGGTGGCGCCTCACCCACGATGCGCATGTCACCGCCGGCGCTCACGAGCGACCACGGCAACCCTTCGCGCACCGCTGCCTCCGCTGCGAGGTCGGAGGTCCAGCCCTTCGCGATCCCGCCGAGGTCGAGCCCGACGCCGGCAGGGAGCAGGATCTCGCCGGGACGCGTCGCGACCTCGCGCCAACGCCCGCACGGCCGCGGTGGATGCAGCGCGCCTCGTGCGCCGGCGAGCACCTCGTCGAAGTCGCGGTCGTACCCGGCCGCGACCATCGCGTGGAGCACCGTCGGATCGAACAGCCCGTCGGTGCGCTGGGCCTGCGTCAACGCGAGGCCGACCAACGTCTCGAACGGTGCCGACACCGGCGTCCATCGGCCGGCCGCCAGGTTCACGCGGCTGAGCTCGGTGTCGTCACGGAAGCGTGAGAACCGGCGTTCCTCCCGGGCGAACACGAATTCGACCGCCTCTGACGCCCGGGTGAACGATGGGTCGTCCGGCCCGGTGAGCGAAACGGCGGTGCCCATGGCGCGGAAGATGTGATGAGCGCGCGTCATGTCAGGACCCCCCCGTGGAGGGTGCGGGAGCCGGCGCGGGCGCCGGAGCCGCAGCGGGAACAGAGCCGCTCCCGCCTGACGGAACGACTCGGACGGGCGCGGGCGCCGCCGGGTCGACGATCACGATCCGCTTGACGATCCTGCGGATGATGACCTTCTGACGGGTCGGGGTCGACGGCGACGACGCCTGGTCGGTCGCGACGGGGATCGCCGAGGCGCCGAACGCACCGAGCGCCGAGATGAACGCTGTGGCCCCGGCGGTCCAGGCTGTCGCCCGGACCGCCCGCTTCGACCAACGCTTCTTCCTGGGACGAGGGGCGTCAGTCATCGTCGCCGCCGTGGTCGTCGGAGCCTTCGTGGCCGCCATGGTCGTCAGGACCTTCGTTCTCGTGCTCGCTTCCTTCGTTGTCATCGCCGTAGCTCGACGTGGAGCTCGAGGAGCTCATGGACGGGGCGGCCTGCACGACGACGGGCGCCGGCGTGGCGGCCTGTCGGTGCACGACCACGGTCTTCGTGTGGGTGTGAACGATCGGCTTCCCGGCGACGGCGGACGTCTGCTCCGACGCGGCGCTCGCCGTCGGGCCGGTGATGCCGAGCGAGAATGCGGCGCCAGCGATCGCTAGCACACCCACGAGTGACGCGGCGATCAGCGTTGCGGAGCGCTTGTTCATCGGTGCCTCCTGTCTCCCAGGTTCCTCGTGAACCCGGGGCCAGGTTCCAAGGTAGGAGGGGGCCCGCCAGCGGCCGGGAAACGCGCGGTTAAGTGGCCGATAACCCTGCCTGGCCGACTACGCGACCAGCGGATCGCTGACCAGGACCGGGCGTAGTGGTTGGTGCGGACGGGCAGGACGCGGGCTCCACGGTCACGGCCATCTGATCGGTGCCGGTCAGATCCGCGTCGACGAACGCGACGATGGAGCCGTCGTGCGGTCGGACGCATCCACCGCTCACGGGCGTCGACCCCTGCAACATCCAGATCGCGTAGACCTTGTCCGCTCCCGGGTCGGCGAACCCCGAACCCAACAGGAGCGCGCCTGGCTCCCCGGGCCGATAGGCCATGGCGAGTTCCCCCGCGTCGCCGGTGAAGCCGACCACCTGTTGATCCGTCGATGCCTGCACCCCCGTCGAACGGTTCGGCCCGAAGAGCGCGACGGCCGACACGACCAGGAGGACGGCCACCGCGGCAGCCACGAGCGCCGGCCACGACCGGCCGCGACGGCCGCGACGTTCCTCGAGCTCGTTGACCGGCGCCGCGACCGGTGGAGGAACGACCTCCTGCGTGGCGGGGTGGTTCGCTCGTTGCAGGATCTCGTCCGCTCGTGCCATGTCGACGGTCTCCGGTTCGAGGGCGAACGCAAGGCGGCCGGCGGTCTCGTCGTACTCGCTCGCCAGGCGGCGGCACTCCTCGCAGTCTCCGTGCGACGCGAGCTCGCGCTCGAGGAGCCCCACATCGTCGCCGTCCAACCCGCCGAGCGAGCGGATCGCGAGGAGCTCCTCGATCACGGTGTGGTCGCGGGTCACGGTTCCTCCTGGACGAGCACTGCCCGCAGGCGACGCATGCCGAGGAGCGTCCGGGATTTCACGGTGCCGAGCGGCAGGCCGGTGGCCTCCGCGATCTGGCTCTGCGACATCCCATCGAAATACATGCGTTCCAACACCTCTCGTTGTGCCTCGGGCAGCTCGTCGAGCGCCGCCCGGACCCGTCGTCGTTCTTCCGGCAATCCGATCTGCTCCACGACCGCGTCGGCGTGATCCGACTCGAGCTCCATCGCCTGATGCGCGGTCTTCTCGGCGCGCCGCCGATACGACTCTTCGCGTCGCACAAGGTCGACCGCGCGGTGATGCACCATCCCCATGAGCCACGACTTCACCGAGCCGCGCTGATCGTCGTAGGCGGCCGGGTTCCGCCAGAGCGCCATGAATGCCTCCTGCACGATCTCCTCAGCCAGATGCGACTGTCGCACCACCCGCATCGCGAGGGCCTTCGCGCCGGGCGCGTATCGGCCGAACAATCCGCGGAACGCCTCTTCGTCGCGGCGACGGATCCCCAGGACGAGCTCGCGGTCGCGAGCCTCAGCGAGGTCGATTGCCTCCACCGGCTCGCTCCGGGGATCTGTCGTGGGTCGAACCATCACCGAGTTCGCTGGAGCTCCTCGTGTCGCGGGCGCGTTCCTGGAACCGTTCTGACCCGTATTCGCAGCTCACGGTTCCTCGGATCGTGCCAGGGCGGCTTGTTCGGCCAATCGGCGATCCGCGTTCGAGAAGATCTGCTCCAGCGTGATCGGGCGATCGGGGTCGTACAGGGCGCTCCCGACCGAGAGCGAAAGGTGGCGGGAACGGTCCGAGCGAGCGTCGTCCAAGGCGATCGCCTCGACGAGCCGGGAGAGCACCAACGCCTCCGCACCATGCGCCTCGCCGGTGAGCAGGACGCAGAACGTGTCGGCGCTGATCCGGGCCGGCACGTCGGCATCCCGGACGGCCTCGAGCACCAGGGCGGCCGCGTCCCGTGCCAGCGCGGCTCCCTCGTCGGCGCCGCTCGCCGCGACGGCTCCGCGGAGGCCTTCGATCCGGACGAACAGGAAGACCGCGGGCTGGTGGGCGCGGTCGGCCATCCGCAGGTGATGCTCGGCGATCGGCGCGAACCCGCGGAGGTTCGGCAGCCCGGTCTCGTCGTCCTGGGTGGAAAGCTCGCGCCGCAGCCGCCGCACCGTGACCGCGTATCGGATGGCCCGGGGGAGCATGCCTGGTGGGATCGAGCCGCGTACCAGGTGATCGTCCGCACCCGCGTGCATCGCGACGGTGCCGTCGGCGACGTTCTCCGCTCCCGTCACGACGATCACGGCGGCGTCCGGGGCGTGTCTTCGCAGTGTCGCGAGCGTGTCGAGCGGTTCGCCCTTGAGCGCGACGACGACGGCGTCGACGTCTCCGTCCGTCTCCTCGTCCAGCGCGTCGGCCGCTTCGACGGTGAAGCCTTCTTCCTGCGTGAGCTCTCGGTAGTGCTCGTCCTCGATGCCGACCACGAGCGCCCGGATCGGTTCCCTGACCATGCGTCCCTTCTCCGTGATGTGTCGGCTTGTGGCGGTCATCCTAGTCGGCGCGTTCATCCGACGGACGCGCTCGGGGCCTCCACAGGAATGCCATGCGTCCCGAGACGACCCCCTCCGGGGGCACGGGTAGGCTGGCGGTGATGGCCACCGATCCGGAACGATCACGAAGCCCACGCGCGCATCCCACGCTCGTCAGAGCGTTGGTCGGCGTGACGGCGAGCCTCGCGCTCGTCGTCGCCGCCGTCTCCGCGTACGCGTACGTCGGCTACAACCAGGCGCAACGCAGCGTCGGGATCATCCCGGACGCTCCATCGTCACCCGGCAGCGCCCAGTCGCCCGACTTCGGACCGTGCGTCGAGGATGTCTGCAATTACCTCATCCTCGGAAGCGACTCGCGAGCGGGGCTGAGCGCGGATGAGCAGGATCAGTTCGGGACCGACGCGGACATCGGCGGCTCGAACCGCTCCGACGTGATCATGCTCGTCCACACCGACCCGCGCCTCCAGAAGGCGATCGTGCTGTCCTTCCCCCGGGACCTGTGGGTCGACATCCCGGGTCGTGGCTTCGACAAGATCAACGCGGCGTTCTCGGCCGGGCTCGAGGGCGGCGGCGCGCAACTCGTCGCGAAGACCGTCGAGGAGCTCAGCGGGCTGACGATCAACCACGTCCTCTACGTGGACCTCGCCGGGTTCCAAGGCATCGTCCAAGCCTTGGGCGGCGTGACGATGTGTATCCCGACGGCCATGACCGACCCGCTCACGGGGCTCGACGTCCAGGCCGGATGTCAGACGCTCGATGGGTACCAGGCGCTCGCGTACGTGCGGACCCGGCATCAGCCGTGCGACCTGATACCCGACTTCGCCCGGATCAGCCGTCAGCAGCAGTTCCTCCGCGCCGTCCTCAACCGCCTCCTGTCGCCGAGCGAGATCGCCAAGGCGCCGTCGTTGATCCGGCCGGTCGCGCGCAACCTGGTGACGACGAAGGGGTTCGACCTCGCGGACGTGATCTATCTCGTCAAGCAGCTCGAGGGCATCTCGACCGGTGCGGTCGAGTTCCGGGCGGTGCCCGCGGTCGGCGGCATGGAGGGATCGCTATCCGTCCTCCATCCGGATCCTGTCGCGGACCAGATCTTCGCCCGCATCCGCGATGGCAAGCCGCTCGGGAACCTGGGCGTCGACCTCCAATCGACGGCACCGTCAGAGGCCAACATCATCGTGCCGGTCGTCGACCACGGCTCCGGCGGAACCGCGGGCGAGGTCGAGCAGATCCTTTCCGACGCGGGGTTCGACATCTCACCGGGCGTCGTCGAGTACGCGACGTACGGCTCCGACGTCCACGGCTCGGTCATCGCGTACAAGCCCGGGCATCAGAGCGACGCGGAGGTCGTGCAGAAGTACTTCCCGAACCTGCAGCTCCTGGAAGTGCCGGACGACGCGTTGCGAGGCAGCCCGGTCGCGGTGTTCATCTCGGCGAGCTTCCATCTCGAGCCGGTCGGCAGCGGCACGCCCAGCACCGATTGCATCGCCCCGGACGCCTCATGAGAGCGACGACCCGATGCGCGCGCTGATCCTCGCAGGTGGCGAGGGGTCGCGCCTTCGGCCCCTCACCCACACGAACGCGAAGCAGCTCATCCCCGTCGCGGGCGCCCCGATCCTGTTCCATGCGCTCGAGGCGATCCGCGACGCGGGCATCACCGACGTGGGCATCGTGATCGGCCAGACGGGAGACGAGATCCGTGCCGCCGTCGGGGACGGCGCCGCGTGGGGGCTCTCGGTCACCTACGTCCCGCAGGACCGGCCGCTCGGACTCGCCCACGCCGTCCTCACCGCCCGCGACTTCGTCGCGGGCGAGCCGTTCCTGATGTACCTCGGCGACAACGTGTTGCTCGAGGGGCTGCGTCGGTTCGTCGAGGAGTTCGAACGGACCAGACCCGATGCGCAGATCTTCCTGGCGAAGGTGCCTGAGCCGGAGCGGTTCGGTGTGGCGGTGCTCGAAGGGGACCGCGTGGTGCGCCTCGTCGAGAAGCCGACGACGTACGTGAGCGATCTGGCGCTCGTCGGGGTGTACCTGTTCGACGATTCGATCGTGGAGGCCGCCGGCACGCTTGAGCCGTCCCGGCGAGGCGAATACGAGATCACCGAAGCGATCCAATGGCTCATCGATCAAGGCAAGACCGTGCGCGCGGAGATGGTGAGCGGATGGTGGAAGGACACGGGACGTCCGTCCGACCTGTTGGAAGCCAACCGCGTGATGCTCTCGGTCATGGCCGACCGTGTGGAGGGCGATGTCGATGAGGGCTCGTCGCTGGACGGGAACGTCCGACTTGCACGCGGCGCGAAGGTCATCCGGTCCGAGCTGCGTGGCCCCGTCGCGATCGGGTCCGGCGCCGTCATCGAGGACTCCGTCGTGGGTCCGAACGTCTCCGTCGAGCGCGACGTGCGGATCATGCGATCCTCCGTGGAGGACTCGATCGTCATGGAGGGCTGCCAGATCGTCGACGTGCACGGTCTGGCCACGTCGATCCTGGGACGCAACGTCGAGGTGGTCCATTCGGGCACCGGGGGCGTGCACCGGCTGGTCGTCGGCGACCAGAGCCGCGTCGAGCTGTACTGAGTCTCCGCTAGCCTTCACGGGTGCGAGTCGTGATCGATGCTCGGCCGGCGCTCGATCCTCGGCGGACGGGCGTGGGGCAATACACCCAGCAGCTGATCCGTCACCTGCCGCTCGCCGACCCCGACGACGAGTACGTCGCGTGGTACCTCCACGCGCGCGGGCTCTTCCGGCCGCGCAGGTTCTTCGCCGACGTGCGCGCGCGGAACCTGACCGAGAAGGCGTCGCGCTTCCCGGCCAGGGTCTTCCAACCCGCCTCCTACCGACTCGGCGTCCCGCGGTTGGAGTGGCTGATCGATTTCGACCTGTTCGTGGCGACGAACTTCCTGGCCCCCGCGACCAACCATCCCGATCGCGTCGTGCCCATCGTGCACGATCTCGCCTTCCGGCACTTCCCCGAGTCCGCGCCGCACATCGATGAGCGGTGGCGCAGACGATTCGCCGCGACCCTCGCGGTGGCGCCGGCGATCGTCGTGCCGTCCGCGGCGACGGCGAGGGACCTCCTCGACGCGTTCGCGGTCGATGAGGCTCGTGTGCACGTGGTGCATCACGGTGTCGAGGCGGAGGCGTTCGCGCCGGTTCCGCAGCCCGTCATCGACGCCGTCCGCCGTCGTCACGGCATCCCCGGCGGGTACGTGTTGTTCGTCGGAGGCATCGAGCCGCGGAAGAACCTCGAGCAGCTGGTGATGGCGTTCGCCGAGAGCGACGCGCAGGATCTCACGCTGGTGATCGCCGGCGGGCCGGTGCGGTGGTTCCCGGAGGCGACCGAACGATTGGACACGGCCATCGAGGCGCTCCCGACGAGCGTGAAGGAGCGGATCGTACGCACCGGATACGTGAACGACCGCGACAAGCTCGCGCTGCTCTCCGGTGCCACGGTCCTCGCCTATCCCTCGCTGTACGAAGGGTTCGGGTTCCCGGTGCTCGAAGCGTTCGCCGCGGGCGTGCCCGTCATGACGTCGAACGTGTCCTCACTGCCCGAGGTGGCCGGTGAGGCCGCCGTGCTGGTCGATCCCGCGGATACCCACGCCATCGCGAAGGCGCTGTCGGAGTTGGTCGGGGACGCGGACCTCCGGGCGGTGCTGTCCGCTGCGGGGGTGGCACGCGCGTCCCGATTCACCTGGGAGGCAACGGCTCGGGCGACGGCCGCCGTCTTGCGCGAGGCCGCCGCGGTGTCGCGAACAGGTCCGGCGCCGGATCAGGCACCGCAGTAGACTCCGGTCGTCCCACCACCCTCCGCCCGACACCAAGAGGTCCCGCCATGGCTCCCGACACGAACGTCCTCGTCACGGGCGGCGCCGGCTTCATCGGCTCCCACCTCGTCGATGCGCTGCTGGAACGTCCCTCGACGACGGTCACGGTGCTGGACCGGCTCTCCACGGGCGGGAGCCGCTCGAACCTCGAAGCGCACGACGGCGATCCACGCCTGCGCTTCGTCCTGGGCGACGTGGTCGATGCGGGGTTGGTCGACGGACTGGTCGCCGACGCCGACTCGGTGATCCACGCCGCCGCCGAGTCGCACGTCGATCGGAGCATCGACGATCCCGGCTCGTTCCTGCGAACGAACGTGATCGGCACGCAATCCGTGCTGGAGGCCGCGCGTACGCACGACGTGCGCATGCTGATGCTCTCGACCGACGAGGTCTACGGCCCGGGCGATCCCGGGGACGGCTCGTTCGACGAATCACATCCGCTCGAACCCGCCAGCCCCTACGCCGCGAGCAAGGCGGCCGCGGATCTGTTGTGCAGCGCCTACGTCGTGACGTACGGAGCGCCGGTGACGATCGTTCGAGGCACGAACGCGTTCGGACCCCGGCAGATCGAGCGCGTGATGCCCACGTTCTCGATCTGTGCGCTGGAAGGACGACCGGTCCCCGTGTACGGCGAGGGGCGGCAGCGGCGGGAGTTCCTCTACGTCACCGATTGGGCCAGGGCCGCGCTGACGGTGCTGGACCACGGCGTTGCAGGTGGCATCTACAACATCGGCGACGGGTTCGAGCTCGAAAACATCGAGCTCGCGCGGCGCATCTGCGGGCTGGCCGGCGCGCCCGAGTCACAGATCGCGTTCGTCCCCGATCGCCCCGGTCACGACTTCCGGTACGGCCTGAGCGCGGAACCATTGCGGGCATTGGGATGGGAGCCGCAGGTGTCGTTCGACGACGGGCTCGCGCTGACCGTGGACTGGTACCGGGACCACCTTGCGTGGCTCCGCGACGCGCATCAGGTTCCGATCGTGACGGAGCCCCGCCCGGCCGGTGCCGGCCGGTGAGGCTCGTCGTCACCGGGGCGGCGGGAGGGCTGGGCCGGGCGTTCCTCGCACAGGTGCCGTCGCACCACGAGGTCCACGCGCTCGCGCACACCGACCTCGACATCGGTGATCGTGACGCGGTGATGCAGACGATCCCGCCCGTGCGTCCCGACGCGATCCTGAACTTCGCGGCGCTCACCCACGTGGACGGCTGCGAGACGGATCCGGCGCGCGCCACGCGCGACAACGCGCTCGGCGCGCAACACGTGGCGCTCGCGGCCCGGGCGTGCGGGGCGGCGGTCCTGCACGTGTCGACCGACTACGTCTTCGACGGGATGAAGGGTGCCCCGTACGACGAGATGGACGCGACGCATCCGCTGTCCGTGTACGGACGGACGAAGCTGGCCGGTGAGGCGTTCGTCCGGCAGCTGCTGCCGGAGCACTTCATCGTCCGCACGAGCTACGTCTACGGTGCCGGCGACGACTATGCGAGCGGCGCACTCGAGCGCCTCCGGCGCGGCGATCCGGCGGGCGGCATCCGCGATCGGATCGGTTCTCCGACGTTCGTCGGACATCTCGCGTCGCGGCTGCTGCCGTTGCTACTCACCGGCCGGTTCGGGACCTATCACGTGGCCGGCTCCGAGCCCGCCTGTTGGTTCGACGTCCTCGAGCGCGCCCGTACGATCGGGGGTCTCCCCGGGACGGTGGAGGAGCAGGAGATGGCTTCGCTCGGTCTGCTCGCGCCGCGTCCGGCCAGCTCCGCCCTCACGAGCGCCTACCTCGAGCACATCGGGATCGAGCCGCTCCCGGGGCTCGACGTGGCGGTCGGCGAGTGGATCCAGCTCGCCGCGGCCGAGGCCACCGCCTGAGCGGGCGGTGACCGAGCGGGTGCTACGCTGACCTGCGCCGATGGCCGCGACCTCCGACCACGACCCCGCGATCGACGATCTCTCCCGTGAGCTCTACTGGGCCCAGGAGCGTGCGTCGCGCGCCCGCATGGACACCGCCGAGGTGCGCGACCGGCTCCACGATCTGTCCATGCAGCTCCGTGCCGACGAGAAGGTCATCATCCCGCAGGGCGAGGGCAACCTGGCGTCCACGTCGCGCTGGCGGCGCCAGCTGAAGTACGGGATGTTCCGCGTGGCGCGGCCGATCTCGTGGCGCTATGACCGGCTGCTCGCCGATCACGCCGAGCTGACCACGAGCCTGGCCGAGCGGGTGATGGCGCTCGAAGCGGAGGTCGCCCGGCTCCGGGCCCAGGACGAGGCAGCCGAGCCGGACACGATCGCTGCGGACGCGGATCCGCCCGCATGAGGGTCGCCGTCCTCCATCCGCAGACCGCGTTCGTCCGAGGCGGCGCGGAGACGCATGCCGAGGGGCTGGTCCGGGCGCTTCGGGCGGCCGGACACGACGCGGACCTCGTGCAGATCGCCGGCAAGTGGTACCCGGCGTCGCAGCTCGCGCACCAGATGGCGGTGTGGCGGAGCTTCGACATCACCGAGTCGAACGGCCTGAAGGTCGACGCGGTCGTCGGGCTGAAGTTCCCCGCGTACCTGGTGGAGCACGAGCGCAAGATCGTGTGGCTGATGCATCAGCACCGCACGGCGTACGAGCTCTGGGATCACCCCGTGTACGCGGACCTCTCCCGCCAGGAGGACGGCCCGGCGGTGCGCGACATGGTGTGGAACGCCGATCGCCTCTCGCTGAACGAGGCCAAGCGGGTGTTCACCAACTCGAAGAACGTCAAGGACCGCCTGTGGAGCTCGCTCCGCATCCCCGCGGAGGTGCTCTACCACCCGTCGCCCGTCATGGAGCATCTGATGGACGAGACGTCGGGCCCGCTCGGCGACTACGTGCTGTTCCCCAGCCGGATGGAGAGCTTGAAGCGGCAGTCGCTCGTGATCGACGCGATGCAGCACGTGCGGAGCGCCGTCTCGCTCGTCTTGGTGGGCAAGGGACCGGACGAGCAGGCGCTCCGCGACCAGGTGGAGCGGCTGGGTCTGCAGCAGCGCGTGCGGTTCGAGATCGACGTGACCGACGCCAGGCTGTTCCAGCTGTACGAGGAGGCGCTCGCCGTCTACTACGGACCGTTCGACGAGGACTACGGCTACGTGACGCTCGAGGGGTTCGCGGCGGACCGGCCGGTCGTGACGCTCGCCGACAGCGGCGGCCCGCTCGAGTTCGTCGCGGACGGCGACACCGGTCTGGTGGCGGCACCGGAGCCCAAGGCCGTCGCCGACGCGTTCGACCGGCTGTTCCTCGATCGCGACCTGGCGGCGCGTCTGGGTGCGGCGGGGAACGCGCTCGTCCGCACCGAGGTCCCGCGCTGGCCCGACGTCGTGGCACGGTTGCTCGACTGATGCTGCACGACATCGCCCGCACGCTCCGACGCCGCACCGCTCCCGCCGCGCCCGGATCCGTCGGGGAGCTCGTGTTCTCGGGTCCGCTTCCGCCGGCCCGGACCGGTGTGGCCACGTACGACCGTGCGGTCCTGGACGGCCTGCGACGGATCGGGTTCTTCGACCGGCGCCGGATGGACGTGATCTGGCCGATCGAGCCCAAGGACACGCCTCGTCTGCCGGGCTACCGACTCGGCGTGTTCGAGCTCGGCAACAACGTCGAGTTCCACCTGGAGGCGTATCGCGCCGCCTTCCTTGCTCAGGCGTCGCTGATCGTGTTGCACGACCTCGCGCTCGACGACTTCGTCCGCGGCCTCATCACGCTCGGCGACCCGCTCGGCTTCATGGCGACGCGCGAGGCGGCCGCGCTCCGGGCCAACCTCACGTCACCGGACGTGGTTCGCAACGAACCGCTCCGCGATCCCTGGTGCGCGCACGTCGCTCGTCGAGCTCGCGGCATCATCGTGCACTCGGCGTTCTGCAAGGCATACCTCGAAGGGTTCGGTTGTCGAACGCCCGTCTTCGTCGTGCCGCACCCGATCGTGGAGTCGGAGGCGGACATGCGGAGGGCGGTCGATCGCGGCCGCGAACTGCGCGCCGGACCCGAGGCGCGCGGCATGCGTTCGCTGGTCGTCGCGCCCGGCGACCTGAACGAGGCGAAGCGGCTGGACTCCGTGCTCGGCGCCGCGCACGAGCTCGATGAAGATGTGCACATCGCATTGGTCGGCCGCCGCATCGAGGGCTATGACGTCGACCGTGTGGTGGACACGGCTCGACTCGGTGATCGCGTGACGCTGGCTCCGGACGTCTCGGATGACGACTTCCGCGGGTGGCTGGCCGCGGCGGACGTGGTCGTGGACCTGCGGTTCCCGCACCGAGGTGAGGTGAGCGGCTCGTTGATCCGGGCGATGCAGGCGGGGAAGCCGTCGATCGTCAGCGCGACCGGCACCTACCTGGACGCCCCGGACGACGCCGTGCTCCGCGTGGCCCCGGGCCCGACGAACCCGTCCGAGCTGGCCGCCGCGATGCGCACGCTGCTGGAGGATCCCGACCGCCGATCCACGATGGGGCACGCCGCGCGGGCACACATCGACCAGCTCAGAACGTCGGAGGCGACCGCGAACGGCTACGAGGCCGCCATCGAGGAGACGCTCAGGCTCGTCCGCGACCCCGCCCACAAGGCCATGGCGATCTGGGGCAAGGCGCTCGCCGACATGGGCGCGGACGAGGCCGATCTGGAGTTAGGGCTCGGTGTGGGATACGCACGGGCGCTCTCCACGTTCCGCGGAACGTCATAGAACCTCCGAAGTCGCGCGGTCATGCGTTGCTAGACTCGACCGCACCGCGTCTGACCTGCGCATCCACCCGAGGAGCCCCGACATCGCCACCGCACTGAGCGTCACCGAACGCACGTCCGAGTCGCTCTCGCTGCGACCGGTTGCGCGCATCCGCGAGCTGTACGCCCACCGCGAGATCCTGCTGAACCTCATCCGCAAGGAGCTGAAGGTCAAATACACGCGTCGATCCTCGGCGCGATCTGGTCGATCCTGAACCCCATCGTCTTCCTGGCGGTCTTCACGTTCGTGGTGAAGGTCATGGGCAACTCGACCCCGCACTATCCGGTGTTCCTCCTCTCGGGCTTGCTGGCATGGAACCTGTTCTCGGTGGCGGTGGGCAACGGCACACGGTCGGTGATCGACAACGGGAACCTCGTGAAGAAGGTGGCGTTCCCCCGCGAGATCCTGCCGCTCTCGGTCGTCGGCGTCGCGCTCGTGGACTTCGTGTTGCAGTCGGCCGTGTTGCTCCTCTTCATCCTCGCCACCGGATATGGCTTCCATTCGGAGGCGCTCGTGCTGTACCCGCTGTCGTTCCTCACGCTCGTGGTGTTCACGACAGCGCTGACGTTCTGGGTCTCCGCGTTGAACGTTCGGTATCGCGACGTACAGCACCTGATCGGGTTGGCGTTGCTGGTCTGGTTCTGGATGACGCCGATCGTGTACCCCGGCGGCATCGTCCAGGACAAGCTGATCGCGCCCACCGCACCGTGGTCGCCGCATCTGTGGACGGTCTACCTGCTGAACCCGCTCACGCCGATCGTCTCGGGGTTCCAGCGAGCGTTGTACGCCACGGTGTCGCCTGGTGGCATCCGCGTGCTGCCCGACGTGAGCATCGCCCGGCTCGCCGGGGTCATCGGCGTCGTACTCGTCGGATCGCTCCTGCTGCTCCTCTACACGTGGCGCCTGTTCTTCCGGCTCTCCGGCGACTTCGCGGAGGAACTGTGACCGCCGCTCTCGAGATCGAGGACGTCTCCAAGGTCTTCCGTCTCTTCCGCGAGCGTCCGAGCTCGCTCAAGCAGCGCGTGCTCTCGGGGCGCATGCGCGCCGAGGACTTCTGGGCGCTCCGCGACATCGCGTTCGAGGTCCAGGAGGGCTCGTCGCTGGGCTTGATCGGACACAACGGCTCGGGCAAGACCACGCTGCTGAAGTGCATCGCCGGCATCCTGCGTCCGACGTCCGGCGTGATCCGCTATCGCGGGAGGGTCGCGGCCCTGCTCGAGCTGGGAGCGGGCTTCCACCCCGAGCTCACCGGTCGCGAGAACGTCTACCTGAACGCGTCGTTCCTGGGTCTGTCGCGCAAGGACACGGACCGCGTGTACGACGACATCGTGGCCTTCGCCGAGCTGCAGGACTTCATGGACAACCAGGTGAAGTTCTTCTCGTCCGGGATGCTCGTGCGGCTGGGCTTCGCGGTGGCCGTGCATGTCGAACCCGACATCTTGTTGATCGACGAGGTGCTCGCCGTCGGCGACGAAGCGTTCCAGCTGAAGTGCCTCGACCGCGTCCGGAGCTTCCAGGCGGAGGGACGGACGATCGTCCTGGTGACGCACGCGCTCGATACCGTCCGTGAGGTGTGCGATCGCGCGGTCATGCTCGACCACGGCCGCATCCACGCGATCGGTCTGCCGGATGACGTGGTCCGCGAGATGCGGTACGTGCTGCTGGGCGGGACCGATCCCGGGATTCGTGGCGGAGCAGGGAACACGCGAGGCGGAGATCGCGGCGGTGGAGATCATCCGAGCGTCCGGCGCCGGAGACGGCCCGGTGCTCCGCGACGATCCGCTGACGATCCTGATCGACGTCCGGACGAACGAGCCGGTCGACGACCTCGATGTCGACTTCGCGGTCCTGGACGGCGCCACGAACCACCCGGTGATCGAGGAGCGCACCTCGACCCACGGCATCGTGATCGAGCGCTTCGACGGGAAGAAGCGCGTGCGCTTCCGGATCCCGTCGTTCCCGTACACGGCCGGCAAGTACTGGGTGACGATCGGGCTGTCGTCGCGCTCGACCGGTCACCTGTTCCACGTACAGACCCAGCGGTACCTGTTCGAGGTGATCGAGGTTCCCCGCGTGCAGGAGCACATCGAAGTCGTCGTCGAAGCCGAGGTCGAGGACCTGTGAGCGACATCGCTCCGTCCGAGGACGTCGCCCGAACGGAAGGGAAGCGACCCGCCATGTTGATCGGACTGATCCTGTTCTCCGTGCTGCTCGCCGCCGGCGCCCAGCTCACGCTGAAGCACGGCATGAACCAGGTCGCCGATAACACGGGCGCGCTCAAGCTGACCGCCGACTCGATCAAGGACGTCGTCACCACGCCGGCCGTCTGGGGAGGCCTGTTCCTGTTCGGGCTCTCGGCGATCGTGTGGCTCGCGGTCCTGTCACGCACGTCGTTGTCGTTCGCCTACCCGTTCGCCTCGCTCACGTACGTGCTGATCCTGCTGGCCGACCGGTTCATCTTGAACGAGACGGTGCCCGCGCTGCGATGGGCGGGGGTCTTCTGCATCATGGTCGGCATCGTGCTGGTGGCGCAGACGCCGCATCGATGACCGTTCGCGGCGCGGCGGAGCTCGCCGTCATCATCGTGAACTACAACACCGGCGACTACCTGGAACGGTGCCTGGCATCGCTCGAGACGCATCGCGGCGACGTCGGCATCGATGTCCTGGTGATCGACAACGCGTCGGTCGACGGCAGCCACACGCGCGCGATCGCCGCGCACCCGTGGGCCCGTCTGATCGAGAACCGGGAGAACATCTACCTCTCGCCGGCATGGAACCAGGGCATCCGGGCCACCGATGCGCCGTACGTGCTGCTGCTGAACCCCGACACGGAGTGGTGGGTGGGGACGCTCGCCGACTACGTCGCCGTTGCACGCGCCCACCCGCGCGCGGGGATCGTGGGTCCGATGATCCGGAACCTGGATGGAACCGTGTATCCGAGCGGCCGGCCCCTGCCGAGCGTCGTCGACGCGGTGGGCCACGGCTTCGTCGGTCCGATCATGCCCGACAATCGGTTCACGCGCCGCTACCACATGGAGGGGTGGGACCGCACCACCGAGCGCGAGGTCGATTGGGTGTCGGGCGCCTGCATGCTGTTGCCCCGCAAGGTGTTCGAGGATGTGGGGATGCTGGACGAATCGTTCCCCTTGTTCGCGGAGGAGCTCGACATGGCCACACGGCTGCGCGACGCCGGCTGGTCCGTCCTGTACACGCCCGACGTGGAGGTCCTGCACGCGCTCGGCATCTCGCGGGGCAGATCGCGTCGGATGTCGGTGATGCATTCCACGAGCGTCTACCGGTACTACCGCAAGCACCGAGCGGCCGGATGGCGGAAACTGACGCTGCCGTTCGCGTGGACGGCGCTTCGTGCACGGGCTGAGATCGCATGGTTGGTGGGGAGGTTCGCGGGATGAAGGCCGTCGTGCTGGTCGGAGGAGAGGGAACGCGGCTGCGCCCGCTGACCGAGACGATGCCCAAACCGCTGGTGCCCTTGATGGATCGGCCGTCGCTGGATCACGTGCTCGATCACCTCGCCCGCCACGACGTGCACGACGTGATCCTGTCGTCCCCGTATCTCGAGGAGATGTTCGACCCGTTCATCAGATCGCGACACGGGGACCCGAAGATCACGTGGATCACCGAGACCGCGCCGCTCGGGACGGGCGGAGCGATCGTGCATGCGCTGGCGACGCTCGCCGACGACCAGCCGTTCTTCGCGCTGAACGGCGACATCCTCACCGACCTCGATCTCACCGCGATGCTCGCGCTCCATCGAGAGCGCGGTGCGCTGGCCACGATCGCGATGCACCACGTGGAGGACGCGCGGGCGTTCGGCCTGATCCACGCCGACCCCGACGGGCGGGTCCGCGAGTTCCTGGAGAAGCCCGATCAGCCGATCCCCGGCGACATCAACGCGGGGACGTACCTGTTGGATCCCCGCGTGCTCGCGCCGTGGACCTCCGGCGAGCAGATCTCGATCGAACGTGATGTCTTCCCGGCCGTGATCGAGGCGGGACATCCGGTGTTCGGGTTCCTGTCGGATGCCTACTGGCTCGACCTGGGAACGCCGGCGCAATACCTGCAGGCGCATTTCGATCTGTTCGAAGGCAAGGTCCACGGCGTGCGGTATCCGTCGCCGTGGATCGACCCGACGGCCGACGTCGACATCCGCGCGCATCTGGGGCGATGGGTCGCGGTCGGGGCCGACGCGTCCGTCGGCGCGGAGGCGCAGGTCGACGATTCGGTGATCCACCGGGGCGGCACGGTCGGCGCGGAGGCGAGGGTCGTGGCCTCCGTCGTGGGGCCCGGCGCGCGCGTGGGAGCAGGAGCGACGCTCATGGGATGCGTTCTGGGGGAAGGGTCATGGGTCCCGGACGGCGCCGACCTGGACGGCGCTCGCGTGCCGGCAGGCACCGAGGCGGTCCCGGAGTAGATGCCGGTTCGAGCGGGATCGGCATGGTACGGTGCCGCTTCCGACCGAACACCCCTTCCCATGCGACGCATACGTCTCTTCGCGCTCGTCGTCGCCGTATCGGCGACCATCCTGCCCGCGGCCTCCGCCCGCGCGGGCGATCCCTTCACGCTCTACGGCAGCGGCTGGGGGCACGGTCTCGGCCTCTCCCAGTGGGGCGCGTACGGGTTGGCGAGCGACGGCTGGACGTCGACGCAGATCCTCACCCACTTCTACAGCGGCACCAAGGTCTCGAAGATCGCCGACCCGCCCGGTGACATCCGCGTCGCGCTGGCAACGGCCGAGGACGCGCTGCATCTGACGGCGGAGGCCGGACCCGTGCGCCTTTCCGTGAAGCGAGCGGTCGGCGGCACGCCGGTGGGCAAGATCCCCGACGGTGAGACGTGGGTCGTCCGGTCCGTGGACGGCGCGTACGAGGTGCACGACGCCGACGGCGCCGTGGTGGGCGGGAAGACCTGGGGCGGCCCGGCGTCCGACCTGTTCGCCACGTATGCCGATCACGGAGCGCGCGTCACGGTGCCCGAGGGCGGTGCGACGTACAACCGCGGCACGCTCGAGTTCAACCTGACGGCGTGCGCGCAGGACTGTTCGCTCCGATTGATCGCGCGGCTCCCGTTCGAGGAGTACCTGCTGGGGATCGGCGAGGTGCCGAGCAGCTGGCCCTCCGAGGCGCTGCGGGCGCAAGCGGTCGCGGCTCGGAGCTTCGCGCTCTACAAGATCCGGAAGTACGGCCTGCAGCCGACGTGCAACTGCCATCTGACCGACGGCTCGAACGACCAGGTCTACGTCGGTTGGGACAAGGAGGGCGGCCTCGACGGCCACCGGTGGATCAAGGCGGTGCGCTCGACCACGGGGTCGATCGTCACGTACAAGGGCGCCGTCGCGTTGACCGTGTTCACCGCGTCCGACGGCGGGCATACCGAAGACCTCAACGTGCAGTGGGGAACGCCGCTCGCCACCTACCCGTACCTGGCGGGCGTCTGCGACCCGGGCGACTACACGGCCGCGAACCCGTGGACCGATTGGAGCCGGGAGTTCACGGCCGGAGCGCTGACCACCGCGCTCGCCCCGTACACGGGCGACATCGGCGCGGTGTCCGGATTCGGCAAGATCGATCGTGGGGTGTCCGGCCGCATCGAGGACGCCGTCGTGCGCGGAGTCAAGGGGACGGCGAGCGTCAGCGGCACCGAGATCCGTTCCGCCCTGGCCCTGCCCGACGACCGTGTCTGGATCAACGCCGACAAGAACGTCGTCGGCGCGATCCGTTCGAAGTACGACGACCTGATGTGCGAGCCCGGTCTCCCGACGTCGATCGCGAAGTCGCTTCCCGGCGGGGCTCGTCAGACGTTCCAGTCCGGAGCGATCTATCGCAACGCCGGCGTCGACCTCGCCGTCTGGCTGAAGGGACCGCTCTACCAGGAGTACCTGGTCGCCGGCGGGGCGCCCGGGGTGCTCGGCCTCCCCGTGGCGGATCCGGTCAGCCTCGGGAAGCACGCAGGCGCGACGTGCCCCGACGGCTGCTCCCGCGCCGACTTCGAGCACGGACGCATCTACTGGAAGGGTGGGATCGGTGCCTTCGCCCTGTGGGGGAACGTGCTCGCCTCCTACAACGGCCACGGTGGCGCAGGCGGCGCGCTCGGGTTCCCGACGTCCCGGGTGCAGACGCAGGACGATGGATCGGCCTCGGCGACGTTCGAGCACGGGACGATCACGTGCCGGAGCGGCGGGACCTGCAAGACGTCCTGATACGGATGTCGGACGGGCGGGCCTAGCAGCCTTCGCCCAGGTTGCCCTCAGGCGCGTTGCTCGTGCACAGGAACGCGTCGATGAATCCGTTCGCGATCGTCGCGGCCTGCGCGGCCGTGGTCGTCGACGGACACGTCTGAAGCTTGTTCCACGCGGCGAGGGCGAGCGCGGTGCCGTCCGGCAACGGCGAGTACGGCGCCAGGATCGTGTTGTGTCCGCCGTTCGCGATCGTGGCCAGCCGATCGACCACGTCCTGCGGCAGCGCGTCGTCCCCCGCCTGCCGGTAGTACATGATCACGGCGCCGTGCTCCAGGTTGTGGACGGCGTTCGTCTCGTTGATCGGCTCCGTGTAGACCCGCGGCGGGATCGGGAGCGGGGACGGGTCGTGATATCCCGAGGTCGCCGGATGGTCCGGATACGTGGTGCTCTGGCCGGGCTGCAGATGCAGACCTCCCGGTGCGCTCGCGGCCGGCGTCTGCACGTCGCTGCACCCCGCCGTCTCGGCCGCCGCGATCGCAGCCTCCGAGACGGGCCGCGGGCTGGCCGCGCGCTGGAAGAACCACACGATGCCGACGCCCACGGCGCCGACCGCGACGAACGTGGTGACGCGGCGGATCCGCGCTGAGCGTTGGGCACGCTTGCGTGCGGACTCCTTCGCCTGGCGGGCGAGCTCCTTGCGTTCCTGTCGCTGGGAGACGGTTCCGCCGCTCGGCGGTGCCGTCGTCGCGGTCGACGTCCCGCTCGGGGGCGGTCGGCGCGGCTTCCGCTTCTTCTTGGCTGCCATCGGCTACATGACACCGTTCGGCTCGCGCGCGACGCCCTTGTACGTCTGGCCGCCGTACCCAGGGACCTCGTACACCGATGAGAACCCGAACGCGACCGGCAGGCTCACGGCGGTGCAGGTTTGGAGTCGGTGCCACGCAACGACCGCCATCTGCACGCCGGCGGGGAGCTGCCCGGCGGCGCCCTGGTCCGGGTAGTCGTACGGGGCGATGATGATCTTCGCCTGACCGATGTCCGGGTCCGCCGCCGGCTGGGTGTAGAACGCGATGAGGTCGTCGAGCTGCTTGCCGGTCGCGTCCGGCGAATACCAGATGATCACCGCTCCGTGCTCCAACGAGTGGATCGTGCGGTAGACGTCCGGCGGAGAGTCGTAGACCCCCGCAGGGAGCGGCGAAGGATCGTGCGGTCCCGAGGCGGGCGGGATCGTCGCGTACGTGGACAGGGCGGGGGGCGACGTGACCGGTGGTGTCCCGATGTGCGTGTGATCGATCGCCGGGTCGTCGCCCGGCGCGTTCGCGTAGTTCGGCGTCTCCTGCACGGTGTCGCAGCCGGCCGATCCCGCGGCCGCGTCCGCTTGCGACAGGAGGGTCGCCGCCGACGGGATGCCCGAGGCCGAAGCGTCTTCGCCGCCCGACGTCATGAAGACCGCGACGACCGCGATGGCGACGGCGACCACCACGAGCACCAGACCCATCCGCTGGTTCCGCTTGCGGGTGGCCATCTTGCGCTGGATCTCCTCGCGCTTGAGCCTGGCCTCCTCGCGGCGCTCGGCCTTGGTCAGGCGGCGGCCATCCTCGTTCGAGCCGCTTCGCTGGTCGGTTCCGGCCACGTGTGTCGTACCTCTCCTTCGTTCCTCTGGCTCGTTCGTTCGGCTCGTCCGGCTCGTCCGTCGGGTCCGCAAGCTTACCGACAGGACCTCGTTTGCGCCGGGTGAGGCCGGTGCCTATGCTCATCCCGCCTTCCCCGAGGGCGCCGGTGTTCGTCCGCCGGCATGGCTTACGGGGGAGGGCCATGGCCACGACCGACCAAGATCGGGTCATCAAGGTAGGGGAGCCGCGCGTGAGCGGGCTCGATCGGTTCTTCAAGATCACGGAGCGCGGCTCGTCCGTGCGGACCGAGATCGTCGCCGGCCTCGCGACGTGGCTGACGATGGCCTACATCCTGTTCGTGAACCCGGCGATCCTGGGCTCCGTCACCGACAGCGCGGGGACGACGCTCACGTTCCCGCAGGTGTTGACCGTGACGGCCCTGGTCGCGGGTGTCATGACCCTGGCCATGGGCATCTACGCCAACTACCCGTTCGCGATCGCGGCGGGGCTCGGGCTGAACGCGTTCGTCACGTTCTCGCTCGTCGCCACGTTGGGGCTCACGTGGCCGCAGGCGATGGGCGTCATCGTGATCGAGGGCGCGATCATCACGCTCCTGGTGCTCACCGGGTTCCGGGAGGCGGTCCTGAACGCCATCCCCATGGACCTCAAACGAGCGATCGGGATCGGGATCGGGTTGTTCCTGGCGATCATCGGGTTGGTCAACGGCGGGATCGTCGTGAACAGCGACGCCACCCTGATCACGCTGAACCCGAACCTCTCGAACCTCCACGTCCTGGTGTTCGTGGTCGGCCTCGCCATCACGTCCACGCTCGTGGTGCGGAAGGTGAAGGGCGGGCTGCTGATCGGCATCCTGGCCACGACGGTGTTCGCGATCATCGTGAACCAGGGGTTCGGCGACTCCGCCGTGTTCGAGCAAGGGATCGCGGTGATCCCCGACAAGATCGTCAGCACTCCCGACTTCTCGTTGTTGGGCAACTTCAATTTCGGAGTGTTCGACGTGCTGGGGCTGGCCACCGCCTCGGCGGCGATCCTCGCCGTGATGCTGTCGGACTTCTTCGACACGATGGGCACGGTGGTCGGGCTGGCCGACGAGGCCAAGCTGCTCGATGAGGACGGCAAGCTCCCGGGGATGAACCGGGTACTGCTGGTCGACTCCGTGGCGGCCGCGGCAGGCGGCGCGGCATCGGCATCGTCGAACACCACGTTCATCGAGAGCGCCGCGGGCATCAGTGACGGCGGAAGGACCGGCCTCACGTCGGTGGTCGTCGGAGGGCTCTTCCTGCTCGCGATCTTCTTCTCGCCGATCGCGGGGGTGATCCCGGCCGAGGCGACCGCCCCGGTCCTGGTGATCGTCGGCTACCTCATGATGCAGACGGTAGGTGAGATCTCGTGGCGCGATCCGGCCATCGGCATCCCGGCGCTGTTGACCATCGTGATGATGCCGTTCACCTACTCGATCACGAACGGCGTGGGCGCCGGGTTCCTCGCCTACGTGGTGATCAAGGTGCTCCAGGGCAAGTTCCGGGAGGTGCATCCGCTGATGTACGTCGTGGCGGCCGTGTTCTCCTGGTACTTCTTCCACGGATTGCTCGCCTAGCGAGCGAGGGCTGGTCTGGCCGAAGAGGGCGGGGATCCCCCGCCCTCTTCGCGTGTCAGGGCTCGATGACCCCTTCGCGGAAGAGATCTTCGTCCGGCGCTCGGATCAGATCCACCGCGCGGCCGGGCGCGCCGGCGGTCAGATCCACGCCGCGGATCAACGCCACCGGCACGCGCGCGCTCTTGCCCATCACGAGTCCGCTCGCCGCGGCCACCTCGTCGGCGAGCGCGACGACGGTGACCTCCAGGGCACGGCCGTGATGGTCCGCGTTGCCGCGGAGGTCGATGATCGCCGGCAGGCCGGCGCACCCGATCGCCACGTTCACGAGCCCGTTGCGCCAGGGTCGCCCGAACGTGTCGGTGATGACCACCCCCAGACGGGAGAGCCCGAGACGTTGCGCGAGCGATGCCCTGAGAGCCTCCGCCGAGGCGTCGGGATCGACCGGCAACAACGAGACGAAGCCTTCCTCGACGTTGGACGCATCCACCCCCGCGTTCGCGCAGACGAACCCGTGATGGGTCTCGGCGATGATCAGATCCCCGCGACGCGCGACGACCCGCCGGGTCTCTCGCGTCACCCACACGGATCGTCCGTCGCCTCCGTCGGGGACCACGCGACCCTCCGCCTTGGACACGATCTTCTGGGTGACCGCGACGACGTCCCCGTCCCGCGCGCCCATCGAACGCAACGGCTCGGCGAGCATCGCGGCGAGATCGTCGTCGTGCACGATCTCCGGGAGGCCCTCGACCGGCCAGATCTCGATCATCGCGTTGCCAGGTCGACGGCCGTTGCCGCCACCGCGGCTGCGACGTCGTCGTCGCGCATCACCGTGTCGGTGACGGCGACGGCGATCCCGAGCTCGTCGGCGATGGCCCGCGCCGTCTCGGCGTCGCGCTCGTCGATCACCCACCCCGAGAGCAGATCGCGATAGGCGCGGGCCGCCCCCAGCGCCGAGACCTCGAGCCCGGCGACGGGCATCAGCCTGTCGGCCATGCCGGCGAGCGGGGCGCCGCCGACGATCGGCGAGACGCCGACCACCGGACCGCGGCGCGCCGCGACCGCCTCACGGACGCCGGGCACCGCGAGGATGGGACCGATCGACACCACCGGGTTCGACGGGCAGAGCAACAGCACGTCGGCACGCGCGATCGCGTCCAGGACGCCGGGAGCCGGCGACGCGCGCTCGACGCCCTCGAACCGGATCCCTTTCACCGGATCCACCGCGTGCCGCTGCACCCAGTACTCCTGGAAGTGCAGGTCGAGCGGCTCGCCGGCGGGATCGAACACGTCGATCCGAGTGGTCACGGCGTCGTCGGTCATCGGGATCACCGCCGGGGTCAGGCCGAACAGCGTCGCGCACAGCTCGGCGGTGGCTTGCGAAAGGCTGCGTCCTTCGTGGAGGAGCTGCGTCCGCACGACGTGCGTCACGAGGTCCCGGTCGCCCAGGTTGAACCAGGCGTCGATGCGACCCGACGCCCGCATGGCCTCCATCGCGTGGAACGTCTCACCGGCCCGGCCCCAACCGCGCTCGCGGTCCATCAGATCCGCCAGCCAGTAGCAGACGGAGTCGAGATCGGGGGAGACGTGCAGGCCGTGGATCGTGATGTCGTCCCCGGTGTTCACGACCACCGTCGAGGGTTCACCGGGGAACGCGCGGGCGACCCCGCGGAGGAACTTTCCCGCACCGACCCCGCCCGCGAGCGCCACGATCTGCATCGCGGCATAGCGTAGTAGGCTCGCCGAGATGGCCCAGGCGACCCCGCAGCAGTTGCGTCGCGCCGTCGCTCGCGCCGGGTCGGGGAAGGCCGTTTCGCTCGACGAGGCCGAGGCGCTCCTTTCGGCACGCGGAGCCGACCTGGAACGTCTCATGGCCGTCGCGGCGGGTCTTCGCGATCTCGGTCACGGACGCATCGTCACGTACTCCCGCAAGGTCTTCATCCCGCTCACCATGCTCTGTCGCGACCACTGTCACTACTGCACGTTCGCGAAGCCGCCGGCCAAGCTGGACCACCCGTTCCTCACGCCCGACGAGGTCGTGGCGATCGCGGAGGCGGGGCGGAAGATGGGCTGCAAGGAAGCGCTCTTCACGCTCGGTGACCGGCCGGAGGAGCGGTACGACGTCGCGCGGCGCTGGCTGGACGAGCGCGGCTACAGCTCGACGCTCGGCTACCTGCGGGCCGTCGCGATCCGCGTGATCGAGGAGACGGGCCTGCTTCCCCACCTCAACCCCGGCGTGATGAGCTACGAGGAACTCGCGCGGTTGAAGCACGTGAGCGCCTCGATGGGCATGATGCTCGAGACGTCCTCCGACCGGCTCACGGAACGCGGAGGTCCCCATTTCGGTTCGCCCGACAAGGTTCCGGCCGTGCGGCTCCGGACGATCGAGGACGCCGGACGCCTCGCCATCCCGTTCACGACGGGCATCCTCGTCGGCATCGGTGAGACGGCCCGCGAACGCGCCGAGTCGTTGTTCGCGATCCGCGATCTCCACCGGCGCTACCGCCACGTGCAAGAGGTGATCGTGCAGAACTTCCGAGCGAAGCCGGGCACGGCCATGCGTCACGCCCCCGAGCCGCAGGACGAGGAGTTCCTGGCCGCCGTCGCGACCGCGAGGGTCGTGCTCGGCCCGCACATGAGCGTGCAGGCGCCGCCGAACCTCTCCGATCCGGCGCAGCAACTGCGCCTCCTCGACGCCGGCATCAACGACTGGGGAGGCGTGTCGCCGCTGACCCCCGACCACGTGAACCCCGAGAAGCCGTGGCCGACGCTCGCCGCACTGACCGCCACCACGGCCGAGCGCGGCTCCGTGCTGCGCGAGCGACTCACGATCTACGGCCGGTTCGCGGCCCGCCCCGATCCGTACCTCGCATCGAAGATGCGCGCTCCGGTCGGCGCGTTGCTCGGCCACGACGGGCTGGCCGTCGAGGGACAGGTGCCCGAACCCGTCGCCTGGCAGGACCCGGACGTCCGGTGGAAGCCGCGGACGATCGACCTGCAGTTCGCCAAGGCCCCCGACGCGGGCCTGCGCGACGACGCGATGGCGGTCTACGGCGACTTCGATGCGCTCGAGGTCACCCGCGACTGGTCGAAGCGAGATGTGCACCCCGAGCGCCTCGAGATGGAGATCAGGGTCGCGCTGACGAAGGCGGCCTCCCACCGTGCCCTCACCGACCAGGATGCGCTCGCCTTGTTCCGCGCCGAAGGCCCGGCGCTCGATGCGCTCTGCCGGGTGGCCGACGACCTTCGCGCGGAGGCCGTCGGCGACGACGTCACCTACGTGATCAATCGGAACATCAACTTCACGAACGTCTGCTACGTGGGGTGCCGCTTCTGTGCGTTCGCCCAGCGGGAGGTGGACGCCGAGTCGTACACGCTCACCCTCGACCAGGTGGCCGACCGCGCGGAGGAGGCGTGGACGGCCGGAGCCTCAGAGGTGTGCATGCAGGGGGGCATCCATCCCGACCTGCCCGGCTCCTTCTACTTCGATCTCCTGGATGTCATCCGCGAGCGAACGCCCGGCATGCATATCCACGCGTTCAGCCCGATGGAGATCCTGAACGGCGCGACGAAGCTCGATATCTCGTTCCGGGAGTTCCTCCAGGAGTGCCTGGCGCACGGCCTCGGAACGATCCCCGGGACCGCCGCGGAGATCCTGGACGATGACGTTCGCTGGCTCCTCACGAAGGGCAAGCTGCCCGCCGACACGTGGGAGGAGATCGTCCGCACCGCACACGACCTGGGCATCCGGAGCAGTTCGACCATCATGTTCGGCCACGTGGACGCCCCGCCCCACTGGGTGGCGCACATCCGGCGACTGGGCCGGATCCAACAGGACACCGGCGGGTTCACGGAGTTCGTGCCGCTGCCGTTCGTCCATCAGAACGCGCCGATCTACCTGGCGGGCAAGGCGCGCCCCGGAGCGACGTCGGAGGAGAACCTGCGGATGCACGCCGTGGCGCGCATCCTGCTCGACGGTCTGGTCCCGAACATCCAGGTGTCCTGGGTGAAGCTCGGGTGTTGAATATCGCCGTGTAGAACAGCAGCCATGACGGCATCTCGCCCTGGTTCATCGTCTGGCCGATGTGATCGCCGATGCGGGTCAGGCCGACGCCCGAGCCACCACCGTCCGCGTCGACCGGCCGGAACTCGCGATCCCAGACATCTGCGAGAGAGTCAAAACGCGGGAGTTCGAGAAAATAGATCACGCTGCCGCCAACGCCGCGAACTGCCGGAATGACCAACTGGCCGGGCGGTACCGTCTGCGCGAAGGGTTCCGCGTCGAGCGCCAGCGCCCGCTCCATCGTCGAGCGAGCATCGGCGACCTTGAGACCGATCGCGTAGATCGACGTGCCGTGGACGACGAATGACGAATGCGCGAAGCCCTGGCGCTCGGTGTTGACGAGAATTTTGATACCGCCCTGCCGATAGAGCGTCACATCCTTCGAAACATGCCGCCCGACCTTGCGAAAGCCCAGGCTTTGCAGCAACCCGGCAATTTCGCCGGCGCCGGCTTCGTTTGCGGAGAACTCGATGAATTCGACGCCTTCAACGACATCGACGCGGTCGGGGATGCGCGGGCTTGCGGCGGCAATCGCCGGTTCGCTGCGGCTGACCTGGTCCATCAGCCATTTCAACGAGCGATGACCGTCGACGGAGATCGCCCTGGGGGAGCCGCCGCGAAACTGATCGTTGAAGATCTCGAGCGACAAATAGCCGTCATAACCGGTCGCCGCGACCGCCTGCATGAATTCGCGAACTGGCAAATCGCCTTCGCCGGGCATGTTGCGGAAGTGGCGGCTCCAGTAGAGCAGGTCCATGTCGATGAGCGGCGCGTCGGCGACCTGGACGATGAATATCCTGTCCTTCGGAATGCTGCGGATCGAGTCGACATCGATCTTGCGGGCCAGCGTATGAACAAATCGAGGATCAGCCCGATGCTGGCGTGGCCGGCGCGGCGGACGATTTCCCACGCGTCGCGATGATCGCTGACATAGCGGCCCCAGGCGAGGGCCTCGTAGCCGACGCGCAGTCCCCGTCTTGCCGCGCGCTCGCCCAGTTCATGAAGATCGGCCGCTGCACGGTCTATGCCGCCAAGGGCAACCGGCGAGACCGAGGAGCAGACCAGCATCAGGTCGGTGCCCAGCTCCTGCATGACATCGAATTTCCGCTCGGCGCGGTCGAAGGCGCGGCTCCGCTGCGGCTCGGGCAGGCCCTCGAAGTCGCGGAACGGCTGAAACAGCGTGATCGCCAGACCCGCCTCGCGCGCCATTGCTCCGACATCGCGGGGCGACCCGTCGAACGCCAGAAAATCGTTCTCGAAGATCTCGACGCCGTGGAAGCCGGCCGCCGCGATGGCCGCCAATTCCGGGCAGCTCTCCGGCAATCGACACGGTCGCGATGGACGTCTTCATGGATCGCTTGGCACCTGATCGACAACAAACGAACTAGTCCGTCCATTGTAGATCGCGTGCGCTCGCCTTACAAGCAAGACGCGAGGCGGTCGGTGATCATCGGCGCGCAGGCATCAACGGGCGACAAACCGCAGGATCGTTTCCACGCAATTGTGGCGCAGCCGCTCGAGCTGATCGGGAGCACCGAAATCGCGGCCGAAGATTTTCGAGAACGTCGCGCGGTTCGAGACATTGAAGAAGCACAAGGCGCTGATCTGCCAGTGAACCTCCACCGGATCGAGGCCCGGACGGAATACACCATCCTCGACGCCGCGCGCATAGATCCGCGAAATATGATCGATCGCCGTCACGTTGAGGTCGCGAATGACCTTCGAGCGCTCCAGAAACTGGCCGTGGTGAATGTTCTCGATCATCACCATGCGAATGAACGCTTCGTGCTGGTGGTGGTGATCGAAGGTGAATTCGACCAGCCGCGACAGCGCGTCGACGGGACCGAGCCCGTCTATGTCCACCTTCGCCTCGCCTTCGCGGACCTGGCGATAGGCGTTTTCCAAAGCGCTGAGATAGAGGCCGTCCTTGTCTCCGAAATAGTAGTAGATCATCCGCTTGCTGGAGCGCGTGCGCGCGGCGATCTCGTCGACGCGCGCCCCCGCCAGGCCATTCAGCGCAAACTCTTCGGAGGCTATCTCCAGAATATTCTGACGGGTGCCCTCCGGATCCTGGGTGCGGGTTGGCGAACCTCCGCGCTTTCGCGTCCGTCGTTTTGCGTCGCTCATACTGCCCTCGACCTGCGAATGGTCACCCCAGCCGAAATCCTTGGCGAGATTGGCGCGATTGCGCCAGCAGAGCAATGTGCGATTGGCTGCCCCGGCTCAAGGTTGCGATGTGGGTTGTTCGCCACTGTGGACTTGCCGCCTGCGCCTGCATCCACTTTGGGTCCATGGCCTGCCTCGATGGCATTTTTGCCCGTCAGGTCGGCCGGGCGTTGACAAACTAACCAGATCGTACATTGTGCATCGGCGCGATGGAAGTTGCCTGCAGTTGCCGGAACGAAAATCCGGCGCGGGGCATCAGAGCTTATTTCGCCGGGCAAGTATCAAGGAGGTGATCTTGCGCCATGGTGCCGACGCTGTCGGTGATCTGCTGCGCGGGCTGGTTGCGCCCGCCGCCGACCGCATGGCGAACGACATGATCGCCATCGGGCTCGTCGGCCGCGGCATCCAGTCATCGCGGTCGCCTGTCATGCATGAGCGGGAAGGGGCTCGTCTTGGACTGAACTATAGTTACACGCTGGTCGATTTCGACACGCTCGACCTTCCCGACCATGCGCTCGGCGATGTGCTGGCCGGTGCCCGGCAATCCGGTTTTGCCGGCCTCAACATTACCCATCCATTCAAGCAGGCGGTGATCGACCATCTCGACGAGCTCGCGCCCGAAGCGGCATCGATCGGCGCGGTCAATACCGTCGTGCTGCGCGATGGTCAAAGGACGGGCCACAACACCGATTGCTGGGGCTTCATCGAGAGCTTTGGGGAAGGGATGGCGGGCTCGAAGCTGGACAAGGTCGTCCAGTTCGGGGCCGGTGGCGCCGGGGCTGCGGTCGCCTATGCCTTGCTCGAGCTCGGGGTCGCCGATCTGGTGCTTGTCGACACGGATGCCGCGCGCGCCGAGCAGCTCAGGCAGAATTTTGCGGGTCCCATGGCGGGCCGTGTGCGCACCGCTTCCGACGCGAGACAGGAAATCGCCGGGGCCGACGGGATCGTCAATACGACGCCGGTCGGCATGGCCAAATATCCCGGCGTGCCTTTCCCCGCCGAGCTTCTGACCGTGGGGCAGTGGGTCGCCGAGATCATCTACTTCCCGGAAGAAACCGAATTGTTGCGGCTGGCCCGCGCGCGCGGCTGCCGCACCCTTGCCGGCACGGGAATGGCCGTCAACCAGGCGGTCCGTGCGTTCGAACTGTTTACGGGACTGGCTGCGGATCGACACGCGATGGCGCGATATTTCGAGGCCGCGGCATGACGACGCCGCCTCGCCCGCATCACACCGAACTTGCGCGACACGACCGTGCTGAAGTCGTTCCAACGCGACAAAACGACCTGCCGCCGTCCATACGCCGCCCGCCGGGAGGCTCGGGCGGAACATTGCTTTGTAGAAGCTGACGTCAACATCCATCGGTCAACTGGGAGGATACCATGAACTTGACCACAACTCGCCGCGAGTTTCTGATCGCAACGGGACTGCTCGGCGCTGCCATCGCTGGTCCTGCGCTGGCGCAGGACAAGCCCAAGCTCCGCTTCTCCGCCGTGTTCTCGGAACAGGACATCCGCGCGGAAATGATGAAAAAATTCGCCGACGCCATCAAGGACGATTTCGTCTTCGAGGGCTACTACGGCGGCAATTTGTTCAAGCAGGGCACAGAGCTCGTCGCGCTGCAGCGCGGCAACCTCGAGATGGGCAATATCGCGCCGCAGGACATCTCCAAGCAGATCCCGGCATGGTCGGTCGTCACCTCCGCCTACCTGTTCCGCGACGCCGACCATGTGAAGAAATTTTTCGCCAGTGACGTCGGCGTCGAATTCAAGAAGATGACCGAAGACCAGCTCGGCGTGCGCGTGCTGGGGCCGACCTATTTCGGCGCTCGCCAGGTCGGGTTGAAGCCGGACAAGAAGATCACGACGCCGGCGGACATGGCCGGCATCAAGCTCAGGATGCCGGGCGGCGATGCCTGGCAGTTTCTCGGGACGGCGCTCGGCGCCAATCCGACCCCGATGGCCTATGCCGAGGTCTATACCGGCCTGCAGACCGGCGCGATCGACGGCCAGGACAATCCGTTGCCGAATGTCGAGAACATGAAGTTCTACGAGGTGATGTCGCAGATCGTATTGACCTCGCATCTGGTCGGATTCGACCTGCTCACGGTGACCAAGAAGGTCTGGGACGACATGGGCGCCGACAAGCAGGGCCGCTTCCAGGCCGCCGCCGACGCGGCCATCGCCTTCAGCACCGAGAAGCACCTGGCGCGCGAGAAGGAACTGGTCGAGTTCTTCAAGGGCAAAGGGCTGAAGCTCTACGAGCCGGATGTTGCCGCGTTCCGCAAATTTGCCCAGGAGAAATATCTCGGCTCGGATCTCGCCAAGGACTGGCCGGCGGGAATCGTTGACAAGATCAACGCCCTCTGATCAGCGGCAGTTCCGTGGCCGGCGTCGATGCGCCGGCCACTTCCGCTCGAAAATCCTCATCGGGATCGCACTCGTGGACCCAAGGCTTCGCACGATCGGCGGCTGGCTGTACCGGCGCGCCGAAAATCTGCTGGCGGCGATGCTGACCCTGATGTTCGCCGCCTTCATCCTGCAGATCGCCTTTCGCTATGTCTTCAACCTGCCGATCGGCTGGACCAATGAGATAAGCGTCGTCCTGTGGATCTGGCTGGTGCTGTTCGGCGCCGCCTTCGTGGTCCGCGAGGAGGAGGAGATTCGCTTCGACCTGCTCTACGGTGCAGCCGGTCCGCGCATGCGCAGGATCATGTTCCTGGTTTCTGCCGTCGCGCTGGTCGTCCTCTATGCCATGTCGCTGTCTGCCGTCTTCGATTACGTCACCTTCATGAAGGTCGAGAAGACGGCGTACCTGAAGATACGCTTCGACTGGCTCTATTCGATCTACGTCATTTTCGTCGTTGCGATCATCGTTCGCTATCTCTGGCTGGGCGTGAAGGCGCTGCGCGGCGAGGCGCCGCAAGAGTTCGATCCCACCAAGGCCGGGTCAGGCGTATGAACCTCGCAAGCCCGTTCTCGCTGTCGATCGTCGCGATCACGGTCCTGGCATTCCTTGGCCTGCCGATCGGCCACGCCATGATTGCCGGTTCGATCCTCTATCTCTACCTCGCCGGTCTCGACATGGGCACGGCGGCCGAGCAGTTCCTCAACGGCATGTATTCGAACTACATCATCCTCGCCGTTCCGCTGTTCATCCTGGCCGCCGAGCTGATGAACATCGGCTCGATGACGGAACGCCTGCTGCGCTTCTGCGACGCGGTCGTCGGCCGCTTCAGGGGCGGCCTCGCCTATGTCAACGTCGTGCAAAGCATCATCTTCGCGGGGATGTCCGGCTCGGCCATCGCCGACGCGGCCGGCACCGGCAAGATGATGCAGATGATGATGACCAAGGACGGCAAGTACACGCCGAGCTATGCGGCAGCGCTGACCGCCGTCACGGCGGTGATCGGCCCGATCATCCCGCCGTCGATCCCGATGGTCATCTACGCCCTGGTCTCGGGTGCCTCGATCGGCTACCTCTTCCTCGGCGGCGTGATCCCCGGCCTGCTGATGGCCTTCGCGCAGATGGGGATCGTCGCCTGGCAGGCGCGCAAGAACAATTTTCCCGTCGAGGCGCCGACCCCGCTCGGCGAGCTGCCCGGCATCACCTGGCGGGCGTTTCCATCGCTGATGATGCCGGTCGTCCTGCTCGGCGGCATCTACAGCGGCGTGACCACGCCGACCGAGGCGGCGGCCGTCGCCGCGGCCTATGCGCTGATCATCTCCGTGGTGCTCTATCGCAGCGTCGGCTTTGCCGATTTCTATCGCTCCATGCTGGCCAGTGCGCGGACCACGGCGTCGATCGGCATGCTGATCGCCGGCGCGCTGGTGTTCAACTACGTCGTGACCGTCGAGAACATTCCCAGACTCGCTGCGCGTCCTGCTGACCAGCTGGGACCTCTCGCCGATCGGCTTCCTCATCCTCGTCAATATCCTTTTGCTGCTGCTCGGATGCGTGCTGGAGGGAACGACGATCCTGCTGATCATCGTGCCGGTGCTGATCCCGACGGCGCAGGCGCTGGGCATCGACATGGTGCATTTCGGCGTGATGGTGGTGGTCAACATCATGCTCGGCCTGGTGACGCCGCCCTATGGCCTGCTGCTGTTCATCATGACGCGCATCGCCGAAGTTCCGCTTGCGCGACATCGTCCGCGATGTCCTGCCGTTCCTGTGGGCGATGATCGCTTCGCTGGTCGTCATCACCTTCTTCCCGGAGGTGGTGCTGTGGCTGCCCCGGCTATTCGGGTATCAGGGCTGAGCGAGGGAAGATGACGTTGGCCAAACCGATCTTCATCCTCAACGGACCTAACCTCAACCGGCTGCGGCAAGCGCGGAGCCGGAGATCTACGGCACGACGACGCTTGCTGAAATCGAGGCGATGTGCCGGGCCGCCGCGGGCGATTGGCCGCTACGCTTCCACCAGTCGAATTTCGAGGGCGAGATCGTCGGGCTGATCCACGAGGCGATCGACGACGGCGCAGGCATCATCATCAATCCGGCCGGCCTCAGCTTCACGTCGATCGCGATTCTCGACGCGCTCAAGATGTTTGCCGGCCCGATCATCGAGTTCCACATCTCGAACATTCATCGCCGCGAGGCGATCTACCACCATTCGCTGGTCTCGAAGGCAGCCACAGCAGTGCTCGCGGGCTCGGCGCGCGAGGATACCACGATTGCGGTCGCCGCCATGAAGGGAATGCTCGAAAGCTAGTCATACCAAGTCTCATCGCAACTGCCGAAGCAAAATATACGAACTAGTTAGTATGCGTGCATTTGAGTTGGTTTGGGGAAACAGCAACAGAGGGAAGGAGATTGCAAATGTGTCCTCCGGGATGTCTTCATTCGGTCTGCCAGCAAGGCCACCCGCCGCGGCTTGCTCAAGACGGGATTCGCACTTGGCCTCGGCGCGGTGCCGCGGCCACGCATGCCCGAGTCGCACCGGCTCGCGCCGCCACGAGCTTCTCCGATACGGTCGATCTGTCGCACGCGCTGTACGAGGGATTTCCGACGTTCAGCGGTGATAAATGGTTCACCGTCGAACAACTCGTCGACCTTCGCGAAGGACAAGGTGAACCTCAATCGCTGGACGATCGTCGAGCACAGCGGCACGCATATGGACGCGCCGATCCACTTTTCCGCCGACGGCATGACGGCGGACCTGATCCCGATCTCCGACCTGATCGTGCCGGTCGCCGTCATCAATATTGCGGCCGCGCCGCGGACAATCCCGACACGTCGCTGACGCCGGACGACATCAAGGCCTGGGAGGCCAGGAACGGACCGCTTCCCGACGGCTGCTGCGTCGTCATGAATTCCGGCTGGCACAAGCTCGTCGGCGATCCGAAATTCACCGGCCAGGACAGTGAGAAGAAGAACCACACGCCCGGCTTCCACATAGAGGCTGCGCAGATGCTGATCGGCGAACGCAACGTGAAAGGCATCGGCGTCGATACGTTGTCGCTCGACACGGGACTCAATTCGGGCGGCGAGTTTCCGGTTCACTATGCCTGGCTGGGCAGCGGCCGCTGGGGGGTCGAATGCGTCGCGAACCTCGACGCCATCCCGGAAAACGGGGCACGGCTGTTCCTCGGCCTGCCGAAGGTGAAGGGGGCGACCGGAGGCCCGGCCCGGGTGATCGCGCTGCTCTGACAGGGCCAACGGAGCTGGCCAATTCTGCGACACACCGATCGAGCGGGGCGCTCGACCCGCTCGATATCCCTCAATCCGCCCAAGATATTGCCGTGCGGATGCTGAGCGCCGAAACTTCCTGTTCGATGACCAAGCTTCGAACTATTTCAGCAGACCATCCTTTGACCATTTCCTGATCATCTCTTCCGAAACTTCGAAATGCATCGTGTCGTGAAAGGCGATACCTTGAAAACCAGCCTGCTTTGTTGAAGTGAGGAGCATGACAGCGATGAATTTGGGAACAGTCGCACCTGTGTTACCCGGGGCTTTCAAGCCGACGATTTTGAAATCGACTGCTGTTCCCCATGAATGGTTGCTGATGGCCGTGCTTTTCTTGCCACTCGTTGGCTTGCGAAATCGAACGCAAAGCATGCCTTCAGTACTAAGGACCCCTTCGAGATCCGGAGCTTCGGCCAAAACCTTCGAAAATCTCTTTCACACTCTCGATAGCCGGTCTTATCCCCGTGAGGCTGAAAACCGACGACATCTTGGCCGTCATTGCGAGCTTCTTCACCGTAGCAGAATGCCCTGCTGGACTGACAATCAGTCGTCAAAGGGAGCTTCGGCGATCCCAGAAATCGAGACCATCGTATGCTCCGTCGCCGAACTCATCCCGACGTTGATTGGAAGGAGGTCTGCGAGTGGAATTTTCTGCATAAAGGAAGTCGCGATTTCTTTCTTGGTTTTTCCAGCCATGATCCATCCCCTGATTTTGAAATCTGCCGTCCGGAACAATAGGAATTTGGCAAGGTTATACCGAAACGGCAAACGCTCCAATATTGGCTATGAAGGATGTTTTTCTGACGGCGAAACTACTCGATGAATTCCGGTTCCTCTGCAGATCGGCAGTTGGGTGAAGCGCCAATCGCAACCGGGTTGGCGACTTCGGCGGCAAGGTGGCAAAGGCATCATCTGGAAGTCGCCGACGGATCTTGGTTGCCTTCAGATCGGTGTGACAAGCACATCGGGCTACGGCCTTCGGCCCGCCCGAAATCGGATCGGAAGAAAAATCGCCACTTTATCGACAAGCTGATGCCGATAGAGTGCGTTGCACATTCCCGTGACGGGATGTGTTGATTCCCGCATAGGGGAGCCTATTGCTCGCGCGCCTATTCGTGATTTTGGCGGCCTGTTCGTGCTGGTGCTGTTGCGCAGCGCTGGTCGTGCCGTATTTTGTCGACTGGACCGCCTACCGCGCCGAATTCGAGCGCGAGGCGAGCGCCATCCTCGGCCGCAAGCGTCACCGTCGCAGGGCGACGCCACGCGCAAGGCTGTTGCCGTTTCCGTCGGTGACCTTCGAGGACGTCACCGTCGGCGGCGGCCCCAACGGCCAGCCGGCCATGACCGTCGAGACTTCTCGATGGATGCCGAACTCGCGCCCTTCATGCGCGGCGAAGTCCTGATCTTCGACATGCGGCTGGTGCGGCCGAAGGTGACCATCGACGTCGACGACGACGGGCAACGTCGACTGGGCGATGCGGCCGTCCTCGCCCTTCGACCTCACAGATCTCGCATCGAGAAGCTGACGGTGACGGAGGGGCAGATCGAACTGCGGCACGCCGCGGCGGGCGCAATCACTTCTTCACCGAGATCAACTCGACCATCTCGGCGAAGTCGCTGGACGGTGCCTGGCGTGATGGACGGTACGCTGCGGCTGGACGGTCTGCGCACCGCGATCGCCGCTGTCGACCGGCAAGGCCGAAGGCACCGGGCAGATGCGGCTTGCGCGTCCGCAAGCCGATCCGGTGATCTATCCGCGGTCATCGAGACCGACGGCAATGCCGGCATCGTCAAGGGGGCCGCCGTCTATTCCGGCCAGTTCCAGCATCTCCAGTGCCGACAAGATGGCGACAGCGGCGACGGCACCGAGGTGAGACGGTGAAGGTCCCAGCCGGCAAGTCCGATTCCGGGCTTTCGGCCGAACGGCAAGTTCTCGCTCGACCACCAGATATTCGGCGTCGACGAATTCCGCTTCGAGACCGGACCGCTCGACAATCCCTACACCGCCGACGGCAAGGCCTCTGTCGATCTCGGGCCGACCCCGACTTCTGCCATCGAGGCCACCGGCGCGCAGGTGCAGTTCGACGAGGCGGTGGGTGCCGGCAGGCGGCCGGGCTGACGCTCGGATCGCGTTGCGGGGGTGGAGCAGGCGCTGCTCGACCTGCCGAAGCCGACCATCCCCGGCACCGTCGACGTCAACCTGCCGGCGGTGGTGGCCGGCGACACCACGGTGCGCGACGTGCATCTCTCGGCCGAGCCGGTCGATGGCGGCTGGTCGGTGAAGTCGCTTGCCGCGACCTTGCCCGGCCGCACCACGCTGGAAGGACGGGCATGCTCAGATCCACGTAGACGATTTCGGCTTCACCGGCTCGCTGCTGCTGGCCGTGGCCCAGCCGTCGGGCTTTGCCGCCTGGCTGTCGAAGGATGTCGACGAGGCGATCCGCCGGCTGCCCGCCGCCGGCTTCAAGGCCAAGGTCGACCTTACCGAAAAACGCCAGGCCTTCAGCGATCTCGAACTGATCCTGGGCAAGGCGAAGTTTTCCGGCCGCATGATCCAGCCAGCCGGACGATGCAAAGCCGTCGGTGCTGATGCGGCTGAAGGCGGTGCGCTCGATGTCGACGGGCTGGCGGCCTTTGCCTCGATCTTCGTCAGCGACAAGGGCGCCAAGCGCTTTGCCGACCGCGACCTCGACTTCCAGATCAAGGCAGGGCCGGTCATCGCCGGCGGACTGACCGCCGACACCGTCGACACGGCGCTGCAGGCTGCGCGACGGGCTCTCGAGATCGACCGGCTGTCGGTCGGCGGGCTGGCCGGCGCCTCGATCAGCGCCACCGGCAGGATCAAGGATTTCCCCGCGGCCCGACCGGCAAGCTCGATGCGTCGATCGTGGCCGTCGACCTGAAGCCGCTGATCGACGTCGCCGCGCGGCATTATCCCGACAGTGCCGTGCTCAACGGACTGGCGAGCGAGCCGCGAGCCTATCCCGACCTGTTCCAGGATGCACGCGTCGACCTGGTCGCGAACCGTCGGCGCGCAATGGCGACGGCACCACGGGCCTCGCGGTGAGCGGGACAGGGCAAGGCCGGCGGCTCGGCCTTTTCGCGACGCTTTCGGGGAAGGGCGCGCCGGACAAGCATTTCGAGAGGCGCCGGTGGCGCTGACCTTCAACGCCAAAACCCCGACGCCGGCGCGCTGCTGGCCCTCTACGGCCTGCCGGCGCTGCCGCTCGGCATGCTGGGCGGGGCGGCCATACGTCGATCACCGGCGAAGGGCGCTCGGCGGCGGCCTGACGACGAGTTCGGCCTTGCCGGCACGACTTCAAGAGCTTCGAAGGCACAGGTCGCCGACGGCCAGGTGGCCGCCAAGGGCAAGCTCAGCCTCGACGCCGCCGATATCGAACCATGGCTGATGACATCAGGCGTCGGCCTGCCGGGCATGGGGGCCGGCATGTCGATCTCGCTGGCGGCCGATGCTCGATTTCGGCAACGGGCTGCTGGTGCTGGACGACCTCAGCGGCGCCATCAACGAAGCGGCCGTGTCCGGCGACGTCAATGTCGAGAAGTCAAGGACGGCGAGCCGCATCTGGCCGGGGCGCTGGTGCTCGACGAGCTCGACCTCGATCCGATCGCCGTGGCGCTCGGCAATTCCGCTTTCCTGCAGCCGGCCTGAGACACTGGCCGGCGTGCCCGTTCAGCCAGAAATCGCCATGCCGTTCACCGCCGACCTCGACCTGACGACGGCAGGCTCGCTCGCCGCCGGCCGGTTTCGTCAGCCTCGATGACGCGCGCCTCTTCGCTCAATCGACCAGGACGGCATCCGCGTTTCGGACCTGAAGGCAAGCTCGGCGGGGCGCTGACCGGCCTGTTCGAAGCTGAAGAACAATGACGGCACGGCGCTTTTCACCGGCCAGATGAAACTCGCCGGTGCCGATCTGGCGCCAGTTCCTGCACGGCAGCGGACTGACCGGCATCGGCGATTTCTCGACGGCGCTGTCGACCAGCGGCAAGTCGGTCGAAGCGATGGTCGCCGCGCTGTCGGGTTCCGGTACGGCCGCGATCAAGGAGTTGCAGGTCGCCGGGCGTCAATCCCGATGCGTTCGGCCGTGCCTTGCCGGCGGATGCGATCGGCCGCGACATCGATGCGGCCAAGACCGCCGGTTTTGCGCCGGCGATCGCCGCCGATGGCACCCTTTGCCGCCGCCGGATCCGACATCGCCTTCACGGTTGCCGGCGGCATGCTGCGCGCCCCGCCGATCACCCTCGATAACCGGCGGCGATCCTGTCCGCCGATATCATGGCCGACTTCACGACAGGCACGGTTTCCGACAAGGGCGCGATCACCTATGCGCCCGGCGACGAGGCGTGGTCGGATCGGCGCCGGTGATTCATTTCACCGGCGAGGGGCCGTTCGGCGCCGTGAACCGACGAGTGCGACAGCGAGCCTCTGGCGCAGTTCCTGACCCAGCGCGCGCTGGAGCACGAACAGCAGCGCGTCGAGGCCATGCAAGCGGCGCTGCTGGAGAAGCAGCGGCTGCGGCGCGAGGTGCGCTATTACGCGGCGCTGCAGACCGAGCGTGACAAGGCCGCCGAGGAACTGCGAGGAGGGCCGAGGAAGCGGCGCGGCTGAGGCGGCTCGAGGCCAACGCAAGGCCGAGGAGGAGCACGCCACTGGCGAGGAGGCCATACGCGAGGCCGAGGAGCGGGCAAGGCAGAGGGCGGCGCGATCTCCGGCCGAAAGAGGCTGCCAAGGCCCCGCCGAGAAAACGCCGCAAGGCGGCCGAGCAGGCCAGGCGCAAGGCCGACGAGGAAGCCAGGCCAAAGGGGCCCGAAGAAGCCGCCCCACGGCGCGGCCGAAGAGAGAGCAGCGCACGGGCCAACGCCTGGCAGGGAGGCCAAGGCGCAGGAGGCGGTCGAGGATGCCAAACGCCCAGGCTCCCAGCAGCAGCCAGGCGGCCAAGGCCGATGAAGCAACGCGGCTTGCCGAGAGGAGGCGTGGCAAGGCTTCAGTCGCTTGCCTGCGCGCCAGACCCCCTGCCAGCAACTGCCCAGGAGGTTCACCCCGACGCTGCCCAGCCAAGGGCGACACGGGCCAGGCCCCTTGGATCCCGCTGGGGTTACAGCAAGTCCAAACAGCTTGGCAACTGAGCCATCTTCCACACTGCCTCCCTGCCGGATCTCCGGATGACGTAGTTTCGACCAAGCAGTCATCCGAGCCCACGCGCGCCCCTTCCAATCTCGAAACTTCCGGTGACGGTGCCTCTGCACCCGATCTGCGTGGCTGCTCCCGACGCGTCGCTTCCTCGAGCACAATACGCGCGGTGCCGAGGAAAGGCCTTGCGCATCCCTTGGCCGCGGCTCGTCGACCTCGGCGATCATGCGCTTGCCCCGAGCCGCCGCAATGTTCCGAGACGTGCGGCGATGGCGACGAGGCGGTCGAAGAAACGGCTGCTTGAGCGACGGCTCGGTGCGGTGTCCCTTGATAGTGACCGACCGCTTGACGACGGGTGCTCACTTGCCGTCGGGACGGTCGCGGCGGTGACCGTCGAGGAAGCTCGGCGCCCGTTCCCTGTCGCCGCTGTCGCGTTTGCTTTTCGGCCTTGCTGCGGCCAATCCGGGCACGGTTGCCATCCGCGGACCGTTTCGGCAGCCGGCGGACCTTGCGCTTGCGCGCGACGCGAAGATGACGATCTCCGCCACGCCGGTTCTACTTCTTGCGGAAAGCGTCGAGCGAGACGACATCGGCGCCCTTCTGGGCGTTGTCGGCCTGCTCCATCGCGGGTTTTTTCGCCGCCGGTTCGGCCTTGGCCCGCGGCTCGGCCTTCTTGGTGCTGAGGGCCGGGGTCTTTGCCGCGGCCGCAGCGGGCTTCTTTTCCGCCGGCAGCTCGGCCGGCGCTGGTGCCGCGACCTCGGGTTTCACGTCGAACTCGAGCTCGAAATTCACCGACGGGTCGTAGAAACCGCGAACGGCCGCGAACGGTACTTCCAGCTTCTCCGGCACGTCCGAGAACGACAGGCCGACTTCGAAGCCGGTCTCGGTGACCTTGAGGTCCCAATACTGGAACTGCAGCACGATGGTCATCTGCTCGGGATAGCGTTCGCGCAGACGGCTCGACACGCGCACGCCCGGCGCGTTGGTCAGGAAGGTGATGAAGAAGTGGTGATTTCCCGGCAGGCCGGTGCGCGCGACCTCAGCACCTTGCGCATGACCCCGCGAAGGGCGTCCTGCGCCAGGATGTCGTAGCGTATGTGGTCGTCAGCCATGCACCGGAGCCGCGGCAGTTAAATCGTCCACTACGTTTAATGAAGCGGGGCGCCGCCGTAAACGGATAAAGGGCAGTCGTCAGGCGTCGGTTGCCGATTTGTCACGGTAAGGGGTGATGCCCGGCTCGGGACGGCGGCGATAGGCGCGCAGGAAGGTGCGCACGGCATTGGCCGCGGAACGCTGCAGCTGCTGTTCGTCGGGCGTTTCG
>CAWIFZ010000004.1:0-336253 GCA_963835415.1 uncultured Actinomycetes bacterium | reverse complement strand
ACCACCAACCACGCGACGAGAGCCACTCTCTTCATGCTGCTTCTGATTGTCTATCAGGCACGCGTGTGGAATGTGACTCCGCGGGCCGTGAGCTTCCGGGTGGGGTCGCCTGCATAAGATGGGGCTGTGGATACGGAGAGCCTGCTCGCGCTCGTCAGGTTCCACGCGTGGGCGAACGACCGGATCTTGACGACGACGGCAGGCCTGTCGGATGAGCAGTTCCGAGGGACCGCGAGCCTCGACCACGGCAGCGCGTTCCAGACGCTGCGTCACCTCGTCGACGTGGACTGGAGCTGGCGCGAAGCGCTGTTGGGGAACGACGTCGGGAGACACCTACGTGTGGGATCACGGGTTCGCGCTCGATGACCTCTCGGCGATCCACGCGTTCTGCCTCGAAGAGGACGTCCGCCTGCGGGGCTACGTGGAGGCCCACGACGATGCGGCGCTGGCCGAGTCGATCGAGCTTGGCCCGGGGTTCGCGAGACCCCGTTGGTTGATCGTCGCCCACGTCGTGAACCATGGAACGCAGCACCGAAGCGAGCTCGCTCGCTACCTCACCGAGTGCGGGCACTCACCGGGCGAACTCGACCTCCTGGACGCGCTCGAACTGCCGTGGCCGAGCGGCGGGTAGTCTCGGCCGCGTGGTGCATCGCGCGGCTTGCGCTGTGCGCTGCGACCCTAGCGGCCTGCCAGCCCGCCGCACCTCCGTCCCCGCCGCCGCTCCAGATCACCGTGGGCGACGCGCCGCACCAGGTCGCCCCGGGCACGACCCTCGGTGACATCGTCGAGCGCTTCGGACTCGAACCGCACGACGGTCAGCTCCTGTCGGTCTCGGGCGCGGTCCTTGATCCCGCGAACACACCCGGCCGCATCGAGTTGAACGGTGGTGCGGCGTCGAGCGACACACGCCTCGCCTCCGGAGACGCCATCCTCGTGAAGGACGGGGCCGACCGCGTCGAGGGCACCCGCAGGACGGTCGAACGTCTGGCCGGTCGGCATCTCGGCAACCCGGAACGCACGCTCCGACGGTTCCGGATCCGCCGGATCACGGTCGCGGGCTCGATCTCGGGCGACGTGGTGTCGACGCGCGAGGTTCCCGTCGGTCGCGGCATCTCGCACGGCGAGGTCGCGTTGACGTTCGACGACGGCCCCTGGCCCGCCCAGACGAAACAGGTCGTGGACATCCTTGAGCGGTTCCACGTTCCTGCGAGCTTCTTCATGGTCGGCTACCTGGTCGACCGATACCCAGGGTCGTGCGGATGGTCGCGCGCGCGGGTATGCGGATCGGCGACCACTCGTGGGACCACCCCGTCGCCCCGCCGCTCGCGGACCTCAGTCGGGAACGCGTGGCCGAGGAGATCGGGAAGACCGCCGACGCGCTTGCATCGCTCGGGGTCATCTCGAGGCTGTTCCGCCCGCCCGGCGGCAGCTTCGACGCGGCGGTGCTGCGGGAAGCGGAGCGTCAACGGATGCGCGTCGTCACGTGGAGCGTGGATCCTCGGGATCGGAACTCGCGCGCGTCGTCGAAGCAGATCGCGCATCGCGTGCTCGGCGCGTGGAAGCCGGTTCGATCGTGCTGATGCACGACGGTGGGGGCGACCAGAGCGCGACGATCCACGCGCTCCCGAAGATCATCCGCGGCATCCGGAGGATGGGCCTCTGCGTCTGGTCGCGCTCCCGAAGCGGGCGTGACACCCTGGGAGAGGGAACGGATGTCTGGGCGAGGAACGCCAAGGACCGGGGCATGAGCGAGGAACTCTCGGCGGCCGAACGAGCGAGGCGGAACGAGCGCCAGCGCACGCAGTACGCCAAGGAAGCGCCGAAGTACGACAAGGAGTCGGACTCGACCGAACGCTGGCTCTTCGGTGCGGAGCACCGGGGGTGGGCATGCTCACGGGCGAACGGAAACACGCTCGAGGTCGCGATCGGTACCGGCTTGAACCTGCCGAACTACCCGCCCGGCGTGCGCCTGACCGGGATCGACCTTACCCCCGAGATGCTGGCGCTCGCGCGCAAGCGTGCCGCCGACCTGGGGATGCCGGTCACGTTGTGCGAGGGCGACGCGCAGGCGCTCCCGTTCGACGACGGCACGTTCGATACCGCGCTCTGCACGTACTCGATGTGCAGCGTGCCTGACGAGCGACGGGCGGTCCTCGAGATGAAGCGCGTGCTCAAACCCGGCGGACGGTTGATCCTGGTCGACCATGTGCGCAGCAGCGTCGTTCCGATCTACTGGCTCCAGCGACTGATGGAACTCGCGCCGTCCCGAGGCGAGCGCGAGCTGACGCGCCGACCGATCATGCACGTGCGGGCCGCTGGTTTCCTCATCGAAGAGACCGATCGATCGCGAGCCGGAATCATCGAGCGCATCGTAGCCAGGAAGCCATGAGTGATGCGTCGATCCGCCCGGCGTACAGCAGATGGCCCGACTACAACCGCGCGCTCTGCGACGTGGTCGCAGGGCTGACGGACGAACAGCTCGCGATGACACCGTCGCCCGACCGTTGGCCGATGTGGGCGACCGTCGGCCACCTCGCCTGCCAGCGGGTGTTCTGGCTCTGCGACTTCGCCGGCGAGCCCGGCGCAGAGACGACCCCGTTCACGAACGCTGCCTACAACTGCCCGGGCGACGACGACCTCGACCACGTACTCGACGCCGAGGCGCTCGTGGAGGCACTGAACTCGACCTTCCGCATCGTCGAGACGTGCCTCGACCGATGGACCCTCGACACGCTCGACGAGGAGATCCGTCGCTCGTGGGGGACCGAGGAGGAGCGGGTCTACATCCGCGGCTCGGTGATCCAGCGGGTGTTCGCCCACGACGTCTACCACTGCGCCGAGCTGAACGAGATGCTCGCAACCCTCAGGCTCCCGCTCGTCGACTTCTGGGACTGAGCGGCGCTTCGCGATATCCCGCTGTCAAACGCGCCGTCACACGCCCGCCTGCGACCTTCTCGCTCGAAGGGTTCAACACGGGAGGCCGTGACTCGGTTCGGGCCGTGGGATGACGGGAACCGAGGAGCGGCGCCCTGTGAAGGAGGAAGGAGGGGACCATGGTCAAGGTACGCATGAGGTGGGTCTTCGGCGCATCGCTCATCGCGGCGTCGTTGGCCCTCGCAGGCGCAGGCGTGGCCGTCGCGACTGGGTCGACCGGATCGGTGGTGGCTGAAGTGATCGGCGCGGGTTCGATGTCGCACGGGGCCGGCTTCTCCGCCACGCCGGGAACGAACACCGTCGTGGCCGACTTCACGGTCGGTCCGAATTCGTCCACCGGCTGGCACACGCACCCCGGCAAGACGCTCGTGACGGTGAAATCCGGGACGTTCACGGTCTACCACGCCCAGGATTGCGAGCCGAGGGTCTATGGGCCCGGGGACGCGTTCGTCGAACTGCCGTCGACGGTTCACGTCGGTCGGAACGAGACCGGCACCGACGTCGAGCTCGGCGTGGTGTTCTTCGGAGTGCCGATCGGGGGAAGTCCTCGGATCGATCAGCCTCAGCCGAAAGACTGCGAGATCACGTAGTCCCGCCGCGACGGTGGTCAACGTCCGGCGTGAACATTTGGCCGTCCGCCGAGGCGCTCCGATGGTTCGAGCGCCTCGGCGGCTCGTCTATGACCCCCTCCATTCGCTGCGCAGATCGACCCCGGCGCGCCGCCCACCCAGGGGTTGCGTTGCAGGCCGGATAAGGGCACATTGAAGCGTCTTCGACAGGAGGGGCTGCCATGGCGAAGAAGAAGAAGAAGGATGCGTATGTTCGCTGCGTACGGGTTCCTCAGCCTGGTCGAACCCGACGCGTCGGTGACGGACGCGATCGCCGACTACGCAGGGATGGACGAGGTGACGTTCGCGCACGCGTTCGTCGGAGGATCGTTCGACGGGTTCGTGGTGGTGAAGTCCGACGTGTTCGACGTGATCCAGTCGTTCATCCTCGGGCCGGCGCGGCGACCGGGCGAGCTGATCGATTGGACCATCCTGGTCGCGGCGGCTGTGATCATCAGGGCGCCGCACAAGAAGTTCGTCGCCATGGAGGGCGAGCCGCACCACGAGTCGCTGACCCGTATCAGTACGGAGCCGCGCAAAGCGGAGGCGGTGCTCGCGGCGATCGATGCGCTCTACGCGAAGAAGATCGCTGCTGATTTCGGCGCCCGTGCGGCCATCGTGACCGGCCCGAAGGTGGACATCCTGGTGGAGCTGGCCGCGCCGGCGCTCGAAACGCTGCAGGGGTCGATCCTGGACGATCTGACGAAGATCCCGGGCATCACGGCTTCGGATTCGTCGTTCGCCTTCGTGGAGTAGCCGAGGACCGCCCACGTCGCGCCACGACGCGTCCCCCGGGAGATCGCGTCCGTCGGTCGTCCCGACCGACGGCGAACGCAAGCTCGTTTCCGTGCTGTTCGCCGACCTCACCGGTTACACGGCGCTCTCCGAATCGCTCGATCCCGAGGAGGTCTATCGACTCCTTCGGCCCACCATGACGTCGCTCGTGCAACTGGCGCGAGACTTCGGCGGGACCGTTCCCCAGGTCATGGGGGACGGGTTCATGGCGGTGTTCGGCGTCCCGGTCCTGCATGAGGACGATCCGCACCGGGCGGTGCGGGCGGCTCTGGCGATCCGGGATCACGTGCGCGATCTGAATGAGGCATCCGACGGCATGCCGTTCCCCGAGGTGCATGCAGGCGTGAACTCCGGAGAGGTCATGGTCGCCGTCGCCGACGAGCAGGCCGGGTTCCGCGTCGTCGGGGACACGGTGAATGTGGCGTCGCGTCTATCGACCCTCGCGGGCCCCGGTCTGATCCTGGTCGACGAGCGCACCAGAGAGCTCACCGCGCACGCCATCACGTACGGACCGCGGCGGGCACGTCGAGCGAAGGGCAAGGCCGAGCCGATCGCCACGTACCAGGCGATCGGGGTCCGCGGATCGGCCCCTCATCGCCGGCGTCCGCGACTATCGGCGGCGTCGTTCGTCGGGCGCGACCGCGCCATGGCCAAGCTCCATGCGGAGCTCCGAGCCACCAAGCGCTCCGGCCGCCCCCGGGTGGTGGTCGTCTCCGCCGAGCCCGGCCTGGGGAAGACGCGGTTGGCCGAGGAGTTCGCTCGGCGGCTGAGTGGGGTCACCGTGCTGTCCGGACGGTGCGCGGCGTTCGGTCAACGTCGCCCGCTGGCGGCGCTCGCCGACGCCGTGGGATCCGCCATGGATCTGGCGGGCCGGGGGGCTCGGAGTCAGGATGTCGCGCTCGCACGACTCGCCCGCCGCATCAGCGGCGGTGACTCCGCCGCGCTCGCACGGGATCTGTCGCTGCTCCTGGGTGTCGGCCAGCCCGGGGGCCGACGCCCGGATGCCGTCGAGGGAGCCGTCCGTGCCGCCCGTGCAGCGCTCGAGTACCTGGCGACCGAACGTCCCGTGCTCGTGATCATCGACGATCTGCATTGGGCGGATGCGGATCTGATCCGGACGATCGAGAGCGTTCCCGGGGGACCGTGGCGCGGGTCCATCCTGTTCCTGTGCTTGTCGCGGCCCGATGTATCCATCGAGGGGGTCGCCACCGTGGTCCTCGAGCCGCTCGACGAACACGCGTCCCTCGTCCTGGTCGAACGGGTGCTGGGAGCGGATGTGCCTCCGCTCCTGGGCGAGCTGCTCTCCCGGGCGGGTGGGAACCCGCTGTACCTGGAGGAGAGCCTGGGGATGCTGGCCGATGCCGGGCTCGCTGGTCCAGGAGAGCGGCGGCTGGCGCGTGGCGCGTCCCGAGGACGTCGCGAACGTTCCCACGACGATCCGATTGTTGATCGCCGCCCGCCTGGACGGACTTCCACCTGAGGACAAGCGCGTGATCCAGGACGCGTCGGTCGCCGGCGACGTGGTCTGGGATCGACTGCTCGACGAGGTGTCGGACGTGGACGACGTGCGGGCGAGCATCCGATCGCTCGAGAGGCGTGATCTCTTCCGTAAGAGGCGAACGAGCCGCGTTCCGGGCGCCGTGGAGTACGAACTGAAGCACGTGCTGATCCGCGATGTCGCCTACGAGTCGCTTCCTCGGGCCGTCCGCGTCGAGCGGCACTTGGAGATCGCGTCGTGGCTGCGCGGATCCGCTGGTCTGAAGGAAGAGCCGGTCGCGCTCTTGGCGCACCACTATCGGCACGCCTGGGAGCTCTCGCGGTCGAGGACAGGACCCACGCGTTCGTCGGAACCGGGCCAGCAGGCACAGGTGTACCTCCGCAAGCTCGCCGACGAGACGTTCACGTACCAGGCGCGTGCCGCCGAGGTCTCCTACGGCAGGGCGCTCGTGATCGCGGACGAGTTGGGGGACGCGGCCGACGCGACGGAGCGCGTGCGGGCGCTCGTCGGTCACGCGGAGGCGTTGGCGGACCTGGGCCGATCGCGTGAGTCGCTCGAACGTGCCGTCCAGGCGACCGACGCGGCCCAGCGGGTCGGTGATCGCGCGCTGTCTGCCAGGGCGCTGCTGGCCCGCGGTCGCATCGAAGGGTCCCGGCCCCTCCTTCAGCGGGCGCTCGCGCTGTTCGAAGACATCGGCGACGTCCCCGGTCAGGGGTGGGCCTACCTCCGGGTCTCGGAGACGTGGATGGAGGAGGACTATCGCCACGGTCTCGAATACCTGCGGCAGGCATACGAGGTCTTGCGGCGGACGGGCGACGTCTGGGGTCGCAGCCTGGTCGCACAAGATCTCGCGTACGTGTGCACGGTGGTCGGTGGATCCGAGTTCCGTGAATGGTTCGCGGAGTCTCGCCGTCTGACCATCGATGACGGCGACCTGCGGTCACGCGCGGCGCTGCTGCGAACGCGCGGGTACTTCGAGCACTACCGGGGGAACCACGGCGAGGCGATCCGTCTGATGCGTGAGGCGCGACCCATCGCGGTGGAGGCCGGCGATCGCTACATCGAGGCTGACGCGATGTTGATCGAAGCGATGGCCACGGCGATCCTCGGAACGCCGGACGGCCGCCGAGACGCTGGCGAACGAAGCCGTGGGGTTGGGGCGCGAGATCGGGTCCGAGCGCGTGGAAGCGCTCGGCCTGCTCGCGGGGGCGCGGGCGGCGCTGCGCTCGGGAGATCCCCGAGGCTCGTCCCGCAAGCTCCGAGCGGCGATCACGATCCTGGAGCCGTCATCACGACTGGACATCCTGGACGCCCATCTCGTGACGGCGAATCACCACCTCGACCGCGGAGCATGGGCGGATGTGTCGGCCGCCTCCGACGACCTGCTCGTCGGCGTCCGCGTGAACGGGTGGAGCCTGTGGGAGCCGTTGCCACCGCTGCTGCAAGGGCGTGCGCATCTGTGGCCGGCCGGTTCGACGAGGCCTCCGCCACGCTCGGGAAGGCCGCCTCGATCGCCCGTTCCCAGAGCGCGTCGGGCACCGGATCTCTCGCCGCCGCGGCCAGGGACCAGGCGAATCATCTTGTCCGGCCACACCCCCCGCCGGCGAAGGCACCAGACCGCTGCTCCCCATGAGATCGAGGCGATCATGTGCGAGAACCAGGGGTTGCTCGCGCTCCGTTCGCCGCACGACGCCGGCGCGGCTCGGGACGCGTTCGCGGAGGCGGTCGAACGGTGGCGGGCGCTGGGTCTGACGTCGTGGTTGGCCCGTTCGCTCGCCCTGCGAGCGGAGGCAGAGCGCCGCAGCGGCGCCCGCGCGCGTGCGCAGCGGTCCGACGCCGAGGCCGAGCAGATCCTTGATCGACTGGGAACGCCTCGTCGTCAACGATCGGCCCTGTTGCACCCGCTGGGTGTCTAGTCAGACGATCCTGCCGCGACTGTGTTTCGTGGAGACCACCACGGCACCTCTATGCCAGTAGTTCTACTTGACGATGAAGGTGCCGCCCATGCCCGTGTGCGCTTGGCAATCGAAGTAGTACGTCCCGGCCGGCAGAGCGTCCACGTCGAATGTCCTCGTCTTTGGCCCGATGAACATCGGACCGTGGAACAACATCTCCGGGCCACCCGACGCGATGCTGTAGATCTCGATGTTGTGGCGTAATCGAATCCCGGTTGTCCAGCCGAATGGTGAACGGCTGGTTCGCCGCCGCTGCCAGGCAGTCCTTGTCGAACACGCTCCCTTCCGCGACGAGGGCTATCTCGTCCCCTGCTGGACTACAAGTCACCGGAGTGCCTTCGGTCGCAGCGGGAGTCGCCGATGCAGGAGGATCGTCTCCCTGCCCACAGGCGGTCAGGAGAACGAACGCTGCCACGGTCGCGGGAATGGCGAGCCGCGGCAGGGTCTTCGTGCGACTAGACGAGCGAGAGCGTGCTCGGTTTGCTCCGACTAGTGATGCCATGAAGCACTTCCCTCCCAGCGGCGTCGGGCGGGCAGGCGGACTCAGTTCAGCTCGAAGGTTGGAGTCCTTCATCGGCGTGGCCATTGTTCTCGTTGCAGCCACGCGCACCGGAGACGGTAGAGGGTCTTGCGAAAGTGCGCAAGGTTGCTGGCGTTTTACCGGTTGCCCCACGTGGCGATCGTGAGATCCACCGTCAAGCGGGCTTTCGTCCGCAATGTCAGCGCGAATGAACGGGTTGTTTCGGGCGATGAACGGGCTCCGTCACCAGCACATCTAGCGCTTCCGGCAGTGCTTCCCGTCCGACGAGAGGTGGCGGCGAGCATCGCGCCGCCACCTCTCCCGAACCGGCTAGCAGTTCCCGCTGGGAACGCTCGTCCCGCAATGATTGTCCGTGAACGTGTTGCCCGAGCCCTTGCCGTCCCAGGAGATGTCGGCCGGCTGGTTCCCGTAGGAAGAGTTGTCGTGCACCGAGTCGTTCGACGGGTCGGCCGCTCCCCGAACGGGATCGCCGAGAGAAGCACGATGCCGCCGGAGTTGGCCTCGGTCCCCTGGTTGTTGCGGACGATGTTCCACGAGACCTCGGAGTCCGTCGCCCCCAGCAACAAGATCCCTCCGCCCTGTAGGGCCGGTCCGTCGTCCGTGGCGGGGCACGCCTCGTTGTTCGACGTCACGACGTTGTTCTCGATGGTGATGTTCGATACGCCGCCCTTCGAGCCATCGTCGAGGACCAGGATGCCCTGGCAGTTGCCGTAGGCCTGGTTGTTCTTGACCTCGATGCCGCTTGAGTGCCGCACGAAGATCCCGAACTGCGCCTTGGAGACCACGTTGTGTTGCACCTTCGCACCCGCGTCGGCCGAGTCACCCAGGTAGATCCCCGCCTCGCCGCCACCGGTGACCGTGTTGTAGCGGACCACACCGCCGATGGAGTCGAACCGCGCAAGGCCGTACTCGGCGTTGTCGGCCGCCGCGTTGTCGGTGAGCGTCAGATCCTTCGTCCCGGCGGCGAACAAGCCGATGTTCCAGCCGACGAACCGTATCCCAGTGACGGTGACCCCTTTCGTCCGCTTGATCGGGTCGCCGTTCTGATCAGCCTTCCCGAGCACGCACACGCCGGCGCCGCCCGAGTACTTCTTGCAGATCCCCTTGGGGATCGTCTTGGGCGCGCGGAGGACCGACCCGCTCCCACCCGACCCCGCTCCGGCGAGCGTGAGATCGTTCGTCGTGATCGTGACCGATTGCTTGAACGTGCCCCGCGTGAGCAGGACGGTGTCTCCGGGCTTCGCCTTATCGACGGCGGCCTGGATCGACTGGTTCGGGCTGACGACCCAGGTGTGATTGGTCGCGGCCAGCGCTGGTACGGCGGCCAGCAGGCCGCTCACGCAAACGACGGCCGCGAGCACGGTGCGGATGGTTCGATGCATCTTGCTACCCTCCCTCGCCGGTCTGCGCCGACCGGCCTTGGCACGACCCCAGACGAAATCCCTACTGCTCTTCGGTGATCGTCTCGACACGGATAGCCACTGCCGATGATTCTTGGGGTGTCGGGCTTGCCGGTCAACTCCGCACTGAAATCGTGACCGAGACATCACTGCTCGACATCGCGGACTACGAAGGAGCTTCGACGCCCGCCCGAGGTCGGCTATCGGCTAGGGAGCGATCGCGGTAGCCCGAACCTTGCGAGTACGCCGGTTTCGAAGCGCGTGACGGAGCGGATCCGGTCGCCGGCGAGGGTGAGGACCAAGAGGCCGGTCCCATGCCGTACCCCGGATGGGGCGCGAAGGTACGCCCCGAACGCCGGCTGTCCGTTGGCTCGCGTCGGCACAAGGTCGAACCTCCGGCCCGAGCCGATCATGCGTTCGTAGAAGCGAGTCACGACGTCGATGCCCTCGTACTCGAGGGGGAACGGCGGCATCGAAAGGAAGACGTCGTCTGTGAGCAGAGCGACCAAAGCGTCGAGATCCCCAGACTCATAGGCGCGGACGAACTCCGCCACCGTCGCCTTCTCGGAGGGTGAGTCGGGAGCGGGCGCCGGTTCGTGATCGACACCGGCCGATAGCCGGTTCTGCAGACCGGCACGTGCCCGCTTGAGGAGGCTGTTGACCGAGTCGATCGTCGAGTCGAGCATCTCCGCCACCTCGTTCGCGTGGAACCCGAGCACGTCGCGCAGGACGACCACGGCCAGCTGTCGAGGTGGCAGAACCTGGAGCGCGGTCACGAAGGCCAGTGAGATCGTCTCGGCCCGTTCGTATCGGGCCTCCGGCCCCTCCGGCGCGTCCATCACACCCTCGAGGAGAGCGTCGGGGAACGGCTCGAGCCAGACGATCTCCCCGAATCGGGTCGGCTCGGGAGGTTGATACTCGGCGATGTCCCACTCCTTGGCCGGGCGACGGCTTGCTGAACGACGCGCATTGAGGCACCGATTCGTGGCGATCCGGTACAACCACGTTCGGATCGACGCTCGCTGCTCGAACCCTCCGAGGCCTCGCCAGGCGGCCACCAGCGTCTCCTGCAGGACGTCCTCGGCGTCCTGCAGGGATCCGAGCATTCGGTAGCAGTGCACCTAGAGCTCCCGACGGTACGGTTCGATCAGCTCCTGGAACGCCTCGCCGTCCCCGGCGCGCGCACTGACGATCAGGTCGCTCGTCACCACTCCACCCTAGCCTCGCGTTCACCCCTTGGTACCGACACCGACGACGCCTCGCAATGGGCGGCGGGAGACCGCCCAGTCTGCCGTTGCAGCGGTGTCGAAGGAGCAAGACGCCAAGGAGGGAGACAACCATGGCTGGTCACACGATCGGAACGCGCGAAGAGTGGCTCGCGGCACGCGAGGAACTGCTCAAGCGTGAGAAAGAGCACACGAGGCTGGGCGACGAGCTCGCGCAGCTGCGTCGGGATCTGCCTTGGTTGCTGGTGGAGAAGGACTACCGCTTCGAGACGGTCGACGGAGAGAAGTCGCTGGTCGAGCTCTTCGACGGGCGGTCGCAGCTGCTCGTTTACCACTTCATGTTCGGGCCGAGCTACCAAGCCGGATGCCCGGTCAACTCGTCGATCGCCGACTCGATCGATGGCGTCGTCCCCCACCTGCACGCGCGTGACGCGTCGTTGCTCCTCGTCTCGCAGGCACCGCTCGAGAAGCTTCAAGGGTTCAAGCGCCGCATGGGCTGGAGCATCCCGTGGGTCTCGGCCTCGCCCGGCGACTTCAACTTCGACCTCGGCTTCTCGCAGACGGAGGAACAATCTCGCGATGCCGTGGCGCGGATCGCCCTCCCGTCCCGGACGTTGGACGGGGCGTTCCCCCCGATCGTCGCGCACAACGCCCGCGCGACCGGCACCGACGTCGCCGGCTACCTCACCGAGAGCCCGGGGTTCAGCACGTTCGTCCGGGACGGCGACGACGTCTACCACGCGTACTCGACGACGTGGCGCGGACTGGAGTTCTTGATGTCCTACTACCCGATCCTCGACCACGCGCCGAAGGGGCGAAACGAGGGAGACGACTGGCAGCTCTGGATCCGTCGTCACGATGAGTACGGGAGCGCTTGAGGAGCGGGCAGTCAGGAGGAACGAACGATGATGCTGTCGGACAAGGTTGCCGTGGTCTACGGAGCCGGAGGAGGGATCGGCGGCGCCGTCTCGCGCGCCTTCGCGCGCGAGGGGGCCAAGACGTTCATCACCGGGCGTCATCTCGAGCCCGTCGAGATCGTCGCGAAGCAGATCGTCGCCGACGGCGGATCCGCCGTAGCCGCAGTGGTGGACGCGCTCGACGAGCAGGCTGTGGACGACCACCTTCGGTCCGTCGTCGAGGAGGCGGGCGGAGTCGACGTCTCGTTCAATGCGGTCGGGATCGCGAACGCGGGGATCCTAGGGATCCCGCTGGTGGACCTCGATGTCGAGCCGTTCTTCCTTCCGATCACCAGTTCCGTCAGGTCGTACTTCCTGACCGCACGCCTGGCGGCCCGTCGGATGGTGCCGAACAGGACGGGGGTGATCATGACCGTCACCGCCACCCACGCGAGGGAGGGTCTTCCGCTGGTGGGAGGGTACGGCCCTGCGCAGGCCGCCAAGGAGGCGCTCACTCGAGACCTGTCGGCCGAGCTCGCACCTCACGGTATCCGTGTGGTCGGCCTGCGACCTCAAGCGATGCCGGAGACACGCACGATCAGGGACGCCTTCGAGCCCCGCGCCGAGGCATCAGGGATGACCTGGGCTCAGTGGCAGGAGATGCTCGCGAGCAGGACCCATCCGCGACGGTTGATGACGCTCGAGGAGATGGCGAACGTGGCCGCGTTCATGGCGTCCGATCGGGCGAGCGGGGTCACGGGAACGATCGTCAACCTGACGATGGGACGCCTGGACGACTAGGGGCGCGCGAACGGGCAAGGATGCTCCGGGAGCGAGACTTGACTCGCACCGGATCAATGATCCGCTGAGACCGGCGCAGGGGCGAAGACTGCGGCGGCATCGAGCTCAGCGAGATCAGCTTCATCTAGCTCGACGGATACCGCAGCCGCATTGTCGAGCGCGTGGGCCACGTTCGACGTCCCGCAGATCGCTGAAGTGACGCCGGGCTGGCGAAGGACCCACGCGATGGCCACCTGTGCGACCGTGGCTCCCACTCGACTCGCGACAGGCCGGATCCGGTCGACGAACGCGATGCTCTGGTCGAGACGGTGGCCCGCGAACAGGCGTCGGTAGAAGCGAGAGTCGTGCCACTCTGGAGCCCACTGATCGTGACCGGTCTCAGTAGTGAGCGCACCGGTGAGCACTCCACCAGCCAATGGCTCGTAGATCACGGCCGCGATCCCCAAGTCGCCACAGCGCGCCACCACCGGCCGCTCCTCTTCATGATCGATCAGCGACAACCCTTGCTGGATCACGTCGACCGGCCTACTTGCATGACAGATCTCGATATCCGCCATCTCGTAGTTGGATAGGCCGATCGCGCGGACGTGTCCTTCATCCGCGAGGCGTGCCATCTCCCCCCAGGTCTCCGCCAGCGGAACGTCGCCGTCGGCGTCGGGCCAATGAACGACGTAGATGTCGATCCGGTCGGTGCGCAGCCGCTTCAGGCTCGCTCGACAGGCCGATGCGATCTGCTCTGGTCGCAAGCCCGTTCCATCCGGTGCGGGCGCGACCTTCGATGCGACGATCAGCTCGTCCCGGAAGCCGAGGATCGCTTCACCGATCGCCGTCTCGTTGCGCGTGTCAAGGTAGACCTCCGACGTGTCGAACCAGTTCACGCCGGCATCTAACGAGGCCGTGACGATCTCCCGGGCGTGCTCGATCGACAGGTCCTCGCCGTCTCCGAGCTCGTACCCGCCGAGCCCGATCGCCGACACCTCAACACCCGACGTTCCCAACGCTCGCAATCTCATCTGCTCCCCTTCCCAGCGCAGACTAGGTAGAGGACCCATCCTCCGCAAGAAGGAAGTTGGGTCGGGGATAACGCCCGTCGGACAGCCCGACTCAGGTCAGTCAGGGGGGCTCTAGCCCGCGTGGCCCGCAGTCGACGATGATCTCAGGCGGATCGGAAGCGACCGAGCGTTTCGGTGGTATGCGCCGCCGACACCACGTTGCCCTTGCGTTCATAGAGCTCGAGCGCGGCCTCGAGGGCCGAGATCGCCTCGGACGTGCGGCCGCCCACCGACAGCACCTCGGCAAGATCCATCAAAGCGTCACCGTGGAGGTTGAGGTCGTCTGTGGTCTCGGCGAGCGCCACGGCTTCTCGGGCATAGGCCAGGGCCAAGTCGTCGTCCGACCCCTTCGCCGCGACTTTGGCGCTCGCCGACAGCCACAAGACCCGGGTGCCGACCGATCCTCTGAAGTCCTCCTCCGTCCCCAAAGCTCCCGCAGCTTCGTCGTCCCTACCCTGCGCCAAGAGCGCGTGCGCGAGCCGAGAACCGACCGCAGCTTCGATCGGCTCGTCTATCCGCCGCGCGGCGCTCCCCTCGGCGATGCGGATCCCCGCCTCCGCCGCGACCGGGTCGCCTGCGAGCATCTCGACCGTCCAGGTCGTCTCGGCGAGCCAATACTCCACATAGATGATGCCGAGGTCGCTGATGATCCCCCGATATCGGCCGAGCAGGGCGCGCGCCGACTCGAAGTCGCCGAGCATCGCGCGGGCAGCGGCCTCGCACCCGAGCACCTCCGCTTCGAACCGTCGATCGTCGACCCCCCCGGCAGCTACTTCGGCGTAGCGGGCGAGCATGTCGGCGGGCGTCGCCGGTCCGTGCCGGTCGGCGTAGAGCAAGCTCGTGACGACCTCGGTCTCCTCCAGGCGGTCGCCGGCCGCTCGTGCATGAACGAGGGCACGCGCGAGCGGTTCCCGCATCGCCTCGACCTTTCCGGCGCTCCAATATCGCTCGGCCACCAGTTGCCACGCCTTCGTGAGACCGAGGTCGTCGCCGGAGCGCTCGAGCTCACGGATGAGGACCATCACCTCATCCTCCGTGGCGCCCGAGGGCGCTCGACGCGGTATGATGCGCAGCCCACCAGAGGTCCAGCCGCGCTCGACGCTGCAAGCGGACATCATGTGTCGGTCGCCGGCAACGCCAACACCTCGGTGAGCACCCGCGCCGCCTGGACGCTCTCCCCTTGTCGGTTCAACGCGACGCCCCACTCCCACAGGAGCTCGGGATAGCTCGGATCGCCCTCGTCGAGCTGCGCGATCGCGCGCCCGAGCAGGCTGGCCGCTGCACGCAGGTCGATCCGGGCGGACGCCCGGCGGGCCGCGCTCGCGAAGTGGCCGGCCGCACGGGCCCCGATCGCGCGTTCCCGCTCCCCGGTCGGACCGAGCTCCTCCCGGTAGTGCCAGGCTCGCTCGAGGTGGAAGCCCAGGATCTCGTCGTATTCCTGAAGCCGGTCAGGGACCGCGCCCTCGAGCCAGTCCGCGAACCGCTCGTGCAGATCCGCACGTTCGGCCTTCGGGATCCCTTCGTACGCCGCATCACGGATCATCAGGTGGCGGAAGGCGAGCGCATCGGTGCCGGGGAGGTCCGACCGATCTGGATGGATGAACTGCTTACGCGTGAGCGATGAGAGCTCACGGCTCGGATCGACTCCGGCTGCCAAGGCGACGAGCGCGTCCCGGTAGAAGAGCTGACCCATGACCGCCGCTCGCTCGAGCGCGGCGCGCTCCGGACCGCCCAGCTGGTCGATCCGTGCGCCGATCAGGGCGGACGTCGTCGGTGGCACGGCAAGCTCGGCGAGGTCGCCCGCCGCGATCCAGATCTCATCGCGGAGGATGATCCGGCCCTGCTCCACCAGCATGGCGAGCGTCTCCTCTGCGAACAACGGATGTCCCTCGGCTGCCTGCACGATCCGGTCTCGGACCGTGGGGTCGATCTGGTCGACAGCGAGCAGGTTGGTCACCAGCGAACCGAGATCAGAGGCGGAGAGTGGCTCGAGTGAGATCGACGTCGCGTTCAGCTTCCCACCGCCCCATCCCGGGCTCACCTCCAGCAGCTCAGGCCGCGCCATGCACGCCACGAGGATCGGTGCGTCGATCGCCCACTCGGCGATGTGTTCGACGAGCTCGAGCATCGTGGGCTCCGCCCATTGCACGTCGTCGATCACGAGCGCGACGGGACGCGTTCGCGACATACCCTCGAGCAGCCGGCGGATCGCCCAGAACGTCTCCTCACGGACCGCCTCGCCCCCCTCGAGTCCCATGATCTGTGCGACCTGCCGCGCGATCCGATCCCGCTGGTCATCGTCGGGGATCAGAGCGGCGATCTTGGCGAGGGACGTCGTCGGGTCCTCGGAGCCCGACAGCGCGGCAGCAGGCCGGACCGCCTCGATGATCGGCCAGAACGTGATGCCTTCGCCGTATGGGAGGCAGCGACCTCGCAGGACGGTCGCGGCAGGGCCGAGCTCGTCCACGAACGCCCCGAGCAACCGCGATTTCCCGACACCACCCACCCCGAGCACCGTGAAGAGCTGGCACGCCCGGTCGGAGACGGCGCGGTCGAACGCCGCACGCAGTAGCGAGAGCTCGCGGTCGCGGCCGACCATCGGCGCGGTCAGGCGGCGAGCGAACCCGAGGGCTGAGGGATCGACTTTCAAGAGCCGATAGGCCCGGACCCGTTCACCCCGACCCTTCAACTCGAGATGATCCGCCTCTTCGACCTGCACGGCGTCGTGCACCAACCGGTGCGTCGCTGCCGAGATCAGGACCTCATCCGGGTCGGCGCTCTGTTCGAGCCTTGCGGCAACGTTCATCGCATCACCCGTGGCGATCTTCCCCCCGCCGACCGCATCGCCGACGATCACCTCTCCGGTGTGTACGCCGGTCCGCGCGCGCAGCCGCTTCGCGTCCGGGAGATCCGCCTCGTCGTCCAGCGCATCGAGCGCCTCGCGGATGTCGACCGCGGCGCGGACGGCACGAAGCGCGTCGTCTTCACGCAGCCGTGGGATCCCGAAGACCGCGACCACGGCGTCGCCGATGAACTTCTCCACCGTCCCGCCGTGTCGTTCGATCACGCCCCGCGCGGCGTCGAAGTAGCGCCCCAGCAGCGACTGCAATCGCTCCGGGTCGAGCCGCTCCCCGAGCTCGGTCGAGCCCACGATGTCGGTGAACAGGATCGTGACCGTCCGACGGGAACCGGCGCCGGGCTCGCTCGCGAGCGACGCTCCACAGTTGTCGCAGAACCGCGCACCCTGTCGGATCCCGTGTCCGCAGGTGGGGCATGACGTCATGACGGGAAGCTTATGCCTCGTGACCCGAAGCACGGAGGAACGGTGATAGCGGCCACCCACTCGCTCCGACTCGACGCATAGCGTGAGCGGTGTCATCGAACGAGGGAAGGAGAGCACGATGTCGACGCAACAGCTACAGGTACCGAGGACCACGATCACCCGGGAGAACGGGCGGCGACTCCTCGCAGCGGCCGCCATCGCGGTCGCGCTGTTCGCCGGAGCGGTGATCGGCCGCTCGACCGCTCCTGTCGCATCTTCGACCGCGGTGCGCCCGGCGACTGCGCTCTTGACGCTCGGGGAGTCATCTGCCGGAGATGCCGGACGCGCCGAGATGTTCCGGGCGATGAACGGGCTGGCGGCGGCGCCGGGTATCGGCCTCGACCCTAAGGACGTGACGTCACCAACGTCAGCGCGGATGAACGAGATGTTTCGGGCGATGAACGGGCTCAGTCACCAGCAGATCTAGACGGATCACCGACGGCTGTTCCAACGATCGAGCACTCCGGGTTACGACCCGGGGTGCTCGCGTCCTGTTCGCCGATCACCTCGGTTCGCTCGGGTGAAGCATCCATTGATTGGGCTCTGTATAGACGCCTTCGTCACGCGACACATCGATCTCGACCGGGACGAGCGCCCCAGGTATCACGAAGCTGCCCGAGCCCGGGAACTCGAGGCCGGTCCACGTCATCCACTCCTGCACCGTCCCGGCGATCCGCATCGAGTGCTCGCAGACATGGAGGAACGACGCTCCCGCTCGAGCGTGCACGCGGAACCATGGGTCGAACGGAAGACCGTCCGGCCGGGACCACGTCGCGTATCGATCCATCGGGATCAAGGGGAAGCGATGCTTCCAAGAGGGACGAACGGGCGCGACGAGGTCCGTGAAGCCGGCTCGTCGCGCCGCGTCCGCCATCGCCTGCACCGGGACCCGTGCGAGACCCTGCCCCTGGTAGGCGGAGACCACGATCGCCTGCAACGCACACAGCGTATTCGGCGCCACCCCCGCCCCGTGCTGCTCGACGGCGAGCGGGAGCACACCGTCGATCCCGTCCGGCAGGCTCGCCGGGTCGCCGTCCCAGCGGAACGGGATCGAGTTCCCGACGCAGACCACGGCGTCGCTCTCCCGGTCGATGACGAAGAACTGGTGCTGGGGAGCGATCTCCCACAGGTGGTGCCAGAGCTCGTTGACCGTGGAGTCGTGCAGCTGGAACTCCGGCCACGCGGGACCGACGGTGTCGGCCCAGCGGTCGTCGAGGTCTGGTCGCTCCACGTAGGTGACCACCTGTAGCTCCATCACGCACCCATCTCGCAAAGGTTCACGGCTGAAGATCGCCTCGCCGCCTCTTCTACCTCCGTGCCCAGAGCAGTTCAAGGTCGAGCTGCTTCTGTGAGCTCCGGAAAGTGCTTGTAGATCCGCCGGTGCAGCGCCACGCCGGACCAACGTGTCAACCCGGAGCGGGAAGCACCCGGCACCGCGACGGTCCGGCGGCTCGAAGTCGCTACCATCCGAGCGAGGACGCCGGACTTGGAGTCGACGGTCGATGACACCACTCGATCTGCCTACAGGGATCCTGACGTTCCTGTTCACGGACATCGAGGGATCGACGCGCCTGCTGCAGGACCTCGGCTCCGGTTATGCCGCCGTGCAGGACAACCATGCGCTCCTCATGCGGCAGGCCATCTCCGAAGCGGGCGGCACGGAGGTCCGAACGGTGGGCGACGCGTTCTTCGCGGTGTTCCCGTCGGCCCTCGGCGCCGTGCGGGCGGCGACGTCCGCCCAGCGTGCGTTCGCGACCCGTCCCTGGCCCCATGGCGAGCCGCTCCTGGTCCGCATGGGGATGCACACGGGTCAGGGGACGCTCGGGGGTGATGACTACATCGGCATCGACGTCAATCGCGCCGCACGGATCGCCGCGGTGGGCCATGGAGGACAGGTGCTCGTGTCGGACGCCACCAGGGGCCTGGTGGAACAGGATCTTCCAGAGGGACTCCGCCTACGCGACCTCGGCACCCACCGCCTGAAGGACCTCGCCCGCCCCATGCGGATCTGGCAGCTCGACATCGAGGGGCTGTCCACGGAGTTCCCCGCGTTGAGGACCACCGATGCTCGGCCGACCAACCTGATCCCCGAGCGAACGTCCTTCGTGGGTCGCGCCCGCGAGAAGGCGATGGTCGCCGACCTGATGGAGGCGCACCGCTTGGTCACCCTCACGGGCCCCGGAGGAACCGGCAAGACCCGGCTGGCGCTCGCCGTTGCCGCGCAGCGCATCGACGCGTTCCCGGACGGTGTCTTCATGGTCGACCTCTCGTCGATCACGGAGCCGGCGCTGATCCCGTCGGCGATCGCCTCCGCCACGGGCGCCAGGGAGGAACCCGCTCGGCCGGTCCTGGATACCCTGGCCGACCAGCTTCGGACGCGGACGACCCTCTTGGTGCTCGACAACTTCGAGCAGGTGACGGACGGCGCCTCGGTGGTGGAGCGTCTGTTGGACGAGGCCCCCGGGCTCACGGTGCTGGCCACGAGCCGGGTCCCCCTGCACCTCTACGGGGAGCAGGAGTTCCCGGTACCCCCGCTCGGCCTGCCGGACGGGACCGGATCAGCCGGGCCCGAGTCCATGGAGGGGTTCGAGGCCGTGGCGTTGTTCGTCGAGCGGGCCCGGGCCGTCCTCCCGGAGTTCCGGATCACGGATGAGAACGCCACCGCGGTGGCGGAGATCATCGCTCACCTCGACGGCCTCCCTCTCGCGATCGAGCTCGCCGCCGGCCGCGCGAAGATCCTGTCTCCCGAGGCGATGCTTGCCCGGCTGCGGCTGCCGCTCCTGGCAGGTGGCGCGCGCGATCTCCCGGAGCGACACCGAACGTTGCGAGCGACCATCGGATGGAGCCACGATCTCCTGGACGAACCCGAACGCCGTCTCTTCGCGCGGCTCGGGGCGTTCGCCGGTGGATGCACGCTCGGCGCGGCCGAGGAGGTCTGCGCGCACGGACTCGACATGGATGTGCTGGACGGGCTCGCATCGCTCGTCGACAACAGCCTCCTCCGCCGAACGGAAGGGCCCGAGCCGCGGTTCTCGATGCTTGAAACGATCCGCGAGTACGCCGTCGAGCGCCTGGCCGATTCCGGAGAGGAGGCCGAAGTCCGTGGACGCCACGTCGGGATGTTCCTCGCCCTTGCCGACGAGGCCGAACCACTGTTCTTGGGGGTGAGCAGTGCCGACTGGCTCGATCGATTCGAGGTGGAGCTGGACAACGTTCGCGGTGCACTCGCGTGGACCGTGGCAACCGACGATGCGCCCACAGGCTTGCGTCTCGCGACGGCGCTGCGACAGTTCTGGCAGCGGCGCGGTCATCTCACGGAGGGACGCACATGGATAGAGCGGCTGCTCGCGATGAACAGCGCGGACGTGGACGACGCCCTTCGAGCGAGATCGTTGGGGGCCCTTGGTCGGATCGCCTACCGGAAGAACGACTGGGCCGTGGTGCGCAGCGCCCACGAAGAAGCCGCGGCGATCGCCGAACGGCTCGGCGACCCTGTGCTCCTGGCTGCCGCATCGCTCGACCTGTCCTACGTCGCCATCCTCGACGAGGATTACCAACGCGCGCAGGAGCTCCTGAATGAAAGCCTGACGCTCGCGAAGGCGGCAGGAGAGCTGCACCTGATCGCCGATGCGACGGCGGGACTCAGTTTCCACGCGTTCTTCTCGGGCTCGCCGGAGAACGCCATCCCGTTGCTGGAAGACACGATCGCGATGCAGCGAGAGCTCGGCGAGGAGCTCTTGGCCGCCGGCAACTTGATCGGCCTCGCGAGCGCGAGACTGAAGACGGGCGACGTGCAGACCGCGGATGGGCATGTGCGGGACGCCCTCGACACACTCTTCTCCTCGCGGGACGATCTCGCCGCCGCCGGAGCGCTGGTGGTCCTTGCCCTCATCGAGAACGCCGGGGGTCGCTATGAGCGAGCCGCCCATCTGATCGGCTCGGCATCGCGGATCCGCGAAGAATCTGGTGGCGGCTTTCCGCAGAAGATGGCCGACAGGGTGGGCGACCCCGAGGCCGAAGCGCGACTCCATCTGGGAGATGAAGCCTACGAACGGGCCTGGGCCGAGGGCTACGAGATGGATCGCGAGTCGCTGATGGCCTACGCGCTGCCGTGACGCGCTGCTGGATCAGCGATCGGATGGCAGACGTGCACTTCACGAGACCCGGTCGCTGCGGGCACGCATCCCTTGACCATCAACACCACCCATCGCACGGGACCCGTTGCCAGGTATACCCGGGGTAGGCGACCGACACAGCCCACCCCGCCTCGCTGAACTCCTTCGGGTCAGCGAGCGCCTCGCGGATCATCGCCTGGGTCAGTACGGGCGACAATGAAAGCGTGTCTCCGCCTTCGGTGATCCGGTAGTGGAACGGCCGTGTCTCCGATCCTCAAGGTGTCGTCGTCGACGATGGTGTAGGGACCGTCGTCGACCTGGCCGCCCTTCCAATCGAGTGAGCCGAACTCACCAGTCGCATCGAAGAAATGCGCGTGGACACGGTCGATAGCTCCCGTGCACGGATGAGCCGCCGTCGGCCGCGGACTCCCCGTCCTGAAACTGCTCACGCCGGTGGAGGACGTCTGGCCGAGCCAAGCGTAGGGTACGAGCGCTGCGAGCCCGGCCTCGTCCAAGTCGCTCGTGAGCTCTTCGCACTTGACGGTACGCTGCCATCGACCGACGAGCTCTGGGACTGGAGAAGTGGCCGACGGCCCCGTGCTCGTGGAAGCAGCCCCGCTCGAGGATGGCGACGTGACCGCGGTCGACGGGCCGGACGAGCTGCATGAAGCGACGAGAACCGTCACGAGCCCGAGAAGTCCGAGGGCGCATTTGAGACCTTGGCCTCGCATCCAGGTTCCCTTCACACCACGTGCGACGGTACATAGCCGTCACGAAAGTCTGATCAACGGTCCAAGGGTGCGCAACGGGGGTTGCGGCAACATCCGCATGAGCGACCCTATCGCTGCAGGGGAGCGAACCCCAGGGCGATGAGAGCGGCCGCGAACGCGTCCTCCCCGGGCTGCGCAAGATGCGTGGCGTCGGCGGGGTTGAGGAACGGCTGGGCCGATTCGGATCCGTCCTCGCCGTTCAGCGCACGGTACGTGTCCGCGCAGAGTCCGTCGTGAGCCTCCGCAACCTCGCACTGTGCCTCCGCCATCTGATCCACTGCGTATGTCGAGGGCTTGACGGCGGCCGGTGAGTTCCAGGTCGGGTCGACCAGATCCCCGATGACGGAGTTGTACACGGTCGTGACCCGGAGCATCGTCGGCTCTCCTGCGCGGAGACCGTCGATCTCGTCGAGCACGGCGGTCAGGTCTCGCTGGTACTCGGCTGTTGCGTCCTCGACGCACGAGTGCGTGATGGAACTCCATCTGACCCGCGGAAAATCGGGAGCGACGTCGCATGGGTCGTCGAGGCGACCGAACGCGAGATCGTTGATCCCGATCGTGATGAGGATGGCGTTGGCCTCAGCGAGCGCGCGCTGCACGGTCGAGTCGGTCCGGACGAGCTCGAGCAGGTCGGCGACCTCCGCGCCTGGAACCGCGAGGTTGCGCGTCTCCACCTCCACACCGAGCGAGTCCCCCATCGCAGTCGCGAGCTGCTCTGGATAGGTCGTACAGCCATCGCAGGTCTCGCCAGAAGCGATCGAGTCCCCGAGCACCACGAGCCGCAAGTCGGGGTCGGAGGTGGATTCGGTCGCCGACGGTGAAGGTGAGGCACTTCCGGGCGATCCGCTGGATGGGCTACTCGAACAACTGAACATGAAGATCGCGGTGAGTGTCAGGAGGGCGGAGAGCCGACGGTCGAGTCTCGACGACACGCGCCGATGCTCACGGCCGAGGTCGCCAGGCGATGGCACCGCTCACGATGGTGCCCGGTGATCGATCGAGCCCCGCGACCTCGCATCGATGATCCGCCGTCGTATCATCGCCACTCGCCGCGTCGTGCACCGTCGGCGACCGACATCGTTCCGCCGTCGTCGCACCGAGGCAGCTCCGCCCAGGCTGGAGCGTGAGCCCCGGCCTGTCCGGTACGGATCCGACCAGCATCGCCAGACGAACCGATCGCCATGACCCGGACGCGTAGCGAGCAGTCGTACGCCCCGATCGAACAGCCGGGTCAGGTCGGTCCGAGCGGCCACGGCTTGTCGATCGAGCGTTGGAGGAGCAGGTCCACGAACAGCGACGCGTTGCGGTCGTACGTGCCGTCTCCGTCGATCGCGCGTTGTTCCGCGAGGATCTCCCTGGCGGGCTCACCCACGCAGCGGATATCAGCGCCGATGGTGTCGAGGATCGCTGTCTTCCCCGAGCCCGGGGCACCGGTGAGGATATGGAGGTCCTGCGGCATGATCAGGGGATCAGATCCCCGAGGTCGAGGCCGCCGAAGCCCCACCCACCGGTGTCGTCCTGCTTCAGCGCGATATCGAGGGCCGCTGCCGATGAGACGAGCAGGAACCGGAGTTCCGGGGACGTCGGCCCCGTGATCTGCAGGATGTAGTGATCAGCCGTCGTGAACCCCTCGCGGAGGATGCCCGCCCACTTCTTGGTGATCCGCGCGACCTCCGCCCCGTCGGCGTCGTTGATCACGAAGTCCCACGAGCGCCAGTTCTCCGCATCGATCCATCCGATCAGTTCGCCGTCCTGTTCCGCGAAGCGAGAAATGCTTCTTGCCGAGGACGTTGTCCTGCACGATCGCTCCGCGGTCCGCCCCGCCGCCGTCGCGGATCTTCAGCGTGGACTTGAAGACCTTGGCGGGTCGTTCGATCTCGAGCAGTTTCGTGCCGTCCGCCTCGTAGACGGACAGGCGGTGGGTCAGGAACTGATCGAGGTCGGTGACGAGGCGAAACAGTTTCTTCGACTTGGACTGACCTTCCTGACGGATCGACCCGACCTCGACGCCCTCCGGATCGAGGATGCGGTACTCGTCCGTCATCTCGATCAGCTTGGCCTTCTGGCTGATCACGAGGACGTCGCGCTCGAGCAGACCCGTCATGCAGCCATCCTAGCCGCCGCCACGTCGCCGGATCGACGCGTCTGTGGGCAGCGTCCGCCGTCTACTCGATAACAGGCATCTTCTGGTTACAGGGTCATCGATCGGGTGATGTGAGCCGAAACCTTCCGCGAGGAAGGTGGTGGCGGATGCGACAGGTCCAAGTGAAGAAGGTCGCGAAGCGAGAGCCGACACGTGCCGACCCGCTTCCCCTCGACCCACGCGACGCGGACGTCGTCCGCGCGAAGCGACGTCTCTACGAACGAGAGATGCACGCCACGCCCCGCGATCGATAGCGACGTCAGGCGCCCGTTCGAACCGACCTAGATCGAGTAGCGAGTAGGTTGACGATCGTGATCGGTGTTGGACGGCTGAGCGGAGTCGCCTTGGAGTGCCGCGATCCCGCAGCCCTCGCGGAGTTCTACAGCCGCCTCATGGGGTGGCCCGTGGTCTACGCGCACGAAGACTGGTACTCGGTGGGCGAGAGCGAGGACGCGGGCTTCCACCTCTCGTTCCAGCGGGCGCCGGGCCATCAGCCGCCGACCTGGCCGGATGCGGCGTCGTCCATGCAGCTTCACCTTCACCTCCGGGTCAACGACCTCGACGCAGCCGAGCGAGCAGTGCTCGCCCTTGGCGCGACGAAGTTCGACGATCAGCCGGAGGCCGACCGCTCCCGGGTCTATGCCGATCCGGCAGGTCACCCGTTCTGCCTCGTCCCGACCCGGGATCGAGCCGAGTAGCCGGGGGCTCGCTGTGGCTACGTATCGTTCTGATCCACGGCGCCGGCGACGTCGGCTGGTACTGGCACCTGGTTGAAGCCGAACTGCGGGCACGAGGTCACGATGTCGTGGCGCCGGACCTTCCGTGCGAGGACGACTCGGCCGGTCTGCCCGAGTACGCGAACGCCGTGATCGAGGCCATCGGCGACAGGACGGATCTGGTCGTGGTCGCCCAGTCGTTCGGAGGGTTCACGGCCCCGCTGGTTTGCGATCGTGTGGCCGTGGACCTGGTCGTCCTGGTGGCTCCTATGGTCCCCGCTCCGGGAGAGGCGCCCGCGGACTATTGGACGAACACGAGATATGAGGACGAGGTGCGCGAGTCGTACGACGACGTGATCGCGCTCTTCTACCAGGATGTTCCTCCCGAGCTCGCGGCCGAGGCGCTGAAGCGGGGAAGGACGCAATCCGAAGCGCGGATGCATGAACCGTCGCCACTGACCGCGTGGCCGGACGTGCCGACGCGTGTCGTGCTCTGTCGAGACGATCGGTTGTTCCCGCCATCGTTCATCCGCCGCATCGCGAAGGAGCGCCTGGGCATCACCCCGGATGAGATCGACGGCGGACACACACCGGCCCTCAGTCGCCCGAAGGAACTCGCGGCCCGTCTCGAGGCGTATCGAGACGATCTCGCCTGATCGCATGGTCACGGGAGAGCTGAACGCGGACCGGTTCATCGAACGGCTCGAGCCACTCGGTTCTCCGGAGCAGGTCGAGGAGGCACGGCCGTACTTGCAACCGGGGGTGAAGGTCCAGGGTGACGTCGACATCTCGATCGGCGCGAGGATGGGCGATGTCTTCAAGCTGGCGAAGGAGTTCACGGACATGCCGCTGGACCAGGTGGAGGTCCTGCTGGACAGCCCGGTGCACGAGGTGCGGGTGGGAGCGGTCAGCATCATGGACTTCCAGGCACGCAACAAGCGCACGCCACCGGAGCGTCGAAAGGAGTTGTTCGATCTCTACATCAGTCGCCACGACCGGATCAACACCTGGGATCTGGTCGATCGGAGCGCGCCGTACGTGGTCGGTGGCTACCTGTTCGACAAGCCGCGCGACATCCTCTACGAGCTGGCCCGATCCGAAGAGATGTACGAGCGCCGAACCGCCATCGTCGCCACGTACTACTTCATCCGGAAGGACGACACCGCGGAGACCTTCTCGATCGCCGAGGTGTTGGTCGGCGACGACCACGACCTGATCCAGAAAGCCGTCGGTGGGTGGGTGCGCGAGGCCGGCAAGCGCGATCCCGACGGACTGCGGGACTTCCTCGACCGGTTCGCCGCCACCATGCCGCGTACCACGTTGCGCTACGCCGTCGAGCACCTCGACAAGGCCGAGCGTGACCACTACATGAGCCTGAAGAAGCTGGCGTGAGGACGGCTCCACCGATCCCACGTCCGATGACATGGCGGTTGCAAGTCAACCCAATGGTCGGCTCAGAGCGGCGGGGCTCCGTGCCAGTCCGCGACCTGACAGTTCGACCGGTAGGTGTCGCGCGTCAGATCGACCGGAAGATCCACGCGACCGTAGACGTGACGCCCGGGAGGGGCGACGAACCCGCTCATCCCACCTCCGAACGGGCTGCGTCGCCCGCCGAGAGGTGCTCCGGGAACGAGCCCAGCGAACACCAGGTCACCATCGGGATCGAACGCGGTGACCTGACAGAGGGCCTGGATCCGACGACCTTCGCCGTTCACCGAGACGACGATGCAGCAACCGTTGGATCGGTCCGGAAGGAGCAGGAGCGCCAGGGCGACCCGCTCCGTCGAGGCGCTCGGACGCGAGTCGTCGTGTCGGCACCCCGTCAGCGAGACGGCGACGACCAAGAGCGCCATCCAACGCGCCGCCCCCAGGTCGCCGATCCTCACGTCGCCTCACCCCGCTCGTCCTGGACGATGCGGCGTTCAACGTGGCACCAGCATCCGGCAGGCGCAAGCCGAGGTTGCTCGTCGCTCGGCCGTGACGGAACCGGTCGCCGGCGATCGACGCCGTCGATGGGTCCACACCGATCAAACCGAGTGTTCGTCGAGGTTTCGCCAAGTGAGTTTCACGCGGGCGGGATCGAACGTGTTGCGACCGCGCACCGCCGGAGAGACCACCACCGACTCCAAGAACACATCGATCAGTTCGCGGCGTTGAGTGAGATCCGCCGCCGCCCATCTGGATGCCAGACCTGGGGTGAGCACCACATGGGTGTCCCGTGACGCCAGGCGGCGCTCGGCGGCTTCGATGCGCTCGGTGAGGGCGTTGCTGGCCGACAGGTATGCGGCCTCGGTGGGGATGATGCGGTGCACGTAGCGATCGTCGACCAGTTGGTCGCGAGCCTTGCGATCCTCGTGGAGTTGGGCGACGACGGTGGCCGAGTCGGCGTCCGCGGCGTCGCCGAACACCTCGGCGACATCGCGCGAGGAGTGGCGCTCGACGAGCGCAGCTGCCACGAGTTCCTCGAGCGGGTCGGCCTGCACTCGGATACCACCGCACCCGTCGAAGTTCGGCCCGGTCGCACAGACCATCGAGCGGCCGTTCTTCGGCCGGGCGACGAGCTTGGCCCCGCAGAGCGAGCACGTGGCGATGCCGGTAAGCAGGTACGAACGAGCCCCGGAGGACGGCGAGCGAGGAGCGAGCAGCCGCGCCCGGAGACGCTCGTGGGTCTCCCTGTCGATGATCGCGTCCCACGCGCCCTCGGCAACGACCACGCCGTTGCGTTCACGCATCCCGGCGATCCTGGGGGAGATGAGCAGCCGTCTGAGCGAGTTCGTTGTCCATGGCTTCCCCGCGGTGGTGATGGTGCCCTGATCGTGCCAGCCCTTGACGATGGAGCGAAGGCTCGCACCCTGGACCGCACGGTCGGCAGCGTCTCGGATGAGCGCGGCCTCGTCCGATCGTATGGTGACCTTGTCGTCCTCGTAGCCGAACGGTCGGTGACCGCCACCGCCCGGCAAGCCCCGCTCCGCCCGCTCGCCGTGCCACGCCGTGACCCGGTCGGACTTCGAACGTGACTCCAACGCGGCCATCGAGTTGAACAGCTCGAACAGGACCTCACCGAACGGCGCGCTCGTATCCACGCCCTCACTGATGGAGATGAACGCCACGCCGAACTCCCGGCACAAGGTGAGGAACGTCACGGCGTCCATGAGGCTGCGGAAGGACCGATCGAGCTTCCAGACCACCACGGCGTCCACGCCACGCGATGCTATGAGTGCCTTGAGCTCGGTCAGGCCCGGCCGTGATGCTCCCGACCGCGAAGAGATGTCGGCGTCGTGGAACGCCAGCGAGGGATCGTGATCCCAGCCCCGCTCTCGGACGGCAAGCGCGAGCGCTTCGCGCTGCTGGTCAAGTCCCGGATCGTCATCCCCGCGACTCGGTGCTGAGAGCCGTACGTACGTCGCCGCTTTGGTCAACGGTTCCCCTTTCCGCCTTGTAGCTCTCGTTGTATCGCTCGGCGAGTTCCCAGTCCTGCTCGGGGTCGCGCTCGACGAAGAACCGCTTCACCGTTTCCATCACCATCTTCATCGTAACCTCCCTTGTCATCAGGTAACATAGCATAGCACTGTGTGAGTAGAACGACACCTCCCCAGATGCGCAGCCGAATGCTTCCTCAGGTGATGCGTCGCCCGAGCGGTGTGCCCTGGGTCCGCTGCCCTCGACGACCGATCACGATGACCTGCGCGGCCGCCCGAGCGTCACAGGCCCGGTCACTGGGCACGCTCGTTTCAGCCGTGCGGCGGGGGTTCGCGGTTTGCTCTAGGGTTTCGTCGATGGCCGATCCGCTGCCACAGCGCAACCTGATCCTCATCTTGGCGAGGAACTTCGCCGCTCGCCTCGCGACCGCGGTGTTCCTGGTCGATGCGGGAGGATCTGTCATCTACTTCAACGAAGCGGCCGAGCGTCTGCTCGGACAGCGGTTCATCGAGGGCCAGGGGATGGGGCCGGCCGAGTACGCGAAGCTCTTCCAGCCGAGCGACGACGAGGGCAACCCGATCCCGATCCTCGAGACGCCGCTCGGCATCGCGTTCGCGCGGAGAGAGCCGGGACACGCGCGACTCAGGATCCGCGGCGCCGATGGCGTCACCCGGCCGATCGAGGCAACGGCCTTCCCGCTGCTCGCTCATACAGAAGAACCCGTGGGAGCGATCACGATCTTCTGGGAGCGCCCGGAGGGCGAGTAGATGCGAGCGCGGATCTGGGGAGGCCGCGGCTCGATCGCGACGCCCCTATCGGAGAACAGGCGCTACGGAGGAAACACGTCGTGTATCGAGGTGCGGCTCGACGACGGAACGTTGCTGATCCTCGACGCGGGGACGGGCGCGCGAGGCCTCGGCGTGGCCCTCCTCGAGGATCCGCCGGCGCGGATCGATCTCCTGCTCACGCACCTGCACGTCGACCACCTCGAAGGGCTCGGCGCGTTCGAACCGATCTGGCATCCGGAGACCGACCTGCACATCTGGGGTCCTGCGTCACCGGTCGTCTCCCTCGACGAGCGGATCGCGACCTATTTCTCGCCTCCGCTGTTCCCGATCCACCTGTCCGAGGTGCCGGCGCGCTGCACGTTCCACGACGCCCCTGACGACGAGTGGCGGATCGGAAGCGCCAGACTCCGGTCGGACCCGATCCAGCACCCTGGTCCGACGGTCGGCTACCGGATCGAGGCCGATGGCAAGGTGCTCACGTACCTGACCGACCATGAGCCCGCGCTCGGTGTGGATCTTCGAACGATGCCTCCGGAGTGGATCTCCGGGTTCGCCTTGGCATCCGGCGCGGACGTGCTGATCCACGATACGCAGTACACACCCGGGGAATACGAGGGTCGCTTCGGCTTCGGCCACTCCAGCACTGACCACGTCGCCGTGTTCGCGGAGAAGGCGGACGTGGATCGCCTCGTGATGTTCCACCACGACCCGATGCACGACGACGCGGAACTGGACGAGATGCGCTTAGCCGTGATCGACCGCTGGGATGTCGATCCGGAACGCTGCCAGATCGCGGCTGAAGGAGCGGCGTTCGTCATCTGACTTCAGCTCGTGCGTACGAGCCCTCTCGAGCGTGAGGCCGCAACGGTCGACTACCCCAGGCAGGTCCCCTTCACGGGGTCGGTGCCGTAGCGGAGGTCGCACAGGTTGACGGTCTCGAGCTGCGTCGATCCGACGCCCACCCCGCCGCCCGCCCAGGTGAGCCGGACGCAGGTCTCGCTCTTCGCGCCGATGACGAGACCACCACACGACTTCGCGTTCTGGTCAACGCTGAGGATCGTCATCTGCGCGAAACCCACGATGTACCAACGCTTGGCGGTCGTCTGGGAAGGATCGTTGATGGGGAACGAGCGGGTCTGGCCAACCATCGAGGCCAACGCCTGGTTCCAGTCCTTGCCCTTGAGCCCGCTGATCTGGCAGACCGGTTTGGGGACAGCGAAGACGTACTGCGAGTAGCCGACGGTCCCGGTGATCTCGCCGGCGATGAGGTTCGCGCCCCCCCCGCCATTGCACTGCTGGTCGCTGGTCGCGCCCCACTGCGCCAGATTCAAGAACCCGAAGTCCCCGTTCCCGTTCTGGTTGTTGTCGAAGAGGTAATAGCAGTCGGTTCCAGGTGTAGCGTTGATAGAGCACGTCTTGAACGCGTTCGGTGGCCCCAGGTTCACCGCGATCGGGAACGGCCCGCCGGGACCCCATGATGCCGTGGCTTCGGTCGTGACGTCACGGTGGTCGGACATCCCGAGGACGGGTGCGAAATAGAGCGGCTGCGGGGACGTGTAACTCACCGTGACGTGGCCTGCGGTGCCACCGCACGTCGGGCTGGCCACGATGGTGTTGAGCGTATATCCGTTCTTGGAGCCCGGGGAGTTGCCCTCGAACTGGTCGTTCGCCGCGGCCGTCGCGGCACCGATGCCTTTGTCTCGTGCGCACTCCATCGCCGCGGCGAGGGCCGCGGCGTCGGCACCGTTGACCATCTCACGACGTCGGTAGAGGAGGCTGCCCACATCGAGGGTGAGCGCGACTCCCCCCATCAGGACGACGAGACACAGCGCGACAACGACGGCGACGACACCCTCCTCGCGCTTCATACCTCACACCTGAACTGCGCAGAGACCACCGGACTGAGGTGGATATCTGGAAGCAGCGGGATCGTCACGACGATGCCCTGGCCACCATTCAGCTGACCGGTGTCGAACGTGGCGATCGCGTCGACCGACGTGTTCTGCCCGGGACAGGACGTCACCGAGACCTGCGCGGCGGGAACCATGCCGGTCGAGGCGTCGGCGACCTTCTGTTGGACCTGGGTGACGGTGGCACCCACCGCGGATATCCGCGCTCCTTCGCGCACCGCTCCGCGGATGGTCTGCAGTTGCATGAAGCCGATCCCGAAGCCGATGATCCCGAAGATCAGCATGAAGAGCAGCGGCGCGATGAGCGCGAACTCAACCGCCGAGGCTCCTCGTTGTCCGCGGAGAGCTCTCATCGTTCCTCCTGCATCGCCAAGGCGCCGAACGCTTCGTCGTAGAGCAATTCGAGCGCGTCATTGAAGTCACACAGGACACGCTCGTCGGCCAGCTTGTTGAACTCGTTGCGCCTGGCAGCGATCGCGCTGTAGGTGATGCCAGCCTCGGAGAGGCGGCGCGCTTTCTCCGCCAGGACCTCCAGGCGTTCCAGCGAGACTGCTTGCCGATCCATCCGATCGAGGGTGGACCTTGCCTTCGCGAGACGCCGGCTACCCATCGTGCGTCAGCTCCTCGTTCGCCTGAAACCCGGGGTCCAGCCGCTGAAGGACCAACCGCTGAAGATCGGGTGCCACCGCGCCCGGGTCGGGCAAGACCCGTCCTGCCAGTCGGATGCGCAACCCTTCGTTCGCGTCGTTGACAGACCGTCGTACGTTGGTGTCTTCGCTGCTCGTTGTCATCGGCGGTCTCCTGCTCCTCGTGTCCTCACCGTCGGCGTTCTGTCGTCGATCCGAACCGTAGGGCGTGTCCACCGCCTGCCCAATCGGTCTGTCGGCCAATTCGGGGTTGCGAACGTCTGCGATCACCTACGTCGTTTGCCGATCATCCGCCGGCGTCTCTCGTCTCGACGGCACCGACCCGTTGCCAACCGCGCGACGTGGGTTGGTCGGAGGGTTCGATCTGGCGCCGCCCTTGGTCCTACGACCGCAGGTCGCGAACATGCGCAGTAGATGGTCCGCGCAGGAGTGTCTGCCTTGCCGCCTATCGCAGAAGATCCGATCGACGAGAGAGTCCGCCCGGACATCGTCCGCGACGCCAGTCGCTCACGACTCAGCCAGCGGGTCGAGCTCGACATGCGGCATGGTGCCGCGCGATGCGCAGACCCGTCGAGACGCCGAAGCATGGATCCGGATGCCTATTCGATAACAGGCATCTTCGGGACGCGTACCGAATCGCTGCCCCTCGACCCCGCGACGCGGATCGGGTCCGCGCGAAGAGACGCCTCTACGAACGAGAGGAGCCCGCCGAATCACGAAACCGACTCGCTTCGATCCCATCCTTTCGGCTCTTGCGTTGCCGACTCGACGTATCTCATGATGAGCGGCTGCTCGCGTGAGGCCGGGAGGGCATGAAGATGAAGACGCGCGTTCGGGCGTTGGTTCGAGGAGCGGTCGTCTCGTTCGCGGCGATCGCGCTGGCGTTGACCGTGGCGGTGACCCCTGCGGAGGCGGCGACGCCGGTGATCACCGGGTTCAGTCCGTCGAGCGGAGCACCGGGGACGCTCGTGTCGGTCACGGGCAACGGGTTCACCGGCGGCGTGGCCGGTGTGTCAGCCGTCTCGTTCAACAACGTCGCCACCACGTTCAACGTGACCGATGACCAGCATCTGACGGCCACCGCGCCGATCGGTGCGACGACGGGCAAGATCCGCGTCACGACGTCGGACGGCGTCGGAGTGAGCCTCAACGATTTCGTGGTGCCGGCCATCCCGACGATCAGCAGCTTCTCGCCGTCCAGCGGCGCACCCGGCACGGCCGTCACCATCAACGGCACCAACCTCACCGGCGTCAACGGCGTGAAGTTCAACGGGACGTCGGCCACGTTCAACTTCGTCTCGAACACCCAGGTGATGTCGTCGGTCCCAGCGGGCGCGACGACCGGCAAGATCACCGTCACGACGGCATCGGGAACCGCGACGAGCGGGCCGAACTTCACCGTCACCGGCGGATCGGCTCCGACGATCAGCAGCTTCTCCCCGTCGAGCGGCGCGGTGGGCACGTCGGTCACCATCAACGGCAACCACTTCACCGGCGCGACGCAGCGTGCGGTTCAACGGGACGTCGGCGAGCTTCAGCGTGGCGAACGACGGGCGGATCACCGCGACCAGCCGTCCCCGCCGGCGCGACGACCGGCAAGGATCACCGTGACGACGCCATCGGGAACCGCGACGAGCGGGCGAACTTCACTGGTCACCGAGCGGATCGGCTCCGACGATCAGCAGCTTCTCCCCGTCGAGCGGCGCGGTGGGCACGTCGGTCACCATCAACGGCAACCACTTCACCGGCGCCACGAGCGTGCGGTTCAACGGGACGTCGGCGAGCTTCAGCTTCGTGAATGACGACCGGGTCACTGCCACCGTCCCCGCCGGGGCGACGACCGGCAGGATCACCGTCACGACGCCGTCGGGAACCGCCACCAGCGGGTCGAACTTCACCGTCACCGGGGGTGGCAGCCACGACCGCAGCGTCGTCCTGTCGATCTCCGGTCGGTACGCATCCGGCCATGTCGGGGTCAACGACGGCTACTCTGCGTGCTCGTCGAACGTGCCCGTGGTGATCAAGCGGCTCCACCACGGGGAATGGCATTGGGTGACCACCACGTCCACCCACACCGATGGCGACTATCGAGCGCTGATCGGCGGGAAGGATGGGCGTTACCGGGCCAAGGCCAAGAAGATCACGTTGGTGAACGGCACGATCTGCGAAGGACAACAGTCGTCCACCGTCCAGCATCATTGAGGATGCTCGTCCGATAGGAACGGATGGCGTCCGTCTTCGCGGCCACGTATCCCGAGCGGACGAGTGGCCTCATCCTGTGGGGCACGCAGGCGACGTGGATCCGGACGGCTGACTACCCGTGGGGCGTCACCATGGAGGAAGCGCTCGCGGAGATCGATGACCTGGCCGAGCACGGGATGACCGACACGTATCTCTCGGACCCGGGGCTGGCGTCGGGGCCCAGCGCATGTCCGAAGAAGAGATGGAGCGGATCCGCAGGTGGTGGCGCGCTGCGACGACCCCGGGAGCTCTGGCGGATCTCGAACGGATGAACCTGGACATCGACATCCGCGGTGTCCTCGCGAGCATCCACGTGCCCACCCTGGTCATGAACCGGGCGGACGACCCCGTGGCCACGTCGAGGCCGCACGCGACTTGGCCTCGCGCATCGAGGGGCTCGGTTCGTGGAGTTCGCGGGAAGCACGCACGCGTTCTTCAGGGCCCCGACCCGGATGAGGTGGCGTCGAGATCCAGGAGTTCGTGACCGGCACGCGTCCTGCGCTCGGCGGCGACCGTGTGCTGGCGACGGTCCTGTTCACGGACATCGTCGGCTCGACCCGGAAGGCCGCTGAGCTCGGCGATCACGCATGGCGGGGTCTCGTGGAGCGTCATCACGCGATCGTTCGGGACCTGATCGCACGCTGGCGGGGAGCCGAGATGGACACGGCCGGGGACGGCTTCTTCGCGACGTTCGACGGCCCGGCGCGCGCGGTCCGCTGCGCGCTGGCCGCGGTCGAGGCCGTCCGTCCACTGGGGATCGAGATCCGTGCCGGCGTCCACACCGGTGAGGTGGAGACGATCGACGCGAAGGCGGGAGGGATGGCCGTGATCATCGGAGCCAGGATCTCGGCATCCGCCGGGGCTCCGAGGTTCGCGCTTCTCGACCGTGAAGACCTGGTGGCCGGCTCCGGTCTGGCGTTCGCGGACGTCGGCGAACACGAACTGAAGGGCGCCCCATCTCGGCCCTCTACCGAGTGGTGGGGTAGCTCGATCGCGGATGGGACCGAGCCGTCGCAAGTCGGCTCAGAGCGGGGGTGCTCCGTGCCACTTCGCGACCCGGCACTTCGACCGATAGGTGTCGCGCGTCAGATCGACCGGGATATCCACGCGACCGTAGACGTGACGCCCGGGAGGGGCGAGGAGCCCGCTCATCCCACCCCTGGCCGGGCTGCGTCGGCCACCGGGAGGCGGACCTGGAACGAGTCCAGCGAAGATCAGCCGCCCATCGGGATCGAACGCCGTGACCTCACAGAGGGCCCGGATCGAACGATCTTCCTCGTTCACCGAGACGACGACACAGCAGCCGTTGGATGGGTCCGGAAGGAGCACGAGCACGACGGCGATCCCCATCGTCGAGCCACTCGGTTGGGCGTCGTCCGGTCCGCACGCGGTGAGCGAAACCGCCACGAAGACGAGCGCCACCCAGCACCCCCGGCAACGTTGCCAGCCCTCAACGTTGCCTCAACTCCCACGTGTGCTGCACCATGCGAGGCTCAACGTGGCATCGCTCTCCAGGAGGCGCAAGTCCTCGGCAACGCTACGACGAGGTCGATGCTGTGAAGCGTGCGGGTGAAGCCGACCCGTTGTCCTCACGCTCCATACGCCGGAGCTCGGCAACGACGGCCCCGAGCGTGGGCAGATCGTCCTCGAGCTCGATCAGGAAGTCCGTCAACGGGACCTCGCGCGGGTATAACGCGCCGATCAGGGTCGCGGGCTCGGCACCTGGGAGGTTCAGCGCACGCAGCAGTTGGGCGCGCGCGGCTGGCCCGATGGCGATGAGCCGTCGCCGCAACTCGTCCTCCGCACGGCTTCGTTCGAGGTCGTTCACGAGGCCCGAGGTAACCGATATCCACATCCGCCAAACATGCGCCGCGCCTGGACCCGGCCACGGAGGTTTGTGCTTCCAGCCGAGGGATACCCTGAGTCCATCGGGAAGGAGGAGCGATGACACACGGCGCGATCGAGTGGATCGAGTTCCATTGCGAGGAGGGCCGATCGGAGGAGCTGGGTCGGTTCTACGAAGAGGCGTTCGGCTGGAAGATCCAGACCGATCCGAACATGCCCGACTACGCGATGTTCAGTGACACGAGCGGCACGGTGGCGGGCGGCTTCACGACCTCACACCCGAAGGGCGGGTCCCCGAAGGTGTACATCACGGTCGATTCGGCCGATGCCGCGCTCGAGGCCGTCGTGAAGGCCGGCGGCACCGCCAAAGCGCCTCGCACGCTGATCAGCGAGGAGATCGGCTACTGGGCGATGATCGTCGACCCCGCGGGCAACGAGGTCGGTCTGTTCGAGAAAACGCGGGCCTGAGAGCCACGTCGCGAGTGGTGACGATCACGAACGCCGGTCTGTCGGAGCTGCTCTGGCGCGCCGGGCAGGAGGAGGCCGGTCATCGCCGGCAGGCGTTGGAGCGCGCGTCGAGGGCGGCCCGGTTCTGGAGCGAGGAAGCCTCCGATCTGGCCGACATGGACAGGTCGCTCACCGAGCTTCCGAACGTGGGGCCATGGGTCGGCGCCAAGATCCATGAGTGGCTGGACGAGCCGCCCCCGATCCCGGAACCGCCCGAGATCCGTCGGGGGTTCCTGACGCTGTCCCAGGTGCGGGCCGTCCTGGACGGAGCTCCCGACTGGGAGGGCTCCCCGCACGCCGACCTCCAGATGCACACGACCGACAGCGACGGCTCCTTGCCGCTGCGAGGGATGGTGGAGGCGGCGCGTGAGATCGGACGGTCGTTCGTCGCGATCACCGACCACTCACAGGGTCTGCGGATCGCCAATGGGATGGACGCCACACGTCTGGCAGCGCAAGGCCTGGCGATCGATCGGCTCAACGCGGAACTCGCCGGCCAGGGCGATCCGTTCCGGGTGCTCCGCTCGATGGAGATGGATGTGCTCCCTGACGGATCGAGCGATATGGAACCCGAAGCGTTGGCTCCGCTCGACATGGTCCTGGGGGCGTTCCACTCGCAGCTGCGGGTTCCCGACGACCAGACCGAACGCTACCTGACAGCCTTGCGGAACCCCGACGTGCAGATCCTGGCTCATCCGCGAGCCAGGATGTTCGGCAAGCGGGTGGGATTGCTCGCCGACTGGTCGAAGGTGTTCGACGAGGCGGCACGGTTGGGGAAGGCGCTCGAGTTGGATGCGACCCCCGCCCGGCAAGACCTCGACGTCGAGCTCGCGCGACTGGCGATGCGTTCGGGCGTTCGATGGTTCTCGATCGGCAGCGATGCGCACAGCGCCGCGGAGCTCGGAGCCCTGCCGTTCGGCCTGGCCACGGCCGCGTTGGCCGAGATCCCCCGCGATCGGATCCTCAACTATCGATCGGCCGACTTCGTCACGCGGTGGGCGGCTGAACTGCGCGACGCACGTGCCGGCTCGGTGTGACGATGCGGCGAATGAGTGGAACGGACCCCACTATGGATACGACTCGACCCTGAGCGAGCGCATCTCCTGCTGCCGCCAGGCGGCCCGCTCCTCGGGTGACCCGTGACAGGCACGTTCGAGCACGCGGAGGAGGACGTTCGGGTCGAACGGTTTGCTGACGTAGTCGTCCGCGCCCGCCTCGAACGCCCGGAGCCGGTCCGCGTTGAGCGTGCGAGCTGAGACGACCACGACCGGGATGTCTCGGGTCAGTACCGACCCCCTGAGCTCAGCGAGGACGGTGAGGCCGTCGACACCCGGCATCATGATGTCGAGCGCGATCACGTCGGGTTCGAAGGACTCCACCAACTCCAGGCCGGGCTTTCCGTCCAAGGCCGCTGCGACCTCGTGACCGGCCCACGTGAAGATGTGCTCGCAGATCGAGCAGATATCGGCGTCGTCTTCGATGACGAGGATGCGCACCTGCCGGCTCCTGTTCCTGGGTGCCCGATCAGCGGTCATGGGCCGCCACTGTTGTCTTCGGTAGAACACGGGTCGGCCTGAAATCACCCCGGGTGACTCCGGCCGGATCCGTGAACGGTTCTAAGCTTCCGCCGATGAGCGATACCTACGACCTCGTGGTGATCGGCGGCGGCCCTGCCGGTGAACGCGGTGCCGCCCAGGCCGCCTACTTCGGCAAGCGTGTCGCGATCGTCGAGCGGGAGCCCGAGCCCGGCGGTACCGCCGTCCACACGGGCACGCTGCCCTCGAAGACCCTGCGTGAGACCGCCCTGCTCCTGTCGGGCCATCGGCAGCGGAACCTCGACGGTCTGCTGGTCGACCTGGATCCCGAGATGACGGTCACGCGGCTCCTTGAGCGGAAGGACGCTGTCCGCCGGCTGGAGCTGGAACGGATCCACACGAACATCGACCGGCACGGGATCGATCTGGTGCCCGGCACCGGACGCCTGATCGATCCGCACACGGTCGAGGTCATCCCGGCCGACGGTGCGACGAAGCGGTTGACCGCCCAGGTGATCCTGGTCGCGACCGGGTCATCCCCGTACCGCCCGCCCGGCATCCCGTACGACGACGAGGACGTCCACGACGCCGACGGGATCCTGCGGATCCATCGCTTGCCGAGCTCGATGGCGGTGATCGGCGGCGGCGTGATCGGCTGCGAGTACGCGTGCATGTTCGCGGCGCTCGGCGTGCAGGTGCACCTGATCGACCCGCGCCCCGGCCTGCTCCCGTTCCTCGACACGGAGATGGGGGAGCGGCTCGCCGCCGCGATGCGCTCGTACGGCATCACGCTGCACCTCGAGCGCTCGTTCGAACACGTCGTGCGCGGGCCCGCCGGGCTGACGTGCGCGTTGTCGTCGGGCGAGACACTCCTCGTCGAGACGGTCATGGTCGCCGCCGGCCGTCTGGGCAACACGCACGGCCTCGAGCTCCCCGCGATCGGCGTCGAGGTCGACGCGCGGGGATACGTCAAGGTGGACGAGGACTTCCGCACGGCGGTCGTGGGCGTCTACGCCGCGGGCGACGTCGTCGGCTTCCCATCACTCGCGAGCGTCTCCATGGAGCAGGGGCGGGTCGCCGTGTGCCACGCGTTCGGCTTCACGTACAAGCGGCAGGTCTCGGACCTGCTGCCGTACGGCGTCTACACGATCCCGGAGGTGAGCTGCGTCGGCCTGGGCGAGGAGGAGGCGGCGCGCCGTGGGTTGGACGTCGTGGCCGGACGCGCCTTCTACCGCGACAACGTCCGCGGACAGATCATGAACGATCGCGACGGCATGGTGAAGCTCGTCTTCGACCGCCCGACACGGCAGTTGATCGGCTGTCACTGCATCGGCGAACGCGCGTCCGAGCTGGTCCACGTGGGGCAAGCGGTCATCGTGCTGCACGGCACGGTCGAGACGTTCATCGAGATGGTCTTCAACCATCCGACGCTGGGCGAGACGTTCAAGTACGCGGCGTACGACGCGCTCGCCCAGCTCGGTCCCGCGTCGTCGTAGCGCGACGCTCGGTGTGATGTTCGTCACCTTCCTCGCTTTCTGCCATCCACCGCTGGGGCCTGGCCGTAGACCACGCAGACCGGTCCAACGACATCCATGCCGTTACTGAAAGGGGAACCACGATGCACACGACATCCAGAGTCCTCGCGAAGTCGGTCGGGATCGCGTCGGTCGCGACGCTCCTGATCCTCACCGCGTGCTCGAAGGGCACGACCTCGAACGCCGGCGCCGGCGGAGGTGGCGGCGAATCGCCGGCTCCTGCCGGCCCGGTGAAGGTCTCGACGACATCCATCGCCGGCCTGGGATCCGTCCTGGTCGACGCGAACGGGATGACCCTCTACTACGACAACCAGGAGAGCGGCGGCACGATCGTGTGCACCGACTCCTGCGCCTCGATCTGGCCGCCGCTGCTGCTGCCGTCCGGCGCGTCAGCCCCGAAGGCCGGCTCGGGCGTCGACGCGAGCAAGTTCGGCACGATCGACCGGCCCGACGGCGGCACCCAGGTGACGTACGCCGGCATGCCCCTCTACCTGTTCACGGGCGATACCGCGGGACAGGCGACCGGTCAGGGCTTCGAGAACTTCTTCGCGGTGACGGCCTCCGGCGGCACCACGTCCGGCACCGCCGGTGCGTCCGGTATGACCGGGAGCGGCGGCCGCTACTGAGCCGCAGCGACGTCGATCATCGACGCCGCGGTCGACGCGCTCACCCGCCGCCCCTCCTCGGCCTGAGGGGTAGATTCTTTGCCCTCATGACGGGGAGGGGCGGATGAGCGAGAGGATCGAACGGCGGCGGTTCCACGAGATCGACTGGCGGGTGGTGAGGGATGCGGCGTCCACGCACTTCCGCACCGGGTCGTTCGCGGCGGGCGTGGCGTTGGTAGACGCGATCGGCACGCTGGCCGACGCCGCGAACCATCACCCCGACGTCGACCTCCGGTACCACGGCGTGACGGTGCGCCTGAAGACGCACAGCGAGGGCGGGCTGACCGAGCGCGACGTCGCGCTCGCCGGACAGATCACCGACGCGGCCCGCGAACTGGGCGTCCCCGTCGACCTCAGTGGCCTGCAGATGGTCCAGGTCGCGATCGACGCGCTCGTCATCCCCGACGTGCTGCCGTTCTGGCGCGCCGTGCTCGGCTACGAGCAGGAGGACGACGAGGACGTGGCCGACCCCGACGCGCAGGGACCGCCGTTCTGGTTCCAGCAGATGGACGCGCCGCGCCCGCAGCGCAACCGGATCCACATCGACCTCTACGTACCGCACGACCAGGCGGAGGCTCGCGTCGCCGCCGCGCTCGCGGCGGGTGGCCACATCGTCAGCGACGAGAACGCGCCGGGGTGGTGGACGCTGGCCGACGCCGAAGGCAACGAGGTCGACGTCGCCCCGTGGCCGGACCGCGACTGAGTCGCCGTCGGATCACCGCTCGGTAGCTGCGAGCTGCTTCGACAACGGTGACGGGAACCTCGCGACCACGCGTGTTCCGCCGAGCCACTCGGTCAGGCGCGTCGCCCGGTCGTCGAGGGCTCGTCGCCCTGTCTTGCCCACGTCCTCGAGCAGCTGGAGCTCGACCTCGCCGGCATCGCTCTGGCGCCAGCCGCCCACGATCCTGCCGTCCCACCACGCGGTGGGTCCGGCGTTGCCGTTGATATCGAACAGTTCCCCCCGGTAGCGCCCGAGGTACCAGTCGCGCTCGAACCACCCCATCGTGGTCGGGTCCAGCGGCGGGAGCAGCGCGGCCCACGGCTTGACCGGGGCGGTCGGTTCCACGTCGTCGGGCAGGACGTAGCCGATCTGGCCGTCCAGATCGACCTCGACCGCGTCGAGGACGGCGAGCGCTTTCTTGACCGCCGTGACCGTCGATCCGAGCCACCACTTGACGTCGGCGACGGTCCCGGGGCCGAACGCGCGCAGCCATCGCTCGACCATGCCCGCGACACCCTCAGGGTCCGGGAGCGGCTCGATCTCCTGTCCGAGCCAGGACGTCGTCAGGGTCCAGCGAGGGCGTGAGGTCGTCCATCCGCCGTCGTTCGATGCCCGCACGATGCGCCCGGCGGCGGACAGCGTGGTCAACACCCGCGGGCCGACGGGCACTTGTCCGCCCCACGACTTGCCCTCGCCGTACGCGATCGAGCCCTCGAGCGCCGGGATCTCGTCGCGCAGCTCCGACGACGTGGCTTCCCGTCCGTCGGACAGGGCCGCGAGCACCTGCTCGCCGGCCTTCGTGAGCCAGCGCTCGCCGTTCCGCTGCAGTCCGGCCTTCTCCACGTCGCGGATGAGCCGGCGCCGCTCGCCGTCGGCCACACGGTTGCTGGCACCCGCTTGGGCGACGCTCAACGTCGCGCGCGGGAAGACGAACAGGGTCCGGCGCATCGCCAGGTGCTTGACCAGCGACCGGTCGACGTAGAGCGCGCGCTCCATGTCGGGCACCGTCATGTCGTCGACGCGCGCCCACGCGGAGAGGTAGACCGTCGACGGATCGGTCGCGTGCAGGCACACCATGCTCTCGGCCGCCTGTTCGACGTCCATCGCCTGGGAGCCTGGTGCCAACCGGTGGCGACGCGCGAGCCGGGCTCGGCGCTCGACGGCCTCGATCGTTCGCACGCTCGCGCTCCGGACTAGAGGATCTGGTCGATGTCCGCGACCAGGGTGACGAGGCTCCGTGCGGTGACGGCGAGGAGCGCCACCCTGCCGATCCAGACGACCGTCGTCGAACGCCAGATGCTCGCGGCGTCGGGTACCGATCGATGGACCCACCACACGCCGAGCATCAGCAGCAACAGACCGAGACCGAGGGGCCCGGCGGCGCCGAACGCGACCAAGGGGAGCAGCCCGAACAACCATCCCCACGATCCACCGGCTCCTGGCTCCGATCGCAGCAGCCGTTCGACGAGCAGGCTCATCGCCACGCCGTAGATCGCGGGGAGCGCGACGAACATCGCGATCGCGAGCGGGAGCGGTTCGAGGAGCCGGAAGTCGACGCCTTGAGGATCGATGAACAGGGCGCCACCGACGATCCCGCCGAACAGCCCTGTGAGCGCGGCTCGCCATCGCTCCGGCAACCACGGGCGGACGGCCAGGTACACGACCCCGCCGAGGACGCCCAGTGCAGCCGTCGCGAGGACGAGGAACAGCGTCTCCGCGCTGAACCGCCCGATCGTGAACCCGTCGTCGGTCTGCAGCCCGTGCAGCGACGGGTCGGACGTGAGGCGCAGCACGAACATCGCGAGTCGCCCTCCGACGCCGCCGATCAGCGCGCCCGTCGCCAAGCCGCCGACGACGCCGGCCGAGACCCGACGGGCCGACGCCAGCAGATCCTGCTGCCACGTCGTCTCCGGCGCGACCGGCTCGACGACGGCGCCGACGTCGCTCAGCACGGTTCCTTCATCCGGCATGGCGCGACCCTAGTCGCCACGTCTCCGCGTTTCCAGTCCGTCGAGCCCCGCCTCGAGGCGTGACCTCCGCGCTGGGTGGGCTACCCTCACTTCCCGACCCTTTGGCCGACCCTACGGAGACGCTGTGATCACGGACGACGACCGACCGCTTCCGTTCTCCCCGATGGCGCTCGACGTCCACCGGGCGACCGGCGACGTCGTCGGGCGGCCGGCGGAGCTCCAGGCGATCGCGCAGGAACTGGCCACGGCCGGCGCCGGCCGGCTCGTCGGGCTCACGGTCGAAGGGGAGCCGGGGATCGGCAAGACGCGGCTGCTCGTCGCCGCGGCCGAGCGCGCGGAGGCCGCGGGGTTCACCGCGATCGCCGTGACGGCCGACGAGGAGCTCCGCGGGCCGTTCCTCGTCGCGCGGTCGATCCTGGGTGCGCCCGCGGCCATCGACGCCGCGTCGGACGAGAAGACCGCGGACGCGCTCAGTCGATGCCTGGACTCGATGTCGGGTCAGGATGACCCGGGGCTCGCCACGCTCTCGCCCGACAGCCGGCTGCTCCGGACGTTCGACCTGGGCGCCGTCGCGTTCCGAGCCCTCGCCGCCGAACGGCCGCTCGCGATCCTGATCGACGACCTCCAGTGGTCGGACGAGGACAGCCTCCGCCTGCTGCGCTACGTGGTCCGTACCGATGGTGCGAGCCCGATCTTCCTGATGTTCGCGATCCGTCCCGAGGAGTTCGCGGTCGTCACGGAAGCGGTGAACCTGGTGGCGGACATGGGGCGCGTGGGTGTCGTGCGGCGCCTGAAGGTGGACCGGTTCTCGCAGACGGAGACGCGCGAGTTCCTGGCGCAGGTGCTGGGCGGGCCGGTCGACGCGTCAGGAGCGGCGGTGATGCACGCGCAGGCCGAGGGCGTCCCGTTCATCGTCGAGGAGATGGCGTTCGCGTATCGCGAGGGCGGGCTGGTCCAGGAGATCGACGGCGTCTGGACGCTTGCCGGGAACGCCGATCGCCTGGTGCCTTCCGCGGTGAAGACGCTGATCTCGCGGCGGGCGATGAAGCTCCCGGACGACACGAAGGCGCTCCTGGCCGTTGCGGCGATCCTGGGCCGGCGATTCAGCCTGCAGGACCTCCGCGAGGTCCAGCTCGGCGTCGACGGCGCAGCGCCTGACCCCGAGGAGCTCGCCGAGATCCTGACACCGGCGGTCACGGCGGGGCTGCTCGTCGAGCACGAGGAGGGGTCGGCCGCCGACTACAGCTTCCAGCACGAGCAGGTCCGCGAGTTCGCCGCCGCGACGCTCACATCTGCCGCGCGTCGCGCGATCCACAAGGCGATCGTGCAGCTGCTGATGTCCGGGGAGCCCTCGGCCGGCAGCCTGCCGCTGATCGCCCGTCACGCGAAGGCGGCTGGGGACGGTGCGGTGTGCGTGCGGTTCTCGGTCGAGGCAAGCAAGAACGCGCTGGCCGCGAACGCGCCCGAGGAGGTGCTGCGCGTCGTCGAGCTCGCGCTGCCCTCGGCCTCCACACCGGAGCAGCGCGTGGGACTGCTGGACGCGCGCGACCAGGCGCTCGACATGCTGCGGCGGCCCGGCGACCGGATGCAGGGACTCGCGGAGCTCGCCGCGCTGGCCGAGGCGCTGGGCGACGCGCGGCTGGGGATCGACATCAGGCTGCGCCGCGCCGCGGCCATGCGAACCGCCGAAGAGTTCGATCGCGCCGCGGAGCTCGCACGAGAGGTGCGGGATATGGCCGTGGCGGAGGGGGACCGGGAAGGCGAGCTGGCCGCATGCATGGAGCTCGGCCAGGACCTCCTGCGCGCCACGGCCGGGGAGTCGTACACCCCGTCGGCGAAGGAGGTCGACCTCGACGGAGCTGAGGACGCGTTCCGTCGTGCGATGGAGCTGGCTGAGCAGCTCGGCGACGTCGCGACACAGGCTGCCGCGACCCGTGAGCTCGGTGTGGTGAAGCTCGGCGGCGTGCGCGCGTGGTTCATCGAACAGGTCGAGCAGGGCTTGCACATGCCGATCGCGCAGCGCGTGGCGGCCGGCGAGGTCCTGGAGGACATCATGCCGGAGCTGGAGATCGCGCCCGTGTTCATGGAGACGTTCGGGCTCCTGCAGCACGCGCTTGGGCTCTACGAGCAGCTCGGGGACCGGCGCGGCGCGATGTCCACGATCATCGCGCTCGCGTACCTGAACTGGGGGGCCGACATCCATTTCGGCACCAGCTCGGCGCGACACATCGAGGAGATCCGCCGGCTCACGTCCAGGATGAAGGCGTTCACGAACGAGAGCGAGCGCGCGGCGTTCGAGGCGCAGATGCTCTACGGCTCGCACGTCTTCGCGCGCGCGAAGGTGATCCCCGACATGGCGATCGCGAAGGGCCGGGAGGCCCACCGCTTCGCGAAGGAGATCGGCGACCCGAACCTGGAGTTCCTGGCCGCCGGGGGCACCGCGATGGCGCTCCTGGACCTCGGCGACGTCGACGACGCGAGAGTCGTGGATCGATCGTGCCGCGGCGGTTGCGACCGAACATCCGAGCCCGCTCCGCGCGCGGCGGCTCGAGACGTGGCGCGGGATCGCGGACGCGGCCGCGGGCGACGCCGCGGGGATGCGCGCACACCTGGAGCGCGCCGTGCAACAGGCGGCCGGCGCCGGCCAGATGGCCACGCGCTGCGAGGCGCTCGCGCGCTTGGCGGTCGAGTCGGCGCGTCTGGGCGCGGAGACGGGAGACGAGGAGCTGATGGCGCTCGCGGAGCGTTCGGCCGTCGAGGCATCGGAGCTCGCGTCGGCGCTGCCGGGTCACGCCCCCTGGGGCGCCCAGGCCGACGCGGCCCGCGCGCGGATCGCGCTCGCCCGCGGGAACGCCGATGAGGCGACCGCGTTCGCGCGCGCGGCCGGGGATGCGTTGCAAGCCGCGAGGCACGAGGACCTGCAACTCGACGTCCTGCTGCCGAGCGCTCGGGTCCTGATGGAGACGGGCGCGCCCGAGTGGGAGGCGAGCGTTCGACCGTACGTCCAGCTCGCGCTCGCCATGGTCGCGCAGCGCACGATGGATGAGGACGTGCGGGTCCGCTGGCTGCGGGGCCCGCTCGGGCGGGAGATGGCGGCGCTCGCCGGGCCGATCGACACGATCGTGGCAGCCGACGGCCAGAGCGACGTGCCCGCGAACGGCAACGATCTCCTGCTGCAGAGCCTGGTGCAGGGCAAGACGAACGCCGAGATCGCGGGCGACCTGGGTATCGACGAGCAGGCCGTCGAGCGGCGGCTCGGCGAACTGTTCGCGACGATCGGCGCATCGTCCCGCGCGGACGCCACCGCATTCGCGTTCCGGGAGCGCGTGCTGTGACGCTTCGGGCACGCGTCGACCGGCACCGCTGCGTCGGCGCGGGGACGTGCATCACGATCGCGCCCACCGCGTTCGATTGGTACAAGGGCGATTTCGCGAAGGCCGGCGTGGTGGATCCGGAGAGCGTCGAAGACGACGTGTTGCGCGAAGTGGCGCTCGCCTGTCCCACCGGCGCGATCACGATCGAGGACGTCGAGGAGCTGCTGCCGTGGCAGCTCCGCGGCAAGGACGCGCCGCGCCGTGTCGAGAAGACGTTCATGTTCACCGACATCGAGAGCTCCACGAACCTGGTCGAGGCGCTGGGGGATGAGGTGTGGGAAGGCGTTCTGCGTTGGCACAACGAGGCGCTGCGGTCGTCGTTCGTCGAGCACAAGGGCGAAGAGGTCGTGTCGACGGGAGACGGATTCTTCGTCGGGTTCGACTCGCCGGACGACGCGCTCGCGTGCGCGGTGGCGATCCAACGGGGGCTGGCCGAACACCGGCGGTCGGCGGGCTTCGCGCCGAAGGTGCGGATCGGCCTGCACGCGTCCGGCGCGACGCAGGTGGGCAAGGACTTCTCGGGCAAGGGGGTGCACGAGGCGTCGCGGATCGCGGCGCTCGCGGACGGCGATCAGATCGTGGCCAGCCGGTCGACGGCGGCGGGCGGCCGCTTCCCGGTCTCGGAACCGCGCACCGTGACGCTCCGCGGCACGTCCGAACCGATCGAGATCGTGACCGTGGACTGGAGCTGATCCCGGGTCTGCAGCGATCTCAGGGTGTGCCGGTCTCGGTCACTCCGAGGGCGACCGCACCTGCCGGAGGCGTCGAGACAGCTCTTCGAGGATCTTGATCGCCACGTCGGGCTCGCTCTTGAGCATCGTGCGGAACTTCGCGCGCGAGATCCGGATCGTCACGAGCGGCGTCTCCGCCACGACGGACGCCGTGCGCGGACCACCGTCGAGCAGCGCGAGTTCGCCGAAGAAGTCGCCGGGTCCGAGGCGTGCGAACGCGCGGTTGGAGTAGCCCACGGTCACCTTGGCGGTGCCTTCGACGATCACGTAGAAGCCGGTGCCACGGCTGCCGTTCTGGACGACCGTCCGTCCGGCTCCGAACCGCACCTGCTCCGCCAGGCCGGCGAGGCGGCGGAGGTGACGACGAGGGAGCTCGGCGAAGAGCGGCACCGTCTTGAGCAGCGCGACGCCTTGGCGGTCGAGCGCGCGACGGCTCGTCCCGGTTTGCAGTGCCAGGCCTCTCGCGAGTCCGGCAGACGACAGCGGATCACCTGTGCTCATCGATCACCCCCCCTTGACCGTATACCGGGCCGATGACGTGGCTCAAGAGGTCGGCGAGCACCGGCGGGACGTAGCATCCATCCATGGCGATCCAGGTCGGATCCGTGGCGCCGACGGTCGAGGGCGTGGCGATCCGTGGTCCGCACGCGCTCGTCTTCTACAAGGTGACCTGCTCGGTGACGCAGATGGCCGGGCCGCCGATCTCTCGGTTGGGCGATGCGTATCCGGATGCCGTCGTCGGCGTAGGGCAGGATCCCCCCGAGGCGCTCACCGCGTTCGCGGACGCCTACGCGTGGCGGTTCCCGCAGGTCCCGGATCTGGCGCCCTATACGGCGTCGGACGCATACGGCATCGTCTCGGCGCCGACCGTGGTGGTGGTCGACGGCGACGGTCGTGTCGCGGACGTGGTGGAGTCGTGGGACCGCGACGGCGTGAACCGAGCGTCGTCGACGATTGGCGGCCCTGCTGCATACAGAGCCGGTGATCGTCTCCGAGCCCGGGGATGGACTTCCCGAGTTCAAGCCCGGCTGAACGACGCGCAACGTGTCGTCCGTGTGACGGCGGTCAGGACGCGGGGACCTTCTTGTTCGGGTCGATGAACGGCACGGCGGCGGTCACACCGGTACGCGAACCGTCGTCCGCTTCGATATCCAGGCTCGTGCCGGGTGCGGCAAGTGCGATCGGCACCCACACGTAGCCGATGTTCTTCTCCAGGCGTGGGGACCAGCACGCGTCGGTGACGTGCCCGACGGTCTCCCCGGCATGCGACACGGGCCAGTGCCGCGTGGGCTGGTCGACAGGTTCGCCCGCGATCTCGATGCCGACGAGCTTGCGCGTCACGCCTTCGCGACGGATCCGTTCGAGCGCGTCCTTGCCGACGTAGTCGGCGTCCTGCTCCTCGACCAGGCGCTCCAGCCCCGTCACCTCGAACGGGTTCGTCTCGAGGCCGAAGTCCGAGCCCCAGTCGTAGATGCCGGCCTCCATCCTGCGGATGTCCGACGACGGTGTGACCCGGATGTCGTGCGGCTCGCCCGCGTCCAGGATGCGTTCCCACAGGTCGTCGCCGCGGCTCGGGTCGCGCAGATAGATCTCGTAGCCCACGACCGCCGTCCAGCCGGTCCGGCTGATCACGACGGGGATGCCGTCCAGGTCGGCTTCGTCGCACCAGTAGTACTTCATGTCCAGGATCCAGTCGCCGAACAGGTCGCGCATCGTCGCCTTGGCCTTCGGGCCCTGCACCTGCACCGGGTAGACGTCGGGATGCCCGACCTGCACGTCCAGGCCGGAATTCACGGCGACGCCCATGGCGTAGAGGCCCGCATCGGAATCGGCGAGCGCGAGCCACCATCGGTCCTCCTCAAGTCGGAGCAGCACGGGGTCGTTCACGATGCCGCCGTCCGGGGCGGTGATCAGCACGTACTTGCCCTGCTTCACCGCGCACGTCGTCAGGTCGCGGCACGTCAGCAGGTTCGTGAACGCGCTCGCATCCGGCCCGGTGATCTCCACGATGCGCTCGACGCTCACGTCCCACAGCGTCACGTCGTTGACGAGCGCCCAGTACTCCTCGACGGGATCGCCGTACGTGTTCGGGTGGTACATGTGTTGATAGATGTCGTACGCCGAACATCCCGCCCGCAGCGTCGCCTCGAAGTACGGCGATCGGCGGTACCAGGGTCCCCAGTTGAGCGTCGTGTGATCGGGCAACACCATGAACGATCCCCCTCCCGTCGGGTCGTCGGAGTGTAGTTCCGCCGCTTGCTCCGGCGTGAGCCGACGGGGATACGATGTCTCCGGTCATGGCATACGACGAGGAGTTGGCGGAGCGTGTCCGTGCCGCACTCGACGACGTCGAGGGCGTGGCCGAGATCAAGATGTTCGGCGGCCTCTGTTTCACGGTCGGCGGGAACATGGCGGTCGGCGTCAGCCACGACGACCTCCTCGTGCGGATGTCACCCGAGGACGGTGACGCAGCGCTCGCCGAGACCGGCGTGCGGTCTGATGGAGATCGGCTCGCGGACGTCACGCGGGTTCCTCGTCCGTGGCGCCGGAGGCGACGAAGACCGATCGGAAGCTCCGAGCCTGGGTCGACCGCGGCGTGGGGTTCGCGTCCTCGCTCCCGCCGAAGAAGCCCAAGCCCAAGAAGTCGAAGCCGGCGAAGGCGCGCTGAACGACCGACGACATGAACGCTGCCGCCGATCGTGACGACCGGATCCTGCCGTTCACCCGCGTCGTTGCCGCCGTCGTGATCGTGATCTTGGTCTTCGCGTGGATCGTGCTGTACCTGCTGCCGGCGGAGACGGACCATCGGTTCGCGTGGACGATCCAGCCCACGATGACGGCGATGGTGATGGGCGCGGGGTACGGATCCGCGATCTACTTCTTCGTCCGGCTGCTTACCGAGCGCCGGTGGCATCGGGTCACGCTCGGGTTCTTCCCGATCACCGTGTTCACGTGGATGATGCTCGGCGCCACGTTCCTGCACTGGGATCGGTTCCATCACGGCTCGCTGCCCTTCCGCCTGTGGTTCTGGATCTACCTCATCACGCCGATCCTGGTGCCTGCCGTCTGGCTGACGAACCGTAGTCGCGACCCCGGAACGCCCGAGGCTCGCGATGCGATGTTCCCGCGATGGGTCCGCGGGGCCATGGTCGTCGTCGGCGTCGGGATGCTCGGGATCGCGGCGTGGCTCTACCTGTGGCCGGAGAGCGCGATCAGCACGTGGCCGTGGGTGCTGACGCCGCTCACCGCCCGCGCCGCGGCCTCGTTCGTGGCGCTGCCCGGTGTGGCGTGGATCGCGATCGCGGCCGACGGGCGTTGGTCGGCCGCGCGGGTGATGCTCACGACCGTGGCGCTCGGCCTGGTACTGCTGCTCATCGCCGTGGCGCGCGCGTGGGATGAGTTCGACCACGGCAACCTGCTGAGCTTCGTCTATGTGATCGGTCTGGTCGGGACGCTTGGCGTGATCGGCGTCCTCAGCGGGTGGATGGCCGCTCGGGCGCGGACCTAGGTCGCTGCCGAACACGTTCTGGTCTACGTCGCCGGCTTCTCCCAGACCGACACGTGCGAGCGGCTCTCACTCGTGAACGGTTCGCGATCCCATCCGGCCCAGCGCTCGCGCAGGCGCATCCCGGCGAGCTCCGCCATCAGGTCGTACTCGGCGGGGAAGGCGTACCGGAACGGGACGGCGAAACGTTCCGCCCGTCCGTCGACGATCTCGAAATGGTGCGACGTCATCCGTTGGTTCGCGATGTCGTACTCGTCGAACCCCCACCGGTTCTCCGTCACGGTGAACGCATGGATCGTCTCGCCCGGTGGCAACAGCCGGAGGCTGGGGACGCCGACCTCGATGACGAAGCATCCGCCGGGCTGGAGGTGCGCCGCCGCGTTGCGGAAGCACGCGACCTGCGCCGCCTGGGTCGTCAGGTTGCTGATCGTGTTGAAGACCAGGTACACGAGCGAGAACGGTCCCTCCACGGTGGTCGTCGAGAAGTCGCCGATCGTGACGCCGATGTCCTCGCCGCCCGGCTTCGCGCGCATCCTGGCGACCATCGCCTTCGACATGTCGATCCCGTGGACCGCCACGCCGCGCTGTGCCAACGGGAGCGCGATCCTGCCCGTGCCGACCGCGAACTCGAGCGCGGGTCCGTCGCCGGCGAGATCGGTCAAGAAGTCGACGGTCGGATCGATAGCCTCCGCGCTGAACATCTCGGCGGAGGACTCGTCGTATCGGGCCGCGACCCGCTCATCGAAATAGCCGTCGTCGCCGTGCACGGTCGGAATCTACCGCGCACGGCGACGAGGCGAGACTCCTTGGCTAGGTGACGCGGCTACGGCTACCCGTCACCGCGCGCCACAACAGGACCAGCAGCACGGCGGCGACGACCGACGCGATCCAGTCCACGCCCGCCGTGTCCTTGAAGATCGCGCCCGCGGCCCAACCGCCGATGACGGCACCCACGATGCCGAGCACGATCGTCCCGATGATGCCCATGGGGTCGTCTCCCGGCACCAAGAACCGCGCCAGCACTCCGACGATCGCCCCGACGATGACGAAGCCGATGATCGAACCGATGTCGATATCGCTTCCCTTGTCGCCGGCCGCGGCCAGCACGCTTGCGATGACTCCCAGCATGTGCCCCTCCTCCTCGATGGTCGATGGCCGCAGATACCCGCGCGCCTCGACCGCCAAACCGCAACGTCGGCGCGGTTCGTGTGATGCCGGCATGGGTAGAGACGTGTATCGACCGATCCTCGGTCGTCATCTGAAGGAGGCTGCGATGGGAGTCATGGGAACCATCCTGGGGTTCGGAGCGGGGTACGCGCTCGGAGCGAACCGGCGTGCCGAGCCGATCCAGCGGGTGGAAGGGAAGGTTCGCGAAGCCGTGGTGCAACGCCTACCGATGGCGTTGCGGACCGTCGACATGGATGAGACGCGCGAGGTGCGCGAGGTCATGACCGCGTTGCCGGAGACGGTGACGCCGAAGACCTCCATCAAGGACGCGGCACGCATCATGGCCGACCAGGGGATCGGCGACGTGATCGTCGTGGAGCCCGGCACGGAGCGGGTCGTGGGGATCGTCACGGACCGCGACATCGCCATCCGTGCGCTCGCGAACGGCATGGGACCGTCCACGGAGGTCGGTGAGATCTGCAGTGGTGACGTCGTCGCCGTGCCGCCGACCGCGACGGTGCGCGGGGCGCTCAACCTGATGAAGGACCTGAACGTGCGGCGGCTCCCGGTCGTCGAGGACGATCGCGCGACCGGGGTGGTCTCGCTCGGGGATCTCTCGAACCAGGCGGGAGCCGGGTCGGCACTGGCCGATATCAGTGCCGCGAGCCCGGATCGCTGAGGTTTGCGCCCCTCCCCGAACGGGAACGAACGGGGCGGAAGGGAGTGATCAGGATGATGACGCAGGCAGTCTTGGACCGCGATCCGAAGCGGGTTCGGGCAGCCGAGGTCGCGTTCGGTCGCCTTCGCACCTCCATGCCCGCCAGCCGGGCATCGCATCGGTTCGACACGTTCGGACCGGAGGTGCGCACCTGTGTTCGATGCGGCGAACATGCGCCGTTCATGATCGACCCGAAGGGATCATGGGCTGAGTGCACCGCATGCGGGCACCTCAACTAACCGGCGTGTGGAACGTCCCACGATGAAGGAGCCGGGCTTCGTGCCCGGCTCCTTCGCTGTCCGTTGTTCGATCTACCCCTCGTCGCCGCCGTTGCCCCCGCCACCCTCTCCGCCGCTCTGGTCCTCACCGGCCGACACGGCCGATGCGACCCCCTGGATCGCATCACTGAGGCGCTGCGCGTCTTCGGCTGAGATCTCACCCTTGTCGAGGCCCTCGTCCACCTTGTCCTGGAGCCCGCCGAGCTCGTCCATGACCTTCTCACCGTCTCCCTGCTCGAGCGCCCGCACCACCTGGTCCGTCCCGTGCTCCAGATCCCGTGCGAGATGTTCCTCGATGGCTCCTGAGGACCCCAGCTCATCGACGAGTCCGACCAGCGCGGCGGTGGCGTCCTCGACCCCGGTGACGGGCGGGGGAGACGGAGATCGCGGCGACGGCGTGGGTGTCGCGGACCTCACCGACGGCGAAGGCGATCGATGCTTCGCCGGGCTCCTCGCATCGGTCGCGGGATCGGTGCCGCCGAAGATCGCGTTGAGGACGAACAACAAGAGGACCCCGACGAGCACGCCGACGATCCAGAGGACGCTCGAGGGTCGCGGAGGCCGGCGGGGCGGCAGGGTCGCCGATGGGGGAGGCGATGCGACCGGCAGGACGTCGGTGGCCGCCAACGGCGCCAACGGTTCCGTGGCGACATCGCCGACGTCGGCTGCGGTCGAGAGAGACAGCGTCTCCAACGAACGACGGAGCTCATCGGCGCTGTCCGGCCGATCCGCCGGGTCCTTCGCCAGCAACCGGTCGATCGTCGACGCGAGCGCCGCCGGCACCTGTGGCACGACGGCGTCGGCGCGCTCCGGCGTCGTGTGGGCATGCTGGTACGCGAGGGCCGCCGGCTCGTCGCCCACGAACGGCGGGCGGCCCGTGGCCATCTCGAACATCACGCAGCCGAGCGCGTAGAGGTCGGCCCGCGCGTCGACCGGATCGCCCGTGACCTGTTCCGGCGAGACGTAGGGCGCCGAGCCGAACACCTCGCCCGCGCGGGTGACCGTCACATCGCTCGCGACGCTCGCGATCCCGAAGTCGCCGATCTTCACCGCCCCCGACGCCGTGAGGAAGACGTTCGACGGCTTCATGTCGCGATGCACGATCCCGCATGCATGCACCGCGGCGAGTCCCGAGCAGATGTCTTCGGCGATCGAGACGACGCGCGCGGGATCGATCCGCCCGTCGCGATGGATGAGCTCGCTGAGCGTCATCCCGTCGACGAACTCCATCACCAGGAACGGGCGTCCGTCATCCACGACGATGTCGAAGACGGTGACGACGTGAGGGTCGTTCACGCGTGCGAGCGCGCGCGCCTCGCGGGCGAACCGTGCCCGTGCGGTCGCGTCCCGCATGGCGGACGACGGCAAACGCTTGACCGCGACGTCCCGGCGCAGTTGCAGGTCCGTCGCGCCGAACACCTCCGCCATCCCGCTCGATCCGAGTGGGCGATCGAGTCGGTAGCGGCCGGCGACGACCTCGTGCGGGCCGATCGCTTCGCGATCGGCCCGGGGAGGGAGCTCCATCCCACCAGGCTACCCACCTGGCCGATCGGTCAACCGCCTCAGTCCATCAGCGCGTCGAACGCGTGCAACGTGTCGTTCAACCGCTCGGACAGGGCCGTCGCGAGCCACCGATGCAGCGCCGCCGCGAGCGCAGGCTCCGTTGCCTCCATCCGCTCGATCGACGCGCGGCTGAGACGCAGGACCACGATCGGTGTCGCGGCGACCACGTCCGCCGTGCGCGGCACGCCCGTGTACATCGCGACCTCCCCGACGACCACGCCCGGCAACACGGTGCGCAGGCGCACCCGCGTTCCCTCGGGTGTCACCATCTCGACCTGCAACTGGCCCGACTCCAGCACGAACAGATCGTCGGGCGGCTCGCCCTGGCGGATCAACACGGTCCCCTCCGCCAGGGTCTCGCGCGAGAGATGCGCCATCAGCCCCGGCGGCATGCCGGCGAGCACGTCATCGGTGCCCTCCTCGACGCCGGCATCGGCGAGCAACCCCTCCTCGCACACCTGCAGTCCGCGATCCAGGTCCGGTTCGAACCGCACGACGCCGTCGACCGCGACGACCCCGCCGCGCGCCAGCCATGCCATCACCGGCTCCGGCACGCCCGTGAACACCAGCTCGAAGCCGTTCGCCGCGGCGAGCTGCGCCACCTTGCGGAACGACATCACCGCCGACGAATCGATGCCGGTCGCGCGCCGCATGTCCACCACGATGTATCGCAGCGTTCCAGGCTCCACCCGCTTGCGGATCCGCTCGAGCAGGCCGCTCACCATCCCGAAGAACACGTACCCGCTCACGCGGAGGATCTGCACGCGCGAACCCTGCGCGCGCAACGCGTCACGCTCGGCGGGCGGCCGGTCGACGTTGCTGTGATACATCGGTCCGAACGCGACTTCGTGGACCAACTCGGTCCGGCCGTAGTTGATCGCGAACAGGATGACGGCCAGCACCAGGCCGATCACGACGCCGGGCAGGAACCCCTTCGCGATGATCCCCGCGAGGATCACCAGGACGACGACGTACTCGAGCTTCGGCAGCGTTCGCCGCTTGTCCCACACCCACTCCACGATGAACGCGAGGCCGAGGAACACCAGCACGCCACCGACGATCATGCGCGGGATCAGCTCGATCACTCCCGCGCCGAACACGACGGCGGCGAGCGGGACGAGCGTGGCGACGAGCCCGGCGGCCCGCGCGTCGACCTTCATACGCTCCGCGAGGGCCGTGAGGCTGAGCGCGTGGTAGCCGGGGATACCGCCGAGGGCCCCGGAGATGACGTTGAGGACGCCGGCGTCGCGGAGCTCCTGGTTCGTATCGAGGTCCCGATGCAGGACGACCTCGGAGCCGCTGATGTTGAACAAGATGGCGATCGCGGCGACGAGCACGGCGGTGGCGATGGCGGCGGCCTGCCCGAGGACCGCCGACCAGTCGGCGCCTCCGAGCGCGCGGAAGGTCCACGGTTGCCACAGCCGGGCCGACTCGAACGGGCCGAGGAGCCATCCACCGTCCTTCGCGGTCTCGATCGAGGAGCCGGTGACGAGCACGCCGATCGCGAACACCACGACTCCGACCCCCAGCACGATCGGGATCACCAGCGGCTTCTTCACGTGTCGGACCGCGAACAGCAAGATCACGCCGAACGCGAACGCGGTCAGCGTGTGCTTGAGCGCCTCCGAGTGGAGCATGAGCCCGATCGTGCGCAGGTGAACCTCGATCCCCGATGCGACGTAGATACCGCCCTTGAACAGGAGCCATCCGGTGCCGGCGAGGAAGCCGCCGACGACCGGGTAGGGCACGAACCGCACCAGGTTGCCGAGCCGGAACGTCCCGAGCGCCCAGAAGACGACGCCGCAGAGGATCGTCACGACCAACGTCGCGGCGATCACGGTGAGGAAGACGTCGGGTTTCTCGTAGTCCTTCAGGCCGGTCGCTTGGGCGACCTTCGCGATATCCGCGGCCTTGTTAGCCGTGTTCGTCGCCACGACCGCGAGCACGGCCGCCGCCGCGTCCTGCACGCTCCCCACCACGCCTCGGCGACCCGCCCTCCAGGCCAGGATCCCGAGCGTCAGCGCGGCCGCCACGAGGTACAGGCCGATGCCGTCGGCCAGGCGACTCACGAGCAGGCCACCGAACACGAAGGCGGCGAACGCGATCGCCAGGACCGCCTCGACCGCCCCGATGATCACGCCCGCAGCCAGCGAGGCGAACATCCCCACGGGTCGTCGTTCTTCGGCCAATGCCCTCTCCCCAACAGCCCTAGTCGAACAGGGCCATGACGGCCCTCTGCGTATCGGTCAGTCGCTCCGAGAGCGTCGTGGCCAGCCATCGGTGCAGCGCCGCGGCGAGCGCCGGCTCCGTGGCCTCTATCCGCTCGATCGACGCTCGGTCGAGCCGCATGCACGACGCTCGGCGTCTCGGCGATCACATCCGCCGTTCGTGGGTCGCCCGTGTACATCGCGATCTCGCCGACCACCACGCCGGGCAGCACCGTGCGCAGGCGCATCCGCGTCCCATCGGACGTCACCATGTCCACCCGGAGGCGGCCAGAAGCCAGCACGAACACGTCGCCGGGCGGCTCGTCCTGGCGGATCAGCACGGTTCCCTCGGCGAGGGTCACGCGCTCGAGGTACGGTTGCAACCCCGGCGGCAAGCCGTCGAGAGCGTCGTCCTGCCCGGTGCTGGGGAGCCGCTCGACCTGCGCCTCGTCCAGCAGGATGTCCTCGCATCGCTGCAGGCCGCGATCGAGGTCCGGCTCGAACCGGACGACCCCTTCGGAGGTGACCACACCTCCGCGTTCGAGTTGCGTGCGCACCGAAGGTCGGGCTCCGGCGAGCACGAGCTCGAACCCGTTCGCCTCCGCGAGGTGGATCACGTTGACGAAGGACACCACCGCCGAGGCGTCCACGCCCGTGACCTGCCGGAGGTCCATCAGCAAGCAGCGCGGCGGTGCCGTGTCCACCCGGTTGCGGATCCGTTCCAGCAGGCCGCTCGCCGACCCGAAGAAGACGAACCCGTTCACACGTAGGATCTGGACCCGCGCGCCCATCGTCCGCAGGGCCGCCCGCTCCGCGGGCGGCCGGTCCACGTTGCTGTGACGTGTGTCCCCGAACGCGACCTCGTCCACCAGTTCGACCCGGCCGTAGCTGACGGCGAACAGGACGACGGCCATCACCAGGCCGATCACCACCCCCGGGAGGAACCCCTTCGCGATGATCCCCGCGAAGATCACCAGCACGACGGCGTATTCGACCCTCGGCAGCGTTCGCCGCTTGTCCCAGACCCAGTCGACGATGAACTCGAGACCGAGGAACACCAGCACGCCGCCGACGATCATGCGCGGGATCAACGCGATCGCGGCGGCTCCGAACACCACGGCGGTGAGCGGGACGAGCGAGGCGATCAGTCCTGTGGCCCGCGCGTCAACGTTCATGCGATCGGCGAGGGTCGTCAGGCTGAGCGCGTGGTATCCCGGGGTGCCGCCGAACACGCCGGAGACGACGTTGAGGAGACCGGCATCGCGGAGCTCCGTGTTCGCGTCGAGGTCCCGGTCCAGCAGGATCTCCGTCCCGCTGATGTTGAACAAGACCCCGATCACGGCGACGAACACCACCGTCGCGATGCCGGCGGCCTGTCCGAGGACGGCCCACCAGTCGGCGCCGGTGAGGGCGCGGAAGGTCCACGGCTGGAACAGCCAGCCGGAGCGGTACGGTCCGAGCATCCAGAACCCGTTCCGCGCGTCGTCGATCGATGACCCGGTCACGAGCATGCTGATCGCGAACAGCGCCAACCCGACCGCGAGCACGATCGGGATGACCAGTGGCTTCTTCACCAGCCGGACGGCGAGGAACATGATCACCCCGAACGCGAGGGCGGGGAGCCAGTGCGTGAGCGTCTCCCGCTCCGTCATGGATCCGAACGTGCCGAGGTGCACCTCCACGCCCGAGGCGACGTACAGGCCGCCCTTCAGGAGGAGCCATCCGGCGCCGGCGATGAAGCCCCCGACGACCGGGTACGGAACGAACCGGATCAGGTTGCCGAGTTTGAGCGTTCCGATCACCACGAAGACGATGCCCGTCAGCAGCGTCACGACCAGGGTCGCCGCGACGACGGTGACGAACGCCCGGTTGGAACTGCCGAACGTGCCCAGGGCGGTGGCCGTGGCGACGACCGCGAACACGGCCACCACCGCTTCCTGCAGGCTGCCCACCACGCCGCGGGTGCCCGCTCTCCACGCCATGATCGCGAGCGTGATCGCGGCCGCCACCAGGAACAGCCCGATGCCGTCGGCCAGGAACTGCGCGAGGTATCCGCCGTACATCAGCGCGGCGAACGAGATCGCCATGACCACCTCGACGACGCCGACCACGACGCCGGCGGTGATCGTCGCCAGCGCGCGTTCGGATCGCCGCCGCTCGAGCATCTGCCCCCTCCCTGCGAGGGGGACCTTATCCGGGGTCAGAGGTACCGCGCCACTGACATGGCCACCACCGCGAACAGGAGGAGGCCGAGCCCGACGCGCGCCAGGATCTTCAGACGGTGTTGGATCGTCGCCAGCTCGGCGGCCACGTCGGGGGTAGGCGGCGCCCCGGACGCCGCCACCTGCGCCCCGAGCGCGAGCAAACGACGCACGTTCGGCCGTGTGAGCGACCCACCGATCCCGAGCGCGATCAGGGCAGACACCATCCCGATCGTGAGCGACGCGCCGAACCGCGACGACAGCCAGTCGCCGAAGCTCTGGAACAGGTGCCAGTCGTGCCAGTACAGGAACAGCCCGGCGATCACGGTGACCGCGCCGATCCCGATGATGCGATCGATCAGCCGTCGCTTGCCGAGGAGCTCACCCATCAGCGGCGCTCCCGCCGGCGCGATCGCTTCCGCCGCCGGCGCGAGGGACGTCGTGAACAGGAACACGGACCCCACCCACAGCACACCGGCCGTGATGTGCACGATCCGGAACACCAACATGTACGTACTCGCCGCCAGCACCGGGCCTCCTCCGAGAGCGTCAGCCCGTAGTCTGCCCCTTCTTCGGGTCCGGCGGGAGACGCCCTTGCCAGTCGGGCGAGCGATGGCTACCGTCGAGTCCCGATGCGTCGACGGAGCAACCCTGCCGTGAAGCGCCGTCTCCTCTCCTCCCTGGTCGCGATGTCGCTCGTCATGGCGACGGGGTGCTCCATCACGCTGGGGACGCCGCCGGGAGCGAGTGGCAGCCCGACGACCGACCAGCCTTCCGCTCCGCCGTCCCCGCATCTGACCGACTTCCCGGGTCGCATCGCCGTGCTGGACGCATCGGGGACGCTCGAAGTGATCGAGGCCGACGGTTCGCATCCGACGGTCCTGGCCGACTCCGACCCCGATGTCACGCTCGTGCGTCAGCCGACGTGGTCGCGGGACGGCACGCGCATCGCGTGGGTGGGGCTCGACGCCGATGGGACCTCCGCCACGGTCATGACCGCGGCGCCCGACGGCACCCAGACCACGCAGACCTCCGTCGCCGCCGCGCCGTTCTACCTGTCCTGGGATCCGACGTCCGCTCGGATCGTGTACCTCGGTGGGTCGGCGACCGCCGACATCGAGCTCGGCCTCGTGGACGTGGCCTCGAGCACGACCTCCCCGATCGATTCCGGGAGCCCGTTCTACCTCTCGTGGGCTCCGCAGGGGAAGCAGATGCTGGTGCACGTGGGGACCGATCGGCTCGACCAGCTCGGGATCGACGGCACGTTCACCCCGCTCGGCGATCGCCCGGGACGGTTCAACGTCCCGGTCTGGACCGCGGACGGGCGCACGCTGTTCTACGTGTCGGAGGCCGGGGGCCGGCAACGGCTGATCGCGAACGACATCGCCACCGATCGTCGGGAGGTCCTGGCGAGGTTCGACGGGGGGATCACGTTCGTCGTGAGCCCCGACGGCGAGCGCGTCGCGTACCAGGTCATCCGAGATGGTCCCTCACTGGCGGTGCCGCTGTCCGTGATCGATCGGGAGAGCGGAACGACCCGTCGCGTGGCAACCGAGTACTCGCCGGCGTTCTTCTGGAGTCCCGACGGCACCAAGCTGCTGTCGTTGCAGCCGGAGGTCGAGGAGCGACTCGTGTTCCGGTGGAACGTCTGGGAGGACGGATCGTCGTTCTCGACCGAGCAGTTCGTTCCGAGCCTCGAGCTCAGTCGCGACTACCTCCAGTTCTTCGAGCAGTACGCGCAGAGCATGACCCTCTGGTCGCCGGACGGGAGCGCGTTCGTCTACGCCGGACAACAGGTGGAGTCGGGGGAGTCGGGCATCTGGATCCAGCCCGCGACGATCGGATCCTCGCCCATCCGCGTGGCCGACGGCGTGGTCGCGTCCTGGTCGCCGGGGTAGTCCACCCCGCTAGTTCGAGAACGACACCGGCCGCACCGCCGGGGGCGTGTTGCGGCTCTTGGTGAAGCGCGGCGTGCCGTCGATGATGGCCGACGCCACCGCGGGCGTGTCCCCGATCGCGAGCGCGCCGAGCGCGTCGTCGGCCTGCGAGCCGAGCGGTGCGTCCATCACGAGCAGGTCGGCTTCCCGCCCCACCTCGACGATCCCGGTGTGCAGCCCGTGCAATGACGCGACGTTCCCGGTGGCGGCGGCGACCGCCGTCGCCGCGTCGACTCCGCCGAGGGAGGCGACCCACGACACCGCGCGCAGCATGCCGAGCGGCTGGACGCCGGAACCCGCAGGGCTGTCGGTGCCGATCACCAGGCGGGGGAGCTCCTCGCGACGCGCCACGAGGGCCGCGATCTCGCCCGCGGCCTTCACGTTCCCGTTGTGAACGATCTCCACCCTCGCCGACGTCTCGTCCAGGATCCGCTCGACGTGGTCGAGCGGGAGCGCCGTCGGGCCGCCGTTCACGTGTCCGGCGACATCCGGCTGCACCTGCACCACGAAGTCCGCGCCGACGATGCCGCTCCCGGGGATCGAGGCGCCGCCCGTGTGCACCATCACCTGCATCCCGCACGCCTGCGCCCAGCGCGTCATCTCGGCGGCGACCGCGGCATCCTTCACGCCCGAGATCCCGATCTCGCCGACGAGCGTCACACCGGCCGCGGCCATCTCCCGGAAGTCGGCCTCGGTCAGGCCGGGCTCCAACAGGACGGCGCCGGCGTGCACCTTGACGCCCGATGGACGCAGGTTGGCGAACGACTTGTGCGCCAGGATCGCGAGCGCCTTCACACCCGCGGGATCGGTCGGACGACCCGGCGTGTGGGGCTCGCCGGCCGAGATCATCGTCGTCGTCCCGCCGTGCAGGTAGGAGTCGATGAAGTCGACCTGGAGCTGTCGCGGCGTGAAGTCGCCGAGCACCGGATGCGTGTGGTTGTCGCAGAAGCCTGGCGTCACGGTGGCTCCGGCGGCGTCGATCGCGGCGGCGATGCCGGATGCATCCGCGCTCGCCGCGTCGCCGACGGACGCGATCACGCCGTCCCTGACGACGATCGTGTCACCGGGTGCGATCGGTGTGCGGACGTCGCCGCTGACGATCGTGCCGATGTTGCGGATGACCAGGTCTGCGCTCACCGGAGGCCGTCTTCTCCGACGATCTCCGACACCTGCAGCCCGCCGACCCGCGGTGACGGACGGCCCCCGTCGGTCACAGCGACGGCGATCACCAGCTCGTCGTCGGCGGGCGCGTCCACGATCCGGAGCTCGACCGCGTCGAAATGGCTGCGGACGAACGCGGCGTCCTTGAAGTGGAGCGGGACGTCGAGCGTGACGCCGGGACCGCCGCGCTTCTTCGCCGACGGGATGATCGCCTTGCCGCCGCCGCTCGCCTCGCGCAGCGGCGCGCCGAACTCCGGATGCAGCATCGCGGCCACGTGCTCGAGCTCACCCTTGGTTCCGACGATGCCGCCTTTGCCGTAGCTCTCGACAGGCTTCCCGTCCAGGTGCCCGACCGCGATCGCGGAGAGCGTTGCCGAGAGCTCCACGCTGTCGGTGATCAACGGGCTCGAGGTCCTCGACGTAGCGGCCCGCGAACGGGTTCGCCAGCACCGCGGCGGTGACGACACGACGGATCGGCGGATCGACCGGCCGTCCGGCCTCCATGCGAACGTCCTCGACGATCGTGACGATCTTCCGGATGTCCGTACGTCTCACCCCCCGACAGCGGACGCTAGCACGGGGCTCGCGACCGCAGCGACCTGATCGTCCAGGCAGAGCACCGCGGCGGCGAGCAGTCCGTCGGCACGCAACCGCTCGGCCTCCTCCACACCCGCGGCGAGGGCCTGCGCGACCTCGCCGGCGCCGAGCGGCCCGACCTCGGCCGTGATCAAGCGCGACCCGAGGTCGCTGTCGGGCTCCAGGTCCGATGCCGGCACCCGCCTGACCGCTGGATGCCCGGGTAGGTCGACGGCGTTCGCGATCACGGTCGCCGCGCGTCGGCACCTGCAGCGTCAGCGGCGAGCACGGTACGCACCGATCGCGGTGCCCGGGGAGGTCGACGGCGTTCGCGATCACGGTCGCCGCCGCGTCGGCACCTGCGGCGTCGGCCGCGAGCACGGTCACCGCATCGGCGATCCCGAGCGAGAAGCTCCGGCCGTGTCGCCCGCTCGTCGCCACGCCGCGGATCGGCTCGTGCGCGCGCACGGTCACCTTCCCGAGCAGGGTCGGCCGGTTCGGGACGGGGACCAGGCCCACGTCGAACGACTCGCCCGGCGAGAGGTGGAGCGCGATGTCCCCGCCGTCGTTCACGTACACGCGACGCAGATCGCCTCCCGCCACCATCGCCGCGCAGATCTCGTCGGCGACGGCGCCCGCGACGGCGGCCATCGGCGTGATGAACCGGTCCCCGAACGGACGGACGGCCGCCGCCATCCGCCGCCCGACGGGGCTCGCCGGGCCCGGCATCTCGTCGTCGAGCGGCCGCCGGAGCGATGACAGCTCCTCGACGAGTTCGTCGAGCAGCGGCTGGAACCGAACCCACGCTCGTCGATACGCGTCGGCGACGTCCGTCGCGTCACCCCATGCCTCGATGATCAGGTCGATGGGGCCGTGCTGCAGGTGCAGACGCGACCCGTCGGCCGTCGTCGAGGCCGTGGGGCCGCTCATGAGTAGCGCACGTCGGGACGTGCGAGGATCTCGTCCATCGGGACGATCGCTTCCATGTGTCCGCCGAGCGCGGCGTAGTCGTCGCGCCGGAGCGTGAACTCGAGCGGCGCGACCAAGGCGGGCGTGGGGACGTATCCGAACGCTCCCGGCGGGACGAGCGTGACGTCCACCATGAACGTGATGCCGCCGCCCGGCCAGATGTAGACGGGCGCTCCGCCGCAGGTGACCCTCGTCAACGTCTGGTTGACCGAACGCGTCAGGGCCACCGGGTTCACCGTGGCTCCCGCGCGGAGGGAGCCGCCCGCTCCCGCCATGAACAGGACCGACGTCATCGCCGGTTCGCAGTTCTCGCGGATCCGTTCGACCGAGAGACGCAAGACGTCGGGGAGCGGGGCCGGTACGGGACGCAGCTCGTCGTCGAGCACGAAGTAGGCGTGGTGCTCGCCGGTCGTCCCGATCATCAGCAACGTGAGCCCCGGCCGCGCCACCGCGGGGTCGAACCGTTCGATGATCGTGAGCGGATCCTCGATATCGGTTCCCCCCCACCCGGTCCCGGGGTTGGCGACGTTGAAGTACCTGCCCGGTGTCGATCGGCGGCCCTTGACCTTGATCCCGGTCGCGGGGATATCGAGGTACCGGCCCGCCTGGTGCTCGGAGAGCACGCCCGTGATGTGGTCGTCGACCACCACCACCTCGTCGACGTGCTCGTACCACTGCTGCGCGAACATCCCGATCGTGGCGGACCCGCACCCCACGCGCATCCGCTCCTCGACGACGCCGTTGATGACCGGTGGCTGCCCGGCTTGCAGGACCAGCTGCGAGCCCTCGTCGACCGACAGCTCGACCGACCCGCCGCTGCAGAGCGCCAGCAGCGTCTCCATGGTCACGACACCTTCATGCTTCGTCCCGCCGGTCAGGTGGTTCACGCCGCCCAGGGACAGCATCTGCGAGCCGTACTGCCCCGTGGTGACGTGTCCGACGGCCTCCCCGTCGGCGCGCACGATCTGGCGTTCGGCGCCGACGTGTCGATCCGTGTCGATCTTCACGTCCACGCCGCAGTAGCTGAAGATCGCCTCCGTCACGACCGTGACCATGTCGACGCCGGCGATCGTCGACGACACGATGAACGGCGCCGGCTTGTAGTCGGGATACGTCGTGCCCGAACCGGCTCCGGTCACGAACATCTCGCCGGTGGGCACCAGGTCGCCCTCCCAGTCGCCCTCGCGCGACGCGAACGGCACCAGCGCGCCGCCCTGCTCCCGCGTGCGATCCAGCACCAGGAGGGGGTCCATGCGCGCGAGCACGCCGTCGATGTTCCCGTACCGGTCGCACGAACCCGTGCGCCCCGGCTTGATCACGCACCGGATCGGGCACGCGTCGCAGACGACGGTGTCGGTCGCGGGCTCGGTCACCGCGCGGCTCCTTCCGCGATCGCCGCGAGCACGCGGTCCGGCGTGGCCGGCACGTGTCGCACGCCCGCGCCGACCGCGTCCCGGATCGCGTTCAGGATGGCCGGGGCCGTGGGGACCAGCGCGTGTTCGCCGATCCCCTTCGCGCCGTACGGACCGACGGGGTCGCCGGACTCGACGAGGATGCTCACGATCTCCGGCACGTCGCCGATCGTCGGGATCAGGTAGTCGTGCAGGTTCTCGTTGCGTCCGGGGAGGTACTCCTCCATCAGCGCCATCCCGATGCCCTGGGCGACGCCGCCTTCGATCTGGCCCTCGATCAGGGTCGGGTTCACGGCGCGACCCACGTCGTGCGCGGCCGTGATCCGGCGCAGATGCACGGTGCCCAGCTCGAGATCCACGTCCAACTCGGCCATGTGCGCCCCGAACCCGAACTGCGCGTACGGCTCCCCTTGTCCGTCCTCGTCCAGCGCCGTCGTGGGCGGGTCGTACGTGGCAGTGGTGACCGCGACCAGCCCGTCCTGGTCCGCATCCAACGAGCCGACGTCCACGGTCGTGACCTCGTTCCGGTCGTGGACGACCAGGTGAGGACCGTCGAGCTCCAGGTGGGCCTCCTCCGATGCGCCCGCGAGCTCGAGCAGGCGAACGCGGAGCGCCGTCCCCGCCAGGTACGTGGCGTTCCCGGAGATGAACGTCTGCCTCGATGCCGAGCTCTTCCCCGCATCCGGCGTGGTGTCCGTGTCGGCCCCGAGCGTCACGACGTGCGACATGTCCACACCGACGGCGTCGGCGCAGATCTGCGTCATCACGGTGTTGGCTCCCTGTCCCATGTCGACCGCCCCTTGATAGAGCGCGATGCGTCCGTCGCGACGGAGGCCGACCTTGATCGTCGAGGGGTTCGGCAGCGCCGTGTTCCCGCAGCCGTACCACATGCCGGCGATGCCCACGCCGGTGCGCGTCGAGCCACCATCGGCGTTCGCCTCCGCTGCCGCGGCTCGGGCGCGCTGCCAATGCGGACGCAGCGCCTCCAGGCAGTCGCGATACCCGATACCCGATGCGAACACCTGACCGGTGACCGTGGGGACGCCCGCCGTGAGCGCGTTGCGGTGGCGGAACTCGAGGCGATCCATCCCCACGGCGTCCGCGAGCTCATCGAACAGGCATTCCTGCGCGATCGTCGATTGCGGCACGCCGAACCCGCGGAACGCGCCCGACGGTGGCCCGTTCGTGTGGATGGCCACGGTGCGCGCGCGATACGCGTCGTAGACGTACGGACCGCCGGCGTGCACCGGCACTCGGTTCGCCACCGTCGAACCCCACGATGCGTACGCCCCGGTGTTGAACTCGCCGGTGAAGTCCATCGCGGTGAGCCGGCCGTCGCGCGTGGCGCCGACGCGGGCGCGGAGCCGCGAGGGGTGCCGTTTGGTGGTGGACATCATCGATTCGGGTCGCGTGTACGTGAGGCGCACGGGCCGTCCCAGCGTCCACGCCGCCAGCGCGAGGTACGGCTGCACCGACAGGTCGAGCTTGCTCCCGAAGCCCCCGCCGACCGCCGTGGGCTTGATCCGCACCGCCTCCTCGGGCAGGCCCAGGATCGCCTCGAGCTCGATCCGGTCCATGTGCGGGGACTGCGTCGTCACCTGCACCTCGACCCGGTCGCCGATGCGCTCCGCGTACCCGGCCTCCGGCTCGATGTACGCGTGCTCGATGAAGCCGGTCTCGAAGACGCCCTCGACCTCGATCTCCGCCGCCGCGAACGCCTGGTCCAGCTCGCCGCGGCGAACGTTGCCACGGATGAGGACGTTGCCCTCGCGTGTGGGGTGGAGCCGGGGCGCGCCGGACGCCTGGGCGTCGTCGATCGACATCACGGGTGGCAGCTCGCTCCAGACGACCGGGAACGTTGCCGTGTCCAGCGCCGCCATCGGCTCGGGCTCCCCGACGATCATCGCGACCGCCTCGCCCCGGAAACGCACCTCCTCGTCGGGTTCCGCGAAGACCGGCTGATCGGCGGTCGCCGGGATCACGCCGAAGCGGTTGCGGCCGGGGATGTCGGCCGCGGTCAGGACCGCCACGACCCCCGGTGACGCAGCGACGTACGCGTCCAGGTCGCCCAGCTGGAAGCGGGCTCGGTGGAACGGCGAACGCACCACCCGGATGACGAGGGCCCCGGCGGGGGAGTCGTCGGCGCCGAACACATCCGTGCCGTCCACCTTGCGTTGTCCGTCCACGCGTCGCACGCGATGACCGACGGCCTTGCCGACCGGAGGTGACGGCTCGGCGACCTCGGCCGCGCCCGCGTTCATCACGGCGGTGATGATCTTGCGGTACCCCGTGCAGCGGCAGAGGACGCCACCGAGGGCATCCATCACCTGTTGCTCGGTGGGCGCCGGCGTGACGCGCAAGAGGGCGGCCGCCGACACCAGCATGCCGGGCGTGCAGATGCCGCACTGCGCCGCGCCGTGCATCAGGAACGCCGTTTGTAAGCCGTGGCACTCGCCGCTCGCGTGCAGTCCTTCGAGCGTCTGCACCTGTCGACCGGCGAGGCCTCCGACCGGCGTCATGCACGCGCTCACCGGCTCACCGTCGAGCAGGACCGTGCACGCCCCGCAGTCGCCGGCGTCGCATCCCACCTTGGTCGCCGTGAAGCCCAGGTCGTCGCGCAGCATGTCGCTCAACCGCCGTGCCGATCGGTCCGCTCGCACCGACGATCCGTTCACGTCGAACGTGACCGAGCTCAACGGCCGCCCCCGCAGCTCTGGAGCGCGCGGCGCACCAACACCGCCGCCGCCCGGCGTCGGTAGTCCGCCGTCGCACGGACATCGTCGATCGGGCTGAGCGCGGCGAGATGCTCGGCGATCATGGCCACGTCCACGTCGTCGAGCGACCGGCCGACGAGCGCCGCCTCGAGCGATCGCAGTCGCTGTGCCACCGGCGAGCATGCGCCGATCGCGACCCTGGCCTCCGCGATGCGATCGTCTGGGTCCGTCGTCACCTCGACCGCCGCCATCACGACCGAGATCACCAGATAGCGGCGCAGCCCCAGCTTCAGGAACGCCGAGCGGGCGTCGTCACGCGTGCCCCGAGGGATCAGCACGGCGGTCAGCAGCTCGTCCGGTTGCAGGGCCGTCTTCCGGTACCCGGTGAGGAAGCGCTCGAGCGGCAGCACACGGCTGCCCGTGACGGAGGTCAGCTCGACCGATGCGTCGAGGGTCAGCAGCGGCGGGATCCCGTCAGCGGCCGGCGATGCGTTGCAGAGATTGCCGCCCACCGTGGCGGCGTTCTGCACCTGGACCGCTCCGACCTGCCTCGCCGCGGCGCGGAGCCCGTCGAACCGCGAGGGGAGGGCGGCGCCCGCGACGTCGGCCCACCGGGTGAGCGCGCCGATCCGATACGTGTCGGCGGTCGCATCGATGCCCCGAAGGTCTGCGAGCCCGCCGATGTCGATCATCGGCGTCGTCATCGGCCGGCCGACGTGCTGCGGATAGACATCGGTGCCGCCGGCCAGCACGACGCGTCCCGCACCCAGCATCCGTACGGCGGCGGCAACATCGTCTGGAACCAGGTACTCCACGAGCATCGCTCCCGGGCGGAGCTTATCGAGTGCTAGCCGACGTGGGTCGACAGCCACGCGGTGAGCGGCTCGGCCGCCCGGAACAGGTCGACGACACGGTCCTTCGCCTTCTTCGTTCCGAGCCACGCCCCGGCCGGCCATTCGCGCCACGCGACGATGCCCTTGAAGCGCAGCAGCTCGATCCGTGGATGGTCCTTCGGGTAGCCCTTCGGCGCGGTCTTCAGGACGCCGTGACCCATCGCCTCGACCCCTGTCGACCGGATCGTCGCGACGATCCGTTCGAGCTCCGCACCGGTGCGTTCGTCGTCGACCCCTTCCCGGTAGCGTTCGAGCTGATCCGGCGCCATCTCCCACATCCCTGCGCCGGCCGCCAGGCCGTTCGCGCTCAGCTGGACGTATCGGCGGCCGATCGTCGCCGCGATGTTCGTCTTGTACGGGGACTTGTCGGCGCTGAAGCGCACGTCGCGGTACGGGCGGAAGATGCGGCCCTCACCCCACTCTGGCGCGAGTTCGGCGAGGAGCTCCTCCATCGGCGCGCGGACGATCGTCTCGTACGTCTCCTTGTGTCGCTGCCAGAACGCCTTGGAGTTGTCGGCCTCGAGCGCCTCGTAGAACTCCAGCGCCTCGACGGGCCATCCGCGGAACGCCATCCTCTGGACCTCCTCTCCCGAGCCGATGCGACGATACCGCGATGCGTGCCTACGCCGGGTCACTCGGCTCGGGTCCCGGCTCTCTAGAATCCAGCGCACCCGGCCGGAAGGGTCGCCCGTGATCGTCGACGCGCACAGCCACATCCTGAGCCTCGCCGAGGACCCCGAGTTCACCCTCGAGTACGGGCGCGAGGGATCGCTCTGCATCTACCGGAGCATGGGCCTGTTGCCGTCACATCGGATGCCCACCGAGGACGAGTGGGAGGCGAGCGGCTACACGCGCAAGGGCTGGCCGGTGATCGGGCCCTCCGAGTCGCTCCGCGATCATCCCGGGTTCGACAAGGTCGTGGTCCTCGCGATCTCGCCGCAGGTGCTCGAGGGCCGCCTGATCGGCACCGTCGACACCACTGGGGAACTCGGGCTGGGTGAGCCGATGCATCCCGACCGCTGCAACGACTACGTGGCGGCGGTCGTGCGGTCCGATCCCGAGCGCTTCGCCGGCTTCGCGTCGGTCAACCCCGCGTACCGAGGCGTGGACGCCGCGGTCGAGGAGCTGCGACGCGCGGTGACGGAGCTCGGGCTGAGCGGCGTGAAGCTCTATCCGATGTATCAGCACTGGGCGGTGAACGATCCGGAGTTGGGGTTCCCGATCTACGAAGCGGCGCAGGAGCTCGGTATCCCCGTGATGATCCACCAGGCCGGCTCCACTCGGATCGACGCGAAGCTCGAGCTCGGCCGCCCGGCGATGCTCGACGACATCGGTCGCGAGTTCCGCGACCTCCGCGTGATCATCGCGCACTGCGGGTTGCCGTGGGTCGACGAGGCGTTGTTCCTCCTCACGAAGCACCCGAACTTCTACACGGAGCTCTCGTACCTGATCGCGACGCTCACCCGGCGCGATCTCTTCCTGCTGCTCTCGCGTTGCGAGCCGATGTTCGTGCCGTTGGAGAAGGTGTTCTTCGGCACGGACTACCCGGGGTTCCTCTACGACCCCGTGAAGCTGCTCGAGAAGCTCCGCACGGTGAACGAGGAAGCGGCGGTCGTGCACCTCCCCGAGATCCCGCAGGCGAAGATCGACGGCATCATGGGTGACAACGTGGCGCGGATGATGGGGTGGATCGCGGGCTGATCCGTCAGACGACGGGCGGGACCTTCACGTTGTAGCCGTAGGCGGGCTCGATCGGCGTGTCGTACCAGCGTTGGTAGAAGTCGATCACGTACGGCTCGACCATCGGTCCGAGCGCGGCCCACCGTCGAACGTGCTCGGGCAAGCGATACATCCTGCGCTGCACCGCGTCCGCGAATCGCGCCTTCACCGCATCCTCATCCACGACGGTGACGCGCTTGCCCTCCATCAGGACTCGGCCGTGCACCATCACGGTGTCGATGTCCGAGGACTCGGCCCGGTCGATCACCACGTTCAGGAACGGCTCGGCGTCGTAACGACCCGGCGGGAACAGGATCCGTTCCTTCTCCACGACCAACAGATCGGCGTACCGGCCCGGTTCGAGCGAGCCCAGCCGCTCCTCCTCGCCGACCGCGCGCGCGCCGTTCGTCGCCGCGGCTCGCAGCACGGCCTCGCTGTCCAGCCGCTGCCGCTCGAACGTCCGCGGGAACCGCTGGAGATAGGTCGCGAGCCGCAGCTCCTGGAAGAAGTCCTCGCGATCGGAGAACGAGATGCCGTCGGTCCCGAACGCGATGCGTCCGCCGGTGTCCATGATGTCGCGCACCCGGCAGATCCCGCTGGACAGGCGCAGGTTCGACCCCGGGTTGTTCGACGCCACCGCGCCCGAGTCCGCGAAGATCGCAAGCTCCTCGTCCGTGACCCAGACGAAGTGCTCCAGCACGGTCTGCGGGGTGAGCACGCCGATGTCGGCCAGACGCTGCAGCGCCGGCTTCCCGTACCGCTCGAGGTTGAAGAGCATCTCGGACCGCGTCTCCAGGGCGTGCGTGATCATGCCGGTCCCGTGCTCGTCGGCGAGCCGGCGGCAGCGTCGGTACAGGTCGTCGGAGCACGCCGGTGTCCAATCAGGCGCCGTCACGATCCGGATCCGGTCGTCGCGTCCGTGCCACTCGTCCGAGAGCCGTTCGAACGTGGCCATCACGTCGTCGACCGGCCACGCGTAGCCCATGGGGGAGCGGCGGACCTCATCCGCCAGGTCGTCGGGCAACCGTGACAGGAACCGCTCGTTCGGCTCGTGGACGTAGATGTTCTCGTCGCGGCTGACCAACCCGAACGCGGTGCGCATCCCGCTGTCCTCGTACGCGCGCAGCGCCGGCGGGCAACCGAAGTCGGGCATGCCCGGACGTCCGTAGTACATGTCGACGGTCGCGGTCTGCCCGCCCTTGATCGCGTTGATCAATCCCCACAGCACGCCGGCATACAGGTCGTCCTCCTCGACGTCGCCGACCCCGCCCTGCATGAAGACGTTCGCGCGTTCGAAGATGAACTGGTACAGGCCGGGGCCGATCGCGAGCTCCGAGTGGTAGTGCGCGTTGACGAAACCCGGCAGCACGAAGTGCCCGGCGGAACCGAGGACGCGGTCGAACGGCCCACGTCTCTCGAGCTCAACGCGCCGACCGGCGGCGACGATCGTCGACCCCTCGACGATGAGCGCGCCGTCCGGGATCAGCGTCCGGTCGCCGAGCGCGACGACCGGATCGCCGACGACGAGCGTGCGCGATCCCGTCACAGCGACGCGCCTACGTCGGGACCACCATGCGCTCGAGCACGGACTGGAACGCCAGGTTCGCCTGGTGCAGGACGTCCTGCTCGTCGATCGTCGTGAACTCGTGATCCCGGTAGAGGATCTTGCCGTCCACGATCGTCGTGTTCACCGCGCTGCCGTTGGCCGCGAAGACCAGGTGCGAGTAGAGATGACCCTTGTTCTCCGGGTACAGCGGCGTGAACATCTGGTTCTTGAGGTCGAGCATGATCACGTCGGCCTTCTTGCCGACCGTGACCTCACCGGTCTCGTGCTGGAGCGCGGCCGAGCCGTTGCGGGTGGCCATCCGGACCACGTCCGGCGCCTGCTGCAGGCTCGGGTCCACGCGGCTGGCGCGATGCATCAACGACGCGAACTTCATCACCTCGAACATGTCCAGGCTGTTGTTGCATTCGGCCGCGTCATGGCCGAGCCCCACGTTGAGCCCTGCGGCGAGCATCTCGGGCACCCGCGCGATGCCGTTGCCGAGCTTCGCGTTCGACGACGGGTTGTGCGAGATCTGCGTCCCCGTCTCGCGCATCAGCGCGATCTCGACGTCCGAGAGCCAGACGCAGTGGGCCGCGATGCACCGGTCGAACAGGATCCCGCAGTCGTACGCGACCTCGGTGGGGCGCCGGCCGAACCGCTGCTTGGAGTTCTCGACCTCGGTGAGCGACTCGTTCAGGTGGATGTGGATCCCCGTGTTGAGGTCGTCCGCGAGCGCACGGGTCTCTTTCAGGAGCCCTTCGGACGCGAGCGGCAGCCACTCGATCCCGATGTAGACCTCGATCCGTCCGTTCGCCGCGCCGTTCGACTGCTCGTACGCGAGCTTGTTGTCCTCGAGCGTGTCCAGGTCGTGCTCGTCGTCGGCGACGTCGTTCGACAGGACCGCGCGGATCCCGATCTCCTCCGCGGCCTTCGCGAGCCCGCCGAGCTGGCGGTACATGTCGTTCACCGTGGTGACCCCGCACTTGATCGACTCGCTGTAGCTCGCGAGCGCCGCCCAGTACGCCTCCTCCGGGTTGAGCGCGCGGATCATCGGATACCAGCAGGTGTCCAGGTACTCCCAGAGCGGCAGATGGTCGCTCCAGCCCTTGCCGGCGGCCGTGTGGTAGTGCAGGTCGACCAGGCCGGGCATCACCGCCTTGTCGGTGGCGTCGATCACGGTCGCGCCGCTTTCGTCGGTCCGTCCGGCGACGTCCGTCGCGGGGCCGACGTCGGTGATGCGGTCATCCTCGATCACGACCGTCCCGCCGAAGATCACGTCGTCCGCGTCGTTCATCGTGACGACGGTGCCGTTCTTGATGATGATCCGATCGCTCATCGCCATCCTCCCCTTCGTTATCGCGAGATGCCCTGCCCCGATGTGGGTACCGCCGCGGTGAGGTCGACCCACACCGACTTCGAATGGAGGTACGGCTCCAGGGCCTCCTCGCCCAGCTCCTTGCCGAACCCCGAGTGCTTGCGTCCGCCGAACGGCACGGCGACGTCGAACATCCCGTACGTGTTGATCCACACGGTGCCCGCGTCCAGCCGGTCGGCCACGCGCATCGCCTTGTTCACGTCGGAGGTCCAGATCCCGACGCCAGGCCGTAGTCGATCCCGTTCGCGAGCGTGATCAACTCCTCCTCGTCGGTGAACGGGATCACCGACAGCACCGGACCGAAGATCTCCTCTTGGGCGACCTTCATGTCGTTCCGCACGTGGTTGATCACGGTGGGCTCCAGGAAGAACCCGCCCTCGAACCCCTGGACCGACGCCTCGCCGCCCCCGACCGCGACGTCGCGCCTTGCTCGCGCGCCGAGTCGACGTAGCCGCGGACGCGCGAGCGGTGCGCCGCGGAGATCAGCGGTCCCATCTGGGTCTCGGGATCCAGTCCCGAGCCCAGTCGGATACCGGCCGCCTGCTCCGCGACGCGGCCGGCGATCTCGTCGGCGACCGGTGCCTCGACGAACAGGCGCGAGCCGGCGACGCACGCTTGCCCCTGGTTGAAGAAGATCCCGCCGAACGCGCCGCTCGTGGCCGCGTCCAGGTCGGCGTCGGCGAACACGATGTTCGGGCTCTTGCCCCCGAGCTCGAGCGTGACGCGCTTCAGCCCGTCGACGGCGGTCCGGATGATCTCCTTGCCGGTGGCGGTCTGTCCGGTGAACGCGACCTTGCGCACGCCCGGATGCCGCACCAGCGCCGCCCCGACGTCGGGGCCGCCGATCACGACGTTCACGACGCCGGGCGGGAACCCTGCCTCGTCCACCAGCTGCATCAGCCGCAGGGTGCTCAGCGGCGCCAGCTCCGACGGCTTGATCACGATCGTGCACCCCGCCGCGAGCGCCGGTCCCAGCTTGTAGCCGACCTCGAGCAGCGGGAAGTTCCACGGGGTGATCGCCGCGACCACGCCCACCGGCTCGCGCTTGGCGACCGTGAACATGCCGGGGATCGAGTTGGGCAGGACCTTGCCCTCGATCTTCGTCGCCCATCCCGCGTAGTAGCGGAGCAGCTCGATCGTCAGCGCGATGTCGACGGCCTGCGCCTCCCACATCGGCTTGCCGTTGTCGAGCACCTCGATCGTCGCCAGCTCGTCCTTGTGCTCCTCGAGCAGGTCGGCGAGGTGCCACATCAGCCGGGCACGTTGCGTGGGCGGCGTGAACCGCCACGTGTCGAACGCTCGCGCCGCGGCCGTCACCGCCGCGTCGACCTCCCGCTCGGTCGCGAGCGGTGCCTCGGCCAGGGTCTGCCCGGTCGCCGGGTTCACCGTGGCGAGCGTGCCCTCGGTCTCCACGAAGACGCCGTCGATGTAGAGGCGGAGCGGTCCGTCCAGGAAGTCGAGCGCCGGATCCGTGATCGTCGATGCCATGGGTTCCTCCTTCGAGAAGACGGGGTCAGGCGAGCTCGAGCACCTGGCGGCCGAGCACGGTGCGCTTGCGGAGCGCGCCGAGCGCGTCGTCGATGCCCTCCATCGGATACCGGCCGGCGATCGGGACCGTCATCGCGCCGGCGGCGGCCAGGTTCATCGCGTCCTGCAGGTCCAGGCGCGTCGCCGCCACCGTCGAGATCAACGACGTCTCGGGCAGGATGAACTCGATCGGGTGGATCTCGATCGACTGATCCGTGTACCCGGTCGAGACGAACCGGCCGCCCTTGGCCAAGGAACGGATGCCCGCGTTCATCGTCTGCGTCGTTCCCACGAGCTCGAAGAACACGTCCGTGCCGCGCCCGCCCGTGAGCGCGCGGATCCGGTCGGCGACCGTGTCGTAGCCGTCCGCGGTATCGACCAGGACGCCGTCCGAGGCTCCGTGGTCCGCCGCGAGCGCCAGCTTCTCCTCCGAGTCGCCGATCGCGATCACGCGTGCGCCGGCGTGGGCGGCGGCCTGCACCACGAGGATGCCGACGCCTCCGATCCCGTCGACGACCGCCGTGTCGCCCAGGCGGAGGTGGGAGAGCTTGGTCGCGTGCATCGCGGTCATGCCGGCGCACGTGAGGACCGCCGCGGTCGCCTGGTCGACGCCGTCGGGGATCGGCACCGCGTTCTGCTCCGGGACCACGACGTACTCCGCGTCGCCGCCGTCGCGGTTGAAGCCGAGCTGATCGGGCTCGTTGTCGCAGATGTTGGTGCGACCCTTCAGGCACTGTTCGCACCGTCCGCAGAAGATCTTGTTGTAGATCGCCACGGGCGTGCCCGGCGTCAGCGACGCTCCCTCCCCGGCCACCTCCACGACGCCGGCTGCCTCGTGCCCGAGCGTCATGGGGTACGGGTCCGGCTTGATCATGCCGTCGAGGATGTGGAGGTCGGTCCCGCACACGCCTGCGGCGTGCACCCGCACCAGCACCTCGCCTCGCCCGGGTGTCAGGTCGTCGATGTCGTCCACCCGGAGCGAAAGGTCGTCGTGGATCCGCACGGCACGCATCTAGGGGGTTCCTCCTTCGTCGGGGAGACCGGCCGTTCGGGGGTTCCCATAGGCCATGTCCCAGAACGCTGCTTCGTGGTGAGTGGAACGCTCGAAGATCGCCGCCAGCGCCGCCACCCTGGCTCGATCATCTGGATCGACGAGCCGGTCGAGCAACGCCGTCGAGTCCCCGACCAAGCCGTCGTATCCGTCGTTGCCGAACAGCGCGATCCAGTCCGCGTAGATCGGATCTTCGGGCGGGTTGGCGGTGAGCGGTCGCGCGAGCTCGCCGTAGCTCCACTGGCACGGCAGCACGGCGGTGAGCCCGGCGGCGCAGTCGCCCATCGCGCAGCTCGACAGGAGGTGGCGGGTGTACGCGTACGTCGTCGGCAACATCGTGCCGCGTCCCTCGACGGTGGCCGGATCGCCCCCGAGCCGCTCCAGGAACGCCAGGTTCGCGGGGATCTCGTTCTCCACGATCTGCGCCTGGAACCGGGTGAGCGTGGTGATCGCGTCCCGGTCGGGTGCCTTCCCCACGATCAGTCCGATCGCGCGAGCGTAGTCCTCGAGGTAGAGGACGTTCTGCGTGAAGTAGCGGCGGAATGTCTCGTGGGGGAGCGTGCCGTCGGCGATCTCGCGGACCATGGGATGGGTGATGGCGGCGGCCCAGGCATCCGTCCCCGCCTCGTGCAAGAGGGCGGACACGCGTCGGGCGGGCGCCTCCGACATGGCGCGCACTCCATCAGACATGCGGCACCCCGGTCAAGCTCCGACCTCGTCCGCCGGGACGGGCGACGGCGCGCCCGCCAGCTGGTCGCTCAGCACGCTGCCGATGTGGGCGCGCATCAACCGCTCCGCCTCTTCGGGTCGGCGTTCCATGATCGCCTCGACGATCAGCGCGTGTTCCTCGACCGACGCCTCCACGCGGCCGGGGATGCCTTCCGTCAGCCTGCCGATCCGGGTCAGGTGAGCCCGGAGGTTGTCGATCAGCGCGCGGATCCGTTGGTTCGAGACCTGGTCGTAGATGATCTGGTCGAAGCGGCCGAGGAGACCTGCCAGCTCGGTGAGCTCACCCGCATCCCGGAGCTCGCGGCTCCGCGCGATCACCTCGCCGAGTTCGGCGCGCGCTTCATCGGACGCGTCGACCGCGACGCCTCGGACGGCCGCACCCTCCAGGAGGCTCCGCAGCTCATAGATCTCCTCGAGGTCGCGCGGGGAGTACCCGCTCACCACCGCTCCCTTGAAGGAGGTCGTCTCGACGAGTCCTTCCTGCTCGAGCCGAGCGAGCGCCTCGCGGATCGGCGTCTTGCTCACGCCGAGCTGCGTGGCGATCGTCGCCTCGCGCAGCGGCTCTCCCGGGTGGAGCCGCAGGTCGATGATCGCGTCACGGATCTCCTCGCAGACCCAATCCGTCACCTTCCGCCGATCGTGCCGCCCGGTGAACACCTGGTCCGTCCCGGCGGAGCCCAGCGCTTCGTTATCCATGGCCTGCCCCCGTCTCTTCCACGAGTTCGACGAGCATCCCGCCCGTCGCCGACGGATGGAGGAACGCGACCCGCGTCCCCATCCCCCCCGTTCGCGCGTGCCGGTCGATCAACGCCACGCCGCGCGCCTCGAGGTCGGCGAGCGCGGCGTCGATCGCATCGACCGTGAACGCCACGTGGTGCAGGCCGGCCCTCGTCGGTCCACGAACCGTTGCACCAACCCGTCGCCGTCGGCCTCCAACGTCTGCACGTACGACCCGCCCACCGGATACATCCGCTCGAGGAACCCGGCCCGTGCTCCGCGTGCGTCGGCGCGCCGAGGAGCATCGTCATGGCGTCCTCGCAGACCGCGTCGTCCCCGTGCGCCATGGCGACGTGGTGGAGCGCGGTGACACGCCAGGCCGAGCTCATACCGGCGCTCCCACGACGTCGGTGAAGCACGAGGCGAACGCCTCGACGGTCCGCATGCGGTTCGCGCCCAGCGGGAACACGTGGATGGAGTCCGCTCCCGCATCGACCACGGCCTCGATCCGACCCCGGGCGTGCGCCGCGTCGCCCGCGAGCGCGACCGATCGCACGAAGTCGTCCGGGAGCAGCCGGGCCGCCTCCTCCGCCTCCTGGAACTCCCCTCCGGCGTATCGAGCACGGACGTCGTCGACCAGCGACGCCGGGACGCCGGCGAGCTCGCAGATCGCCGGAGCGGTCTGCGGGAACCACGCGGCGATCGACCGCGCCGACGCCATCGCCGCGTCCTGGTCGTCGTCGATCGCGCCGTACGCGAACACCGCCACGTGCGGGCGTGGCCGGCCGGCCTTCGCGGCGCCGCGATCGACGTGCTCGAGCGCCCACGCGAGCGCTTCGGGGAACAGCCCCACGAGCAGGATCACCCCGTCGGCGATCTCGCCCGCCAGCTCCAGGGTGCGCGGGCCGCTCGCCGAGATGTAGATCGGGATGTCCGTCCTGGCGGTGAACCGGAGGTGCGCGTCGTGCAGCGAGAACGCGCCATCCTCGATCGACACGTGGTCGCCCGACCAGAGCTCGCGGATCGCCACGATCGACGCTCGGAGAGAGGCGAGCGGGCTCGGTTTCATCCCGAGCGCGAGCAGCGGCCGGTCGCCGGCGCCGATCCCCAGGGTCATCCGGCCGCCCGAGATCTCGTCGACGGTCGCGGCGGCGGCGGCGGTGATGGCCGGGTGCCGCGTCAGCGGGTTCGTGACCGCCGTGCCCAGCAGCAGCCGCGAGGACGTCTTGGCCGCCAGCGTCAGGTACGCGTAGGAGTTCCGCGCGTGCAACGAGGAATCCGTCAGCCACAGGTGGTCGAAGCCGAGCCCGTCGATCCGCGAGACCATCTGCTCGAACTCCATGGGCGGGTAGGCCCCCTGCAGCACGACGCCGGATCGCGGCCGGGTCATGCCGACAGCTCCTCGTAGAGCGCCACCGTGCGCGCGAGCGTCCGGACCCCGTCGGGGATCGGCGCGGTGTCGATCCACTCCTGCGGGGTGTGCTCGCCCGATCCGGTCGTGATCCCGATGGCGATGGCGGGGATGCCGCGCGCGTGCGCCGCGTTCGCATCCGTGCTCGTCGCGACCGGCCGGACCACGATCCCGGCCTCGCGCAACGCGTCGCCCGCCGCACGGACCAACGGATGCGCCGGGTCGAGGCGGCCGGCCGGCCGGTCGCCGAGCACCGTCCGTTCGACGTGGAGCGGATCCCGGACCGTCGCGATGATCGCGTCCACGTTCCGCGCGAGCGCGGTGAGCTTCGGTCGGTCGTCCGCCCGCAGGTCCAGCTCGAACCACGATCCGCGGGCGCGCACGTTGATGCCCTCGCCGCCGCCGATCCGTCCGACGTTCACGGACGTCCCGTCGGTCGCGGGCATCGCCGCGATCTCGGCGACCAACGTCGCCGCCGCGTGGACGGCGCTCGGCACGCCCGGTGCTTCCCATGCGTGCCCCCCCGGCCCCGTCACCGTGACCCGGTGCCGGACCGAGCCGACACCGATCGCCGACACCCGTCCGAGGTAGTTGCCCTCGACGGCGACGAGCGCGCGGATGGAGACCGGCGGTGCATCGAGCGCCGCGGAGACCCCACACAGGTTCCCGAGGCCTTCCTCGCCGACCGATGCGAGCAGCCACACCGGCTTCCCCTGCGCGTCGAGCAAGCTCGCCGCGGCCGACAATGCCGCGACGCCCACGGCGTCGTCGCCGACCCCCGGCCCGTGCAGCCGGGAGCCTTCGAGATGTGTCGCGTGCGATTGACCGGCACCGAACACCGTGTCGATGTGGGCGCACAAGACCACGGCGTCGCCATCCCCTCCGCGCGCGCAGGCCCATACGTTCCCGATGGCATCCACGCCCACGTCGGTGTGGCCGTCGTCCGACCACCACGACCGCACCATCGCCGCCCGGTTGCCCTCGAAGCCCGTCGGGGCTGGGACCTCCGCAAGCTCGATCGTGCGTTTGAGCACCGCGTCTGCCAACGTCGTCTCGATCACCGTGCGATCGCCACCCCGGCGGAGACGAGCTCGTCCACCGCGTCCGGACTGAGGCCGACCTCGGTCAGGACCTCGCGCGTGTGCGCGCCCAGCGCGGGCGCCGCCGACGGGTAGGGGAACGGCGCTCGATCGAAGCGCACGGGAGCGCCGACCACGCGATAGTCGCCCGCGTCCGGATGGTGCAGGGTCTGGACCGCGCCGAGCGCCTCGGTCTGCGCGCCGGCGAACACCTGCGCGATGTCGCGCACCTCTGCCGCCGGCACGCCGTCGGCCTCGAGCAACTCCAGCCAGTGCGCGCTCGGAGCGGTCACGAGCACGGCCTCCAGCGCGTGCGTGAGCTCGTCGCGGTTCCGGACACGGGACGCGTTGTCCGTGAACCGGGGATCGTCGACGAGCGCGTCGGCGCCGAGGACCCGACAGCATCGGATCCAGAGATCCTCCGAGCCCGCACCCGCGAGCACGATCCACCCGTCGGCGGTCCGGAACCCGCCGTAGGGAGCGAACGTGGGGGAGTGCGTCCCGAGCAGCCCCGGGGGTTCCCCCGAGACGAACGTCGTCGCAGCCAAGGTGCCCAGGCTGGTGAGCGCGAACTCCATGAGCGACGAGGACACCTGTCGCCCCACCCCCGTCCGCAGCCGTTCGAGGTGCGCCGCGAGGAGCCCGAACGCGCAGCTGATCCCGGCGCCCACATCCAGGACCGGCGCGCCGACCTTCACGGGTCCCGATGCCTCGCTCCCCGTCACGCTCATGACGCCGCTCTCGGCCTGCAGGATCAGGTCGAACCCGCCGCGCGCCGCCTGCGGACCGACGTCGCCGTACCCCGAGATCGAGCCGTAGACGATCGAGGGATAGCGAGCATGCACCTGCTCCCAATCCAGGCCGTACGGCGCCAGGCTCCCGGGCCGCGCGTTCTCCACCACGAAGTCGGACGATCCCAGCAGTCGGTCGACCGCGTCGGAGGCCGACGCCGACCGGAAGTCGATCGCGACGCTCCGCTTCCCGGAGTTGAGCGACAGGAACAGCACGGATTCATCGCCGAGCCGTTCCGTCCCCTGCACGCGGTACGGATCGCCGGACGGCGGCACCTCGAGCTTGATGACGTCGGCGCCGAGCGCGGCCAGCAGCGCGGTGGTCTGCGAGCCCGCCACGAAGCGGGTCAGGTCGAGCACCCGGAGGCCGTCGAGCGGCGCTACCACGGGTGCGGCTCCCGGAACTCGCCGAACACGTCGCGGAAGACGTCGGACAGCTCGCCGAGCGTGGCGCCCGCTCGCGCGGCGTCGAGGAGCCCGGGCAGGACGTTGCGCCCTTCGCGCGCCGCCGCGTCGACTGCGTCGATCGCGATCGAACACGCGGACGCGTCGCGTGCCCGCACCCGCTCGGCCGTGCGAGCGACCTGTCGTTCGACGACGTGCGGATCGAGGGCGAACGCGTCGGGGAGCTCCACGGGCGCGGCGTCGGGGTCGGCGTGGATGTTCACCCCGACGCGCGGTCGGGTGCCCTCGGCGATGTCGCGCTCGATCCGATAAGCGGATTCCGCGATCCACCGTTGCGGGACGCCGTGTTCGATCGCGGCGACGGCTCCCCCCAGGGCGTCGATCTCCCGGAGCACGTCCGCGGCCCGCGCTTCGATCTCGTCCGTCAGATGCTCCACGAAGTACGAGCCGGCCAGCGGGTCGGCGGTGCGAGGGACCCCGGACTCGAGCGCGATGATCTGCTGCGTCCGCAGGGACAGCGTCACCGCCTCCTCCGATGGGATCTGGAACGCCTCGTCGTAGCCCATCACGTGGATGGACTGCGCGCCGCCGAGCACCGCGCCCAGGCATTGGACGGTCGAGCGGATCACGTTGTTCAACGGCTGTTGCGCCGTGAGGGTCGTGCCCGAGTTCCCGGAGAAGAAGCGCAGTCGTCCGGAGTTCGCGTTCCGGGCACCGAAGCGCTCGGTAGCGATCCGGTACCACATGCGCCGCGCGGCGCGGAGCTTCGCCACCTCTTCGAACAGATCCATCGTGGTCGCGAAATGGAAGGACAGACGTGGGGCGAACGAGTCGAACGCCAGCCCGCGCGCGATGAGGGCCTCCGCGTAGGCGATCGCCGAGCCAAGGGTGAGCGCGAGCTCCTGGATCGCGTCGCACCCGGCCTCGCGCGCGTGATATCCGGTGATCGAGATCGGGTTGAACCGCGGCAGGTGCTCGGACGCGTACTCGACGACGTCGCACGACAGGCGCATCGAGGGCTCGGGAGGGAACACGAACGCCTTGCGCGCCAAGAACTCCTTCAGGATGTCGTTCTGCAGCGTCCCGGTCAGGTCACCGAACGCCACCCCTTGTCGCTCGGCGGCGACCAGGTACATCGCGAGGATGATCGGCGCCGTCGCGTTGATCGTGAAGTTCACGGACACCGCGTCGAGGGGAAGACCGGCGAACAGGTCGGCCATGTCGTCGGCCGTGTCGATCGCGACGCCGACCCGTCCGACCTCCTCGAGCGCGGTCGGGTGTTGGGAGTCGTACCCGAGCTGCGTCGGCAGATCGAACGCCACCGAGAGCGCGGTCTGCCCGCGATCGAGCAGGAAGCGGAACCGCTCGTTCGCCTCTTCCGGTGAGCCGAACCCGGCGAACTGCCGCATCGTCCAGAGTTGGCCGCGGTACATCGACGGGTAGGGCCCGCGCGTGAACGGCGGCTCACCGGGCGAGCCGAGTCGCTCGGCGAGCCCGTCTGCGCCTCCTTCGACGTCGGCGGCCGTGTAGGTCTCCCGCACGGGGATGCCGGCGTCGGTCGTGACCGTGGACCGATCCCGCGCGGTCACGACTCGACCCGCTCTCGTGCGCCCGCCGCGGCCAGGATCCCGTGCACGACGTCGGGCAGGCTGGTGCCGGCGGGGTAGACCGCCGTCACGCCCAGCGCGATCAGCGACGTCACGTCTGCAGCGGGGATCGTGCCGCCCATCACCAGCGGCGTGTCGACGCCGAGCTCGGTCATACGTCCCATGAGCTCGCGAACGAGCGGGAGGTGCGCGCCGGAGAGCATGGAGATCCCGATCGCGTCCACGTCGTCGTCGATCGCCGCCTGGACGATCTCGGGCACGGTCCGGCGCAGGCCGAGGTAGATGACCTCGACCCCCGCGTCGCGGAGCGCCATCGCGATCACCTTGATCCCGCGGTCGTGCCCGTCCAGACCGGGCTTCGCGAGCAGCACGCGTGGCGGGCTCACACCAGCGCCCCCGCCACCATCACGGGCCGCCCGTCCAGCTCGAGGGTCGCGTCCTTCATCACGCAGTCCAGGTGCGCGATCGCGTCGACGGTGCCGCCGTACGCGATCGAGTTACCGAGGGCGATGTGCGCGGTGCCAAGCGCGGACTCGGTCTCCATCGCGACGCCGCACACGTGTCCCGAGGGGTTGAACGCCATCGAGACCTCGGCGAGGTTCGCCATGCGCTCGTCGTCGCAGCGGGCGAGCATCTCCTCCAACCGTCCCGCCTCGGCGCCTTCGACGCTCACCATCGCACCGTCGTCCACGTGGATCACCACGGGCGACGGCAACGGGCCCTGTCCCATGAACAGCAGGTCCGCGTCGACCACGACGACGCCGGCGCTCGTGGCCTCGACCGGCGCGGTGCCCGCCTCGATGTCGGGCGGCGCCATGTACGCGCCGTCCTCGCGCGCGAGACCATGGAGCACCCGTCCGGGCCGCCCCTCGACCGACCCGCGCAGGTCCGTTCCCCCCGGCGTGGTCAGCCGGTACGTCGAAGCCGCGCCCCACGCCGCGCCGATCCGCTCGGCGTCGCCGCGGATCCGGTCGAAGTCGACGGCGAGTGGCCCGTCGTCACGGAACGTGTCGAGCCGGACGCCCGGCATCGCCAAGTAGCGAACGCCGTCGGCGGTCGCTGCCCGTCGAGCCGCGCTCGAGCCGATGAACAGGCTGGTGAGCTCGATGATGGCACCGACCTCGCGCATCAGGGCGGCAACGGCGCTCGGTGGCTCCGAGCCGGGCAGCGCGGGGATCGGGATCGTCGAGACCACGGGCACGCCTCGTCGTTCCTCGATCCCCGCGACCAACCCGGCGACCACGGCGGCGTCGGTCCCCGCGTCCGTCAGGAGGAGCACCTGCTCCTCCTGACGCACCGCCAGACATCGGTCCAAGACGTTGGCGAACCCGACGTCAGGGTTCATCCGGCGTCATGCTCCTTCCGCAGAGGTCAGCGCGAGCGCGGCGAAGAGCGCGTAAACCTTCGTCGCCTCCCGGATGTCGTCGACCGTGAGGTGTTCGTCGGGGCAGTAGACCGGGGGACCGCCGGGTCCGAAGATCACGGTCGGGACCTTCGCGCCGAAACTCGCCGTGTCGCCGAGCCAGTTCTCGACGACGAGCGGCGGCTCTTCGCCGCCGCGCACCTCACGGACGGCCGCGCGCATCAGGCGCACGACCTCGTCGTCCGGATCGGCCAGGTACCCGGACTTGACGTCGACGAGCTCGACGTCGGCCACGAAGCGCGGGTCGGCCTGCGCGGCTTCCCCGAGGCATCGGTCGACCTCCTCCCGGACCTCCTCGATCGACACGCCCGGTTGCGGGCGGCAGTCCACGCGGATCACGCACTCGTCCGGGATCATCGACGGACCTCCCGGCGGGAGACCGCCGTAGATCCGCCCGGGCACGACGTACGTCTCCGCGCCGAACAGGTCGACGATCCACGGTTCGAGGTGATCGGGCTCGTACTTCGATGCGTCCAGCGCCAGGACGGCCTGGGCAGCCAGGACGTTCGCGTTGATCGCCTGCGGCTTGTGGCACGTGTGCGCGGAGCGACCGCGCGTGGTGACGTCGAAGTAGTAGCGCCCACGGTGACCGATGCACACCTGGTTGTCGGTCAGCTCGCCCAGCACACAGAGATCGGCCGGATGCGAATCGAAGTACGCGATCGATCCCAGCTGGTCGCCCATGTGGTCCGATACCGCCGCCATCGCCAGCGTGCCGCGAACGGGCAGACCGGACTCGCGCACCGCCTCGATCGCGACGATCTGGCACGCGAGCGCCGCCTTCATGTCCATCACGCCGTGGCCGTACACGGCCCCGTCGATCAGTGCTCCCGAGAACGGCTCGGTGACGCTCCACCCGTGCGACGCGGGTTTCGTGTCCATGTGTCCGGTGAGGACCACCGTCGGGCCGTCTCCGAACGAGACGTGCCCGACGGCGTTGGGGCGATCCTCCAGCACCGGTTGCAGTTCGACGTCGTCGAACGCCGACTCGCGCATCACCGACGCGATGAACGCCGCGAGTGCTCCCTCGTCGCCGAGGACGCTCGGGATGCGGCATACCTCCTGGACGAGTTCCACGGCGCGGTCGAGGTCGAGCGCGCGCAGCACGCTCTCCGCGACCAATGTGACTCCGGTCCCTACATCCACGTCGGCTCCTCTACGACTCCTCCCGTGTCGGTCACGTGCAGCTGTACGGCAGGTACTGATCGGTCGCGACCGCGCTCGCATCGGCGACGCCGGTGATGAGATCGTTCGTCTGCATCCAATCGCCGTAGCTCTGCCAGTTGGCGACGTCGATGCAGCCGGTATGGGTACCTTCGGCCGGGGTCAGCAACTCGAGCGTGTACGGCACGCTCTCGTCCAGGAACGTCGGCTCGTACTGCGTGACCTGCTTCATGATCTCCGTCGCACCTGCGGGGTCGGCGATCGCGTCGTCGGTCCCCTTGCACGAGCGTGGCGACGAACCGGGTCACGGCGTCAGCGTAGGCGGCGTCGGACGCCAACCGGTCCGAGTTGGCGGCGACCACCAGCTCGGCGTAGCTCGGCACACCCAACTCATCGGCGGGGAAGACCGTCGGTGCGGTCCCTGATTCCTGCTCGATCTGGATCGCTTCCACGTTGCGGATACCCACCGATGATCGCGTCCACCTTGTTGGACAGGATCGAGGGCACCAAGTTGAACCCGACGTTCACCTTCTCGACGTCGTCGGTGGTCAGGCCGGCCGTCTTCAGCATCGTCGTGTAGAACGCGTCGTCGCTCGGGATCCCCGTGACGCCCACGGACTTGCCGCTGATCTGAGACGAGCGATGTCCACCGTCTGACCAGGAGCCACGATCATCGAGTTCAACGGCACCGGGACCACCGTCGCCACCGCGACGACCGGCAGCTCGTTCTGCTGGCCGTAGAACATCTCGGGCTGGTACGTGATCGCCAGGTCCACCTTGTTGAGGCCGACGAGCTTGATCGGGTCGGCCGCGTTGGACGGCGGCCGGAACTCGATCGTCAGGCCCGCGTCATCGAAGTACCCCTTCTCCTGCGCGTAGTACAGGCCCACGTGGTCGGGGTTGGGGACCCAGTCGAGCTCCACGACGAGCGATGCCGGTCTCGGGCGCAGCCGACGACGACTCCGACGTCGAGGTCGACGTCGGCTCCCGACGCGGACGCGTCCCCGCTGTCGTCCGAGTTGCTGCACGCCGACCCGACGATGGCGACGACCGCCAGCGCGATCGTGACGGTGAAGAGATGTCTGCGATTCTGACCGATCTGATCCGTCCTTTCTCGCTCCGGCTCGCGCGGGCTGTCCACGCCGCCGTCCCTCCCAGCTCAGGACGACGTATGTCCTACATCCGCGCCCCCTTCGAGTGCCCAGGGCACGAAGATCCGCTCCAACAACGACACCAGCGCGAACAGCGCCATCGCGATCAGCGTGAGGATCACGATCGCCGCGAAGATCCGGGCGGTCTGCAGGTTCGGCGTGGCCTGCAGGATCACGTAGCCGAGGCCGGCGCTCGCGCCCGACCATTCACCGAAGATCGCGCCGATCGCGGCGAACGTCGCCGCGATCCGCATGCCCGAGAAGATCGACGGGAGCGCGCCCGGGAACTCGACGCGGCGGAAGATCGCCCAGCGGTTCGCGTCGAGCGTGCGCATCATGCGGAGGAAGTCGTCGTCGACCTGGCGGAGACCGTCCAGGCCGTTCACCACGATGGGGAAGAAGCAGATCAGCGCGACGATCACGAGCTTGGGGAGCAGCCCGTAGCCGAAGAGGATCACCAGGATCGGGGCGAGCACCACGATCGGGATCGTCTGCGAGCCGATCAGCAGGGGGTACACGGCCCGTCGGAGCGGGGTGAACATGTGGAGCACGATCGCCAACCCCACCCCCGCGACGACGGCGATCGCGAACCCGATCAGCACCTCGCGGAGCGTCACCCATGTCGCAGGAGCCAGGTACGGCCCCCAATCGACCTTCAGCGAGACGGCGATCTGGGACGGTGACGGCAGCAGGTACTTCGGCACGTGGAACGCCCAGATGCAGAACTCCCAGATCCCCAGCATGACCAGGGCGAAGAGGACCGCGAGGCCGTACGCACGCCAGAACCGGGACCATGCCGAACGCTTGCCGGCCGATGGACGATCCGGCGTCGGCACACCCGTCGAGGGCTGCGGGGGCGCTTCGGTCGTCATTCGAGCGCCTCCAGCGCCTCTTCCTTGAGCGACACGAACTCGGGGCTCGTCACGATCTCGCGCCGCGAGCGACCCTCGGTCTGCAGATGCGAGTCGATCACCTTCACCACGCGACCCGGTCGCGCCGACATCACGACGACCGTCCGGCTGAGCACGAGCGCTTCCTCCACGTCGTGCGTGACGAGCAGCACCGTGCGCGGGACGTCGCTCAACGCGCGCAGCAGCCACTCCTGCATCTGCGCGCGCGTGATCGAGTCCAGCGCGCCGAACGGTTCGTCGAGGAGCAGGACGTCTTTCTCGGCCATGAGCGTCCGCAGGAAGCTGACCCGTTGCCGCATGCCGCCGGAGAGCTTGGCCGGAAGCACGTCCTCGAACTGCGCCAGACCGAAGTGCTCGAAGTACGGGCGGGTCTTCGCGCGCGCCTCATCGCGCCCGACGCCGCGGTTCTGCAGCGCGATCATCGCGTTGTCCAACGCCGTCCGCCAGGGGAGCAGCAGGTCGCGTTGCGGCATCATCGCGCACCGAGCGAGACGGCCTTGCGCATCCGTCTCACCCTCGACGTTGATGACACCGCCGTCCTGTTCGAGCAGCCCGGCCGTCAGCTGGAGCAGGGTCGACTTCCCGCCGCCGCTTGGTCCCACGATCCCGATCCGGGCGTGTCGCTCGATCTCGAACGTCACGTCCTCGAGCGCCAGGACCTCACCGAACGCCTTGCGGACGTGCGAGAACGCGACGCCGATGTCCTGATTGTCGGGGTTGGGCGCGGCCGCGGGACCGGTATCGAGCGATGTTCGGCCTCCCACGAACCCCCCTGGTATCTGATATCTCAGGCATCACATCGCGAGGCGCGACTGTATGTCGGCGAGCTGGACGGGGTCAACCCAGCCGTCCACCGACGGTCAGGGAGATCGGGCCACCGCTCCAGGGTGTAGGCCATGTCCCAGAACGACCGTTCCAGAGCGCGAGCTCGTGGCGAAGATCCGTTCGATCTCGTCGCGCCGCTGCTCGGTGCCGGCCTCGTCGCGCACGAGTGCATCGAAGTCGCGGCGCATCGCCGAGACCATCTCGACGTTCGACGGCAGGCTGAAGTAGGCGATCCATCCCCCGTAGACCGGGTGGTCGAGGTCGGTGCGGGTGCGGAGGTCGGCCGCGATCTCGACGTAGCTCCAGGCGCACGGGAGCAACGACGCCATGATCTCCAAGCCCCGCCTCGCGACGCGAGCGCATGCATGTAGCTGGTGTACGCGACATTGGCCGGTGCCATCGCGAGCGATCCGCCGCGATCGGCCGCGCCCATCTCGATCACGCGTTCGAGCAACGCCCGGTTGCTTGGAAGCTCGGCGTCGAGGACCTGGTTCAGGTCGGTCGTGAAGTACCGGAGCTCGGCCTCGGTGCGCGACTTGGCCGCGCCCATCGCGAGGCAGCGTGCGTACTCCTCCAGGTAGAAGTTGTCCTGTTCGAGGAAGAAACGGAACGTCTCGAGCGGCAACGTTCCCGCCGCGAGCTCGTTGATGAACGGGTGTTCGTGCAGCGCGCGCCAGATCGGATCACAGCGTGCGCGGAACCCGTCCGAGGCCGATGCGTTCGCGTTCATCGCGCGCTCCCGGACGTGGTGTGCGGCGCGCCGAAGAGGTCGAGCATCTCGCCCGGGGATCTCACGATGACATCGCTGTCTCGATCCTCCCGGAACTGATGACCCCATCCCGCGGCGACCGCGAGGGCGCCGCATGACCGGGCGACGTGGACGTCGGACGGCCCATCACCGACGTACGCGACGCGCGTCGGCGGCAGCCCCAGCATCGCGCACACCTCCAGCAAGCCATCGGATGCCGGCTTCGGTCGTGGCGCGCGATCGCCGCCGACCACCGGGCCGATCGCGTCGCGCAGCCCGGACGCCTCGAGCAGGAGCTCGGCCGCCGATGTATCCGCCGCGGTGAAGACCCCTAGCGGCAACGTCCGCGCCAGCGTCGCGACCGTTTCCGCGATGCCCGCGTATGGCGCGACACCGCCGAGCGCGCCCCGCAGGTGGTGCTCGTAGCGGGCCACCGCCTCGGCTCCCACCGGGCGTCCGATCAACGCCGCGAGCATCACGGCCGCCGGACCGATCGCGAACGACGAAAGGACATCGTCGACGGTGAGCGATGGGCCTCGGAGCTCGATGACCGTCTTCCGGTAGCACTCGAGCACCACCGGCAGCGAGTCGAGGAGGGTGCCGTCCATATCGAACACCACGGCGTGAACGCGACGGTCGTGCATCGGCGCAGTGTACGTCCGAGCCCGCGCACGACCGATGGGTCGCAGGACCGCCGTCCCGGCGACCACCTATCCTTGGGGCATGGCGACCTCTGTGCTCGTCCTCGGTGCCGGTTTCGGCGGGCTGGAACTCTCCTCGCGGTTGTCGGAGGCGCTCGGCGATCAGGTCGACATCACGCTGATCGACCGTGCGGACGCGTTCGTGTTCGGCTTCTCGAAGCTGGACGTGATGTTCGGCAAGCGAGACCCGGACGCCGTCCGACTGCACTACGGCGACCTCACGACGCCGAGCGTCCGCTTCCGTCAGGAATCCGTGACGTCGATCGACCCCGGCCGGCGGCGGGTCGTGACGGACCTGGATGCGTACGAAGCGGACTACCTGGTGGTCGCGCTCGGCGCCGACTACGACATCGCCGCGACGCCCGGGCTGGACGACGTCGGCAACGAGTTCTACTCGGTCGCCGGTGCCGAGACGTTGCGCGGGTTGCTCCCGTCGTTCCGGGCGGGGAGCGCGATCGTGGGCGTGTGCGGCGCGCCGTTCAAGTGTCCGCCGGCGCCGAGCGAGGCGGCGTTCCTGTTGGACGACTTCCTGCGGGAGCGCGGCGTCCGCGACGACGTGACGATCCAGGTCGTGATCCCGTTCGGCGTCCCGATCCCACCGTCGCCGTCCACGTCCGAGGCGATCCTCGCCGGGTTCGCCGCCCGGGGGATCGGGTTCGTGCCCGACCGGCGCGTCGTGTCCCTGGATCCGCGTTCGAGCGAGGCGGTCCTGGATGACGGGGCGCGGCTGCCCTACGACCTGTTCCTCGGCGTTCCGGTGCATCGGGCGCCGGCCGTCGTCGAGGCGTCCGGGCTGACGGAGGACGGATGGATCCCGGTGGATCCGCGGACGCTCGCCACCCGCTTCCCCGGTGTGTACGCGGTGGGCGACGTGACGAGCGTGGGCACGCCGAAGGCCGGCGTGTTCGCCGAGCGGCAGGCGAGCGCGGTGGCCGACGAGTTGATCGCGCTGATCCGGAGCGCGGCCGCTCCCGCCGGCTACGACGGCACCGGTTCGTGCTACATCGAGTTCGGCGGCGACGAGGTCGCGCGCGTCGACGTGGACTTCTACTCGACGCCCGGCCAGCCGACCGGAACGTTCGTCGCGCCTTCGGCGGAGACGGCCGCGGAGAAGGCGGGGTTCGCGTCCATCCGTCGGAGCCGATGGTTCGGGTGACTACCAGCCGCCCTCGGCTCTGCGATCGTGGTGCTCGGCGTCGCCCAGGTCGAACACCAGCAGCTTCCGCTCGGTGAACGCTTCCAGGAACCACTGGGAAAGCTCTCGACCGACACCGCTGTCGCCGGTACCACCGAACGGCGCCAGCTGGTCCCAATAGTTGCTGGTCTCGTTGATGTTCACCGTGCCGTGCTGCAGCGCCTCTCCGACCCGCCACGCGGTCGCGAGATCTCGCGTCCACAGCGACGCGATGAGGCCGAGCTCGCTCGAGTTGGCGATCTCGATCGCCTCCGCGACCGAACCGACCTTCATGACGGGAGCGACCGGTCCGAACGTCTCCTGCTGCGCGATCAGCATCTGCGGCGTGACGCCGGTCAGTACGGTCGCCGGGTAGAAGAGTCCCTCCTGCGGCCCGAACTGTTCGATGTCGGCACCGAGCGCGCGGGCGTTCTCGACATGCTCGACCACGCGTTCGAGCGTCTTCGCGTTGCAGAGCGGTCCCATCTCGGTCTCGTCGAGCCCGGGATCGCCGATCCGCAACTCCGCCGCGCGAGCCTTGAGCTTGGCGACGAACTCGTCGTGGACGTCCTCGTGCACCAGCAGCCGTTCGGCGGACGTGCACACCTGACCGGTGTAGTAGAAGCACCCGTTCATCGCGCCGTCGACCGCGGCGTCGAGATCTGCGTCCGGCAGGATGATGAACGGTCCATCGCCCCCCAGCTCCAACAGGCGAGGTTTCAGCCCCGCCTTCAGCGCGATCTGCCGCCCCGTCGCCGTCGACCCGGTGAAGAAGACCCCGTCCACGTCCGGGTGCTCGACGATCGCGCCGCCGACATCGCCGAGCCCCTGCACGACGTTGATCACGCCGTCGGGCAGGCCGGCTTCGGCGAAGAACTCCGCGACCATCGCGCACGATGTCGCCGCGAACTCTGACGGCTTCCACACGGCCGTGTTGCCGGCGGCCACGATGTGGGCGAGCGCGATGGACGAGATGTCGGTCGGGAAGTTGTACGGGGTGATGGCGCCGACCACGCCCAGCGGACGATGCGTCATCACCAGGCGCTTGTTGTTCGTCTGCTCCTGCGTGGACGGGAACGACAGGCCGCGGTGCCGGAGCACTTCCTCGCCTGCCTTCTGCCATGCCGGCGCCGCGTACTCGTGCACCTCTTCCCGAGACTCGGTGATGGTCTTGCCGATCTCCTGTACCAGCACGCGAGCGATCGGCTCGGCGCGCTCGACGAAGAGCGCGTTGATCCGGCGCAGCACCTTGACCCGCTCGATCAGTGGCGTCGCAGCCCACGCCGGCTGCGCCGCCTTGGCGGCCGCCACGGCCAGATCCACGTCGGCAGCGGAGCACCGGGTCATCTCGTTCACCAGGTCGCCCGAGTACGGTGAGCGCACCTCGAACGTCCCGGCGGACCCATCGACCCATCGCCCACCGATGAGTGCCTGTCGCGGAAGTTCCGTCGTCCTATCGATCGTCATGGCCATGTCGATCCCCCGATCTGCCGCAGGGACGGGACGCTAGTCCATCCCTCGGAGCGGCGCACGAGGTCATCGGCGTTGACCTCGCTCAGCGTGCGCGGCGCAACCGGTCATCGTGGCGCTCGGCGAGCGGTCGCCGGATCCGGGGAACTGTCATCTTTGCGATCACGCTTGACATCACTTGTGAGTGACTGCTAACTTCCATCGCCATGAAGGCATCGCAGAAGCCCAGACAGACCGCGGACGACCGGCGCGAGGAGATCATCCGGGTCGCGATGGAGGAGTTCGCGCAGGGCGGACTGGACGGGACCCCGACCGACGCGATCGCGAAACGCGTCGGGATCTCGCAGCCGTACCTCTTCCGCTTGTTCGGCACGAAGAAGGAGTTGTTCCTCGCCGTCGTCGCTCGGTGCTTCGAACGTACGCAACGCGCGTTCGCCGATGCGGCGAAGGGCCGGACGGGGGAGGACGCCCTCCACGCGATGGGCAACGCCTATGCCGACCTGCTCACCGACCGCACGCTGCTGCTGGGTCAGCTCCAGGCCTACGTCGCGTGTCAGGATCCGGACGTCCGCGCGCTGGTCCGCGAGGGCTTCAAGGGACTGACGGGGTTCGTCGCCGATGCCTCGGGTGCCGACGCCGACACGGTCCGTCGGTTCTTCGAGACGGGGATGCTCATGAACGTCGTGGCCGCGATGGAGCTCGATCGCGTCGACGAACCGTGGGCGCGCGATCTGATGGTGCACAAGAAGGGGGTGAAGTAGCGCCTCTCTTTTTTCTCCGACGTAGCTAGTGACCACTCACTATGACTCGAGCGAGGAGGATGGACGATGACCACCACCGCGATCCGTACCACCGATCCGACAGATCCGAGGGTCGTTGCCGACCCACGACGCTGGCAGATCCTGGGAGTGCTCTGCGTCGCACTGTTCGCGATCGTCATGGACAACACGATCGTGAACGTCGCGCTCCCCACGCTCGCTCGCGAGCTCGGCGCGGACACCAGCGCCCTGCAGTGGATCGTCGACGCCTACACCCTGGTGTTCGCCGGACTGCTCCTGGCCGCTGGTGGCGTGGGCGATCGGTTCGGACGCAAGCTCGCGTTGGTCGCCGGCCTGGTGGTGTTCGCGACGTTCTCCGTCGCGGGCGCGCTCGCCTCGAGTACCGGCCAATTGATCGCCGCGCGCGCGGCGATGGGCGTCGGCGCCGCGCTCATCTTCCCGACCACGCTCGCGATCGCCGTCAACGTCTTCACCGACGCGCGCGAACGCGCCGCCGCGATCGGCATCTGGACCGCCGTCACCGGCGTCGGTGTGGCGCTCGGACCCATCTCCGGCGGATGGCTCCTGGAGCACTTCTCCTGGGGCTCCGTCTTCCTGATCAACGTTCCGATCGCGATCATCGCCATCGTCGGCACGCTCGCGCTGGTCCCGAACTCGCGCGACCCGCGCGCCCGGCGCCTGGACCTCGCCGGACTCGGGCTGTCGATCGGCGGCATCACGCTGCTGGTCTGGTCCATCATCGAAGCACCGCGACACGGATGGACGTCGTTCGCGACGTTCGGCGGGATCGCCGGCGCCGCGGTGCTGCTCGCGACGTTCGCCTGGTGGGAGAGCCGGGTCGCGCAGCCGCTGCTTGATGTGCGTCTGTTCCGCAACCGGCGGTTCACGGCGGCGAGCCTTGCGGTCACGCTGGGATTCTTCGCGCTCTTCGGGTTCATCTTCCTGGTGACCCAGTACTTCCAATTGGTGAAGGGCTACTCGGCGCTGCAGGCAGGGGTGCGGACCGTGCCGTTCGCACTGGCTATGGCGATCGCGGCCGTCACCTCGCCGCAGATCGTGAAGCGCGCCGGGACGAAGCTCGTGGTGGCGGCCGGGCTCACGCTGATGGCGTGCGGGTTCACGGTGGCCGCCACGACCGACGCCGCGAGCAGCTACGGGATCATCGTCGTGGCGATGGTGCTCATGGGAGCGGGGCTCGGCTCCGCGTTGACCCCGGCGACGGAATCGATCCTGGGATCGCTGCCACGCGATCAAGCCGGTGTGGGATCGGCGGTCAACGACACGACGCGCGAGGTGGGTGGAACGCTCGGTGTCGCGGTGCTCGGCAGCATCATGGCCTCGTTGTACGGAGGGAAGATCGCGGACGCGTTGCGCGGCTCCGGGCTGTCGGCGGCGCTACAGCGGACCGCCGGCGACTCGCTCGCAGCCGCGCTGCAGATCGCTGGCCGGATCGGCGGCACCGCCGGGGCCGGCATCGCGCGCACGGCGCAAGACGCGTTCGTCCACGCGTTCCAGGTGGGCTCGATCGTCACGGGTGCGGTGGCCCTGCTCGGCGCTGGGATCGCGCTCACGTTCCTGCCCGCGCGGGTGGTGGAGGCCGAGCCGCTCGACATCCACGTGGAGCCGGAGGAGGTCCTCCGCACGGCGTGACAGGATGCTCGACGGATGGCCGATCCGATCTATCGCGTCTACGTGATCGAGCTGGACGATTCCCTTCGGAAGGGGACCGAGAAGCCGGCGGTCTACGTCGGCTATTCGGCGAAGACCCCGGAAGAACGGTTCGCGCAGCACCTTCGAGGGGAACGGGCGTCGCGGCACGTGCGTGATCACGGTGTGCGGCTGCGGCCACGTCTGTACCAGTCGTATCCGGTCGCGACGAGCAGACCGGAGGCCGAAGCGTTGGAGCGACACGTGGCGGACAGGCTCCGGCGTCGAGGGTTCACGGTCTACGGCGGTCATTGACGGGCGACCGGACCGGCAGGTCGTCGTAGGGTGAGAGGCAACGGCAAAGGAGGCTCGGATGACCAAGGATGCGAAGCAGGCGTGGGGGGAGGTCGGCGACAAGTTCTCGTCGTGGGGACGCCGGGTCGCCGACCGATACCACGAAACGGGATCCGCAGAGGCGAGCGCCGCCGACGACGCGGAACGCGAACTGAAGCACGCGGCGAAGGAGCTGATCGATGAACTGTCTCGCGGGGTCTCGGCCTTGGGGAGCACGTTCCGGGACGATCAGGCGAGGAAGGATCTGACCGACGCCGTCAGCTCGATCGGAGACGCCATCACCGCCACCGTCAACGAGGCCACCGCGGCGATCCGCTCGAAGGGCGGCTCATCCACGCCGCCTCCGCCTCCGCCGCCGGGCTGATCGGGTGGAGGTCGCCGCCGGCATCCATCGGCTGACGAACGGCGTCGTCAACTTCTATCTGGTGCAGGACGGCGGCAAGCTCACGCTCGTCGACGCGGGCGCCCCGGGCGACTTCGATGCGTTCGCCCGGGCCGTCGCGTCGCTCGACCGGTCGCTCGACGATCTGGACTCCGTGCTGCTCACGCATGCGCACAGCGATCACACCGGATTCGCCGAGCGGGCGCGGACCGAAGCGTCGGCGACGGTGCGGATCCATCGCGAGGACGAGGAGATGGCGCGTACCGGCAAAGCGCCGAAGAACCAGTCCGGCGTCGGGCGATACCTGTTGCGGCCGGAGGCGTACCGCACGTTGTTCGGCCTGGTGCGTCGCCAGGGCCTGAAGGTCGTGCCGATCCACGAGCTCTCGACGTTCGACGACGGCGAGATGCTGGATGTCCCGGGTCGTCCGCGCGTCGTGCACGCGCCGGGCCACACCGACGGAACGTGCGCGATCTGGTTCGAGGAGCAGCACGCGTTGATGACCGGCGACGCGCTCGCCACGCGCAACCCGCTCACCGGTCGGACGGGGCCGCAGATCGCGCCCGACGGCTTGAACAAGGATTCGGAGCGTGCGCTCCGATCGCTCGACGAGCTCGCGCCGCTCCCGGTGGACCTGGTGCTGACCGGTCACGGCGAGCCATGGACGGGCGGCATCGCCGAGGCCGTTCGGCTGGCGAAGCTCGCCGGGCGTTCGTAAGACCTACGCGTCCGCGATGAAGACGAAGCCCTGCGGAGAATCGAACGCGCCCGTCGTCGTTGTCTTCCGTTGACCCCTGAGGGAGCGGCGCTTGCGGACGACGGTCGAGGCGTTGTCGAGCCTGCGCGCCGCGAGCTGCTGCAGCTCCGTCTCGACATGGCTGGATGTCCTGGGGGGCGTCTCGGCCAACCGCATCCGGAGGGTGTCGGCGAGGTCGTAGGAATCGGGGTTCAGGGATCCCGTCACGTGCCATCTCCTGACGTATCGCGATGCGAACGATCACCGTATCCGAGTGTGAGACGGCCCTCCTAGCGGCCGGTCGGCCATTCCTGATCGAACCAAGGTCGCGGATCCGTCTAGGCCGAAAGACCATCCGGCCATGGGTTCGTGCGTGCGGTTGGTGAGAGGGCTAGAGTGCGCGCATGCCGTCGACCTGGGGACTGACGAAGGAGCAGGCTGGCTACAAGCCGGCGCCGAAGCCCGAGGTGCGGTGCGACGCGTGCGAGTTCATGTTCCCTCGGACGTCGACCGGCACCTGCAAGTACGTGCGTGGCCTGATCAAGGCCGACCACACGTGCAACGAGTTCTCGCCGCGGAAGCGCGCGAGCACCGGCGCCTAGCTCGAGCGCAGCTCCTCGACCCACTCGCGCAACCGCGGGAGGTGTTCCGCGTAGTGGTCGGGTCCGGCCTTGCGGATCCACCACGTCGCCTCGGTCGACGGCTCGCGGAGCTCGACCAGCGCGTGACGCATCCGGGTTCGCGACGCCGACGCCTGCGCCGTCACCACCGGGAAGGCGACGTCCCGCAAGGCCTCGAGCGTCCGCTCGTTCACGGCATCGACGTCGAGCTCTCCGTGCCGGTACGTCCCGGCGGCGATCCGTTCGAGCATCATGCCCGCCTCCGCGAGCCACGTCCCCACGTGGGCGAGCAGGTCCTTGGCGGACCAGCCCTCGCGGTAGTAGCCGGGCAAGGCGAGCTGCTCGGGGGTGAGCCGGCCGATCAGCTCGTGCATCTCTGCCCAGCGAGCGTCCTCGTCTGCCAGGACCTCGGCGAGGTCCATCGATCCCTCAGCGGATGTACTCACGTCGTCGCGTCTCCGATCGGTGGCGGACAGCATAGGCGCCGGTAGCATCGGGGGATGTCCATGAAGCAGATCGCCGCGTTGATCGGTCTCGCCCTCGCCCTGTTCGGTGCGTACAAGGCGCTCGAACGCGTCCGCCGCGAGTTCGCCTAGCGCGCTTCCATACCCGTATGGGGCCCCTTCGCGTCTCCCGTTCGATCCTGATCCCTGAGCGGGAGTTGAAGTGGCGGTTCAGTCGCTCGTCCGGGCCGGGCGGCCAGTCGGTGAACACGGCCGACTCGCGCGTCGAGCTCAGCCTGGATATCGCCGCGACCACCGCGCTCGGCCCCGTACAGCGATCGCGCGCGTTGGAACGGTTGGCCGGCAGGCTGGTCGACGGCGTGCTCACCGTGTCGGCGCAGGAGGAGCGGTCGCAGCTCCGCAACCGGGAGGCCGCGCGGGAGCGGCTGGCGCAGATCGTGTCCGAGGCTGTGGCTCCTCCACCGCCTCGTCGCCGCCCGACCAGGCCACACCGGCGAGCGGTGGAGCGCCGCCTTGCCGACAAGAAGCGCCGGGCGCAGACGAAGAGGCTCCGCCGGCCCGACGACGACTGACGGCTCGTTCCTACCCGCGTGTCCGCGCTTCTTCCGGTGACGCGGGTGGCGACAACTCCGGCGTCTGCCGGTCGACCGATAACGGACAGACGTCGACGCCGCAGAGGCGCTACCAGTCCTCGGGCAGCTCGCTCTCCGCGTCCAACGCTCTGGCCCGCCGCTTGATCCAGCGCTTGGCCTCGGCCTTGTCCTTCGCGCGGCCGTACGACTGGATCGCGTCCTTGAGGTCCTGCTTGTTCCGGATCGGGAACGACCCGTCGGGAAGCGCCTGGCCCTTGTCGGCCAGCTTCCGGCGGTCTTCCGTGTCGAGCTCAGCCATCGCGACCTCCTCCTCATGTCGGCGTTCGGACGGGATACCCACGAGTTCCGATCCGCAATCGCGGGAAATCGGGCGTTGAGCTGACGGCCAACCGCCCGGTCAGCGCACGTCGGAGATCGGCGGCCTGACCGGGCGCGGGGTCCACGTCGCCGTGAGGATGTGCCCTCCTTCGTCCACGGTGACCGCGAGATCCACCGCTCCGCGCTCCGCGTGGACCCGGAACGTCGCGCTCGATGACCCGCCCGCCGTCGCGGGGCCGAGCGTCCCTGGGCCGAACAGCGCGCTCACCAGGAAGCGGTCTCGCTCGATGGCGGCGCCGTCGGCCGTGTCCGCGAGCGGGAGCATGTCGGTTGCTTCGCCGTTCGCCGCCGACACGAGCGCTTCCGCCGCGGCGCGCAGGTGTGGGCCCGGCTCGGGAACCGACGTCACCTCCATGTGCTGGAGCTTCGGCACGGCCTGGGGATCCAGCGTGATCTCCACCCGCACGCGTCCGTGTCCCGATGCACCGTCGAGCCACCACTCCACGTGCAACGGGGTATCCGAGGTCGCGGGCTCATCGGAGCGATGCAACGGTCCGTGCGTCTCACGGAGACGATCGAACGCCGCGCGGCGTCGCTCGAGCGGTTCGTCCATGTCGACGTTCATCGAGAACGTGGCCGCCGCCAGGTCGTCGTCCCATGCCGCGAGCAGACGCTCGACCGCGTCTCGCGCGACCTCGAGCGCGGGCGCGGGCGTCAGGCGACGGATCGGAGCAGCTTCGGCGCGAACCAATGCCCGCAGCATCTGATCGCCGATCTTGAGCGCGGGGAAGTACGTCCGGTTGCCCAGCACCACGACGCCCACGCCGGAGGCGGGATGCCACCGCATGTGCGAGCCGAACCCGGGGTAGCCACCGCTGTGCGCGACGACCGTTCCGAGCTCCATGTCGGATCGGACGAACGTTCCGAACCCGTACCCCATCGCCACCACGGTCGGGAGCGCGGCGACGGAGGTCCACGTCAGCTCCGGATCGATCATCCGTTGGACCTGCTGCATCTCCAGGCGGGACGCTCGCGACAGCGGATGTGCGTCTTCCCCTCGAGGTGCGAACGCGCGGGCGAACCCGTCGACCCATCGCGCGAGGTCGTGCACGGTGCTGAACAGGCCGCCCATCGATGCGAACGCTCCGTATCCGGCGAACGGCTCCTCGACGAACGCGTCGTCGCGCCGGGCGTATCCGGTCGCGAGCCGCTCGGCCGGGAACGCTGCTGCTTCGTATCCGGTCGAGGTCATGCCCAGCGGTTCCAGCACCCGCGACCGAACGACGTCGCGATATTCCTGTCCGGTGACGTTCGTGATGATGCGCCCGAGGATCGCGTACCCGAGGTTCGAGTACTCGAACGCCGTCCCGGGCATGAACGCGAACGACTGCCCGCCCTCCAGCAACTCGGAGAAGGCGTCGCGATCGAGATCTTGCTGCCGATCGCCCCAGGGATCGTCGCCCGGGAAGCCGGCGGACATCGACAGGAGGCGACGGATGGTGATCGACGGCGCGTCGGCAACGGGCGGGCGTTGTCCCTGCAGCTCCGGGACGTGCAACGCGGCAGGGTCGTCCAGCTGCAGCCGCCCCTCGTCGCGGAGGAGCAACACGGTCGCCGCCGTGAAGCTCTTGGTCATCGACGCGATGCGGAACACCGTGTCGGCGTCGGGCGCCGTCTCGGTGCCGACCTTCACCGTTCCGACGCCACGGGTGTGGACGAGCTCCCCGTCGACGATGACGCCGTACGCGACGCCGGGCACCGGCTCTGCTGCCACGAACGCGTCGACGAGCTCGTCGACCTGCGCGAGGACGTCGGTCAACGAGCGCCTAGCCTTGCGCCACGACGGCATCGATCTGGGACGCCGTGTCCTCGAGCCCGCCGTGGAGGTCGGTCACCTGGCCGGTCTGCCACTTCTCCAGGAACGCCTGGAAGATGTTCACGTCCTCGCTCCCGACGAGCGTCGTCCCTTTGTACGTGGATGCCGGGTTCGCATAGATGTCCAGGAACGTCTGGAACTGCGGGCTCGCCTTCAGGTCGGGCGACTCCAGCGCGGCGATCGTCGTCGGTAGGTTCCGCACGACGTTTCCGAGGTACACGAGGTTCTGCGTATCGGTGGACATGTACTTCACGACGTCCCACGCCGCGTCCGCGTGCTCGGCACCCTCAGGCACGCCGATGATACCGAGCGCGATCTGCCCGACCCCGTACGTGTCGGGTGCGTCGTCGGGCACCGGGAACGGCGCGGTGGCGTAGTGCAGGTCGGGCGCGCCGTCCTCGATGAACGCGACGCGCCACTCGCCGTCGAGGTTCATCGCGACACGGCCCGACTGGAAGTCCTGCGCGGCGGAGAACTCGTCGCCCGCGCCGGCCACGAACCGCTCCAGGTTATCGATGCCGTAGAAGTCGATGACGCTCTTCTGCCATTCGAGCAGGGCCTGCCAGTGGGGATCCGACGCGAGCGCGGACGCGCCGTCGGCGTCGTACCACGAGGCGCCGGCCGGCACGCCGAGCGGCACGGGACCGGTCTCGTAGTAGCCCATCCACGGGACGAACCCGGCCACCTTGATCGAGCCGTCCGGGTTGAAGACGGTGAGCGCCTTCACCGCGGCCGTCATCTCGGACCACGTCTGGGGCGGCGAGGTGATACCTGCCTTCTCGAACATGTCGGTGTTGTAGTACAGGCCGTACGAGTCGGCGGTGAACGGCATCGCGCACTGCACGCCTCCGTACTGCGTGAACTCGACGGCGGACGGCGGGAACTGCGCCATGTCGACGCCGTCGGCGTCGATCTCCGGCTGCAGGTCCTGCCACGCGCCCGACGAGCAGAAGTTCGGGATGTTGTTCATGTCGGACGAGACGGCGACGTCGGGCGGCGACCCGCTCGTCATCGCCGCCTTGATCTTCGTGTCGTCGATGCCACCGGAGACGTCGACCGTGATCCACGGCTCCAGCTCATGGAACCGATCGAACATCGCCTCGAACTCCTTGAGCTCGCGGCCGCTCCAGTAGGCCCAGAGCGTGACGGTCACCGGCTCGGGAGACGTCGACGTGGATCCGGTGGGACCGGTGCTCGGGGTCGGTGTGTCGTCACCCCCGGCCGTGCATGCGACGCCCAGCATCGCGGCGACGACCATCGCGAGCACGATCTTGTTCCGCATCGGCGATCCACCTCTCGGGTTCGGGTACGTTCGGCCGAGTGTACGTGCGTGGGTGCGGCTTACCTCCGCCGGCGCCAAGCGGGACAGCAGCGCCACCGCGATGCCCGCAGCGGCTCCGACGGCCACGGCGAGCGGGGAGCTCACGAGGACTCGTCCGCCGTCCTGGACGGTCACGTTCGGCGACACCACGACCCCGACGAAGCCGCGCGGCCCGATCGTGGCTCCGCCCGACGCGACGACCACCTGCGAACCGCCGTTCTCGATGGACACGTCGCCGTTGGCCACCAACGGCCCGCAGCCGCCGTTACGGATCGTCACGCTGCCGTTCGCGAGCACCGGGCCGGCTCCACCGTTCAGGATCGAGAAGTTGCCGTCCGCGGCGACGAAGCCGGCCGCCGAGCCGGTGAGATGGACGTCACGGGCCCTCACGAGCCCGATGATCGCCCTGGTCACGTTCGCGTCGGATGGGAACTCGACGGCGGCTGCGGACCCCTGATCCTGGATCGTCCATGGCGGACCTCCTCTGTCGGTCCACCCATCCTATGAGGAGGGCGCGCTTGGAAGCGCGATTGAGGAGGGCGCGCTTGGCAGCGCGGCAGAGGGCGTGTCGGCCACCGCAGCGGTCGGGATCCGGCCGGACACCGATGTACCACGACCCGGCGCTGAGCGGATGTCGAGCGTGCCGCCGATCGCCTCGACGCGGTCCGCCATGCCGCGGAGCCCCGTTCCGTAGCTCGTGCGATCCATGTCGAAGCCCGCTCCATCGTCCGATACCTCGAACGTCAGGTCGCCGTTCGACTGCGCGAGTCGGACGGCGGCGCGTCCGACGCCCGCGTACTTCGCCACGTTGTTGAGCGCTTCGAGCGCGCAGAAATAGACCGCCGCCTCGACCTGCTGCGGGTAGCGATCGACGCCGCTCGCCTCCACCGTGGTGTCGATCGACCCCTTGCGCGCCTGTGCTTCGAGCGCCGCGACCAACCCCTTGTCGGCGAGGAGGGGCGGATAGATGCCGCGGGCGAGGTCGCGCAGATCCTCGATCGCCTGCCCGGTGGCGGTCTGGAGGTTCGCGAGCATCGTCTTCGTCTTCGCGGGGTCCCGGTCGACGAGGCCTTCCGCCAAGCGGAGCTGCACCGATAGCGCGACGAGCTGCTGCTGCGCGCCGTCGTGGAGGTTGCGCTCGAGCTTGCGCCGTTCCTCGTCCTGGGCGTGGACCAGCCGTTGCCGTGAGGCGCGGAGCTGCTCGACGTTGTCCATCAGCTGCTCGGTGAGCGCCACGTTGCGCATCACCAGCCCGGCCTGCGCGGCGAGGTCGCGGACGAGCTTCTCCTCGGGCGGCGAGATCGAGTCGCCGGGCCGTTTGACGATCGACAGCGCGCCGAGGAGCTCGCCCTGATGCCGGATCGGCTCACGCATCTGCGCGGGCGACAGGTCGCCGGGGTCGTCGTCCGCGGCCGCGATCGGCCGGAGCGCTTCGGCGTCGTGTGGCCACGTCGCCTCCGACACGAGCTGATCCCCGATCCGGACCCACACATCGGCCCGGATCGCGCCCGTCCCGCCCGCGAGCGCCGCAGCCATCCGGGGCAGGAGCTGATCGTTCGCGTACGTGTTCCCGAGTCGTTCCGAGAACTCGGAGAGCACCTCGTACGGTGCGGCACGTTCGCCGTAGACCATCCGGTCGGCGAACCGCTGCGCCCGGATCCGCAACGGCTGGAACGCGATCGCGATGATCGCCGCCGCGGCGGCCGACAGGATCGGCTCACCCCTGCTGCCGACGAGCGCGCCGATCCCGACCACGATCCCGACGTACACCGCGGTGATGACCACGGCGATCGTTCCGTACAGGAGCGCGCGATTGATCACGACGTCGATGTCGAAGAGGTGGTAGCGCAGCACGGACACCCCGATCGCGATCGGGATCAAGCCGAACGAGAAGACGGAGACGCTCTGCAGGATCGTCATCCACGTCGGCTGGTTCACGCCCCATGAGCCCGCGAACGAGATCAGCAGGGCGACCGTGTACAGGATCGCGACGACCGAGGCCGTGGTCACCAACAACCGCAGCTGGAGTCGTTCGATGCCCGAGGAGCGCCGGAAGCGGCGTATCAAGGCCAGGAGCGAACCGATGACCCCGATCGGGAGCATCGCGATGCTCACGATCGCGACGGAGAGGACCGGGCGAAGCGCCTCCACGCCGAGCGGGTTCCGGTAGTCCGCGAACGGCCCGGTCTCGTCACCGAACCTCCCCGGTGCCAACACGATCGTCAGGTACATGATCGCCATGCTCGCCCCGAGGATGCGCGCGAACCACTTCCACCGTGGTGACGGCAGATGCCCGTCGGGGAACAACAGCAACATGAACGTCACGGGCGGGACGACGATCGGTATCCACATCGGGTTGTCGAAGGCCTCCGCGATCAACCCCAGGTGCGGTCCGCCGATGCCGCCGTTCAGCGCGTAGCCGGCGTACGAACTGAGGAGCGCGCCGATCCCGATCGCGACCCCGAGCCCGACCATGAGCCAGCTCAGAGCGTTGTCCGGGCGTCGGGTCGCCATGAAGTAGCCCACGACGGGGAACAGACCGAACGCCAGCAGCAACCCGAAGTCGGTGGGGATCTGATCCTTGGTCGACAGCCAGAGGCCGACGACGATGGACACGACCGTGAACGCCGAGAGGACGCGCGCCAGCAGGACGAGATGCTTGCGGCGCGTCTCGGTCATCGGCGCACGGACCTCGGTTGCCTCCGCCACGGCCGCATCGTCGCACCCGGCCCCGTGACCGTCCAAGGGTGCCACCACGACGGGTGGAGGGGGTGCTACACCGTCAGAGCGTGGGCCAGTTCGCCACGACGGGATGGTCGACCGCGACCACGCCGACCGAGGCCGCGCCGCCGGGGGCGCCGAGTCCGCTCACCGCCTCGCCGAAGAACTCTGCGTTCACCGGCGTGAACTGCTTCCACTCGTCCGGGACGTCGTCCTCGTAGAAGATCGCCGTCACCGGGCACACCGGCTCGCACGCCGCGCAGTCCACGCATTCGTCGGGTTGGATGTAGAGCATCCGTGGACCTTCGTAGATGCAGTCGACCGGGCACTCGTCCACGCAGGCGCGGTCCTTCACGTCGATGCAGGGTTCGGCGATCGTGTACGTCATGGTCCGGCCTCCTCGGTGACCCGATCTCTGGTCCGATGTCTCCCGCATCATGTCCCCTGGAGGTGTCGGCGGCAAACGTTTCGGCCATGGCGATAGGGTGACGTGGTCACGGTCCGTCGCGGAGACGTCAGGAGCGATGCATGGCATACGAGGCCGCCGAGGAACGCTACGACCGGATGGTCTACCGCTTCTGTGGCCGGAGCGGGCTGGCGCTGCCGACGCTCTCGCTCGGCCTCTGGCACAACTTCGGCGACCCGACACCAGGGGAGACGCAGCGAGCGATCCTGCGGACCGCGTTCGACCTGGGCATCACGCACTTCGACCTGGCGAACAACTACGGCCCGCCGTACGGAGCCGCCGAGCGGAACTTCGGCAAGATCCTCAAGAAGGACTTCGCGCCGTACCGCGACGAGCTGCTCGTCTCGACCAAGGCGGGCTGGGACATGTGGCCGGGTCCGTACGGGCAGGGTGGCGGCTCGCGCAAGTACCTGCTCGCCAGCCTCGATCAGAGCCTCGGCCGCATGGGTCTCGACTACGTCGACATCTTCTACTCGCACCGGTTCGACCCGGACTCGCCTCTCGAGGAGACGATGGGCGCGCTCGCGTCGGCCGTCCATCAAGGCAAGGCGCTGTATGCCGGCATCTCGTCGTATTCCCCGGGGATGACGCAGGAGGCGGCGCGGATCATGCGCGAGATGGGCGTCCCGTTGCTGATCCACCAGCCGTCGTACAGCATGTTGAACCGGTGGATCGAAGAAGGCCTGCTCGACGCGCTGGTGGAGGAGGGGATGGGCTGCATCGCGTTCTCCCCGCTCGCGCAGGGGCTGCTCACCGACAAGTATCTCGACGGGATCCCCGAGGATTCGCGGATCAATCAGCCGGGTGGCGACTCGCTCCAACGATCCCACCTCAGTGAGGAGAACCTCACGCACGTGCGCGCGCTGAACGCGATCGCGAAGGAGCGCGGGCAGAGCCTGGCCCAGATGGCGCTGGCCTGGACGCTCCGCGACCCGCGCGTGACGTCGGCGTTGATCGGTGCGAGCCGGCCCGAGCAGGTGATCGAGAACGTCGGCGCGTTGGACAACCTCGAGTTCACTCCCGACGAGCTGGCCGCGATCGACGGACACGCTCAGGATGGTGACCTCAACCTGTGGAAGCGGCCGTCCCAGGACGAGCGCCCGTAGCCCGGACGCTCGGTGGCTATCCGCGGGTCGACAGTGGATCCGACACCGCTCCCGTTCGTCGGTAGTCGATCGCCCAGCGCTGCACCCACGTCGACCCGTCGGCCGACGATTCCCAACGCCAGTGGAACGCGTCGGGCGTCACGTCGCTGAAGACCATGCGCTTGTACAAGCGGTCGGCGTCGACCGGTTCCGGCGTGGCGAAGATCGTGCCCTCGCCGGTCCGCATGCCGACGAAGTGCCAATAGCTCCCGTTCGAGTCGACCCATGTCTGGCGCCAGCGCTCGCTCGTGGGGTCGTGCACCGAGACGCTCATGCCCGACCACGGGTCGGGGGGCGCCGCCTCGAACCGTTCGACGACGACCGCGTCGGCGAGCTCGCGCGTGACGATGTTCGTTCCGCCTCCGCCCTCCCACGTCGCGATCCACGAGCCGAGCCAGAAATCGAGTGCGTCCGGTCCCATCGGGCCAAGCGTAGGCGCGGGGACACGATCGGTCTTGCGGGAACGTGCGCTTCCCCGGCGCCGTGCAGTCCGCACCGAACTCTGTTAGGCAGAACACCTACACCGAAGGAGCCCTCGCGATGCCAGCGACCAGGACACGCATGTGGATCCTCGCGGGTCTGCTGGTGCTCCCGCTCGCCGGACTCGTGTTGCTGCTGGCGGTACCGGCGCTCGACGTGCGCTGGGAGCACCATCCGTCGCACTTCTGGCTGGTGCTCAGCGTCGCCCTGGTGAACATGGTGCTCGGCCTGCTCACCAGCGAGGCGGCGAGCCAGCGGGGAGACGCACGGCTGTTCCTGGTCTCGCTCGCGCTGCTCGCGAGCGCCGGGTTCCTGGGGCTGCACGCGCTCGCCACCCCCGGTGTCCTGCTCGAGGGGCCGAACGCCGGCTTCCAGGTCGCGACGCCGATCGGGCTGGTCCTGGCGGCCGGGTTCGCGGCCGCGTCCGCGTGGCAACGAGAGGGTCGCGCGAGCCCCTCCATGCGGACGCTGCACCGGTGGCGCGCCGGGTTGTTCGTCCTGATCGCGGCGTGGGCGATCGCGTCGTTCGGCAAGCTCGGGATCCTGGATCACGCTCCGGGCGAGGAGGCGCCGCCGATCCTGCGACTGCTCGCGCCGGTCTCGGTGGGGCTGTATGCGTTCGCGGCGGCTCGCTACCTGACGCTCTACCGGGAGCGCAGGCGAACGTTGCCGCTCGCCGTCGCCGTCGCGTTCGTCCTGCTGGCGGAGGCGATGATCGCGGTGGCGTTCGGGCGCAGCTGGCACGCCACGTGGTGGGAGTGGCACGTCTTGATGGCGATCGCGTTCGGATCGATCCTGTTCGCGGCCAAGGCGGAGTACCGGCGCGAGCGTTCCGTGGCCGGGACGTTCGGCGGGCTCTACCTGGAACGGACGCTCGAGCGCGTCGATCGGCGCGACTCCGAGGTCCTGGGGGAGTTGGTCATCGCGATGCGCGACGACGCGCCGCTCGCGCCGGTGCTCGAGCGCCTCAGGGTCCAGGGCTACGGCGCGGACGAGATCGCGATGCTCGAACGGTCCGCGCGCGAGCTGTCACGGGTGGACGCGTTGCTCCGCCGGTACGTCGGCCCGCGGCTCGCGGAGCGGTTGGAGGAAGAGCCGTCGTTCGCGCGGCTCGGCGGCGAGGAGAAGGACGTGACCGTGCTCTTCGCCGATCTGGAAGGGTTCACGAGCTTCTCGGAGGGCCGACCTGCGGGCGAGGTGATCGAGATGGTGAACGCCTACTGGGAGGCGGCCGTCCCGATCGTCGTCGAGCAGGAGGGCGGATTGATCGAACGGTTCGCGGGCGACGCCATCATGGCCGTGTTCAACGCGCTCGACGACCAGCCCGACCATCCGATCCGGGCAGCTCGCGCGGGGATCGCGATGCGCGACCTGACCGAACGGATCGCGAGCGAGCACCCGACGTGGCCACGCTTCCGGATCGGCGTGAACACCGGTCTCGTCGTGATCGGCAACGTGGGGTCGACGGACCACCGGAGCTTCGCGGCGATCGGGGACACCACGAACGTCGCGGCGCGTCTCCAATCGGCCGCTCTGGCCGGTCAGGTCTTGGCGAGCGCATCGACGGTCGCGCGATTGGGCGTCGAGCTGGTCGTGCGTCCGGCCGGGTCACGGTCGCTGAAAGGGAAGGACGACGACGTCGAAGTATTCGAGCTGGTCGGGTTGGGAGACAGCGCTGGTGGGTAAGGCCGGCGGATGAAGGTACGACGCCGCGCCCGGTTGGACCCGTCGCAGATCCAGGATCGCCGTGGGATGTCCGGCGGCGGCATCGCCGTGGGCGGGGGAGGGATCGGGCTCATCATCGCGATCGTGATCGTGGCCGTGAACGCGTTCGGGGGCGATGCATCGGTGCTGGAGGATCTCTCCGGAGTCACGGTCGGGAACGGTCAGGCGAGTCAACCCCTGGACTGTCGAACCGGCGCGGATGCCCAGAACCGCGAGGACTGTCGGATCGTGGCCTACGTCAACAGCATCCAGGACTACTGGGACGGCCAGATGCGCGGCTACCGGGAATCACCCACCGTGTTCTTCACCGGTCAGACCACGAGCGCGTGTGGTGCGGCGACCACCGACGTCGGACCGTTCTACTGTCCCGGCGACGCCAAGGTGTACATCGACCTCGGGTTCTTCCAGGAGCTCACGGATCGGTTCGGGGCGCAGGGGGGACCGCTCGCGGAGGCGTACGTCCTGGCGCACGAGTACGGTCATCACGTCCAGGACCTCCTCGGGCTCTTCGGCCAGACCGGCGGAGGCCAGGGGCCCCAGAGCGACTCCGTGCGCACCGAGCTGCAGGCCGATTGCTACGCGGGCGTCTGGGCGGCGAACGCCGTCGACACCGGCTACCTCACGCCGATCACCGATCAGGACGTCGCCGACGCGCTCGACGCGGCCAGGGCGGTCGGAGACGACCGGATCCAGCGCGAGACGCAGGGCAGCGTCAACCGCGACACGTGGACGCACGGATCGTCAGCGGAACGCCAGCAGTGGTTCCGGACGGGCTACTCCTCCGGCGATCCGAACGACTGCGACACGTTCAGCGGTTCGGTCTGACCCGCGTCGCGTTCGTTCAGCTGAGACCGTTGCTCTTGCGCACGCGTTCGACGACCCAGCGCATCGTCTCGACGAACGACGCCCGCGCCTCGTCGGTGGAGAGCTTCGCGAGCGTGATGTCGGGGTAGTCGGGCTTGTCGAGCTTGAACCCGGTGATGCCTCCGAGCATCCCCCGGAGCGCTTCTTCCTGCTCCGCGATCCTGAAGGGATTGATGCGGCGCAGGGTCTTCAACTGCACCGCCACCCGGCCCCCTTTGGAGAAGAGCGCGAACAGCTCCACGTCGTTCAGCATGCCCGGGATGACGGAGACGAAGGCCGCCCCCGACGTGTTCGGCGGCTGATGCGTGGATCGCAGGCGCATGTCCGCCGTCGCGTCGATCAGGATGCGGGTGGTCTTGGCGGCCTCTCCACCGTGCGTCTGGTCGACCGTCGCGACCAGCTCTTCGATCCAAGCGGGTTCTGGCATCCACCCCACCATAACCGCCAGGAGGGTGCCCGCGTGAGCTCAGTCGTCCGCGTCGGGGCCTTCCTGGGTGGATTCGACGATCTCGGTGGGCGTGTTGTGGACGGCGGGGATGCGTCCCAGCTTGCCCGCCTGGTAGTCCTCGTACGCCTGCACCAGCTCGTCGCGGGTGTTCATGACGAACGGCCCCATCCACGCCACCGGCTCCCTGATCGGTCTGCCGCCGAGCAGCAGCACCTCGAGCGCCGGTGAACGGCTCTCCTGGACCTCGGCCGCCTGCACGGTGATCGAGTCTCCCGGGCCGAAGACCGCGAGCTGCCCCGTGGCGACCGCGATCTTCTCGACACCCACGGTCCCCGCTCCGGCGAGCACGTAGGCGAGCGCGTTGAACGCCGGATCCCACGGAACCTCCAGGGTGGCGCCGGGTGACACCGTGGCGTGCACCATGGTCATCGGCGTGTAGGTGTCGCCGGGCCCGGACCGTCCCGCGAGGTCGCCGGCGATCACCCGGACGAGTGCTCCGGCGTCGGATGACGCCAGCAGGCTGACCTCGTTGCCGCGGAGGTCCTGGTAGCGGGGTGCGGCCCACTTCTCCGCCTTCGGGAGGTTGACCCAGAGTTGCAGGCCGTGGAACAGCCCTCCGCTCATGACCAGGTGCTCCGGCGGCTTCTCGATGTGCAGGATGCCGGCGCCCGCCGTCATCCACTGGGTGTCGCCGTTCGTGATGACCCCGCCGCCGCCGTTGGAGTCCTGGTGTTCGAAGATCCCGTCCATGATGTACGTGACGGTCTCGAAACCGCGGTGCGGGTGCCAAGGCGTGCCCTTCGGCTCGCCCGGTGCGTACTCGACCTCACCCATCTGGTCCATGTGGATGAACGGATCGAGCTCGGTCAGGTCGACGCCGGCGAACGCGCGGCGGACCGGGAATCCCTCACCCTCGAAGCCGCCCGGCGCGGTCGTCACGGATCGGACGCGGCGCGGGGTGGCGGTCGGAGCGACCTGCGGGAGTCGCTGCAACGTCGTGATGTCGTCAACGGTGATGGCTGGCATGGGGTGGTTCCTCCTTCTCGGTTCCCGTAACCGCCTGAGCGGCCGCGCCTATTCCGTCAGCGGATGGCGAGCGCCGGAGCCAACCCGTCGGCCAGCGTCGAACGCGCGTCGCTCGAAGGGGTGGCACCCGCCAGTTCCACCGCGAGCAGCGCCGCACCGATCACGGGGGGAACGGCGAGCCGCGTCACGCGGACGCCTGGCGCGATCGGAAGCACGCACGACGCCACGGCCTCCCCGAGTTCGGCGCTGTCGAACAGGTGGCGCGCGAGCACGAGGTCGAACGACGTGTGCTCCATCCGGAGCGTCCGGATCACGTGGACGGCGGTCGCTCCCAGCATGGCCCCCGCGTGGGAGAGCAAGCCGCGCGCGACCAGATCTCCATCGGCGGCGGCGGCGATGACCACCGGCGTGAACAGCGTGGTGTCGATCCGGCCGCGCGCCGTCCCGTCCACCAGGTCGACGACGGACTCGACGCCCGCGAACTCGCACAGCATCGTCGTCAACGACGTCGGCGGTCCCAGGCCGATGAACGCTTCGGCGACCGCGGTGAGGGCGCTTTCGGAGATGTCGGTCTCGCTCCCGAAATCCCCGTAGAGCCGGCCGAGCCCGAGGCTCCGGTACTCGATCCCTTCCGCGTTCCGCCCGGCCACGACGGATCCGTTCCCCGCGACGATGACGACGCCGAACGGGTCGTCCGTGCCGGCTCGCATCGCGGCGAACGAGTCGTTCATGATCCGATACTTGCCCTTGAACCCGATCGCCTCGGGGATCCCTCCGAGCCGCCGTTCGTCGACGGGGAAGTCCACGCCCGCCAATCCGAAGACCGCCGACCCGACGGCGTCACCCTCCGCCTGGGCGGAGTGCAGCGCCTCGGTGATGCACGAACGGAGGGCCGCCGCGGCGGCGGCGATCCCGACGCTGTCCCAGTCCGAGGAATCGTCGTTGACGCCGAAGCCCAGGAGCGTTCCGGAACTGTCGGTGAGCACCGCATGGGTGTGGGCACCGTCGCCCTCCACGCCCAGCACGAGACCCATAGGTGAACGATACGACTCACGGGCCCCGCTACGCTGGAGGACGTATCTCCGCGAGGACCTGGTCGAGCGTGTCGACCAGCACTTCTGCCTCATCGCGCGTGATCACGAGCGGCGGGCGGATCTTCAGCACGTTGCTCTCCCGCCCGGTCGTGCCCACGAGCACGCCTCGTTCACGCATCGCGTTCAGGACCAGGCCGGCTTCGGCGATCGCCGGCTCGCGTGTGCTTCGGTCCCGGATCAGCTCGACGCCGATCAAGAGTCCGAGCGAGCGCACCTCGCCGATCAGCGCATGCCGTTCCATCAGCGCCTCCAGCCGCGCGCGGATCCACGCCCCCTGCTCCAGGGCGTTCTGCGCGACGAGCTCCTGCTCGATCACGTCGAGGACGGCGAGGGCCGCCTCGCACGCCACCGGGTTGCCGCCGAACGTGCTGAACCACTCGGTCTCGAGGGCGAAGCGATCCACGATGTCCTTCCGCGTGATCACGGCGGCCACCGGGTGGCCGTTGCCCATGGGCTTGCCCAGCGTGACGACATCGGGGATCACGCCGTGGACGTCGAACCCCCACAGGTGCGAGCCGGGCCGGCCGAACCCCGACTGGACCTCGTCGGCCACGAACAAGCCGCCGGCCGCGCGCCAGCGCCGTACGGCGTCCTGCAGGTAGTCGCCCGGCGGCGTGAGGATCCCGTCGCTCGTGAACCCCGAGTCCACGAACAGTGCGGCCGGCGCGACGCCGCGCTCGGCGAGCGTGGCGACGGCTGCGTCCACGTGTTCCGCGTAGCGCGTCGTCCAATCCGGTTCCTCGCGGCGATGCGCACCGCGGTAGCCGTCCGGCGCCGGGACGGTGACCACGTTCGTCGGGGCCGTCGCGTGCACCCATTCCTCGGGGGAGAGGTCGGCGACCACCGTCGTCACGCCGTGGTACGCGAACTCGGTCACGAGTCCGCCGGTGCCGCCGGTCACGGTCGTCGCCAGTCGCCACGCCAAGTCGTTCGCCTCGCTGCCGGAGTTCACCAGCATCACGGTGTCGAGGCCGTCGGGCATGGTCGCGATCAACCGTTCCGCGAGCTCGAGCGCGGCACCGGTCAGGTAGCGCGCGTTCGTGTTCAACGTGGCTGCCTGGCGAGCGATCGCCTCGACGACGCGGGGGTGCGAGTGGCCCACGACGGGAACGTTGTTGTAGCAATCGAGGTACGCGCGCCCGTCGGCGTCATACAGCCATGCTCCTCGTCCCCGGACCAGATGCAGCGGCCGATCGTACGTGAGCGGCGAGATCGCCGAGCCGAGCACTCGCCCGCGCCGCTCCACCAGTTGTTCGAACGAGCTGCTCGCCCGGGGGACGGGCCGGTCGGGGCGCGTCGCCGCGAACATGGCGTCGCGGATCTTCCGTTCGTACTCGACCGAGCCGAGGTCGCGATACGCGTCGAGCATGGCCCACACGCCCGCGTCCCATCCGGTGATGTAGTCGGCGTTCTCCGGGTAGCTTCGGACGCGCCATGCCGAGATGACGGCGGTGGTGGCCCAGCGCGCCAGGAGGATGTCGGGCAGCAACCCGATCTCGTCCTCGAGGAACGGCGTGACCGATGCGTACCCCGCGGCCGTGGACGCCAGCGTCTCGAAGTGGTCTCGGCGCTCGCCCATGAGCGGCTCGACGGTGGAGACGAAGTCGCAGACCAACGCGGAGTGCGCCATGTCGCCGAAGTCGATCACGCCCGACACACGTTGCTCCGCATCGAACAAGCAGTTGTCCGGCGTGAGGTCGTTGTGGATCACCTGCGCACGGAGCTCGCCGAAGACCGGGCTCACGTGTGCCTCGAACCGGTCCAACACCTCGTCGATCACCGCGCGCCTGGCGGGGTCGGGGACGTGCTGCACGAGCGGGCGCAGCTCCAGCGCGTGCTTGACGTTCCATAGGAGTGGATGTCCGGCCGACGCGTGGAAGAACCCGCGCATCGCGACGCCGAGCCGTGCGCACGCCACGCCGAACGCATAGAGCGTGTCCAGGCGCAGCTCGTCCGACGCCATGGTGCGGCCGGGCAGCAACGTCACCATCCGCGCGATGTGGGAGCGGCCGTCCGGCCCCACGACGTCGGCGTGGAACCGGCCGTCGAGCGTCGGGACCAGCCGCATGACCGGGAGCGTCGGATCGGTGCGGGCGACGTGCAGGAGCGCCTGCGTCTGCATGTCGATCACGCCGGGGTCGTCCGCCGGGTTGCCGATCTTCAGCACGAATCCGCCGCCGTCGTCCGTCACGAGCTTGACGTTCTGGTCTCGCTCGCTGACGAGCGGAGACCCCGTGGCATCCACTCCGAAGACGTCCGCGGCCATCCGCTCCGCGTCGGCGGCGCCGAACGCGGGCGGGGGCGAATCGAGCGGATCGAGCTCGCCCGGAACGCTCGTCATCTCTGCGGCGGAGTCGGTCATGGGAGCATCACTCTAGACAACGGAGCGGTCTTCCCGAGAACTCTGCCGAGAGCCGGAGTCGGCGACGGCGGCTCAGGATGATGCGGAGGCGGCGCGTTTCTCTTCGTACATCGTGGCGGTCGCGTCGAGCATCGCGAGGTAGTTCATGACCCCTTCGCGGGCTTCCTTCGCTTCCTCCGAGAGATCCGTCAGCTGGTCGATCTTCCAGTGCTTGAACAGCACGGGCAGCACCACCTGGTCGTGATGGATCCGCAGGTCGTAGATGCCGGCCTTCGCCATCTGGATCGCCTTCGCCTTGAACTCGGGGATCTCCAGGCCGGGCATCTGGAACCCGGTCACCTGTCGGTGGATCGCCATCATCATGGCCGAGGGATCGATCTCGAGCGCGGCCTTGGCCAGCTCGCGATAGAAGACGTAGTGGAGGTTCTCGTCGATCGCGATGCGGCCGGTCAGCTTCACGATCAGCGGGTCGTCCGTGTACTGCCCCGTGTTGCGGTGGGCGATCCTCGTCGCCAGCTCCTGCAACGACGTGTACACCAAGCCGTCGAGCGGATCGGCGAAGAACCCGCCGTTGCCATCCGGGTAGTAGCCACGTGACACGGTCTCCATGCGACCGCGCTCGAGCGCGACGGGATCCAGCCCGCGGGTCACCGTCAGGTAGTCACGCAGGACGATCGCGTGACGCCCCTCTTCTGCGGTCCAGCGGCGGACCCATTCGCCCCACACCCCGTCCCTGCCGAACGTCTCCCAGAGGGCGAGGTGGTAGTAGGGCAGGTTGTCCTCGGTGAGGAGGTTGACCTCGAGCGAGATCCGCGAGATCTCGCTCAGGTGGCTGTCCGTGATCTCCCACGGCTCCTCGACGTAGTTGCGTCCCACCTCGTACGGCACGTACTCGTGCGGGAACCATTCCGTCGCCTGGGAGAGGTGCCGTTCGAGCCCGCGCTCCAGGGCGGGTTCGAGCTGAGTGAGCATGTCGGTCGGGGGTACGGCGGTCTTGGGCGTTCGTTGATCGAGCATGGTGCATCCTCCAGCAATCTCTGTGGCCGTTGGGTCGGGGCCGATCCGTGATCACGACCGAAGGCTGGAGTCGCTCATCGCCGGACAACGTTGCAGCGTCGTCCTAGCTTACGACACGGCTCAGGGGATCACCGTGAAGGTGTCGATCGAGATCTGCGTGCCGTCGGCGGCGGGGCGCGCCTCGCCCAGGACGACGATGCGCAGCTCATGCATCCCGAGGGTCAGGCCGGTGATCGATCGGACGACGACGCCGGGGCTGCGCGCGTAGTTGTCCACGGTCTTGCGGAGCACGCCGTCGACGTAGATCTGCGCCCGGCCCTGGTGCCGCCCGCGGGCGGTTTGCCAGTCAACGCCGGACCCGTAGAACGCGAACGTCGCGGTCGATCCCGCCAGGTCGCTCACCGCGACGTCGCCCCCTGAGGCGGCCGCGCTCTTGGCCTTCCCCCAGCCGAACGTCAGCCCGGGGCTCCACACCACCTTGCCGCCGACCTCGATGGCATCGACCGCGACCTGCGCATCCGTGGCGGCCTTCGCGCCCTCAGTGCCGAGCACGCGGATCGTGATCGTGTGGTCGCCGGGCGGCAGGTGTCGGAAGGATCGCGCGACCTTGAAGGTCGTCGAAGGCGCGTACTGGTTGAACGTCCCCTTCGGATGACCGTCGATCCACACCGAAGCTTTGCCCTGCGCGGGGCCGGTGACCGTGTACCACGTCACGGTCTTGCCTTTGAACGCGAACGACGCCGTCGAGCCGGACAGATGATCCGTGACGTACGACCGGCCGAACGCGTCCTTCGACGCCGCGGTGTGCCAGCCGTATCGGATCGCCGCGCTCGCCTGTTCCACCTGTGTCGGCGCCGCGAAGTCCGCCTGGGTCGCGGACGCCGGGTTGCCGCCGCGGTCGACGATCGGTGCGATCGTGCCGGCGGGATTCACCACGACCTGGTAGCTCTGCCCGGGGACGAGCGGCTCGTCCGGTTCCAGCACGGCGACGACCAGCTTCCCCGTCGCGCAGTTCACCTGATCGCCGGCCTTGGATGCGCACGTGATCGTCGCATCGACGGGAACGCCGGAGGACGCGAGTCGCAGCGACAGGCTTTCGGCGGAGACGCCGCGGACGATCTCGTCGAACGAGACCGTGACGGGTCCTACCACGCCTGTCGGCGTGGCGATCGTCGCGATCGGGGCCACGGTGTCGGGCGACGGGATGAGGATCGGCGCGAAGTCCAGCCCGTCGAACCAGTCCAGGTCGACGCAGCCGGTGATGCCTGGCACGTTGCCGCAGTTGCTGTACTGCCAGATCGTCCAGCCGTTCCCCTGCCAGTCGTTCGCAGGCAGGGTCGGAGAGGCGACACCCCAATGGGCGACCCACAGCACGGTGTACCCGGCGTCGGCGATCGCCGTGGTGTCGGCCATGCGGTCCTTCCACCCGTTGGGGCTGGTGTAGACGATGGGGTGAACGCCGGTCCGCTCCGTCACGCGGCCGAGCCACTGGAGCACCCAGTCGGTCAGTTCGGCCGGGGAGAGGTTGCCCGAACGTTCGAGGTCGAGCACCGGCAGGATGTTGCCGGGCGCCAGCTGCGCCGTGTCGACGAAGTGATCGGCCTCAGGGACCGGGTCGAAGGGATGCAGGTCCGGACGAGCGAAGTGGTACGCGCCGAACGTGATGCCTGCGGCCATGGCGTCCGCACGGTTGGTCGAGAACAACGGATCGATGTAGCCGGTCCCCTCGGTCGCTTTCGCGATCGCGAACCGGATGCCCGATCCCGCGACCTGTGTCCAGTCGATCGCGTTCTGATGGTGGCTGACGTCGATGCCGGGCAGGCTGTTGGGCGGCGGCGCGGGCGCCTTGTGCGGGTCGACCCTGTGGTTCCGAGCCTCGTGGGGTCTCGCCTGCGCGGCCGGCGCGGTGGAGAGCGAACCCCAGACGAGCGCGAGCGTCGCGAGGACGCCCGTGATCGCGCGGGCCGCCCGTCTCAGTGTCGCGGCTTCAGTCCCGTCGCCAAGGCGTCGCACATGTCCGTGACCTGACCCAGGATCGTCTTCGACGAGACGAGGAAGATCCCCGTCTTCATGTCGTACGACCCCCGCATCACGACCACGCCGGTCACCCATTGGAAGAAGGACCGACCGAGGCCCGTGTCGGTGCCCCAGAGGGCGCCGCGGCCCACGAACAGGATCGTGCTGGTGCCGTCGCGGTTGGGCGTGACCGTCACGAGCCAGTTCTCATCGAGCTGCATCGTGCCGCCCGCTCCGCCCGCATATTGGGTGGTCGTGGCGGCCCGCAGCGTTTGGAGGACGGTCGCCCCGCGCCGGTCGGTCCACGTGGTCAGCGTCCTCGGGTCACGCTGGGTCACCGTCGGGGTGTAGCCGCACCCTCCGTCGACGGGGAGCAGGTTGAACCCGGGAACGGACTCCGTCGTCGGGCCTGCGGCGAGCGCCGGCTGCGCCCCGACGAACAGGATGCCGGAGAGCGCCAGCGCGACGAGGGCGATGCGCGATTTCATCGGGATAGGTTCTCACGACCAGTCGACGAACGACATATACGATGCCTGCGCCGATGGACCCGTCCCGACGCAGTTCCGAACGTTCCCGCGCGTGGTTCGTGCCCCGCCCGCTCCATCGCTTCCTGGAGCAGTCGGTCGAGATGCGCCCGGTGTCGTTGCGCTTCATCGATCCCGCGCTCGAGAGCGACTTCCAGACGGCGTACTTCACGGTGAGCCTCCCGTATCTCAGGCTGGCGCACGTCCTCGGGATCGTGCTGTGGATCGTGTTCGTGTTCCTGGCGGACATCGTGATCCCGGGCGATCAGGGGGCGGATCTCGTGATCCGATACGGGATCGCCGTCCCCTCGCTCGTGATCAGCCTCGGTGTCACGTACACGCGCTGGTTCCCGCCGCACTGGCGCGGGTGGATGTCGTTCATCCTGCTGTTCAACGCCGGGCTGTGGGCGACCCATCGGGTGTTCGTCCCCGTCGCTCCCGCCGAATGGGCGTACGCCGGCCTCATGGTGATCCTCATGTTCTGCTACATCCTCAGCCGCCTGCCGTTCGCGTACTCGTCGATCGTGGGCGTCCTGATGATCGCGTACTACAACGTCGTGAGCTACGGGATCGTGAACGACACGGTCCGCGAGCTCTGGCTCGCCGACTCGTTCCTCGTCTCGATCGCCGTCATCGGGATGGCGGCGGGATACGGCCTGGAGCGGAACGAGCGTCTGGTGTTCCTGCGTGAGCGGCAGCTGGATCGCGCGCGCCGGCGAGCCGACGAACTGCTGCGCAACACGTTGCCGGGATCGATCGTCGACCGGTTGCAGGCGGGCGACACACCCCCGCAGGACGCGCAGATCGCGGACGGTCTGGAGCTCGTCACCGTGTTGTTCGCGGACCTGGTGCGATTCACGGAGCACGCCTCGCGCATCGCCCCGCACGAGCTGGTGGTGGTGCTCGACGACGTGTTCACGCGCTTCGACGAGGTGTGCGACCGCGTCGGGATGGAGAAGATCAAGACGGTCGGCGACGCCTACATGGCGGTCGCCGGAGCGCCGGACCCTCGGCCCGATCACGCCGATGCGGCCGCCCTGATGGCGCTGGACATCATGGACTGCCTCGACGGCGCCCGATGGCCGACGGGAGAGTCCATCGCCATCCGGGTCGGCGTCGCTTCGGGCCCGGTGGTCGCGGGGGTGATCGGTCGGAGCAAGTTCGCGTACGACCTGTGGGGCGACACGGTCAACGTGGCGAGCAGACTGGAGTCGCACGGCGAACCGGGGCGGATCCTCGTCTCGGCGGCCACGCACGGATTGCTCCTGGGCCGGTTCACGTTCAGTGAGCCCACCACGGTGGAGCTGAAGGGCAAAGGTCCGACGGAGGCGTGGTTCCTGCTCGGTCGCGGCTAGAGCGGGTTGGTCCAGGCTGTCCGTCCACCGGCGTCGGTGGCCACGACGCGCATGAACGGCAGGTCCGGTACCTCCGGCTGGAACCGAGCGCGGACGACCAGACCCGCGTCATCCCGCTCGAGGATCCGGGCGCCCTCCTGACGTCCGCGATGATCCGCGCGAACGGTCCAGCCCTCTTCGTAACGTGTGTGCACCCCCACCGACCGGCAGGGGCTGCACCGCACCTCGATCGTGTCGCCGTCGCGGCGCACATCATGCAGCACCGGACCGTTCGACGCGTACGTCCGGTGCGTCCGCAACGCCTCGAGCACGGCGCCGTGCGAACGTTCGGCCGCGTGCACCATGGTCCACGCGTCGCCGATGTCGAACAGCGGGTAGTGGCTGTCGTCGGTCGCGATCGCGGAGAGAGACATGCCGGCCTCGAGCGCCAGGTCCCAGAGGTACGACGAATCGCCGCGGCCCGTTTCCCGTTCGGAGCTCGCGTTGAAGAGCTCGAGTCCCGTGAGGCCCTCGGCGCCGAGGATCACCTCCGGCGTGAGCCCGCTCCAGTACGGATGGGCGACGAACGCGGCGCCGCCCTGGCCGGTGATGAACGCGGCGGCGGTGGACAGGTCGGGGAACGTCTTGAAGTCGTAGTCGTCGATCCGCTCCCAGTACGCGCGATCGCCCCCCGGATCGTCGGGCAGCTCGTCGATCCCGATCGCCAGGATCTCCGTGTAGCGGCCGGCGCCCAGAGGGTCGACGGCGAGCTCGGCGCCCGTGATGATCAGCAGGTGCTCGGTGGACGGGACCGACGTGAGGGTCCAGTGGTCCGTGATCGTGAGGACGTCGAACCCCGCCCACTCGTAGTGGGCGGCAACCGCTTCCGGCGTGAGCTCACCGTCCGTGTCGGACGTGTGGGTATGCAACGCGGTCTTCAACCATGCGCCGTCGCCCTCCCACGCGTTCACGCTCGGCTCCACGCCGGGGATGCTAGCCGGTCGCGTCACAGCAGGGCGAGGACGTCGGCCAGCCGATGGATCGACCGTTCGTCGATCGGCGTGACGACCAGGATCACCTCGTCGGCTCCGGCCTCGGCCATCTCCGCGAGACCCTCCGCGATCCGTTCGGGCGTGCCCTCGAGCGGCGGACAGCCCGGATCGATCGGACGGCCGTCGACGCCGCGGTCCAGCACCACGTGCACGCACGCGCTTCGTTGGATCTCGTGAGGGTCGCGACCCGCACGCTCCGCGGCCGCGTCGATCTCGGCGTTCCGCGCCGCGAACCCTTCCGGCGTGTTGCCGTACCAATCGAACCACGTGTTCCACATGTCGACGTGCGGCAGCGCGATCGACAGGACCCGTTCGCCGGTGCTGCCGATCATCAGCGGCGGCCGGCGCGACGGCACCGGCAGGAGCACGGCATCCTCCGCGTGCCAGTACGAGCCGTGGAGCGTCACGCGCTCGCCCCCGAGGAGCCGCCGCACGATCTCGAACGCCTCCTCGAACCGCGATGCGCGATGATCGAACGGCAGCCCGAACGCGTCGAACTCCGCTCGGTTCCAGCCGGCACCGATGCCCAGGACGAGCCGTCCGCCGCTCACCTCGTCAACCGTCGCAGCCATCTTCGCCAGGACGGCCGGAGGGTGGAATGCCGCGCATGCGACCAGCGTCCCCAGGGTCACGCGCTCCGTCACGGCGGCGAGCGCGGCGAGGAGCGTCCAGGCCTCCCACGGTCCGCGCTCGGGCCGCCCGTCGTCACGGTAGAGCAGATGGTCGCCGAGCCAGATCGAGTCGAACCCCGCGTGCTCGGCCGCGCGCGCCATCGCCGCGTACTCGGGCCATCGCACGTCGCGTTCCACCTCGGGGAGTTGGATCCCGATACGCAGCGGCCGCGGCACGCTGGGCAGTCTATGCCCGCGTGCCGCGGCCGCGATCTCGCAAGGGGGGCTTGCGAGCGGTCACACGCTGCGTGCTACTCGTCCACGACGACGGTGTTCGTCGGCGCCGTGATGACATGACGCGGACCGAAGAACCCCGCGATCAACGTGACGATCCCGCCCGCCAAGGCGATCCACGCGCCGATGCCGATCATCTCGTCGGCAGACGAGCGGTAGACCTCGATCGCGAACAGGATGAAGCCGACCACCGCGACCGCACCGGCGAGCCGGGTGAGCCAGCCGCTGCCGATCGCCAGCCCGACGATCGCCACGAGCCCGACCACGATCGACGCGAATCCCACGGTGGCGACGAAGGTTTCCGTCGTGTGGAAGTTCGTCGTCCAGAGTGCCTTCATGGCGAGCTTGGTGCCGTCGATCGATGCGGTCCACTCCATGAACGCGCCCACGATCAGCCCTGCCGCGCCCAGGAGCGTCAGCGCGACGCGGGCTCCCACGCCTGCCGCGCTCCCGGTGGTTGTGCCATAGGTCGTCGTCATTCGACCACCTCCTCGGAGGCGGTCTTCCCACCTTCGAGGCCGTTCACACCTCGGTCGTCAGGAGGTCTCGGGCACCACGGTGACGGTGCGAAGCGTCTCCGGCACGACCCGCACGTACACGCCGGTCCTGGAGCCGATCAGCGCCGCGTCCGGCCCGACCATCGCCGCGAAGTCGGCGGGGACGGGCATCAGCGTTCCGACGAACGTCACTTCGTCGCCCGGATCGAGGATCAGGGAGTTCCCGGCCGGATACGGCATGTATGCGACGACGGCGGCTCCGGTCGGGGATGCGATGACGAAGTGGTTGCCGATCAGCTGCTCGACCATCGGCCCGTCGGCCGTGGCGACGTTCCCCGTGTACGGCAGCGCCGCTCCGGCGCCGAGGTCGGCGATCTCCAACAGATCGACGCTGCCGGCGACGTTCACGGTGTGTGTCCGGAAGCTCTCGGGGACCGGAACCGCCAGGGCGCTCCAGATCGGCAGGTCCGGGTCCACCGTGGTGGCGGGGGTGACGCCGGTGGCGGGCGTGGCACTCACGGCGACGGTTCGCGTGGCGAGCAGGAGCAGCGCGGCGATCAGCGCCGCCGCCACACCCAGGATGATCCAGACGGCCTCGGGCCGCTCGAACCACGCGCGAGGGAGCGGTTGGTCGACGACGACGACCCGCTCGGCGCTCGGCTCGACCGCCTCGGGGATGTAGACGAGGATGTCGGTCTCATCGGTGATCAGTGAACGCGGTTGACGTTCGTAGGCCATCCGTCTTCCTCCTCGAGGGTCCGGCCGCATCGGTCGGTTGGCTGACCCTCTACCCAGGTTCGGCGGTCGTCAACCGAACGAGGGGCTCACGAGCCCGTGAGCTTGGCGTGGAACAGATGGCCGCAGTTCGTGCACTTCATGTTGACGCGCGCGCCGGGTCCGGCATGCGTGAACGGTTGGGTCTTGGAGGACCCGCAGAACGGGCAGTCCGGGCGCGGAGGCGGAGGCGCGGTCTTGCCGTCGTCCTGCGTCACATCCGACCTCCGCTCGCGTCGCAGGCGACGGGAACCACCTGCACCCTGATCAGCGTACCCGCGCCTGCACGCCTCGCGCCGGGAGACCTACGACGAGGAGGTGCTGTCGAGCGCTGCCAACAATCGGACCACGGAGCCGCGCAGGCCGTGCTCTTCGGCCAGCGCCCGCAGGGCGGCGTCGTCACGGGCGCCGGCCCAGACCTCGACCGGGCAGCCGACCTCGATCGGGACCAGCATGCGCATCGCCGCCAGGTAGTCCTCGGCCTCCCGCAGCCGTGCGCGGAGCGCGGGCTTCCCTTTGAGCGGGCCCTGCCTCGGCGTGTCACCCGCGGCATCTTCCAGCAGCTCGTCGAGCGAGCCGTACGTCTGGACCAGCGCGAGCGCCGTCTTCTCGCCGACCCCTTTGACTCCCGGGAGCTCGTCGGAGGGATCGCCGCGGAGGATCGCGAACTCCGCGTAGCGGGACGCCGGGACGCCGTACTTGGCGAGTACGGTCGCCTCGTCGAACTCGAGCAGCTCCGAGACGCCGCGCACCGTGAACAGCAAGCGAACCGACGGGTCGCGCACCAGCTGGATCAGGTCGCGATCCCCGGAGACCATCTCGAAGAGGTCGTCGTCGCTCGCGCGGACCACCAACGCGCCGATCGCGTCCTCCGCCTCCCACGTCGGCGCCTGGGCCTGCTGCATGCCCGTCAGATCCAGCACGCGGCGGAGGAGCGCGAACTGCACGGTGAGGTCCTCGGGCTCGTCCGGCCGGTTCGCCTTGTAGCCCGCGTAGAGCTGGGTACGAACCGTGGGACGCCAATCGTGGTCGTACACGTGGATGACCTCGTCCGGGCGGCGGCTCACGATCAGCCTCGTGACCATGTCCAGGTAGCCGACGACGGCGCCCACCGACGAGCCGTCGGGTGCATGGACGGCGTCGCGGAGCGCGAAGTACGACCGGTACCCCAAGCTCGAGACATCGAGAAGGAGGCTGTGCGTCACGGGCCGCAGCCTACGCGTTGGTAGCGTCGTGGGATGACGCCGCCCGCCCGCACCGAAGAGGCCAGACGCACCGCCGGCATCCTCGCGGTCGCCACGACGACCGTCATCTGGGGTCTGGCGCCGCTGGTCCTGAAGCAGATCACGATGCCCACGCTGACGTTCGCCGCGTACCGGTTGTGGATGGGCGTGCTGGTGTTCGCCGCCGTGTTCGTCGTCACGGGACGCCGGCTGCGATGGGCGACGCTCCGGACGTGCGCGCTCGGCGGGGTGATCTTCACCGCCGACGTCGCGTGCAGCTTCCTGGCGTTCCGGCTCACGAGCGTCGCCGATGCCACGATCATCGGCGCGCTCGCTCCGGTGTGCATCATGATCGGCGCCGCCAAGTGGTTCGGCGAGCGCGTCGAGCGCCGCGACATGGTGTTCGTGGGGTTGTCGCTCGTGGGCGTCTCCGTGGTGGCGATCGGGTCCGCCGGCACCCCGTCGTTCAGCGGCTGGGGTGAGCTGTTCGCGGTGGCCAGCGTGTTCACGTGGACGGCGTACTGGCTCTTCTCCAAGCAGGCACGCTCGGGGGTCGGGGCGCTGGAGTACATGACGAGCGTCATGCTGGTCGCCGCGATCCTGATGACGATCGTCGCGCTCGTCTCGGGCGAAGGGCTGGCAGCCGCCGCCGACGGCGATGGACTGGGTCTGGATCTGGTGCATCACGCTCGGCGCCGGCGCGATCGGCCACGTCTTGCTCGCGTGGTCGCATCGTCACGTCGAGGCGTGGCTCGGTTCGTTGATCACGCAATGCATGCCGGTGGTGAGCTCCGTCGCGGCCTGGGTGCTGTTGGGGGAGACGCTCACGCCCATGACGATCGTCGGCGGCCTGATCGTCCTCGCGGCCACGGCCGCGATCCTGGTGCGGAGCCGCTCGCGCGCGATCGACGTCGCGTTCGCCGAGCCGGAGACGCCCGCTCCCGCCGGATAGGGATAGCGATCCCGGGCGAGGTCAGGACACGCCTGCCGCGTTCTCCGCTTGCGAGGCGCACGACGACGCACCGCCCCCGTCCGCGACCTCGAGCCAGCGAGTCAGGATCGGCGCGATCAGGTTCGCCATCAGATCCTCGTGTTCGGCCGCGGGATGCACACCGTCCGACGACAGCTCGTCGTCGCTCACGAACGTGTCCCAGTCGGCCACGACGGCGTTCGGGTACTGGGACACCAGGCCGTGGATGTGGACGTTCACGCCGGGGATGTTCTCCAGCGGGCCGTGCGCGGTCTGCCAGACCACCAGCGGGACGTGCTTGAGCGCGTCCAGGATGGCGACGCCGTTCTCCCGGAACGCGACCGGGTCGGCGTCGTTCGTGCCGAGTTCCACCACGACGACGTCCGGCCGGAGCGCGGCTTGCGATCCGGCCGAGGTCAATGCGGAGTTCGTCCCGCGGCCGATCACGGCGTCGAACCCGATCGTCCAACCGGGGAGCGCCTCGAGGATCCACGGCTCCGCGCCGTCGGCGATCGAGTCGCCGATCACGAACGCCGTCGGGGGATCGCTCGCGCCCAGGCGTGGCAGGCGGAGCCACCGTTCCACGGTGTCATCGCGCGCCACGATGAGCGTCTTCTCATCGCCGGGCATGCCGTACACCTGGATGTCGCCGCCATCGCCCAGCGGGAACGCGCCCGTCGGAAGGGCATCCAGCGGCGTTGCCCACCGTTCGCCGATGAAGCGCTCAGCCTCGCGGGTCCCGGCGCCGATCTCGATCACGACGGGCTCGTCGGGGGCGCACCGGAACCCCATGAGCTCCTCGGGTGGCACGCACCCGTCGTGACGGAACAGCATCAACGTGCTTGGCGGAGCCATCTCGCCGGACGCGGGACAGCCGGCGGTCCCGAGCGCCGGAGGCGATTGCGGAGGTGGTTGCGACGGGGTCACGCCCGACGCGATCGAACAGGAGACGGCGCCGAGCGCGAACACGGCCGCGAGCGTGCGTCTCACCGGAACACTGTATCGAGCGGAAGGGCGGAACCCGGACCGAGCCCAGTGTGCGGGGGGTGTGGCGCACCGTTCGCACCTCAGGCCCGGCCCGAGCCCGTCGGGGTCCGCGGGTGACCGGTCAGATCCGGTCGACCACGCGGACGTCGTGTTCGAGACGGTCGCACGGCGTGTCGAGCGCGTTCGCCGTCCGAGTGAGCGCAGCGGACATCGCCCGCAACGCCCCAGCCGCCATCCGTCCCGTCCGGGTCGTCGACGTGGCACCTTCGCGCCGGGTGACCTCGGTCGCCCGACGAAGCTCGTGCTCACGCATCCGATGTTCGTCCGTCCGGAACTGTGGGGTCTGGACCATCTCGCGCTCACCTCCTCTCGTCGTGTTGCCTGCGTGATAACTTGACGTGAAGATACTTGACATGTAGCTTGATGTCAAGAAATCCGAGATGAAGCTTACTGAGATGAAGCTTCTTGCCCTCGAAAGGAGATGCCGGCGATGGGAACGAAGGATTCGATCGACGAGTTCTTGGAGCGTGCGTGCAGGATCTTCCCCCACATCGATCCAGAGGTTGAGGGGGCCGTCGATCGGATCTGCAAGTTGAACAAGCGGTTCGACACCATGCTCGAGCATGCCGTCGAGGAGTTCGGGCTCAACAAGGGCGAGTTCAAGGTGCTCATCACCCTCCGACAGAACAACGACGACTTCACGATGTCCCCCGGCGAACTCGGCGAGGAGCTCCTCCTGTCGTCCGGGGCCATGACGAACCGCCTCGACAAGCTGGAGGCCGCCGGGTTCATCGCCCGCGAACCCGACCCGGATGATCGTCGCGCGTTGATCGTCCGGCTCACCCCCGCCGGCATCGGCAAGATCGACGAGGCCGTGAACGCGGCCGCCCACAACGAGTTCGCCGTGGTGTCGGTGCTCACCCCGGCGGAGCAGCGGCGCCTGAACGGCCTCCTACGCAAGCTGATGCTCTCGTTCGAGGTCAAGCCGATGGCCGTGGCCGCCGTCGGGCGCGCCTAGACGGCGCTCGTCGCGTACCGGGCCGCCACGCGTTCCACGAACGTTCCGAAGCGCTCCGCCAGGGCACCGCTGCGGATGTGCAGCACGTTCTCCGCGTTCTCCTCGCCACCGTGCGACAGGTTGTAACTCCCCGTCACGACCTCGCCGTCTGCCACCACGACCTTCGCGTGCATGTAGTCGTGCACACCGCCGGCCGCGCTCCACGGCGTCGAGACCTTGCCCGAGAGGCGCGGGCGGATCGCGTCCCACGCGCCGATCTTCCAGTGGTTCGGTGGCCACGTCTCCCACTGCCCGACCACCTCACGCATCTGGGTCGCGTCGTACGCGCCGATCAGGTCGAACGATGCCCGTCCGGCGATCTCGGCGAGCGTGCCGAGCACCGCGCCCGATGTGATGACGGGGGAGAGGATCCGCACGCGATGATGGGCAGCGGCGATGCGCTCCGCCGTGCGGTGCGCGAGCGACGGACCCTTCGGCGAGAAGAGCGGTTGGACGTCGACGCCGCGACCGAGCGTGACCGACGTGCCCTCGCCCCCGCTCGACTCGAGGCGCCCCTTGATCCAGAGCTGCTCGAAGTTGCGTGCATAGCTCGCCGCCACGTCCGGCGACGAGACGCGCACGATCGCGTTCTCCTCTCGTGAGAACGCGTCGTCCGTCCAGTTCGTTGAGCCCGTCCACACGTCGGTGCCGTCGCGCACGACGTACTTGTGGTGCATCAGCGCGCCCTGGTCGTGCACCCCTTTCGTGGGCACCTCCAGTCCGTCGATCGTCTCGGGGTCGCAGATCATCGGCGGGTTGTGCGTGGCCTTCGCTTCGCGCTCCTGGTTGAACGCCACGCGGATCGCCACGCCGCGTGCCGCGGCCGCTCCTCCAGGGCGTCGGCGATGCGCGACGTCGCTCCCACGCGCGCGTCGAAGTCGTAGATCGCCACGTCGATCGTCCCGCTCGCCTCCGCGATGAACGAGACCAGCCGGTCGGCGACGTCGACCGCCGACTGCCCGCCATCGTCGAGGAACTCCGCCTCGATCCCCGTCACTCGCCGACGGCCTCGTGTCCGTCGATCGCGTGGTCGCACGTCCGCTCGTAGCAGGCGATCACGGTATCCACGGCGACGTTCGGATCGTCGGTCACGGAGACGAGCTGCAGGTCGTCGGGGCCGATCAGGTGCTCGTGCAGCAGGTCGCCGCGCCACCACGTGAGCTGGGGCGCCCAATGGTCGCTCCCGACCAAGACGATCGGGAAGTGGCGGATCACGCCGGTCTGGATCAACGTCAACGCCTCGTAGAGCTCGTCGAGCGTGCCGAAACCCCCGGGGAACACCACGAAGCCCTCCGCGGCCTTCACGAACATCGTCTTGCGGGCGTAGAAATGCGAGAACTCCAGCGCCACGTCGAGGTAGGCGTTGTCGCCCTGCTCGTGGGGGAGCCGGATGTTGAAGCCCACCGAGAGCCCACCCGCGTCGCGACACCCGCGGTTGGCCGCCTCCATGATCCCCGGACCACCGCCGGTGACGACGGCCCATCCGCGTTCGGCGAAGCCGCGTCCGGTCGCTCGGGCAAGCTCGTACGAAGGGTCCTCGGCCGGGGTTCGAGCCGATCCGAAGATCGAGATCGCGGGGCGGTCGAGGCGGTTGACCGTCTCGAACCCGCGACGGAACTCCTCGGCGATCTCCCCGACCTGCCGGTCGATCTTGCCGTCCCGCTGGAGCATCTCGCGGTCATCCACGAGGGCCAGTGTGGGCGCCGCGGTCCGCGAGCGACAATCGACGCGGGCGGCACGTTCGGTGGGAGATGCGCGAAGGCCCGCGGGAACCGCGGGCCTTCGGCCTTGAGCAGTGGAGGATGTCGGAGCTTCCGTCGGTTCGACGTGGGCTGGGGCACCCCGTCCGGGCAGTATCGCGCCGCGCGCGCTCCAGGTCCCTAGGCCGTTCGTCGCAAAGGTGTGGACCAACGTTCGACCGCATGCAGGCCGGATCGCGGTGGTACGTTCGCGCCCGGTGGACCGTTCCTCACGATCGTCGACGTTCGCGATCGCCGGCTTCGTGATCGCGGTCGTGGCGACGGCGCTCGTGGCATCGGTGCCCGGTTCCCCGCTGCATCCCGTGTTCCCCCAGGGCGTGGAGCCGGAAGGGCCGTTCCGCTGGTTGGCCGACGCGTTCGGTCTGGACGAGCTGCACGGATCGGCGCTGGTGTTCGCGTCGGTCGCCGCGGTCGCCGCGTCGGCCATCGCGTTCGTGTTCGTCCTGCGGGAGGCGTGGCGCGGGAACCTCTCCCTGCGCACCGCGGTGATCCTGGCGATCGGCGGACACCTCCTCGTCGCGACGCTCCCGTTGCTGGTGTCTCGCGACGTCTACTCCTACATCGCGTACGGCAACATCGCCGGGATCCATCACGCGAACCCGTACATCCAGACGCCGATCGACTTCCCGGGTGACGCGGTCGTGAGCCTGGTCGGTCCGAAGTGGCTCTCGACGCCGGCGGTCTACGGGCCGTTGTTCACGGGGTTCGCCTCGGTCGTGGTCAGGCTGGTGAGCTCCGTATCCGCGCAGGTCGAGGTGTTCCGGATGACGGCGCTCGCGGCGAGCCTCGCCACGGTGGCGCTGATCGCCACGACCGTGCGGCGGGTCCGGCCGTCCCGGGCGGCGTTCGCCGTGGCGGCGTTCGGGATGAACCCCGTCGTGTTGTTCCAGTCGGTCGGGAGCGGCCACAACGACCTCCTGGTGGCGCTCGCCGTGGCCGGAGCGTTCGCGCTCGTGCTCGCCCGCCGCGAGATGCTCGCGGTGACGGCCCTGACGCTGGGCGCGCTCGTCAAGGTCACGGCCGGACTGCCGTTGCTCCTGCTGGTGGTCTGGTGCGTCGCGCGCGCGCCTGCCGGTCGCCGCGTCCGCACGCTCGTCACCCACGCGGGCCTGGCCGCAGCGATCGCGGCGGTGTTCGCGGCGCCGTTCTTCAACCTCCACGATCCGACGCTCGGCATCCTCGAGCTCGCCGGGCACGAGGGCTGGCTGGCCCCGTCGCGGTTCTTCCGCCGGCTGCTCGATGCGGTCTCCGGCGACACGCTGGGCGGCGTCGCCCGGGTGGCGTTCGCGCTCGTGCTGCTGACGGCCCTCGTCGCCCTGATGCGAGCCGTCTGGCGCTCGGCGCAGCGCACGGGGGACGACCGCACCGCCGTGCAGGAGCTGGGCGCGGCGTGGGGATGGTCGCTCGTGCTCCTGATGCTGCTCGGCCCGATCCTGCTGCCGTGGTACGTGGTGTGGGCGCTGCCGCTCGTGTGGCTGCTCCCACGTGTCCCGCGCCTCGTCCTGCTGGGAACGTCGGTCGCGCTCGGGGTTTCCCAGTGGACGGCCGAGCCGGCGCGGTTCCCGGGCGCGTACGACGCGAACGTGCTGATCGGGCACTACGTGATCACGCCGGTCGTGATCGCGCTACTCGGCTGGCTGCTCCTCGACGGATGGCGACGCTGGCGCGGAGGCCTTGCCCTGCAGGACGAGGAGGACGAGCCCGACGCCGCCGGCGAGCAGCGCGACGATCGTCGGGCCGACGCTTCCCGAGAGCGGTAGCCCGAGCGGTTCCAGGGCGACGCCGACGACCGCGAGCGTCGCCACCCCGATCGCCGGCGCGACGGCGGCCGACGCCGGCGCGTCCAGGCCGGCCCATCGAGCCCACCCGAACCCCACGGCGCCCGTCAGCGCCAGGATGAGGAACGCGGTGAGGACGATCTGTGCCGGCGATGACGGTTCCAGCGGGTCGTCCGGTGCGGCGAGGGGGGTCGGGCCGGGCACGGTCGAATACACGCCCCGTCCCCAGCGGGTGAGCGCGGGATCGGACGTGGCGTCCGGCGTCCGGTTGAACGGCGCCAGGACGAACGCGGCCGGGGCGGGATCCTGCGGGATGTCGCGCAGGTAGAGGCGAGACATCGCGTCGTACTCGACGCTCCCGCGGACGGTGGGCTCGCCGCGCAGGAAGTTCGCGGCCGTTCCCACGTAGATGAAGACGTCGGCGACCCGGCCGGGGGGCATCGAGGCGCGGATCACGTTGGCCGCCCGCGTGGCCAGGAACGACACCGTCGCGTCGTCGTCGTCCACGATGAACACCAGCGGCGTGCCGGTGGGCAGCGTGTCCGCGATCCGCGCGGCGGTGGTGGCGCGATCGACCTCGAGCGGAGCGATGAACGGCTGCTGTCGGCTCCAGGACAAGAGCGCGCCGGCCGCCATGACGCCGACGAGCACCGCGGCGGCGATCGTGGCCAGCCACATCCGGCGTTCGAGCCAGAGCCAGACGGCGACCACGCCGACGCCCGCGAGCGCCGGGATCGAGAACCCGAACGTGATCAATCGGTCGGCGGGGAACCATCCGGTGAGCAGGCCGACGGGCGCGCCGACGATCACGAGCGCCGTCCAGGCCGCGAGCACGCGACGGGCGAAGCCGTTCGTCCGCATCAACCCCAGCGCCGCCAAGGGGAGCGCGAGCCATTGCACGTACCGCGTCCAGCGATGCAGTGCGCGTTCGAGGTACGCGTGGCGGACGGCGTCGGGCATGCCCGCGCGCCGGAGGAACCCGTCCTTCGAGGTGTCGACCGCCAGGCGCGCCGGACCGATCGTCATCGCGAGCAGGCCGCCGGCGAGGATCGCGCCGCCGCCGAGCGTGGCGAGCGCCACCCGCCCCGCATCGCTCCGCCAGCCGCGCTCGCGACGCGCGAGCGACCATGCGGCCACGCCCGCGAACACGACTGCGCCGATCAGGAAGAACTGCGGATGCGCGAGACCGCCGCCGCCCAGCGCGATCGCGGCCAGGACGGTGCCCCGAGTCGTCCCGAGCGTCAGGCAGACCGCCGCCGCCACGAACGGGGCGGCGAACGCGAGGTTCGCGAGGTACCCGGCCGCGAGGTGCACCGTGAACAGCCCGGCGAGCAGTCCGGCGAGCACCCAGGCGGCGCGGATCCCCCGGCGCTCGCCGGTCATGGCGCCGGCCGCGCGGACGAGCATCGCGACCCCGGCGCCGATCGCGGCGCCGAACGCGGCTTCGAACCCGGCGGTGACCGCGGCGACGCGCAGGTGCGTGACGCCTGCCAACACGGCGAAGAGCGCCGGACTCCCGGGGCGTTCGCCGACGACCGACAGCCCCTGCGACGCGCCGACCCGCGTCCACCACAGGTACACGGAGACGTCCGGACCGACGCCGAATCGGAACCCGTGACGGACGAACGGCGCCAGCAGCACGGCGAGGACGACGAGGGTCAGCCCTCCGAGCCACGCGAGGTCGATGCCGATGCGCGACGCTCCGCTGCGGTCCGTCGGCTACCCCGCGGCGCTGAACGCGCCTTGCGCGTTGACGACGACGGAACCGTCCTCGTCGGAGATGCCGGTGCACGAGAACGTGCCTTCGAACGTCGCCGGGTCCGCCGTCGTCACGATCACGTCGCATCCTCCGTCCTCAGATGCGAACGATGTGGTCCCGTCGCCGGAGCGGATGGAGAACGTCAGCCGAAGGTCCTCCGAGGTCGGGTGGTTGCCGATGAACGACGTCCCGCTGAGGGCGAACGCCGCGGTGTCCGTGTCCCACCCGAGCGCGAACGGGCCCGGGGGCGGTGCGTAGATCGTCGGACCCGTCAGGGGAAGGGCAGCCTCCGAGATGTGCATGGCCCCGGAGATCGCGAGGCTCGCGTTGCCCACGTTGACCGACCCCGTGAAGCCCGGAGATGCCGTCGGCAGCGGCGTGCCGGTCGCGCCGGTGCCTCCGGTGGCTCCCGCAGGAGTCGGCGTGGCGGGTGAGACGTTGCCCGTGGGCGACGCCTCGGGGGAAGGCCCGGGCGACTCGAGGTCGTCCCCACCGCATGCCACCAGCAGGATCAACGCCGCCGACGCCACGATGAGGTTGGAACGCACACGTGCTCCCTTCGAACGCCTGACTGTAACCCAGCGTCAAGGTCGGCCAGCGTCAACCGACGCGCGTTGTAGCCTGACCTCCATGCTCGACCGAGAGCTCGTCGAAGAGGTGCTCCACGCGGCGCGCCGTCGCGGCGGTTCGTTCGCCGAGCTGTTCGTCGAGGAGAAGACGTCCACGTCGATCCGGCTGGACGACGGCAAGGTCGAGGAGCTCACGACCGGCCTCGATCGCGGTGCCGGCGTCCGCGTCTGCATGGGGACGTCGTACGGCTACGCGTACTCGAACCGGCTGGATCGCGACGCACTGCTCGCCGCGGCCGAGGCCGCGAGCGCTGCGCTCCGCGAAGGCGAAGCGGGCGGTGTCGTGGACCTCCGCGTGATCGTCGGGTCGGCCGTGAACCCGGTCGAGCGACCCGCCGAGGCGTTGCCGGCCGCCGACAAGGTGGCGTGGCTGCGGGAGGTCGACGACGCGGCGCGTTCCTTCAGCCCGGAGGTCACGCAGGTCGTCGGCGTCTACGGCGACTCGCTGCAGCGTGTGTTGATCGCGACGTCGGACGGCCTCTGGGTCGAGGAATCGCGCCCGCGGATCCGGTTGGTGGCACAGGTGGTCGCCGCTCGCGACGGGAACATCCAGACGGGGTTCCACGGGCCGGCCGCGTGCAGCGGGACCGAGTTCGTCGACCGGCATCCGCCGCAGGCCACGGCCGAGGTCGCCGCGCGTCGCGCCGTCACGATGCTGGACTCGGTCCCGGCGCCGGCGGGGGAGATGACGGTCGTGCTCGCGCCGGGCATGGGCGGCGTGCTCTTCCACGAGGCCGTCGGCCATCCGCTCGAGTCCGACGCGATCGACAAGGAGGCGAGCGTCTACCGCGGCCTCGTCGGAGAGCGATGCGCGTCCGAGCTGATCGACGGCGTGGACGACGCGACCATCCCGAACGGGTGGGGGTCGTACGCGTTCGACGACGAAGCGACCCCGTCGCAACGCACATCGCTGTTCGAGAAGGGCGTGCTCCAGGGCCTGCTCTACGACCGGATGCACGCGGACAAGGACGGTCAGCCGCCGACGGGGAACGGGCGCAGGCAGTCGTACGCGTCGCCGCCGATCCCGCGGATGACGAACACCAATATCTTGAACGGCACGTCGAAGGCCGACGACGTCGTGTCGTCCACCGCGAACGGCGTGTTCGTGACGTCGCTCGGCGGCGGCCAGACGAACCCGGCGACCGGTGACTTCGTCTTCGGGGTGGCTGAGGGGTTCCTGATCGAGGACGGTGCGGTGACGACGCCGGTCAGAGGCGCGAACCTGATCGGCCGGGCGATCGAGGTCATGAGCGCGGTCGACGCGGTGGCCGACGACTTCGACACGTGGGAGGGCGTGTGCGGCAAGGACGGCCAGGCCGCGCCCGTGGGGAGCGGCTCTCCGACGCTCCGGATCTCGCGGCTCACGGTCGGGGGCACGGGTGCCTGACCTCCACGAGCTCTGCGCGGCCGCGGTCGAGGCGGCGACGGGCGACGAAGCCGTGGAGGCGTACGCCGAGGAGTCCCGTCACACGGAGGCGAGCGCGCTCCGCGGTGAGATCGAGGGGCTGACGTTCGCGGAGTCGCGCGGCGTCGGGGTCCGCCTGATCGCCGGCGGCCGGCTCGGCTACGCGTACGCTGCCGACCCGACGCCCGACGAGGTGCGCGAGGCGGTGCGGCGCGCGCGGGAGAACGCGGCGCTCGCCGAGCCCGACGAGTTCAACGTGCTGGCCGCTCCTGCGGCGGCAGCACCGATCGCGGAGCTGTACCGAGAGGACCAAGCGAACATCCCCACCGATCGGAAGGTCGCGCTGGCGCTGGACCTGGAGCGGCGCGCCATCTCGATCGACCCGCGCGCGTCGAAGATCGATGCGGCCCAGATCGGCGACGCGGTGTCGCGCGTCGCGATCGCGTCGACCACGGGCGTGCAGGCCGAGTACGCGCGGACGGACGCCTGGTGCGTCGCGGTGTCGCTCGCCGTGGAGGCCGACGAGACGCAGACGGGGTTCTCGTTCACGATCGGCCGCGGCATCGACGACCTGGGCTGGGAGGCCATCGCCGACGAGGCGGTGCGACGCGCGGTGCGCATGTTGGGAGCCACGAAGCCACCGACCGCGAAGGTCCCGATCGTGCTGGACCAGTTCGCGGCGATGTCGTTCTTGGGCGTGCTGGCCGGCGCGCTGTCGGCCGAGGCGGTCCTGAAGCAGCGCTCGTTGTTCGCGTCGATGGTCGGGCAGCAGGTCGGCTCGGAGCTGTTCACGCTGGTGGACGACGGGACGATCACGATCGGGCCGGCGGCGTCGCCGTTCGACGACGAGGGTGTGCCCACCGGGCGGACCGAGCTGTTCACGCGTGGCACGCTGAACGGGTTCCTGCACAACACGTACACGGCCGCGCGGACGGGCGGCGGCACGCGCTCCTCCGGCAACGCGAAGCGCGGCGGCTACAAGAGCACGCCCGGCGTGGGCACGTCGAACTTCTACCTGGACGCCGGCGAGCTGTCGTTCGACGAGCTGCTCGTCCGCGCCGAGGGCGGCGTCTTGATCCAGGACGTCAGCGGCGTGCACTCGGGCGCGAACCCCATCAGCGGCGAGTTCTCCGTCGGGGCGACGGGCCTGCGGATCGCGGGCGGCGCGCTTGGCGAGCCGTTGCGCGAGATGACGGTCGCGTCCACGTTGCCGGAGATGCTCGCCGGCATCACGGGCGTGGGGAGCGACCTCCGCTTCTTCTCGTCGGTCGGCACGCCGTCGGTCCTGTTCGGTGAGATGACGCTCGCCGGCGTCTAGGGACTAGATCGTCGCGGAGCGAGCACCGCTCACGATGAGCACGACGATGAGTCCGGCCACCGCGAGCCGGTACCACATGAACGCCTTGAACGTGTGGCGACGCAGGTAGCCGAGCAGGAACCAGATCACCACGAACCCGCTGATCGCCGAGGCGACGAAGCCCCAAAAGAACTCGATCGCGTAGCCCTGGAACCCGGTCTGCAGCAGGTCGGCGCCCTTGGCGAGTCCCGCCCCTGCGATGATCGGGATCGCCAGCAGGAACGAGAACCGTGCGGAGGACTCGCGGTCCAGGCCGATCCATCGAGCGCCGGTCATGGTGATGCCCGATCGCGAGACGCCCGGCTGCAGCGCGAGTGCCTGCAGGGCGCCCAGGCCGAGCCCGGTGCGCGGACCGATCGAATCCAGGCCGCGGTCGAGCCGCGACCGCGCATCCACCCACCACAACAGGACGCCGCCGACCGCCAACGTGATCGCTATCAGCCACGGCTGCCCCAACTTCTCCTCGATCGTGGACTCGAGCAGAAACCCGGCGATCGCGCCGGGGATCGTCCCGATCACGAGCGCCCAGGCCAGGCGTTCATCGGGCGTGTTCATCGCGCGTGTGCGGATCGAGTGGAACCACGCCTTCAGGTAGCGCCAGAGGTCGTGGCGGAAATACACGACCGCACCGACCAGTGTCCCCACATGCAACGCGACATCGAACGTCTTGTTGAGCGCGGGGTCGTTCACGATCGACCAGTTGAACAGCCACGGCACCAGGATCAGGTGGCCGGAGCTGGATACGGGAGCGAACTCGGTCGCACCTTGCGTCAGGCCGAGGATGATCGCTTGCAGGACGGTCAAGAGGGAGGTCCTTTCCGGTGGAAGGTCCGCGCCATGCTAGCGGCCTCCTTCGCGCGCGCCATTCGCCGAACGGCCGAGGTGTTATGGCGTTCCTGTCGCGGGGCCCGGAGCGAGGATCGCGATCTGGAGCTGCCCGAACGTCGTCGCGTACGCGAGACGCGCAGCCGCGTCGCTATCGACCAGCAGCACGAGCGCCACGCCCGCGTCTGCGGTCGTCGCGCCGCCGATCCCTGTCTCCGTGGCGCTGCCGTTCAGGATGCGCACCACCTCGAGGTCGGTCGCGACGAGCTCCGTGTGCGGCCGTCCTCCACCGTAGGTGGCGAAGACCTCGATCCGATCGCCGGCGCGGAGCACTCCCGACGGGGCGCCGCTGCCGACGATCACGGCGCGGAGCCCATCGGGCACCAGCGCCGCGATCGGCCCGACCGCCGAGCCGGCCAACCTCGTCCGGGTGATGACCTCGCCGGCCGTGACGTCCGACTCCAGCACGCGCCCCACGAGCGAGACGGTGTCGCCGATCGCGCCCGGTGGTGCGAAGTCCGACGGGATGGACGTCGAGGCGAGCACGTCCTCGGACAGCGTCGTTCCGCGCACGAGGTCGGTCGCGGCCGTCACGACGGCGACCGGGGCTCCCACGGCGGGGTGCAGCGCTTCGACCCGATCCTGGTAGCCGCGCACCACGACGAACGCGAGCGCGCCCAGCAGCACCGCCGCGATCACCAGGACCTTCGATGCGAGCGGCCAGCGGCGACGGAACATGTCGCGAACGCTCGCACGACCCGGCACGGCCCGCCGTGACCGACGTCACGCACCGCGCGTTCCGCCGGTCGGGTCGTTCACTCGACCGGGCGTGGCCCCTTCCGACGTCCGAGCGGCAGGGTCCGCACGCGGAACTCCTCGAGCGCCTCGCGGCCCACGATCAGCCGGACCGACTCCTCGATCCGATCGCCCAGCTCGCGAGGATCGGCCTCGGTCTTGAACGTCAGCTCGATGCGGACGAGGACCTGTTCGCCGGTCATGTGACCTCGAACCGCGCGCCGTGCAGCGCCGTGGCGCACGGGCAATCGCGCTCGACGGGAAGCGCGGGGATGACCGCGAACAACAGGTCACGCAGTCGCTCGTTGTTCTCGGTGAAGACGCGGACGACCTCTTCATGCGTCACGGGCGGCACGCCCTCGACGCCCACGTCGTAGTCCGTGATCAGCGAGATGTTCGCGTAGCAGAGCTCCAACTCGCGAGCGAGCACCGCCTCGGGGTACTGGGTCATGTTGATGACCTCCCATCCCGCCGACGCGAACCACTCCGACTCCGCACGCGTGGAGAAGCGCGGGCCCTCGATCACGACGACGGTGCCGCGGTCGTGGAGCGGGATGTCCAGCGCACGCCCTTGCGCGATGGCCACGTCCCGCATGGTGGGGCAGTACGGGTCGGCGAACGAGATGTGCGTGGTCTCGGGGCCGTCATAGAGCGTGTTCGGCCGGTCGTTCGTGCGATCGACCAGCTGATCGCAGATCACGAAGTCGCCGGGCTTCACGGTTGGCTGGAGCGAGCCGCAGGCATTCGGTCCCAGCACGCGCGTCACGCCCAACTCCTTCATGGCCCAGGCGTTCGCGCGATAGGGGACGCGGTGCGGCGGGAACTCGTGCTTCAGGCCGTGGCGCGGGATGAACGCGACCGTGCGGCCGCCGACCTCCCCGATCACGGGCGGGGCCGAGGGCTTGCCGAACGGTGTGTCGACATCGACGGTCTCGGTCGACTCCAGGAAGGAGTAGAACCCGGACCCGCCGAACACTCCGATCTCCGCCGTCGTCATGTGCCCTTCTTCCCCTCCGAACCGGATCCCTTCGAGCCCGTCGAACCCGATCCGGTGTTCGAACCCGATACGCCGGAGCCCTTCACGGCCGACGGTTCCTTGGGCTTCGACGACTCCTTCGTGTCCTTCTTGGCGTTGCCCGCGGTGTCGGACGACTCCGACGATGCCGCCGTCTTCTCACCCGATCTCTCGCCGCCGGACTTGGACTTCTTGCCGTGGTCCGTCGCGTAGAAGCCGGACCCCTTGAACGAGATCGCCGGTGGTGCGAAGACCTTGCGCAACTCGCCTCCACAGACCGGACAGACCGTGAGGGCCTCGTCGCTCATGGCCTGAACGACGTCGAACGTGTGGCCGCAGTTGCGGCACCGATACTCGTACGTGGGCATGACGCGTGGAGTGTAGCGGAGGGTTCGAACAGCCCCGTTCGCTGACGATGACGTGCGCGACCTGGCCTTTCGGCGGTGACCGTACCGACCTTCGGACTAGCCTTCCAGCGGATGCCTCTATCGCCCGAGACGGCTACGGTCGATGTCTGAGATCGGCGGTGCGCCCGCGCCCGCGGAACGTTACGGGGTGCCGATCGGAGGAGGACTGCGATGCGAGGGTCAGGGTTCGCGCGAGAGGCTCGTCGACGCCCTGAGTTGGATCTGTTGGTCGGTCCGCTCGAGGCGGCATCCATCGAAGGCGAGGCCCCGTCATCCGATGGAACCGCGGTCGGGGATCTCGAGCTCGTCGACCCGAACGAGCTTCCGACGTGGAGGGAAGACGGATGAACGAGGACCCTGTCGCCGATGCGTCGAAAGGCCATACACTCAGGACCCCCGTCGCCGGTCAGAGGGACGCGGCGAGACAAGGAAGCGTCATGCCGATCAGGAAAGCCGTCATCCCCGCGGCCGGACTCGGAACGCGGTTCCTCCCTGCGACCAAAGCTCAGCAGAAGGCCATGCTCCCGGTCGTCGACACGCCCTCGATCCAGTACGTCGTCGAGGAGGCGGCTCGCGCGGGACTCACCGACATCCTGATCATCACCGGTCGCGGCAATCGCTCGCTCGAAGACCACTTCGATCGCTCGTTCGAGCTCGAGCACTTCCTGGAATCCAAGGGGAAGTTCGAGGAGCTGAAGCAGGTCCAGGAGATCAGCGACATGGCGACGATCCACTACATCCGCCAGAAGGACCCGCTCGGCCTGGGGCACGCGGTCTCGGTGGCGGAGGAGCACGTGAACGGTGAGCCGTTCGCGGTGCTGCTCGGTGACGACCTGATCCACCATTCGATGCCGCTCCTCGCCGAGATGCTCCGTGTGCACGAGCGGTACGGCCGCAGCGTGATCGCCGTTCAGGAGGTCCGGCCCGAGGAGATCCGCTTCTACGGATGTGTCGAGCCGGAATGGGTCGAGGACAACCTGGCTCGCGTCATGTCGATCGTCGAGAAGCCGGCTCCCGGCACCCAGCCGTCGAACCTCGCGGCGATCGGACGGTACGTGCTGACCCACGACATCTTCGACGCGTTGCGGGAGACGGAGCCGGGCGCGGGTGGCGAGATCCAGCTGACCGATGCCATCAATCAGCTCGCGAAGGAGCAGGCGTTCTACGCGTACCGGTTCGATCATGGGCGGTACGACGTGGGCAACAAGCTCGACTACCTCAAGGCGACGGTCGAGTTCGCCCTGGAGCGCGACGACATCGGCGAGGACTTCCGGCGGTACCTGCAGGACCTGATGCGCGACGAGCGGCTCCGCTAGGGCGGTCCATCGGGCCTCGCACGCGGGTGGACCAAGGGTCTGCGACGCGCTGGGTAGACTGCCGCCATGGCCCAGAACCGCCACGTCCACGATCACGACGACGTCAGCGGGCTGCTCTCCGTGGAGGATGCGCGGAGGAACGTCCTGGCGCAGATCCACCCGCTCGCGTCGCTGCAGCTCCCGCTCACCGAGGCGTACGGGTGCGTGGCCGCGGAGGACGTGGTCGCCGAACGAGATCTCCCGGAATTCGCGTCATCCGCGATGGACGGGTTCGCCGTCCGCTCCTCCGATGTGGCCGGTGCCACCCCAGCGTCGCCGATCGAGCTGAAGATCGTCGGCAGCGCCCGGATCGGACGCCGGCCCGACGCGGTGGTGGGCGGCGGTGAGACGGTGCGCATCGCGACCGGCGCTCCGATCCCCGCGGGTGCCGATACCGTCGTGCCGATCGAGAACGCGGAGCCGGGTGGCGAGATGGCGACGATCTTCGACGGCCCGCCGTCCGGACAGCACATCCGTCCATCAGGCGAGGACGTGAAGGCGGGCGAGGTCCTGGTCCCGGCGGGCAAGCGCCTCGGGCCGCCGGAGATGGGACTCCTGGCGAACGCCGGGTTCCCCCATCCTCACGTCCATCCACGACCGCGGGTGATCGTCCTGTCGACCGGCGACGAGCTGATCCCGCCGACGGAGACGCCCGAGTTCGGGCAGGTCCGAGACTCGAACGCGTACATGATCTTCTCCGCGCTCCGCGATGTGGGCGCGCAACCGGTCCTGGCGGGCATCGTGCAGGACGACGTCGACGCGTTGAAGGAGACCGTCTTCAGCTACCTGATCCAGGCCGACGCGTTCATCTCCTCGGGCGGGGTCTCCGTCGGCGAGCGCGACGTGGTGAAGGCGGCGTTCTTCCGCCGCGGTGAGGTGGAGTTCTACAAGGTGGCGATGCAGCCGGGCATGCCGCAGGGATTCGGGCAGATCGAGGGCAAGCCGTACTTCGGCCTGCCCGGCAACCCTGTGAGCGTCTTCGTGAGCTTCGAGATCTTCGTACGCCCGGCGATCCTCAAGATGATGGGCCGCACGCAGCTCTACCGCCCGGAGGTGACGGCCACCCTCGCCGAGGACGTCGAGGGGCCGAAGGGCAAGCTGCAGTTCGCGCGGGTCCGATTGGAGCGATCCGCGGACGGATGGACGGCGACGCCCACCGGGCGTCGAGGCTCCAACCTCATCTCGACGGTCGTCCGCGCGAACGGCCTGGCGATGGTGCCGGTCGGCACGGCGACGGCTTCGGCCGGCTCGGAGGTCCGTGTCATGGTCTTCCGCTCCTCGGAGGACTGAGGGTGGACCGGGCGCGGATCGTCGAGGTCGGGGAGAAGGAGGTCACCCACCGCGAGGCCACGGCGGAATGCGTCGTGACGATGACGCCCGACGCGGTCGAACATCTGGTCGCCGGCACGCGGAAGGGGAACCCGATCGAGGCGGCCCGGATCGCCGGGGTGATGGGCGTCAAGCGCACGCCGGACCTGCTGCCGTTCTGCCACCCGATCGCGATCACGGGCGCCGAGATCGTGGTCCAACCCGATCCCACAGCAGGGACGATCCGGGTCGAGACGACCGTGCGGGCGAACGACCGAACCGGCGTGGAGATGGAGGCGCTCACCGCGGCCGCGGTCGCGGCCCTCAGCCTCTACGACACGGCGAAGGAGTTCGACCGCGCCGCCAGGATCGACGGGCTCCGGCTCGTCGCGAAGTCCGGCGGCAAGAGCGGCGACTACCGCGCCGACTGATGCCGTGAGCGCTTCGAGCGCCCCTCGTCCCGCAACATCCGCAGACCGGTGATCGCGGAGTTCGACGCCTCCATCAGCACGCGCTCCGTCACCTCGATCTGGAGGTTGCGATGCGGGACGTTGTGCGCATCCAGCTGCTCGATCACGGCGCACGGGAACCGCGCGTCGGCCAAGTGGTGCGCCGTCACGTTGATCGCGACCTCGCAGAGCGTCTGGCCTGCGAACCGGGTCTGCCATTCGCTCGCTCGTTGCACGGCGTCGGCCATCACCTTCTCGTCGAGCGCGATCAGCAGTCCGGTCTCCTCGGCGACCTCCAGGAACGAATCCGGCTGGAGCAGTCCCTCCTCGGGGTCGCGGATCCGCACGAGGGCCTCGGCGCCGGTGATCACGCCCGTTCGAAGGTCCAGGATCGGCTGGTATTCGACGACGATGCGTTCCTCGTCGAGCGCCCGCAGCAGCATCCGCTCGGTGCCCATCCGACCGACCGCCCGGGTGCGCAACTCCTCGTCGAACACGTGCACGCGGTTGCGCCCGCCGTTCGAGCGCCTACGTCCCGGTCAGCGAGAAGTGCATGTAGTCCTTCAGCGAGTGCCAGTCGCCGCCCCATCCCCACCCGATCGCGGCGAACGCGCGCGCGACCACGTCGTGGCGGTGGATCATCCCTTGCAGGTGCTGCGTGCGATCCAGGTACGGCAGGCAGGCCTTCCGTAAGACCTCGCCGTCGCCGGTCACGTACGGGTTCTGGGTTGGGTTGATATCGATCGCCCAGCCGTAGGCGTGCTGCGAGAACCCGCTGGTCTGACCGGTCACCGGCCGGCAGCTGAACGAGGCGCTGACGTTCTTGGTGCTGTACCAGTCCGAGGGGCGCGGCGGGCGCCACGCAGCGGCGAGCGCGATCTTCTGGATCGGGAACCCGGCGTCGAAGATCTGGTGGAACACCGACAGCACGTCGTCGGCCACGGACTCATTGATGATGAGGGGCCCTTGCTTCACCCGTCCGTCGAACGTCCGGTAGCTCACCGTGACCAGCCGGAGGTCCCGGATCGGGACGGGGCAGCCGGGATGCCAGTTGCGGCCGATCAAGATCTGGCGCAACTCCTGGTCGATCCATCGTACCGAGCCGACCCACGCCGTCGGCCCCGCCGATCCGGTCCGTTGATGGGGCGTCGTCGTGCGTTCCACCGCCTGTGCGGAACCGCACGCCACGAGCGTGACGACGAGCAGGAGCGCGGCGAGCGGGCGTCGGTCCACGCATCCATCCTGCCATCGAACGGGGTCAAGGGTGAGGGTCGGATGGCTGACGATGGGGGTTATCCGTACGTAGTCCCGACGCGGTGCGTCTCGTCGGTGGAAATCACATCGATGTGCTTTCCCACCCCATATGTCGCTGCTACCGTGCTGTTCCAGCCTAGATGTTGTGTTCGAACCGGGGGTCGACAGGCAGGAGGCTGGCGCGTGGGTTGGCTTCTCCTCGCGGCATTGGGCATCATGTGGGTGGCGTTCCTGATGCCGTCGGACCGGCGGCAGCGAAGCGCTGAACACAGCGTCGAAGATTTCGAACGCAGGATGGAGCTCTTGGCACACGCAGAACTGCAGGGCAGCGAGGGGCGGTGGATCGTCACCCCTCGCAAAGGCGCACGGTTCGTGGGAGTCGCAGAGCGCCGGCGTGCCAGGCTCCGCGAACGGCGGCGCAAGGTGCTGGTCTTCCTGCTCGAATCGATCGGTCTGACGTTCCTGATCGGCTTGGTCCCTCCGTTGCACACGGTGTGGGCGCTGACCGGGATCTTCGCTGGCCTGCTCGTCCTCTACGTCTGGCTCCTGCTCTCGATCAAGCATCGTGCGGCGGTGCAGCCCCACGAGACCGCGCGCGCCGCCCGGCAGCCGGAACGCGTCAAGACGCCGGTCACGGCCGTCCCCCGCTACGTGGTCGACAACATGGGCGGCTGGGCACGGCCGACGTTCAACGGCCTCGGCTCCGTCGGGGAGGGCGACCGGGTCCACGTGGTGGTCCGGACCGCCGGCGATATGGCCGGCGCGTAGTCCGGTCCATCAGGCCCCTTTGCTAGGCTGACCGACTCCTGGGGGTGTAGCTCAGCCCGGTAGAGCGCTGCCCTCGCACGGCAGAGGCCAGGGGTTCGAATCCCCTCACCTCCACCAGGACCCGTTGATAGCCTGACGGCATCGAGGACATCCGCATCGACCTGGGCACCAAAGGATTCCCGGCGGTCGACGTGCCGTTGCCGCTCGCCGGTATCGCCGATCGAGGTTGGACGCTCTCGGGACCTCCCGACCCCCGTCATGGTGCTCCGCGAGACGGCGTTGGCGCACAACCTCTCGGTGATGGCGGACTACTGCAGCGCCTGGGGTGTGGACATCGCGCCGCACGGCAAGACCACGATGGCTCCGCAACTGTGGAACCGCCAACTCGCGGCCGGTGCGTGGGGGATCACAGCGGCCACGGCAGGGCAGGCGCGTGTGATGCGTGCGAGGGGCGTCGACCGGGTGCTGATCGCCAACGAGGTGGTCGATCCCGTCGCGATCGCATGGATGGCGGAACAACTCGTGGATCCGGCGTTCGAGCTCCTGTGCTACGTGGACTCGGATCGAACGGTCGACATCTTGGACGCGGGGCTGCGTGCGGCGGGAGCCGACCGGCCGCTCGGAGTGCTCGTGGAGCTGGGCTTCGAGGGTGGTCGCACGGGGTGTCGCACGATCCCGGAGGCCGTGCACGTCGCGACGCGGGTCACGTCCTCCGATCGCCTACGGCTCGCCGGCGTGTCCGGCTACGAAGGAACCATCTGTCAGGATCGCTCTCCGGAATGCCTGGCGCGCGTGATCGCGTACCTCGATCGCCTCCGCGAGTTGACGTCGACCTTGATCGATACCGGCGCGGCGCCCGACGGCGCGGACCGGATGGTCCTGTCGGCTGGAGGGAGCGCGTTCTTCGACGTGGTGGTCGACCATCTCCGTGGTCCCTGGCCGAGCGGCGCCGATGTGCGGGTCGTGCTCCGCTCCGGCTGTTACCTGACCCATGACTCGGGGATGTACGAACGGCTGTCGCCGTTGCCAACGCGCGACGGGGCTCGCGGGTTCCAGCCCGCGATGGAGCTCTGGGCCCATGTCCTGTCCCGGCCGGAGACCGAGCTGGCGCTGTTCGGGTTCGGCAAGCGTGACGTCCCGTTCGACATCGATCTTCCGATGCCGGTCGTGATCCGCCGGTCGGGCGGAGCCGTGGACGCGAACGGCGACCTGGAGATCACGTCGCTCAACGACCAGCATGCGTACGCCCGCGTTCGGGCGGACCTCGCGCTCGAGCCCGGCGACGTGGTGGGGTTCGGCATCAGCCACCCGTGCACCGCGTTCGACAAGTGGCGGTTCATCCCGGTGCTCGACGACGACGACCGCGTCGTCGACGCGATCGCCACCTACTTCTAGACCTCTGCGCCCTCCGTTGCCGGACGCGTCCCGTACGATGAGCGCCATGTCCGCACGCCAGAGGGTCATCGCCGTGCTCGCCACGCTGGGGTTGCTCGTGGCCTTGTCGAGCGACGCGTCCGCGCGCGGCATCGCCGGCCTCACCTTGACCGCGTCGTCGAAGAACGTCGCGTTCCACGGGATCGTGACGCTGGTCGCCGCGGTGGAACCTGCCGTCGCCGGCCAGGAGGTGGGCATCGTCGACGCGTCCGGGGTCGTGATCGCCTCCGGAACGACGGGGACGGACGGGACGTTCTCCGTCGACATGCGACCCGCAGCGAACATCATCGTGCACGCGTCGTCCCTCGGCGTCGACAGCGCGCCGGTCTCGGTGGGTGTGCGACCACTCATGACCCTGACATCGGGCGCCGTCCGGTTGTTCGACGACCTCACGGTCCGTGGAACGTTCAGGCCGGCGCGACAAGGGCTCCGCGTCACGGTCGAGCTGCAACATCGCGGCGACGTCGTGGCGACGAAGCGGGTGGCCATGGACGCGAACGGCCGGTTCAAGGCCACGTTCGTCGTGCCGCAGGCCGGCAGCTTCCGGGCACGCGCGGTGTTGGACGCTCCCGACCTGCTGCCGGGACGGGCCGCCACCGTGCCGTCCGTCACACCGCTGCCTGATCTCGCGTCGGGCGCGCACGGCATCTACGTCTCGCTCCTCGAGCGCCGGCTCGTGCAGCTCCACTACCACCTGGTCGGCGTCGACGACGCGTTCGACTACCGGACCGCGGACGCGGTGATGGCGTTCCGGAAGGTCCAGGGGATGGCCAGGGTCCAGACCGTCGACGCGGCGACGTGGCGTGCGCTCGGCTCGCCGAAGACGTTCGTGCCCCGTGATCGGAGCGACGGCTTCCACATCGAGGTCGACCAGACGCGACAGGTGCTCGTGACGGTGCGGGACGGCCAGGCCGAGAACATCATCCACGTGTCGACCGGGAAGCCCTCGACCCCCACCAGGGACGGCTCGTTCCACGTGTACTCCAAGCTGGCGGGGTTCAGCCCGAAGCAACTGTATTACCCGAGCTTCTTCGACGGGGAGCGCGCGATCCACGGCTGGACCGACATCCCCACGTACGCGGCCAGCCACGGATGCGTGCGGATCCCGTACTGGGTCACGCTGTGGATGTTCGACCAGGACCCGATCGGGACACCGGTCCTCATCTATCACTGAGCCGTCAGGATCCTTCGGGTCGTTCCCGGCCCTCAAGCCGGTACCCCTTGGATGCCGACAACCCTCCCATACCCCGGATCCCAGGAGGGACCATGAAGGCTGGCAAGATCTCTTACGCAGGCGTCGGCGTGACCGTCGGCGGCGTGCTCGGGTTCCTCGGTGTCTTGGTGGGCTGGTTCTCGTACTCGTACCCACTGAACGGCGGCACCGCCACCGTCAACCTGAGCGGAACCGCCGACTGGACCGGCACCGCCGCGCTGGTGGCCGGCATCGCAGCGTTCGCGTTCGGTGGCGCCTACGTCTTGATCCAGGACGCCAAGCTCCGCCGGACGATCGGCATCCTGATGGCGATCTCGTCGGCGTTCCTCCTCGTGATGTCCCTCGTTGGCTTCGGCCGCGTCGCGGAAGCGGTCGGCGTGCCGACGTCGAACTTCACGACGGCCACCCACACGGGCCTCGTGATCTCGTTCGCCGGCGGCGTCATCGCGATGGTCGGCTCACTGCTCGCCTCTCGCGAGATGCTGGCCGAGGGATCCGTGGCCGCGACCGAAGCACCACCGGCGTCGGCGGAGGCCGTCGAAGCCTAGGCATCGCTCGGATACCCTGAGCCTCCATGTCGGAGGCGAAGGTGAGCGCGCATACGTGGTGGACCCGCCCCGGACTCGACGTCCGGGGCGGTCGTCTACACATCGCCGGCCGAGATGCCGAAGCGATCGCGCGTGAGCACGGAACGCCCGTGTACGCGCACGACCTGGTCCGTGTCCGGGAACAGGCGCTCGCACTCCGGTCGGCGTTCGACGGCGCCGGGCTCGACGGCCGCGTGCGCCTGGCGCTCAAGGCGCAACACGAACCCGAGGTGTTGCGGTTCGTCCGCGGGCTGGGTCGGCCCGGGTCCCGCGAGAGCGTCGGCATGGATGTGTGCTCGCCCCGCGAGGTGGAGTGGGCACTCGAGCACGGGTGGCGCGAGGACGAGATCAGCTACACGGGGACGAACCTCTCGGAGCGCGATCTCGATGTGCTCCTGGCCCACCCCGGCGTGCACCTCAACGTCGACCTGCTGTCGCAGATCGCACGTGTGGGGCGCCGCGCGCCCGGTCGCTCGATCGGGATCCGCGTGAACCCACGCGCCGGAGCCGGCTTCACGGGCGGCGGTCACACGTTGTACTCGGGGCCGCGTCCGACGAAGTTCGGCATCTTCCCCGAGCAGCTCGACGACGCCCTCGCCATCGCCCGGACCCACGACCTCACGATCGACACGGTGCATTTCCACGTCGGCGACGGCTACCTGAACGAAGGACTCCCGGATCTCGACGAGGTCGTTCGTCGCGTCGCGCAGATGGTGCGGACCCTGCAGGCGGAGGGATGTCCGATCGCCGAAGTGAACACCGGGGGTGGCCTCGGCGTCCCGCAACGAGCCGGGGACCTGCCGCTGGACCTGGACCGGTGGGCGGCGACCCTGGCCGAGCACCTCGGCCCGCTCGGGGTGGCGATCGGCACCGAACCGGGTGACTTCCTGGTCAAGGAGTGCGCGATCAACCTGGCCGAGGTGGTCACGGTGGAGGAGCGCGACGGTCTGCGCTTCGTGGGATTGGACGTCGGTTGGAACGCGATGGGCGAGCGGTTCATCTACCACTCGTTGCTCACCATGGTGCTGTGTCGCTCGGCCGACGCGCCTCCGGTGCGTGACGTCACGATCAGCGGGCACATCAACGAGGGAAACGACCTGTTCGCGGAGGATCTGCCCTTCCCCGACGTCGTGGAGGGCGACATCGTCGCGGCGCTCAACGTGGGCAGCTACAACGCGTCCATGACGTCGGAGCACTGTCTGCGACCGGCGGCCACATCCGTGTTCTTCACGGACCGGATCTGACGGATATGCTCGGCGAGATGTCCGCATGAGTGACGAACGCGTGCTGATCCATGCCGGTCGACTGATCGACGTCGAGCGCTCAGAGGTGCTGGCCGACCGGGTGATCGTCATCGATGGCGATCGCATCACGGACGTGTTGACGGAAGCTCCGGCGGAGTCGTCGACGGTCACCATCGACCTGTCGGGTCACACCGTGCTGCCGGGGCTGATGGACATGCACGCGCACATGATCGGCGAGATGGAGAACGGTCAGGGCTACGCCGGGCTGGTGATGCGGACGGCGGCGCAGGAGGCCATGACGGGCATCCGCAACGCGCGCGCCACGGTCGAGGCAGGGTTCACGACCGTTCGAGACGTCGGGACGTTCCGGGCCTTCGTCGATTGCGCGCTGCGCGACGCGATCGACGCCGGCGACACCCCCGGGCCGCGCATGATGTGCGCCGGCGCGTTCGTGACGGTCTCGGGCGGCGGCGGCGATGTCACCGGTCTCGCTCCCGACGTCGACGCCGCGGTGCCGATCGATCTGCGGTTCGGCGTGTCGAACAACGCGGATGAGGTACGCACGCGCGTCCGGCGGATCCTGAGCGGCGGCGCGGACTTCATCAAGGTCATCGCGACGGGCGCGGTCCTCACCGAGGGGACCACGCCGGGAGCGCCCGAGTTCAGCGAGGACGAGATCCGCGCGGCCGTCGAGGAGGCGGCGCTCGTCGGCACCCACGTGGCGGCCCATGCGCACGGCGCCGAGGGGATCAAGCGCGCGATCCGCGCGGGCGTCCGTTCGATCGAGCATGGCTCGCTGATGGACGACGAGGCGATCGAGCTGATGGTGTCGCACGGCACGTACCTGGTCGCCGACATCTATTGCGGGGACTGGATCGCCGAGGAAGGCGCGCGCGGCGGCTGGTCCCCCGACGTGATCCGCAAGAACGAGGAGACGACCGACGCGCAGCGCGAGGGCTTCACGAAGGCGCTGAACGCCGGCGTCTCGATCGCGTACGGGACCGACAGCGGCGTGTACCCCCACGCGATGGTGGCCAAGCAGCTGGCGTACATGGTCCGGTACGGCATGACGCCGATGGAGGCGATCCGCAGCGCGACCGTGGTGGCGTCCGAGCTGATGGGCTGGCAGGACCGGGTGGGCGCTGTCGCGCCCGGCCGGTTCGCCGACCTGGTCGCCGTCACGGGCGACCCACTTCAGGACATCACGCTCCTCGAATCGATCGGATTCGTGATGAAGGCCGGCGCCGTCATCCGTTCCTGAGGGTGGTCCGCCAGGATTGTTGACAGTCAACCAAACGAACGCATAGCCTCCGCCTCGACCGACCGGGAGCGAGGGACGATGAGCTACGACGCGATCGTCGTGGGTGGTGGCCACAACGGGCTGGTCGCCGGCTTCTACCTCGCGCGCGCCGGCCTCCGGACGGTCATCCTCGAACGCCGCGACATCGTCGGGGGCGCCTGCGTCACGGAGGAGTTCGCTCCCGGGTTCCGGGCGTCCACGGGCGCGTACGTCCTCTCGATGCTCCGCGAGTCCGTCTGGCGAGACATGCGATTGGTGCAGCGCGGTATCCGCGTCGACGCCGCCGGTCCGACGCTCAACGTGTTCCCCGACGGCGCCCACTACACCGTCGGCGACGACACGGACCAGACGCTCGAGGAGACGCGGCGGTTCTCCCGTCGCGACGCCGACGCTCTCGTTCGGTTCAACGAGGATCTCGGACGGTTCGCCGGTGCGGTGATCCCGTACTTCGAGCGCACGCCGCCCGACCCACGCGTTCGGAGCGCACACGATCTTCGTGAGCTCGTGCGCGCAGGCGGGATCGCGCTGCGACACCGCCGCGATCTGCTGGATCTGGCGTTCCTGTTCACCACGTCCGCGACGCAGTTCCTGGCGGAGCGGTTCGAGTCCGACCACGTGATGGCCGCGCTGGGCTGGCACGCGATCAACGACAGCGTCGCCGGCCCCTCGACGCCGGGGACGGCGTTCGTGCTGCTGCACGATCACGCGAGCGAGGAGACCGGAGGTGGACCGCGCGCTTGGGGGTTCGTCCGCGGCGGCATGGGCCGGGTGACGGAGGTGATGGCGGACGCGGCGCGCGAGGCGGGTGCTGAGGTTCGGACGAGCGCCGAGGTCGAACGCATCATCACGGTGCACGGCCGAGCCACCGGCGTGGCGCTGACCGGCGGTGAGGAACTGCATGCGCCTCGCGTGTTGTCCAACGCCGACCCGAAGCGCACGTTCCTGGGGCTCGTCGACGAACGCGACCTCCCGGATGCGTTCCTGTCGGCGATCCGCGCCTACCGCTGCATGGGGACCAGCATGAAGATCAACCTCGCGGTCTCCGCGCTGCCGCAGGCGCGCGGTCTCCCCGAGGGAGGTGTACAGCCGTACCACACCGGCATCATGGAGATGAACCCGTTCATCTCCGATATGGACATGCAGCAGGCGCAGGCGCGGGCCGGCATCGCCGCCGACCCCGCGCACATCGAGCTCTGCTTCCCCACGGTGCACGACCCGTCGCTCGCGCCCGAGGGCAAGCACGTCATCACGATCGACGTGAACTCGCAGCCGTACGACCTGCGGCACGATGACTGGGACTCGATCAAGGACGCGCGTGCCGACGCCGCGATCGCGCAGATCGCCGACGTCTTCCCGAAGCTTCCCGACCTGATCGAGCACCGTCAGGTGCTGAGTCCGCTCGACCTCGAGCGCGTGATCGGCCTCACGGGTGGGCACGCGTTGCACGGCGACATGTCGCCGGACCAGCTCCTGTTCATGCGCCCGGTGCGCGGCTACGCGGACTACCGCACGCCGGTGCCGGGTCTCTACCTGTGCGGTGCGGGCACCCATCCCGGAGGGGGAGTCACCGGTGCCAACGGTCGCAACGCCGCGCGCGAGGTGCTCCGTGACGCGAAGCAGCGGTTGTCATAGTCCTGTCGTTCGATAGAGGAGGATCGCACATGGGAAGGAACGGAGAGGGCGAGGGCGCACGCGAAGCGCTCGACCGCCGGAAGTTCTTGCGGATGGGCATGCTCGGCACCGTGGCCACCGCGGGAGGGTTCAGCCTGGTCGGCAACGTGGCCGCGCGCGCCGCGGCCGAGGATCTGTCGTCGCGGATCGTGCCGAAACGGAAGGTGGCGTCCGGCTTGGTCCAGGCGGGTCCCGAGCTCGCGCTGCAACCCGGCTTCTCGTACAAGACCTTGAGCTTGTTCGGCACCGCGATGTCGGACGGCTTCCTGACACCGCCGCTGCACGACGGCATGGGCGTCTTCCCGGGGCCGAACGGCACGTACAAGCTCGTCCGGAACCACGAGCTCGGTGAGGGCAACGACATCCCCGCCGGCACCGTGATCGGGATCCCGGACTACGCGTACGACAGGAAGTCGCCGGGCGGGACGACGACGCTCACCGTGGACTCCGACGCCAACCTGCTCGACTGCTTCATCAGCATGAACGGCACCAACACGAACTGCTCCGGGACGCCGACCCCGTGGGGAACCTGGCTGTCGTGCGAAGAGACCGTCGTGGGAGACGGGTTCGGCTTGGACAGGCCACACGGATACATCTTCGAGGTCGATCCGAACGCGACCGGTCCGAAGAAGCACAAGCCGCTGAAGGCGATGGGGCGGTTCGTCCACGAGGCCGGCGCGGTCGACGAGAACACCGGCGTGGTCTACATGACCGAGGACGACAACCCCGATGGGTTCTATCGGTTCATCCCGAAGGTGCCGGGCAAGCTCGCGAAGGGCGGGCGTATCCAGATGCTCGGCATCAAGGGCGAGCCCGGTTACGGCACCGTCACGGGTCAGCGGGTCGGGGACAGGCTGCCGGTCATCTGGATCGACATCGACGATCCGGAGCCGTCGAACATCGAGGACGACGCGACGGCCGTGTACCGGCAGGGCCGGAACAAGGGCGGAGCCAAGTTCCTGTCCGGCGAAGGCTGCACGTACCGCAACGGCTCGGTCGTGTTCGACTCCTCGGACGGCGGCGACGCCGGGCTCGGTCAGATCTGGGAGTACACGCCGAAGACGAACATCGGCGAGGCCGACGAGGAAGGCGAGCTCGTCCTCCTCTACGAATCCACGGACAAGCTCCAGCTCGACGGGCCGGACAACATGTGCACGTCGCCCGGCGGCGCGATCGTGGTCGTGGAGGACGGCAACGACCGCACGAACTTCATCCGAGGCCTCCTGCCCGACGGTTCGATGTTCTCGCTGGCGGAGAACCTGATCCAGGTCCGGCTGCAGCTGATCGACGCGTCCGGCAAGACCTACGACCCGAACGTGCCGAACGATGACCTCGGGATCGGGGCCGGGCTCGGCGCGTCGGAGTTCGCCGGTCCGCGGTTCAGCCCCGACGGCAAGTGGTTGTTCGTGAACATCCAGGTTCCCGGCATCACGTTCGCGATCACCGGCCCGTGGGCTTCGTTGGGTCTCTAGGCCTGGGACGCTGAGGACATGACGCGAGGACGTGCCCCGGATCGTCGCGACGCCACCGGGCCCGAAGACGAGGGAGATCCTCGCTCGGCAGGAGCGGGTGCTCTACCCCGGGCTCGCGCACGATCTGGGGCCGTTCGTCATCAACCGCAAGGCCGGCTGGCAGGTCGAGGACGTCGACGGCAACGTCTACCTCGACTTCATCAGCGCGATGGCGTCGGTCCCGTTCGGCGCCGCGCGCCCCGACGTCGTGGAGCCCGTGATCGAGGCCATCCGTCGCTACGGCAACGAGGACACCCACTACTACTCGAACGAGTACGTGCTGCCGCTGGCCGAGGAACTGCTCCGCGTGGCGCCGGACGGGATGACGCGCGTGGACATCGCGTTGAACGGGACGGAGGCGGTCGAGACCGCGGTCAGGTTCATGCGCCGCGCGACCGGCCGCCCGATCGTGATCGGGTTCATGGGCGGCTACCACGGCGAGGCCGGCACGGCCGGCGCGATCGGGGCGGAGACGTCCGATCTGTCGTTCGGCTATCGCGCGCTGATGCCGGGCTTCGCCCACGTGCCGTACCCCAACGCGTACCGGACGCCGTTCACCGCGCGTCCGGGCGGCACGGGCGACGGGACCGTCGACTACATCCGCGACCATCTCCTCCATCACACGATCGATCCGCGCGAGGTGGCGGGGTTCGTGATCGAGCCCGTGCTCGGCAGCGGTGGGTGCGTCGCCCCGCCCGACGCGTTCTGGACCGCCCTCGTCGATCTGTGCCGCGAGTTCGACTTCCTCCTCTGCGCCGACGAGGTGAAGTCGGGGTTCGGACGGACGGGACACCTGTTCGCCGTCGAACGGTGGGGCGTGCAACCAGACCTGATGGCGCTGGGCAAGGCGATGGGCGGAGGCGTGATGCCGATCGGCGCCGTGCTCGGCACCGAGCGTGCGATGGGCTTCGACGACGTGTCCACCGGATCGACGTGGTCGTGGCTGCCGGCGGCGTGCGTGGCCGCGCTGGAGACGCTCCGCATCTTCCGCGACGAGCCGATCCTGGAGCACGTGCGCGAGCTGGACGCGGTGGCCCGGCGAGCGCTGGCTCCGCTCCAGGAGCGCTACGCGTGCATCGGGGATGTCCGCGTCACCGGATGCTTCATCGCGATCGAGTTCGTGAAGGATCGCGTGACGAAGGAGCGCGACCTGGACCTGATGGAGCGCGTGGCGCTCGGATGCCTCAACCGAGGCTTGCTCGTCGACGCCAGCACGACGTCGATGAACCTGCAGCCCTCGCTGGTCACACCGGCCGATGTGCTGGAACGAGGGATCGCGATCGTGGACGTGGCGATCGCCGAGGCGCTCGGTTCGTCGTCAGCCTGACGTGTCGACGCTGAAGCTCGCCAGCACGGCGGACGCGATGGCGTCGTCGTCCAACGTCACACCTAGGCCGGGCGCGTCGAGGACGCCGACCGTCCCGCCGGCGTCCATCGTGATCGGCGTCGTCACGCCGAACTCGAACTCCGCCGACGGCACCGCCCGCTCGAAGAAGCTGGTCCTGCCGAACGCGAGCATCACGTGCAGGTTCGCCGACTGCACCAGGGTCTGGCCGTAGCTCGTCACCTCGACGTCCATCCCGAACGCCGCCGCGACGTCGAACAACCTGATCGCCGATGTGATCCCGCCGGCGAACGTCACGTCGAACCGCATCGCGGACCACGGCGGATCGTGCATGACCTCGCGGATCAGGCGTTCATCCCAGATCGCGTCGCCGGCGGGCACGATCGCGACGCCGTCGAGCCGCATCAGCCGCCGGTATCCCTCCAGATCCAGGTCGGGGAGCGGCGCCTCGAACCAACGGACGCCCAGGTCGCCGAGCGCCGGCATCATCCGTTCCGCCGTCGGACGATCGAAGCACCCTTCCGCGTCGTAGATGAGCGCCACGTCGTCGCCGGCGACATCGCGCGCGGCGCGGATCGCCTCGAGGTCGCGTTCCGCGTCGCCCCACGCGTGGATCTTGAAGGCCGTGTAGCCCTCGGCCAGGTATCGCGCCACGTCGTCCGCGTACGCGGCCGGGCTCGCGAGCGTGGGGAGCGAGGCGTATGCGGGCATCCGGTACGGGACGGCCGCGTCGGTCGCCGGGGAGCGATGAGCTCGTGCAGGGGGACGCCGGTGCGGCGCGCCACCAGATCCCACTGCGCGATGTCGAGCGCGGAGCGCACCCCCGGCATGTCCGGCGCCGTGCCGTGGTCCCGGATCTCGTCCCACGTGGCGCCCGCTCGAGCGGGTCGCGGCCGAGCAGACGAGGAGCGAGCGTGCGGAGCGTCTCGAGCGGTGCCAGGTCGAACGCGCCGTACGAGTCGGAATCGAACTGCCCCAGACCCTGGGCTCCGTCGGCGTCGGTGATGCGCACCAGGGTGCTCGTGGTGTAGGGGGCCGGGAGGTGGGCGGTGTACGCGTGACGGGGCAGATCGGGGCCGAGCGCCAGCACCTCGACGCGGTCGATCGGCGATCCGGAGCTATCGGTCATCTCGGTCAACGGTAAACAGTAAGCTATCGCTCCGTCTATGGACTCCGCCCGCGACCTCGCCGAATGGACCGACCTCGCACGCCGGGAGTTGGTGGACCTCGTGGCCATCACGTCGTTCTCGGATGAGGAGCACCTGGCGGTCGACCACCTGGTCGCGCGGTGCGCCGAGCTCGGGCTTCCCGCCCACCGGCAACCCGTGGAAGGCTCGGCGGACAACCTGCTCGTCGGGTGGAGCGAGCGCCCCGAGCTGCTGCTGACCGCGCACGTCGACACGATCCGCCCGACGTGGGATTGGGACGGCGCCGTCGAGGTTCGCGGCGACCGGGTCGTCGGGCTCGGGGCGCAGGACGACAAGGGGTGCGTCGTGGCGGCGCTGCTCGCGCTGTTGATGGCGCAGGACGCCGGCGTCCCGGTCGAGTCGCTCCCCGTGGGGATCGGCCTCTGCGTCGACGAGGAGCATGGCGGCAAGGGCTCGCTCGCCATGGCGTCGGCGTTGCGGCCGCGGTTCGTGGTCGGTCTGGAGGGGACCGAGCTCGGCGCGGGGCTCGCCGAGGGCGGGTTCGTCGAGGTGTGGATCCATGTCAAGGGCACGGCGGTGCACGGCGCGCTGCGCGAGCTCGGGGACAACGCGATCGAGAAGGCGCTCGCGCTGATCGCCGAGATCCAGGCGCACCCCGGCTCGGCGCACGAGCATCCGTTGCTCGGCCGGAACATCCCGATGGTGTGGGAGATCCGCGGCGGCCAGCCGCTGAACGTCGTCCCCGACGCGTGCTCGGTCCACCTCGACTGGCGCGTCACGCCCGGAGGACCGACCTCCGCGGAGCTGTTCGACTGGTTGGTGGAGCGCGGCCGGCCGGTGTCGGACGGCGACGTGGAGGTCGTCGAGGTCGTGGAGCCGTTCGAGACCCAGCCCGACGCCGTCCTCGCCCGAGGCGCTCGCCGGAGCGGTCCGGCGGACGACCGGCGACCACGCCCGGCCGTGACCGGGATGATCGCCTGGACCGACGCGCACAACTTCGTGGACCACGGCGGGTCGCAGGCCGTGGTGTTCGGTCCCGGCCACCTGCGGAACGCACACCGCCCCGACGAGTTCGTGTCGCTCACCGACGTCGTGACGTGCGCGCGATCGCTCGCCGCGCTGATCGCGGACACAGATGCCTGGGCCGAGGCCGGCGCATGAGCTCGCGCTACGACGCCGTCATCGTCGGCGGTGGGCACAACGGGTTGGTGGCCGCGTTCTACCTCGCGCGCGGCGGGCTGCGCACGCTGGTGCTGGAGCGGCGCGACATCGTCGGCGGGGCATGCGTCACCGAGGAGTTCGCGCCCGGGTTCCGTGCATCGCCCGGCGCGTACGTGCTGTCGATGCTTCGGGACGCGATCTGGCGCGACATGCGTCTGCGCGAGCGTGGGTTGCAGCGTGGATCAGGCCGGCCCGTCGCTCAACGTGTTCCCTGACGGCCAGACGTTCGTGCTGCACGGCGACCGAACGCGGAGCGTCGACGCCATCCGGCCGTTGTCCCCGCACGACGCCCGTGCGTTCCCCGCGTACGAGGCGACGCTCGAGCGGATCGCCTCGGCGCTGATGCCGGTGTTCGACATGACGGCACCCGACCCGCGGGTGCGAAGCCCGCGGGACCTGCCCGGCCTCCTGCGTCTCGGCCGGCTCGCGTTCCGGCAACGTCACGACCTGCAGGAGGCGGCGTTCCTGTTCACGACGTCGGCGAAGCAGTACCTGGACGAACATTTCGATGACGAGATGGTCAAGTCGGCGCTGGGGTGGGAGTCGATCAGCAACACGCTCGCCGGTCCGTCGACGCCCGGGACCGCGTACGGGCTGCTGCACGAGGCGGCGTCGGGTGGCTCGGGCGGCGGCGTCGGATGGGGGTTCGTACGCGGAGGCATGGGCACGGTGACGGCGCTGATGGCGGACGCCGCGCGCGAGGCGGGTGCCGAGATCAGGACGGGCGCCGAGGTGGAGCAGGTGCGGATCGCCGGCGGCCGCGCCACCGGCGTGGTGCTCGCCGACGGCGAGGAGGTCGACGGGGCGCGTGTGCTGTCCAATGCGGACCCCAAGCGCACGTTCCTCGGCTTGGTCGGGCGGGATCGTCTTCCCTCCGGGTTCGTCGGCTCCCTGGGCGCGTATCGCTGCGAGGGCGCGAGCATGAAGATCAACCTCGCCGTCGCCGAGCTGCCTCGGGTACACGGTGTCGACGGTGACGGAGGGGGCGTGCAGCCCTACCACCGCGGCCTGATCCAGATCTCGAAGCCCCTGGCCGACCTGGACGTCGATCAGGCGTCGGCGCAGGCGGGCGTGCCGGCCGAGGCCGCCCACATGGAGCTCTGCATCCCCACGGTGCACGATGCCTCGCTCGCGCCGGAGGGCACGCACGTCGTGACGATCGGCGTCCGGTCCCAGCCGTACGCGCTTCGCGATGCGACGTGGGACGACATCAAGGACGACGTGGCCGACCGCGTGCTCGCCCACCTCGGGACGTTCGTCCCGAACCTGCCGGGGTCGATCCTGCACCGAGAGGTCTTGACGCCGCTCGATCTGGAGCGTCGACTGTCGCTCACGGGAGGGCATCACCTGCACGGCGACATGTCGCCCGACCAGCTGTTGTTCCTGCGGCCGGTGCGCGGATACGCGGACTACCGTACCCCGGTCGACCGGTTGTACCTCTGCGGGGCCGGCACGCATCCCGGTGGCGGCGTCACCGGCGCGAACGGGCGGAACTGCGCACGCGAAGTGCTCCACGACGTGAAAGGGAGGGGTTGATGCTCGACCGGTTCGACGAGCTCGCCGACGGGTTGAACCACCCGGAAGGCGTGGCCTGGAACCCGTTCGACGGGTTGATCTACGCCGGAGGCGAGGGCGGCGAGCTCTACTCGGTCACGCTCGACGGCGACGTGGAGCTGCGCGGGTCGACCGGCGGCTCGATGCTCGGGATCGCCGTGGACGGGGCGGGTCGGGTGTACGCGTGCGACGCCGGACGGGGGGAGATCACCCGGATGGACCCGATGACGGGGGTCAGGAGCGTGTACGCGCGCGGCGTCGACGACCACGACCTGGACACGCCGAACGTCGCCGCCTTCGGCCCCGACGGTGTGCTCTACGTGACGTGCTCGGGCGAGGACGATCGACCCGAGATCGTGCGGATCGCGCCGGGTGGCCGGACGGAGCGTTGGACGACGGCGGTGCCGAAGTATCCGAACGGGTGCGTGGTGACGCCGGACGGATCCGCGCTCGTCGTCGTGGAGGCGAAAGCCCAACGCGTCGTTCGCGTGCCGATCCTCGAGGACGGTTCGGCCGGTGCCCCCGAGGTCGTGGCGGAGCTTCCCGACACGGACGCCGACGGCATCTCGCTCGCGGCCGACGGCAGCTACTGGGTCACGCTGTACCGGCCCGACGGGCTCGTGCAGATCGCCGATGGTGCGGTGACCACCATGGTCGATGACCATCTCGCGTCGCATCTCGACGCGCCGACGAACATCGCGTGGGTCGGCGAAGCGCTCGATCGCGCCGTGGTCGCGAACGTCGGCGGACGGTTCCTGTCGATCGCGGACGTCGGCGTGGCCGGCCACCCGCTCCACTATCCGGAGGTGCCGTGATGGCGCGCTTCACCGACCGCAACGTGATCGTGACCGGCGGCGCCCAAGGGATCGGTCGCGGCATCGTCGAGGCGTTCCTCGCGGAGGGGGCGCGCGTGTTCGCCGCCGACATCCTCGCCGACGGACTGGAACGGATGCGGGCCGAGACCGATCCCGACCGGGTGACGACGCACCAGGTCGACCTGTCCGACTTCGACGCGGCGAAGGCGATGGTGACCGAGGGCATCGCGCGCCTGGGGACGGTCCACGCGCTCGTCAACTGCGCCGGCACGATGCCGGGAGGCCCGCTGATCGACGTGTCGAAGGAGACGTTCGACCTGATCTTCGCGGTCAACGCGCGCGCGCCGATGGCGACGATGCAGGTCGCAGCCGCGCACATGGCCGAGCACGGCGGTGGCGCCATCGTGAACATCGCGTCCGCGAACGCGTTCAAGAACGAATCGCCCGAGGCGCCGTACAACGCGTCCAAGGCCGCGCTCGTGGCGTTGACGAAGGCCGCCGCCCACGAGTGGGGCCATCTGCACATCCGCGCGAACTGCGTCGCGCCGGGCCAGACGATCACGCCGGAAGAGGAGGTCGAGATCGCCGCCGATCCTCATGAGGCGCGCCTCCAGCGCGAGTACCTGCGGCGGATCCCGCTGCAGCGGGCTGGTGTGCCGCGCGACCAAGCGATGGCGGTGCTGTTCCTCGCGTCGGACGACGCGGCGTGGATCAGCGGCCAGACGTTGATCGTGGACGGCGGCGAGCTCGGCGGCGGCGACTGGTACGACCCGGCGGAGGCGCCGGCGTTGCCGGACGAGTGATGGGAGAGTCGTGAGATGCCGGATCGTGTGACCCTCCCGCCGTTCGAGCTCGCCACGTTCGTGGTGAACGACGTCGTGGAGGGCTCGCCCTCGCGTTGGGACGCGGGACGGTTGCACGTGGATCGCGCCGCGCTCGTCTCGTCGGCCTCGGATCCGGCGCTCGCGGAGATCCACCTCGAGGTGGTCCGTCCCGGCGACGCGGTGCGGGTCGCGAACGTCCTGGACGCGGTCCTGCCGGACGTCAAGGCCGCGGATCCGGAGCGGACGTTCCCGGGAGCGCTCGGCGCGTTGGTGCCGGGTGGGCATGGCCGGACGAACCGGGTCGGGGGTCTGGGCGTGCTCTCGGTGTGCGACTGGCTCGCCGCCGGCTACACGACCGGGGACGAGTTCCCGGACTCGTTCGTGGATATGGACGGACCGGGTGCCCGACTCACGCGTTGGGGATCGACCACGAACGTCGTGATGCGGTGCGTCCCCGCCGAGGGTGCGCCGGTCGCCGACGTGGATCGCGCGGTGCGGCGGGCATCGCTGCGGATCGCGCGCGACATCGCGGCCACGACGATCGACCGGGAACCCGACTCCGTGGAGACGTTCTCCGCACCCGCCCTGGATGTCGATCCCGGCCTGCCGGCGGTGTGCGGCATCCTCCAGGTCGCGTCGGAGGGTCCGCTGACCGACACGTTCCTCTACGGGCGCGCCGTCGGGGGGATCGATCCCATGGTGCTCGATCCGCTCGAGCTGCTGGACGGCGCGTTGACGAACGGCGCGTACGACTGGCCGGCCGTCCGCAACGTCACCGCGACCTACCAAGACTCGTCGCTCCTCCGGACGCTGCTGGCAGCACACGGCGAGCGACTGCGGTTCGCCGGGCTCATCCTGGCGCTCGGCTACCTGGACGGCTCGTTCGAGAAGCAGCGATCCGCGATGCTGTCCGCTCGGCTCGCTCGCTGGCTCGGTGCCGACGGGGCGATCTGCACCACGTTCTCGTCCGGCAACTCGCACACCGACACCATGCTGACCGTGAAGGCATGCGAGTCGCTCGGGATCCGGACCACGGCGATCATCAGCGAGACGAACGGCGGGCTCACCGATCACGTGGCCGAGGCCGACAGCATCGTCAGCGTCGGCAACGAGGACGAGCTCGTCGAGCCGTGGACGCCCGACCGCGTGGTCGGAGCGGCCGGTGCGGTCCGATCCGGCGAGCCGGTCCCGACCTGGGCGTACCTGGGCGCGTGCGTGGAGACCGGCGACATGTCGTTGACGGCGGTGCCGGCATGACCGTCGTCCACTACCTCAACCAGTTCTTCGCCGGCCTGGGTAGCGAAGAGGCCGCCGGTCACGAACCGGTCCGGATCGAGGGCGCGACCGGCCCCGGCCGAGGGCTGGTGGCAGCGGGGCTCGAGATCGACGTCACGCTCGCGTGCGGCGACGATCGATTCGGCGAGCACGAGGAGGAGTCGCTCGCCCAGCTCCTGGCGTGGCTCGATGAGATCCAGCCCGACGTCCTGGTGTGCGGCCCCGCGTTCGGCTCGGGACGGTACGGCTACTCGTGCGGTTCGCTCGCGCGCGAGGCCGGACGCCGTGGCATCCCGGTCGTCTCGGGCATGACGCCCGACAGCCCGGGTGTGCTCGCGGCCGAAGGCGCGGCGTACATCGTTCCGACCGGGCCGAACGTCGCCAGCATGCGTGCCGTGCTCCCGGTGATCGCGAGCCTCGCCACACGTCTGGCCGCCGGTGAGCCGGTCGGATCGCCCGAGGACGAGGGATACCTCCCGCGCGGGCTCCGGACCAACGTCCGTTCCGACCGGACGGGGGCGGAGCGCGCGATCGACCTGCTGCTCGCGAAGATCGGCGGCGACGTGCGGACGGAGGTCGTCCCTCGCAGCGATCGTGTGGCGCCGCCGCCGGCGATCACCGACATGACCACCGTCAAGCTCGCGCTCGTCACGGAGGCGGGGTGCGTGCCACAGGGCAATCCGGACCGGTTGCCGACCCGTCACGCGAACGTCTGGCTCCGGTATCCGCTGGAGGGCGTCACATCGCTCGCCGCAGGTGCCTACGAGTCGGTGCATGCCGGGTTCGACACGACCGCCGCGAACGCCGACCCGAACCGCCTGGTGCCGCTCGACGCTGTGAGCGAGCTGGAAGCCGAGGGTCGGATCGGCTCACTGCATGACATGTTCTACACGACCTCCGGGGTCGACACGCCCGTCGCCACGTCGGCGAAGTTCGGGCGCGAGATCGCGGAGGAGCTCCGGGACGCGGGCGTCGACGCCGTGATCCTGACCGGGACCTGAGGCACAGGTACGCGTTGCGGGGCAACGCTGGCGAAGGAGATAGAACGGATGGGGATCGCGACGGTGTTCGTCACGGCGCTCCCGACCATCGGGCAGATGGTGGGGGCGAACCGCGTGCTCCGCGGCGTGTCGATCACGAGCCCCACGGGCGACCCGTCCCTCGCCGTCGGCGACGAGCACGCGCTCCGCGTGCGCGTGGTCGAGCGCGCCCTGGAGTTCCTGGGCACCGACGTCGATCCCGGCACCGTGTGGGAGGTGCCCGCGTGACCGGACGGGACGTCGCGATCGTCGGAGCATCGCTCACGTTGCAACACGTGCCGGACCTCGTCCGGTACGGGTCCAAGCCTCGTCGGGAGCAGGAGCGTCTCCCGCAGATCCAGGCGGCGCTCCGCAGCTTCAGCGACGCCGTCGACTATGCCCCGAACCAGGTGTTCATCGGGAACGCCGAGCCCGGCATCCTCCGGGATCTCGCGCGTCCCTGGTGGGGCTCGTCGCCGCCGGGCGACCCGCGCGGTGCGTTCGGCGACATCATGGATCAGGCGACGTTCTACGAACTCCTCGCCGAGCTCGATCAGTTCGAGCTGGTCCGACTGAAGGAAGAGCCTCGTCCCGGCGAGCTCCCGCTCTACGACGGCGACGAGGTCGTCGGCGCGTTCGCGCCCGCGCACGGGTCCGACGAATCGCTCACGGCGCACGTGCTGCTGGAGAACCTGGCCTGTAAGGCCGGGGCCGTGCACGCCACACGACACCTGTTGGCGACCAGCGGCGTCGACCCGACGTCGATCCCGTACGTGATCGGTGCGGGCGAGGAGGCGATCGGCGATCGGTACCAGCGCGGCGGTGGCAACCTCGGCAAGGCGATCGCGGAGGCCGCGGGCATCACCGAGGCGAGCGGGTGCGACATCAAGGCGTTCTGTGCCGCGCCGATCCACGCTCTGGTCGTGGCGGGCGCGCTGGTGTCGTCGGGCGTGTACGACCGGGTTGCCGTGGTCGCCGGCGGGGCGTTGGGCAAGCTCGGCATGAAGTTCGAGGGAGCGCTGGAGCACGACCTGCCGATCCTCGAGGACGTGCTCGCGGGGATGGCGATCCTGGTGGGCACGCCGGATGAGGGCGGTCCGAGGATCCGGATGGACGCGGTCGGACGGCATCGGGTCGCGGCGGGCTCGTCGCAGCAAGCGCTGCTCGAAGACATCGTGGGCGCGCCGCTGGCGGCCATGAGGCGCACGATCGGCGACATCGACCGATACGCGACCGAGCTGCACAACCCGGAGATCACAGAGTCGTCGGGCGGCGGTGACGTCCCCGACCGGAACTATCGGATGCTGGCGGGGCTCGGCGTGGTGCGCGGCGACCTCACCAAGGACGAACTCGTCCCGTTCGTGCGATCGCACGGGCTGCCCGGGTTCTCACCGACGCAGGGACACATCGCGTCGGCGATCCCGTGGCTGCCGCACGCCCTGCGAGCGTTCGAACGCGGCGAGCTTCACACGACGATGTTGATGGCGAAGGGCAGCCTGTTCCTCGGTCGCATGACGCGGCTGTGGGACGGAGCGTCGATCACGCTGGAGGGATAGATGGCGACGGAAGCGACCGTAGAGACGATCGCGGAGTTGGTGAAGGAGGGTCACGTCCTGATCGACTTCTGGGGTCCCGACTGCGCTCCCTGCATGGCGATGATGCCGGCGGTCGAGGCGCTCGGGGAGAAGTACGCCGGGCAGGTCACGCTGCTGAAGGTGAAGGCGCCGGATAACCGGCAGGTATGCCGGGACATGCGCGTCGCCGGGCTCCCGACCTACATCACGCTTCGCGACGGCGGCGAGGTCGAACGCGTCACCGGCAACGGCGCCACGATCGACGACATCGAGGCCGCGATCCAGCGGCTCCTGGCGGGCGCGCCGGTGACCGGACTGCCGGTCCCCGAGCATCTCCGCTGACGGACACACGGAACGGGAGGAGGTGAGGACGGACGAGATGGAACTCCAGGGCAAGAAGGTGATCGCGCTCGGCGAGCGAGACAGCGTCCCCGGCGAAGCCATCGCCGCGGTGGCGCGGTCGGCGGGCGCCGACGTGATCGAGACGCGCACGGAGTGCTTCGTCTGAACCGCTTCCGGCGCCATGGATCCGGAGAACCAGGGGTTGATCAAGCGCATCGCCGAGGAGTTCGGCACCACCGATCTCGTCGTGATCCTCGGAGCGGCCGACGCCGAAGCGGTCGAGGTCGCCGCGGAGACGGTGCGTGAAGGAGATCCCGCGTACGTGGGTCCGTTGGCCGGGGTCCAGTTGGGCCTCCCCGTGTGGCACATCTTCGAAGACGAAGTGAAGGAACAAGCCGATCCGGCGGTGTACGAGGAGCAGGTCGGGTTCTTCGAGGTGTCCTTCGACACCCAGACGATCAAGGAGGCCATGAAGCGGGCGCGGGGGGAGGCGTGATCGCCTCCTTCCGCGTCACGCGACCATCATGCTGAACGAGGTGGCAAGCCGGGTGGCGCTGGTCACCGGCGCGGGGAGCCCCACCGGCATCGGTGCCGCGTGCGCGCGCGTGCTCGGGCGGGAGGGCGCCGCCGTCGCGGTCACGTCGACCAGCGATCGGATCCACGAGCGCCGCGATGAACTCGTGACCGGCGGCGTCGATGCGGCGTCGTTCATCGCGGACCTGACGGATCGTGAGCAGGCCGGGGCGATGGTGGGCGCGGTGCTCGACCGGTTCGGCCGGATCGACATCCTCGTGAACAACGCCGGGATGCTGAACGTGGGGATCCCCGGGTTCGAGTTCCTCGACTTCCTCGACACGGACGCGGCTACGTGGGACCTGGAGATCGCGATGAACCTGGGCACCGCGTTCAACGTCACGCACGCCGTGGCACCGGGGATGGTCGAGCGAGGATGGGGGCGCATCGTCATGGTGTCGTCGGTGACCGGGCCCTTCGCCACCAACCCGGGCTCGACCGGCTACGGCGCCGCGAAAGCCGGGATGGAGGGGTTGATGCGCGGCCTCGCGCTCGAGCTGGGTCCGCACGGGATCACCGCGAACGCGGTCGCTCCCGGATGGATCGCCACGGGCTCGCAGACGCCCGAGGAGTCGGCGGCCGGCCGCGCCACCCCGATCGGACGATCGGGCACGCCTGACGAGGTCGCCGAGGTGGCTGCGTTCCTGGCATCGGATCGAGCGAGTTACGTCACCGGCCAGTCCATCGTGGTCGATGGCGGCAACACGATCCAGGAGATCAAAGGGAACGGCTAGCGGCGGCGGGAGCCACCCTCGACCGGCGCTTCCCGGTCGAGGATCGACGCCGGCTCTGCGGGCGGGTCCGACGCCACCTCGGCGACGGCGTCCGCGATCGCCCGGCAGCTCCATCGGAACAGCTCCGGCGGCATGTTCAGGGCCGGCTGCAGCCGGTAGACCCACTTCCCCCATTGCGTGATCGCGAGCACGCCTCGACGCAGCGCCGCTTGGTGCACCGCGCGGTGGAACGCCGGCGCCGGCGCGATCGTCGCCTTGTCCTTCACGAACTCGATGCCGATCAACGCGCCCGCCGCCCGCACGTCGCCGACCTGCTCGTATCGCCCGACGAGCGGACCGAGCTCCGCCAGCGCGATCGCTTCGATCTCGCGCACGTTCGCCAGCACGTCGCCCGCGATGATCGCGTCGAGCGAGGCCAGCGCGCCGGCGGCCGCGGCCGGCGTCCACGCGAACGTCCCGCCCCCGTGGATGTCCGAGGAGCCCATGACGTCCTCGGTCCCCATCACCGCGGCGATCGGTTGCCCCCCACCCGCGAACCCCTTGCCCAGCAGCACGATGTCGGGCTCCAGGTTCCACCGTTCGCTCGCGAACATCGTGCCGCAGCGGCCCATGCACGTCTGGACCTCGTCGAGGATCAGCTTCCATCCCCATCGCCGGCACATCGCTTGCAGCCGGTCCCAGAACGCCTGCGACGGCGACAGGATGCCGCCCTCGCCCAGGACGGGCTCGATCAGGACGCCCGCGATCTGATCCGGCTCGACCTGATGCACCAGGACCCAGTCCTCCAGGTAGTCCAAGTAGAGCGTGTCGTCGAAGGGCCCGGGACCGCGATGGAACGGCGCGCGGAACGTGTTGGGGTAGGGCGCGAACACCAGGCCGGCCACGTATTGCGCGTTCGCCGTGGTGACTTCCGAGAGGTCTGTCGAGGCGCTCGCCGTCAGGTACGTGGTCTCGCCGTGGTACTGGCCGTAGAACGTCAGGATCATCGGACGGCCGGTCGCCTCACGCGCCAGCTTCACGCCGGTCTCGACGACGAGCGTTCCCGAGAGCCCGACCGCGACGCGCGTGATCCCCGGCGGCGCGACCTCGATCAACCGCTCGGCGAGCGCGAGCTGCGGCTCGTTCGGGACGTAGTCGGTGATCTCCATCCCGTACCGGAGCTGCGCGTCCGCCACCGCTCGCTGGACCTCCGGTGGGGTCGCGCCGAGCGGGGTCGACCCCCAGGCCGAGACGTGGTCGGCGAACGTATTGCCGTCGACGTCCTCGATCAGCCAATCGGACTTGCGAGCCTCGACGAACGGAACCTCATCGTGATCTTGGAGCGACCCCACGACGACACGGTCCAGCCGCTCGAACAGGGCTGCGCTCCGGGGACCCGGGAGCGGCGTTCGGACCTGCGGAAACGTCGGCTCAAGGGTGGTTCCAGGGTCACGGGCGGCTTGCTTTGCCATCGGTTGACAGTTTACAGTTCCCCGAAGGGCCCGATCGAACGTGGGTCCACGAGGTCGAGCGGTGAGGGCGGGCCTTCAGGTTCGTCGGCGAGGAGGGATCGTGAGCGATACCACGGGCGCGGCCACGCTTCGGCCGCTCGACGCCCCTCGTTCCCTCGCGGAGGATGCCGCGGATCGTATCCGTGAGCAGATCCTGGCCGGTGGGTTCGCGCAGGGCGAGCACCTGGTGGAGGCGCGTATCGCGGAGCAGCTCAACGTGAGCCGCGGCCCGGTCCGCGAGGCGTTCAAGCTCCTGCGATCGGAAGGTCTGCTGCAGGAGGAGCCCCGTCGCGGGACGTTCGTGGTGAGTCTGTCCGCCGAGGACGTGCGGGAGATCTACGGGTTGCGCGCGGCGATCGAGGGGAGGGCGGCCCGGCTGCTCGCCGGCCGACAGGATCCGGCCGCGCTCGCCGAGCTCCGTTCGCTGCTGACCTCGATCGAGGTCGCCGCAGAGGCGGGAGACGTCACGGGGGTGTACCGCCAGGACCTGGCGTTCCACGACGCCCTCTGCCGACTCTCGGGCAACGCCCGGCTCCACGAGGTCTTCGCCCGGTACGTGCCGATGCTTCGTGCGCTGCTGCACGTCGACGAGCGCATGCAGGAGTCGCTCGCCGTCGTCGCGGAGCAGCATCGGCCGATCGTGGACGCCATCGAGAACGGTGATGTCGACGCCGCGATCGCGCACGCCGAGGCCCATTGTGATCAGGCCGGCGAGATGATCGCCGGATACCTCCGCTCGCTGCCCGAGCGGAACGAGGAGGATCGATCATGAACAAGCGGATCCGTGTCCTCGCGCTGGTGGCCACGCTCGCGATGCTGGCCGCCGCGTGCTCGTCGGGAGGGTCCGACGACAGCCCGTCACCCGATCCCGGCGCATCTCCAGGAGAGCCGTCCGGCACGCTCCGACTCTTCTCGTACAGCGACGGGTTCGATCCCGCGTACATGAAGACCTTCTACGAGCAGTACCCCGACATCGACCTCGAGACGGCCTCGTTCGGCAGCAACGACGAGGCCATCGCGAAGCTCCAAGCCGGGTTCCAGGCAGACGTGATCAACAGCTGCGTCGACGAGGCGACGCTCGAGATGGTGAACAAGGGTCTGTACGCGCCGCTCGATGTCTCGCGTCTGGAGAACTGGGACGACATCTGGCCGTCGATGAAAGCGTTGCCCGGCGTGCAGGTCGACGGCAAGGTGTACCTCGTGCCGGCGGACGCCGGCACCGCGGGGATCCTGTACAACGCGGACGTCGTCACGACGCCCCCCACCTCGTGGCTCGATCTGTTCGACCCGCAGTGGGCCGGACGGGCCTCGATGGAAGACATCTCCGTCACCGCGATCGACATCGGTGCGCTGGCGAACGGGATCTCGGATCCCCTGACGATGGACTCGGATCAACTCGATCTGGTCAAGAACTACCTGATCGATCACCGCGACCAGTTCCGGACGTTCTGGAAGGGCGCGGCCGACATCAAGTCGCAGTTCAAGTCCGGCGAGGTCGTGATCGCGTCCGGCTACCCCGACTACGCCAAGCAGCTCCGCAAGGAAGGGGTCAACGCCCAGTTCGCCGTGGCCAAGGAAGGCCAGATGCTGTGGACGTGCGGCTACGGCATCAGTCCCGATGCGGAGAACCTCGACGCCGCCTACGCGCTGCTCAACTGGTATTCGAGCACGCCCCCGCAGGTCTACGCGGCCACGGAGTTCAACTACATCACGTCGAACATGAAGGTGGGCGACCTGCTTGACGCCGGAGGCGATCGCGAACTCCGGTCTCGACACGTTCGGTGAGGCAGAGAACGCGATCCCGGCGAGCCCGCCCAACGATCGGGAGGCATGGGTCGCGGCATGGACCGAGGTGAAGGCCTCCTAGTGGCTCAGGTCGCACATCCGGTCCGTCTGGACACCGCGGGGTCGGCGGTGCCCGGTGCCATCCGGATCCATCGTGCCCTCAACCGCTGGGGATGGCGCGGCTTCCTCGGGATCGTGTTCCTGACCCTGTTCGGACCGCTCGCGATCCTGGTGGCGTTCTCGTTCAACGACTCGACCATCCTGGCGTTCCCGTTCGAGGGCTTGACGACGAAGTGGTACTCGCTCGCGCTGCAGGATCCGTCCCTCCGCGAAGCCCTGGTGAACTCGACCGCGGTGGCGTTCATCGTGGCGCCGTTGTGCCTGGTCCTCGGCACGCTGGCCGCGTTCGGGCTGACGCGCTTCCGGTTCCGCGGTCGCGGTGCGATCGGCGGGCTGGTCGGCGCGCCGCTGGTGCTGCCGTGGCTGATCGTCGGGATCGCGGCGCTGATGGGTTACGCGAAAGCCAACATCGACCTGAGCCTGAAGACGGTGATCGCCACGCAGACGATCTGCACGTTCCCGTTGGTGACCGCCATCGTGGCGGCGCAGTTGTTCCGGTTCCAGCGGGTGCAGGAGGAAGCCGCGATCGACCTGGGGTGTAGCCGGCTCGAGGTCCTGCGACACATCATCCTTCCGCACATCGCGCCGGCGCTCGCCGCCGCCGGGATCTTCGCGTTCACGTGGTCGTTCAACAACTACGAGATCAGCGCGTTCACGATCGGGTTCCAGCAGACGTTCCCGATCTGGGTCTACTCGTCGGTGCGCAACCCGGATCACACCGCGGTGGTGAACGCGATCTCGACGCTGATCTCCGCGGTCCAGGTCGTCCTGATCTACCTGGCGCTGCGGATGCTCCGCTCGCGAGGTGGCACCGGCGCCATCGCGATGACCGAGATGCCCCTGCCCGTGACGGAGACGAGCTGATGGCGACCGTCACGGCTCCCGCGCCGATGCCCGCGACCCCACGCACCCGGAAGGTGCGTGGGGCGCGGCGCGGGGCGTTCGGCATCCTGTTCGCGCCGGTCACGCTCCTGATCCTGCTCTTCCTGATCCCCTTGCTCGTCATGGTCCAGATGAGCATCGTGAAGTTCCCGCCGAACACGTCCAGCGGGTACACCCTGCAGCACTACGTGGACGTCCTGACGAACGACCTCAACGTCCATATCGCCTGGACGACGATGTTCATCGGGACGACGGCCATGGTGATCATGCTCGCGATCGCGATCCCGCTGGCGTACTACATGGTGTTCAAGGCCGGGAAGCTCGAGCTGTTCATCTTGCTGTCGCTGGTGCTCGCGGATGAGCTGGCCCCGGTGGTGAAGATCTACGCGTGGCAGGTGATCCTGGGCCGGAACGGCATCATCAACTTCTTCATCCCGGGCCCGCCGGTCGAATGGCTGCTGTACAGCCGGTTCGCCGTGATCGTGACGCTCTCCACCACGTACATCACGTACACGACGATCCCGATCTATGCCGCGATGAAGGCGATCGACCCGGTCGTGTTCGAGTCCGCCGTGGACCTGGGCGCCGGCTGGTGGCCACAGACGAAGAAGATCCTCATCCCGCTGGCCGCGCCCGGCATCTTCATCGCGATGATCCTGGTGTACATCCCCATGCTCACGGACTTCGTCACGTCGGACATCGTGGGCGGCGCCGGGTCGTACATGATGGGGCAGCGGGTCCGGGACCTGATCCTGCAGACGGGCGACTGGGGTTCGGGCTCCGCGCTGAACTTCATCATGCTCGCGCTCTCCGGCGTCTTCTCGCTCGTCGCGTTCCGGCTGGCCCGGCTGAACAGGATCGACACATGAGCGCCGTCGGTGACCGGGCGGGCGAGATCGTCGTGGAGTCCTGCACGAAGCGCTTCGGCTCCGTGACCGCAGTGGACGACGTGACGTTGACGATCCCGGGTGGCGAGTTCTTCTCGATGCTCGGCCCGTCCGGGTGCGGGAAGACCACCACGCTTCGCATGATCGCCGGGTTCGAGACGCCGGACGCCGGCAGGATCCTGCTGCAGGGCGGCGACGTCACGTTCGTGCCGCCCCCGAAGCGCAACGTGAACATGGTGTTCCAGGCGTATGGGCTGTTCCCGCATATGACGGTCGCCGAGAACATCGCGTTCGGCCCGAAGATCAAGAAGGTCGACCGGTCGGAGATCGCCACGCGGGTCGCCGACGTCGTGCGCACCGTGCAGCTCGACGGCATGGAGGATCGGCGCCCCGCGCAGCTCTCCGGCGGTCAGCAGCAGCGGGTCGCGCTGGCGCGCGCGCTGGTGAACCGTCCGGCCGCCCTGCTGTTGGACGAGCCGCTCGGCGCGCTCGATCTCAAGCTCCGCAAGGAGATGCAGCTCGAGCTGAAGGACCTCCAGCAGCGCACGGGGACGACGTTCGTCTACGTGACGCACGATCAGGAAGAAGCCATGACGATGTCGGATCGCATCGCCGTGATGAACCATGGGGTGGTGGAGCAGCTGGCCACGCCTCGCGAGCTCTACCAGCGTCCGGCGAGCACGTTCGTGGCGGGCTTCATCGGCGTCTCGAACCTCATCACGATGCGGGTCGACCGTCGCGAGGGCGGCCTGCTCACCATGGAGCTCGGCGACGGCCAGCGGATCCTCGCGATCGACGGCGGAGGGACGGACCTTGCGCCTACGATCACGGTCCGCCCAGAGTGGATCAAGCTGGCGTCGGACCACACCAGCGAGCGCTCGTCGCTCGTCGGAGGCACGGTCGTCGACGTCGTCTATCTGGGATCGGTGACCCAGATGATCGTGGAGCTCGCCACGGGCGAGCGGCTCACCGTGCACCGGCTCAACGACCAGGTCGGGGCCGTCGAACCCCGACCCGGCGATCGGACCACGCTCCATTGGGCGGCCGAGCACAGCTTCGTGATCGGCGGCTCTGAGACCATCGAGGTCGACGCATCCGACCGGCTGACCGTCGCGTCGCCGGATCGAGGGCGAGAGGGATAGAGGGGTGAGGGGGATGGGCAAGCTGACGGCCGAGGAGATCGTCCAGCTCTCGAAGCGCTACACGTTGTACGACTGGCAGGCGCAGTCCAAGGCGTCGCCGATCGCGATCGATCGCGCGGAGGGCATCTACTTCTGGGGCGTCGACGGCAAGCGCTTCATCGATTTCAACAGCCAGCTGATGGGCGTGAACATCGGCCACGGCGACCGGCGCGTGACGGACGCGATGCATCGCCAGGCCGAACGTCTGGCGTACATCTCGCCGTTCATGGCGTACGAGGAGCGGGCGTTGCTCGGGCAGAAGATGGCCGAGCTCTTCCCCGGCGACATCGAGAAGTCGTTCTACACGCTCGGTGGTGCCGAGGCGAACGAGAACGCGATCAAGATCGCTCGCATGGTCACCGGACGGCACAAGATCATGGCGCGGTACCGCTCGTATCACGGGGCGACCACCGGGGTGATGACGCTCACCGGTGACCCGCGCCGCTGGGCGAACGAGCCCGCGATGTCCGGCGTCGTGCACGTGCTGGATCCGTACCACGGCCCGCAACGGCCACAGGACGACGCCGAGACCGCGCTCGCCAACCTGGACGAGACGATCCAGCTCGAGGGACCCGGCACGATCGCCGCGTTCTTCCTGGAGACCGTCACCGGCACGAACGGCATCCTGATCCCGCCCGACGGCTACCTGCAGGGCGTGCGAGAGCTCTGCACGAAGTACGGCATCCTGATGGTGAGCGACGAGGTCATGTGCGGCTTCGGCCGGACGGGCGAGTGGTTCGCGGTGAACCACTGGGACGTCGTGCCCGACATCATCACGTGCGCCAAAGGCCTCACGTCGTCGTATGCGCCCCTCGGCGCGCTCGGCATGCGACCGGAGATCGCCGACCACTTCACGGACAACGTGTTCTTCGGCGGCCTGACCTACAACACGCACCCGGTCTCGGTGGCCGCCGCGCTCGCCACGATCGGCGTGTACGAAGAGGACGGGCTGATGGAGCACACCCGCAAGATGGGCGACGTCATGGCTCGGCACCATCAGGAGCTGATGGACAAGCACCCGTCGGTCGGAGCGGTGCGCAACATCGGGCTGTTCGGCGCGCTCGACCTGGTGAAGAACCGCGAGACCATGGAGCCGATGTCGCCGTTCAACGTGACGAACGAGGTCATGGCGAGCGTCAACCGGTTCCTGCTCGACAACGGCCTCTACACGATGGTCCACTGGTGGACCCTGATGACGAACCCGCCGCTGCCCATCACCGAGGAGCAGATGACGGAGGGCTTCGAGATCATCGACCGCGCGCTCGAGATCGCCGACGCCGCCGTCGAGGCGTAACGCCGAGCCCATGGGGGAGCGGGTCGGGTTCATCGGGCTCGGCATCATGGGCTCGCCCATGGCGCGGCATCTCCTCGAAGCGGGGTTCCCGCTGACGGTGCACTCGCGCAGCCCGGCACCCGTCGATGCTCTGGTCTCGGATGGCGCGGTGCGGGCCACGTCGCCGTCGGAGGTCGCTGGCGTGTCCGACGTCGTCATCACGATGCTGCCGGACACGCCCGACGTCGAGCACGTGATGCTCGGTGACGACGGGGTGGCGGCCGGCGCGGCGGCGGGAGCGCTGGTGATCGACATGAGCACGATCGATCCCGGGCCGACGCGCGCGATCGCCGAACAGCTGGGGAAGCACGGCGTCGAGATGCTGGACGCGCCGGTCTCGGGCGGGGAGCGCGGGGCCATCGACGGGACCCTCTCCATCATGGTGGGCGGCCCTGACGGAGCGTTCGCGCGCGCGCAGCCGATCCTGCAGGCGATGGGGAAGAACATCGTGCACGTCGGTCCGAGCGGCGCGGGCCAGATCACGAAGGCATGCAACCAGCTGGTCGTGGCGGCGACGATCGAGGCCGTCGCCGAGGCGCTGGTGCTCGCGGAGCGTTCCGGCGTGGACCCCGCGAAGGTGCGTGAGGCGCTCCTCGGCGGGTTCGCGGGATCGAAGATCCTGGAGGTGCACGGTCAGCGGATGCTGGACCGTGCGTTCGAGCCTGGGTTCCGTGCCCGTCTGCACCGCAAGGACGCGCGGATCGTGCTGGACGCCGCTCAGGCGGCCGGCTCGCCCATCCCGGCGTTCCAGGTGGTGGCCGCGCAGCTGGACCGGTTGGTGGACGAGGCAGATCGTGGCGATCTGGACCACTCCGCGTTGTTCACGCTGCTGGACGGGGCCTGAGCCTCGGCCGGATCAGGTGGCCACGGGCGTCTCCGCCCAGCGTTCCGCCCACGATCGCAGCTCGTCGATCACGCGCTCCAGGTCGCGGCCCTCGTCGGTCAGGTGGTACTCGATCAGGACCGGTGTCGACGGCGTGACGTCGCGACGGATGATCCCGTCGGCCTCCAACTGCTTCAGCCGCTCGGAGAGCAGCGTGTCCGAGATGGGCGCGACCTCGTCGCGGATGTCGGAGAACCGGGTCGCGCCGGCCAGCATCGCGCTCACGATCAAGGTGCTCCATCGCTTCCCGAGCAGGTCGGCGGCACGCTGGAAGTGCACGCAGATGCCGTCCGCGTGCGGTGGCAGCTCCTCTGATCGGGTTTCGCGCGTCATGTGTTCCTCATCCTAGATTCGCGGCCGCTCGATAGATGTCGGCGAGCGGCGAAGATATCTTCAGTAACTCCGGAATACTAAGGAACTATTCCCGTGTTAGTGGGTACGTAGAGGTCGTCACAGGGGTGATGACCAGGGAAACGAGGAGGGACGGATGTCACAAGCAGTCAGAGAGGTCGAAGGCATGGAGCTCCCGGTCGCCGGAACCTATGCGCTGGATGTGTCGCATACGTCGGTCGAATTCGTGGCGCGCCACATGTTGACCAAGGTACGGGGACGCTTCACCGAGTTCTCCGGACAGATCGAGGTCGCGGAGCGGCCCGAGGACTCCTCGGTGAGCGTCGAGATCGCGACCGCCAGCGTCCAGACGGACACCGGCAAGCGCGACGAGCACCTCAAGAGCGGCGACTTCTTCCTGATCGAGGAGTACCCGACGATCACGTTCACCAGCACGGCCGTCCGCCGCACCGGCGGGACGGGCTTCGAGCTGGACGGGGACCTGGAGATCAAGGGCGTCACGAAGCCGGTCACGTTGATCGGCGAGTTCCTCGGCGCCGGCCCGGGCATGGACGGTGAGACGCCCATGCTGGCGGCGAGCGCCAGGACCACGATCGACCGTGGCGAGTGGGGCATCAACTGGAACATGGCGGTCGAGACCGGTGGGTTCCTGGTGAGCAAGAAGGTCGATCTCGAGATCGAGGTCGAGGCCCACAAGGTCGCGTAACCACCTCGGTTCCGAGCTCCGGCGACCGGTCCGCACCCCCCGCGGGCCGGTCGTTCGGCGTTCCTAGACGGTCGTCGGCCGCGGACCGCTGGCGCCGGCCTCGTACCACTCCAGCTCGAACAGCCGGTCGTAGCGGACGACGACGTCGCCCGCGACCCACAGATCGGACGTCCAGCCGCTGTCGAGGGATGTGTACGTCCACCGGGTGGCGTCGAACCGCCCCACGGCGGTGTCGACGCCCTCGTTCGCCTTGCGTTGGTAGCGCTGTCGGACCAGCGTCGGCTCCAGGGTGACGGGCTCCAGGAAGAGCACGTCGATCTCGGCCGTGTCGGTCAGGCGCTTCGTGGTGATGAGGTTCGTCGCCGGCGTGAGGTAGTCGAGATGGCGGTCGGGTGCCCACGGCAGCTCCACCGGCACGCCGTCGCGGCCTCCTCCGAGCACGTCGCCGCGCGGCTCCAGCAAGACGTGGTGCTCGCCGGTGTCGACGCGCAAACGAACCGGGCGCCACTCGGCGTCGACCACGACGTCGAACGTCTCGACGTGCGCCGTGGGCTCGTTCGTCTGGATGTCGGAGAAGTACCGCCACCCGAGCGGACCGGGCGCGCACCGGAACTCCTCGGTGCCGATGCGCTCGCCGTCGTCGCCGAAGACGGCGTAGCGTCCGGCGGGCACCGCTAGAACGTCTCCGGCAGGCCGAGGTCGCGCGCCAGGATCAGCCGGTGGATCTCGCTCGTTCCCTCGCCGATCTCCAGGACCTTCGCGTCGCGGTAGAAGCGCGCGACCGGGAAGTCCTCGATGAAGCCGTACCCGCCGTGGATCTGCACGGCCTCGCGCGCGTTGTCCACGGCGGCCTCGCTGGCCACGAGCTTCGCGAGCGATCCGGCCGCGACGTACTCCTTGCCCTGATCCTTCAGCCACGCGGCGCGATACGTCGCGAGTCGCGCGGTCTCGACCCGCGCGTGCATGTCGGCGATCTTGAACTGGATCGCCTGGTGCGCGCCGATCGGCCTGCCGAACGCCTCCCGCTGCAGCGCGTACTTCACGGCCTCGTCGAGGCACCCCTGCGCCAATCCGACGGAGAGCGCGGCCACGCCGATCCGCCCGTCGGCCAGGACGGCCAGGCATTGCGAGAAGCCCCGCCCCCGCTGGCCGAGCAGGTGTTCCTGGGGGACGTGGCAGTCGCGGAACACCAGCTCGTGCGTGTCGCTGGCCCGCCATCCGAGCTTGCGGTACGACGGGCCCGCCTCGAACCCGGGCGTGTCGGTGGGCACGATGATCGTCGAGATGCCGTGCGGCCCGCCGGCCGGCTCGGTCGCCGCCGCGACGATGTTGAACGTGGAGATCGCCGAACCCGAGTTCGTGATGAACGCCTTCGAGCCGTCCACGATCCACTCGCCGCCCTCGAACCGACCGGTCGTGTGCACCTCGGCCGCGTCGGAGCCGGCGCCCGGCTCCGTCAGTCCGAACCCGCCCAGCGCCTCGCCGCGTGCGAGCGGCGCGAGCCACCGCTCCTTCTGCTCGTCCGTCCCGAACCGGTTCAGCAGGTTCCCGGCCAGGCCGAGCGCCGCCGACAGCGTGATGGCGACCGACTGGTCGACCCGCCCCAGCTCCTCGAGCGCCAGACACACGGTGATCGCGTCGGCGTCGGACCCGCCCACCGCCGCTGGGAACGGAAGCCCGAACAGCCCCAGGTCGCCCATCTGCTTGATGACGTCCAGCGGGAGCTTCTCCTCCAGGTCGGCCTCGGCCGTTCGAGGGGCTACCACCTCGTTCGCGAACTCACGGACGACCCCGCGGAACGCCGCTTGTTCGGCGGTGAGATCGAAGTTCATGCCGACCTGAACCCCTCGACATCCACGATGGAGCCGGTTCGCTCAGCCCGCACGACCGTGTCGACGCGACCGCCGATCTGCCACGGGCCGTCGCCGACGAGCCGATGCATCAGCACCGTGTCGGCGTTGTCGAGTCTGACGAGCCCGATCGTCGCCGGTTCGTCCAACGGCTCGCCGTCGATGCCGACGTGGCCGACCGTGAACGACTCGAGTGTCCCGCCCGGACCGCACTCGGTGTCGGCCGTCAGCTCCGCGAAACACCGTTCGCAGAAGATCCGCGCAGGCAGATACGTGTACGCGCACGCCTCGCATCGGGATCCCAGTAGCACCCCGCGATCGCGCAGCGCCTCGAAGAACGCGGTGTTGCCCACGCCGGGCGTGTAGTGGAACGCGACCGGCATCCCACCGCTGACGGTCCGCGCCATCAGGGACCACCGCCCGCGACCGGTCGGAAGTACGCGATGTCCAGGATCGAGCCGATCCGTTCCTCGAGCGGACGCCACACGGCCTCCACGGCCATCCCGATCGCGACGTCGTCCGGCGCCACCTCGCCCAGCTTGTGCAGGAACCCGCCCTGGCTCGCCCCGTCCAACCGGATCACGGCCGGGAGCTCCGGCGGATCCACCGGCTGCATGTCCCACGACACATGACAGATCGAGAACGTCTCCACCACCCCGGTCGCAGCAACCTCTTCCCACCGATCGGTCGGCCGGAAACACCGCTCGCAGAACTTCCGAGGCGGCACGAGCGTCCGCTCACACGAGACGCAATGCGTGGCGACGATCCGTCCGTCACGCATGCCCTCCAGGAACGCGCCCATCGCTTCTCCCGGAGTCCCACTCGAACGAGATGTCGAGCGCATCGTCCACGGACCCGACGGCCGAGTGGAAGTCCGCATCCGACAACGGATGGCTGGACGGCAAGGTCGCAGGACTGGAGGTGGCGGCGGCCCCGCGGAGCGGGGTATGGGATGGCTGGGCAAGCGGAGCGGGGCCGCCGCCACCCCGCCGCGCGCCAGCCGGCCCCGCCCCATCTGAGGCCATCACCACGACCGTCCCGACCTGCATCAAGTCCCCCCACGCCTGCGCCACACCGCGCTCAGGCGTGCCCGGCACCTGCCGCGCGCCGGCTTCTCCGCGGAGCTGCCAGAAGAGCTCCGCGATCTTCATCAGCCCCGCGGCGGCGATCGGATTGCCGACCCCGAGCAGCCCGCCCGACGGACAGCACGGCAGATCGCCATCACGCGCGGTGACCCCGTCGCGCGCGGCCTCCGGCGCCTTCCCTTTGTCGAACAGCATCAGCCCCTCGAGGTGGTGCAGCTCCTTGTAGTCGAACGGGTCGTACGGCTCGGCCACGTGGATCTGCTTCCGCGGCTCCGTGATGCCGGCCATGTCGTAGGCCATGCGCGCCGCGTTCTCCACGTACTCGGGGTAGGCGAGGTCGCGGTTCGTCCAATAGGTGGTGTCGAGGTTCCATCCGACGCCGTCGACCCACACCGGCTTGTCGGTCAGGCGGCGAGCGGCCTCCTCGCTCGCCATCACGATCGCCACGGCGCCGTCGCTGATCGGCGAGACGTCGAGCCGCTGCACCGGCCACGCCAGGACCTCGCTCGCCAGGACGTCGTCGACGGTGATGTCGGACTGCCCGAGCAGCGCCGCCGGGTGGTCGGCCGCGTTCCGCTTGTTCTTGACCGCGACCTCCGCGATGTCGCGCTTGTCCAGTCCGTACTTCTGCATGTACCGGTTCATCTCGAGCGCGAAGATCCACAGCAGGTTCGGGCCGAGCGGGCGCTCGATGATGTTGTCGAAGATCGTGATGAACGCGCCCTGCGGGTGCGGCTGGCAGGACGACATCTTCTCCTCGCAGACCACGAGCGCGACGTCGGCCATACCGGAGGCCACCGTGTACCAGCCCTGGATCGGCGCGAACACGCCGGTGCCGCCACCGACGTACGTGCGGATGTACGGCTTGCCGACGGCGCCGCACCCGTCCGCCAGGTAGTCGCCCTTGCGGTGCACCCCGTCGAACGCGTCGGGTGCGGAGCCGCTGCACACGATGTCGATGTCGGCGAGCGAGAGCTCGCAGGACTGCAGCGCGGCGTTCGCGGCCTGCCACGACAGCTCCTTGCCGGTCTCCTGCGCGCGACGGACGAACTTCGTCATGCCGGCGCCGATCACCGCGACGCGCCGCCCCCTCACGCGTGCTCCTGGTATTCGAACAGCGCGAGCACGTTGCCGTCGGGATCGTTGAACTCCACGAAGCGTGGCCCGAGGCCGTCGCCCCCGCCCTCGTGTCCGACCACCACGCCACGCTCGACGAGCTTCACCTTCGTGGCGTCCAGGTCCTCGACGGTGAACGCGAGCGTGCCACCGGGACGGACCGGTCCCGAGCCGGCACCGTGCAGCCCCACCTGGACGGACCCGGCGGCGAGCTGCGACCACTCCTCGCCGGACCGGCGGATCAGCTCCAGCTCCAGCACGTCGCGGTAGAACGCGACCGCGCGGTCCATGTCGCTCACGAAGAAGTAGACGAGGTCCGCCTGGCCCACCATCTAGCCGGCTCCCCGCAGGACGGCCACCGCGGCCGACGAGCTCGGGACACCGCGCCACGACTGCACGACGCCGATGCGGCCCTCGCCCGCGCGCAGCTGCTCGACGCAGCCCAAGAACCGTGCGAGCCCGTTCGCCTCGTGCAGGTGGCCCTCGCCGAGCGCGCCGCCCGACCGGTTCACGCGTGACGGATCGAGCCCGTTCAGGCCGAGCGCGTCCAGGTGCTGTAGCTGCTTGTACGCGTACGTGTCGTCGACCTCCGCCAGGTCGACGTCTTCGGGCCCGACCTCGGCCTGGCGGTACGCCATCTCGCCGGCGCGTCGCGCGGCCACCGCCTCGCCCCATGATCGGCTCTCGAGGCTCGGGCGCATCCTGGCTCCATCCCACGCCGTCGACCCACACCGCGGCGTGTCGTCCGCGATCCTCGGCGGCCAGCACGGTCACGACGCAGCCGTCGGTGCTCTTCGAGGCCTGCTCGCTCGTCAGCGGATCGAACAGCGGGGTGGGATCGGCGACGTCCGCATATGCGGCCCGGGGATTCGTGGCAGCGTGCGCGCGATTGCGGCGGGCGACGTCGGCGCACTCCTCGGCGGAACGGCCGCTCTCGTGGAGGTAGCGACGCATCTCCAACCCGGCCACGGCGAGCGCCGGGACGCCCAGCGGGCGGTTGAGCACCGGATCGAGCGCGAAGCGCTCGATCCGGCCGTGCGAGACCACGTCGGACGCCTTCGAATGCGCCTCCACCGCCACGGTCCTCGCGATGCCGGACCGGATCAGCATCACGGCGGTCGCGATCGCGAACAGCCCGTCCGACGCCACCGTCTGGACGGGTCGCTGGACCGCCCCGAGCTGGTCCGGGACGTACTCGTCGAAGATGCTGGTGCCTTCCTCGAAGTCCTCGGACGCGCAGACGAACGAGTCGATCTGACGGCGGGGCTCGATGCCGGCATCCGCGTACGCGACACGCGCGGCCTCGAACATCAGCTCCTTGTAGGAGACCCCCGGCGTGGTGGGGGAGAAGCCGGACCAGCCGATCCCGACCACCCCGACTCGCGGCTCCATCCACACGGTTATACCGTGTCGGGGTGCAGGACGTCGTGTGGTCGCCGTCGCCCGAGTACATCGAACGCGCCAACGTGACCCGGTTCATGCGCGCCCACGGGATCGCGACGTACGAGGAGCTGGTCGCCCGATCGGTCGGCGACATCTCGTGGTTCTGGGACGCCGTGGTGCGTGACCTCGGGATCTCGTTCCTGACGCCGTACGAGCAGGTCCTGGACACGTCGCGTGGAGTGGAGTGGGCCACCTGGTTCACCGGCGGGAAGACCAACCTGGCGCATCAGTGCCTCGACGTCTGGGCGCATCGGACCCCCGAGGCGGTGGCCGTGGTCTGGGAGGCCGAGGACGGCGACGTCCGCCGGGTCACCTATCGCGCGCTGCGGGAGCTGACCGACCGGCTGGCGCACGGGCTCCGGTCGCTGGGCGTGCAGCAACGCGACACCGTCGGCATCTTCATGCCGATGGCCGTCGAGACCGTCGCGGCCCTCCTCGCATGCTCCAAGATCGGGGCGATCTGGGTACCGATCTTCAGCGGCTTCGGCCCGGAAGCCGTCGCCGCGCGCCTGGCCGATGCGAACGTGTCGATGTTGATCACCGCGGACGGTTCGCTCCGGCGGGGCCAACCGGTGCCGATGAAGGCGATCGCCGATCGCGCCGCGGACGAGGCAGGCGGGATCCGCCATACCCTCGTCTGGAACCGACTCGACGATGCCGACTCGCCCTGGAACGACGAGCGCGACGTCCGGTGGGAGGACCTGGTCGCCGCGCAACCGGCGCGCTTCGACACCGAGCCGCTCGACAGTGAGCATCCGCTGTTCATCGGCTACACGAGCGGGACGACCGGCAGGCCGAAAGGCGTGTTGCACGTCCACGCCGGCTTCCTGGTGAAGGTCGCCGAGGAGGTCGCGTACCAGACCGACGTCCGCCCAGGGGACGTGCTGCACTGGGTGACGGACCTCGGCTGGATCATGGGCCCGTGGGAGATCGTCGGCGCCCTCGCGCTCGGGTCGACGGTGCTGCTGACCGAGGGAGCCCCGAACCATCCCGGCCCCGATCGCCTGTGGGCCACGGTGGAGCGCCACGGCGTCACGACGCTCGGTGTCTCGCCGACGCTCATCCGTGCGCTGATCCCGAGCGGCACCGAACCCGTTCGCTCGCACGATCTGTCGACCCTGCGCATCTTGGCGTCGACGGGAGAGCCGTGGAACCCCGAGCCCTACCGGTGGCTGATGGAGGAGGTCGGCGGCGGCCGGTGTCCCATCATCAACCTGTCCGGCGGCACCGAGGTGGGCGCGTGCTTCCTGTCTCCGTTGCCGATCACGGAGCTGAAGGCGTGCACGCTCCGCGGCCCCGCGCTCGGCATGGACGTCGACGTGTGGGGTTCGGACGGGGCGCCGGTGGCGCGCGGGCAGGTGGGAGAGCTGGTCTGCAAACAGCCGTGGCCCGCGATGACCCGCGGCGTCTGGGGGGACGACGAGCGCTACCTCGATGCGTATTGGCGCCGCTTCCCGGGCGTGTGGGTACACGGCGACTGGGCGACGATCGACGACGACGGGTTCTGGTTCCTGCACGGGCGGTCCGACGACACGCTGAGCATCGCGGGCAAGCGGCTGGGTCCGGCCGAGGTCGAGAGCGCGCTCGCGTCGCACCCGGCGGTCGCGGAGTCGGCCGCCGTGGGCGTTCCGCACGAGGTCAAGGGCGAGACGGTCTGGTGCTTCGTCGTCCTGAAGCCGGGCATCGAACGGACCGACGCCCTCGGCGAGGAGCTCCGCTCGGTCGTGGCGCAGCACCTCGGCAAGCCGTTCGCGCCGTCGAAGGTCGTGTTCGTGGACGAGCTGCCGAAGACGCGGAGCGCGAAGATCGTTCGCCGAGCGATCCGCGCCCTCGCCGTCGACGAGGATCCCGGCGACCTGTCGAGCCTGGAGAACCCGAGCTCGCTCGACGCGATCCGCGACGCACTCACCTGACGCGATCACCAGATGTTTCGTTCCGGTGGCAGGTGGACACAACCCTTGGAGAGGCGTTCGCGTGGGAGGCGACGCCCAGATCGAGGGGAGATCTCACATGAAGCTCGACACCCGTACCAGGGCGAACGTGTTGGCCGACCACTGGCGTGCGACACGCAACGTCAAGCGCGCCGATCGCTTGGACGAGGAGAACGATCGCCTGCGCACGGAGCTCCGGATGACCACGTCACAATTGGAGCGCGAGCGCGATCGCCAGCAGGACGTGCTCGACGCGTTGAACCGAGCGTCCGAGCGGAAGACCAAGGTCACCGCCAGGCCGCGCGGGGGTGTGTTGCGCCTGATCATCGTGGGAGGCACGGCGTACGTGTTCGGCACGAAGGCCGGACGCGACCGCTACGAACAGATGCGCGGATGGGTTTCCTCGATGAAGGACCGCATGCAGGATCCGCTCGCGAGCGTCGACACCTCGGCTCCCGGGATCGGTCCGAAGTCGAACCCGCTCACGGAGAGCGGCGTCGGCCCGGCCAACGGCGGCTCTCGCTCCGCCTGATCCGACGGGCTCACTAGCGCTGGATGATCCCGACCAGATTGCCCTCGGGGTCCTCGAACTCCAGCCAGGCGAACCGCACATCGGCGTCGTTCCCCGAAAGGGCCATCCGCTCGGGTGGCCCTTCGGGGAACCGCATACGCCCACCGAGGTTGATCACGCGCTCGACCGTCGAGTCGATGTCGTCCACCTCGATGACGAGCACCACTCCACCCTTCTCGGGGATCCTGTCGGTGATCCCGCCCGCGATGCCGCCGTCTTCGGCGTCGATGGTCGGGTACGTGCCGCTGACATCGGCGTCCTCGCTCGTCAGGCGTCGAGGCTCGATCCGCCATCCGAACACCTCACGGTAGAACGCGGACATCGCATCGACGTCCTCCGCGCAGAGCTGGAAGTGCATGACCGGGTTGCCCATGGGAGCCCCTTCCTCCGCGGCGCGATCGGATCGCCCCGATACCCTCAGCGTGGCATCCGATGACCCGTTGACGTCAACGGGGGTCTCGATGAGACACTGGGATAGGCACGGAACGCACCTCGTAGCCCGCCGCCCCTAGACTGGCGCTCCGATGCGCGTTGCCCTATGTCAGATGCGTTCCGGAGACGACGTCGAGGCGAACGTCGCCCTCGCCGAGCGACTCCTCGGTGAGGCCGCGGACGGCGACGCCGACCTTGCCGCGCTTCCCGAGGTGTTCACCTATCTCGGCTCGTCCGCCGGCCGAGCCGCCGCCGCCGAGCCGGTCCCCGGTCCCACGACAGAGCGTCTCGCCGACGTCGCCCGCTCGCGACAGATGTGGGTGCTGGGCGGCAGCGTCATCGAGCTCGACGGCGAACATCGGTACGCGACGTCGGTCCTGTTCGATCGGGACGGTGAACTGGTCGCGACGTACCGGAAGATCCACCTGTTCGACGTGGACCTGCCGGGTCAGCCGCCGTTCCGCGAATCGGAGACGTTCACATCGGGCGACCAGCTCGTCACACACGAGACCGACGTCGGCCGGATCGGCCTCTCGATCTGCTACGACCTACGCTTCCCTGAGCTGTACCGCGGTCTGATGGTGATGGGAGCCGAGGTGCTGTTCGTGCCGGCGCAGTTCCAGCACGCGACCGGCACGGACCACTGGGAGGTGCTCCTGCGTGCCCGGGCGATCGAGAACCAGTGCTTCGTGGTCGCGCCCGGGCAGTGGGGACCGTTCGGCGACCCCGACAAGGGGCGGCGCTCGTACGGCAACTCGATGGCCGTCGACCCGTGGGGCCGCGTGCTCGTCCGGGCTCCCGAAGAGGGTGACGGGGTGTGGTTCGCGGACCTGGATATGACGGAGCTCCGACGCATCCGCCAGGTGTTGCCCGCGCTCCAGCATCGCCGGCTGGGGCTGACCTGCTGATGCGACGCGAACTGGCCGACGGGTTGGAGCTCGACGACGACCGCGAGCGGGTCGACGTCGACGCTGTCTACCGCTACCTCTCGGAACAGGCCTACTGGGTGATGGGGCGTTCCCGCGAGACGATCGAGCGCCTCGTGCGCGAGTCGACCCGGGTGATCGCCGCGTACGACGGCGACTTGCTGATCGGCTTCTGCCGCGTGATGTCGGATGGATCGAACATGGCGTGGCTGGGCGACGTCTTCGTCTACCCCGAGTACCGGGGCCGCGGCGTCGGCGTGGAGCTGGTCCGTGAGGCGGTCGAGTTCCCCGAGCACCGGGACATGCAGTGGTACCTGGGCACGCGCGATGCGCACGAGCTCTACGCGAAGTTCGGCTTCGGGCCACCGAACGAACGAACGATGACGCGGCAACGACCCGAGGGCTAGTCGCCGCCCTCCAGGTCAGCTCTCTCGTCCACGTCGAGAGGTGCCGGCCCATCCGCAGCGAGCTCCTCCACCCACTCGGGGTGCGACGCGATCAGGATGCGCGCGCCGACGTCGCCGTGGAGGTGCCCTGCTTCGGCGTAGATCTCGCGTGAGAGCAGGGACGGGCCGGGACCGTCGGCGTACATCGCTCGGACGACCTGCCGACGTGTGGCGCGGAAGCGGTCGATCATCGCGCGGATCACGTCGGCTTCCACGCCCGGCTGGTCCGCCATGAGGATGACGACGGCTTCGCTCTCGTCGTCGAGCGCGTGGATCGCCGCGGCCAGAGACGTCGCCTGGCCGTCCTTGAACGCGGCGTTGTAGACGATCCGGGCCTGCGGGGGCAGCGTCAGCGCCGAGGCGACCTTCACCGCGTCGTGGCCGGTCACGACGATCACCTCGTCCACGCCGGCCGCTTCCAGGGCGTCGATCGCGTGTTGGGCGAGCGGCTTCCCGTGGACGACGACGATCTGCTTCGTGGCACCGAAGCGCGATCCGGTCCCGGCCGCGAGCACGACCCCCGAGATCACCGGGCTACGACTTGGGCTTGAGCCCGAAGAGCTTGCGGAAGAAGTTCGCGATGATCGACCAGATGGCCGCGATGCCGAGCCCGATCCCACCGACCGGCTTGGCGACCACCGGCGAAGCAGGCGCGGCGGCCGCGCCCCGCTGTCGCGGCCGCCGCCGCATCGCCTTCACGCGTGGTCTGTTCCGCGGCCATCGACTCCTGCAGACAGTCGGCGAAGTTCTGGGTCAGCTTCTTCGAGATCTCGGGGAGCAGGCCACGCGACAGCTGTGCGGCCGCTCCGGTGAGCGTGATGTCGGCCTCCATCTTCACGGTCGTCACGCCGTCGGTCGGACCCGGCTCCAGCCACGACGTCACCTTCGCGTTCGCGGCGCCTTTGCCCTTCTGCTCCATGCCCTTGGCGGACAGCACCACGCGATGTGCGGTGTCGTCGCGGCTCTCGATCGTCACGGTGCCGGCGAACGACATGCTGACTGGGCCGAACTTCGCATTGAGCTTGCCCTTCCAGTTGTGGTCGTCGACGATCTCGGTCAGCTCCGCGCCCGGCATGCACGGCGCGATCTTCTCGACGTCGAGCAGGTAGCTCCAGAGGAAGTCGATCGGCGCGGCGACGGTGAATTCGTTCTGGATCAGCAAGGTGGTCAGCCTATCGGGTCCGCTTCAACGGCACGCCGGTCGCGTACCGGGCCGGGTCCGACTCGAACGACTCCAGACATCCGGCCGAGCAGAAGTAGTAGGTGCGGCCGTCGTGGACGGTGCGGTAGCGGGCATCCGTCACATCGACCGTCATGCCGCAGACGGGGTCGATCTCCTCGTGGCGTGGTTCCACCGCACCGGCAGCCGGGACCACCACCGCCTCGAGCTTCCCGGCCGCCTTCAGCTGCACGATCTCCGCCAGGATCGCGACGGCGATCTCGTCGGTGGGCACGTGGCCGAGGTCCAGGCCGGCGGGGGCGTGGACACGCGCGAGCGCGTCGTCGGACACGCCGCGATCGTGCAGGTACCCCAATACCGCTTCGGCCCGCTTGTGGGAGGCCACCAAGCCGACGTACGCGGCGGGCGTCGCGAGGGCACGCTCCAGGGCGTCCTCGTCGTAATGCCCCTGCGTCCCCACGATCACGAACGAACGCTCGTCCACACCGGACAGGTCGAGCGTGGTCACCACGCGCCCGACGTTCGGGTGGTCCGCGGGGTCGGCGGAGTCGTCGACCAGCATGCTCCGCCAGCCGAGGCCGGCGGCGAGCGACGCCAACGCGTGCGCCACCGGAGAGCGCCCGATCGCGACGACTTGCGGTTGCGGCAGGACCGGTTCCACGTAGACCTCCAGTGCTCCTTCGCTCTGACACGCGATCGGCACGGTGACCACGCCCTCACGCGCTCGGCCTTCCAGCTCCTCGGGCGGACCGAGGAAGAGCAGGCGCGGCGAGCCCTCCTCGAGCGCCTTCAAGGCCTCGCGCACCACGGTCGGCTCCGCGCACGCGCCCCCGAGCCATCCGCGCACCCGCCTGTCGGCCGTGATCAACGCGGTCGCGCCCTCCTTGCCCGAGGATGGCGCTCGGCGCCAGACGACCGTGGCGAGCACGAACGCCTGGCCTCGCGCAGAGAGATCGGCGGCCTCCCGGAGGACGTCCGGCTTCACGCCGAGACGCCCGCCTTGGCCTTCTCGATCGCTTCCCACACCTTCGCCGACGTGACGGGCATGTCGATGTTCTTCACGCCCGCGCCCCAGAGCGCGTCGATCACGGCGTTCACGTACGCGGCGGGGGAGCCGACCGTGGCCGACTCGCCGACGCCCTTGGCGCCGATCGGGTGGTGCGGCGACGGCGTGACCGTTTCGCCCAGCTCGAACTTCGGCGTCTCCCACGCCGTCGGGATCAGGTAGTCCATGAAGTTCGTGCCGATCGCGTTGCCGACCTCGTCGAACGTGATCAGCTCCATGGCGGCGATCGCGAAGCCCTCGGTGAGCCCGCCCTGGATCTGTCCCTCGACGATCATGGGGTTGATCCGCACGCCGCAGTCGTCGACCGCGACCATCCGCCGGACCTTCCACACGCCGGTGTCGGGGTCGACCTCGACCGCGACGACGTAGGTCCCGAACGGGAACGTCAGGTTGGGCGGGTTGTAGTAGTAGTTGCCTTCAAGGCCCGCCTCCATGCCCTCCGGGAAGTTCGTGTAGGCGGCGAACGCCACGTCCTGGATCGTCTTCACCTGATCCGGTGCGCCCTTCACGGAGAACCTTCCTTCGGAGTACTCGACGTCCTCCTCCGCGACCTCGAGCAGGTGCGCGGCGAGCTTCATCGCCTTCTCGCGGACGCGACGAGCGACCATGGCCGTCGCGGCACCAGACGTTGGCGTGGAGCGCGACGCGTACGTGCCGAGTCCGTACGGCGTGTTGTCCGTGTCGCCGTGCATCACCTTGATGTCCTCGGGCTGGATGCCGAGTTCGCCGGCGACGATCTGGGCGAACGTGGTCTCGTGGCCTTGCCCCTGCGTCTGGCAGCTGATCTTGAGGATCGCCTTGCCGGTCGGATGGATACGAAGCTCGGCGCCGTCGTTCATCTTCACGCCGATGATGTCGTAGTCCTTCGCCGGACCGGCTCCGACCACCTCGGTGAACGACGCGACGCCGATGCCGTAGAGCTTGCCCTGGGCGCGCGCCTCCGCCTGTTCCTTCCGGAGGTCGTCGTATCCGATCATGTCGAGCGCCTTGTCCATGGCGCCCTGGTAGTCGCCGCTGTCGTAGACGAAGCCCGTCGACGACGTGTACGGGAACTGGTCCTTCTGGATGAAGTTCTTCTTCCGGATGTCGACCGGGTCCATGCCGAGCTCGTAGGCGGCGTTCGACACCAGGCGCTCGATCAGGTACGAGGCCTCCGTCACGCGGAACGAGCAGCGGTACGCGACGCCGCCCGGCGCCTTGTTCGTGTAGGCACCCTCGGCGGTGACGTGGGTCGCGGGCAGGTCGTATGACCCGCTCACGATGTGGAACAGCCCTACCTTGAACTTGGACGGCTGCGCGTCCGCGTAGAACGCGCCCTCGTCGGCCAGGAGCGACGCGCGCAGACCGAGCATGGTCCCGTCGCTCTTGAGCGCGAGCGATCCAGACATGTGGTAATCGCGGGCGAACCCGGTCGAGATCAGGTTCTCGGACCGGTCCTCGATCCACTTCACGGGGTGTCCGAGCAGGAGGGACGCCGCCGTGGCGACCACGTAGCCGGGGTAGACCGGCACCTTGTTCCCGAAGCCTCCCCCGATGTCGGGTGAGATGATCCGGACCTTCTCCTCCGGCAGTCCGGCAACGAGCGCGAACACCGTACGGATCAGGTGCGGCGCCTGCGACGTCATGTAGATCGTCGCCTGACCCGTGGCGGGGTTGATGTCCGCGATGCAGCCGCAGGTCTCGAGCGGCGCTGGGTGGCACCTCGGGTAGAACGTGTCGAGCGAGACGACGACGTCGGCCGCGGCGAACGCCGCGTCGGTCGCCGCCTTGTCGCCCGTCTCCCAGTCGTAGATGTGGTTGTTCTCTTGTCCCTCCTTGTCCGTGCGGATCAGCGGCGCGCCCGTCTTCGAGCGCCTGCTGCGGAGTGGTCACCGCGTCGAGCGGGCCGTAGTCGACGTCGATCAGCTCGAGGGCGTCGACCGCGATGTACTGGTCCGTCGCGATGACGGCCGCCACCTCTTGCCCCTGGAACCGGACCTTGTCGGTCGCCAGGACCGCTTGCGTGTCGCCGGACAGCGTCGGCATCCACGCGAGGTTGTGCTGCGCCATCAACTCTCCGGTGACGACGGCGATCACACCCGGCAACGCCTGCGCCTTCGAGGCGTCGATCCCGTTGATCGTGGCGTGCGCGTACGGGCTCCGCAGGATGGCCATGTGCAGCATCCCTGGGAGGTGGATGTCGTCGATGTAGTTGCCGGCGCCGCGGATGAACCGGTCGTCCTCCACGCGCTTGACGCTGTGGCCGACCCCGCGGATCTCTTCGGTCTCGCTCGCCATGTCGACTGGCTCCTTCTCGCTCGGAGGGATGGGCTAACCGGCGGCGGTCGTGCTCAGGCTGGAGGTCGTCGCGGCCGCGGCTTGGATCGCCTTCACGATGTTCATGTAGCCGGTGCACCGGCAGATCTGGCCCGAGATCGCCCAGCGGACATCGTCGTCGCTGGGATCCGGGTTCTGTTCGATCAGCGCCGCGCCGGTGAGCATCATGCCCGGGGTGCAGAACCCGCATTGCAGGCCGTGCTCCTCCTTGAACGCCGCCTGGATCGGATGCAGCCCATCGGGTCCTGCCAGGCCCTCCACGGTCGTGACCGATCGGCCGTCCGCCTGGACGCCGAACATCGTGCACGACTTGATCGGCACGCCGTCCAGGAGCACGGTGCACGCACCGCAGCTGGTGGTGTCGCAGCCGACGTGGGTGCCGGTCAGCTCGAACTCCTCGCGGATCACGTGCACGAGCAGCTGACGAGGCTCCACGTCCGCCGCCCGCTCGGTGCCGTTGACGTTGATCTTGACTTCCATGTGGGCGTCTCCTCTCGGCTCAGGCCGCGCCGGCCATCTCGAACGCGCTGGCCAAGCCGCGTCGCACGTACACCTCGACCATGTGCTTCTTGTACTCGGCGCTCCCGCGCACGTCGGCGACCGGGCTGGACGCCTCGGCGGCCAAGCGGCCGGCATCCGCGAAGACCCCGTCGCCGGGTGCGGCGCCGACCAACGACGCCTCGGCGGCCGTCGCCTTGATGTTCGTCAGGCCCACCGATGTCAGCGCGATGCCGGCCTTGCCGATCGACCCGTTGTTCAGCTCCAGGTAGATGGCCGTCGCCACGGTCGCGTAGTCCCCGACCTTGCGTTCCAACTTGAGGTACGTGCCGCCCGCCTTCGCGGCGGGACTCGGAACGTGGATCTCCGTGAGCAGTTCGTTCGGAGCGATCGAGCTCTGGAACGTGTCGACCAGGAACTCGCCGATCGGCACCTCGCGCTCGCCTGTCGAACTCTTCAGCACGACGCTGGCGCCGAGCGCGAGCATCACCGACCCGAGATCCCCGGAGGGATCCGCGTGCGTGAGCGATCCACCGATCGTCCCGAGGTTCCGGACCAGCGGGTCCGCGATCTGTGGTGCGGCGGCCGCGATCGTCGGATAGCCGGCGTTGATGATGTCGTTCGAGGCGAGGTGGTTGTGCCGGACGAGCGCGCCGATCCGCAGGCTCCCATCACGTTCCTCCACGCCGTCCAGGCCGTCGATGCGATTGATATCGATCAGATGACCCGGCGAGGCGAACCGGAGCTTCATGATCGGGATCAGGCTCTGTCCCCCCGCGAGCACCTTGGCGTCGTCGCCGTGGGTGGCGAGGAGGCTGAGCGCTTCGTCGAGGGTCGCCGGCCGGTGATAGTCGAAACTCGAAGGCAGCATCCGCTGGTTCTCCCTTCTGATGCATCAAGGAACGATGCGCAGCAACAGGGGTCAATCATCGTCGCATGTCCAGGTTTGGGCAACCGGTCCGCCCCGGCGACGATCGGACCGAGCCGTCGACGGCCGCTATCGCGCTTCGGCGCCGGGCCGAGGCCGATCGTGGATCGGCCCTGGGCGTGCTTTGAGGAACCCGCCGTTGCGGCCGCGCCGCACCGCCACGATCTCCGCGATGATCGAGCCGGAGATCTCCTCCGGTCCCTCACTGCCCAGGTCCAATCCCGCGGGACCATGGATACGAGCGCGGTCCTCGTCGGTGATCGTCACACCTTCCTCGGCGAGGTCCATCAGCAGCCGCTGGGTCCGCGCAGCCGGCCCGAGCATGCCGATGTACGCCGCGTTCGAGCCGAGGAAGGACCGCAGGTACTCCTTGTCCCGAAGGAAGTTGTGGGTCATGACGGTGACGAACGTTCGCTCGTCGACCTCGGCCATCTTCGCCGCGTCCTCCGGCCGTTCGACCTGGATGAATCCGGCGGCATCCGGATAGCGCTCGCGCGTGAGGAATCCCGTGCGGTCGTCGATCACGATGGGACGCCATCCCAGGATCGAGGCCGCCTTCACCAAGGGGATCGCGTCGTGTCCCGCACCGCAGATCAGCAACCGGAGCGGCGGCTCCAGGACCTCGACGAACGCGCGGATGTCGCCGGGGAGGGTGCGGATCTCCGACGTCTGCGTGGCGAGCAGTTCGCTCGCCACCGCCACCGCGGCTGCGTCAACCGTTGCGTCACCGAGCGAACCTTCGCTCGACCCATCGGGCTTGACGACGATCCTCGCGCCTGACGGCACCGCGTCGAGGGCGGACTCGAGGACCGTGACGACGCTGATCGGGCGTTCCTCCTCGAGCGCCATCCGCAACGCGCCGGCGACCTCTGCCGCCCGGTCCGCCGGTTCGATGAACACCTCGATGGCGCCGTTGCACCCCAGACCCAGACCCCACACATCGTCGTCGTCGGCGGTGAGGTCCCAACCGGCGAGCCGCGCGCGGCCCTCCTCCATGACGATCCGCGCCATGTCCGCGACGTCACCCTCGAGACAACCGCCGCTGATGTTGCCGACCGGCGCTCCATCCTCCGGAACCAGCAGTCGCGCCCCGGGACGCCGATAGGTCGATCCGCGCACGGCGACGATGGTCGCGAGCGCCATCTTCTCTCCCTTGGCGGACAACGACTCGATCGCCTCGAGGACGTCGGTGATCTCGCTCACGCATCCGATGGTACGGGAGTCGATGCGAACGGGCGAGAGAGGGTAGCCTTCTCCCCGTCGAGCGGGAGAGGAGTCCTCCACGATGCAGGGTTCGAGCGACGGTCGCGGGCGCGGCGTGGAACGACGGGTGGGTCGCAGGACCGTCGGCGGGCTGCTGATCGGCGGAGCCGTGGGCGCGCTCGTCGGAGCGATCCTCGGGGGCGTCATCTACGGGTTCGCGAGCGGATGGGAGCTGGTGTTCCTGCTCGTGGGGCTCATCTTCGGTGCCGGCGTCGGCGCGTTGGTCATGGGCATGTCGAGCCTGGGCAACCCCGCCCCCGGCGACGAGCCGAGGAACTGAGGCGCGCGTTCCCGCACCAGTTCGTCCGACATCGCGCCGCCGCTCCGGATCCCGCGTCGTAGGCGGCGCGCTCCGGCTCGCGCCGAAATCTGGACAGGGCTAGAATCCGCCGGGTCCGATGCCCAGGTTTTCGGAAAGGGGTCGAGCTGATGAACGTTGCCGTTACCGTCAACGGGACGCCGCGTGAAGCAGACGTGGAACCCCGAACGCTCCTGGTGTACTTCCTCCGAGAGAGCCTCGGGCTCACCGGCACCAACGTGGGATGCGACACGTCGTCGTGCGGCAGTTGCACCGTGCTGCTCGACGGTGAGTCGGTCAAGTCCTGCACGTTGCTGGCGGCGCAGGCAGACGGCCGCTCCGTGACCACGATCGAGGGCTTGGCCTCCAACGGGGACATGCACCCCCTGCAGGACGCGTTCCACCGCAACCACGGGCTCCAATGCGGCTACTGCACACCCGGCATGCTGATGGCGGCCGCGAGCTACCTGAAGGAGAACCCGTCGCCCACGGAGGAAGAGGTGCGCGAGTCGCTGGAGGGCAACCTCTGCCGGTGCACCGGGTACCAGAACATCGTGAAGTCGATCCTCGATGCCGCCGGATCCATGAGCGGCGCGAAGGCCTGAGGAGGCCACCATGGCGACCACCGAGCTGTACATCGGAGCCGAGGTCCTCCGTAAGGAAGACCCAGAGCTCGTCACCGGCCAGGCCAGCTTCATCGACAACCACACGCTGCCGGGGATGCTGTGGATGGCGATGGTGCGTCCGCCCTACGTCCACGCCCGTGTGAACTCGATCGACACATCCGCGGCGACGTCGATGCCGGGCGTCGTCGGTGTCTACACGGCGCGCAGACCTGGAGGTCGGCGGCCTGCCGTTCGTGTGGCCGATCACCGAGGACATCAAGATCCCCGTGCACTACCCGCTCACGAAGGACAAGATCCGCTTCCACGGCGACGCGGTCGCCGTGGTCGTGGCCGAGACGCGCGAGCAGGCGCTCGACGCCGCGGAGAACGTCACGGTCGACGTGACCGAGCTGCCGGCCGTCACCACGATCGGAAGATGCCATGGCCGACGGTGCGCCGCTGATCCACGAGGAGCTGGACTCGAACGTCACCGTCCACTGGAGTCACGGCGGGCGCCGGCGACCAGGGCATCTTCGACACCGCACCCGTCATCGTCCAGGAGCACTACCACCAGCCGCGCTTGATCCCCAACGCGATCGAGCCGCGTGGCTGCCTGGCGTCGTCGATCCCGTCCATGGGCGAGTTCACGCTCTGGAGCGCCACACAGATCCCGCACATCGCCAAAGTGACACTGTCCGGCACCTGCGGCATCCCAGAGGAGAAGCTGCGCGTGATCGCGCCGGACGTCGGTGGTTCGTTCGGCTCCAAGCTGAACGTCTATGCCGAGGAAGCGCTGGCGTTGACGCTGGCGCGCGTCACCGGACGTCCCGTCAAGTGGATCGAGGAGCGGAGCGAGAACTACGTCGCCACGATCCACGGCCGTGGCGTCACGCACGACTGCACGCTGGCCGGCACGCCCGACGGCACGATCCTCGGGCTGAAGTTCGTGGAGGTCGCGGACCTGGGTGCGTACTACCAGCTGCTCACGCCCGGCATCCCCGAGCTCGGTGGGTGGGTCTACATGGGGCCGTACAACCCCGAGGCGTACTGGTTCGAGTTCCGCGGTGTGCTCACGAACACGACGCCGACCGACGCGTATCGCGGTGCCGGACGCCCGGAGGCCACGTACGTCCTCGAGCGGCTGGTCGATGCGTACGCGCGGCAGATCGGCAAGGACCCCGCCGAGGTCCGGCGGATGAACTTCCACCCGCCGTTCGATGAGGCGACCACGTCCATCTGCGGTCTCAGCATCGACTCGGGCAACTACGAGCCGGCGCTCGACCGCGCGCTCGAGCTGGCCGACTACCCCCGGTTCCGCAAGGAGCAGCAGTCTCGTCGCGACAGCGGGGACACCCGCCAGATCGGCATCGGCCTCTCCACGTACATCGAGATGTGCGGCCTGGCGCCGTCGAACATCCTGGGCGCGTTGCGATACGCGGCCGGCGGCTGGGACGCGGCGACGATCCGGTGCCTGCCCACCGGGAAGGTGGTCGTTGCTACGGGGACGTCGCCGCACGGCCAGGGCCACGAGACCACGTGGTCGCAGATCGTGGCCGACGGTCTGGGTGTCACGCCGGACGACATCACCGTCCTGCACGGCGACACGCAGATCACGCCGCTCGGCATGGACACGTACGGTTCGCGGTCGGTGTCCGTCGGCGGTGTCGCGCTCCACTTCGCGATGGAGAAGATCAAGGAGAAGGCGCGCACGATCGCCGCGCACGAGCTAGAGGTGTCGGAGGACGACCTGGAGTACGCCGACAACGCGTTCCGCGTGAAGGGCGCTCCGGACAAGGCGCGCACGATCCCGGAGTTGGCGCTGAGCGCGTGGCACGCGCACGATCTGCCGGCCGGGACCGAGCCGAACCTGGAGGCCACGGCGGTCTTCGACCCGCCGAACTTCACGTGGCCGTCGGGCACGCACATCTGCGTGGTCGAGGTTGACACGCAGACCGGCGCCACCGACATCCTGCGCTACGTCGCGGTCGACGACTGCGGCACGGTCATCAACCCGATGATCGTCGATGGCCAGGTTCACGGTGGCGTCGCGCAGGGGATCGCCGAGGCGCTCTATGAAGAGGCGATCTACGACGAGAGCGGCAACCTCTCCACCAGCTCGATGACCCAGTACCTGATCCCGGGCGCGACCGAGATCCCCACCATGACGCTCGATCGGACGGAGACGCCGAGCACCACGAATCCGCTCGGCGTCAAGGGGATCGGCGAGGCGGGGACGATCGCCTCACCGCCGGCCGTGATCAACGCGGTCGTGGACGCAGTCAGTCACCTCGGCGTCACCGATGTCGGCAAGCCGGCGTCGCCTGAGCGTGTGTGGCGAGCGATCCGCGATGCGCAAGGAGGTGGCGCATGATCCCCGCGGCGTTCGAGTACGCGCGTGCCGAGTCCGTGGATCACGCGATCGAGCTGCTCTCGTCTGACGAGGACGCGAAGATCCTGGCCGGCGGGCATTCGCTCCTGCCGCTGATGCGCCTGCGTTTGGCGCGACCCTCGATGCTGATCGACATCGGCCGGGTCCCGGATCTGTCCGGCATCCGTGCCGACGGCGATGCCGTGGTGATCGGTGCGCTGACCCGTCACCACGACGTCGCGAACAGCGAGGTCCTGCAGGAACTGTGCCCGATCGTCGCGCACACGGCCGGGGAGATCGGGGATCCGCAGGTGCGTCACATGGGCACGATCGGTGGCTCGGTCGCCCACGCGGATCCCGCCTCCGACATGCCGACGGTCCTGGTGGCGCTCGGTGCCGAGATGGTGGTGCGGGGTGCCGGAGGGGCGTCGCGCACCGTGGCTGCCGGCGACTTCTTCAAGGGGCTGTTCACGCCCGATCTGGCGGAGAACGAGGTGCTGACCGAAGTCCGGGTGCCGGCGACGAAGACCGCTGGCTGGAGCTATATCAAGTTCCACCGCCGGGCGCTGGACTGGGCCCTCGTGGGCGTGGCCGCGGTGCAGAGCAACGGCGGCGCGCACGTCGCGTTGACGAACATGGGGGTGACCCCGTTGCGGGCCACCGGCGTCGAGGAGGCCCTAGCCGGCGGTGCCGATCCGGCCACCGCGGCCGCGCGGGCCGACGAGGGCGTGAGCCCGCCGTCGGATGCGTTCGGGAGCGCCGAGTACCGTCGCGAGCTGGTGAAGGTGCTGGTACGCCGCAGCCTCGAGGAGACGCTGGCCGGCTAGCTACACCGCCGAGGTGGAAACGCCGGCGACCGGTTCGCCGATCATGCCGATGCCGTTCTCCTCGGGGATGAGGTTGTTCACGAGCGTGGACAGGCGACGGCTGGCGTCGGCGATCTCGGCGAGGACGGCGCGTGTCTCGGTCACGGAGAGCGTCGGGAGGTCGAACCCGAGCGTGACGATCCGCGCGTAGATGTCGCCCAGCGGCTCGCGGGCGCCGACGATGACCGAGCGCATCAGCGCGTCCTTGATGTCGTTCAGCTCCTGCAGTCGCTCGGCGGCCTCGTGCTCGAGTTCCGCCAGGTGTTGCTCGCGCTCCCTCGTCTCCTTGAGCCGCGAGACGAGTGCGGCGATCAATACGAACAGCACGAGCCGGCACACCGAGGTTCACCAGGGTGAAGAACAGGTGATGGTCCGAGCGAGACCAGGTCGGCCACGAGGCCCGCCGAGTCCCGCTGGCGACCGCGACGAGTAAGGCCGGTCACGTCGATCCCCGTACCACGCTGCGATGACGATCGGGACGACGTAGAAGACCGAGAACGCGATGTCGCTCACTCGGGAGTCGACGAACGCCACGATGGCCACGAGCGCGAGGCAGCCCAAGGTGAGTGCGACGCGCCTGGGTCATGCCGGTCTGTCGATCGGCTTCCATCAAGATCCAGTCCTTCTCCAGACGACTCCCTACGGGTGTCGGCTCAACCGTCCCTCGGCTTGATTCCGGTCGTCGTCGTTGCGCCGGCGCGATACGGTTGGACGTTCCAACTCCGCTTCCCACTCGAGGAGGTCCAGCTGATGGCAGATGCCACCGCGACGAGCGACGTCACGACGATCACCGAGCACGACGCCGAACAGGTCGAACGAGCGAACAAGGCAGGAGCCACGCCGGTGGTGTTCGTGCATGGTCTGTGGCTCTTGCCGAGCAGCTGGGATCGCTGGGCCACGGTGTTCGAGGATGCCGGGTACATCGCGGTGACGCCGGGGTGGCCGGACGATCCGGAGACGGTCCAAGAAGCCAACGCCGCGCCCGAGGCATTCGCCGGCAAGTCGGTCGGCGAGGTCGCGACCACTTCGACGAGGTGATCCGCGGGCTCGACAAGAGACCGCCGGCCCATCGTCGGCCACTCCTTCGGTGGATTGCTGACCCAGATCCTCGCTGGACGTGGGTCTGGCATCCGCCTCGGTCGCGATCGACCCGGCGCCGTTCCGGGGCGTGCTCCCACTGCCGATCTCGGCGCTGAAGTCCGCTTCGCCGGTGCTCCACAACCCGGCGAACCGCCACCGAGCCATCCCACTCGACCTACGACCAGTTCCGCTTCGGCTTCGCGAACGCCGTGGGCGAGGATGAGGCGAAGGAGCTGTACGAGACGTTCGCGGTGCCCGCTTCGGGCCAACCGCTGTTCCAAGCCGCTGCGGCCAACCTCAACCCCTGGACCGAGGCGAAGGTCAACAGCACCAACCCCGAGCGTGGCCCTCTGCTGATCATCTCGGGCGAGAAGGACAACACGGTTCCCTGGTCGATCGCGAACGCATCGTTCAAGCGACAGAAGCGGAACGAGGGCGCCGTCACCGAGATCGTCGAGATGAAGGACCGCGGGCACGCGCTCGTGATCGACAACGGCTGGCGAGAGGTCGCCGATACCGCGCTCGCGTTCGTGCAGCGATTCGTCTAGCTCGCCGCATCTCGCCTCGCTGGACCCATCTCGGGTGTTCGCGGTACGGTCTTTGCATGACCGGCGATCGCGAGCGCGCCGACGACGAACGGCTCTTGGCTCGGGCCGAGGAGGCGCTGACCGAGATCAAGGTGTCGACCGGTCTGTCGGAGCCGCACGCGGCGGTCTTGGCGGCGTTGCGCATCCGCCTGAAGGGCGATCCGGGCGGCAACCTCGACGACCTGATGGCCGCAGCCGGCGACCTCGGCGGGCCGACGCTGGACGATGTGGTGGAGGCATCGCAAGGGCAGCCGGCGTCGTCCCTCGACGATCTTCTGTCGAAGGCAGACAAGCCCAAACGCTCCCTCGACGATCTGCTCGGGTAGCGATCGTTCGGCCCTCGAAGCGTTGGGCATCTTCTCCACGATCCGGCCCGCGTCGAGCCCGAAGGGGAAGCACGCTACTCTCGCCAGTCGATCTCATCGTGCGTCGCGTCGCAGAACGGCTTGTTGGACGACTGACCGCATCGGCACAGGGTCACGCGGTTCCTCGTCTCCCACACCCGCCCGTCGGCGGACTCGACCCGCACGCCGCCCCGGACCCAGTACGGTCCGTCGCGCTCCACCACGACGCTCGGCTCGAAGGTGGCCTCGATCGCCTCGCCGTCCTCGTCGAGCAGCACGAGCCGTCCCGACGGACACCGGAACACGATGGACTCCTCCTCGGCGCGGACCTCGGGGTCCTCGATGGTCTCCATCCGGTCCCAGGCGTTGCTGAGGTGGTCGCGACAGAACCTCGCATGCGCGCAGAGCCCTTGGTCGTCAGTGAGTGTCAGGCCGCCCCCGGGGAACGACTCGCGGCGATCGGCCGTCGGTCCGCGGTCGGCGACCTCCGTGCCGTCGAAGCCCTCCAGGTGGGAGTCGTCGCAGAACGGTTTCGTCTTGGACCGTCCGCATCGGCAGAGCATGACCAGCCTGGCAGTCTCATAGGGCTCGTCGACGTCCCATTCGATAGATTCCCCACGCGCGGTTCGCACGATCCGGCCGGCGGCCACGGGGATACCGCGGACCTCGTACGGGCCATCGACGGTCACCCTGATGCCCGGTTCCTTGGTCATAGCGCGGGAGCTTAGCGCGCGATCGGATCTGACGTTGAAGGCCAGTTCAGGACTCGTCGACGGTGACGACGTCCTGCTCGGCGCGGCGGCTGACGACGCCGGGGCGCGTGTCCATCAAGAGGGTCACATGGGCCCGCCGAGCACGCGATCCAAGGCGGCCATATCCGAGGGGTGGTTCCAACGCTCTCGTTGCCGACCGTCCCGATAGTGGAAGACGCCCACCACACCGCACACTCACGGGGATCCCCTCCCTGACGGCTGACCAGGTGCTCAGTGCGACGACGTGCTCGTCGGAGCCGAGGACGTCGTGCTCCTCGATCGTGAAGGTTCCTTCCGTCACATCGCGAAGGCGATCGAAGAACCGGAAGAGCGCCTCACGCCCGTCGATGTCGCCTGCCAGAGGGCCGGAACCGGGGATATGCCAGACCACATCCTCGTCGATCAGGGCGGCGAGAGCCTCTCGGTCGCCCGCGCGGAACGCGTCTGCGGTACGCCGGTACGCCGTGGCGTTCGGATGCTCGTCCATGCCATAGACATCATCTAGGAGACGTGCCGCGGAGTGGAAGTCTGATCCAAGGCTCTCGGCGTAACAGACACCGGTTGCCTCGTGGTTCGATCGCATCCTTTCCTCGTGAGGGACCTGATCTGTAGGAGACTGGCCGCGCCCGGGAGAGGAGGAACGACGCTGGCGATCGATACATCCTTGGTCATCCTCAGGCTCGTGCACATCGTCACAGGGGTCATCTGGGTCGGCTCCCTGTTCGTGGTAGTGGTGTTCGTGCAGCCGAGCGCCGCTGCACTCGGGCCAGCGGGGGCGCCGTTCATGTCGGAGCTTCGCAGGCGCCGATTCGTGGATGTCGTCTTCATCGACGCCCTGTTCACCATCGCCGCCGGGTCGTTCCTCTACTGGCACGACTGGCACACGTATCCGAGCTTCGGCGACTGGATCGGCTCGAACTTCGGAGCTGCGTTGACGGTGGGCGCTCTCCTGGCGATCTCGGCGATCGTCATCGCCGGGCTCGTCACGCGTCCCACCATCGGTCGGCTCGTAGCCCTCGGAAAGCAGGTCGCTGAGTCCGGCGCAACACCCACGCCCGTCGTGGCCGCGCGGATCGGCGTGCTCCAGCGCCGGCTCGTGGTGGCCGAGCGTGTGAGCTTCGCCCTCGCCGTCCTTGCGGTCGCGGCGATGGCATCGGCCCGGTACATCTAGGCCTAAGTCCAGCCCCTGATGGATCCGATCACTTGGGGTTAGATCACGAGCCGGCGTTCTCTCCCCGTTCCCTGTCGCCGTCCCGCGCCCCTCCTCTTCTCGTCGCCCAAGGGCTTTGACGGGTCATAGCTTCGTCCTCCCGGACGATGATCCGGACACTGGCATCCGAGCTCGTAGAGGTGCAATCCGTAAGACCGGCTGGGACGATGGGTGGAATCGTTCGCTCGACGACCTCTTGCCTCGGTGAGGGAGCCGTCCTAGCATCAGCTGGTGCCCAACAATCCTGAAAGGGAGGATCGAACAGCGATGAGGGCGCTCCCCGGCAGATCGTGGCGACCGGCCTCACACCTGGGCCTCGCTTCGTTGCTGGCGGTTCTGGCCGTGATCGCCATCGGCTGCAGCAGCAACAACAACTCCCCGTCGCCGACGGTCGCGACAAGCCCCGTGGCTGTCTCCCCGTCCACCACCAGCCCGCCGGTCACGAGCCCCTCAGCAGCCGCCGTCGATCTCTCAGGGACGTGGTCGGGGCAATACGACGGCGCGTTCAACGGGACGTTCACCCTCACCTGGACGCAGTCGAACTCGAAGCTCACGGGAAGCATCAAGCTCTCGACCGACGGGACGGTCAACCTCAACGGGGTCGTCACGGGGAACTCGATCCGGTTCGGCACCGTCGGCTCGACGGCGATCACGTACTCGGGCACGGTCTCCGGCGACTCCATGTCGGGCACGTATCAGGTCGGCGGTGCGACCGGGGGCAACTGGAGCGCCACGAAGACCTCCTGAGATCAGGATCTCTCTCGTAGTGCCGACATATCCATCAACCCACCACCCGGTACAGGTGCCAACGGTCCGGGACGCCCTTCAGCTCATGCTCGCCGGCGTCCTCGAACGTGAGACCGGATCCTGCGACGAGATCCTTCACGGTCTGTGATACGAGCACTTCCGACGCGCTCGCCTTTGCTCCGACTCGCGCACCGATCACGACCGTCATGCCGGCGATCTTCCCGTCCAGCATCTGCACCTCGCCCGTGTGGACTCCGGCGCGGACTTCCAGGCCAAGCGGTCGCACCGCCTCCGCGATCTGCTGCGCACATCGCACGGCTCGTGCCGGGCCGTCGAACGATGCGAAGAACCCGTCGCCAGCGGTGTCGATCTCGGTGCCTCGGTAACGTGCGAGCATCGTTCGCACGATCCCATGGTGGCGCGTGACAAGTTCTGCCCACCTCTGGTCGCCGAGGGACGCCGCCTGCTCGGTCGAACCGACGATGTCGGTGAAGAGCACGCTCGCGAGGTAACGGTCGAACTCCGCCTCGACATGTCGGACCTCATCGACGAAGTTGTCGATCGCATCGAATGCATCGCTGCCCTCCGGTCGCAGGAAATGTGAGGCGCCGGTGAGTTCGTGATACTTCGCACCGGGGATCTGCTCAGCCACCCAAGGTGCCGCTCCCCAGTGCTCTCCATCGCGATCGTTCTCGCCGAGCATGACGAGCGTCGGCACTTGGATCCCCGCAAGGATCGATCGGACGTCCGTTTCCCGCTCGGCCCTTTCGATCGCGAGCGCGGCACCCGGACTTGCGCTGAGTCGCGACCACCTCGCCCAGTCGCGGAGTTCGTCGGTGCTCGGCTCATAGCCCATGCTCTCGACGTTCCAGCGCCAGAACTCAGGCGTTCCCCACGAATCCTCGATCCGGCGGTCCCATTCGCTCGCCTCTTCCTGGGTCCAGCCCCAAGGGAAGTCAGGTGCGCGCCAGTAACGAACGAGCGGCGCGTGGAGGACGAGCGCCGTGACTCGTTCCGGATAGCTCGCCGCGAAGAGCAGGCTCACCGTGGCGCCCGCCTCGAATCCGTAGACGACCGCTCGCTCCGAGCCTGCGGCGTCCATGACCGCACGCATGTCGTCGAGGCTCTTCTCGATCGCCATCTGTCCTGGGGTGCCCGGGCGGTCGGAGATGCCGAACCCTCGGCGGTCGAACGTGATCACGCGGGCTCGTTGCGCCCACACGCGCAGTAGCCGCGCCATCTCGTCGATGTCCCAGTTGGCGTCGAGGTTGCCCATCCACCCGTCGTTCAGCACCAGGTCGTAAGGCCCTTCACCGAAGACCTGATAGCCGATCGAAACGCCATCGACCCCTTTCACGTACCGAGACTCCGGTCGCTCCACGCTCAGCTCACCACTCGGTACAGGTGCCAGCGATCAGGGACGCCTTTCAGCTCGTGGTCGCCGGTGTCTTCGAACAGCAAGCCCGAACCAGGAACGAGATCCTTCACGGTCTGGGACACAAGAACCTCCGAGGCCACAGCCCGCGCGGCGATCCTTGCCCCGATCGTGACAGGGAGTCCACTCACCTTCCCGTCGATCAACGTGCATTCACCCACATGCACCCCGGCACGGATCTCGATGCCCAGATCGCGGACACGCGCGCCGATGTCGAGCGCGCAGCGCACCGCACGTGCTGGTCCGTCGAACGTGGCATAGAAGCCGTCGCCCGACGTGTCGACCTCGGCCCCGGCTGGCGCGCGATCATGTCGCGACCGTCGCGTGATGTCGTTCCAAGAGTTCCTTCCACGCCGCGATCGCCCGATCGCCGCCTGCTTCGCCGTCGACCCAACGATGTCGGTGAATAAGACGGTGGTGAGGACCGATCCAGATCGGACTCGATCGGCGCGCTCGATCCCGATGAACGCTCGGATCTCCTCCAGTGCGCGCCTCCTGCTCCACGTCCAGGCGAGGTGATCCTCCCCGGGGAGCTCCACGAACTCCGCGTCTGGGATCAGCGCGGCGACGTAGCGCTTGTCTTCCGGAGCATCCTGCCCTTCGTGGACGAGCAAGGTGGCACGTGGATCGCTGACAGGATTGAGCGCACGTCCATCTGCCAGGACATCCGCTCGTACGACGGCCGCCGTGCCAGGGCTCATCGCGATGCGCGAGGCTTTCGCCAACCAGCGATGCGTCTCCTCATCGTTCGCCAGCTCTGCCGAACAGAGCCCGCATGTACGGCTTCGGTCCCCCAGGTCGCGCTCGAGATCGGCCAACGCCGCTGCATAGTCGTCCTTCGTTCGCCCCCATGGGATAGTCCGGCGCCCACACGGACCTCGCGGAACGGCTCGTATCCACACGCGCGAATGCACCCGGGCCGGATCGGTCGCCGCAAGCAGCGCGCCATCGCTCCGGACTCGTACGCGCCAAGAGCACGACGCGATCGGCCTCGACCGCGTCCAGCACGGCTCCGAAGATCCGTCGATCCGCGTTTCCAGGTCGGGGGGATCGTCTTCCGGGACCGAGTCCGATATCCCCGACCCTCGTCGTCGAACTTGATCACCCGAGAGAACGACGCCAGCGTCGTAAGGAAGGGTCCGATCGAGCGGGTTCTCCCACTGGAAGTCGACGTTCCCCGGCCAGGCTCGAGCTGCCACACGATGTCGCGACGGCCCTTCCCCGACGACCTGGTACGCGATGTAGACGCCGTCGGGGTCATCGCGTAGCGGGTGCTCGGGGCCTCCTCCCGAGCATCTTCGCTTCTGTGGCGGTAGCGCAGCAGACCAACGAGTCACCTCAGCCCCTTCCCGGTTTCGCGGCCGTCCCGGCCCCCCTTCTCCCTTCGCCTTCGAACTTTGACCGTGATGGAATCACAGCTTGTTGGATGGACGCGTCCGGATTCACGTCCGATCGCAGCCGAAGCTATAACCCCCAAGGGTTTTGACTGTCCCTCCTCCGCCTTGTTGGATGGGTTCCATGTTCGCGACATTGGCGCAGGCGGAAACCCCGAGGTTCAGCAACGAGTGGTGGCTGACCGTTGGGGTCTCGCTCGGGCTGATCCTGCTGTTCGCGGTGATCGTGAACGTGCTCGCGCGGCGATACGTGCGTCGGCTGGAGGATCGCGCCGCCATGCTCGCCGAGGGCACCGAGCGCGAGAAGCTCCGACAGGCGCGTCGTCGGGCCACGGTCGCGAAGCTGCTCCTCGACACGTTCCAGATCGTCGTCTGGAGCGTGGTCGTGATGATCATCCTGACGTCGTTGGGCGTGAACCTGGGGCCGCTGCTCGCGACGGCCGGCATCGCTGGTGTCGCGCTTGGATTCGGCGCGCAAACCATCGTGAGGGACACGCTCTCCGGGTTCTTCATCCTGGCCGAGAATCAGTTCGACGTGGGTGACACGGTCGATCTGCAGACGTCGGCACAACCGGTGTCCGGCACCGTCGAGGCGCTGACGCTCCGGATCACGATGGTGCGCGCGTTCGACGGTACGCTCAACATCGTGCCGAACGGGAACATCCTGGTCACCAGCAACAAGACCCGTGGGTGGGGTCGGGCGATCGTCGATCTGCGCTTGCCCTACGACCAGGACGTCGACCAGGTCCGCGAGATCCTCAACGAGTTGTTCGATGAGATCCGAGCCGTCCCGCCGTTCGAGGGTGCGTTGCGCGAGGGACCCGACGTGCTGGGGATCGTCCAGCTGACCGACGCCGCGGAGATCCTTCGCGTCGTCGCCGAGACGATCCCCTCGAAGCGGTGGGAGATCGAGCGCCTCCTCCGCGAGCAGATGACGAACCGACTGACGCAGCGTGGAGTGGCTGCTCCGCCGATCCCGGTGATCGCGCCGCACCCGACCGTGAATTGAAGGAGGGTCCATCGTGAAGACGAAGATCTGGTTCGCCCTGCTGGTGTTGACCATGGCGTTCGCGGCCGCATGCAACGGACAGATCGGCGACGCGATCTCGAGCGCCGCGTCCGGGACGCCGTTGCCGTCGCCCAGCCGGTCGATCTCGTTGCCGTCACGCAGCGACGTGGTGGCCACCCCGAGCGAGGAGCCCTCTGAAGCTCCCACCGAAGCGCCGACGGAGGCGCCGACAGAAGCGCCAACGGAAGCGCCAACGGAAGCGCCAACAGAGGCCCCGACGGAGGAGCCAACAGAAGCCCCAACGGAGGAGCCAACCGAAGCGCCCACCGAGGAGCCGACGGAAGCGCCGACAGAGGAGCCCACGACCGAGTCGCCGACACCGAGCGAGTCGGAGGCCGCGGCGCCCGGGGGCTCCGCTTCGAGCGGAACGTCCGCGACGATCTGGTGGGTGCTCGGGATCGCCTTGCTCGTGGCGGTGGGGGTCTGGCTCTACCTGCGCAGCCGTCGTCCGTCGGCCACGTTGCAAGAGGCGTTCGTGGCGACCGCCGCCGCCAGGGATCGGTTGGCCCAGGAGGTGTCGGCACCGTCAGCGACACCCGGCGCGACGGAAGCCCTGATCGATCAAGCAGACCAGAAGCTCCGCGCGGCGCAGATCGCGGGAGGCGATGAGGCGGCACGCGCAGCCGTGGATCACACCCTCTCCGCGCTGGGTGAGGCCCGCGAGGCGCTGGGACTGCGCGCCGCGAGCGCCGGAAGTGCCCACGCGAGCGGCTCGGACATCGAGGCGCGGCTGTTGCGATCGCTGGCCACGCTCGATGCCGCGCTCGGCGCGCTCGGCACCGCGGCAGGATCCGGCGCCACCGCAGGGACCACGGGCTTCGAGGGATGATCTGAGGCACCTCGGGTACGCTTCCCCGGATGCGTGACTTCGGCTCCGTCGACGAGCTCCAGACCGCGCTGGGCGGCGAGTCGTACCTCGCCGACCGAGGGCTCGCCACGTCGATCCACCTGTCGTTGTCGCTCGACAAGCCGCTCCTGTTGGAGGGCGAGGCGGGTGTCGGGAAGACGGAGGTGGCCAAGGTGCTCTCATCCCTCCTGGGACGCCGGCTGATCCGGCTCCAGTGCTACGAGGGGATCGACGCCTCGCAGGCGCTCTACGAATGGAACTATTCCCGTCAGCTGATCGCCGTGCGAGCGATGGACGCCGCGGACGCCGAGACGCACGTCCAGGATCTGTTCGGTCCGGACTTCCTGGTCGAGCGCCCGCTGCTCGCGGCGATCCGCGCGGGCTCCGGCGCGGTGCTCTTGGTCGACGAGCTGGACCGCGCCGACGACGAGTTCGAGGCGTTCCTACTCGAGGTGCTGTCGGAGTTCGCGGTGACGATCCCCGAGATCGGACGCATCGCGGCCGAAACGCCGCCGGCGGTCATCGTCACGTCGAACCGGACGCGCGAGCTGCACGACGCGCTGAAGCGCCGATGCTTGTACCACTGGATCGACCACCCGGATCTGGAGCGCGAGATCCAGATCGTGCGCGTGCGCGCGCCGCACGTGAGCGACGCGCTGGCGCGCGATGTGGCGAACGCCGTCCTCCGGCTCCGTGAGATGGATCTGGCGAAGACTGCCGGGCGTCGCGGAGACGATCGACTGGGCGAACGCGCTCGCGTTCCTGGGGGCGGAGCGCCTCGACCGGGACATCGCGGCCGACACGCTCGGGGCGGTCGTCAAGGACCACGAGGATCAACAGTTGGTGGCCCCGCGCATCGCCGAGCTGGTGACGGAAGGCGACGGCTGATCGTCAGCGTGTGATGGGCATCGACGGCCAGGCGTGGCCCGTTCTCAGCGCCGGCCGGTCCAGCGAGAACAGCTCGAGGTCATCCCGGCCGACCCCTTGCGTGACATCGGCGACGAGCGCGCCCAGCGCAGGACCGAACTTGAACGCGTGACCCGAGCACCCCGCCGCGACGACGACCGGGCCACGACGGCCGATCGCGAAGTCGCCGTCGGGCGTCATGGTCCATGGGTGACGCTGCGTGAACGCGACGTGCGGCTCGACCGCCGGCATCCGCTCGTTCAGCCACTGGATGAGCCGGTCCTGCTCGGCGAGGTCGGGCGGCCACCCCTCGACGTCGGGGAGCCACGGTTCCGTGGAGGCGGCGTCGAACGCGACCTTGTAGCCGATCCCCGGCACCGGATGACCGTAGACGCCGACCCGATCGTCGCGCAGCCAGTCGACGAACCCCGGCCGATCGACGAGCTGCGGCGCTTCGAGGAACGTGACCTGGGCGACCGCGGGGGCCAGCGGGAGCTCGATGCCGATCATCCGCAGGAGGTCGCCCGACCATGGGCCCCCCGCGATCACGACCCGCTCTGCGCGTGCCGTTCGGCGGTCCGTCGTCACCGTCGCCACGTCCGCCCCGATCTCGATCGCCACACATCGCTCGGGCATCGAGAGCTCGGCCCCGGCGTCGCTCGCATCGATCGCGAGCGCGCGCATCCCCGCGTCGGCGAGCACGGTGCCGGCGTCCGGATGGAACAGCGCTCGCTCGTCACCGCCGATCACCAGCTCGGGGAAGCGTCGACGTACCGCGACGCCGTCGAGCTCCTCGAACGGGGCGTCTGCTGCACGCATCGCGGCGGCCAGCGCTTCGAGCTTGACGCCGGGCCCGACGTCGAGCTGCCCGGTCTCGACCAGGAGCGTGACGCCCTGCTACGCCTCCAGACGACGCCACCCCTCGAACGCCGTCCGCGCGAGCCGCACGTAGCGCACGTCGTCGTAGGCGAGCCTGATCGAGCGCGAGGCGCCCGTCGACGACGTCACCGGATGACCGCTTCCCCACCGGTCGATGCCCACGACGCGCAGACCTCGCCGAGCGAGCGCCCCAGCCGTCGACAGCCCGGTCACCCCGAGGCCGATCACGACGACATCGGCATGCTCCGTCATCGCGACGTCGTGCGACACGGCTACCCGCCCAACAAGACCTGCGAGAACGGGAACGGGCTCTGGTTGGTGTTCCCCGTCTCCGTGATCTCGATCTGGTCCTCCAGCTTCACGCCGTCTCGCGCTCCGACCTCGCCGCAGTACACCTCGAGGCAGAGCACCATGCCCGGCTCGATCACGCGCTCCCCGTTCGGGTGAGGGTCCTCGGGCCACGCGACGGACGGACCTTCGTCCTCGAGTCCCGCGGAGTGGGCGAGGCATTCGTAGCGCTGCGCGCGATACCGCTCCGGCAGCTTCGGGGCGCGCTCCGAGAACTCGCGCATCGTCATGCCGGGACCGAGGAGCGCGGTCGCTTCGAGGAGCCAGTCATGTGCCACGGTGTATGCGTCGAGTTGGGCCGGGGTGGGAGCCACGTCGCCGACCAGGAACGTGCGCGAGACGTCGGCGAAGTACCCCTCGACCCCGACCGCGTCGGTGTCGACGAACACGAGGTCTCCGGGCTCCAGCGCGCGATCGCCGGCCTCCAGGTTCCACGGGTTGGTGTTCGGGCCTGAGACACATGCCCGGGTGATGAGGTACTCGCCACCGCCGCGCAGGAGCTCGTCCGTGAGTTCGGCGAGCAGATCGATCTCGCGGACCCCGGGCGCGGCGGCGGACTCGAACCGTTCGAGCATCGCGCAGGCGAGTCCCGCGTTGTGGCGCAGCAGGATCAGTTCCTCGGCGGTCTTGACGGCCCGGGCGTCGAGCGTGAGCGTCTCGGTGTCGTCGATCTCGAACCCGCGCCGTTGCAGCGCAGCGAGCGGCGCCGGTGGCAGGCGGTCGACCCCCAGCCGCGTGCCATCCAGCCCCCACGCCCGCAGCGGCTCGGCGATCTCGTCCGCCCAGAGCGCGACCGCGGCGTCGGCATCGTCGGCGTACTCCCACTGATGCATCGCACGGACGTCCTCGACGATCCGACCGGAGATGTGGGTCGAGCCGGGATGCTCGAACAGGATCGGATCGCCCTTGACCGGAACCAACGCGCATCGCACGTGGTTCCCCAAGCAATACGTCGCCATGACCGACGTGCCGGTCGCGTAGCGGACGTTCGAAGGCTTGAAGAACAGGCAGGCATCCTTGCCGTGGTCGCTCATCGCCCGCTGCAACCGAGCGAGCCGTCCGCGCCGAAGGGCGTCGAGCTCGGCGTCGGTCAAGACGGGCCCGGCCGCTCCGAACATGGCCGTGAAGCTACGACATCCGGGGGTGCTAGGGTGCGACTACGAGCGGGAGGAGAGGCGATGAGCACGATACCGCCGGGTATGTGGACAGACCCGTCTGATTTCTCCGAGGAGTTCCGGACCTCGCAGGAGGAGGACTTCGCACAGGAGCGGGCGCATGAGCACGGGCGCGACTGCGGTCACGAGGCCGTGGAGCATGGCGATCACGTCGACTACATCGACGGGGAGCATCGACACTGGTGGAACCGCGGTCGCTGGGAGAAGCACGAGCCGAGCGAGCTGTAGCTCCGCAGCACCTGCCAGTCTGACGTCGGACCTCTCGCGCCGCTCGTCGCGTTCGGCCGCGACCTGCGCCACCGCGGCCTTCCCGTCGGAACCGGCCGGATCCTCACGTTCGCGCGGGCGGTCGCGGCGCTCGGGCTGACCGACCGTGAGTCGCTCTATTGGGCCGGCCGCACCACGATGATCGGCCGCAAGGAGGACTTCGGCGCCTACGACGAGGCGTTCGCCGACTGGTACGCCGGGCTGATCACGCAGGGGGAGTTGCGCGTCGAGCTGAACCTGCCGACGCCGGGCGCCAAGCGGCAGGTCGACTGGGGCGAGCAGCCGGACGACCTGGAGGTCACGCTCGGCGGGGTCGCGGCGCAGTGGCGCTCGGCCGGCGACGACGAGCCCGAGGACGACGACGAGACGTCGATCCGGATCGTGGCGAGCGGCGTGGAGGTCTTGCGCGAGAAGTCGTTCCCCGATCTCACGGAGGAAGAACGCGCGCGGGTCTCGGCGATGATCCGGCGGCTGGCCGTGACCGTCCCGGTCGAGCGGACGCGACGGACCAAGCCGGCAGCCAAGGGCTCGACGTTCGACATCCGCCGCACGCTGCGGCGGTCGCTCCGAACGCAGGGCGAGCCGTTCGATCGAGCCAGGCGCGCCCGCACGTCGCGCGCCCGCCCGCTGGTGTTGATCCTGGACATCAGCGGCTCGATGGCGCCGTACGCACGGGCGTTGATGCAGTTCGGGTACGCGGCGATGGCCGCGGGTCGGCGCGTGGAGGTCTTCGTGTTCGGGACGCGGCTCACGCGGGTGACGCGGACGCTCCGCACCAAGGACCCCGACCGCGCGCTGCACGAGATCGGCAAGCAGGTGGCCGACTGGGAGGGCGGCACCAGGATCGGCGAGTCGTTGAAGACGTTGCTGGACGGGTGGAGCCAGCGTGCGGCGCTCCGTGGCGCCGTCGTGGTCCTGTGCTCCGACGGCCTGGAGCGCGGCGACCCAGAGCTGTTGAAGGCGCAGATGTCACGGTTGCGCCGTCTTGCCCACCGCGTCGTGTGGGTGAATCCGCTGAAGGGCTCGCCGCGATACGAGCCGCTTGCCCGCGGGATGGCGGCGGCCATGCCGTCGATCGATGAGTTCCTGTCCGGGCACAACCTGGAGAGCCTGGAACAGCTCGGGCGCGTGCTCGGCAGCTGATCTGCACGCTTCCGCCCGCCACCGGTAGGCTGGGGCCGTGCCGGACGACGACGACATCCTCGAGGCGTACGAAGCCGAGTTCGACGGTTCGACGTCGGAGCCGATGCCGCGCCATGTCAACCGCGGGTTCTGGATGGTGGCGGGGACCATGGCGCTCGGCGCCGTGATCCTGCTCGTCGAGATCTTCGCGAACCGCCCCATGGTCAACGCGATCTCGCGGACGGAGAACGACCTGAAGGTGGCGCTTCGGACGGCCGAGGGGATCTACGCCGACGGCGGAACGTTCACCGAGGCCGATGCCGACGCGCTCGGAGATGCCGATGACGCCCGGACGTATGTCGACGCGGACCGTTCCGCCACCACCCCGGGGATCGTCAGCGTCTACGCCTCGGGGGATACGTGGGCCGCGGCGTCGCCGACAGCGCAGGGCACGTGCTTCTACCTGAAGCAGGTCGCGGGCGCGGACACGCTGTACCTCGTCGCCGACGGCGGATGCACGGGCACCGAAGCGCTGGGAGCGACCGAGACGCAGTGGTAGGCCGTCAGCCGACGGGCGGCGGCATCGGCGGAGGCGGAGGGAGCGGCGGCGATCCGGAGGGAGCGCTCGCCGTCGGCGAGGTCGGCACGTGCTGCCATCCACCGTCGGCGGTGGACCCCGGCGCACCCGGCACGAACGCACGCAACGATTCCTTCGTGACCACGACCGTGTTCGCCCAGCGATCGCCGAGGCGCTGCTGGATGGGCGAGGCCCACACGGAGATCGCCGCGACGAGGTACGGCACCACGTACGGGAAGGCGTCGACGATCCTGGCGATGTTCCGCACGATCGAGGCGGACCAGGTGAGTTTCGTCCCGTCCTGATTCACGACCCGGATCCCCGTGAGGAACTTGCCGATCGTGGCGCCCGCGATGCCCTCCAGGAGCACGAAGTAGAAGATCACGATCAGGCTCGGCCAGAAGATCCGCCAGCCGGTCCAATCGACCTGGAGGTAGCCGTCGCCGTGCCGGATCTCGGCGAACGGGCCGGACAGGATGAGCAGCACGATACTGTCCACGAAGATCGCGACGAACCGCCGCCCAACCCCCACGTAGGTCATGGCGCGACGGTACCAGCAGGGGGCGGTTCCATCCCGGAGGTCGTGCGGTACGCGCGGTCCAGGAGCTCGACGGGATGCACGACCTCGACGTCCGCGCCCAGCTCCCGCAACCCGGCTGAGATCTGCATGGTGCATCCGGGGTTCGCGCTGGCCACGACCCCGACGCCGGTGTCCCTGACCGCCTCTGCCTTCTGGCGCATCAGCGCTCTCGACATCTCCGGCTCGAGCACGTTGTAGAGACCGGCGGCGCCGCAGCATCGGTCGCCGTGCTCGAGCTCCACGATCTGGGTACCCGGGATCTGCCGCAGCACCGAGCGCGGTTGACTGCGGATCCCCTGTGCGCGCAGGGCGTGGCACGCGTCGTGGTAGGCCACGCGCGGCTGGGCGAGCGGAGCCGGCGGCGTCTCCACGGGTCCGAGATCGTCGAGGAACGCCATCACGTCGTGGACCGGCAGCGCCGTTCCCTCGACGAGCTCGCCGTAGTCCTGCATGTGCGCGCCGCAACCCGCGGAGTTCACGATCACGTGATCGATGCCCGCGAACGCCTTCGCGTTGCGGCGCGCGAGGGTGCGGGCCGTGTCGAGCCTGCCGTTGTGTGCGGCGAGCGCTCCGCAGCAGCGCTGCGCTCGCGGGACGACGACGCGCCAGCCGTTGCGGGCGAGGACGCGGATCGTGGCGAGGTTGACCTCGTGGAACCACCGGTCCTGCACGCACCCGGAGAGGACGGCGACCGTCCCACGCACATCCGTCCCCGCGGCGGGCTCCGTGAGCCGCGGCAACCGCGCGAACGGCGACGTCCGGCGTGGCGCGAGCGCGCGCATCCGGCGCGGCAGGAACGGCCGGGCGATGGGCTGGAAGAACGTGGCGGTCCGAAGGAGCGCGGGATGCGGCAGCACGACGTCCAGTCCGAGCCACCGGAGGAACCGCGCGCGGCGGGTGCGGAGCGGTTCCACCTGGACGCGCGCGCGCTCCATCATCCGGCCGAACGGCACGTGCGACGGGCAGACGTCCTCGCACGCACGGCACACCAGGCACAGGTCCATGAACCCGGCGAACGTGTCGTCGACGACGGCCGTGCCCTCGGCGACCGACCGCATGGCCGTGATCCGTCCGCGCGGCGACGCCGACTCCTCGCCGGTCAACCGGTACGTCGGACAGTGGGGGAGGCACAGGCCACACGCGACACACGACGACAGGTCGGCATCGGACGGCGCATCGGTGCCGACCCATCCGGGCTGCGCGCCCGCCTCCGGCCCGATGAACCGGAATCCGTCGGGCAGCTCGGATCCCAGTGGCAAGGGCTCGTGGTCGCCGTCGGTCAGCACGTCGCTATCGTCGCACGCTCGTCCCGCGACCACGTCAGCATCGGTCGTTTGACGCCTCACGTAGGCGACACCTACGGTGCCTGACGTGAGCGACGGTGAGGGAGTGGGCCGCGAACGGCGGTTCGGGCAGCTGACGGAGCCGTCCGCCGATCTCCTGACGTACGGCTCGTACCTGAAGATCCCGGAGCTGCTGTCGATGCAACAGCTCCGCTCGGATCCCCCGGTGCACGACGAGCTGCTGTTCATCGTCGTCCATCAAGCCTATGAGCTGTGGTTCAAGCAGCTGCTGTTCGAGTTGGAGTCGGTCCGCGAGCGCATGTTCGCGGGCGATGCCGAGCGCGCGCGGCACTACCTGGTCCGCGTCCACGCGATCGAGCGTGTGCTGATCGAGCACATCCAGGTGCTGCAGTCGATGTCGCCGCAGGACTTCCTCGCCTTCCGAACGCTGCTGACGCCGGCGTCGGGGTTCCAGTCGGTGCAGTTCCGCGAGCTCGAGTTCCTCTCCGGGTTGAAGGAGGAGCGGTACCTACAGGACGTCGCCGCGGATCCGGCGGAACGCGCGCGCCTGGAACGTCGGCTGGCCGAGCCCACGTTGTGGGACGGGTTCTGCGCGCTCCTGGAGACGAACGGCTATCCGATGCCGGCCGATGACGCGGACGTCCGCCTCACCTCGCTCGTCGCGGTTGCGCGTGACCATCGCGACCTGTTCGCCGTGAGCGAAGGGCTGCTCGATCACGACGAGTCGTTCTCGGTCTGGCGGTTCCATCACGTGTTGATGGTCGAACGCGAGATCGGCGCGAAGCGCGGGACCGGCGGTTCCAGCGGCGTGGATTACCTGCGGTCCACGCTCGACAAGCGGTTCTTCCCCGAGTTGTGGGGTCTCCGCTCGCATCTGTAACACGCTCGTTCCAGGGCGTTCATCCTCGGCGTCTACCCTTGGTGCATGGCCGCCACCCACCCGTTCACGCTCGCGTTGATCGCGCACGACGGCAAGAAGGACGACATGGTGCGGTTCGCGCGCGAGCACCTGGAGGAGCTCAGAGGCGTACGGCTCGTGGCCACGGCCACCACCGGAGCGCTGCTGCGCGCCGAGCTCGGCCTGGACGTCGAGTCGATGGCGAGCGGACCGCAGGGCGGCGACCTCCAGATCGGGGCGCGCATCGTGGACGGGCGGATCGACGGGGTCATCTTCTTCCGGGACCCGCTCACGTCGCATCCTCACGAACCCGACATCCAGGCCGTGCTCAAGGTGTGCGACGTGCACGACGTCCCCCTCGCGACGAACCGCGCCTCGGCGTTGCTGCTGATCCGCTCGTTGCACAACGAGCTCACGCAGTAGCGGGAGCCCATCGGCTCCTCGCGACCGCTAGGCTGTCGCGCGATGGACGCTCTGGAGTCCCGCCGCTCGCTGAAGGCCGCGTCGTTCACGGAGTCGGTGATCCGCGACTTCACGCGACTGTCCGACCTCCACGGGGCGATCAACCTGGGTCAGGGGTTCCCCGACTTCCCCGCGCCCGAGGAGGTCAAGGAAGCGGCGCGTCGTGCGATCGCCGACGACCACAACCAGTACCCGGTGACGTGGGGAGTGCCCGCGTTCCGCGAGGCGATCGCGACGCAGTACGGGCGGGTCTACGGCATGGAGGTCGACCCGGATACCGACGTCTGCGTCACCTGCGGGTCCACCGAAGCCATGATCGCGGCCATGCTCGGGCTGCTCGATCCGGGCGACGAGGTCGTGGTCTTCGAGCCGTACTACGAGAACTACGGGCCGGACGCGATCCTGTCGGGCGCCGTTCCACGGCTGGTCACGCTCCGTCCGCCCGACTGGACGTTCGACGAGGGCGAGCTGCGGGCGGCCTTCAACGACCGCACGCGCGCGATCATCGTGAACTCGCCGAACAATCCGACGGGCAAGGTGTTCTCGCGTGACGAGCTGTCGGCGATCGCGGAGCTGTGCGTGCGGTTCGACGCGTTCGCCATCACGGACGAGATCTACGAGTTCATCACCTACGACGACGTGCGCCATATCCCGATCGCGACGATCCCGGGGATGGAGGATCGGACCGTGACGATCAGCGCGCTGTCGAAGACGTACTCGGTCACGGGGTGGCGGGTCGGATGGGCGGTCGCGGCGCCGGCGTTGATGGACGGCATCCGGCCGGTGCACGACTTCCTGACGGTGGCGGCTGCGGCGCCGCTGCAGATCGCCGGGATCGCCGCGCTCGCCCTCCCCGGTGACTACTACGTGACGCAACGGGCCGAGTACGACGAACGACGCACGACGATGATGCGGATCCTGGACGAGACGGGGTTCGTGGCGCAGCCTCCCGCGGGCGCCTACTACGTCATGGCCGACATCTCCCACCTGGGGTACGCGGACGACGTCGCGGCCGCCACGAGCCTGGTCGAAGGGATCGGTGTGGCGACGGTCCCCGGCTCCTCGTTCTTCGCCGATCCGGCGAACGGCAGGCACCTGTTGCGGTTCGCGTTCTGCAAGAAGCTCGAGACGCTCGAAGCGGCCGGCGAGCGCCTCCGCTCCCTCGTCTGAAGCGGACTAGATCCCGTCCCAGGATCGGCCGGGGGCCATGATGCCGGCCGGGTCGAACGAGGCCTTCAGCCGGCGATGGACGTCGATAGCGGGGATCGCCCCGGGCCCCAGGCCGCCGCTCCCTTTGATGACCGGCGCGATGCCGCCCACGCCCGCCACCGTCGAACGAACGGTGTCGAGCGCGTCCGGGTCGCTCCCGTCGAGACCGAACCAGACGAGGCCGACGCCGAGGAGGGCGGTCCAATCGTCGCGGCCGGCGACCATGTCGGCGATGCGCGACGGCGTCACGGCCGCCTCGACGATCGTGGGCGCGTCGATGCCGAGCGGATCGAACGGGCGTGGCTGGTGATCCACGGCGACATCGGAGACCACCGTCTTGGCGGCGGCCGTCTGCTCCTCGACCTCATCGGCCCATCCTTCCAACCACACGCGTACCCGGCCGGGCTCGGCGATCACGGCGGACGGAAGGGGCACGGTCTCGAGCAGTCGCCGGCCGAGCGCCAGGCCGTCGCCTTCGATCGTGAGCACCCGGCGGACCTGCGGAAGCGGACGGAGCTTCAGCGCGACCTGCACGATCACGCCCAGCGTCCCCAGCGAGCCCGTGGCCAGCCGGTGCACGTCGTAGCCGGTGACGTTCTTCACCGTGCGAGCTCCGCTCTTCACCAGCAGGCCGTCCCCGCGGACCAGTTCGAGCTCGACGACCGTGTCACGGACGTGGCCGAGACGCAGCCGGCGGAAGGACGACACCCCCGCGGCGACCACCCCCCCGACCGTCGCCTCGTGGGGAGCGTCGACCGGCCACTCCTGCCCGCCCTGGGCGAGGACCGCCTGGAGCTCGCCCACGCGCATCCCCGCCTCGACGACGGCGAGCATCTCGGCCGGCTCGTACGCCACGACCTCGTCCATCATCGTGGTCCAGAGCTCGGCGTCGACCTCGACGCGGTTGCCGCGATCCATATGTGTCCGACCGCCGACCACGAGCAGCCGCGTTCCCTTCGCCGCCGCCTCCCGCACGGCGTCCGCGACGTCGTGCTTCGAGTGCGGGTGGATCAGATCCACGAACCCTCCGGCAGGTTCGCCGCGGCATCGGCGGCGTCGGAGCCGCGCATCATCGCGTAGTCGCCGCATCGCGCGCCGGCCGGCAGCACCTTCTGGGGGTTCATCCGGTGCTCCGGGTCGAACGCATCGCGCACGCAGGCCTGCGCCGCGAGGTCCTCGGCGGTGAACACGAGCGGCATGAAGTCGCGTTTCTCCAGCCCGATGCCGTGCTCGCCGCTCAGCGCCCCACCGGCGTCGACGCACAGTCGGACGATCTCGTCGCTCGCCTGCAAGACGCGCTCGAGCGTTCCCGGCACGCGCCGGTCGAACGACAGCAGCGGGTGGAGGTTGCCGTCGCCGGCGTGGAAGACGTTCGTCACGATGAGGTCGTGGCGCGTCGCGATGGCGTACACGCCCGCCAAGACCTCGACCAGTTTCGTGCGGGGGACGACGCAATCGTGCAGGTGGTAATGGGGAGCGATCTGCGCGACCGCCCCGAACGCCGACTTCCGACCCTTCCACAGGAGCGCACGCTCCTCGTCATCGGCCGCGACCCGGATCGTGCGGACATGGTTCGCGTGCGCGGCGGCCTCCACCTCGCGGGTCTGGGCCTCGACACCCGAGGGAAGCCCGTCGACCTCGACGATCAGGATCGCGGCGGCGTCCGTGGGATACCCCGCATGCGCGAAGCTCTCGGCGGCCACGATGATGCCGTGATCCATCATCTCGACCGCCGCCGGCACGACGCCGCGCGCGATGATGTCCGACACGGTCGCGGCGCAGTCGCTCACGTCCATGAAGTCCAGCAGCATCGTGCGGACGGCCGGTGGGAGCGGGGTCAGCCGCACGCAGACGCGCGCGACGATCCCGAGCGTCCCTTCGGAACCGACGACGGCTCCTCGCAGGTCGTAGCCGGCCGCTTCCGGCCCCTCGCTCCCGAGGCGCTCGACGGTCCCGTCCGGCATCACCACGTCCAGCGCGAGCACGTGCGCCGACGTGACGCCGTACGCCAGGCAGTGCGGGCCGCCGGCGTTGGTGTTCACGTTGCCGCCGATCGATGACGTCTGCTGCGACGACGGGTCGGGTGCGTACGAGAACCCGAGCGGCCGCAGGGCGTTCGACAGGTCGAGGTTCGGCAACCCGGGCTCGACCCAGGCGAGGCGATCCTCGGTGCGGACCTCGACGATGTCGTGCATCTTGGCCGTGACGACCACGAGTGCGTCGCCGACCGGCGTGGCGGCGCCGGCCAGACCCGTGCCGCTCCCGCGCGGCACGATGGGCAGCCCGTGCTCGGCTGCGATCCGGACGCACGCGACGATGTCGTCGGTCGAACGCGGGAACGCGACGAGCGCACACCCGCCCTCCACCATGGAGGCGTCGCGCGCGTAGAGCTTCAGCGCGAGCGGATCGGAGAGCACATCGGCGGGCCCGAGCGCGTGCTCGAGCGCGCGGCGCGCGGCATCCACGTCGGTCATGGGGGTAGGGTAGGCGCCTTCAGATGGTGACGTGGCAGGCGTTCGAGGCGGAGAGCGGGGAGCTCGCCGTCGTTCGGCCGGGAACGGCTCGACCGGCGGGTGTCGTTCCTGGCGACGATCCGAGGCGACGGCGGACCGCGCGTCCATCCCGTCACGCCGTGGATCTTCGACGGGCACCTCTACGTGCGGATGTTCGATACGTCGCCGAAGGTCGCCGACCTGACCCGCGATCCTCGCTACGCCCTGCACTCGATGATGGACAACGACGACGGCGTCGGCGGGGAGGTCGCGCTCCGCGGTGAGGCCCGGCTGGAGCCGGATCAGGCACTCATCGATGCGGCCTTCTCGGCGGTCGCCGACTTCACCGACCGGCCGCTCGTGCTGTTCGAGTTCCTGATCGACGAGGTCGCGACCACGACCTACGACGGGAGACGAGACCGAACGCCGTCGCTGGCGCGCCGCGTCGACGAGCTGAGTCAGGCGACGCGGCCGGGCGAGCCGTCGGGCGCCGTGTAGGGGAGCCCTTCCTTGTCCCAGGCCTCGATGCCGCCCTCGAGGTTGTACGCCTCGAACCCGCGGGCTTGCAGCATCATCGTGGCCAGCTCGCTGCGGTTGCCGGTCCGGCAGATCACGACGACCGGCTTGGAGGCGTCCAGGTCCGACCCTGCGCCGGCCATGATCGCGTTCAGCGGCAGGTGGATCGCACCCTCGACGCGTCCCGCGTCCCACTCGTACTGCTCACGGCAGTCCACCAGCTGGATGTCGTCCAGCCGCTCGTACGTGCCGCGCGGTGTCGTGAGTGCCTCCAACATGCAGGTGCAAAGCCTAGCAGCGGTCGCGCGTGATCATCGGAGCGCCGCGTCGAACGCCTGCCACGCGACGCCGTCGAACAGGACGAAGCGGACCTCCTCGACCGCCGTGTCCGCCGAACGGACCGCCTCGACCGCCACCGGCGCGGCCTCGTCGAGCGGGTAGCCGTACACGCCGGTCGATATCGCCGGGAACGCGACCGTCCTGGCGCCCAGCTCGTCCGCGACCTGCAGGCTCCGCGTGTGACAGCTCGCGAGCAGGCGAGCATCGTCCGGTGACCCGGAGTAGACGGGACCGGCGGTGTGGATGATCCACCGCGCGGGGAGGGCGCCGCCGATCGTGGCGACCGCCTCTCCCGTGGGGAGCGGCCGCGTCCCCACGCTCCCTGATCACGCGCTCCCGGTCGGCCAGCGCTTCGGGGCCGGCCGCCTGGGTGATGGCGCCGTCCACGCCGCCGCCCGCGCGCAGCGACGTGTTGGCCGCGTTCACGATCGCGTCGACGTCCTGCGCGGTGATGTCTCCCTGGACGAGCACGATGCGCGGCATGCCGGCATCGTAGGTCATGCGTCGAACGACACCGCGCCCGTGCGCCCGGTACGCTGCGTCGCATGTCGGGCTTCGATGTCCTGGTGCTCGGTGACGCCAACCCGGATCTCGTGATGATCGGCGAGTCGGTGGTGCCGGCGTTCGGGCAGGCGGAACGGCTCGTCGACGACGCGGAGATGGTCGTCGGAGGGTCGGGGGCGATCTTCGCGTGCGGTGCGGCCAAGCTCGGGTTGCGCGTGGCGTTCGCTGCCGTGGTAGGCGACGACGTCTTCGGCAGGTTCATGTGCGACCAGCTGCGCGCCCACGGGGTCGATACGTCCGCCGTCGCGATGCTGCCGGATCGTGCGACGGGCGTCACGGTCGTGCTGTCCGGTCGCGAGGATCGCGCGATGCTGACGTTCCCGGGAACGATCGGCGATCTGCGACGCTCCGTGATCGACGCGGACCTGTTGCGCAAGACCCGCCACATCCACGTGAGCTCGTACTTCCTGCAGCAGGCGTTGATCCCGGAACTGCCTGCATTGTTCACCGAGGCGCGAGAGGGCGAGGCGACGACGTCACTCGATCCGAACTGGGATCCGTCCGGCGGGTGGGACAGCGGATTGCTCGCGCTGCTGCCGGAGGTCGACGTGTTCCTCCCCAACGAGGTCGAGGCACTCAGCCTGGCCCGCATCTCCGTGATCGAGGACGCGATCGCCCGGCTGCGCTCGGGCGGCGCCGGGACGGTCGTCGTCAAGACCGCCGGGCAGGGCGCGGTGGGCGCGCAGGCGAGCGAGTTGATGACCGTCCCCGCGATCACGACGCAGCTCGTCGACTCGACCGGGGCGGGCGATTCCTTCGACGCGGGCTTCATCGCCGGATTCCTGGGCGGCGAGCCGCTCGGCCGGTGCCTGGAGCTCGGGAACGCGTGCGGCGCGCTCTCCACGCGCGGCATCGGCGGCACCGCGACACAGGCCACCATGGTCGAGGCGTTGGAGGCGATCGAGCGGGGCTCCCTGTGATCGTCTGCCTGGTGGCGAACCCGTCCATCGACAAGCTCTTCGAGGTCGAGCGACTGGTGCGCGGCGACATCCACCGCCCCGTCGGGTTCGAACAGACGGCGGGGGGCAAAGGCCTGAACGTGGCACGAGCCGTGAGCGCGTTGGGCGGGGACGTCCGCGCCGTCGCGCTGTTCCGCGGGCACTCGGGCAAGTGGCTCGAGGAGACGCTCTCGTCCGAGGGCGTGCACGGTTCGTTCGTGTGGACGCACGGCGAGAACCGCTCATCGCTCTCGGTCGCCGATCGTGAGACCGGCGGGCTGACCGAGTTCTACGAACACGGCTCGGAAGTGCCGTCGTCGGCTTGGCCCGAGCTGGCGAACGCGACCGCCGCGCTCTTCGGGGAAACGACGTGGCTGACGATCTCGGGGTCGGTGCCCGTGGGCATCGACGACTCCGCGTATCGAGACCTGGTGGGAGAGGCGCGCGCCGTGGGTGTGCGGGTGGCCCTGGACGCCGAGGGCGATCGGCTCCGACTCGCCCTGGAAGGCCAGCCGGACGTCGTCAAGGTCAACGCGTCGGAGGCCTCGGAGCTCCTGGGCGTCCCGACCGCGCGCCGCGACGAGGCCATGGCCGCCGCCCAGAAGCTGCGTGAGCTCGCCGGCGGCGACGGCCACGTGGGGATCGTGACGCGCGGCGCGGACGGGGTCGTGGTGTCCGCTCCCGACGGCGCGCTGTACGAGGGCGTCCTGTACGTCCGCGGCCGGTACCCGGTCGGCAGCGGCGACGCGTTCCTGGCCGGACTGGTCGTGGCACTCGACGGTGGTACGGGTTGGGCCGGTGCGTTGCGGCTGGCGCTCGGGGCGGCGACGGCCAACGCCGAGCTCCCCGGAGCCGGCCGTCTGGATCCCTCGCGCGCAGGAGCGCTCGCCGAGCAGGCGACGGTCCGGCTGATCTGAGGACGCCGGTGGAGATCCGTCGTGTCGGTCGCGACGAGTGGGGAACGCTGCGCGCTCTCCGCTTGCGAGCGTTGCAGGACGCTCCGGACGCGTTCGGATCCACGTACGCGGAGGAATCGAGCCGCACCGATGCCGAGTGGATGGGATGGGCGGCCGATCTCGCGGACGGTGGCTCGTCGTTCGGCGTGGTGGCGGACGACGGGAGCTGGCTCGCCATGGCGGTGGGGGCGCCGCATCGCGACCATCCGGGAGAGGCCGGGCTGTTCGCGATGTGGGTCGCGCCAGACGCGCGTCATGCGGGGATCGGTCGCACCCTCGTCGAACAGGTCGTGGATTGGGCGCGTTCACGGGACTTCCCGGTGCTCCGGCTCCTGGTGACGGAGACGAACGACGCCGCGGTGGGTCTCTACACGCGGTGCGGATTCTCGGATACAGGGAAGCGTCTGCCCCTCCGCGAAGGATCCGACATCATCACGATGTCCATGACGTTGGACCTGTCGACGTGAGCGACGAGGCCGACCGGCTGGTCGCCGAGCAGATCCGCTACTACGACGACCGGGCGAGCGAGTACGAGGACCTGTGGTTCCGTCGCGGTCGGTACGACATGGGGTCCGGACTTCAACGACGGCTGGTTCCGGGAGACCGCGCTCGTCGAGGCCGCGGTCGATGCGTTCGACGTCGAGCGGCAGCGTGCTGGAGGTGGCGTGCGGCTCCGGGCATCTGGACCCGACGTCTGGCGCCGCGCGCTCGCCGACTGGTCGCGGTGGATTCGTCGTCGAGCATGATCGAGCTGAACCGCGGCCGCCTCGGCGCGGCCAACGTGACGTACGTGCACGCCGACGTGTTCGCGTGGGAGCCGAGCGAACGGTTCGACTCGGCGTTGACCGGGTTCTTCATCTCCCACATCCCACCGGACCGGTTCGCGCGGTTCTGGGAGCGACTCGCGACGTGGCTGCAGCCGGGCGGCCGGCTCTTCCTGATCGAGGACGCGGCGGCTCCGGGTCGTCCCTATTCGGGCGACGTCGTGGATGACGGACCGGCGTTCGCGCACCGTCGACGGCTGGCCGACGGCCGGGAGTACACGATCGTGAAGCGGTTCTTCACGTCGGAGGAACTGACCGCGATGCTCGACGAGCTCGGCTGGGACGCGGACGTCCGTTCGTCCGGCGAGCACCTCGTGTACGGGACGACGTGGCCGCGGTAGCGCGGCTACGGAACCAGAACCACCTTGAAGTGGCCGGCGCCGCCGACCAGTTCTTCGAACGCACGGTGTCCGTCGGCGAGCGCCATCGTGGTGAGCCAGCCGTCCACGTCGAGCACGCCCTGACTCACGAGCTCGATGGCCCGGGTGAAGTCGGCGTCGCCCCACGCGTACGACCCGGTGATCGTCGCCTCCTTGCCGAGCACGGCGAAGAAGTCCACGGTGCCGGATCCTGAGCCCAGCCCGACCTCGTCGATCCGGCCGCCCGACCGGACCGCGCGGAGCCCCATCGCCCACGTCGCCTCGTAGCCGGCGGCGTCGATGACGACGTCGGCGCCCTCGCCATCGGTCGCGTCGATCACGGCCTGCGCCGGGTCGTCGCCGGTCACCGGCTCCGCTCCTTGTGCCGCAGCCAGCTGCAGCCGATCTGCCACCGGGTCCGTGATCAACACACGAGACGCTCCGTACAACGACGCTGCTTTCGCCATCAGGACGCCGATCGGCCCGGCGCCGATCACGAAGACGCGGTCGCCGCTCGTGACGGCCCGCGACGCCACGTGTACGGCGTTCGCCAGCGGTTCGACGAGCGTCCCGATCTCGTCCGAGACGTCCGCGTGGAACGGCACGGCGGCGCCTGCCGGCACCGCGAATCGCTCGGCGAAGCCGCCGGTCAGGTCGCGCCCCACGAGCTTCCCCGTTGGGCAATGGTTGATGGCCCCCTCCCGGCACCAGCGGCAGGTGCCGCAGGAGACGATCGGCTTCAGCACGACGCGTTCGCCGACACGCGACGCCGACACGCCGTCGCCCACCGCGTCGATCGTGCCGACCGTCTCGTGCCCCATGATCAATGGCGGGATGCGACGGGGGCTGGCCTCACGGAACCCGTGCAGGTCCGAGCCGCAGATCGACGACGCGCGCGAGGCGATGACGACCTCACCGGGTCCCGGGGGCGGCTCCGGCGCGTCCTGTAGCTCCATGCGGCCGGGGCCGAGGTACACGAGCGCCTTCACGCGACGCTCGTCCGCTTCGTCGTGACGAACGGCCGGTCGCGCGCGGGGACCAGGACCGGCACCTGGGGGAACTCGCGGCCCACCGTCTCGACCAGGGCGCCGGGGAACCCGAGGTTCCTCGCGAACAGGTCGTAGTGCATGGGCACCAGGACGCCGGCGTCGATCCGCGAGCCGAGCCACGCGGCCTCGCGGTGGTCGAGGTTGCCGACGATGCCTCGTCCCTCCCGCTCGGCGTCTCGCCCGTTGATGGGCAGCAGCGCGACGTCGATCCCCAGCGGCGCGAGCAGCTCCTCCATGCCGTCGAAGTGGATCGTGTCGCCGGCGTGGTAGATCCGCACGCCCCCGAGATCGACGACGAACCCGACGAAGCGGATGAGCCCGTCAGACAGCGTGTCGCCGAACCCGTACGCGTCATCCATCGTCACGCCGTGACACGCGGGGACCGCGCGGACCGTCAGGCCGCCGACGTCGATCGGTTCGCCGGGCTGCATCCCCACCACCCGATCCGCAGGGACGCCCGCTTCCGTGACCATGTCGACGATCGGGGACGGGACCACGAACGTGGCGCCCGGCGATGCGGTCGCGATGGCCCCGATGCTGGGCACGTCCAGATGATCGACGTGCTCGTGGGAGCAGAGCACGACGTCGATGCCCACGGCCTCCTCGGGTGCCAGCGGCGAGGCGTGGAGGCGTCCGTCGTACGGGGACAGGAACGGGTCGAACAGCACGGTGACGCCGCCGCCGCGAGCCGCGAAGCTCGCCTGCCCGAACCAGGACAACGCGGCCTCTCCATCACTGAGGCCGACGGACGCCAGGCGTTCGATCGAGGTCTCGGTCATCGCGACCGCACCTTATCCGAGGCCGTCACGCGCCGGCCGCGACGATCACGTCGCCCGTGCGTCCGTCGAAGACATGCACGTGATGCGGCGCGATCGCCAGGCGCATCCGTTCCCCCGGCGACGGGCGGAGCGTGGGCTCGAACTTCGTGGTGATCTCGGCGCGTTCGCCCGCCAGTCGCGGAAGCACCTCGTCGTCGCCCGACGGCGCGGTGATCAGCGTGCCGCTGACCGTGCCGTGCACGATGACCCCGTCGCCGAGCGGCTCGACGACCTCCACCTGGAACTCCGTGCTCGGCTGGCCATCCGTCGCCGGCCGCAGGTGCTCGGGACGCAGTCCCAGGACGACGTCGCCGTCGGGCAGCCCGGCGATCGGCAGCGAGAGATCCCCAGCGTTGGCGACGCCGCCGCGGGCCTCGGCGCGGAGCAGGTTCATCGGCGGGCTCCCGATGAAGCCCGGCGACGAACAGGTTCGCCGGGCGGTCGTAGACGTCCTGTGGCGCGCCGAGCTGCTGGAGCACGCCGTTGGACATCACCGCGACGCGATCCCCGAGCGTCATGGCCTCGACCTGGTCGTGCGTGACGTAGATCGTCGTGATGCCGAGGCGCTGGTGCAGGCGCTTCAGGTCGCCGCGCACCTGCACGCGGAGCTTGGCGTCCAGGTTCGACAGCGGCTCGTCCAGGAGGAACGCCGCGGGCTCGCGGACCAGCGCGCGCCCCATCGCGACGCGCTGACGCTGGCCGCCGGACAGCTGCGCCGGCCGACGTGTGAGCAGGTCGTCGATCCCGAGCATCGAGCTCACGCCGTTCACGCGGATCGCGATCTCGTCCTTCGGCATCTTGCGTTCCTTCAGACCGAACGCGAGGTTCTTGTAGACGGTCATGTGCGGGTAGAGCGCGTAGTTCTGGAACACCATCGCGATGTCCCGGTCGCGCGGTGAGTCGTCGTTGATCACGCGGTCGCCGATCGAGATCGTGCCGGACGTGATCTTCTCCAGCCCGGCCACCATGCGCAGCGCGGTGGTCTTCCCGCACCCGGACGGTCCCACGAAGATCATGAACTCGCCGTCGGCGATGGCCAGCGAGAGGTCGCGCACCGCCACGGTGCCTCCCGGGAACTCCTTCGAGACGTGGTCGAACGTCAGTCCGGGCATGTCAGCCTTTCAATCCCGACGTCGCGATGCCGCGGATGAAGAACCGCTGTGCGACGAAGAACAGCAGCAGGACGGGGATGACGCTCATCACGTTCGCCGCCATCAGCAGGTGCGTGTTCGTCTGATGTGCGCCCTGGAACGTGGTCGAGCCCGAGCTGCAACGTCATGTTGTCCGGGTTGTAGATCGTGACGAGCGGCCACAGGAAGTCGTTCCACGTCCACAGGAACGTGATGACGGCGACCGTCGCGAGCACGGGACCCGACAGCGGCAGCACGATCTTGAACAGCACGCCCAGGCGCGACGCGCCGTCGATCCGCGCCGCCTCCTCCAGTTCGATCGGCAGCGATCGGAAGAACTGCCGGAGCAGGAAGATGCCGAACGCGCCCGCGAGGTTGGGCACGATCAGCGCGCCGAGCGTGTCGATCAGGCCGAGCTTCCGCACGATGATGAACGTCGGGATCATGATCACCTGGAACGGGATCATCAGCGTCGCCAGCACCAGGATGAAGACCACGTCGCGCCCGAAGAACTTGATCCGCGCGAACGCGTAGCCCGCCAGGCTGCAGAACAGCAGGTTGCCCGCCACGACCACCACGGTGACCACCAACGTGTTCAGGAACCACCGCGCGAACGGTGCGCGCTGCAGGACCTCGGTGTAGTTCTGCCACTGGATGCTGCTCGGGACCAGGATCGGTGGGAAGTGACGCGTCTCGTTCAGCGTCTGGAACGACGTGATGATCATCCAGATCATCGGGATGAGCATGAGGAACGCGAGCGGGAACAGGACCAGGTGCCACCAGCTGAAGACGAACCGATCGGATCTCGGGTCGCGGCCGCTCTCTTCCTCGAGCGCGGGGAGGGCGCCGGCGTTGTCGCGGATCTCCGCCGACATGCTCATGAGGCGTAATACACCATGCGCTTGCCCACCCAGAGCTGGATCACGGTGAGGATCAGGATCGCCACGAGCAACACGTACGCGATCGCGGCCGCGTATCCCGCGATGCCCTGTTCGAAGGCGAGCTTGAACAGGTAGAGCACAGGAACGTACGTCGCCGTTCCGGGACCGCCCTTCGTCAGGAAGTAGATCTCGTCGAACACCTGGATCGCGTTGATCGTGGAGAACACGACCAGGAACAGCGTGGCCGGCCCGAGCAGCGGCAGCGTGATGTTGCGGAAGATGCCCCACGACCGTGCGCCGTCGAGCTGAGCGGCCTCGAGCAGCTCGTTCGGAACGCCCTGGAGCGCCGCGAGGTAGATGATGGCGTCGAAGCCGATCCACCCCCACACCGTCATCGCGATGATCGAGTAGAGCGCCCCGTCAGAGCTGGTGAAGAACCCGAACGGCCCCAGTCCGACCAGGCCCAGGAGCCAGTTCGCGAGCCCGAAGTTCGGGTCGAACAGCCACAGGAACATGATGGACGTCGCGATCGTGGAGACGACGACGGGGACGAACACCGCGAGCCGGTAGAAGCGGATCCCGCGGATGTGCCGGTTCAGGGCGACGGCCGCGAACAGCCCACCGCCGACCGACAACGGCACGAACAGCGCCGCATAGATGAACGCGTGCACCATCGACGTCTTGAACAGCGGGTCCTTCGGGAGCGCGCGGTAGTTGTCGAGCCCGATCCACTCGGGGGTGGACAGCAGGTTCGTCTTCTGGAACGACATCAGCGCCGACCACACGATCGGCACGATGCCGAACACCACGATCAGGGCGACGGCCGGGAACGCGAACGCCCAGCCGGCCACGTGGTCGGACCGCATGATCCGGCGGACGTTCACGCTCACGTCGTCGTGCTTCCGTCGCTCCTCATGGCTAGCCGGGGATCGCCAGGAACCCGTTCGCCTGCTCTGCGGCCTGGTCCAGCGCGTCCTGCGGTGACGCCTGACCCTGCAACGCGCTCACGATGGCCTGTCCCAGTGCGGTGGAGATGCGCGGGTACTGCGGGATCTGCGGGCGCGCCTTCAGCACGTTGTCCAGGTTCTGCACGAAGACCTCCGTGCCCGGATACGTCGTGAAGAACGCCTGGAACGCCGACATGTCCGACACCGACGCCCTCGTCGGCAGATGGCTCGTGTCGAGCGAATCCTGCAGGATCTGATCCGGCGACGTCATGAAGCTGAGGAACTTCCACGCCGCGTCGACGCGTTCCTGTCCGTTGTCGAAGATCACCCAGTTGTCGGGTCCGGCGATCGTCTCGTGGCTGCCGCCCGGGTCGAACGACGGCATCACCTGGACGCCGTAGTTGACGTCGGGGAATCCGGACAGGTCCCACGGCCCGGTGATGACCATCCCGATCTTCCCGGAGTTGAACAGTTGCCCGTACTTACCGGAGTCCGGCTGGAAGTCCAGGTACATCGAGCCGTCCTGCTGGATCTCGCTGAGCGTGGTGAGCGCGCGGACGCCCGGCTCCTCGTTGAACGTCGCCTCCGTGTTGTCCGCGTTCAAGATGTCGCCGCCCGCCGCCCACAACATCGCGATGTACTGCCACACCGTGGTCTCGCTGCCGTCGACCGGGAAGCTCAGGCCGAACACCTTGTTGGCCGGGTCGGTGGTGGCCGCCGCCGCCGCACGGAGGTCGTCCCACGTCCAGTCCGCCGTCGGCTCGGGCACGCCGGCCGCTGCGAACAGGTCCTTGTTGTAGACGATCGCCAGGTTGTCGACGAGCGCGGGCACGCCCAGGACCTTGTCGTCCACGGTCGCGACAGCCTGCTCCCCCGGGAAGAAGTCCGCCCAGTTGTAGTCGCCTTCGTTCACGCGGCTCGTGAGGTCGACGAGCGCGGGGCTCTGCGCGAGCTGCGGCATGTTCGTGCCGTACTGGTAGGAGATGTCCGGCTGCTTGTTCCCCTGGATCGCGACCGTCGCCTTCTGCAACGCGTTGTCGCTGTTCACGTACTGCAGCTCGATGGTGATGTCCGGGTTGTCCGCCTCGAACTCGTTCACCATCCGTTCGATCGAGAGGTATTCGTGTGACTCGTTCTCGGGCGGCGGCGGCGTGTAGCCCACCCACATGACCAGGTGGATCGGTCCGCCGTCACCGGTTGCCCCGGTGGTGTTCCCGTCGTCTCCGCCGTCGCTCGTGCAGGCGGCCGCGACGAGCGCGAACACCAGCACGAACACGGTCGCCAGCCAGGTGCGCTTCATGACTCTCCCTTCGATCTTCGTCTTCACGAGAGCACCACCGATCGGGTCAGGTGCCGTGGGCGGTCCGGGTCCATCGCGCGTTCGTGCGCGAGCGCGACGGCCGTCCGTTGGATCAGGATGAGCTCGGCCATGGGATCGATACGACCCAGGCCGTGGTCGACGACGGTCGCGCCGGTCGCGGCGACGTCGCGCAACAGGTCGGGCTCGACGTCGCCCAGCGGCCACACGGCGGAGCGGATGCCCGCCACGCTGATGGGACCGTGTCGGTACTCCATGGCCGGATACGACTCGGCCCATGCCCCGCTCGCCTCCCGCATCTTCAGCGCGGCCTCGTTCGCCAGACCGACGGTCCATCCGCGTCCCAGGAACACGTAGTGGTCGAACGAGCGGACGTCGATCGGGAGGTCGGCGGCGAGGGCGCGTTCGCCGTCCTGTGCGATCGGCTCGAGGTCCTCGCCCAGCCCGGCGCGCAACAACGCGAGCGCCCCGGTCGCGAACCGCGTCTGGACGACGGAACGTTCGTCCGCGAAGCCCAGGATGATGCGGCCGTCGGCGGCGTTCGCCACCGGAGTGTCGTCGACACCGCAGATCGCCAGTGATCGCGCGCCCTCCCAGGGACGTTCGAGCAGCCGCGTCACCTCGGTCGTCGTTCCGCTCCGCGAGATCGCCAGCACCACGTCGTAGATACGTCCACCGGGCGCCTCGGAGGCTGCGAACGCGTCCGTCTCGCCCTCGCCCGCCGGCTCACGGAGGCCCGCATAGGCCTGGGAAACGAACAACGACGTACCGCATCCCACCGCGGCGACGCGGTCGCCCGACCGGGGGAGCAGGTCCGCCGCGTCGCGGACCGCGCCCGCAGCCCGTCGCCAGGTCTCCGGCTGGCTCGCCAGCTCACGCTCGATTTCGCTCATTCGACCGGACGTTATGCCATGAACGATCATCCGGGCAACCCAGTCGAGCGTGACTCGTCCCTATACTCCATGCCGATGCGCCAGGCTGATCGATTGAGCGTGATCCTCGAGGACCTCGCCGACGGTGGGTCGGTGAGCGTCACCGAGCTGTGCCAGCGGCTCGGCGTGTCGGCGGCCACCATCCGACGGGACCTGGGGTTGCTCGAGGAGAATCACCTGCTCCGCCGGACCCACGGCGGCGCGGTGACTCAGGGTCTGCTCTACGAATTGCCGCTCCGGTACAAGAGCGCGCGTCACCAGGAGGAGAAGCGGCGGATCGCGCAGGCGGCCGCCGAGCTCGTCCCCGAAGGCGCCGCGATCGGCCTGACGGGAGGCACAACCACCACCGAGGTGGCGCGGGCGCTCATCTCCTTGGAGCAGCTCACGATCGTGACGAACGCGCTGAACATCGCCTCGGAGCTCGCCGTCCGGCCCAACCTCCGCCTGGTCGTGACGGGTGGCGTCGCGCGGAGCGCGTCGTACGAGTTGGTCGGACCGCTCGCCGAAGCCAGCCTCAACGAGCTCAACCTGGACATGGCGATCCTGGGCGTCGATGGCATCTCCGCCGAGGCCGGACTCACCACGCACCACGAGGTCGAGGCGCACACGAACCTGGCGCTGATGGATCGCGCACGTCGCGTGATCGTCGTGACCGACGGATCCAAGATCGGACAGGCGGCGTTCGCGAGGATCTGCGGCATCGAGCGCGTGCACGATCTCATCACCGACGCGGGTGCCCCCGCCGACGCGCTGGCCCGGATCGCGGACGCCGGGGTCGCCATCACCACCGTGTGACGCCGTGAGGTCGCCCGGTCTGGAGCCCGTGCCGCTGGACCCGGCGCTTCACGATCTGCCGCTGCGGACGTACCGGCCCAGGACGACCGTTCGCCTGCCCGAGCATCTGGTGCCGCGCGCTCGGTTCCCGGTCGTGGACGCACACAACCACCTCGGCCGATGGCTGACGCCCGACGGCGGATGGGCGTCGGCCGACGTCGGCGCGTTGCTCGCCGACATGGACTCGGCCAACGTCGACGCGATCGTGAACCTGGACGGCCGGTGGGGCGACGAGCTCCGGGCGAACCTCGATCGCTTCGACCATGTGCACCCGGGCCGGTTCGCGACGTTCTGTCACATCGACTTCGGCGCGTGCTCCGAGCCGGGGTGGCCGGGCCGGCTCGTGGATGAGCTTCACGCGTCGGCAGACGCGGGCGCGTGCGGCGTCAAGGTCTGGAAGGACCTCGGCCTCGCCATCCACGACGAGCAGGGCGAGCGACTGCTCCCCGACGACGAGCGGCTCTCCGACGTGTGGGATGCCGCCGGCGGGCTCGGGCTGCCGATCGTGATCCACATCGCGGATCCGGTGGCGTTCTTCGAGCCCGTGGATGCGCGTAACGAACGACTGGAGGAGCTGCTCGCCCATCCGGAGTGGTCGTTCGCCGATCCTCGGTTCCCTCGGTTCGAGCGGTTGATCGATGCGCTCGAAGCGGTCGTCGCCGCGCATCCGGCTACGACGTTCATCGGCGCGCACGTCGGATGCTTCGCTGAGGATCTCGGCTGGGTGGGGCGGATGCTGACCACGTACCCGAACTTCCACGTGGACATCGCGGCGCGGATCGCGGAGCTGGGCCGTCAGCCGCGCGCGGCGCGGAGGTTGATCCTGGAGCACCCGGACCGTGTGCTGTTCGGCATCGATCTCTTCCCGCCCGATCCCGTGGACTACGCGATCCATTTCCGGTTCCTGGAGACGGATGACGAGTGCTTCGACTACGCGAAGGATGACGTGCCGCCGGAAGGACGCTGGACGATCTCGGGTCTCGATCTTCCGGACGACGTGCTCCGCAAGGTCTACGGAGAGAACGCGCGACGCTTGATCCCGAGACTGGGCGTGGCGCGCTAGCCCGAGCGCCGCGTCGAGCCGCGGCGGATCGCTTCGGGGATCATGTCGCCATGTGCATCGATCAGGTCATCCACCATGTCGTGCACCTGATCCAACGTCAGCGTTGCGGCCGTGTTCGGGTCGAGCATCGCCGCGCGGTAGACCTGCTGGCGGTCGCCGTCCAGTACGGCGCGGACCGTGAGCTCGACGACGTTCAGGAACGTGCGGTTCATCGCGGTGAGATGCGCCGGCCGAGCCGGCACGGCGGTCGGCTGGACGCCGGCACGATCGACCAGGCACGGCACCTCGACGCAGCAGCCGTCGGGCAGGTCGGGGATCAACCCGGTGTTCTTCACGTTCGCGTAGAGCGCGCGCGGCGTGCCGGTCTCGATCGAGTGGATGATGTCGGAGGCGAGCTCGCTGCCCGGCTCAGCTTCAACGGGCTCACCCGCCTCGAGCTTGCGCACGATCTCCCGATAGTCCGCCAGGGCCTCCTCGGTGCGACCGATGTAGTCGTCGACCGGGATCCGGAACCGCTCGATCTGGTCGTCGTGCCGCATGAACCATGACACGTACTCCGCGGAGTGCTCGCTCGACTCGGTCGGGAAGTACCCCAGCTCCTTGTAGAGCTGGACCCGGACGCGACGGCCGAGTCCCTCGGGGTCGGCCTCGATCGCGGCGTCGAGCGCGGGGTACAGGTCCTCGCCGTTCCGCTCGAACCGCGTGACGAACGCCTGATGGTTGAAGCCGGACGTCTGGAACGCGATCTCGTCCATCGGCACGCCGACGGTCTCGGCCAGGAACTCGTGGGTGTAGAAGACCGAGTGGCAGAGGCCGACCACGCGATCGAACCGTGAGCCCTCGTAGACCGCCCACGGCACCATCGCCATCGGGTTCGTGAAGTTCAACAGCGTCGCGTCGGGGCACACCTCCGCCATGTCGTTGGCGATGTCGATCATCACCGGCAGCGTGCGGAGGCCGCGAGAGATACCGCCGATCCCGAGCGTGTCGGCGATCGTCTGTCGCACGCCGTACCTGCTGGGGATCGCGAAGTCGATCAGGAACGCGTCGCGTCCGCCGACCTGGATCTCGTTGATGGCGTAGTCCGCACCGTCGAGCGCCTTCCGGCGATCCAGCTGCGTCTCGATCGTGGCACGGCCACCCTTGGCCTCGTTGATGCGAGCGCCGATCCTGCCCGCCGTCTCCAGCCGCGCCTCATCGATGTCGTGGAGGACGACCGAGACGTCCGTCAGGTCGTCGAACGAGAGGATGTTCGAGAGCACGTCGATCGTGAACTCGACGCTGCCGGCCCCGATGATCGTCACGTTCGGCATGCGCGACATTGTTCCATCGGGCATGGAAAGCAACAAATCCCGCCAAGGTGCTAGCGTACGGCGGATGAAGCGCCTGGCGTGGGCAGGGGTCGCCGCCGCGCTCCTGATCGTCTCGTTCGGGCAGCCGGTGTCGGCGGCCGTGGTCGCGCGGCCGACTCCGCCGGCGACCCAGGCCGTCGCCGATCCCGCGTGCCCGAACTGCCCGGCGCCCGAAGCCTGTGACGGATGCTGGCTGCCGCCGCTGGGCGCGCGCTGGCAGTACCAACTCCAGGGCAAGCCGGGCATCGCCGACGATACGGGCGGCATCGACGTCGACATCTGCGAGGCGCCGGCCGCCGGCGGCGACTGTGTGACGCCGGAGGTGTTCGACATCGACCTCTACGTCGACACGAAGGTCTCGGGCGACGGGAACTTCGTGGTGAACACGGACGCCGTCGATGCGATCCACGTGGCGGGAGGACATGCGATCTGCTACCTGGACGCCGGCGACGCCGAGACGTACCGCCCCGACTACCAACGGTTCGTCGACTTCGACGATGCGTGCGACGGTTGCCTGATCGGCAACCCGTTCAGCCAGGTCTTCCCGGACGAGTTCTTCCTGAACATCAACAACGACCAGGGGCAACGCGCGTTCATCCTGAAGGTGAACCGCGACCGCGTGCGGAAGTGCGCGGCGGCCGGGTTCGACGGCGTGGAGTGGGACATCATCGACACGTTCGAGGACTCGCACTCCGGCTTCCACATCAGCTACCGCTCGCAGCTGATGTTCAACACCCGCCTCGCGAACATGGCCCATCACTTCGGGATGTCGGTCGCCATGAAGAACGACCCGTCACAGGTGAAGGACCTGCTGCCGTACTTCGACTACGCGATCGTGGAGGAGTGCTTCCAGTACCACTTCTGCGCGGGGAGTCCGTCTCCCGGTGAGGTCGCGTTCGTCGCAGGCGGGCAAGGCCGTGTTCGAGGTGGAGTACCGGCTCACGCGCGACGAGTTCTGCCCGGACGCCGAGACGCTCGGGTTCAACGCGATCAAGAAGAGCCGCAACTACTCGTTGTTCGCGCACGCCGTACCACCCGTGTCGCTGAGCACCGAGACGCGTCCTCACATGATCGCGGTCTGACCTCCGTCGATCACCAGCGCCTCCCCGTGGATGAACGACGCATCGTCGGACGCCAGGAATGCGTACGCCGCGGCCACCTCCTCCGGCGTGCCGGCGCGGCCCAGCGGGATCTTGTCCCGCTCGTACTCGGCCATGAACGTCTCGTCGCTGATCGCGTCGTTGAGCGGCGTGCGGATGAAGCCGGGACAGAGACAGTTCACGCGGATGCCGTGCCGGCCGAGCTCGACCGCCATCGTCCGGGTGAGCTGCAGCACGCCACCCTTCGACGCGTTGTAGTGCGCCAACAGCTCCTCCCCGCCGAGCGCGTTCGTGGACGCCATGTTCACGATCACGCCGCTCCCGCGCGCGACCATCCGCCGCGCGACCGCCTGCGCCACCAGGAACATCCCGCGCAGGTTCACCCGCACGATCCGGTCCCACTCCGCCACGTCCATCTCGAGGAAGGCATCCTTGTGCGCGATCCCCGCATTGTTGATGAGCACGTCGATCGAACCGAGCGCGGTCTCGGCGGCGTCCACGAGCCGAGCGACGTCGTCGTCTCGCCCGATGTCGCACGCCATGCCGTCCACGGGACCGAGCGACGACAGCTCGCCGATCGTCGAACGCACCTCGTCGGCATCCAGCCCGCAGAAATAGACGCGGCCGCCTTCCTCCAGGAACCGGCGGACCGTGGCCTTGCCGATGCCGCTGCTCCCGCCGGAGACCAGGACACCCTTGTCGGTCAGGCCGCGCATCGTGTCCCCGTCGGTGGGCGCCGGGAGCGCATCGATACCATGCGGGACATGCGCGGGATGGTGGCAGACGTGGCACGGCCCAGCAAGGGCGTCCGCTCGTCCCGTGGGAACCGCGCGTGAAGCTGCTCCCGAAGCCCCGCCCCGAGGTCGCGGTCCACGGACTGTTCGTGGTCTTCGGGTTCGTGATCGCGGCGTTCTTCCCGTTCTTCACGATCTACCTGCAGGGCCGGGGTCTGTCCGCCGACCAGATCGGGGTGGTCATCGCGGCGACCGCGCTTGCGCGCATCATCGGGAACCCGATCTGGGGTCACTACGCGGACACGCGCATGGGCCGACTGACCGCGTTCCAGATCGGGACGGTCGGTGCCGGCGTGTTCGCCGCCGCGATGAACCTGGTCGACGGGCTGGCCGCGATCACGATCGTCGCCGCGATCATCGCGGCGTTCTGGGTGGCGACGGGCCCGAACATCGACTCGATCGCGCTGGTCCATCTGGGCGACGAGGCGATGGCCGACTACGGCCGGCTCCGCGGGTGGATGAGCGCCTCCTACGCGCTCGGCTGCCTGGTGTTCGGCGCGATCCTGGAGGTCGCCGGCGTCGAGTGGGCGATGCCGATCTACGCCGTCGCCAGCCTGGTCGTGCTCGCCTGGAGCACCACGATCGTCCGCGACAAGCCGAAGGACGTCGAGGCGCACGGACGTCTCGGCACGGTCGGCGCCGTCTTCAAGGCCGCGCCGCGGTTCTGGGGGTTCCTGGCGGCGGCGCTGCTCGTGTGGGTCGGGTTCAACGCGGCGTGGAACTTCATCTCGCTGAAGATCGTGAGTCAGGGCGGCGGGCCGTTCCTGATCGGCCTGGGCACGGCGATGGGTGGGCTGCTCGAGGTGCCGGTGATGCGGGTGTCGTCCCGCTTGCAAGTGCGGTGGGGTCTGCGGCTCGTCTACGTGCTGGGGTGCTGCATCTACGCCCTCGGGTTCCTCCTCTGGGGACTGGTCGACGATCCGACGATCCTGTCCGTCCTGACGACGCTCGAAGGGGTGGCGTTCGGCTTGCTGTTCACGACGAGCGTCGTGGTGGTCGGGCGTCTGATGCCGGCCACGCTCTACTCGACCGCCAACTCGATGCGGGAGATGGTCATGCTGGGCATCGCCCCCATCCTCGGGGCCGGCATCGGCGGGTTCGTCTATCAGCGCGTGGGCACGGTCGTGCTCTACGTCGGCGCTTCCTCCCTGGCGCTGGCTGGAGCGGTCGTGGCATGGTTCGCGTTGTCCACACCCGCGCTGTCCGAACCCGGCGTGCCGGGACAGGAGATAGAACCCGTCGTCACGTGACCCAGGCAGACGAACATCGCGCGTTCGTCGAGCGCCGCTGGCCGGAGCTCGGCGTGCGGACGTTCGAACCGGTCGGAGACGGCTGGGACTGCTTCACCTATCTGGTGAACGGCGAGTGGGTGTTCCAGTTCCCCCGGTCGCCCGGCGCGACCGCGAGCCTCGCCAAGCAGATCGCCGTGTTGCCCGAGTTGGCTCGCGAGGTCTCGTCGGCGATCCCGTCGCCCGAGTACACGTCGACCGATCCGGTGTGCATGGGCTACGCGCGCATCGACGGCCGATCGATGTCCGCGGACGTCGACGGCATCTGGCCGGAGCGGCTGGGCCGGTTCCTGTACGACCTGCACCTGACGCCGCCGGAGTTCGTCGGCATGCGAGCGATGACGGCCGCGACCGTGCGCGACGGGCTCCGGCACGCGGTGGACGCCCTGAGCGCGCACGTGCTCCCGCTGCTCTGACGCCCGCCGAGCGCGCGACGGCGGAGCGGGCGCTCACGGCGTTCCTGGACGATGACGACAACTTCCGGTTCGCGACCGGCCTGACCCACGGCGACATCGGACCCGCGCACGTGCTGATCACCGACGCCGGCGACCTGGCCGGCGTGATCGACTGGGGCGACCTGGAGGTGGGCGATCCCGTCTTCGACCTGGCGTGGGTCATCAACGCGCTGCCCGAGGTGGGGGAACGGGTGCTCGGCGCGTACGGCGGCCCACCCGACGACCGGTTCCTCGCCCGCAGTCGGTTCGCGTTCATGCTGTCGCCCTGGCACGAGGTGCAGTACGGGGTGGAGTCCGGGCAGCCCGCGTTCGTCGAGAGCGGCATGGCCGGCGTGCGCGAGCGGCTCGGCTGAGGCGCCGGGTTCGACGTTCTCGGCCGTGGCTGCCACCATGGTGGGCACGGATCACACCCAACAGGAGGCGAGCATGACCGAGGACGACAAGGGCATGGTGGACAAGGCGAAGGGTGCGGCGGGCGGCGCCGTCGGCAAGGCGAAGGACGTCACCGGGGGGACCGTCGACAAGGCGAAGGGCGTGACCGGGGGTCTGATCGACAAGACCAAGCCGCTGGTGGGCAAGGCGGGCGGTGTCGCCGTGACGGCGCTGGACAAGACGAAGGACGTCACCGGCGTCGTGGTCGACAAGGCCAAACCGCTCGTCGGCAAGGCGACCGACGCCGCGGGCAGCCTGCTCGACAAGGCGAAGGAGAAGCTCGCCACGGACAAGGCCGGCGACGACACGACGGACGCCCAGAAGTCCGAGTAGGCCCGCGACCGAGAGGGGAGCCAGCACGATGGTCAGCGCATACATCTTGGTGCAGACGGAGGTCGGCAAAGCGTCGCAGGTGACCGATCAGATCAAGGCGCTCGGCGGCGTGGTGAACGCGGACGGCGTCACCGGTCCGTACGACGTGATCGCCCGCGTCGAGGCCGAAGACTTGGATGGCCTGGCGAAGAAGATCGTGATGCCGATGCAGGAGATCGAGGGCATCACGCGCACGCTCACCTGTCCCGTCCTGTCCCTGTAAGCGCGCGGCGTCTCCGGTCCGGCCGATGACCATCACGATCCGGCGCGACGACGAGATCTCGGACGTCGACGGCGAGTGGTTCCGCGCGCGATGGCACTTCTCGTTCGACACGTATCGCGATCCCGACTACACGAGTTTCGGCACGATGCGCGTGTTCAACGACGATCGGCTGATCCCCGGCGCGATCTGGCCGATGCACCCCCATCGCGACATCGAGGGCCTGACGTACGTCGTCGAGGGGATGTTCCGCCACCAGGACGATGTGGGCGGCGCGCCGGGCCCGCTCCCGGCCGGCTCCGTCCAGCGGATGACGCTCGGCTCCGGCGCGCTGCACTCCGAGCAGAACGCCAGCCAGACGGAGCCGATGCGGTTCATCCAGATCTGGATCATGCCTGCCGAGCGCGGACTGGCGCCGGGTGTGGAGCAGAAGGTCTTCACGCAGGCGGACCGGACGAACCTGCTGTTGCGCGCCATCAGCGGCGACGGCGGCGACGCCGTCCTGGTTCATCAGGACGCGCACGTGTTCGTCTCGCACCTCGATCCGGCAGTGACGGTGTCCCACCCCCTCGGCGACGGCCGTGGCGTCTACCTCTACGTGATCGAGGGCGATGTCACCGTGAACGGCGAGCAGATGGCCACCGGCGACGCCGCCGAGATCGAACGGGAGCCGGAGGTCGCGATCGCGGCGACGTCGGTTTCCGAGCTCATCCTGGTCGACGTGCAGCTCTGAGTCCTGATCCCGAGTCCGGCGTTCGGACCCTCCGTCCGGTCTGCGTCGTACGCCGAAGGGCGGGTCTTCCGGCCGATTGACGTAGCCCGGAGCCCCGTCCGACGATGGCGGCGGTGACCCCGGGACCCCCCTGACCACGCCCGGGCGCACCGCGACCCGGGAGGGGTTATGTCCCACCGTTCGCTCCATGGCCCCGTCGGGCAGCGGCACGCCGTCGCGGCGCTGGTGATCCTCGCCTTGACGCTTCCCGTGGCCACCGCGGGCCCGGGACCCCACCTGGGGTCGGACGCGGCCGCCGGACCGTCGCGGTTCGCCGCCGTTGGGCGCACGCCCGGTTCACCGGTGATGCTTCGTCCCACCGACGGGAGCGCGGATCCGCAGGGTCACGGCTACACGTGGCCCAGTCAGCACCTGTGCGGACCGCATCTGTGCGTGCACTGGGTGAACGCCACACCCGACGCGCCGCCCCCGTCCGACGGCAACGGCAACGGGGTTCCCGATCAGGTCGACGCGACGCTCCATGCGTTCGAGACGGCATGGCGGGTCGAGGTCGTGCGCATGGGGTTCCGCGCGCCGAAGCCCGACGGAAGCTCGGCCGACCACGGTCCGAACGACGAACTGGACGTGTACCTGGCGGATGTGGGCGCGCTCGGCCTGAGCGGGTACGTGGCGACCGACGACCCACACGCCAACGATGACGGCTATCAGTACCGCGACTACTCCGCGTACGTGGTCGTCGATGACGACTTCTCGGTCGCACAACTCGGTGCGAGCGGAGGTCCCGGCGGTCTCCGCGCGACCGCGGCACACGAGTTCTTCCACGCCGTGCAGTTCGCGTACGACTCGAACGAGGACGCGTGGCTGACCGAGGGCACCGCGGTATGGATGGAGGACCGGGTCGCGGACGACGTCGACGCCAACCGCCGCTGGCTCCGCTCGAGCCCGCTCGTGCACCCGTGGGTGCCGATCGACAGCAGCCGGGGGATGAACGAGTACGGCGCGTGGATCTTCTGGCGGTTCCTGACGGAGAGCGACGGCGTGCACGGCCCGGACCCGACGATCATCCGTCGAGTGTGGGAGCTGGCGGCCGACGGTCCCGGCGATCCCGATCTGTTCTCGGCGCGTGCCGTCCAGCAAGCGCTCAGCGCCCGCGACCGCTCGCTGGCGGGCGCGCTCGCCACGTTCGGCGTGTGGAACCTGGCGCCGGCCGCGTTCTACGAAGAGGGGTCCGCGTATCCCCGGGCTCCGGTCTCTCGGCAGCATCGCGTGAACGCGCGCCATCCGATCGCGGGATGGTCGACGATCAGGGTGGACCACCTCGCGACGGGGTCCGTGGCGTTCGCTCCCGGTGCCGGAACGCCCGCCGGGACCTGGCTCCGGCTGTCGATGGACGCGCCCGAGAGGGGAACCGGATCCGCCGTGCGCGTCCTGATCCTCATGCGATCGGGCTCCCTGCGCATGGTGACGGTGTCGCTCGACGTGGACGGCGACGCCGACCTGAGCGTGCCCTTCGCGGCCGCGCAGGTGAGTCGCGTCGTGCTGGTCTTCGCGAACGCGAACACGGATTTCCGCTGTTGGACAGGTGCGGGGTTCTCGTGCAACGGCCGGTCGCGTGCGGACGGGATGCCGTTCAGCTACCGAGCGTCGCTCGTCCGCTGACGGACTCGCCGGTGCGCTCAGTCATCCTCGGCGCTGGGCGGGAACGGCAGCGCGATCGGATCGTAGAACGGGCTGCGGCCGTGCTCGTCGAAGCGGTCCATGCCCATGTCGGTCACGTCGATCACGTCGGTCCGGCCCTCGAGCGCCAGGTCCGCCGCGACGCGGGCGACGGCAGGCCCCCACATCATCCCGTGCCCGCCGGGTGAGGCCACCGTTGCTCCGTCGATCGGGACCCCCTCGGTGGTGATGGCCGGACCGAGGATCGGGAGGTGGTCCGGCGTGTAGTCGATCGTCCCGCACCACGCTTTGCGGATGCCGAGGCCCTGCGTCACCGGCACGAGCTTGTGGAGGCGGCGTTCCATCCGCCGCAGGTACGGCCAGTCGACCTCGCGCGCGGGACCTGGCGTCTCCTTGGGGTTGGACATCCCCCAGAGCAGTCCGCCCTCCTCGAGGCGCCAATAGATGCCGGCGCCCACGTCGAAGACCATCGGCTGACGTTCGACGTCGAACGCCGGATGCGGCTCGGTCACGACCACCTGGTGGCGCGCCCCGCCCGCGAAGATCCGCGCGCCGACCAGCTTCCCGATCGCGCGCAGCGAGGGACCGCCCGTCAGGAGCACGCGTTCGGTGGCGATCACGCCGTCGGGCGTCTGCACGCCCGTGACGCGCCGGCGCCCGCCGCGCGCGGCCGCGGTTCGCAGGCCCAGGAACGGCGTGCGCTCCCGGAGCTGCACGCCCGCCTGCTGCATCGCCAGCGAGTATGCGCGCACGTTCCGCGGCGGATCGATCGCGCCGTCCGTCGCGCAGAAGCTGCCCCCGCGATGGCCGTCTGTCGCCAGCGTCGGGTTGAGCGAGCACGCCTCTTGGGCATCCACCCATCGCACGTCGAGCCCGGCGTCGCGCTGCATCTCGACGCGCGCGTTCCCGTCGCGGACGTCGCGCTTGGTGACGGCGAGGATCAGGTAGCCGAGCTCGCGGAACCCGGAGTCGGTCCCCAGGCGCGCTTGCTGCGAGCGGTAGAACTCGATCGAGAACCGGCCGAGCGCGACCGTGGCCGGTGTGCCGCCCTGTGCGCGCACCACACCCGCCGCGCGACTCGACGCTCCCTGGCCGGCCAGGTCCTTCTCCAGGACGACGACCCGCTCCGCGCCACTCGTGGCGGCGAACCACGACGCCCACCCGCCGACCATGCCGGCGCCGACGACCACCAGATCCGCGCTCTGCGTCCTCGCCATCGATCCCTCCGCCCGACGTGGGGCGTGAGTGTAGCGCCGGCCGGGTCAGGCCGGCTCGATCGTGCGGATCGTCGACAGCTCCACGCGCTGCACCGCGGCCGCGCCGAATCGGGGTTTCACCTCGAACGCCAGCGACGTCTTCGGTTCGGCGATCGCGTCCAGCGCGGGCGTCTCCTCGATCGCCAGCAACGTGCCCTTGAAGCGGAACGTCCGGCGCAGCTGCTCGTGCCGCCAGTCGACGCGATACCGGTCGCCCACCTGCAGCGATGCCACGTCGATCCGTGGCTTCGAGCGGTCCGCGCCGGCATCCATGATGAAGTCACTGTATGGCAGCGACTCGCGCCCGGTCGAACGTACAGTGACGACCATGCAGCCCCCGACGGCACCCGCCGGACTCGATCGACGGACGCTCTACGAAGAGATCCTGATCGTCCTGTCGCTCTCGCTCCTGGCGAGCGCCGCCTACGCGATCATCAGCCTGCTCTCCGCGCCCCTCAAGGGCGGCTACGTCGCGTCGGCGAACCAGACGAACGTGCTCGCGCGGCAGCTCGTGGCGATCGCGTTCAGCCTGGCGCCCGTCTGGCTGGTGGTCCATCTGCTCCGCCGGAGCGGCGAAGGCGTCGGCGCGATCGGGCTGACGTGGGACCAACCGGCGCGCGACATCAAGCGCGGCCTCGCGTTCTTCGCGGTCGTTGGACTCGGAGGGCTGGCGTTCTACTTCGGAGCGGTCGCGCTCGGCGTGAACCGGTTCGTGGTGCCGGTGCCGCCGCTCGGCCACTGGTGGACGGTGCCGATCCTGGTGCTGAACGCCGCGCAAGCCGCGCTCCTGGAGGAAGTGATCGTCCTCGGGTACCTGATCACCCGGCTCCGCCAGCTCGCGTGGAGCCCGTTCGCCGCGGTCGCGGCCAGCGCGCTGCTCCGCGGCTCGTACCACCTGTATCAGGGGTGGGGAGGGTTCGCGGGCAACCTGGCGATGGGTGTGCTGTTCGGCGTCGCGTTCCTCCGCTTGCGCCGCACGTGGCCGTTCGTGATCGCGCACTTCCTGCTGGACGTGAGCGCAGGGATCGGCTTCATCCTGTTCCGCAAGCACCTGCCCGGCTTCTCCTGAGGGCGTATCCCGACTGGTAGACTCTGTGTCGGGATATCCCATCAAGACCGTTACCCCGGCCAGCGCGCCGGGGTTTCGCGTATCCAGGGGCCGTTGGCGCGACCGCAGGTCGCGGCTTACTGAAGATCTCTGGGGATCGTCCGGTCCCACGTCCGGTGCCAGCGCTCGTCGCCGTCTTCGGTGACACGGAGGTCGATCCGCACCCGGTACGTGTCGCGGTCGCTCTCGATGTCGACCGTGACGCTCGAGCCGCATGTCGCTTCCGGCCAGCGCATCTCGAACGTCGCTGCTCCGTGTGCCGCAGCCACCCCCGGATCCTCGGGGCGGACGGTCACCACGCCTTCGTACCGTTCCGCGAACGATGCCGTGTCGTCCTTCACCGGGTAATCGCCGTAGTTGGCGACGACCGCGCGGGTCTCCGCGGTCGGGACGTCGTGCTCGATCTTCCAGTCGTACCCGCCGCTGCCGCGGTTGGGCACGGAGCTCTCACGCCGCGGCGGAGCGAACGCCGGTGCTCCCGGGGCGGGCGAGGGACCGTCGAGCACGGGAAGCGTCAGCGTCGTGGCGGAGCGGTCGATCGTCAGCGTGACGGGCTCGGGCGGGGACCACACGTTCGGCCAGTCCGTGCCGGCCAGGTCCAGCCGGATGCGATGGCCCGCCTCGAACGTCCATGAGGCCGCCTCCAATCGAGCGTCACCTCGTATCGGTGACCGGGCTCGAGCGGCGAGGGTTCCTCGCGGGAGTCGCGATGCGCCAGGTTGAGGATGTTCCGGCTCACGAGCGACGAGGCGCCGTCGGGGAACACGTCGCAGAGCTTCGCCGAGAGGTAGGCGATCGGGTGCCGACGACGTGAGCGCCACCGTCAGCCGGGCGTGCCCGAGGATCTCCAGATCGTGTTCGAGCGGCGGGCCATGTGTAGGAGAGCGAGAACGCCTCATCCGGCCGCTGGTCGTCGGGCTGTCCCCACGGCAGGCCGGCCGCGCACGAGATCCAGGCGGTCCAGCCGACGTCGCCGCGGACCTCCAGGACGTCGCCCTCGCCGCTCGTTCGGCGCGTCGGTGTGCGCGTCGGCGAGCGCCAGCGGTGTCGGACGGAGGCGCTCGGCCGGCCACGTCGGCTCGTACCGCCACTTGCCCTCCATCGTCGGGCGCGTCGCGCCGGGACGCGTTGACCGCTGCGCGAACAGCGCGATCGGCGGCTCCCGGTCGATACCGTTGTCTTCGTCCTTCAGCCACCGGTCCCACCAGCGGATCATCTCCGGCACCAGATCGATGTTCGGTCCCGGCAGCGACGTGTCTGTCGATGCGTGCGCCCACGGTCCGATCACCAGCCGTGTCGGGCACTGGAGTTGCTCGAACGTGCGCAGCGAGTTGTTCCGGTAGCCGTCGGCCCACCCGGCGATGATCATCGTGGCCGCCTGGATGCGGTCGTAGTCCGGGCGCAGTGATCCGAACCGCCAGTAGTCGTCGAACCGCTGATGCTCGAGCCACGTCAGTACCCATGGTTCGGTGCCGCGCACGCGACGCTCCCACTCCTCGCGCCAGCCCTCGCCGTACACGCCCGGGACGGGCGGCAGCGCGTTCAGCGCGACCATGTACGAGGGGTAGTCGACCTGATCGAGCTGCTTCACGGCGCCGCCCATGTAGTGCACGTCGTCCGCATAGCGATCATCGGTCGCGTAGATCGGGATGATCGCCTTGAGCGCGGGCGGACGCTCCATCGCGAGCTGGATCGAGTTGAAGCCTGAATAGCTCGTGCCGTACATCCCGACGTTGCCGGTGGACCAGCTCTGCGTCGCGAGCCAGTCGATCACGGTCATCATGTCGGTGCGTTCGACGGCCGGGTACTCGTCCTCCGCGATCCCCTCGGAGGACCCGGTGCCGCGCAGGTCCACGCGACACACGACGTAGCCGGCGGCGGCGATCCGTTCGTACTCCGGCCGGTACGTCGACGTCACGTCGTCCTTGCGGTACGGCAGCGCCTCCAGGACGGCCGGCCACGGGCCGTCGTCGTCGGGGACGTAGAGCGACGCGGCGAGCCGGACGCCGTCGCGCATGGAGATGAACAGGTGTTGATGGGTGGGCATGTCGAGCGGTAAGGCTACCGGCGGGCCGAGGAGCGGGCGGGACCCGCGGTCACCTCAGACCCAGCCCCGGAACCACACGCGGGCCTGCCAGGCGGTGCGCGAGATCGGGTTGCCGGTCAGGACCGGCCAGAACCAGAGGAACAGCCCGACCGCCAGGAGCACGTACCCCCAGACGAACGGGAGGTACGGATGACGCGCCGATTCCACCGTGCCTCCATCCGGTTCGCGCAGGACGATCGTGGCGGCTGCCAGGTCGCGCATGGCGTAGGCGATGGCGAGCACCATGAACGGCGTGAGCGGCGCCACGTAGAAGAAGAACTGGGGACGCGTCACGGCGAACCACGGCAGGAACTGTGCCAGGAACGGCAGGACGATGAACCCCGCGCGCCAGTCGCCGCGGCGCCGCCACATCACCGTGACGAACGGGATCGCCCAGATGCTCGCCCAGAAGATCGCCGGGTTCCCCACGGCCAGCACCTGCGCGATGTCCGCGCCCACGTCGCGCGAGTAGAAGTTCACCGGCCGCAACATGAACAGCCACGTCCATGCCCGCGAGTAATAGGGGTGCGTGGGCGTGTACGTGTTCGTCGCGGTGTCGAGCGCGGTCGTCCGCAGGCTCTTGTGGTAGGCGAGCATCGCGGTCTGGTTCTCCCACCAGTCCTTCAGGCTCCAGCCGAAGTGGTGGAACCACGGCAGGTACACGACGAAGTAGACCGCGATCGGCAACAGCACGAACGCGATGAACAGGCCCAGGCTTTCCTGGCGGACCGCACGCGCGAACGCCCGGCCGAGCGAGACGTCCTGGCGGCGACGGCGCGTGGTTTCCCACGCGAACGACAGGATCAGCGCAGCGAAGATCGCCATGGCGCCCGACCACTTGACCGAGAACGCGCAGGCGAGCGCGATGCCGGCCGCGAACCGCCACGGCCGCCAGAGCGGGAAGGGAACGGCGGCTCCGGCGCGGGCGGCAACGACCCGTTGGAGGTCGCTCAACGACTCCGGGCCATCGTCGGGTTCTCGTTCGGGCTCTGGCTCCGGCGTCGTTCGACGGTCGATCCACCGCCGGTCCATCAACAGGAGCAGGAATCCGGCGAGCACCCAGAACTCCAGATGGATGTCGAGCAGCGCCGATCGCGACAGCACCACGTTGAGGCTCTCGACCGCCATCAGGAGTCCCGCGACGAACGTCCATAACGCGCTGCCGAACAACAGCTGCGCCACGACCGCGACCATCGTGACGATGAGCGTGCCGGCCACGGCCGAGGAGAACCGCCAGCCGAACGGCGTCATGCCGAACACCTTCTCGCCCATCCCGATCGTCCACTTGCCGAGCGGCGGATGGACCCACGACCCGACGTCCCACTTGTTGTCGCGCCAGTAGTGCTCGTCGTTGCTGTCGATCTTGCAGACCTTGTCGGAATCGCCGATCAGGATGCAGCCGGCCTTCGCGTAGTAGTTCTCGTCGAAGAACAGCTCGGGCGGTCGCGAGAGATGCGTGAACCGCAGGACCCCCGCGATCGCCGTCACCGCGAGGATGGCGACCACCGGGCGGTTCAGCCGTTGCAGCACCGTGGACACCGCGTCAGGCTACAGGCGACGGCACGCTCGGAAGGCACCGTGGTGGATCCGAAACGGATGATCGAGCAGGGATACGACCGGCTCGGCTCTCGGTACTTCGAGTGGACGACATCGCAAGGTCCGGGTGTCCGCGAGTGGTTCCTCGACGAGGTGCTCCAGCGGCTCCCGGGGGAGGCTGTGGTGCTCGAGCTCGGATGCGGGCCGGGGACGGTTTCGGCCGCGCTCGCCGACGGTCGGCACTACACCGGTGTCGATCTGTCGGCCGGGCAGCTGATGCTCGCTCGGGAGCGGCTCCCGGACGCCGACTTCATCCAGGGGGACTTCACGAACATCGAGCTGCCATCCGGTGCGTTCGATGCTGTCGTCGCGTTCTTCGTTTTCAACCACCTGCCGCGCGCCGAGCACGCGCCGATGTTCGAGCGGGTGTGGTCGTGGCTCCGGCCGGGCGGGCGATTCATGCTCTCCCTCGGCGCGAGCGACACCGACGACGAGGTCGAGCAGGACTGGCTAGGCGTCCCGATGTTCTTCGCGGGCTTCGAGCCGGACGCGAACGAGCGCTCGCTCCTCGACGCGGGGTTCGAGCTGGAGCTCTCGGAGACGCGGAGCGAGATCGAAACCGGTGGGCAGGAGGTCACGTTCCATTGGGTGATCGCGCGGAAGCCCGGGGATCCTCGATGACCACGATCGATGAGCTCGTCTATCTCTTGGAGGGCGCATTCTCCGGAGCGGGCAGCGAAGCGTCGGACGAGAGTCAGGCGCTCCTCGTGAACCTCAGCAGCGTCGACGAGCGGATGTGGCGGGCGGTACCCGTCGGAGGGGCGCGCTCCGTGGAATCGATCGTGTTGCACGTCGGGGCGTGCACGATCATGTACGACGAGTACGCGTTCGGCGCGGGCGCACTCACGTGGGACGATCAGTCCTGGCTTCCCTGGAGCGAAGGCAACGCGCCGATGGGTGCGACGATCGAGTGGCTCCAAGTGGTGCACGGGCGGTTCGTCGACCACGTGCGGGCGCTCCACGACGCCGATCTCGAGGAGCTCCGGCCGTCGAACTGGGGCGACCTTCGCGAGACCCGCTGGTTGATCTCCGTCATGTTGCAGCACGACGTCTACCACGCGGGCGAGGTGAACCACCTCCGGAGCATCCTCGCGGCGGACGACCGCTGGCGATGGGGATAGACCATCAACGTTTCGCGCGATCCTTCACGCGATAGACGAACTGCAGGCCCTGGAACACATCGGTGATCGACGCGCTCTTGTTGTCGACGAGCCCGGCGTCGAGCCCGATGCCCTGCGCGAACCCGAAGTCGATGTCGGTCGTGACCTTCGACGCCTTCTTCGGCCACGCGACCCAGAGGCGGCCGGACGTGTCCAGCGCAGCCGTCATCCGATCGAACCAGCGGATCAGTTCCGCCTGCTCGGTGGCGAACAGCACTCCGACGTCGAGCGGCTTCGCGAGCTTCGGAAGGAGGGTCGCGCCGTCGGGCAGGGGCGTCAGCGCACGCTCGAACCCGTCGGGCGCGTTCACCAAGAAGACACGCGAGCCTTCCTTGATGCCGAGCTTCTTCGGGAGCGGTGTCCCGGAGTAGTCCTTGTGATCGTTCGCCATCCGACGCTCCTGGACGCGCGTGGCCGGGGACGGCACATCGTGCCACCATCGGGTCGTGACGGGCACGCTCTATCTGGTGGGCACGCCGATCGGCAACCTGGGCGATCTGGCCCCGCGCGCGGTCGAGACGCTCGCGGCCGTCGACCTGATCGCGGCGGAGGACACGCGCCGGACGGGGCGGCTCCTCGCGCATCTCCAGCTGGCCGACCGGCCGCTCATCTCGTTCTTCGAAGGGAACGAACGCGAACGGACGGAGGAGGTGCTGCGCCGGCTCCGCGATGGCACGACGGTGGCGTTGGTCACGGACGGGGGCATGCCCACCGTGTCGGATCCCGGTTTCCGGTTGGTCCGGGCGTGTGCGGCCGAGGGGATCGACGTCCGCGTGGTGCCCGGCCCGAGCGCGGCGATCGCGGCACTGGCGATCAGCGGGCTGCCGACGGATCGGTTCGTGTTCGAAGGGTTCCTTCCGCGCAGGGCGGGGGAGCGGCGCGCGCGGTTCGTGGCGCTCGCGAGAGATCCGCGAACGATCGTCGTGTTCGAGTCGCCGAAGCGGGTGCGGTCGATGGTGACCGAGGCCCTCGACGCGCTCGGCGACCGTCCTGCCGCGGTCGCCCGCGAGCTCACGAAGCTCCATGAACAGGTGCTTCGCGGGATGCTCTCCGAGCTGCCGGCGATGCTCGACGCCTCGACGTTGAAGGGAGAGGTCGTCGTCGTGATCGGAGGCGCGTCCAGCGCCGATGCCCCCGACATCGACGCACTGGTCGAAGAGACGCGGACGCTCGTCGCCGATGGGGAGCGCCCTCGCGACGCGGCAAAGGTCGTGGCCGAGCGGCATCGTGCCTCGGCGAACGAGATCTACCGCGCCTGGCTCGTGGTCGACAAGGGTTGACGCTCCTTTCCAACTAGTCTGTCTCAGACTAGTTGCCGCGACGGTTCACGATCGTTCCGGCCGGTACCATGACCCGACCATGGGCCGCGACGTCTTCTACATCACCACCCCGATCTACTACCCGAACGACGTGCCACACATCGGGCACGCGTACAACGCCGTCGCCACCGACCTCATCGCCCGGTTCCATCGGCTCCGCGGCGAGGAGGTCTTCCACCTCACCGGCACCGACGAGCACGGCCTGAAGCTCCAGCGCGCCGCCGAGGCGCAGGGCACGACCGCCCAGGAGTGGGTCGACGCGATGGAGCCGCGCTGGCGCGAGGTCTGGGCCCGGCTGGACATCGCCTACGACGACTACATCCGGACCACCGAGGCGCGTCACACGGCCGCCGTCCAGCAGCTCCTCAACGCCGTCCACGACAACGGCAAGGACGACATCTACCTCGGGACGTACGAGGGCCTCTACTGCGTTTCGTGCGAGGCCTACTACACCGAGGACGAGCTGATCGACGGGCTCTGCCCGATCCACGAGCGGCCGGTCGAGCGGATGGTCGAGGAGAACTACTTCTTCCGCCTGTCCGCCTACGGGGACAGGCTCCTCGAGCACTACGAGGCGCACCCCGAGGCGATCGAGCCGGAGACCCGCCGTAACGAGGTCCTGTCGACGATCCGGGGCGGGCTCCAGGACTTCTCGATCAGCCGCACGACGTTCGACTGGGGCATCCCGCTGCCGTGGGATCCCAGGCACGTCTGCTACGTCTGGTTCGACGCGCTGACGAACTACATCACCGCGGCCGGCTACGCCGACGCGCCTGAGCGGTTCGCGCGGATGTGGCCGGCGAACATCCACTCGATCGGGAAGGACATCCTGCGGCAGCACGCGATCTACTGGCCGGCGATGCTGATGGCCGGCAACGTCGAGCCGCCCACGCAGGTCTGGGCCCACGGGTTCCTGACGGTCGGCGGCAAGAAGATGTCCAAGACCAACGCCACCGGCATCCACCCGTTCGAACTGCTCGACGTGTTCGGCGTGGATTCCTACCGCTACTACTTCATGCGCGAGATCCAGTTCGGGCAGGACGGCAGCTTCTCGTACGAAGCCATGGTCGAACGTCACAACGCGGACCTCGCGAACGGCCTGGGCAACCTCACGAGCCGCGTCCTCGCGATGCTCGGGAGCCACTTCGACGGCGTGGTCCCGGAGTTCTCGGTCGCGGGCGCCGAGTCCGACCTGCCGTCGGTGACGGCCGAAGCCGCCGCGCGCTATCAGACGCACATGCAGGGGGTGGAACTCTCGCCGGCGCTGACGGCCACGTGGGAGATCGTCGCTCGGGCCAACCACTATCTGGTGGAGAAGGAGCCCTGGAAGATCAAGGACGAGTCGAGACGCGACGAGCTCGCGAGCATCCTCTACGCCTCGGCGGAAACGCTCCGCATCCTCGCGGTACTGATCTTCCCGATCATGCCCCGAGCGGCGAGCGTCCTCTGGTCCCAGCTCGGCATCCGTGAACCCATCGAGGATCAGCGTCTCCCGCATGCCGCCGAGTGGGGCGGCCTCGCACCCGGGACGACGACCGCGAAGGGCGAGAGCCTCTTCCCGCGGCTCGAAACGGAGTAGGGCTCGCCGCGCCGGCGGCCGCCTCGTCTCCAGTTCCGCCTGAGTCTTCGAACTTTCATGTTTCACGTGAAGCTCCCCCGATTCACCCCAAGGTGAGACTCGGTATGGTGGCCGCGCGATGAGCGAGAAGAACCCTGAAGTGGCGGGTCAGAGCGGAGCGGTCGATACCCACTGCCACCTGTTCCTCATGGACAACGAACCTTCAGGTGTGGTCGAGGCCGCGAAGGCGGCCGGCGTCGATCGCCTGATCTGCGTCGGCGTGGACCCCGAAACGAGCCGCCGGTCGCTCGAGCTGGCCGATTCGATCGAGGGTGTGTTCGCCACGGCGGGCATGCACCCACATGACGCCAGCGGGTTCGACAAGGAGGCGGGCGCCCGGATCGAGGAGCTCCTGCACGACCCCCGCGTGCTGGGCGTGGGGGAGTGCGGCCTCGACTACTTCCGGATGCACTCGCCCAAGGAGGACCAGGAGCGGGCGTTCCGGGCGCAGATCGCGCTGTCGAACGACACCGGCAAACCGCTCGTGGTCCACGTCCGGGATGCGTGGCCCGACGTCCTTCGAGTATTGGATGAGGGATCGGCGGAGCGCGTCGTGATCCACTGCTTCAGCGGCGACGCCGACATCGCGCGAGAGTGTGCGGCGCGCGGCTACTGGGTGAGTTTCGCGGGCAACATCACGTACCCGAAGAACGAGCACTTCCGTCAGGCGGCGATGGCGCTCGATGTGGATCGCATCCTCGTCGAAACCGACAGTCCGTTCCTCGCGCCGCAGACGATGCGCGGCCGCGACAACGAACCCGCGAACGTCATGACGACGATCGCCGAGATCGCGCGCGTGCGCGACGTCGATGTCGACACCATCGTCGAAGCGACGGCGAAGAACGCGCGCGCGGCGTTCGTCGGATTGACGTAACAACGCGTGGAACCGCGCGAGAACGCGCAGAAGTGCCCGAGTTATCCACCGAACGTGCGTTCGGTCTCAAGATTGCAGTGAGGGTTGAGGGTTTGCTAGGGTCACCACCCGTGCACGTGATGGCTTCGGTCCGGCCACGTCGCTTCCCCCCGAAGCCTTCCTCGAACGAGTGGAGGAAGGTTGGCCGTACGACCCACCCGGGTCCGCAGGTTGCGGATCCATCGGGTGATCCAGGCGACGACGTTCGCCACGAGCATCGCGCTCGTGGGCGGCATGTGGTTCCTTGCGGCCCGGACCAACGTCACGTTGATCGTCGGCGGACACGCCGAGTCCATCAACACGAACTCACAGAACGTCCGGGAGCTCCTGCAGAGCGAGGACATCACGCTCGAGCACAGCGACCGGGTGGTGCCGCCGTTGGCGACCGTGCTCGCCGATGGCATGACCGTGGTGGTGAGCCCCGCGCCCGGCGCGCCGGGATCGCTGCTCGTCGCGGGCTCGACCTACGAGCTCGACGGCGTCACGGTCAACCTGGCGCCCACAGGTGTGGGGGTCTGGACGGTGGAAGGTGCGAGCAGCGGACCCGTCGCGAGGACCGCGGCGGAGCTCGCAGGAGCTTCGGCTTCCGCGGACGGCATCGGAACCTCTCCGGTGGTGGGCGTGCGAGCCGTCGTGGCTGGGAAGGTCCACGACGTGCTCACCAACGCCCGCACCACCGGGGAACTCCTCTCGGCCATGGGGATCACTCCCGGTGTGCATGACCGCGTCCGTCCATCGTCCAGCACCCCCCTTCACGTCGGTTCGACGGTCGTCGTCGATCGCGTCCAGATCCTGACGCGAGAGGTCCGTCGTTCCATCCCGTTCGCGTCGCGCACGCTCTGGACGACGGAGCTGCCGATCGGTCAGAGCGAGCTCGTGTCGCACGGCATGGCGGGCCTCGCGTTCGTCACCGAGCGGGTGGTCGTCGTGAACGGTCGGGTCGAGTCGACGAGCGTCACCGGCGAGCGCGTGATCAGGCCCGCGGTCGACCAGTTGCGGCGCTCGGGGCCGGCCAGCCCGAGCCTGCCGATGACCGCTCCCGGCGGGCACGTCGCGGCCGGACAAGCCACGTGGTACGACCCGCCGTGGTCCGGCCTGACGGCGGCCAGCCCGTGGATCCCGTTCGGCACCCACGTGACCGTGACCGACGTGGCCACGGGGAGGACGGTTATCGTCGTGATCAGTGACCGAGGACCGTTCGCGCCCGGCCGGATCATCGACCTCTCGCCCGAGGCGTTCTCCGTCCTCTCCCCGCTCGGCCGGGGCGTCCTGGACGTCCGCATCAGCTGGTAGCCCGGCGGCGGCGACGGCCGGGCTCGGGGCGGGCGCCATCCGCGAGCTGGCGGCGCGCCACGGCATCCGTCCCGACAAGGCCCTCGGTCAGCACTTCCTGATCGATCCCAACCTCGCGCGGGCGATCGCGGCGACCGCCGGCGCGGGACCGGGCGATCGCGTCGTGGAGGTCGGCGCCGGTCTTGGCTCGCTGACGCTGGCGCTCGCCGCGACCGGAGCCGGCGTCCGTGCGATCGAGTTCGATCGGGCGTTGATCCCGGCGCTCCGCGAGGTGACGGACGGCGTGCCGAACATCGACGTGGTCGAGGCCGACGCCACGCACATCGATTGGTCGCGCGAGCTGACGGACGATCCATGGATCCTCTGCGCGAACCTTCCGTACAACGTCGCGGTGCCCGTCGTGATGTCGGTGCTCGAGGGCGCGCCTTCCGTCGAGCGCGCGGTGGTGCTGGTGCAGCGCGAGGTCGGCGAACGATTGATCGCCGGGCCCGGCGACGAGCACTACGGACCGGCGAGCGTCCGCGTGGCGTATCGCGCGACGGGCGAGCTGGTGCGGCGCGTGCCGCCGTCGGTGTTCTGGCCGCGCCCGCGGGTGGCGTCGGTCGTCGTGCGGCTGGACCGGCTCGCCGAGCCGCCGGTCGCCGTCGAGCCCGGACGGCTCTGGCGCGTCGTGGACGCCGGCTTCGCGGAACGACGCAAGACGATCCGGAGCGCGGTGGTCCGGCTGGGCGTTGACCCCGGGCGCGCGGACGACCTCCTCACGGAGGCGGCCATCGACCCGCGCGCCCGTGCCGAGCAGCTCTCCCTGGCCGAGTTCGCGAGGATCGCCGAGGCCGTGCCGTGACCGCGTCGCCGCGGTCGGTCTCCCGGGACGCCCCGGCGAAGCTGAACGTGTTCCTCCGCGTCCTGGGGGCGCGCGAGGACGGCTACCACGAGCTGGAGAGCTTGGTGCTCCCGCTGTCGCTCGCCGATCTCGTGACGGTCACGGAAGCCGACAAGCTCGACGTGGTGGTCGACGCTCAGGTCGACCTTTCCACGGGGCTCGACGCGGGTGGCATGAACCTGGCGCTCATGGCTGCCCTCGCCATGGCGGAGGCGTCCGGCGGCCTGATGCGAGGCGCGGAGATCAGGATCACGAAACGCATCCCGGTCGCGGCCGGACTCGGCGGCGGAAGCGCCGACGCGGCCGCGACGCTGCTCGCGCTGAACGAACTGTGGGGCGGCGGCCTGGATCTCGACGCGCTGCGGTCGATCGGGGAGCAGATCGGTTCCGACGTCCCGGCGATGCTGGCGGGCGGCCCGGTGATGATGCGCGGGCGAGGCGAGCGGATCGTGCCGGTGCACGCGCTCACGACGTGGTGGGTCGTCAAGCCGTTCGACTTCCCGACCCGCTCGCCCGACGCGTACCGATGGTGGGACGAGGACGTCGGCACGACCGGGCCCGACCCCGGCGTGCTGATCGCCGCGGCCGAGACGGGCAACGTGGACCTGCTCGGCCACGCGCTCTTCAACGATCTGGAGGAACCGGTCGCGAGCCGGCATCCCGAGATCGCGGCGGCGAAGCAGGCGTTCCTGGAGGCGGGCGCGCTCGGCGCCATCATGAGCGGCAGCGGGCCGACGGTCGTCGCGTTGGCTCGCCACATGGGGCAGGCCGACCGGCTGGCCCAGGCGGTTCCCGGCTCGTTCGTCGTGTCGGGGCCGCCGGCGGGATAATCGCCGGGCAGTCCGGGGTCGTCTAACGGCAAGACGCGGGCCTTTGGAGCCTGAAATGGAGGTCCGATTCCTCCCCCCGGAACAGACGGACGACGCGGCGGCGCCGCCGCGTTTGCCACCGTCGCCCGCATCCCGGAACATGGAGGTCCTTCGACCTCTGGACGCGCGGTTGGCCGAGAACACGAAGCACGCCCGAACGCTCGCCGCGGTGGTGCTCGCGGCAGGCAAGGGCAAACGGCTGAAGTCCTCCACGCCCAAGGTCCTGCATCCCATCTGCGGCAGGCCGGCGCTGTGGCACGTCCTGCAGGGCGTGCTTGCCACGAAGCCGGCGAAGATCGTCCTCGTCGTGGGCCATGGCGCCGACGAGGTCCGTGCGGCGGTGGAGTCGTGGGGGCTGAAGCCGAAGCCGGTCTTCGTCGAGCAGGCCGAGCAGCTGGGGACCGGCCACGCGGTGCTCGAGGCCGAGCACGCCGTGGGCCGCGCGCAGGACGTGCTCGTGGTCGGCGGCGACTTCGATCCCGTGACCGGCGACGACCTGAAGCGGCTGGTGGGCGCTCACCGCCGGAACGCGGGCGCCGCCGCGATCTTCGTGACCGAGCTCGACGAGCCGGGCGGCTACGCGCGGGTGGTGCACGAGCGCGGCAGGCTGGTCGCGATCGTGGAGGGCACGGATGCGCCGGCCGCGCTCCGGGCCAGCAAGCTGGTCTCACCGTTGATCATGGTGTTCCGTCGCACCGACCTGTTCCGCGCGCTGCCGGCCGTCGGTCGCGAGAACCGACAGGGCGAGTACTACCTGAACGAGGTGCTCCCCATCCTCATCGACAAGGGCGAGCGCGTGTCGGTGGTGCCCGTCGACACCGGTGGGACGTTCGGCCTCAACTCGCGCGGTGGACTGGCCGCGGTGGAACGGGTGATCCGTGAGCGGATCAACGCGACGCATCTGGACAACGGCGTCACGATCGTCGATCCGAACGCCACGTACATCGACGTCGACGTGACGATCGGCCGCGACACGGTCGTCCGTCCCATGACGTTCCTGGAGGGCCAGACGCGCATCGGCGCCGAGGCGTCGATCGGTCCGTCCACCCGGATCGTCGATTCCCGCGTCGGCGACCGGAGCGAGGTGACGTTCGCGGTGATCCTGGACTCGACGATCGGCAAGGACGTCCGGGTCGGACCGTTCGTCCGGACGCGTCCGGGGACCGTGCTCGAGGACGGATCCAAGGCGGGCGCGTTCGTCGATCTCAAGAACGCCACGGTCGGCAAGCGCTCGAAGGTGCCGCACCTGTCCTACGTAGGAGACACCGATATCGGCACGGACGTGAACGTCGGTGCCGGCACGGTGACGGTCAATTTCGACGGGTACGAGAAGCATCGGACCGTCATCGGCGATGGGGCGAGCATCGGCTCCGATACGATGTTGATCGCACCGGTCACGATCGGGAAGGACGCGAACACGGGGGCGGGCTCGGTGATCACGAAGGACGTGCCGGCGGGCGCGCTGGCCGTGGAGCGAGCCGAGCAGCGCAACGTCGAGGGGTACCGCAAGCGCAAGGACGCGGAGCACCGCAGCACGGGCAAGGGCGAGAGCTAGGGGGGCGCGGTGGAGATCATCACGAAGAAGCGGATGATGCTGTTCACCGGCACCATCCATCCGGACCTGGGTGCGGAGATCGCGGAGTGCCTCGGCATCCCGTTGAGCGGATCCGAGATCCGCCGGTTCGCGAACACCGAGCTCTACTTCCGGGCGAAGGAGAGCGTGCGCGGCGCCGACTGCTTCATCATCCAGACGCACTACGAGCCGGTGAACGAAGCGATCATGGAGCAGCTGATCATGATCGACGCGATGAAGCGGGCATCCGCCAAGCGCATCACCGCGGTGGTCCCGTACTACGGCTACTCCCGGCAGGACCACAAGGCGCTGTCACGCGAGCCGATCAGCGCGAAGCTCGTCGCCGACATGCTCACCGTGGCCGGCGCCGACCGGATCATCTCGGTCGACCTCCACTCCGGCCAGATCCAGGGGTACTTCGACGCGCCGTTCGACCACCTGACGGCGCTCCCGATCCTGTCCGACTACCTGGAGAACACGCTCGGTCTTTCCGGCGACGACCTGGTGATCGTGGCGCCGGACGCGGGTCGGATCAAGACCGCCGAGGTGCTGCGCAAGTACCTCCACGCGGACCTGGCGTTCCTCTACAAGCGGCGGTCGAAGACCGAGGCGCACAAGATCGAGGAGATGGCGGTCGTCGGTGAGGTCGACGGCCGGCCGTGCGTGTTGGTCGACGACATGATCGACACGGCGGGCACGGTCGCGAAGGGCGCGGAGGCGCTGCAGGCGCAGGGCGCCGGCCCGATCTACGCGGCCGCGACGCACGCGATCTTCTCCGGCAAGGCACGGCAACTGCTGGAGGAGTCGCCGATCCAGGAGGTCGTCGTCACGAACACCGTGCCGATCCCCGAGGAGCGGCAGTTCGACAAGCTGCAGGTGTTGTCGATCGCGCCGTTGATCGCCATGGCGCTCCGCGCCGTGTTCGACGACAGCTCGGTCAGCGAGATCTTCCGCGGCGACAACCAGATCTAGGGCACTACGGCCAGCGCACGTCGCCCGACGGCTGCCCGTCGAGCAGCAGTGTCCCTTCGCCGGCACCCGGGGCCTCGATGACCCACAGGCGCGCCTCGTCTCCGTCGCCGGTTGAGGCGGCATCCAGCGTCCGTGCCACGTTCCCTCCGACGTGATGGAGACGTGGTCGATCGAAGTGTCCGTGAGGACGAGGACCAGTGCGTCGAAGCCATCGGTGTCCAACGGACGAACGACAGGGTCATCGAGTTGAAGGACGCCAAGATCCTCCGCGGTTCCGTCGATCGTCAGCGCGAACGCCATCAAGGTAGAAGAGCACCTGTGTCTTCCAGTCGATGCCGGCGAAGCGCCCGGTCGAGGTAGGGGTACCTCCTTCGTTCGTCCACGGGAGTTCGTTGACGGCTTGCGCTTCGGCCGGAGACGGCTCGCCGGATGCGTTCCAGGTGATCGACTCGGGCGGATAGACGTCGTTGCCTTGCAGGTCACGGAAGAGGACGGTGCCGGTCCCGCTGCCGGGGAGTGGGATGACGGCGAACTGGGCATCTCCCCATCCAGCCGGGATGGGGAAGAGTGCGAAGTCGCCGAGCACGTTCCCTCCTGCATCCAACACCACGGAACGCACATCCTTGGGCATGATCACGACGGCGAGCTGCGTGCCTTGCCCCATGACGCTCACTCCGACGCTGGGAACGGTCGGGCTCGCGTCGACAGAACTCCCGTACCCGGCGCTGTCTGTCTGGAGCGTCCAGGCCACCCCGCTCGCATCGCGCGTGGCGATCAGCGTCCAGGTATCACCCGCGGCGCTCCCCGATCCCAAGGTCACACTCTCGCCCTCCGCGACACTGCCGGGCGCGAACGACATGGATGCGAACGCGTCCAGCAATGCAGCTCGATCCTCGTCGGTCGCCGCGGGCGAGAAGCCGAGTCGAGCTTCGAACGACCGCCCCGCCGCTGTCCACGCAGCACGCATGCCGCTCCATCCCGGGTAACAACCGGCGTCGCCACCGAACCCCGCCCAGGTTCGAAGTGGAACCGGCCAGGCAGCCGAAGCCTCCCCGGACACCGCGAGGGGGATCTCTTGCACGGTCATCAAGAGCTGCCCCGGCGGCACGTCCGCCATCGTTGGACATCCGAGGACGCCTTGGTTGTGCGGATCGTCCCGGGTCAACGTGAGGACGAGCGTCGGGAGCGTTCGGTGGCCGTCGAGGGACGGCTCGATGCCGAGCGTGACGGGGTCCTCCGCGAACCATCGCTCGGGGTACGTGATCGTGATCCCGCTCACGGTCGTCGTCGTCGTCGGTCCGACGTCCCCGGGCTGCGGACCATCAGGTGCGCCGAGCGAGCGGAGTCCGGCGATCGATACGGCGACCACGATGACGGCCACCGCGATGCCGATCCCCGCCGACAGCCACTCGCGACGCCGGGTGCGGGCGACCAGCTGCGTGGGTGGAGACGCCGGCGCTCCGATGTCGCCTTCGCGTCGGCGGAACATCTCGAGGAGGTCGTCGTTGAGGTCGTTCATCGCTCGCTATCTCCGATCTGCTCACGCAAGGTTGCCATCCCTCGGACGACGAGTTGGTTCAGCGCTCCGGGGGAGCAACGGAGGATCTCAGCGGACTGCTGTTCCGAGAGGTCTTCGTAGAACCGGAGGACGATCGCGGCGCGCTGGCGCTCCGGCAACGTGTGCAACGCCTGCCAGAGCTCGTCGCGGACGGCGGGGTCGCCGGGCTCGGCGACGACCGATGGCTCAGTGGCGTGGCGTACCGCGTACGCGCGCTCCAGCTTCGCGCGGCGGAGCTGCGACGTGGAGAGGTTCACGATCGTTCGACGCAGGTAGGCGTCGAACGCGTCGGGCACGCGGAGGTGGCGGAACCGGCCGGCGACGCGGACGAACGCCTCCTGCACCAGGTCCTCGGCCAGCTCCCGGTTGCCGGTCAGGAAGTACGCGAGCCGGAGCGCGCCGGGCGCGTTGCGGACGTACAGCTCCTCGAGCCTGCCCGTGGGTGCAGGAGCCTCGGCCGCGGTCGGCTCGGTCACGTCGGGGTCCATCGCCATCGATCGTTCCATGTCAGAACAACAGACGCGCGAGACAGGTGGGGGACTACGGAACCAGGAGCGGAAGGTCGTTCCTGCCGGTCAGCCGGTACGATAGGCGGCCGAACCCCGACGCTCCTCGAGGACACGATCATGGAAACCAAGCTGGAAGCCGAACGTCGCGACGACCACGGGAAGGGTGTGGCGCGGAAGCTCCGTGCGGCCGGCCGCGTGCCAGCGGTGTTCTACGGGCACGATCAGGAGACAGTGCCCCTGTCCATCGACGCGCGCGAGATGTTCCACGTGCTGCATTCCGCCGGCGGTTCCAACGTGTTGCTCGATCTGGTCGTGGACGGCAAGCCGCACCTGGCCATGCCCCGTGAGATCCAGCGCGATCACATCCACAACACGCTGATCCACGTCGACTTCCTGGCCGTGTCCCGCACCGAGAAGATCGCGGTGGACGTTCCGGTGGTCGAGGTGGGCGACGCGGTCGGCGTCAAGGAGGGCGGCGTGGTCGAGCACCACCTGCGCGACCTCCACATCGAGTCGCTGCCGCAGGACGTTCCGGAGCACATCGAGGTCGACATCACGGACCTCAACATCGGGGACATGATCCACGTCCGCGACGTCGTGGTGCCCGAGGGCGTCACGATCCTCACGAACCCCGACGACGCCGTGCTGTCGGTCATCACGCCGGCCGCGCTCCGCGTCGAGGCCGAGCTCGGGCTCCCCGGCGAAGAGGCGCCCGAGGTCGCGGAGGAGCCGCTCGCCGAGGGCGAGGAAGCGCCTGCCGAGGGCGAGGAAGCTCCCGCTGCCGAGGAGGGCGGCGAGAGCTAGTCCATGGATCCGTGGCTCGTCGCCGGTTTGGGCAATCCCGGCGACCGGTACGCCGCGACCCGACACAACGCCGGTGCCATGGTCGTCGACGCCATGGCGAGCGCATCGGGGGAGCGGTTCCGCAAGGCGCGCTTCGTCCCGGTGGAGTCCGCCGAGCTCACGATCGACGGACGCAAGGTCTGGCTCGCGAAGTCGCTCCGGTTCATGAACGAATCCGGCCCGTCCTACGCCTCGATCGCGAAGAAGCACGAGGTGCCGCCGGATCACGTGATCGCCGTCCACGACGAGATCGACCTGCCGTTCGGCGCCTTGAAGGTGAAGATCGGCGGCTCGACCGCCGGCCACAACGGGCTGAAGTCGCTGCAGCAGGCGTTGCGGACGCCGGACTTCGTCCGCGTCCGCGTCGGCGTGGGGCGGCCCCCGGGTCGGCAGGATCCCGCCGACTTCGTGCTGCAGCCGTTCGCCAAGCGCGAGGAGTCAGACGTCGCGCTCCTGATCGACGCAGCCGCCGACGCCGTGGAGTCGTTGATCGTCGACGGGCTCGCCGCCACGCAGGACAAGCACAACCGCTCCGGCGCCCGCGACTGAGGGCTACGCGGTGCGGCGGGTCTTCGCGGGTTCGAGCGATCCGAGCAGCGAGCGGATGTGTCGCACCGCGGACGGGTCGAGCGAGTAGCAGATCTGCGTGCCGCGTCGCTTCGTCGTGACCAGGCCGGCCTCGCGTAAGACGCGCAGGTGTTCGCTGACCGTCGGCTGGCTCACGTGGAACACGTCGGCGAAGTCGCACGCACAGGTGCCCGGATGCTTGGCGAGCTCCAGGGCGATGCCCAGTCGGACGGGGTGGCCCAGGGCTTTCAGTCGGCCGGCATCGGCGGCAACATCTCGAGACATCTCGCTTGACAGGATAGGGCCTCCATCGGAGGATGTCTATATAGGAGTATGACGATGGAGCGAGCAGTGGAGTCGCGGACGATCGACCTCGCCGAGGTCCGCCGCCTGATGGCACGCGCGACCGGTGACGAGAAGCATGACGAGAGCAGCACGTCCACGCTCGACGCGCTGGCGGTGCTGTACGGGAACGTCCTGCGCGTGGACCCTGCGAACCCGAGCTGGCCCGATCGCGATCGGTTCATCCTGAGCAAGGGGCATGGGCCCGTCGCGTACTACGCGATCCTGGCGCACCTGGGCTTCTTCCCGGAGACGTGGCTCGACGACTTCATGGAGTGGGGCGGCAAGCTCGGCAGTCATCCCGACCGCGAGCTCGTCCCCGGCGTCGAGGCGTCGACCGGCTCGTTGGGCCACGGACTCCCGATGTCGATCGGTGTCGCGCTCGCGCTCCGCGCCGCCGGTCGCACCGAGCAGCGGGTGGTGGTCCTCACGGGTGACGCCGAGCTGAACGAGGGCTCGAACTGGGAGGCGATCCTGCTCGCGCCGGCACTGGGCCTGACCGACCTCACGCTCCTCGTGATCGACAACCACAGCAGCAGCGTGCCGATGGGTCCATGGGACGCGAAGCTCGAGGCGTTCGGCTGGTCGACGCAGGTCGTCGACGGGCACGATCACGGAGCGTTGCACACCGCGCTCACCGCGCGCGACGAGCTCCGGCCGACCGCGGTCGTCGCCGACATCCCGGAGGGCGAGTGGTGAGCGGCCTCTCGATGCGCGAGCGGGCGGGGGCGACCGCCGCCGAGCTGCTGGACGAAGATGCGCGCGTCGCGGTGGTCCTGGCCGAGATCAGCACCGGTCAGTTCGGACGCGCGCTCCGGGCGCATCCCGGATCGCGCCGTGAACGTCGGCATCATGGAGCAGACCATGGTCGGGGTGGCGGCCGGGTTCGCCATGGAAGGGTTCGTACCGATCGTGCACACCATCACGCCGTTCCTGGTGGAACGCCCGCTCGAGCAGATCAAGCTCGACTTCGGCTACCAGGGGCTCCAGGGGACGTTCGTCTCGGTCGGCGGCTCGTACGACTACACGAGCGAGGGGTTCACGCACCACTCGCCCGGCGACGTCCAGGTGATGCTCACGGTGCCCGGGATGCAGGTGCTGGTCCCGGGCACGCCGGACGAGCTGGAGCGCCTGTTCCGGGCGACGTACGCGAACGGCCACATCACCTACCTCCGGCCCAGCACCGCGACGAACGTCGAGTCACGCGAGGTGGATGTCGGGCGTCTGGACGTCGTCAGCCGTGGATCGCGCGCCACGGTCGTCGCGGTGGGGCCGATGCTCGATCGCACGGTGGCCGCCGTCGAGGGCATGGACGTGACGGTGCTCTACGTGACCAGCGTGGCGCCGTTCGACGCGGACGGGCTCGCGCGCGAGGTCGCCGACGGTCCCGACGTCATCTCGGTGACGCCGTTCCTGGAGGGGACGCTCACCCCGATGCTCACGTCGGCGCTCGCCGACCGGCCCTCACGCTTCACCTCGATCGGCGTCGGGAACGACGTCCTGCGTGAGTACGGGACGGTCGGTGACCACGACCGAGCTCGGGGCCTGGACGAGCACGGGATCCGCGACCGGATCGGGCGCGTCATCGACCGGTAGCGGCTCGGCGTACCCTGTCCCGATGACCGAGCTGCCCGCCGACGTCCTGATGCGCCTGGGGCCGTCGCCGCAGGACCTCACGCGGCTCGGCTCGTCGCGCGTCCTGAGAGGGAACGGACTGGTGGCCAAGACCGGCTCGCCCGAGGGGATCGCCCGCGAGGCGTTCCTGTTCGGCGAGGCGGCGGCGTTGCTCCCGGTCGGCACCCCGACGCTCGTGGCGTCCGGACCGGACTGGCTCCTGATGGAGGACGTCGGCGGCGAGCCGGCCTCGCCAGAGGACGTCACCCCGCTCGCACAACTGGCGCTCGTGCACGAGCTGTTCGTGGGCGCCACCGGCATCGAGCACGAGCGGTTCCGCGACGTGTTCGGGCGCGAGCGTGAAGCGCTCCTCGCGCTCGCGCGCGGTTCCGCGAACGCCGCCGCGCTCCCCGAACCGCTGGCGGGCTTGCTGGAGGATCCGGCGCCGCTCGACGAGATCGTCGACGCCGAGCCGCGAACGCTCGTGCACGGCGACGCGTGGTCGGGCAACGTCCTGATGCGCGGGAAGGACTTCGTGTGGCTCGACTGGGCCGAGTCCGGCGCCGGACCCGCTGCGTACGACCTCTCGTCGTGGCTCTACGGCTCGGCATGGGCGCCCGGGTCGACCAGCCCCGAGGGAGCGCTGGGCGCGTACCTGGCGGCGCGGACGACGAAGGTGGAGCCCTTCGGCTTCAAGCGCGCGGTGGACGCGTGCGCGATCCTGGGCTTCCTGCTGACGCAGCTCGCACGCCTGACCGACCGCGAGCCCGACCTGATCGAACGCGTCATCGAGCGGCGGAACCTGATCGCGATCGGGCTCTTCGACTGATCGATCATCCGCTTCGAGAGGCGGACCGCGATCCGGAGCCGCTGCGGCGGACTGGACACGCTCGGTAGACTGACCCTGGAGGCCCCGCCGCAACGCGGCGAGGCCTGTTCGTGTTGTCCGGATCGAACGGAGGAACCGTTGGGCTTGGAAGAAGCGCTCGAGGCGTTGATCGCGTCGGAGCCGTTCGAGGGGCTCCTGTTGGAGCGTGCCCGGCCGATCGAGGCGCACGCCGGGGCGGGACAGGACGCGGTGATCGCCGGTCTCGCCCGCGCGATGGATACCTCCATCCTGGCCGTATCGCCCGGGCCGCACGAGGCGGAGGCGCTCGCGGCCGAGATCGCCGCGTACCTCGGCGCCGAACGCGTCGGGTTGCTGCCCGCGTGGGAGGCGCTGCCCTACGAAGGCATCGGCCCGACCCCCGAGATCGCCGCGCGTCGCGCCGATGCGATCCACCGGCTCCGCGAGGCGAAGGGTGCGTTCGTGTTGGTCGCGCCCGCGCTCGCGGCGATGCAGGGCCTGATCCCCACGCTCGGTGCGATCCCGCCGCTGGAGCTGGTCGCCGGCCGCGAGCTGCCACCGGACGCGCTCGCCGACCGGCTGGTCGACCTGGGCTACGCGCGAGCCGATCTGATCGAGCATCGCGGCGAGTTCGCGGTGCGCGGCGGCGTGGTCGACGTCTTCCCCGGCGACGCCCGTCGCCCGGTCCGCCTGGAGTACTGGGGCGAGGAGATCGAATCGCTCCGCGAATTCTCCACGTCGACGCAGCTCTCGACCGCCAAGACCGCGCGCGTGCTGGTCCCGTCGGTGCGCGAGCTGATCCCGGACGACGAGATCCGCGCGCTCGCGGGACGCCGGGCGCAGCTCCAGGCCGATCGGTTCCGCGACGGGTTGCAGCGGATGGCCGACGGACTGTTCGTGGAGGGCGCCGAGACGCTGGCGCCGTTCGTGTTCGACCACATGCCGACGGTGGCGGAGCTGATGCCGCACGGGGCGTGGGTGGTGCTGACGCAGGCGCAGCGCACACAGGACCGCGCCCGGCAGGCGCACGAGGAGGGCGAGGCGCTGGCGGAAGCGATCGGCTGGCCCGGACCGCACGTGCTCCATCCGCTGGACGAGGCGCTCGGCGAACACGTGCGGCTGCATCTCTCAGAGTTCACGCAGGGACTCGACCTGGGGCTCACCGATTGGGAGAGCGCGCAGGGCAACCCCGCGGAGCTGGCCGCGCGGCTGACCGATCTCGCCCAGCGCGGCTACCGCTTGATCGTGTCCTCGCGCGGCCACGGATCGCTCGATCGCGTGCGGGAGTTCGTGGAGGGCCTCGACGTCGAGGCGGTCGAGGCGCCGCTCGCGAACGGCTTCGTCTCGGCGGCGGGCACCGTTGCCGTCGCCACGGAGGAGGACTTCTTCGGCTCTCGCAAGCACACGCGGACGGCGCCGCGGTTCACGACCCGCCGCAACGACTCGATCGCGGACGAGCTGGAGCCGGGGAACTTCGCCGTCCACCGGATCCACGGCGTCGGCCGCTACGCGGGCATCACGCACCGTGCGCTCGCCGGTGCGGAGCGCGACTACCTGATCCTGGAGTACGCGCAGGGCGACAAGCTGTTCGTGCCGAGCGACCAGGTCGGCATGGTCGCGCGCTACCTGGGGGGCGACGCGCCCCGCCTGCATCGGCTCGGCGGGTCCGATTGGGTCAAGGCCACCACCAAGGTCAAGCGGGCGGTGAAGGACATGGCGGGCGAGCTCGTCCGGCTGTACAGCGTCCGGATGTCGGTGCAGGGTCACACGTTCGGTCCCGACACGCCGTGGCAGCACGAGCTGGAAGACGCGTTCCCGCACGACGAGACCGGTGATCAGCTCACCGCGATCGAAGACGTCAAGCACGACATGGAGGTGCCGAAACCGATGGACCGTCTGATCTGCGGCGACGTCGGGTTCGGCAAGACCGAGGTCGCGATCCGCGCGGCGTTCAAGGCGGTGATGGAGGGCAAGCAGGTCGCGGTGTTGGTGCCCACCACGCTCCTGGCCGAGCAGCACTTCATCTCGTTCAGCGAGCGCTACGCCCCGTTCCCGGTGAAGGTGGCGATGCTGTCGCGGTTCGTATCGGCGGCGGACCAGAAGAAGGTCATCGTCGACGCCGCGAAGGGGGCCGTGGACGTCGTGATCGGCACGCACCGCATCCTCAGCCCCGACGTCACGTTCAAGGATCTCGGGCTCGTGATCGTGGACGAGGAGCAGCGGTTCGGCGTGGCGCACAAGGAGCGGCTGAAGAAGATGCGCGCGCACGTGGACGTGCTGACCATGACCGCGACGCCGATCCCGCGGACGCTGGAGATGGCGCTGACCGGCATCCGCGACATGTCCACGATCGACACCCCGCCCGAGGATCGCCGGCCGGTGCTGACGTACGTCGGTCCCTACGACGAAGGTTTGGCGCTCGGTGCGGTCCGCCGCGAGCTCCTCCGCGAGGGCCAAGTGTTCTGGGTCCACAACCGCGTCGCCACGATCGACCGGCAGGCCGCATGGCTGCAGGAACAGCTCCCCGACGCGCGCGTCGTGGTCGCGCACGGCCAGATGGACGAGGCCGAACTCGAGAAGCAGATGATGAAGTTCTGGGATCGCGAGGCCGACGTGCTGGTCTGCAGCGTGATCATCGAGAGCGGCCTGGACGTGCCGAACGCGAACACGTTGATCGTGGACTCGGCACACCTGCTCGGCCTGGCGCAGATGTACCAGCTGCGCGGGCGCGTCGGGCGCTCCACCGAGCGGGCGTTCGGGTACTTCTTCTTCCCGCCGACACGCGAGCTGACCGAGGAGGCCCACGAGCGCCTGGCAACGATCAGCAAGCATCAGTCGCTGGGCAGCGGGTTCCAGATCGCGCTGCGCGACCTGGAGATCCGCGGCGCCGGCAACATGCTCGGCGCCGAGCAGCACGGGCACATCGCGTCCGTCGGGTTCGACACCTACTGCCGGATCCTGGCGGAGTCGGTCGCCGAGATGAAGGGAGAGCCGGTGCTGGAAGAGAAGGAGCTCCGCATCGACCTGCCGGTGAAGGCGTTCATCCCGCCGGGGTGGGTCGCGCAGGAGGCGCTCCGCCTGGACCTGTACCGCCGCATCTCGACGGCCGGCGACCACGCGACGCTGCAACACGTCCGCGACGAGACGATCGACCGGTACGGCGCGCTGCCGCCCGAGGTCGAGACGTTGTTCGCCGTGGCGTCGCTCCGCGTGAGCGCGGCCGCGATCGGCGTCGAGGAGATCACCACGTTCCACGAGCAGGTCCGCATCCGGCCGGTCCCGCTGGACGACGCGCTGCTGTCCGACCTGACGGAGCGCGTCTACGGGGCCACGTACCACGAGGCGAAGCAGACGCTGAACCTGGTTCCGGAGCGGGTGTTCGGCATGGACATGGTCCGGTACGTCGAGCGGTGGCTGCTGGAGGCGGTCGGAACCGAGCCCGGTCCGGCGTTGCGATCCGTGCCGTGAGCCGAGAGCCGGGCCTTCAGCCGACTCTCGGCTAGACTCGTTGCTCGTGACTCCCCGTTCCCGACTCCGTTCCGTCGCGCCTATCGCGCTCGCGCTCTGCCTTGCGCTGCTCGTCTCGTGCGGCAGCTCCGAGGCGCCCGCGGCCACATTGGGGGGTGTCGACGTCACCGACGCGCAGCTCGCGCACGAAGAGGATGTCTTCGGTTTCCTGGCCGGTCTGAACCAGCAGCCGTGCGGGACCGTGGAGGGCGACGAGACGGCGGAGGCGGCGTGCGCTCGATTCGCGCTCACGAACCTGATCCAGGAGCACTTCGTGGCGGTCTACGCAGAGGACAACGACATCAAGGTGACCGACGCCCAGGTCACGCAGACGGTCTCCCAGCTGGACGACAGCCTCGGGAAGAAGGCGGTCGACGATCAGTTGAAGGCGCACGATCTGACGCGCGCCGACCTCTCGGACCTCGCGCACCGGATCCTGCTGTTCGGCGCGGTGCAGACCGAAGTCGCCGCCGACGCCCTCCGTCAGCAGTACGAGGACGACATCGCGAACTACACCACGGTGCAGGTGGACCATATCCTCGTGAAGACCAAGGCCGAGGCCGACGAGGTCTACGCGCAGGTGACCGCTCCCGGCGCCACCGAGCAGGACTTCCTGGATCTCGCGAAGGAGGTCTCGATCGATCCGTCCGCGAAGCAGAACTCCGGCAGCTTGGGATCCGCCGTGGCGTCCACGTACGTGCCGGAGTTCGCGGCGGCGGCCATCGCGCTCGAGCCCGGAGAGATCTCGAAGCCCGTGAAGACGCAGTTCGGCTGGCACGTGATCCGCATGGTGGAGAAGGACGTGCAGCCGTTCGAGGACGTGAAGGCGCAGCTGCTCCAGTCGTCGGACGCGGCGACCACGGCGTTCAACGACTGGCTGGTCGATCAGGTGTCGGGCGGCGCGGTGGACATCAACCCGAAGTACGGTCGTTTCGACGAGAAGACGTTGCAGGTCCAGCGCATCTCGAGCACGTCGACCGACACCGCCACGCCGTCGGCCCCCGCGGGCCCGTCCGCGTGAGCGAGGGCCTCACCCACGTTCCCGAAGGCCCCGTCCCTGCCAGCCAGGGCGGAGCCCGCCTCCTCGACCTGATCCGTGTGCAGGCACGTCTGCGCGCGCCGGGGGGCTGCCCGTGGGACGCGGAGCAGACGCACCAGACGCTCGCGCGCCACCTGCTCGAGGAGACGCACGAGCTCCTCGAGGCGATCGACGCCGAGGACTCCGACGCGATCCGCGACGAGCTCGGCGATCTGTTGCTCCAGGTCACGTTCCACGCGCAGATCGCGGCCGACGACGGCCGGTGGGACGTGGACGACGTCGCGCAGGGGTTGGTCGAGAAGCTGATCCACCGGCACCCGCACGTGTTCGGCGAGGTCGAGGTGAGCGGCTCCGACGAGGTGCTCGTGAACTGGGAGCGGCTCAAGGCCGAGGAGCCCGGCGGGCAGAAGCCGATCGAGGACGACATCCCCGCGACGCTGCCGGCGCTCGCTCGCGCGGCGAAGGTCCAGCGCCGGGCGGCCGGTTGGGGGTTCGAGTGGCGGTCGCCGCAGAGCGCGCTCGCCGCGCTCCGCGAGGAGGTCGACGAGCTGGCATCCGCGATCGAGGCCGATGACGCAGCGAACGCCGAGGAAGAGATCGGCGACGTCCTGTTCTCGGTGGTGGCGGTCGCGCGGAAGCTGGGCGTGGACGGCGAGAGCGCGCTCCGGCGCACGATCCGCGGGTTCGGCGAGCGCTATGAACGGTTCGCCGGGGTCGCGGCGGAGCGCGGGCTGGACGTCGACGCCATGTCCGAGGACGAGGTCCGGACGTTGTTCCGGGAGGTGCGATGACGGCGGAGCTCGTCGGCGAGGCGACGATCGTGGAGCGCGGGGACATCCAGGCGGCGCGCCGCCGGATCGCGGGTTACGTGCGTTCGACGCCCGTCCTGGAGGCGGGAGCGGGCTCGTTCGGCCTGGAGACGCCGCTCGTCCTCAAGCTCGAGCTGGTGCAGCACACGGGGTCGTTCAAGTCGCGGGGAGCGTTCAACAAGATGCTCGCCTCCGACGTGCCATCGGCCGGCGTCGTCGCCGCCTCCGGCGGGAACTTCGGGCTCGCGGTGGCCTACGCCGCGCGCGAGCTCGGTCATCACGCGGAGATCTTCGTCCCCGACACGTCGCCGGCCGCCAAGATCGAAGGCATCCGGGGCCTGGGTGCGGACGTGCAGATCGTCCCGGGGTACTACCACGAGGCGTCGGTGGTGGCGGCCGCACGCCAGGCCGAGAGCGGCGCGCTCGCCATGCACCCGTACGATCAGCCGGAGGTCGTGGCCGGCGCCGGGACGGTCGGCCTGGAGCTCGCCGAGCAGGTCCCGGACGCCGACACGGTGCTCGTGGCCGTCGGCGGCGGCGGGCTGATCGCCGGGGTGGCGTCGTGGTTCCGCGGTGACGTCCGAGTCGTGGGCGTCGAGCCCGAGGCCTGCCCGACGCTCCATGACGCGCTGCGGGCCGGAGCACCGGTCGACGTCGACGTGGGTGGGCTCGCCGCCGACTCCCTGGGACCGCGACGCGTCGGCGCCATCGCGTTCGCCGCCGCGAGCGCATGGGTCGAGCGGGTCGTCCTGGTGTCCGATGAGGCGATCCGCGACGCACAACGCAGGCTGTGGCACGACGCCCACCTGGTCGCCGAGCCGGGAGGGGCGGCGTCCCTCGCGGGGCTGATCGCCGGTGCGTATCGGCCCGCCGCGGATGAACGCGTCGTCGTCGTCGTGTGCGGCGCGAACACCGACCCCGCGTCGGTAGTCTGAGACGGACTAGTAACGGTCTCCGGTACCCTGGGCGCCTCATGCCCCCCGATCCCGACACGCTCGCCCGTACGATCGCGTTCGAGCGCGAGCTGGTCGCGAGCGTCAGCACCCGCATGGTCCCGTTCGCGTGGGGCACGGCGTACCTGAACGACGGATATCGGGAGCGCTGGGACAGCAACTTCCTCTGGGTCGACGAGACCGTGGAACACGTCGATGCGGGCGCGCTCGCCGCCGAGGCCGAGCGCGTGCTCGGTGAGGCCGGTCTCGCGCATCGCGAGATCCGGATCGACGACGACGCGTACGGCAGGTCCGTCGCGGCGGACCTGGCGCGCGTCGGATACGGAGGCGACCGGCTCGTGGTGATGGAGCGGCGACGGATCTCCGACCGTCCGGACGCGGCGCTCGATGCGGAGGAGATCGACCTGCCCACGCTCCGGCCGGCGCTGGAGATCGTGTTGCAGCGGGAGCCGTGGGCCACGTCCGACGAGATCGTGCGGATGCTCGCCGACTTCCGGGGAGAGCTCGAACGCCACGCGGGCGCGCGCTTCTTCTGCGCCCGTGTCGGCGACGAGATCGCCGCGATGTGCGAGCTCTACGTCCGCGGGTCCATGGCACAGATCGAGGACGTGAACACGCTGGAGGAGTTCCGCAACCGTGGGCTCGCGCGGGCGGTGGTGCAGCGCGCCGCGGATGAGGCGCGACAGGCCGGCGCGGAGACGGTGTTCCTGCACGCGCTCGACGACGACTGGCCCAAGGAGCTGTACGCGAAGCTCGGGTTCGATCCGATCGGCTACGTGTGGTCGTTCGTGCGACCGTCGGCCGCGTCGGTGAAATCCCCGGTCTGACGAGGGCGTCCGGTACCATCGAGCCCCCATGTCCCTGATCGAACACGTTCATGCTCGCGAGATCCTCGACTCGCGCGGCAACCCCACGGTCGAAGTCGATGTGACGCTCGACGACGGCGCGTTCGGCCGCGCGGCGGTCCCGTCCGGCGCATCGACGGGCGAGCATGAGGCGCTCGAACTGCGCGACGGCGACGACGCGCGCTTCGGCGGCAAGGGCGTGTTACAGGCGGTCTCCAACGTCCTGGGGCCGATCGCGGAGGAACTCGCCGGGATGGATGCGTTCGATCAGCGCGGCGTGGATCGCGCATTGACCGATCTGGACGGCACCGCGGACAAGTCGGCGCTGGGCGCGAACGCTGTGCTCGGCACGTCGCTCGCCGTGGCGCGTGCCGCGACCGACTCGAGCGGGCTTCCGCTCTATCGCTACCTCGGCGGACCGAACGCGCACATCCTGCCGACGCCGATGCTCAACGTGATCAACGGCGGCGTGCACGCCGACAACGAGCTGGAGCCGCAGGAGTTCATGTTGATGCCCGTCGGCGCGGCCTCGTTCTCCGAGGCGCTCCGTTGGGGCGTGGAGTGCTACCACGCGCTGAAGTCGATCCTGCACGAGCGCGGGCTGTCCACGGCCGTCGGCGACGAAGGCGGGTTCGCTCCCGCGCTCGCCACCACCGCCGAGGCGTTGCAGCTGCTCACGGACGCGATCGCGGCCGCCGGGCTGGAGCCGGGCGCCGAGATGGCGCTGGCGATGGACCCGGCCATGTCCGAGCTGCAGTCCGACGACGGCACGTACCGGCTGGAGGGCGAGGACCGCACGGCCGACGACATGATCGCGTTCTGGACCGGACTGCTCGACCGCTTCCCGATCGTGTCGCTGGAAGACGGTCTGGCGCAAGACGATTGGGAGGGCTGGGCACGGCTCACCGCCGCGCTGGGAGATCGCGTGCAGCTGGTCGGCGACGACCTGTTCGTCACGAACTCCGAACGGCTCGAGCGCGGGTTCCGCGAGGACTCCGCCAACGCGATCCTGATCAAGCTGAACCAGATCGGCTCGCTGACCGAGACGCTCGACGTGATCCAGCTGGCGGTGTGGAACGCGTACGGCGTCGTCGTATCCCACCGGAGCGGCGAGACCGAGGACGTGGTGATCGCGGACCTGGCCGTTGCGACGGACGCCGGACAGATCAAGACCGGCGCGCCCAGTCGTGCGGAGCGCACCGCGAAGTACAACCAGCTCCTGCGGATCGAGGAGGAGCTCGGCGAGAACGCTCGCTACGCCGGTGCGGACCCGATCGTCGGGATCAGCGCATGAGCGCGCGGGCCGACACCGCGACGATCGACCCGCCTTCGCGCGAGAAGTCGTCCGTCCGTTTCAACGCGCGCGCCGTGGCACTGCTCATGATCGCGCTCGCCGTGATGGTGCTCGCGATCGCGCCGCTTCGCGGATACCTGGACGAGCGTGGTCAGCTCGCCGATCTGCGGCAACAGGCGACGGTGCTCGAGCGACAGAACCAGGCGCTGCAGGACTCGATCGCTCGACTGAGCGACGCCTCGTTCCTGGAACGCATGGCGCGCGAATGCCTCGGCATGGTGAAGCCGGGAGAGACCGCGTTCGTGATCGTCCCGGCGCACGGCAAGCCCGATCCACCCGACTGCTAGTCCGCTCACCAGCCGTTGCGGTGGACCTGCTCCTCGAACGGGCGTCGTCGTCGCTTCGTCCACGACCCCTGCGGCTCCTCGTCGTCGGCGCGGTAGCCGAACCCGATGATGCCGATCGGGCGGAGGTCCGCCGGCACGCCGAACCGGTCGAGCAGCGCGCGTTCGCCGTGGGTGATCCCGAAGTACCAGCCACCCAGGCCCTCATCGACGGCTGCGAGCAGCATCAGCATCGCCGACATCGCGGCGTCGATATCCCAGAAGCGGACGGGCCATCGCTCCTCCTCGTCCATGCCGAACGCGATCTTGTCGTCCTCCGAGTAGCGCGCGATATATCGCGCCTTGTCGGGGAGTGGCAGGACCAGCACGGTCGGCCCGACCGCGATGTCCTCGTCCTCCCACGGGAACTCGTCGTCCCGGGTGATCGCCCAGAACTCGGCGATCGTCTCCGGCGTGTCCAGGACCAGGAGCTCGAGGCCCTGCGAGAACCCCGCCGAGGGTGCGCGCCGGCCGGCCTCCAGGATGCGGTCCATCACGTCCGTGGGGACGGGCCGCCGGTCGAACCTGCGGATCATGCGACGGCGGCGAACGACCTCGGCGAACTCCATGACGCTCGGGACCCTACACGGCTCGACCGGGGCGCTCGGCCGGCTCGACGTCACGACGGAGCGTCGAGTGCCGGGCGTTTCACGGCATTGACGTGCGGGAATGATTCCCGCACACTGACCGCCTGCCGCCCGGATGGGCCGAGCGGCCTGCAAGGAAAGGGGTTCTCGCATCGCTGAGATCGAAGTAGGGGCGGTGATCGACGGCACCGTCGAACGCATCACCCCGTACGGCGCGTTCCTCAAGCTCGAGGATGGCCGTCTGGGGCTCATCCACATCTCCGAGATCGACCGGAACTACGTCAAGGACGTCCACGACCACCTGCGGGAGGGCGATGTCGTCCAGGCGAAGGTCCAGGCCATCAAGGAGGACGGCAAGATCGACCTGTCGATCAAGGCCCTCCAGGATCCGGCTCCCGTGCGTCAGCGCCGCGGCTCGGATCCGCAGTTCGAGCAGATGCTCAAGAAGTTCATGAAGTCGAGCGAAGAGAACCTGGTCGACTACAAGCGCGCGGTCGAGCACAAGCGCAAGTAGCTCCGGTCCGCTCAGCGCGAACCCACGTCGCAGCTCATAGGTGAGTTCGTCGCACCACTCGCCCTTGAACTCCACGTGCGCGCTCGACACGTTCCGCATCCCGATCCGCTCCAGCAACGCGATCGACGGTTCGTTGCGCGCGTCGGTGACGCCGACCACGACCTCGACCCCCAACACGTCGAACGCGTAGTCGATCGTGGCGCGCACCGCTTCGGTCGCGTATCCCTTCCCCTGATGGGCGGGCGAGAACGTGAACCCGATCTCGCCGTGCGACGGATCGTCGGCGTCCACGAAGAGCGCCGTGTCGCCGAGCAGTGCATCGGTCGCGGTGTCGGCGACCGCGAACTGGAACCACTCCCCGGGCATGCCTGGATGGAGCGACGCTATCTCCGCGACGAACGTCTCGGCCCGCGCGCGCGTGTAGGCCTCCCAGCTCTGGTAGCGAGCCACGTCCGGGTCCGAGCGATACGCGGCGAACGCCTCGACGTCGTCGGGGCGGAACCGGCGGATGACGAGCCGGTCCGTGTGGAGCTCCGTGAAGTCGGGGTCGGCGGCCATGCGGCCGTCAGTATGTCGCGCATCGGGATGGCGTCGGTTCCGGCGCCGGTCCTGCCAAGATGAACGTCCCATGAGCGCCGTCCCCGGAACGCCCAACCGCGAGCTCCGTTCGTCCGACATGGAGGCCGTCCGTGAGCAGCTGGGGCGCGATCCCACCACGCCGTTCACGGTCGTGACGCGTTGCAGCGGAGGACATCCGCTCGTGATCCGCAACGCGCCCCGCGATGCCGCGGGTGCGCCGTTCCCCACCACGTACTGGCTCACGTGTCCCGAGGCCGTGAGGGCCGTGGCGCGCCTCGAGGCGGCCGGTGCGATCGCCCGGTTCAACGAGCAGGAGCGCTCGGACCCCGCGTTCGCGCAGGCGTTGCTCGCCGCGCATCGGGCGTACGCGGAGGATCGCGCCACCGATCTCCCCGTATCGCTGGAGGACGGCGGCGTCGGCGGGACGCGCCGGGGGGTGAAGTGCCTGCACGCCCACTACGCGTTCCACCTGGCGGGCGGCGTCGATCCGGTCGGCGCATGGGTCGCGGAGCAGACGGAGCCGATCCACGCCGAGGAGCGGCCGGGTCGTGTGGCCGCGATCGACCAGGGGACGAACTCGATCCGGCTGCTCGTGGTAGAGCCGCCGGCCGAAGCGGGCGGCGATCCCACCGAGCTCGCGCGCGACATGGTCATCACGCGCCTGGGCCAGGGTGTCGACCGGACGGGCCGGCTGGACCCCGACGCGCTGCGTCGCACGGTCGACGTGCTCGCTCGGTTCTGCCGGCGGGCACGCGCGTTGCACGCGGACCACATCCGCGTGGCGGCCACGAGCGCCGTCCGCGACGCGGCGAACCGCGACGTGTTCGCTGCGGCGGTCCTCGAGCACGCCCGCAGCGAGCTGGAGGTGATCAGCGGCGAGCGTGAGGCCGGACTGTCGTTCCTGGGTGGGACCCACGGGCTGGATCCGTCCACGGCTCCTCCGCCGTTCCTCGTGCTCGACATCGGCGGTGGTTCGACCGAGTTCGTCGTGGGACGCGAGCCGGGGCGAGCCGATCACGCCGTGTCGACGCAGATGGGGAGCGTCCGCCTGACGGAGCGGTTCGTCACGACGGACCCGCCGGCGCCCCACGAGCTCCGCGCCATGACGCGCGCCATCGACGACACGCTCGCCGACGTCGAGACGGTCCTTCCGATCCGGGACGCCAGAACGCTGGTCGCGGTCGCGGGCACCGCCACGACGCTGCAGGCGATCGCGCTCGGCCTGGACCGGTACGACCCGGACGCGATCCACCGCACGTGGTTGTCGCTCGGAACCGCCGAGCACGTCCTCGCGGACCTCGTCCTCATGACCAACCCGCAGCGCGCGGCCATCCCGGTCATGGCTCCCGGGCGCGGGGACGTCATCGTCGCCGGAGCGATGATCCTGACCGCGGCCATGCGCCGGTTCGGCATCGAACGGGCGCTCGTGAGCGAGACCGACATCCTCGACGGCCTGGCCTACGAGATGGTGGACATCCGATAGGCTCGTCGCCCGGATGTCCAAATCCCGAGACCGTCACCTGGCGAAGCTCGCTGCCCGCAGGCAGGCAGAGCGCGACGCGCAACGGCGTCGCCGGCAGCGAGCGCTCGGCACGGTCGCGACGTCCGCAGCGGTGGTCCTGGTGGTCGTCGCCGGCCTGGTGATCTTCACCGGCGGCGACGACACCGCGAGCCCGTCGCCGACCGTGAGCCCGAGCGGCAGCCCAAGCGAGAGTCCAAGTGAGAGCCCGGGCAGCCCTACGCCGCAGGCCAAGCCGGGAACGCAGACCGGCACCGTGGATCCGCAACCCGCGCCCGCCGAGGTCGCGTGCGGCGCCGAGGCGCCGAAGGCGGCCGGCAAGCCCAAGCCGCAGTTCTCGGGTCCGCCGCCCATGAAGATCGATCCCCAGAAGACATACATCGCCACGATGGTGACGTCGTGCGGCACGATCGAGATCGAGCTGGATCCGAAGACCGCGCCACAGACCGTGAACAGCTTCGTGTTCCTGGCGAACCACGGCTACTTCGACGGCCAATACATCCACCGCATCGATACGTCGATCGACGTCCTGCAGGGCGGCGACCCCACGGGCACCGGCTCCGGCGGACCGGGGTACGTCATCCCCGACGAGCTCCAGGGAGGCGAACAGTACGGGCCGGGTGTCTTCGCGATGGCGAACGCGGGCGCGAACACCGGGGGCAGCCAGTTCTTCATCATCACCGGCGACAACGGTCACAACCTGGACTCCAACCCGAACTACACGATCTTCGGGCACGTCATCAGCGGACTCGATGTGGCGCAACGGATCCAGAAGCTGCCGATCAAGGATCCGGCTGCGGCCCAGCAGGGCGACATCAGCGGCCAGGCGCCGCTGCAGGCGGTCTACTTCGACTCGGTGACGATCACCGAGAAGTAAGCCCGCTCACCCGCTCGCGAGCCACGCCTCGATGTCGCGCAGGATGCGGTCCTTCACGTCGTCGTCGGCGAACGACGACCGCACGCTCGCTCCCGCGATGTCGGCGAGCTCCTCGTCGTCGTAGCCGAACACGTCGCGCGCCACGCGATACTCATCGCTCACCCACGAGCCGAACATGGCCGGGTCGTCCGAGTTGAGCGTCACCACGACGCCCGCGTCACGCAGACGCCGGAACGGATGGTCCTCGATCGTCGCGTACACGCCGGTCGCCACGTTCGATGTCGGGCAGATCTCCAGGGGGATCGCGAGCTCGGCGAGGCGTTCGACCAGCCGCGGATCCTCGATCGATCGCACGCCGTGTCCGATGCGCTCGGGGCGGAGGTGCTCGAGCGTGTCCCACACGTTCTCGGGTCCGCTCCACTCGCCCGCGTGCGGTGTGGAGTGCAGGCCGCTCTCCACGGCGCGGCGGAAGATGTCGGCGTACGGCGCGATCGGCTGACGTTCTGACCCCGCGCAGTTCAGCGACACGACGCCCAACCCGGCGTACTTCAACGCGACCTGCAGCACCTCTTCCGCGAGCTCGACCCCGAAGTCTCGGATCACGTCGGGCTCCATGCGCACCACCACACCGGTGTCCCGTTCGCCGGCCGCGAACCCGTCGAGCACCGCCTCGATCGGCCCGAACCAGTCGCCCAGCCGGCCGGCGTGCTGGGCGGGAGAGAACACGACCTCGGCGTACCGAACGCCCTGGGCCGCAAGATCTTCGCAGAGCTCCACGCCGACACGGCGGAACTCGTCCGGCTCCCGCAGCAGGTTGCAGACGTCGCCGTACTGATCGATGAAGTGGTCGGGTCCGTTGAACCGCCACACGTCGTCCGCGCCGAGCGCCGACGGGGGAGCGACGCCTCGGCGCTCCGCGAGCTCGCGGATGGTCCGGACACGCATCGAGCCCTCCAGGTGGATGTGGAGTTCGGCCTTCGGGAGGGCGACCAGATCTCGCATCGACCGATGGTAGCGTCGGCCGAGATGCCTGACGCCAGATACACGTACGGGGACACGTCGTTCGCCGCCGACCGGCTGGATCTGGTGGCGAGGGTGTTCGAGCCCACGTCGCTGCCGTTCATGCGACGGGCGGCGCCGTCGCACCCGGACCTCGCGCTGGATCTGGGGTGTGGACCGGGCAACACCACGCGGCTCCTGGCGCGGGCCCTGCGTCCGGCGCGGACGGTCGGCCTGGATCGATCGAGCGCGTTCCTGGAGCGCGCTCGTCGTGATGCCCCGCGGGACATGGAGTTCGTCGAGCACGACGTGTTCGCGACGCCGTTCCCGGTCGGACCCGCCGGCGCGATCTACTGCCGGCTCCTGCTCGCGCATCTGCCGGATCGTCCCGAGGTGGTGGCGCGGTGGTCGACGCAGCTCGAGATCGGTGGCGCCTTGCTCCTGGATGAGATCGAGGACATCGACAGCGACGAGCCCGCGTTCGTCGAGTACCTGCCCATCGCGATCGGTGTGGTCGAACGCTCGGGTGGGCACCTCATCGCGGGTCCGGAGCTCGCGGTCATGCACGACCCGCCTGCCACCGCGAGGATCTTCGACGAGGTCGTGACCCTCGAGGCGACGGCGTCGCAGATCGCGCCGATCTTCGGCATGAACCTGGACGTGCTCGTGGAGCGGGGAGAGGTGGAGCCGCGACCGGAGCTCGCACGGGCCTTGCGGGAGGTCGCCGAGCGCGGGGGCGGAACGATCGTGTGGCGGATGCGACAGATCGCGTTCCGTCGGGACGCGTAGATGTTCGCCCTGGTCACCGGCGGAGCGGGATTCATCGGCTCCAACCTCGTGCACGCGTTGCTGGATCGCGGCGACCGCGTCCGGGCGTTCGACGATCTATCGACCGGACGACCGGTGAACCTGGACGACGTGCTCGACGACATCGAGCTGATGCACGGTGACGTGCGCGATGCGGAGGCCGTGGCGTCGGCGATGCACGGCGCCGACGTCGTCTTCCACCAGGCCGCCATCCCATCGGTGGCTCGCAGCGTCGCCGATCCCGTCTCGTCGAACGCGGTGAACGTCACGGGGACCCTGAACGTGTTGGTGGCCGCCCGCGCGGCCGGTGACGTTCGCGTCGTCTACGCGTCGTCGGCGGCCGTCTACGGCAACGCCGACGAGCTGCCGTTGCACGAGGCGTTGCCCACGCGGCCGGCGTCACCGTACGGCGCGTCGAAGCTCGCGGGGGAGCGCTACCTCGAGGCGTTCACGCGGACCTACGGACTACCGACGGTCGCGCTCCGCTACCTCAACGTGTTCGGTCCGCGACAGAACCCTCGGTCGGAGTACGCGGCGGCGATCCCGCGGTTCATCTCGCGCACGCTGGCCGGCGAGGCGCCGGTCATCTTCGGAGACGGGGAGCAGGCGCGCGACTTCGTGTTCGTCGACGACGTGGTGCGGGCGAACCTGCTGGCGGCCGACGCGGGTGAGCGGGCGTGGGGTCGGGCGTTCAACATCGGACGCGGTGAACGCCGGACCGTGAACGAGCTGCTCTCGACGATCCGTTCGCTGGTGCCCGGCGAGCATCCGGCAGCTGTACACGAGCCCCCGCGCCCGGGCGAGGTCCGGGACAGCTGGAGCGACATCGCGTCGGCGGGCGAGACGCTCGGGTATCGCCCGGCGGTCACCTTCGAGGAGGGCCTGCGGCGCACGATCGACTGGATCGAGCGCGAACGAGCCGCCGACCTGCGGTAACGTCGGCTGAGATCGACGCCCGGGTGTCGGAATCGGTAGACGAACGCGCCTTAAAAGCGCTGGCCCTTCGGGGCGTGTGGGTTCGAATCCCACCCCGGGCACCGAGCGCGGTCTGCGCCTACTCGGCGTCGTACTTGAACGAGATGTTGACCCGGGCCCGATAGAGCGCCACGTGACCGTCGTCGATCGTCAGATCGAGCTTCACGATCTCGCCGACCCGAAGGTCTCGCACGGTCCGCGCCGCGGTTTCGACCGCGTTCTTCGCGGCCTCTTCCCAGGACTGAGAGCTGGTTCCGATCACTTCCGTGACTCGGTAGATGCTGTCGGTCATCGCCTCTCCTCCTTGTTCGTCGCGGCAAGTGAAGCACAGCGTGGGTACCCCGACAGCGGCGAACCATGCGCGATGAGCGCGCGACGGCAGGAGGGTGGCCCCCCACTTCCACGTACGTAGAAGTACGTAGTGGCTCTCCGGGAAACGCGGAATACCCCCCGGGGCCCTCGAACCCTAGCGTTGCAGCAGGCGTTCCACCTACCCGTAAGGGACCGATGAACAACTCACAGCGCAGGCACGGGCTCGTGACCTCCGCGGAGCCGCTCGAGAGCGGCCCGCGGCTTCCTGATGTTCGGGCTTCACGCCGGGACAAGGTCGGCCGCGAAGACGGCGCCGCGGCAGTGGAGTTCGCGATCGTCGCCACGCTCTTCTTCATGCTGGTGTTCGGGATCATCGACTTCGGCTTCGCGTTCCACTCGTGGAACAACGCCGCCAACGCCGCTCGTGAGGGCGCGCGCAAGGCGGCCGTGTCGAACGATACCGCAGCGATCCAGGCGCGGACGATCGCCGCCGCATCCACGCTCGACCCGACGAAGCTGACGGTGCAGCGTCCTGTGCAGCCAGTAGCGGCCACCGCGTTCAACACGTGCCCGCCCAGCGCCAGCTGGGCGGAAGGCGACCTCGTGCGCGTCGTCGTGAACTACCATACAACATGATCACGCCGGTCGGTTCCTTCGTTCCGGGTCTGGGCCCGACGCTGATGCTCCACTCGCAGTCGGAGTCGAGGTACGAGGGGTAATGGCGCCGATGCCCGGCGAGGGGAGCACCATCATGCGGGAACGGCTGAAGGACGAACACGGCGCCATCGCCGTCTTGGCTGCGCTCACCATCGTCATCCTGCTTCGCGGCCGTGGCGTTCGTGATCGACATCAGCCGCCTGTACCACGAGCGCCAGGTCCTGCAGAACGCCGTGGACTTCGGTTCGCTCGCCGGCGCGCAGGACCTGCCGGTGCAGGGCTCGGCGCAGGCGAACGTCGCGAGCGCGGTCGCGCGCACCGTCGCGATCGCGAACGCGCCGCAGGTGGCGACGGCCGGCCTCACCATCACCTATCAATGCGTCGTCGGCGACCACGAACGGCGAACGGCATCCCTGATCCCGGAGGACATCCCGTTCGTCTGCGGTCCGACCGGGACGCTGGTCGTCCGGGTGGGTCGGCGAAGGGTGTCGGTCGGATGGTCCACGACTGCAACCCGTTCGCGGGCGACAAGTGCAACACGATCCGACTCTCGACCAGCAACTCGATCCCCTACTACTTCGCGCCGGTGATCGGTATCAACACCGGCAACACCGGCGCGGTGAACGCCGCGTCGTGCAAGGGTGCGTGTGGCGCCGCCTCGAGCCCGCTCGACGTCGTGCTGGTGCTCGACCGGACGGGAAGCATGACGCGACGCCGACGTCGACAACGTGAAGAACGCCGCGCTCTCGATCCTGGGCTTCTACGACTCCCAGCCAGCAGTGGGTCGGCCTCGTCGCGCTCCCGTACGGGCAGAACTCGAACAAGTGCAACGTCAACAACCCGCAGACCTATCCCGGTACGAACTACCTCAACTGGCAGGTCGTGCCGCTCAGCACGGACTTCACCCGCCCCGATGGGACGCTGAATACGGCGAGCGCGATCGTCCAGAAGGTCAACTGTCTCGTGCGATCGCCCACCGTGACCGTCACGGTGAACGGGACGACCCAGACGAACGCCGGGCACACCAACCTCGGTGATCCGTTGGACGCCGCTCGCGCGATGCTGGCCGCGCAAGGACGCCCCACCGTCCCCGACGTGATCATCTTCGAGACCGACGGTCAGGCGAACCAGCCGAACACGCTGCAGCCGTGCAACTACTTCAACACGCAAGGCGAACGTCGCGAAGGCCGCCGGGCCAGACGATCTTCACGATCGCGTACGGCCTGGACAGTCCGCCCGTGAAGTGCGACTTCGACACGAGCGGGCCGTTCGTCGGCAAGTACGCGACCTACAACCTGGCGGTGGCGGCGACGCAGCCCTCGACCGACGACGTGCCCGGTGGTTGCGGTCCGAACGAGAACAAGGACGGCGACCACTACTTCTGCACCCCCGGCACGCGCCGACCTCGAGCCGGTGTTCCGCCAGGTGGCGGCCGCCACGATCGAGACCGCGCACCTGATCGACTAGCGTCGGCCGTTCCCGCTAGCCTCACGCTGTCCCGACCGAGGGAGGACGGCGTGCCGGCACCGACACCGACGAAGCGCGAGGCCCTCACGATCCTGGAGCGCGGCCATCGCGAGGTCGGTCGTCTGATCGAGCAGCTTCCGCCGCGCACGCTCTCCACGACCGGCATCGGCGGGGGAGCGTGGTCGCCGGCCGATCTGCTCGGGCACCTGGCGGCGTGGGAGGGGTTCGCGCTGGCAGCCCTCCACGCCTGGGACAGGCGTGAGCGCGCGCCCATCGACATCGCGCTCGACGCACGAGGGCTGAACGGCGTGAACACCGACGCGTTGGCGGAGGCCTCGGCGCGCACGCCGGCGCAGCGCCGGAAGGGGTACGAACAGACGCACGCGGCGTTGGTCGCGGCCGTCCGCGCGGTTCCCGCGGATCGGTGGGTCAAGCCCCCGTTCACGCGCGGCCGCCCGCTGGGTCTGCGCCTCGGCTCGATCCTGGGAGGACCCGGCGGCCCGTACCGGCACGCCGACGCGCACCTGCCGGATCTCCGCGCGTTCGTGGCGACCTACGCGCGCCGCTCGTAGGCTGCAGGCACACGACATACCGAACCGTTACGGGAGGCACACGACATGGACACCGACGTTCTCCGCGCAACATCGGCCCAACTGGTCGCGCCCGGCAAGGGCATCCTCGCGGCCGACGAAAGCACCGGCACGATCAAGAAGCGGTTCGATTCGATCGGGCTGGATTCCACCGAGGACAACCGACGTGCCTATCGCGACATGCTGTTCACGACCCCGGGGCTGGCCGAGCACGTCAGCGGCGTGATCCTGTTCGACGAGACGATCCGGCAGTCGGCGATCGACGGTCCGCCGTTCCCGGAGCTGCTCGCCTCGCTGGGGATCATCCCGGGCATCAAGGTCGATACCGGCGCGAAGGCGCTCGCGGCGTTCCCCGCGGAGACCGTGACCGAGGGGCTCGACGGGCTCCGCGACCGGCTGGCCGACTACCGGGAGCTCGGGGCGAGGTTCGCCAAATGGCGCGCCACGATCTTCATCGGCGACGGGCTGCCCACCGACTTCGCCATCCTCGCGAACGCGCACGCGATGGCGCGATACGCCGCGCTCTGTCAGGAGGCCGACATCGTCCCGATCGTCGAGCCCGAGATCCTGATGGACGGCGACCACTCGATCGAGGCGTGCGAAGCCGCCACCGCCCGGACGCTGGAGACGCTGTACGAGCAGCTCGCCGCCCATCGCGTGGATCTGGCGGGTTCGCTCCTCAAGGTGAACATGGTGCTGTCGGGCGCCGACGCCTCGACGCAGGCCGGACCCGACGAGGTGGCGGCCGCGACCGTCCGGGTCTTGCGCGACCGGGTTCCCGCCGACGTCGCCGGCGTCGTCTTCCTCTCGGGCGGCCAGTCCGACGTCAACTCGACGATCCATCTCAACGAGATGAACCGCTCGGGTCCGCATCCGTGGCCGCTGTCGTTCTCGTACGGCCGTGCCCTGCAGGCGCCGTCGCTCGCGGCGTGGGGTGGCGTGGCGTCCAACGTCGAAGCAGGTCAACGAGCGCTGGCGCACCGGGCGCGGATGAACGGGCTGGCGCAGACGGGGGATTACTCGGCGGACGCGGAGTCCTCGGCCGCCTGAGGCTCGGCGGCTCGCGACGTCGCCCGCACCACGCGGATGTCCCCGCTGATCGTGCCGACCTGCAGCTCCAGGTCGGCGCCGCCGCCGTTGCCCGCGGCCTCCGACATGTCCAATTCGCTCACCGTGTCTCCGGACGTGGAGCCGAGGTCCAGGTAGACACGCGTCCCGCGCGCGACGCCGACCTCGACGTCGCCGGAGACCGTTCGCACCGTCGTCGAACCCGACGCAACCGATGCGATGTCGACGTCGCCCGAGACCGTCGTGAGCTGCACCGAGCCACGGACCGTCCCCAGCGTCACGTCGCCCGAGGCGGTCTTGCCCGAGACGGCGCCGCCGATGTCACGGGCGCGCGCGTCACCTGATGCGGAGATGAACGAGAACCGGCTGCCGATCGTGCCGCCCATCACGTCGCCGCTCGCCATCTTCGCGTCGACCTCGCCGTCGACGTCGTCGAACCGGACGTCACCCGAGCCGCTGCGGAAGTCCAGGGATCCGACCCGTCCGGTGATCTCGAGGTCGGCCGAACCCGTGTCGCAGGACACGATGGTTCCCAGCGGCACCGTCACGTCCACGCGCAGCTCGTTCCCGCGCCAGCCGAAATGCTTGCCTCGTTCCTTGTGCTCGATCGTCAGACGCTGTTCGTCGGCGCGTGCATCGTCGAACGCGATCCGGATGTCGTCGGGGTCCCGTTCCCCCCTGATGGAGAGCTGGGTCGTCGTGGTCTCCTCAGCCTTCAGGCGGATGGAGCCCGCCGGGATGCGCAGCTCCAGCTGCAGCCTGCCTGGGGTGGGAAATGACTGGTCCATGGTCGAGCTCCTTCGTCTGGTCGGTATGTATCGGTCGGCTAGCTCTGGGCGAGACCGGTGATCCGGTTGCCCAGCCTGCGCTGACGCTGGTGCTGCTGTTGGTCCAACCCGCGCGTCACCGCGCGGCTCAGCCAGGAGTTCGTCGAGATGCCCTCCAGGGTCGCCTGCTGCTCCACGCGTGTCTTGACGCTCTCCGGCAGCCGGAGCGTGATCCGCGCGGTGCCGCCGTCGTCCTCCACCGTCGAGGGCTCCGGGGGAGCGGGCTCGTCGCCGGCCAGGATCAGGTGGACGTCGCGGCCCGAGAGCCGCACGTCGATCCTGCCCGAGGGAAGCTGCTCGGCCAGCTCCTGTGCCGCCTGGCCGAGCGCGTCCAGCATCCGGAGTTGGAGCGACGCCTCCAGGGCGCGGGCCAGGCGATCGGCGACGGCGAGCGCCGCCTCGTCCGAGCCCGCGACGGCCTCCAGGTCCGCCCGAACGGATTCCAGGTACGGGGTCAGGTCCATCCTCGCTCAGCGCTCCCGGCCCGTGCGGGGGAGCGGACGCCTGGTCGACCGGCCGGCGCCGTGGCGCTTCGACCGCTCGTCGGCCTCGCGGAGCAGATCGTGCACCCGCAACCACCCGAGCTCTTCGCGGATCCCTCGTCCCATCGGTGCCACCTCCTGTGCCTCACCGGCTGATGTCATCCTGCCGTCTGTCTGACGTCACTATGACGTCATCAGCGACGTCTGTCAACTCGGATTCCTGTTCCGGATGATGCCTTGGGCCCGATCTTGGCGAGACGCGCTCCTGTTGCCGCAAAGCGCATACCGAGGTGGATGAAGTCGTGTGTGAACATGCGGATATCGAGACCATCGGCCATTGACGAGGGTCCCGCTTGTCCGTCAAACTCGCACGTCTCATGACCGCCATCCCATCCCCCCCGTTGGGATCGCCTTCCTCGCGAGCTCAGGAAGGTTTCTCCGTCGGGTCCGCTCTCGTCGGACCGCATCCGGATGTGATCAGCCTCCTCCTCGTGGACGAGCACCGGATGTTCACGCAGGCGCTCACCCAACTGCTCGCGAACGAGGCCGATCTGCTCCCGCAAGCGGCGGTGAGCTCGATCTCGGAGGCGATCGTGGAATGCACCACACGCCCCCCTGACGTGGCCCTCGTCGACCTCCGTGTTCGCGACATGGATGGGGTCGCCGGCATCCGCGCGATCCGGCGGGCATCGCCTCGCACGGCCGTCGTCGTGGTGACCGATTTCGGCGACACCAAGGCGATCACGTCCGCCGTCCAGGCCGGTGCCCGCGGATACGTCGTGAAGACCCGGCCCGTCGACGAGCTCTTGACGGTCATCCGGCAGGCGGCCGTGGGGGAGATGGGACTCTCGGCGGCCGACGTCCCGACGGTGATAGGGCGGCTCCAGGCAGCCCGCCAGCGCGAGAGCGAAGCGCGCCGGACGTTCGAGCGACTGACCGCGCGTGAAGGTCAGATCCTCGTCCTCCTGGCGTACGGTCGCTCCACCAGCGAGACAGCCGCTGAGCTGCACATCAGCCCGCTCACGGTCCGCAGCCACGTGAAGAGCATCCTCGCCAAGCTGGGTGTGCATTCGAAGCTCGAAGCCGTCTCGTACGCGCTGCGCAACGGCCTGGTCGAGGCCGACCGGTCGGCGTGACGACGACCTGTTCTGGTTTCTGCAACAGCTCGTTCTTCGAGGGCTGGCTACCCGATCGGCCGTAGCGCTCGCGTCCTACAGGGCGTTGGAGGCTGAACTTCTCCCGTTTCCTTTTGACACACAGAGCTTGCCATGCGTAGCTTGCCCTCATCCGCATCGCACGATTAAATGCGCACGTACAAGTGATTAGGGCGAAAGAACTAGTTGGAATCCCTACGTATGGGGGAAGCGGGGGTCACCCGGGGGGGCCAGAATCCCCACAGGAAGTAGGAGGCCCCTCATGGGACGCACGTCATAGAGTGGCCAACGTCGAAAGTGGCTGCCGGAGTCCCCTAAGGTGTCGGTCACGCAGTAGCAGGGCCGAAGAGTAAGGCGACGTAGAGACGATGGATCAAGACATCCGCATGGACGCAACAGCTGAAGAGTTGCTGTATGACGTGGGAGCCGTCGAGCCCCCGATCGTTGAATACCGCACCGCCGAGCCAACCGCTCAAGAGCCACGAGGACTCGTGGATGCAGCGACGTGGCAACTCGTTGCGAAACGCGGCATGGACATCGTCATGAGCGTCCTTGCGGTCGTCGTCTTGACGCCGCTGTTGCTCGCGGTGGCGATCTTGGTCGCGACCACGTCACGCGGTCCGATCTTCTACGTTCAGGAGCGGGTCGGTCGGGGCGGTAAGCCCTTCCGGATCGTGAAGTTCCGCTCGATGTATCGGGACGCCCACGACCGTCGGGGAGAGCACGCCGGTCAGAACATCCACCACGGACCGATCTTCAAGATCCGCGACGATCCGCGCATCACGCCGGTGGGCAGGGCCATCCGGCGGCTGTCGATCGACGAGCTTCCTCAGTTCTTCAACGTGCTGGTGGGGAGCATGAGCTTGGTGGGACCTCGGCCGGCCTTGCCGGAGGAGTTCCTCGACTACACCGATCGTGAGCGGGGTCGCCTCTTGGTGAAGCCAGGTGTCACGTGCATCTGGCAGGTCAGCGGGCGCTCCGATGTCGACTTCGACACGTGGATCGACATGGACCTCGAGTACATCGAGGAATGGTCCCTCCGACTGGACCTCAAGCTCCTTGTCAAGACCGTTCCGGCGGTCATCTCCGGCCGCGGCGCGTACTAGCCCCCGGCTCGGGCCTCACTCCAGGCCCTGGCAAGAACTCTCAACGCTTGCGGGACCGCTGCCGATCGACACGGTAGCCTAAGGATCTTCCCGAGCAAGCTTGAGGTGATTCCTCATGGCAGAGGCTCGAACGCGATCGGAACGGATCCGAAGCCGGGCGGCGGTGCTCTTCGCCGCTGGATATGTTGTGGCGCTCACATCGTTCTGGCTGGTCGGCGCCGCCGCCTACGCGGTATCGGGCCATGGCTTGACCAGGTTGCTCGGTCTCGCCTATTTCCCGATCCTGCTCCTCCCGTTCGTCGGGGAGGGGACGCTGGGTGGCCTGGAGATCCACAGCGTGATCTGGGTCTGGTGGTTCGCTCTGCAGATGATCCTGGGCGTCTTCGCGATCCTGCTGTATCCGCACAACCGCTCGCTCCGCCGCCGGCCGTACCCACCACGACCGCACGCGCCGCGCACCCCCGTCGCATCTCGCTCGCTGGCACGGATGCCCCGGGTCTGACCCGTCGCTACCCGGCGGTGGACCGTTCGATGCGCGTGAAGCGCCGGTACACGAGCGCGGCCGCGGCGATGATCACGGTCGAGGAGACGAGCGTGACGGTCGCGAGCGCGTTGAGCGACGGGAGCGGCGACCGGCGCGCCGAGCTGTAGATGATGATCGGGATCGTCTGCGTCGAGGCGTTGACGGACAGCCGCTGCGAGATCACGAAGTTGTCGATCGCCGACGCGAACACGATCGCCACGCTCGCGAAGATCGCCGGCGACAGCATGGGCAACATCACCCGCCGGATCGCGCCGATCGGCGTCGCGCCCAGATCCATCGCGGCCTCCTCGTATTGCTTGCCGATGGACAGCATCCGCGCGCGCACGATGATGAGCGGGTACGCCATCTCGAACATCGACAGGCCGAACAGCTGCGCCTTGAACCCCAGGCCGATGCCCGACACGAGCTGCGTGAACATCAGGAAGAGCCCGACCCCGATCGCGATCTCGGGCGTGATGAACGAGAACAGCATCAGGAAGTTCGCGGCGGACGCGCTGCGCGCCTGCCAGCGATCGAGCGCCAGCGCGAACCCGACGCCGAACGGCACCGCGATCAGCACCGTCAGCGACGACAGCTTCAGGCTCTGGAACAGCGCCGAGCGGAGCGTCTCGTCCTTCCACACGGAGTTCACGTCGTCCAGGTACCAGCGGGTGAGCGAGAACCCTTGCCACGTGGTCTGCGCCTTGCCGGCGTTGAACGAGAACGCCACCGCGATGAACACCGGCATCAGCGTCCACACCACGTACGCGATCGCGATCAGCCACAGGAAGTGCGCGCGCGCCCACGGGTTCATGGCCCATCCGCGCAGGCGGGCCCCGAGTGAGGCGGACCCGGACGCGGAAGCGGCTGCGCTCATCGCTCCGCCAGCTCCCGCGCGGCGTTCGTGCTCCGCAGGTAATAGAACATCGGCAGCGTGAGGACGACGACCAGCACGATCACGAGCGATGCCCCGGTGTTCACGAGCGAGCTGTCCATGGAGCTGACGATCAGGTTGCCGAACATGGCCGTCTGCCGCGTGCTGGCCAGGAGCGTCTGGGTGAAGTAGTCGCCGAACATCGGCAGCGCCACGATCACGCAGCCGGCCAGGATCGCCTGGCGCGACAGCGGCAGCGTGACCCGGAAGAACGTCCGCACCTGGCTGCCGCCCAGGTCGCGCGCCGCCTCCAGCGTGGCGCCGTCGATGCGGTCGAGCATGCCGTACAGCGGCAGGATCATGAACGGGATGTAGCCGTAGACCAGCCCCAGGATCACGGTCGACGGCTTGCCGTTCAGCCACAGCACCGGCTCGTTGATCACGCCGAGCGCGTGGAGGATGCGGTTCACGTATCCCTCGGGCTGCAGCAGGTTGACCCACGAGAACATCCGCATCATGTAGCTGATCCAGAACGGGGCGATGAACGCCACCAGGAAGAACGTCTTCGCGCGTCCGGCGTGACGCGCGATGAAGTACGCGACCGGGTACCCGATGAGCAGGCAGAGGGCGGTCGCGATCCCCACGTAGACCAGCGTCCGCACGAACGTCTCCTGATAGATCGTGTCCGTGGTGACGAGCCCGCTGACCACCTCACGGAACGGACCGAACGTCCAATGCAGCGGGTTGTAGACGGGCGTCGCGGTCAGGAAGATCTGGTCCAGCCCGCCGAACGCGACCGACAGGATCACGTAGAACGGCAGGACGAAGAAGAGCAGCAGCCACACGATCGCGGGCGTGGCGAAGGACGGCCAGAACCAGCGGGGGAACCAGGCGCCGGCCGAGCCTCGGTCCTTACGCGCCACCCGTGACTTCTTGATAGATCTGCTGATAGAGCTGGTTCACGGCGGGCGCCAGCTCGAGCTCGGTCACGCCCATCGGCAACATGTCTTCGGTCACGAACGTGTAGTCCAGGCTCGGCGGCAGATAGCCCTTGTCGAGCGCCGTCTGCCTTGTCGAGCGACAGCACGGTCGGCTGGTAGCCCTCGTAGGTGTAGTTCGTGAGCGCGTTGTCCGGCTCGTACATGAAGTCGATGAACTTGTGCGCCAGCACCGGGTTGGCGGCGCCCTTCGAGATGGCGAACAGGTCGTGCGAGATCAGGCCGGGCTTCGCACCCATGCCGAGCGGTGGCCACGAGTACGAGAGCGACGTGATGTCCAGGCCCTTCGGCAGGTAGTACTGGTAATAGACCATCTGCCCCGACCACGTGCCGTGCACCTCCCACCCGTTCGTGCTGAGCTCGGTGTAGTCCACGTGGTCGTACTTCCACCCCATCGCGTCGGCGCCGTCCAGCAGGTCCTGCTTGATCGTGTCCAGGATCGCCGGATCGTCCTCGTTCGGGTCGTAGCCGCCGCGGAGCAACGCTGTCGCCAGCGTGTCCCGCGACCCGTTCAGCAGGTGGACCTGACCCTTGTTCGCCGTGTCCCAGAAGATGTCGTACGGGTTGTCCATGGCGCCGATGTCGTCGGTGATCAGATCGTTCCGCCACGAGATGCCGGTGGTGAACACCACGTAGGGCGCCGAGTACTGGCGGCCCACGTCGTAGAAGTCCGGGATCCCGGTCCACAGCTGGTCCTCGAACGTGGGCAGGTACGTCTTGTTGAGCGGCTGGATCAGCCCGCCCTGCGCCAGCTTGCCGACGTTCTCGAGCGTGACGGTGACCAGGATGTCGAAGTCCGACCCGTTCGACTGCATCTTCGACACCATCTCGTCCGGCGTGTCGAAGACCGTGTACTCGACGTCGACGCCGTACCGGTCGCTGAACTGGTTCCGCACCTTCTTCCAGACGTAGTCGTTGTAGCCGAAGATCTTGAGCGGTCCGGCCTCGGGCGACAGGCCGTCCGCGATGGCCGGGTTGTCCTCGGTGATCGCCAGCGTGATCGGGTTGTCCGGGCGTGCCAGCTGCAGGCCGGCCGCGGTGGGGCTGCTGCCCGAGGCGCCGCCGGCGTTCCCGTCGTCCGAGCCGCACGCGGCCAGGATGGCGGCCAGGCCCGGTACCGCCACGCCCGTCATGGCGGCGCGGCGCAGGAACTCGCGTCGGGAGAGCGGCGGGATGCGGTCCTTCGGATGCGACATGGACCCTCCTTCGTCTGTCGGGTGTTGCGGAACCCAACGATGTCTACACCGGACACCCGCGCACGGTAAAGGCAGCCTCCGATCCGCGGGTCAGGCTGGACCCGTACGGGAACCGCATCGATGTCCCCGTCGTCAGTCCTTGAAAGACCGGCAGAGGGCCGCGTGTTAGTCTCCGGGGGTTCAAGTCGTCGATGGACGGGTACCGATGCTGCTGAAGCGGGATAACCCTCGGACGGTACCCGACGTTTCCCAATCAGAGCCCAACCCCGAAGGGTGGACCTTGGCCACACGACTCACCGATGTTCGGGCGTTCCCGCGCTCCGGCGCCGGCGCGGATCTGGATGACGACAAGACCCTGGTCTTGGCGTTCCAGTCCGGGGATATCGACGCGTACTCGGACATCTTCGTGAAGTACCGGGCCCTCTCCGCGCAGATCTGCTATCGCATCCTGCAGGACCGCGAGGAGGCCGACGAGGCGGTCCAGGAGACCATGCTCCGGGTCTACCGGGGACTCCCCCGATTCAACGGTCGGTACCAGCTCCAGGCATGGGTCGCGAGGATCGCGACGAACGTCGCACTGGACATGGTCCGGGCCCGCTCCCGCCGCCCGCAGCGCGACCCCGCCAAGCCCGACATCTCCGACGATGCGGGGCTGATCCTGGCGCTGACGGACGACACGTCCGAGACGGTCGAGCGGGTGCTGGATCAAGAAGAGATCCGTTCAACGCTGGAGTCGATCCCGGATCGTCACCGGCAGGCGTTGGTGCTTCGCGAGTTCGAGGGACGCTCGCACCAGGAGATCGCCGAGACGTTGGGCGTCTCGCCGAAGCAAGCGAAGGCGTTGATCCACCGCGCGAAGAAGAGCTTCCGGCGGGCGTGGGATGAAGGCAGTGAGCGCCGCGGCGTGGCCGCCCTGGCGCCGATCATCCTGCTGGCGCCGTTCCGGTTGCCCGGGTTCCTGCGCAAGCTGCTCCAACCCGCCCACGACGTGGTCGCGAGCGCGACCGCGACCGTCCAGCAAGCTGCGGTCCAGGTGACGGCGGCTCCGGCCGTGACCTCGTCGGCGATCAGCATGACCGACAAGGTGACCGCGGCAGCGATCACGGTCATCGTGGCCGGCACCGTCAGCGTCGGTGCCGTCGCCATCCAGCACACGCAGAAGCCCTCGAAGACCACACCGGTCACCGCGTCCCCCGCGCCCGTCGTCCCGTGGCACCGGCGGTCGTGGTGGCGCCCGAAGCGGCGAAGCCCGTGGTCAAGCCCCACCACAAGCCCCGAACGAAGCCCGACCAGCAGAGCGAAGGCGGGGAGGCTCCGACCGGGGCCGTGCCCGGCGAGACGCCGGCGGAGTCGCCGGCGCCGACCGAACCCAGCCCGACCCCGGGACCCGAGAGCCCGCCGCCACCGGCCCCCGCGCCCGCGTGGACGGGCGCGTTCTCGACGTCCGGCGGCTTGAGCGCGGCACACCTGGTGCTCTTGTCCGATCCGCGGGTCATCGGACCGTCGAACGACCGCGCGTTCGGCGAGAGCATGCGGGGGGACGTGGTCGGGCCGGACGGGGACGTCATCGGGAGCGTCTATCTCGACTTCACCGGATGGATGGATGGATCCCATGGATCGCTCACGACCCTCTGGCTGTGGGTGGATACACCGGCAGGGCAATACCGATACGCGGCCGATGCCACCCTGACGTCCGCGATGTTGTCGCCGGATGATGGGTCGATCGAGGTCGTCCTCTCGGGCCGGTACAGCCTGACGAGCACCCCTTCCACCGTTGACACGGAGATGCCCCACGACGGCACGATCTCGATGCGGCTGGGGTTCTGGGGCGATGGGACGCTCTACGCGACGAGCGTCTCGATGGACGAATCCTGAGAAGAACCCCGAGGTCCGAGAGCAACCCTGAGCATCGGATGTCGTTTCCCTAGATGTAGCACGCCCACGCGCAGGAGCTGAGGCTGTGAAGGGGGTGGGGCCGGGGAGCACTTGGGCAGGTCAGAACGTTGACTCGCTCGCGGCCAGCCGGTACATTCTGGCGAGCTTCCCCCCTCGAGGCTTCGTAAGCCTGCGCGGGGCATGGGAATTGGATGAGAAAGAACGAGCAACGGAAGGGGTGAGTAGATGAGTCTCAAGAAGGGCAAGGTCCGCCACTCGGCGGTAGTCGTAGCCCTTTCGCTCGGAGCCTTTCAGGCTCTGAGCATGATCGGCGCCACCGTCGGCGTCCGCGGCTGTGACGACGTGCAGCTTCAGCGGCGGCGTGCTGACGGTCGGGATCGATGCCGGCACGGCCAGCACCATCTCGCAGGACGACCCGCCGAGAACATCCTGGTGGACGGTGTCGCAGACGGACGCCTACGCCGGGTGCACCGTGCCACGCTCGGCCGCGAACGTCGGCAACACCACGGCGATCAACGTCACCGGCCCTGCCGGTGCGTCGTTGACCGACGAGACGCGTGACCATCCAGACGCTACCGGGGCGCCACGACGCGACGGCCAACTGGGGCAAGATCAACTGGACCGTCAACCTCGGCGACAACCGGCGCTGGTGCCGCCCGGTGACACCGTTCATCGTCGACAACTCCGGCAACACCGACGCCGGTGTCACGACCGACTGGGGCGTCTCGGGCGTCGACCTGAACGGTGACGGTGACCTCGACGTCGTGCTCGGCAGGCATCGAGACCTCGACAGGACTTCGCCGGGATCGGCACGGTCTATCCCGCTGCTGGGGAGACGGTCAACGCCGGCGGCAGCACCGCGACCGGTGCGGCCTATCCGACCGCGATCACGATCGACGGCGACTGCTCGGCGTCAGTGACGACGACGCTCACCGGCGGTGCCGGCAGCGACACGATCACGCGGCGGTGCCGGCGATGACTTCGATCGCGGGCGGCCTCGGCAACGACAGCCTCGACGGCGGTCCGGCGTCGGCGACGAGGATGCGGTGGACTACTCGGCATCCGCGACCGCGGTCACGGTGACGCTGGGTGGGGCGACCGCAGGTACCGGATCCGGTGAGGGCCTCGACTCCTTGATCGAACTTCGAGGACATCGCGGGTTCGTCCCACGGCGACACCCTGCACGGGCGACGCTGGTGACAACTGGTTCTACGCCGGTAACGGCAACGACACCATCGACGGCGGCGGAGACTCCGGCACCTACGGGGACACGTACGACGTGTCCGCCGCCGAAGACGGCGTGACGGTCGACCTCGGTGCCGGCACGTCGACCGGTGGGTCGGGTACGGACACGCTCACCGGCATCGAGAACGTGTACGGGTTCCGACGCCGACGACACGATCAAGGGCAGCTCCGGCAACAACCTCGATCTGGGGTGCTGACGGGAACGACACGCTGTCCGGTGGCGCCGGCGACAGGGATGGCGTCCTCGACCAGTTCGACGGTGGTGGAGGCATCGACGTCCTGGACTACGGCACCAACACGCTCAGCACGACCGTCAAGCTCTACGGGATCGACGCGCCTGTGCCGGACCTCGCCGCCGGCCGCTCTCGTGCAGCACCGGCAACGGTGTCAGCGGTGGGGAGGACTACATCCGGCAGAACACGGTCGAGAACGCGATCCTGGGGACGGGTAGTGACACCTTCACAGGATCGTCGTTCAACAACACCGTGTGGCCGAACGGTGGCCAGAACTCGCTGAACGGCTGCCCCGACGCTGTCCAGGGTTGCGGTATCGACACCGTCAACTACAGCACGGGGTACGACGCGAAGGTGACGATCAACCTCGCTGGCGGTGGCCCGACCAGTGGCAACGCCGACTCGATCGTTGGGTTCACCAACGCGGTCGGCACGGCGTTCGCCGACACCATCATCGGGACCAACGGAGAGGTTGGGAACTCGCTGAAGGGTGGCAAGGGCAACGACGACATCTCCGGTAACAACGGCCCGGACTTCATCCTGGGCGGAGCCGGCAACGACAACATCCGCGCTGGTGGCAGTGACGACACCGCGAAGGGCGGCGGCGGCAATGACACCATCCGGGGTGCCGGTGGAGATGACAACATCTACGGCCAGAAGGGTAAGGACAAGTGCAACGGTGGCGGCGGAGTCAACGTCGTCAAGTGCGAGAAGAAGCTGAAGGGCGGCAAGTCTGCCGTGGCCCGTGCGGCCGCAGCGCACGTCGCTCGTCTCGTAGCTATCAAGCCGTAGCGCGATACGTTCCACCCTGGGCTCCTCGGAGCTTGGGTCGAAGGATGAGAGAACCGGCCCCCACGGGGGCCGGTTCTCTTTCCGTTGAACTCCCTGCCTTCCCCGGTCAACCTCGAAGGCCCGGCCGGATACTGTGTGATATCCGAGCGTCGAACCGAAGCGCCTATGGGTGGCAAGGGAGGTTCGTGTGGCGGGGCCTGCGCCCGAGTACACGTGGTTCTTCCGATCCGAGTACCCCATGGTCGTGCGGACCGTCTACCTGATCCTCGGAGACCGAGGTCGAGCCGAGGACGTCGCGCAGGAAGCCTTCGTCCAGCTCCTGGCGCATTGGCGGAAGGTGTCTCGGTACGAGCGGCCTGAGGCGTGGGTGCGCCGTGTCGCGATCCGCCTGGCGGTCCGCACCGCGCGACGTGATCGGCTCCGAGCCGCGCTCGAACGTGAGACGCCGGAGAGGGAAGAACGCCCACCACCCGATATCGACCTGGCTGCCGCCCTTCGACAACTCCCTCTGAAGCAGCGTGCGTGCGTGCTGCTCTTCTACGTCGAGGATCGTCCGATCGCCGAGATCGCCGAGATCCTCGGGATCTCGGACGGTGCCGTGAAGGTGCATCTGCATCGGGCGCGGCATCGCCTCGTCCGAGATGCTTCGGGAGGAGGTGGACGAGGATGCGTCTTGAGCGCCGCATCCGTGAGGGGGCAGAGCGGAACGCAGCCGTCCTCGAGCCGAACGTCGAGGGATCGTTCTCCACCGTCGTCCGTCAAGCCCGCCGGCGGCGCCGGGTCCGCCTGACGCTCTCCTCACTGGTCACGATCTCCCTCGTCGCGACGGCGATCGTCGTCGGGCCGGGGATCCTGGACGGGCTCCGTAACCCTCGGACCCCGGCGGTGGCGACCCAGCCGACGCAGGTCGCGACGCAGACCCCTGTTCAGGTCGCAGTCACGCCGGTGGCGTTCTCCAAGACCATCTCGCGAGGGCTGGCCGTGGTCCGCGCGAACGGGCTGGAGGGGTCGTGGAGCATCGCTATCGACTCACGTGGCCGGATGCAGTTGCTCGCCCCCGCGAGGTTCGCCGGTGCCACCGGCTCCTGGTTGCTGGATCCTCGTACCAACGAGTTCCGTACCACCGTCTTCAGCAACGGACTGTGTTCTGGCCAGCGGGCGGGGACGTACCGCTGGACGCGCATCTCGAGCTACCTCATCCTGGATATGGTTCGCGACCGGTGCGATGCCCGGGTCTGGCTCCTCACGTCCGGTCCGTGGATGCGGTCCTGATCTCCCGGTCAACCCCGAGCCCTCCTCGATGCTGTATCCGATCAGAGAGGGGCACACAGCCTCTCACTCCAACGACATCGGGCCATCTCGCCCGGAACGGAGGATCGCATGCGGTATCGCTTGCTCATCGTGATCGGTGTGCTGGCCGTCCTCGTGATGCCGACGGTCAGTGCCGCAGCCCCGATCGGTTTGGCCCGCTCCGCGCAGCTCGGGAGCTGCCCGAAGGTGAGGCATGCGGCAACGATGCGGCAGACGGCCGCATCGTTGCCGACGCTTCCTGCTGAGCTGGCTGAGGAACTGCGTCGGTATGGGCGTGAGGCCCTGAACGCGACCGACCTCGCCTGGTACGACAACGGCGGGCGATTCGGGGGCGGGGTTCCGGCGGCCGCCGTCGAGGAAGTGATGCGCGCCGGGCTCGCCGATGGTCTGTCATCCAGCGCCGTCACGAGCTTCCTCAACCCCGGGTTCCTTCGCGGGATCAGCGATCCCTACGGAGGTGGACGCATCCTCGCGTTCATCGTCGCGCAGGATGACCCCACGCTGTTCCGCACGGTCGCGGAGTACGCCGCAACGGCGGACCCGGCGATCGGAGGCCCGGGGGAGGCACAGGAAGCCCTCTTCTCGGCATTCCCCCTGCTCAACGTCGTCTACGAGGCGCAGGCGGGGGTCCCTCCGTTGGACGAGGCCGGCGCCGCCATCATGGAGGAGTTGGCGAACGGAGGCTATCGGCCCGCTCAGCGGACCATCGATCGGATCCTGGCGGCCGGCAACCACCCTCAGGCCGGGGCGCAGAGCTCCGGCACGGTGGCGGATGCCGTGCAACCCGACGTCTACGATCACTTGGCGATGAACTACCACGGTCCGCTCTCACCGGACGCGCGCGATGCGGTGGCCAATCGCACGGCGTACCTCGACTGGGTGGCGCGGATCGCGGACTGGGTGGCGAGTGGTGCGACGATGGATCAGGTCCCGTCCGTCCCGACATTCCTGACCGCGGGCGCCGCAGCCCCGACCGTGTCCGCCCCGACCGCCGACCGGCGCAACGCCTGCTGGAGGTAGATACCCTTGCCTCGCAGCCTGTTCCAGATGGAACGGACCGACCCTCGCGGGCCGGTCCGTTCCAGCTGCGTGTGTCGGTAGCTCAGCTGTGAGCCACGTTCGACGCATCGCCTCCGCAGAGGACGCCGTTCGCGAGCGTGAGCTTGTTGACCTTCGCCCGGAACTTCCCGTTGCTCGGCGGGATGTACGTCTTGTAGTTTCCGTTCCCGTTCGTCGCTGTGGTGTCGACCCACTTCCAGGAGCCGTTCTTCTGCTTCTGGATCGCGACCGGGACGAACGAACCACAGGCCGCGCTCCCGTTCGTGACGCTGACGTGGCCGGATACACGGCTGTTCTGTTGGAAGCCGAACGAGACCGTCCGCGCCACCGGGCCGGTCGTCACGGTGAAGATCGCGACGCTCGTCGCCGTCCCGCCCGGGGTCGTCACGGAGATCGTGCCGGTCGTCGCTGCCGGTCGGGACGGTCGCCGTCACCGACGTAGCGGTGCTCGTCGAGAACGTCGCCGTCACGCCGTTGAACCTGACCGAGCGTCACGCCGGTGAGGTTCGTGCCGGTGATGGTCACGCTCGTCCCGACCTGTCCGCTCGTCGGCGTGAACGACGTGATCGTCGGAACACCCGTGACCGTGAAGCTGGCCGCGCTGTTCGCCGAGTCAGCTGCCCGGAGGTCGTCACGTGCAATCGGACCGCTCGTGGCTCCGGTCGGCACCGTCGCGGTGATCTGCGTGTTGCGAGGTGACGACGAAGGTCGCGGGCGTGGCGTTGAACACGACCTGGCGTCGCTCCGCAGAGGTTCGTTCCCGTGATGATCACGCTCGATCCGACCGCGCCGCTCGGCGGCGTGAACGACGTGATCGTCGGAGCCAGCGACGGCCGACGACCATCGAAGTTGCGTTGCGCTCGCGGGTGTCGCCGTCGGCGATCGTCGACCGTGATGCGGTCCCGTCGTCGATCGCGCCGCACGGGCACCGTCGCCGTGAGCTGTGGTGTCGTGGACGCGGTGACACGGTCAGCGGTTGCCGTCACCCCGCCGATGAACGTCACGCCCGTCACGGTCGGACCCCGGTGAATCCGGAGCCCGTGACGCGTCACGACGTCGTGCCCGCGACGCCACAGACGGGCGTGAACGACGCTGACCGTGGCTGCGGACGCCGGAAGAGCCGTCAAGAGCACCCCGACCACGCCGAGCACGAGCGCCAGCGCGGTTGCGCGGGCCGATACCTTCTTCTTCGGGAACCTCATACGGGCTCCTCCTTTCTGGGTCGCAAGGGAAGCCGCTGGGGCGCCACGTCCCGGTTCTCACGACCGTCGCCAGACCGATGAGTGGCGCGATGTGCTCGAATCCTATCCCTTTGATCCACAGGTTTTCTCAGCCGACCGCCTCGGGCGTGCCTGCACGAGCGCAAGCAGATGATGCTCGTTCGAGCGATCGCCGCCAGAGATGGCGCGGTGATCCTGTCTTCGACGTGCCCTCTTCAGGCGTGCCGCCCAGCGCTTACGGTCCTCACTATCACAGACGTCGAACCGAGCCTAGGGTTGCCGGACTCAGCGAAGTTTCTCTCTTGTGCACGACCTCCGCCTTCTGAGTTTCGCGGGAGGGATTCCTGCTCGCGGGCAGATCTCTCGGCTGATGCGCGCCGCAGGTGACAACTTGCCGGCCGAGATGAAGTCTTCGATGATGCTGGCTGGCCGCGAGTGGCTCGGAGGCCATGAAGAGCATCCAGGAACTCGACGCTCGCTACTACCCGGGGTACGTGGACGAGCACGCTCGATTCGATCGCGTCGTTCGTCGACACCTTCGCCCGGATGCGGTGGTGTTGGACGCGGGCGCCGGCCGAGGCCGGCAGTATCCCTACGACTACAAGGAGTTCGTCTCACGCGTCGTCGGTGTGGATGCCGGAGCGGAAGTCCATGACAATCCGAACCTCGATGACGCGGTCGTGGCCGACCTCGGTGAGCTGCCGTTCGACGCCGCGACCTTCGATCTCGTGTTCTCGAAGTACGTGCTGGAGCATCTCGACGATCCGGTCCGCGTCTTCCGGGAGCTCCGCCGCGTGACCAAGCCCGGGGGCCGCCTCATCGTGCATGCCCCGAATCGCTTCCACTACTACGCGCTCGCCGCGAGGATCACGCCGCATCGGTTCCACGTCTGGTTCAACGACAAACGAGGGCAAGCCGAGGAGGACACGTTCGAAACGCGGTACCGGGCCAACGACCGGTTCGCTCTGCGACGGATCGCAGCAGCGAGCCGATGGCGGATCATCGAACTCGACCTCTTCGAGACGAAACCCGCGTACCTCTTCTTCCACCCGGTCGCGTATCAGGCTGGGATCGCGTATGAGCGAGCCGTGAATCGATATCGGGGTTTACAAGACCTCCGCTGCAACATCATCGGGGCGTTCGAGGCGATCTGAGGTCGGACCGGTACGCGACCCTAAGGTGGTGGGATGACGGCGATCGCCGCCGCGACCCTCCGCTCATGGCCGTCTGAAGGGCGGTTCACGACATCACCGCGGACGACGAGCGTCGTGGATCCCCCACCGTCCAGATTCATCGCCTGGACGGAGCCCAGCCCGCGCATGTACTGAGCCAGCTGGCCAAGGGTCATGCCGACCGATGACTTCTGACGTCCATCGATCACCACGAGCAGGACCCTTCCGTTGCGGGTGAGTCCCACCGCCGTCCGCGGATTGACGCTGCAGATCGACGTCGTGCAGGGGCCGAGGACGATCTCGCCGCCTTGAACCAGGATCGGGCTCCCTCCCATGGCGTCGACGATCGCGGGCCACCCGAACGACCAACCGACTCGGACCGTCTCGCCTGCCGACAACGAACGCACGAACGCAGCTTCGTCAGAGCCGGGCATGGCCGCCAGGATGACGTCATCTCCTGCGGCCGGCGGTTGGGGGGTGCATGAGGTCTCGGAAACGTCGTAGTCCCGCAACACCCCGAGTGGTTCGGGATCAGGCTCGGTCACCGGAGAGAGTCGGGCCCAGCATGCGTTCGCCGGCGGACCGAACGACGTCCCGCCGACCGCGGTGTAACCGTTGAGATCGCCGACGTGCGGTCGGAAGCTGTTCCAGGAGTCGATCGGAAACACCTCGCCCGTATCGATCGCGGTGACGGAAACGGCTGGCTCCGGCTGATCGATGCGCATGGACCCGTCTGCGCTGATGGCGAAGCTTCCACTGAGGTCGAGCGATGTCTGGATCAGTTCGCCGTCGATCGCCATCGGATGCGTCGGTCGGCCGGTCGAGGTCGATCCGAAATCTCCGTTCACCGCAGCGAGCGCGCCCGATCGACGCGCCATGCTGCTCGTTCGCTCGAGGTCGGGGATCAGATCGTTCGAGAGGACGAATCGCAGCGTCGCCCCCTTGCTCGGATCGATCGCGAGGATGAACGTCCGGCGGGGGATACGGCGGTCGACGATCTTGGTGAGCTTCACTCCAGGGGCAAGCTTGCGGACGGTGGTGATGACCGGCGGTTTGGGTTTCCTTCCCGCTGCGAGACCGATGTCGGAGGGGAGCGTGAACGCGATAAGCATCGTCAACGCACCCACGACGATCGCCATCCCCGCCGCGATACGCGTCCGGCTCATGGCGCCTCACCCTAGCAGTCGTTGACGCTCCAAGCATCCCGTCGCTAGGGTCCGACGGATGTCCCGGCCCCGATCGATCGCCTCCTCCGTTGCCGCGTCCATGTTGGTGGCAGCGGCGCTCGCCGTTGGCACCCCTTCCCCGGCCGGAGCTTCGTGGCCGTCATCCAACGGGGTCCTGGCGTTCAGGACGATGCGCGACGGGAACGCGCAGATCTACACGGTGACCACGGACGGATCGGCGACGCAGAACATCTCTCGAAGCTCGGCGACCGAGCTCGATCCGGCATTCTCTCCCGACGGCGACCGGATCGCGTATGCGAGGAGCCTCCGCCCCGGCGGCCGGCAAGACCTGTACGTCATGAACGCCGACGGGCAAGGTGGATTCCGGCTGACCGCGACGACGCTCGCCGAGCGTCAGCCGGCGTGGTCGCCGGATGGAACGAGGATCGCATTCGTCGCTCGTGTCGCTGCCGGCGCCGGGTTCCGGCTGTTCGTGATGAATGCCGACGGCTCGGGACAGACCCAGATCGCCACCGGCTCGAGCGACACCGATGACTTCGCTCCCGCCTGGTCACCCGACGGCTCGTCGATCGCGTTCGCAAGCACCCGAGCAGGTGGGTTCCCCGAGATCTACACCGTGGCGCCCGACGGAACGGGGCTGCGGCGCGTCACCGACAACCAACAGATCGACGGGAGCCCGACGTGGTCTCCGGACGGAACTCGTCTCGCGATCGAACGCTGCTGCCTCGACGGGAGCTCGGAGATCTACGTGGTCGCTCTCGATGGATCGGGCGAAACGAACCTCACCGCGAGCGTCGACGACGAGTCACACCCGGCATGGTCGCCCGATGGCTCGCAGATCGCCTATGTGAGCGTGGTCGTCGGGACCGGGAACCGTGACGTGTGGGTGATGGGCGCCGACGGGTCGGCTCGGGCGCCGCTCACCACCGACCCGGGATCGGATCTCTATCCGGCATGGCAGCCGAAGCCGACCTGCACGATCCGTGGGACCGCGGTCGCCGAAGCACTGGTCGGCACCGACCTCGACGACGTGATCTGTGGCGGTGGGGGCGACGACACGATCGACGGGCTCGCGGGGAACGACCTGTTGATCGGCGGTCCCGGCAACGACTTCATGACGGGCGGTGACGGCAACGACGTGCTGAATGGCGAGAACGGTGCCGACACGATGTCGGGTGATCTGGGCTTCGATCTGCTGGACGGAGGGTCGGGCTCTGACGTCTGCGATGTGGGCACGGACGGGTTCACCCTGCGCTGCCCGTAGTCACCAACCTTCGCTGAAGCGGACGAACGCCGAACTGGCGCCAACCGACCCCGTTCCGCCGTTCCGGAGGAAGATGGAAGCGAGGGCCTGATGCCACGGACCCGTGGTGTCGCTGCCGTCGATCGTCAGGAGGATCGAGATGCAGACGCATCGCGCATCGTTCGCCGTTGGTCTCGCGCTCGTCGTGCTCGTCCCCGTAGGGATCGCCTATGGACTGGGCCGCGCGACGACCGTTCCCGGTACGCGGGCGTCGTGTCTGGACTGGGCCGCGGTCACGGTTCCAGCGACGACCACGTCCACGTCGTGGAAGAACGTCCCGGGGATGAGCGTGAAGGACACGCTGGCACAGAACTTCGCGGTGCAGATCAGCGGGACGTTCGAGGGGGACGACGTGCAGATCCGTGTGATCGACGCATCGATCGGCGGCACGAGCGCCCTCGCGCCGGGGTCGGCGACGATCCGCGCCGCATCGGGACCGACCGCCTCATCGTTCACGTGGGTCGGCCAGAACCCTGCCGAACACCAGCACACGTTCCGACTGCAATGGCGGCTGCCTTCCGTGGGGAGCGCGACGATGTCGGCCGGCGATGTGAGCCTGCTGTACCAGGGAGCGCCGACGCCCTCCACGTGTTGAGCGTCCGCAGGGTCACTCCCGTTCGTTGACGGTCGGTTGCCCGTGGCGGGCTCCGCCGCCGTTCGCCGCGTACAATAGAGTGGGCGTCGCCGGCCGGCTGCGCACCTCGGTTCATTCGAAAGCTGCCTGCTCATGCCCCTCCGCGAAGACATCCGTAACGTCGCTATCGTGGCTCACGTCGACCATGGCAAGACCACACTCGTGGACGCCATGCTCTGGCAGTCCGGGGCGTTCCGAGCGAACCAGGACGTGAACGTCCGCGTCATGGACTCCATGGACCTGGAGCGCGAGAAGGGCATCACGATCCTCGCGAAGAACACCGCCGTTCGCCACGGCGGCCTGAAGATCAACATCGTGGACACGCCCGGCCACGCCGACTTCGGCGGCGAGGTCGAGCGCGGTCTGACGATGGTCGACGGCGTGCTGCTCCTGGTGGACGCGAGCGAGGGCCCGCTGCCGCAGACGCGCTTCGTCCTGCGCAAGTCGCTCGAGCGGCACCTGCCGGTGATCCTCGTCGTGAACAAGGTCGACCGCCCCGACGCGCGCGTGAAAGAGGTCGTCGACGAGGTCTACCAGCTGTTCATGGATCTGGACGCCGACGATCATCACATCGAGTTCCCGATCCTGTATGCGAACGCCCGCGCGGGGAGGTGCGGCGCCGACCCGGACATGTTGGCGGACGACCTCGAGCCGCTCTTCGAGGCCCTGAAGCACCACATCCCGGCGCCGGAGTACGAGGAAGGCCACCCGCTCCAGGCGCTGGTGACCAACCTCGACGCCTCGCCCTACCTGGGACGGCTGGCGCTCTGCCGGGTGCGGAACGGCACGATCAAGCGCGGTCAGGCCGTTGCCTGGTGCCGCGCCGACGGCACGATCGAGGCGGCCAAGATCGGCGAGCTCTACGTAGCCGAGGAGCTCGACCGAGTCGACGTGGAGGAGGCGGGGCCGGGCGAGATCATCGCGGTCGCCGGTCTGGCCGAGGTGACGATCGGAGAGACGCTCGCCGATCCGGACGACCCACGCCCGTTGCCGCTGACCCACGTGGACGAGCCGTCGCTCTCGATGACGATCGGGATCAACACGGCACCCACGTCCGGCAAGGACGGTGACAAGCTCACCGCCCGGCTCGTGAAGGGGCGCCTGGATCAGGAAGTGGTCGGCAACGTGTCGATCCGCGTCCTGCCCGGCGATCGGCCCGACCGCTGGGAGGTCCAGGGCCGCGGCGAGCTCCAGCTGGCCGTCCTGGTCGAGATGATGCGCCGCGAGGGGTTCGAGCTCACGGTCGGCAAGCCACAGGTGGTGACGCGCACGATCGACGGGAAGCTCCACGAGCCGGTCGAGCGCGTGGCGATCGACGCGCCCGAGGAGTACCTGGGTGTCATCTCGCAGCTCCTGGCCCTCCGCAAGGGCCGCATGGAGAACATGGTGAACCACGGCACCGGCTGGATCCGCATGGAGCACCTGGTGCCCGCGCGCGGGCTGATCGGGTTCCGGACCGAGTTCCTCACGGAGACGCGCGGGACCGGCCAGCTCCACCACGTGTTCGACGGATACGAGCCGTGGCACGGCGACCTCCGCACGCGTCCGACGGGCTCGCTCGTCGCCGACCGGATCGGCGTGACCACCGGGCTTCGCGCTGCAGACGCTCCAGGAGCGCGGCTCGATGTTCGTCGGCCCCACCGAGGAGGTCTACGAGGGCATGATCGTGGGCGAGAACTCCCGGTCCGAGGACATGGACGTGAACCCGACGAAGGAGAAGAAGCTCACGAACATGCGCCAGTCGTCATCGGAGGAGTTCACGCGCCTGATCCCCAAGCGCGAGCTGTCGCTGGAGCAGGCGCTGGAGTTCATCCGCGAGGACGAGTGCGTCGAGGTGACGCCCCACCACGTCCGTCTCCGCAAGGTGATCCTGCCGGCGCAGGAACGCGTGCGTGCGGGCCGACGAGGTCGCCCCGGGAAGGACGCATCGGAACGCACATGAGCGGCCCCGAGGGGCCGCTCATGTGTGCGACGTCTCGTTCTCGATACTGGGACGTCAGTGCGTGTGCTTCACGGTCTTCGACGTGTCTGCCACGCAGATATCGTCGCCGCCGTTCAGCGTCTTCTTCTTGGCGATGGCGCGGTACTTGCCGGTCTTGTCCTTGAGGTTGACCTTGTAGTCACCGTTGCCGGAGGTCTTGTCGGATCCGACACCCGTCCATGCGCCGTTCTTCAAACGCTGGATCTTGACCGTCACGTTGCTGCGACAGGCATTGAACCCATCCTTGACCTTCACGGTGCCGCTCGCGACCAGATGCTTCTTGAGTGCCAACGTCACGGTGCGCTTGTGCTTCGTGACGGCGCCCGTCGACCGTGAAGTCGGTGGCGCTGGTCGCCGTTCCGACCGGGGTCGTGACCGTGATCTTGCCGGTCGTCGCACCCGACGGGAACGGTCGCGGTCACCGACGTCGCCGTGCTCGTCGTGAACGTCGCCGTGACTCCGTTGAACTTGACGGCGGTCACTCCCGTGAGGTTCGTACCGGTGATCGTGACGCTCGTCCCCACCGGGCCGCTCGTCGGCGTGAACGACGTGATCGTCGGCGCCGGCACCACGGTGAAGCTGGTCGCGCTGTTCGCGCGGACGCCGCCACCGTGGTCGTCACGTGCAGCGGTCCGGTCGTGGCACCGGTCGGCACCGTCGCGGTGATCTGACGTGGCCGAGTTGACGACGTAACGTCGTCGCGGCCGTCGTGTTGAACATCACCGACGTCGTGCACCCGAAGTTCGTGCCGGTGATGACGACGCTCGTCCCGACCGATCCGCTCGTCGGCGTGAACGACGTGATCGTCGGCACCCCTGCGGCGGCGGGATGAAGTTCGCCGTGCTCGCGGTGTCGGTACGCCGGCAGTCTCGACAGGTGATCGGGCCCGCCGTTGCAGCGCAGCGGGCACCGTCGCCGTCACCTGGGTGTCGCGACGACGTGAACGTCGCAGGCCGACGTGCCGATCGTGAACAGCACGTCGCGTCGCCCCGTTGAAGCCGCTCCCGGTGATCGTGACCGACGTGCCGGCGACCCCGCACGTCGGAGTGAACGACGTGATCGGTGGACGCCGAGGCAGGCAGTGCCGTCACGAGCACCGCGATCACGCCGAGTCGCGAGCGCCAACGCGGTCGCGCGGGCCGTTACCTTCTTCTTCTGGAAACCTCAAATCGGGTTCCCCCTTTCTGGCCTCGAGGGTGTTCGATGGGTGCCACACCCCACACCCGACGGCCGTTCGTGGGTTCGTTCCGTGGCGACTGCAACTACCCTACCCGACGGCGGAGGAACCCAACCCCCGTGCCACGCGTGCGACGGCTGTGGGGTCACTCTTGCGGTGTGGTGATCGCCGCGTTCAGCCCGTGTTCTGCAGGCCCGCCGCCACGCCGCTGATCGTCGCCTGGACCAGCCGTTCGGTCCGTTCGGTGGCGGGCTCGTGCATGAACCGCACCTGCAGGAACGACAGCGCGTCGACGTACGGGTTGCGGTACTCGATCGCGCGCTGCAGATCGGGCTTGCCGTCCAACAGGTTCGCGTGGCCGGACACGGCCAGCACCAGCTCCGTCGTCCGCGCCAGCTCCTCGCGGATCGCGGCGACCAGGTCGGCACGATCGCTGCTCGCCAGATAGAGATCGGCGATCGCGGGGTCGGCCTTGGCGAGCGACAGCTCGGCGTTCTCGAGCAGCGTCGCGAAGAACGGCCATGCCTTCGCCATCGCGCGCAACCGGCCCAGCCCGCCCCGCTGCGCGATGACCTCGGCGAGGCCGGCGCCGAGCCCGTACCAGCCGGTCAGGTTCACGCGGCTCTGGCTCCACGCGAACACCCACGGGATCGCCCGCAGGTCGTCGAGCTCCGTCGACGCGTCCATGCCGCGTGCGACCGGGCGGGACGCGATCGGGAGCGTGCCGATCTGCGCGATCGGCGTCACGCGCCGGAAGAAGTCCACGAACCCCGCCGTCCCGACGAGAGCTTCGTAGTGCGCACGCGACGCGGTCGACATGGCTTCGATCTCTCCCTCGAACGCGTCGGCCGGATCGTCGACCACCGCGCGTGCGCTCGCCCGCACGACCGCGCTCGTGAGCTGCTCCAGATGCCGGCGGGCGAGCGCCGCCGCGCCGTAGCGCGCGAACGCCACCTCGCCCTGCTCGGTCACCTTGAAGCGGCCCGCGACCGACCCGGGCGGTTGTGCCTCGATCGCGCGGCTCGCGGGACCGCCGCCGCGTCCGAGCGCGCCGCCGCGTCCATGGAAGATCGTCAGCCGCACGCCGCGATCGCGGGCCCACGTGGTCATGGCGCGTTGCGCCGCGTACAGCTCCAGGTTCGCGGCGAGCGTGCCCACCTCCTTGGCGGAGTCCGAGTAGCCGACCATGACCTCCAGCTCGCCGCCGCGGCGCTTCAGCAGCCGGCGTCCCTCCGGCATCGCCAGCCAGTCGTCCAGGATCGACGCCGCGGTGGTGAGCTCCGCGCGCGACTCCAGGAGCGCCACCGGCACGACGTCGGGCGGTGACTCGGGCACCGCGGAGCGGGCCAGCTCCAGCACGCCGGCGAGGTCCGCGGCCGATCTGGTGAAGCTCACGATCACGCGTTCGCACGCCCGGACACCCAGCCGCGACTGGATGTCCGCGATGGCCCGGAACGTGGCGAGCACCTCGCGTGTGGCCGCCGACGGCCGCTCCGACCGCGGCGTCGCGAGCTCCGCTCGCGCCGCCGCCAAGACCTCCGAATGCTGCCTGACCTCCATCGAGGCCAGGTGGAAGCCGAACGTCTCGGCCTGCCACCGCAGGTGCTGGAGCTCACCCCAGGCCAGTCGGGCCGCCCCGCCCGCGTCCAGCGACCGTTGCAGGACGTCCAGATCCGTCAGGAAGGCGGCGGGACCGTCGTACCCACCGTTCGCGCCGGTCCTGGTCGCGGCCAGCCGGTGCGCCGACAGCCCCAGCTTGCGGCGATGCGGCGCGTCGGAGAGCGTCCGCCCCAGTTCACGAGCGACGGCGGGCAGGGCATCGGCGTCACGGTCCAACGCCCGGCGGAGCGCGCGGCTCGGAGGCACGTCCTTCTCCGAGACCGAGAGCGTCCGGGCGATCCGCCTGGAGGCGGCCTCCAGCCCCCGCAGCACGTGGTCGGATTGGATCGCCATCGCCGCGCGCGTCACCTCGGCCGTCACGCGTGGGTTGCCGTCGCGATCGCCGCCGACCCACGTGTCCCATCGCAGGAACGGTTCGAACGACGGCGGCCGCGTGCCGCAGCCGTCCGGGTCGAGCCTGCTGTCCATCTCCCGGTACACCGCCGGGAGCGTGGTGAAGATCGTCTGATCGAACAGCGCCAGCACGGCGCGCACCTCGTCGAGCGGCTCGGGCCGGTGGCGGCGGATCGGGTCCGTGCGCCACAGGCCCGCGATCTCCTCGCGCATCCGTCGCTCGATCTCCTGCTCCTCAGAGACCCCGAGCGACCGGTCCTCGAGCTGTTCCAGCAACGCGCCGATCCGCCACAGGTGCTCGACGACCGCGCGCCGCTTCGCCTCGGTGGGGTGCGCGGTCAACACGGGCGTGATGCGGAGGTCGCGCACCGACGCCGGATCCGCGTCGAGCGCGGCGATCGAATCGCCGACCGGTTTCCCCGAGCGGCTCCGTTCGCGCAAGGTCCGGACGCGATGGCGCTCCTCGGCCAGGTTGACCAGCTGGAAGTAGCACGTGAACGCCCGGATCACGTCCTCGGCTCGGTCCAGGTCGAACGACGCGACCAGTTCCGTCACGCGACGCCGGCGGGCGGGCGTCGGGCGGCCTCGATACGCGATCGCGGCCTTGCGCAGCGCCTCGACCTGATCCAGCAGCTCGGCGCCGCCGCTCTCCGCGATCGCATCGCCGAGCATCGTCGTCAACATCCTGACGTTCTGCCGGAGCGCGTCCGACAGGTCGCCACGCCGGTGCGGTGCGCCTTCCACGGCTTTCGCTCGATCGCTCAACGTCCTGCGGCCCCCAGTGACAGGAGACGAGTATGCAAGAGGCAGCGGCAACCCGCGACGGCCTCGTTGAGCGGGCAGAGCGCCCGTGCGACCATCTCTCGATGACCGCGATCGAGCAGTCGACGCTGGAGACCGCGCGGCTTCGGCTGCGTCCGTTGGAGATGACCGACGCGGTCGCCCTCAACGTCATCCAATCCGATCCCGTCCATATGCGGTTCTATCCGCATCCGTTCAGCCTGGACGAGTCGCGCGAGTGGATCGAGCGGATGCGCGAGCGCCGCGAGCGCGATGGGTTCTCATTGCTGGCGGTCGAGGACCGTGAGACGGGGGAGTTCCTGGGCAACGTGGGGCCGATCCTGCAGCACGTGGACGGTGTCGACGAGGTGGAGCTGGGGTGGTCGATCACGCCCGCCCGCGCCCGCCAGGGGATCGCGACGGAGGCCGCGCTCGCATGTCGTGACTGGGCGTTCGCGGCGCTCCCGTCGGACCACCTGATCTCGTTGATCCTTCCCGACAACGTCCCGTCGCGCGGCGTCGCCGAGCACATCGGGATGACCGTGTGGAAGGACGTGATGTGGGGCGTGGAGAAGCCGCAGTTGCACTTCGTCTATCGCGTGGACCGGCCGGCGGACGCCGCCGTCAGAGGCTGAGCATCTCGCGGAGCGTCGCCGCGACGGCGTTGCCGATCGAGCGGTGACCGTCCGCCTCGAAATGGATGCCGTCGATCGGGCTCGAGGTGACGTGGTCCCGCAGATCCAACAGCGGGACCGTGATGCCGTCCTCCTCCTTGACCGCGGCGGCGGCGTCGACGAACGCTCGGCTCAGCCGCTGGGACTCGGCCTCGGCGCCGGGGGACGCGGCCTGATCCCACTGGCCGAGCGGCGCGAACGGGGGAGGGACGACCACCAGCACGAGCGGCGCTCCGTCCGCGCGACCGGCATCGCTCGCCAGCACGACCTCGGCGAGCTTGATCGCTCCGCGGGCGGCGTGATACGCGTTCACGCCCGGCAGGAACAGATCGTTCGTGCCCAGGTCGATCACCACGAGATCCAGCGGGTGGTGGGTCTGCAGGGAAACGGGCAGGTGCGTCAGCCCGTTGCGATCGGCCTCGAACGGCACGTCGAACACGGTGGTGCGGCCGTTCTGGCCTTCCTCGATCACGTGGACGTCGTCCCCGAGCTCGCGTTGCAGGACGCCCGGCCAGCGCTCCCACCGCCCGAGACGCTCGGCCGTGGAGGCCTGGTACCCCCAGGTGTTCGAGTCGCCGTAGCAGAGGATCGCGGTCACGCTACTCGGCGATGTCGATCCGTTCGATCACCACGTCGTCGACGGGCTTGTCCTGGGCGCCGACCGGGGTCTTCGCGATGGCCTCCACCACGTCGTAGCCGTCGGTGACCTGTCCGAAGATCGTGTGTTTGCCGTTCAGCCACGGAGTCTCGCCCACCGTCACGAAGAACTGCGAGCCGTTCGTGCCCGGGCCGGCGTTCGCCATGGCCAGGCGTCCGACCTGATTGAACGTCGGGCCGCCTGCGGGGACCTCGTCCTCGAACGTGTAGCCGGGCCCGCCGCGCCCGGTGCCCTCGGGGTCGCCACCCTGGATCATGAAGCCGTCGATCACGCGGTGGAAGATCGTCCCGGGATACATCGGATCGGACGACGTCGTGCCGCCGCTCGTCCACTCGCGCCCGCCGGTCGCAAGGTCGACGAAGTTCTTGACGGTCGTGGGTGCGTGCTCGGGCATCAGCGTGACGGTGAACGAGCCCTTGTTCGTGACGAACGTTGCCGTGGTCATCCGACGGTCCTTTCGGGTTGGGGCCGGGGGTCAAGGTCGATGCGAGCCCAAAGCCTACCCGAGGACCGGTCGACGCCTCAGCTCGGTCATCCCTCCTCTCGGAGCTGCTCGGCCAGATCGGCGAAGAGGGCCAGCACGCCGGTCCAGTTCTCCCCGTAGCCGGAGCGAGCCTCCGCCGCCAGGGCGCCGAGACGCTCCCACCCGCGGTGCTCGAGGTCGACGCGCGTGCCGCCATCGTCGGGCGTGAACGTGATCTCGAGCTCGGTCGGTGGGTTGTCGGTCAGGTTCGGCTTCCACGCCAGCACGAAGCTGCGCGGTGGGTCCCACGCGACGATCGTGGCCCACGTGCCCTCGGTTCCGTCCGACATGACCTCATAGACCCGACCGCCGACCCGCTCCTCGAAGACGATCGTCTCCGCCTTGACGCCGCGGTCCTCGTACGCGTCCTGGGCCATCGAGAACGCCTGCAGCGGCCACCACGAGCCCATGTCCTGCGTGAAGACCCGGAACGCGTCCTCGGGGGAGCGACGCACGGTCACGCTGGCGTTGATCGGTTCGGTCACGGTGTACCTCCTTCTCGCTCAGCGATCTCCTTGAAGGCGCCGAGCGCATCGGTCCAGAAGCTCTCCAGGTAGGTGCGGAGGGCGGCGAGCCCGTCGGGGTCGACGCGGTAGAGATGCCGGGTGCCGTCCTTGCGCTCGGTCACGAGACCCGCTCCCTTCAGGACGCGGAGGTGTTGCGAGACGGCCGGTCGGCTCACCGGAAGCGCGGACGCGATGTCGACGACGGCGCGCGGACCGTCCCGAAGGAGTTCCAGGACCGCCCGCCGGGTCGGGTCCCCCAGCGCGTCCAACACCTCGGCCGCGTTCGATGAGTAAGCCATAACTTACGGTAAGTATCGGCTTACGGTAGAGGGTGTGTCAACCCCCGGCGAGCGCCTTCTGCGCGTTCGGCACGGTGTCCTTCGGCGACACCTTGTACCAGGCCTGCTCGATGCGGCCGTCCTCGTCGATCAGGAACGACGAGCGGATGATGCCCATGTACGTCTTGCCGTAGTTCATCTTCTCGCCCCACACGTCGTACGCGTCGGCGATCGCGTGATCGGTGTCGGCGAGCAGCGGGAAGCCCAGCCCGAACTTCTCGTCGAATTTCATCTGGTCCTCGGGCACGTCCGGGCTGATACCGACGACGTCGACACCGAGCGAGGAGAGGTCGTCGCGCGCGTCACGCACGGCGCACGACTGGGTGGTGCACCCCGGTGTGTCGGCCGCGGGGTAGAAGTAGACGAGCAGCTTCCGCCCCGCGAAGTCCGACAGGCTCACCGTCTCGCCGGCCTGGTCGAGCAGCGAGAACGGCGGCGCAGGATCTCCTGGTTTCAGCATGCCTCCAGGATACGGCGGCCGGCGTGGGGCCATCATCCGCCACCTTCTTTCGGGTAGGACTAAGGACTCAGACGCGTGCGGCCGAGGGATAGAGGGTGTCCACTCCTGCGATCCCTCGTCTGGTTCCCGTCCCGGTTCCGCCCGTCGATAGGAGCTCCGCGCCGCCCAAGGTGGTGATCACCATGCCCGCCTACCAGGCGGAGCGAACGCTGGAGCGGACGGTGCTCGCGATCCCGGCGGGCGTCGCCGACGAGCTCATCCTGGTGGACGACGCGAGCCGTGACGGAACGGCAGACCTGGCGCGCCGGCTCGGCCTGCAGGTGCACGTGCACCCGCTCAACCGCGGGTACGGGGCGAACCAGAAGTCGTGCTACTCGCTGGCGCTCGCGTCGGATGCCGACATCGTGGTCCTGCTGCATCCCGACTACCAGTACGAGCCGAAGGCCGTGCCGCTCCTGATCGCGCCCATCCTTGCCGGCGACGCCGACATGACGTTCGGCTCGCGGTTCGCCGGTATGGGCGATCCGCTCGGCGGCGGCATGCCGCGGTACCGCTACCTCGGCAACCGGATCACCACCGCGGCGCAGAACCTCATGCTCGGTACCCGGTTCACGGACATGCACAGCGGCATGCGCGCGTACACGCGCGCCTGCTTGGAGTCGCTTCCCTTCCTCCGCTACTCCGAAGGGTTCGCCTTCGACGCCGAGCTACTGGTCGACGCGGTCACGTCGGGCCAGCGCGTCGTCGAGGTCCCGATCCCCACGTCGTACACGGAGGAGTCGTCGTCCATCTCGATCGTGCGGTCGCTCGGATACGTGTGGCGCGGTATCACCTACGCGGGACGACGGGCAGCGGTCCGAGGTCGACGCGGCCGCCGATACCTTCCGGGCTGGCGTCGATCGCGGCGCATCAAGGGCAGAGGTCCGCTCAGCGTGGCGCGATGCGTCTCCTGTGGCAACGAGCGGATGCATCTGCGATACCCGGCGACCACCGCCGGAGACGTGCCCATCGAGGAGTTCCGGTGCACGACGTCGGCGCTGGGGATCCACGACAACATCCTCGAATGTCCGCGCTGCGGACTGCTCTCGTCGGCGCCCACGCTGCGCGGCGACGAGATCGTGGCCCGCTACGAGGAGGTCGTCGACGAGGAGTACCTGTCCGAGGAAGAGCAGCGACGCGAGCTCTTCGGGTGGGTGTCCGAGCAGCTGGATTCCTTCTACGTGCCGGGCAAGCGGCTCCTCGAGATCGGCGCGAACGTCGGGCTGTTCCTCGCCGTCGCAGGCGAGCGCGGTTGGGAGGCAACGGGTATCGAGCCGTCGGCATGGGCGGTCGAGCAAGGACGCACGCGCTTCGGAGTCGATCTCCGGCAGGGCGCGATCGAAACGGTGGACGTCGAGGCGGGCTCGGTCGACGCGCTCGTGATGCTCGACGTCCTCGAACATCTCGCCGACCCCGCCGAGGCGCTTCGACGCCTCCGTCCGATGATGGCGGAGCAAGGGGTGTTCGCACTGGCCACCGTGAACGTCGACAGCCTCCACGGACGGCTGCGCGGCGGAGACTGGCCGTGGTTCATCCGTTCTCACCTGCACTACTTCCGTCCGGCGACCCTGACCAAGATGCTGTCCGACGCCGGGTTCGAGGCCGTCGAGTGGAGCGTGGTGCCGCGTTCGTTCCACGTGTCCTACGTGCTCAACCGGGCTGCGGGCGTCCTTCCCGGGTCCGGGCTCGCTGAGGCGGTCGCTCGATTCGGCGATCCGAAGGTGCCCGTGGGGTGGATCGGCGATGTGACGCTGACGATCGCCCGGCCCCGCTAGGTCGAACGCGCGAACTCGATCACCTTGATCGCGCCGAACGTCCCGATCAGCCTGGATCGGTACCCCTCCGACCGAGCAGTCGGCCGTCCAGCCATTCCCGGAACGGCACCAGCGGGTACCGCGTCACCAGCAGGAACCGGTCCTCACCCGCCAGCTCGTCGGTCACCAGACCTTCGAGGTAGGCGCGCGCCTCGCTGTCGAGGACGTACGGCATCGGCAGCACGCGTCCGTCCATCGGGTAGTAGGACTCCACCGAGAGGAGGTAGCTGCGCTTCTCCGGATCGGAGAACCAATCCAGCTGTGCCGACTCCACGAGCGCCGGGTGCAACAGGACGACCGTGTCGGGATCGGCGTGCGCGCGTTCGAACGCTGCGGTTCCCCGCCAGTCCTCGCCGTTCTTCAACGATGCCGCCGAACGCCAGGACGCTCAGGATGGCCAGGGCGAACGCGACGAGCCGTCGCACCGAGGCGGGCTGCAACGACGCGATCGCCCAGCCGGCGAACAGGGCGATGGCCGGCGATCACCGACGCGAAGTATCGGGGCGACAGGAAGTTGACGGGCGTCAGCGTCGACACCAGGAACAGCGTGACGACCGGGAACAGCAGCCAGGTGCCGAGCAGCACCAGGGTCGACGATCGCGCATGCACCGGCTCGACCCGAACGCGATCACGCATCCGCGCGAAGAGCGAACCCAGGAACACCGACGCGACCAGGATCGGGGGGAGCAGCACCGCCGCGAACGCCTCGACGGACCCCTCGCTCGGGATCGACAGGGACGAGCGTCGATCCCACAGCGAGGCGAGCTGGATCGCCAGCGGGACGATGCCGGCCAGTCACGATCACGCCGACGGCGGCCAGACGGCGAGCGGACACGCTCGGTCTCTCCGCGTCGGAGACGGATGACCGCGTAGACGCCGTGGGCCACGAGGACGAGCGCGAAGAGGTAGTGCATCCACACCACCGCGATGGCGAGCAGGGCGTACACGAGCGCTCGAGACCAGCGACGTCCGTCGTCGAGCCATCGCACGAGCGCGAAGGTGGAGGCGATCGTCGACCATGGTCGCGATCGCGTACGGACGCGCCTCCGACGCCTCGAACGCGACCGTCTGTGTGGCGGCGAACGCGAGGACGGTCAATCGCGCCGCTTCCCGGTTGATCAAGGTCAGAGCCAGCCGATAGATCAGGACCGCGGATACGACGGCCGCGATGAGCGAGGGCAGACGCAGGACCAGCTCCGACCGCCCGCCCACGACGCGGGCCGACCAGACGATCAGGTAATACAACGGCGACTGGCCGTGGAAGGTGAGCGCGCGATGGATGGTGTCGCCGGCCCCGTCCTTGACGACCCACCACGTGCCGAGCTCGTCCAGCCACAGGCTCGAGAAGAGCGGCATCACCCAGAGGCTGAAGATCACGACGGCGGTCAGGATCGCGAGCCAGCGGACGTGGCCCGGGTCGGCTGTCTCTTCGACGGGCTGCGGGCCGCCGGTCATCTGCGCATCCGTCACGTCGCCGCGGACGAGGGAGCGCGGTCTCCCAGGTTCAGCATGGGCCCAGGATATGCCTCACCTCTCCAGTTGAGCTCGAAGCGTGGCGACATCCGTCGCGGGGAGCTTGCACGCGAACCGCTGACAGACGTACGCGGTCGGGGCGCCGTTCGTCGCATCACGGTCCCGCAGGAGCGGGACCGTCAGCGATGCGCGCTCGTCGCCGGGCGCGGCGACGGCCATGACCACGTTCGGCCGGTAGACGGAGCCCGTCACCTCCGCGACGAGGGTGCGCGTCTCGTCCGACGACGGCTCACCGATGATCGCGACCTCGTCGGACGGGCCGACGTACAGGTCCAGCGCGCAGAGCGCGTGACCGAACCCGGTCGGTGCTTCGGCCATCGCGTCGCGGATCAGCCGCAACGCCGACACGCCGGCGTGCTCGTATCCCGCGTCGCCCGTGAACAGCGCCAGTCGCAGCAGCACGTCCGCCGCCACGGAGTTCCCGGAAGGCGTCGCGTTGTCGTACAGCTCTTTCGGGCGAAGGACCAGTTCCTCTGCGTCGGAACCCGTCTGGAAGAAGCCGCCGCGCTCGTCGTCGCGGAAGAGGCGGATCAGCTCGTCGGCCAGCGTCACCGCCTCTTCGAACCACCGCAACTCGAACGTGGTCTCGTAGAGCGTCAGGCACGCCGACGCCATCACCGCGTAGTCGTCGGCGAACCCCGGCCGGCCCGCAACGCCGTCCCGCCAGGAACGCAGGAGCCGTCCGCGATCGTCGCGGAGATGCGTGAGCACGAACTCGGCGCACCGGACCGCCGCTCGTACGTACGAGGGCTCGCCGAAGACGCGTCCGGCCTCGGCGAACGCGCCGATCGCCAGCGCGTTCCACGCCGTCAGGACCTTGTCGTCGGTGCCGGGTTTCACGCGGCGCTCGCGGATCTCGAACAGCATCTGCCGTGCGTCGTCGAGTTCGGCGGTGAGCTCGTCGACGGACAACCCGTGCTCCGCCGCGACGTCGGCCACGGCGCGCGGACGCCACAGCACGTTCGTCCCCTCCCAGTTGCCCTCGGGCGTCGCGCCGAAACATGCGGCCACGGCCGGCCCGACGAGCTCGACCAACTCGTCCCACGACCACACGAAGAACTTCCCCTCGACGCCTTCGCTGTCCGCGTCCTGCGACGAGAAGAACCCGCCCTCCGCGTGCTGCATCTCCCGAAGCAGGTACTCGAGCGTGTCGGTCGCCACACGCCGATAGCGGTCGTCCCGCGTCACCTGCCACGCCCGCGTGTACAGACGCGCGAGCTGCGCGTTGTCGTAGAGCATCTTCTCGAAGTGCGGCACGTGCCACGACGCGTCCGTGGAGTAGCGCGCGAACCCGCCGCCGAGGTGGTCGTGGATCCCGCCGTCGGCCATTCGATCGAGCGTGGTCGTGACGATCGCCGTCGCGGGCTCCCAGCCTCGTACCGCGCACCGCAGGACGAACTCCAGCGTCATCGGCTGCGGGAACTTCGGCGCGCCACCGAAGCCACCGCGCTCGTCGTCGAACGCCTGGTGCAGACGCGAGAACGCCGTCCGCGTGATCTCGTCCGTCAGCGGTTCGTGCGAAGCGCTCAGCAACCCCACGCGGGCGATGTGCTCGGCGATCTGCGTGCCCTGTGTCACGACCTCGTCGCGACGTTCGGTCCATGCCTGGGCGATCCCCGTCAGCACCTGCCGGAACGACGGCAGCCCGTGCTGCGGCACCGGCGGGAAGTACGTGCCGGCGAAGAACGGTCTGCCGTCCGGCGTCAGGAACGCTGTCAGGGGCCAGCCTCCGCTGCCGGTCATCGCCTGCGCCGCGTCCATGTAGATCGCGTCCAGGTCCGGCCGTTCCTCGCGGTCCACCTTGATCGCGACGAAGTGCTCGTTCATGAGCGCGGCCGTGTCCTCGTCCTCGAACGACTCGCGCTCCATCACGTGGCACCAATGACACGCGGCGTAGCCGATCGAGAGCAAGATGGGCTTGTCGTCGGCCTTCGCGCGCTCGACCGCCTCGGGACCCCACGGGTACCAATCCACCGGGTTGTGCGCGTGTTGCAGCAGGTACGGGCTGGTTTCGGTGGCCAGACGATTGGCGCGACGGCTCATCATGGCCTCAGTCTCTCGCGAGACGAGCTTCAGGACATCCGTCCGGCCCTTCAGGACGTGGCCCCCGAGTGCCGATGCATTCAGCGAACAGCGATGGTCGAAGACATCCGTGTACTCGTCGTGGTTGGGGGCCCTGGAGTCGCACACGGGCTCATCTGCGGTTTGCCGGGCGATGGGGTCAACGTCGTCGGACCGGTCGCCGATGCGGCGGCCGCGGTCGAGGCGCTGGAACGCGAACCGATCAACCTGGTGCTCGTGGACCTGGACCGTCCCGACGGTCAACGGCATCGATATCGTCCGGCAGGTCCGCGGGGTCGCCGACCGTATCCGCGTGATCGGCGTGACGGCCCAGCAGGGGCCCGACCTGGCTGCCGGAGCGCTCGCCGTCGGAGCCTGCGGTGTCGTCTCACCGGAACCGAACGCAGAGAGCCTCGTCTCGGTCTTCCATCGGGCCCTGGCGGGCGAGCTCATCCTCCCGGCGATCCACCTCTCCAACCTGGTCGACCGCTTGCGCGACGGGCGGGAGGCGTCGGCCGTGTGCCGCCTCGACTTCCTGACGGGCCGTGAATTGGAGATCCTCCGCCTGCTTGCCGATGGAGCGTCGACCGCGGAGATCGCCCATTCGCTCGGCATCCGACCGATGACGGTTCAGAGTCACGTGAAGAACATCCTGGCCAAGCTCGGCGTCCACTCGAAGGTCGAGGCGGTCACGCTCGGCTGGCGCTTCGGGCTGGGATCCGTCACCCGCAGCGCGTGACCCGCCGGGGGTAGCCTTCCGGAGATGGTCGGCGAGGGGAGCGGCGTCACGGCGAGGCTGGTCGTCGCCGACGAGCATCCGGTCGTCCGTCGTGCCGTTCGCATGTCGTGCGACGCGTTGTCCGGACTCGAGGTCGTCGGCGAGGCGGACACCGGATCCGACGTCCTCTCCCTGTGCGAAGAGCTCCGACCCGACGTGGCCGTCCTGGACATCGCATTGCCCGACGGCCTCGACGCGATCCGCGGGCTGAACGATCGCCAGCTCGTGGACATCGTGGTCGTGCTCACCGATCGGACGGACGGCGCCTCGGTGATGGAGGCGCTCCGGGCGGGGGTGGAGGGGTACCTCGTCAAGTCGTCGGCGCTGCCGACCGTGGGCACACAGATCCAACGCGTGCTGAGCGGTGAACGGGTCATCTCACCGGAGGTACAGCGGATCGCCGTGAGCGAGTTGGGCGCGTTCGCCAGGATGGCGCGCGAGGGCAGTGAGGTCCGTGCGTCGCTCACCCCGCGCGAGCACGAGGTGCTGATGCTGCTCAGCCGCGGCTTGACGATGCGGCAGATGGCCACCCGCCTGGGCATCTCGCCGCGCACCGTCGAAACCCATGTGGCCAAGCTCTACCGGAAGCTGGATGTCCGCACGCGGATCCAGGCGGTGTCACGAGCGGTCTCGCTCGGGTTGATCGAGCTCCGCTGAGGCCGGTCGTCCGTCGGCCGATGTGGCGAAGGCGGCCCCTCGCCGGCTCAGTGTTTGGCCCCAGACGGCCGATAGGTCAGGCATGAGCGAACGTCTCGCGGCCCGGCCCTCGTCAGGCTCGCCCTCACCACGCCGGCTGGGCGTGATCCTGGTGGACCCCCTCCCGGTCGTCCGAGCGGGCACGCGGCTGTTGATCGACGACCGTCCGGACATGGAGGTGCTGGCCGAGGCGGGCGACGCCGACCAGGCCGTCGAGGCGATCACCCGCGTTCGCCGGACCCGCGTGGTGGTCCTGGTGGGACTCGGTCTCTCCGGCGAGCACGATGCGTACTGGCTGATCCGGACGCTCCGTCAGCGCTACCCCACCCACGCGATCCTGGGCTTCGGCGCGAACTCGGACCCCACATCGATCAGCCGGGCCCTGTTCGTGGGCGCCGACGGCTTCGTGGACAAGAACATCGACCCCGTGGAGTTCCTGCAGTCGCTCCGCCGTGCGGCCGACCGCGAGATGGTGCTGGCGATCCCCGCCTCATCCGTCGTCGGGCAGATCGTCGAAGGCATCGAGCGCCGACGCGAGGTGGAGGTCAAGCTGACCGACCGCGAGCGCGAGGTGCTGGTCGTCGCCGCGGAGGGACTCACCGCGCGACAGATCGCGACCCGCCTGGGCGTTCGCGAACGCACGATCACCACCCATCTGGCGCGCATCTACGGGAAGCTCGGCGTGGGCAGCCGCCTGGCGGCGATCCGGATGGCGTCGCAATCGGGTCTGGTCAGCGTCGGCGCGTCCGAGTAGCCGTTCTACGAGCGCACGAACACCGAGCCGCTGTCGTCCCGGAACGCCAGCCGCCACCCCGGATCGTCCGCGATGTGCGCGAGCAGCTGCTCGTCCTGATCCGGATTGACGACGACCGCGTCGACGTCCCACCGGTCGAGCCTCGACTGCCACCCTTCACGCGCGCCGCCGATCGCCAAGTAGTCGTCCCAGATCGCCGAAGGGAAGAGCTCGATCCGCGAGTCGACGAAGACCGGCATCGAGGGGAGCGCGAACTCGAACCACGACGCGTATGTCTGCGAGACGAACAGGCGGGAACCGGGCGCCAGCTCGGCTGTCGTGGCCCGTACCAGTGTCGAGGGGGCCTGATCGAGATGCGCGGGGTTCCCGTCGACGGTCGGTCCTCGCCAGAAAGGCATCGCGAGGATCACCGCGGCCGCGATCGTCGTGACCAGGAGCGCGTTCATGAACGGTGAGCCGTGCTCCTCGTTCGCATCGGTCTTCCGCATCGCGAGACCCGCGAGCACCACCGGGAACGCCAGACCCCACCACACGACGCCACGGAGCGCCGGCAGCGCCAGGACGAAGAACGTCGCGAGCCAGATCAGGGGAGGCCATCCGACCGGCGTTCCACGTCGGAGGAGGTACCCCACGATGATCAACGCTGAGACGAAGAAGACCACACCGCTGTACTCGTGAACGGTCGGCGGTGCCCACTCCGTCACCCGCGCACTGATCGTGGGATTGGAGCCGATCGCGGCTGCGTATGCCCAGACCCGGAGCCCGAAGGGGTTCGCGAGCGTGGCGGCGAGCGTCGCCCCACACACGGCGACGAGCGTGCGAGCCGTATCAGGCGAGTCCTTGCGATCCTCGAGCCAGGCGAGACCGAGCAGGAGTGGCGCCAGCACGAAGCTGCCGTGCACGTTCACCCAGATGAGCATGAGGATCGGGATGGCCCACAGGGCACGGGGATGCGTGCGGCGCCCCGCCAGGATCCACAACGTGATGGAGAAGAGCAGGACGCCGATCAGCTGGGGTCGCATAGCCAGGTTCTGCCGAGCCACCCAGAAGCCGGCGACGCTCAGCAGCGCGGCGGTCCGGGTCGACACGCCCCGGCGACGGCAGGCCAGGAAGATGAACGCGAACGCCAGAGACGTGAGCGCTGCGTGCATAAGGACCATCGCGTTCCAGCCACCCAGGCGGTAGGTGGCGTCCAGGAACAGCTGCGCTCCCCATTGCTGGTTCAGCCACTGCGCGCCGGGCACCGTGAAGGTGAACACATCCGTACGGAGCAGGGAGTGCGTGCGCAGCATGATGTCGCCCGCGCGGACCTGGTACGCCAGGTCGGCGGCCGGCATCTTGGTGAGGAGCGCGTCCATCATGGGCACGGCGAGGGCGATCACGAACCAGACGTGCGCCATGCGCAAACCACGAGCGACCGAACCAGCCTCCGGCCCCACCGCCGTCCGTCCTCGAACCCCCACGGCACCCACGTCATGTGCTTCGGCGGATGAACGACGTCGCCTGAGCAGATGCAGGGAATCGCGCATGTGCTCCGGGGTCGGCACCGCACGCACGCAGATCACTACGTAGAAGTGCGTACCTAGCCTCCGGGAAACGCGGAATTCCCAGGTCGGAGGGGTCCTCCTACTGTTGTCCCCGGCGGCTCAAGCCGCCCGGGTTCTCGCCCGAAGCCTTCGGAGAGGAGGTGTGTGTACATGTTCCTGGCTCTCTACACCGGCGTTCAGACCTGGTGGGGTGACCTCAAGCTTCGCGCACGCGAAGAGGGTGGCGCCACTGCGGTCGAGTACGCGTTGATGGTTGCGTTGATCGCGGCCGTCATCATCGTCGCGGTTCAGGCGTTGGGTAACAACGCTAGCTCCAAGTTCAACCAGGTCGGCACCGCCGTCGCTGGTAGCTAGTCGTTTTCATAGATCGAGTGGCCCTCGCAGGCCGCTCACTCCCGGGTGCGAGGGGAGTGAGGGGCCGGCGAACCCGCCGAACGGCGCGTCCATCGGACGCGCCGTCCGGATGAAATGGGTTCGGATCTGGGAACGCGGGTCCAGAACCAGGCACCAACGCCCGATAACTGCTGTAGCGATCCAGAGAAGCAGCATCGAAAGGGGAGAGGACAGATGAGGTCACGAGGTCTGGTGGTCGCCCTCGCCGTGCTGCTCGCCGTAGCGGCCGCGGGTGCGGTGGTCCTGTACACGAACGGCGTCAAGAAGGCCGCGGAGTCGGGCGGGAGCCTGACCACGGTCATCGTTGCGACGCAGGATATCCCTGCGAACACGAGTCTGAACAGCCTGGTCGAGTCCGGCGGCTTCAAGGAGCTCGCCGTGCCCGCGGACGCCGTCGTCGACGGCGCCATCACGAGCCTCACGGCGCTCCGCGGTCAGACGACCACGGCGCCCATCGTGGCGAACGAGCAACTCACGTCATCGAACCTGTCGAGCGGTGAGCAGGTCGCCGGCGGGATGCTCGGCATCTCCAAGGGGCACGTGGCCGCCACGATCAAGCTGACCGCGCCGCAAGGCGTGAACGGCAACATCCAGCGCGGCGACAACATCTCGATCCTCGCCACGTTCACCGGCGCATCGATCATCAAGGGCACGTCGGTCCAGGATCTCGTCAACGGCAGCACCGCGACGACCGACCGGCAGGAGCTCCCGGACTTCACCGGGACGCTGATCCCGACGGTCCGCGTGCTGCAGGTCGTGAACCCCGGTGTCGATGAGGCCGGGAACGCGACCGGTGACAGCGTCACGCTGACGCTGGACCTGTTGCCGGACGACGCGCAGAACCTGATCCTCGCGCAGCAGACCGGCACCCTCTACATCGCCCTCCTGCCTCCTGGTGAGGACGGAGCGAACATCCCGGCTTCGACACTGCCGGTGGAGTTGCTCCTGGGGAAGAGGATCCCATGACCGAAGCCAGCGTCGTCGCCGTCGGGACGCCGCAGTCCTTCCGCCAGCAGATCGCACGAGCGCTGGAGGTCGAGACCGAGGAGATCGGCTGGGCCCAGTCCGCCACGGTGGCAGAGGAGTTGTTGATCAACGCCTTCACGCCGATCGACGTGCTGGTGCTCTCGCCGGAGGTCAAGGAGCCCGACGCACTGGGTCTCGCGGAGTTCGTGGGACGCCAGTCGCCGGGGACCGCGATCGTCCTGGTGCGCGACCACACGTGGAACGGGTTGCTGCCCGCAGCGATGCGGGCCGGCATCCGCGACGTGGTGGACATGACCCAGGGGACGGAGGAGCTCCGCGATGCCGTGGAGCGTGCGGTGGCGTGGGCCACCAACCTGCGTTCGATGGGTGGCGGCGCCACGGAGAGCACGCACCAGGAGCGGGGCCACATCATCTCGGTCTTCTCCTCGAAGGGCGGCAGCGGCAAGACGTTCCTCACCACGAACCTCGCCGCCGCGATCTCCGACATCACGGGTCAGGACACGGCTGTCGTCGACCTCGACACGGACATGGGCGACGTCTTCACGTACTTCGGCCGTGAGCCGAGCGCGCGGGTGGACGACATGATGGGCCTCGGAGAAGGGGCCGATCACGACCGGATCCGCGAGATCGGCGTGCCGTTCGGCGAGCACCTGTGGGGCTTCGGCTCACCGCCGGACCCCGCGGCCGAGCCGCCCGCCGGAGAGGCCGTGGGCAAGTTCCTACGGACGCTCCGGGCGGACTTCTCGTACGTGGTCGTCGACGCGTCCGTGGACTACTCGGACTCGGCGCTCGTCTGCTTCGACCTGTCGGACGCGATCTGCCTGGTCACGCCGCTCGACGTGGTCGGTGTCAAGCACCTCTCCAAGGCGCTCGACACGTTGCTCACGATCGGGCTGCCGCGTGAGCGGTTCCGCGTGGTCTTGAACCGCGCCGACAGCAAGGTCGGGTTGGATTCCACCGACGTCGAGCGCGTCATGAAGATCACCGTGGACGCCATGATCCCGTCGAGCCGGCTGGTCCCGACGGCGTTGAACAAGGGCCGTCCGGTCGTGCTGGACGAACCCAACTCCGACGTCTCGACGGCCGTCCGGCAGCTGGCTGCGCGGTTCACCAATCAGTTCCAAGTCGCCGGTGCCGTCGCGGGTAGCGATGCGAACGGCAACGGCTCCGTGAAGGCGAAGCGCAAGCGGTTCTCGAGGACCGCAAGCTAAGGAGGTCTGGCTCCATGTCACTGGCAGATAGGCTCGCGAAGGCATCACAGCGGGACCGTATCGCCGACGTCCGCCTCCGGGTGCAGGAACGCCTGGTCGAGGTCCTCGGTCCCCGTCTGTACGACTCCACGCTCTCCGACAACGAGCTCGAAGGTCTGGTCCACCAGCGCCTGCGCGAGCTGCTCGACGAGGAAGAGGGACCGCTCTCCTCACAGGAGAAGCTCCTCATCGTCCGGCAGATCGGCGACAGCGTGCTGGGACTCGGGCCGCTCGAGCCGTTCGTCCGCGACCCGGACGTGTCCGAGATCATGGTCAACGGCTGGGACACGATCTACGTCGAGCGCGCCGGGAAGCTCTATTGGACCGGCACGAAGTTCCACGACGAGCAGCAGCTGCGCCGCACGATCGACAAGATCGTCGGGAAGGTCGGCCGTCGCGTGGACGAAGCGTCGCCGTACGTGGACGCCCGTCTGCCCGACGGTTCTCGTGTCAACGCGATCATCCCGCCGCTGTCGATCGACGGTCCCGCGCTGACGATCCGGAAGTTCTCCGCCGATCCGTTCGGCGCCGACGACCTGATCGAGTTCGGGACCATGACCTCACAGGTGTCGCAGTTCCTGGAGGCCTGCGTCCGCGGACGCATCAACGTCCTGGTCTCCGGAGGAACCGGCGCCGGGAAGACGTCGACGCTGAACGTGCTCTCGTCGTTCATCCCGGACGACGAGCGCATCATCACGATCGAGGACGCGGCCGAGCTCCGTCTGCAGCAGCCACACGTGATCCGCCTGGAGTCGCGCCCACCGAACATCGAGGGTCGGGGACAGGTCGCGATCCGCGACCTGGTCCGCAACGCCCTGCGTATGCGTCCCGACCGCATCGTCGTCGGTGAGGTCCGTGACGCCGCGGCCCTCGACATGTTGCAGGCCATGAACACGGGCCACGACGGTTCGATCTCGACGATCCACTCCAACTCACCGCGCGACTCGCTCTCGCGGCTGGAGACCATCACGATGATGGCCGGGATGGAGCTGTCGCCGAAGTCGATCCGGGAGCAGATCTCCTCGGCGATCCAGCTGATCGTGCACCAGCAGCGGCTGAAGGACGGCTCGCGCCGGTTCACCCACGTGACCGAGATCGAGGGCATGGAGGGCGACGTGATCACCCTCCAGGACCTCTTCCTGTTCGACTTCGCCGCCGGCATGAACGAGGAGGGCAAGTTCCGCGGGCGCCTGAAGTCCACGGGCCTTCGTCCCAAGTTCGTCGACAAGCTGGAAGAGCGGGGCGTCTACCTCGATGCCGAGATCTTCGCGCTCGACTCGCGGGGCAACGACTGATGACGGCCGACGCCGCCTTCTGGGGCACCCAAGCAGCGCTCGGGCTCGCCATCGGCCTCGCGACGGCCGCCGCGTTCCTGATCGGCGTGATGTTGTTCGGCACGGCGAGTCGCCGTCGCAAGCAGAAGATCATCGGCGAACGCATGGCGGCCGTCGGCAACCGCGGCCGGAAGGTGTCGCACGTTCAGCCGGACAGCACCGCCGGTGGCTGGATCCCCGCCCGCGTCACGAACTTCGGACGACGGTTCGCCGACGCCCGTGGGTTCAGCGGCCGGCTCGACGCCGAGCTCGAGGCCGCAGACGTCAGCTTGCGGTCGGGCGAGTTCGTCATCGTGACCGTGGGTGCGGCTTTCGTCGGCCTGTTCGTGGGGTACGCGATCCTCGGGAGTCCGTGGATCTCGCTCGGCGTGGCGGTCCTCGCGGGACTTGGACCGACGATGGCGCTGAAGCTCGCGCTCGGCCGCCGCGCGGAGAAGCTCCGCGAACAGCTGCCCGACGTCCTGACGATCATGGCCAGCTCGCTCCGGGCGGGTCACAGCTTCCTCCAGGCGCTCGACACGACCGCCAAGGAGATCGCACAGCCCGCCGCGACCGAGTTCCAACGGGTCGTCGCCGAGATCCGACTCGGACGGAGCGCCGAGGACGCGCTGGGAGCCCTCGCCGAGCGCGTGGGCTCCGCCGACTTCAAGTGGGCCGTCCTCGCCGTGAACATCCAGCGCGAGGTCGGCGGGAACCTGGCGGAGATCCTGGACAACGTGGCGGACACGTTGCGCGAACGCGCGACGATGCGTCGCCAGATCCGCGTGCTGACGTCGGAGGGCCGGCTCTCGGCCTGGCTGCTGGCGCTCATGCCGTTCGCGATCGCGCTCTACATGTACGTGGTGAACAAGGACTACATCATGTTGCTGTTCACGACGAAGGTCGGACTCATGATGCTGGCCGGCGCCGCCATCGCGCTCGTCGTCGGGATCCTCTGGATGCGGAAGATCGTGGACATCGATGTCTGAGATCTGGCTCCTTCTCGCGATCGCGTGTGTCTTCTCCTCGGTCCTGCTCGTCGGGTTCGCGCTCGACGCGTCCAGCACCGAGCGCAAGCGCGCGGTCAGGTTGCTGGAGAACCAGGTCAGTGGCTCGCACCGGGTCGCGTCGGCGAACCTCAGGGAGCACGAGCTGACGCTGAGCTTCGGCAACCGCGTGCTGGTTCCGTTCGTCACCAACGCCGGGCGGATCGCGCGTCGCATCACGCCGCTCGACGCTCACGACCGTGTGGCCAAGAAGCTCCTCCTCGCCGGGAGTCCGGAGGGCTGGGACGCCGAACGGGTCATCGCGTTCAAGGTGATCGGTGCGGGAGGAGCGTTCGTCGGGTCCCTGCTGCTCGCGAAGCTGATGAACCTCGGGGGTCTCTCATTCATCCTGTGCGTGGGGCTCGTCACGATCGCCGGCTTCCTGGTGCCCGACTCGCTCGTGGCCCGCAAGGTCGAGGAGCGTCAGAAGGAAGTGCTGGGGACCTTGTCGGACACGCTCGACCTGCTCACGATCAGCGTCGAGGCGGGCCTCTCGCTCAACGCCGCGATCGCGCAGGTCGTGCAGAACGTGCCGGGCGTGTTGTCGCAGGAGTTCGCGCGCATGCTCCAGGAGATCCAGCTGGGCGTGCCCCGGTCGGAGGCGTTCCGCCATCTGGCCGAGCGCACGGACGTCGAGGAACTGAACAGCTTCGCGCTCGCCATGATCCAGGCCGACGTGTTCGGTGTCAGCATCGCGAGCGTCCTGCGCACCCAGGCGAGCCAGCTGCGGATCAAGCGTCGTCAGGCCGCCGAGGCCAAGGCGCAGCAGACGCCGGTCAAGATCGTGTTCCCGTTGATCCTCTGCATCCTGCCCGCGCTCTTCGTGGTCATCATCGGTCCCGGCTTCATCCGGATCATGGAGAGCCTGTTCAAGTAGGACGCTTCCGCTCCCGCGATGCGACGGCCCCCGGATCTCCGGGGGCCGTTGCGTGTCCGGGCATCGGGCTCAAGGTGGGCGGGGTCACCGGCCGATACCTCCTGCATGAGCACGAAGGACCGCACGCTGGAGAAGATCACGGAGGCGTTCGCCCGTTCCGTAGCCGCCGGCGACATGCGGAAAGCGGAAGGCTGGCTGGCCGTTGCGGCCTGGTCACAGGGGGTCTCGGAGAAGGCGACCCCCGTCCCGGTGCGCTAGGGGTCATCGAAGGGCCCACGGGGCGGCCAAAGAAAGTAGGTCTTCGGTCCATTGCGACGTCCCCCATCCATGCCTTAGACTCGCGCCTGTCCGGATGGTCCATTCGGGCCATGTGGATCGAGAGAAAGGCGTGAGATGAAGCGCACCGGGTTCCTGTTGGCCACCGCGATGGCCTTCGTGATGTGCCTGGCCGTTCCAGCGCTTGCCGCCGATGGTTCTTCCCTGCCGAACAACCCGGGTGGCCCCGGGGTCAGCGGTTCGGGCGGTACGGCGTTCACCGGCGCGAACGTCCAGACGACCTTCGTGTACCTGGTCGCGTTCCTCGTGGTCGGCGCGATGGCGGTCTACTTCGGCCGGCGTCGCAGCATCGCCGCCCGCTAAGGCGCGGTCGAGATCCATCGGAACAGGCCCTTCGGGGCCTGTTCTTCCATGTCTGGGGGTCGGTCAGGGTGGTGGGCGCTTGCTCAGGTGAGGCTGCGCCAGATCCGCAGCGGAAGCGGCGGGGCGAACGACGCCTCCAGGTCCAGGTCGCCGGAGGGTGTCCCCTCGTAGACCAGGCGATCCCCGTCGAGTGAGAGCTGGTCGTCCCACGACGTGAACCGCATGCCGTCGGGCGCAGAGATGCTCACCCGCACGGTGGTCGGCTGGATCGTGGTCTGACGGAGGAAGCTCAGACGGTACGTGCCGCCCCGGTCGTCGCCCTCCCACGCTTGCGTCATCACGAGCTCGGCCGAGATGCTCGCCGTGTCGCCCGATGCCGTCCGCACGTAGTCCTCGAAGTACGGGAACCCGTCCATCTGGTGGTGGGAGAGCTCGACGGGCTCGCCTCCACGCGTGGCGCTCTGAAGGGCGCACCCGCGATCGCAGTACAGATCGACGACCGCCACGTTCTCGCCCGCCCGCGTCGAGTAGTCCTTGTACGGACCGATCACGTACGGCGGGAACCCCGACGTCGGCGAGTCGTTCAGCAGGTCGACCGAGAGCGTCGCGGTGGCCGTGCCCCCGCCCGCGAGCCGCACGTCGTACGTGACGGTTCGCTGCTGGTAGAAGTCGAGCTTCGTGCCCGACGCGCTGTTGGTCACGACCGAGATCGCGTCGGTCCCCGAGGGGTCGAACGCACCGCCGACGGTGGTCAACGCCAGACCGCGCTGCATCCGGCGATCGGTGCTCCATGCGAGGACGTGCCCGTCGTCGAACGCATGCAACAACGCGCGGACCTTGGCCTGTGGGTCTCCGCCGTGCGGCAAGGAACCCGGCGAGCACGGCTTGCGCCACGCGCCCCAGCACCAGCTTCCGCTGCTCGTTCGTCTCGAACAAGCGCATAGGCCCCGTTGGAAACGAACGACACGACGTTCTTGTCGGTCAGCTCGATCGTCCGTCCCGCTCACGGGGATCGGGTCGGTCACGCGCATCAGCGCCTTCAGCGCGAACGGATCGGCGAGCATGACGCCGTCGACGTCCTCGCCCGTGGTCGCCTCGTACGTCAGCCAGAACGCATCGGCCGCGAGCGGGTAGTCCGGCGTCATGTTCGTGTTGACCCACAGGCCCAGACCCGAGCGATAGAAGTCGTAGTTGTCCGAGTACTCCTGCGACGGCGAGGGGACGTCGCTCACGGGGGGCCGGGGGAGCGATTGGATCGGTCGGAAGTCGGAGAAGCTCAGCCGACCGTGATCGACCGTGAGGATCGCGTACGCGCCGATCAGCCCGCCGGTGCCCCGCAGCTCCGCCGGGTTCGAGGCGCCGAACACGTAGTGGCGCGGACCGTCGGCGCCCAGGAACGACGGTAACCGGTCGAGGATCAACGAGCCGGCGTGCAGCTGTCGGTGCAGCTTCGCGAGTTCGACCTGCGCGTCGGACCGCGCCGACGTCACGGGTCCGAGGACGAATCCCGTGGGGGCCGCCTCGAGCGTGTCAAGCGCGCCTCCGGTCAGCTCGTCGGCGCGGGCGGTGGCGTCGGTCAGCGCCGACAGGCGGTCGATCGGGATGCCCTCGACGGTGGGAGCGAGGGCGCCCAGCCCCCCCGGGAGGTCGGCGACCGCGGCGGCGAGACCTTCGGCCGCATCCGCCGTCTGTACGCCGGCATCGGCGACCGCGCGGATCGCGTCGGGTGTGTTCCCCACGAGCGGGATCGCTGTCGCGATCGACAACCAGATCGAACGCGAACCGTCGGCCGCGGCGATCGAACGCCTCGTGCGCGCGGTCGAACTCGTCACGCGCGGTGGCCGCGTCGCCGTCGACCAGCTCGTCCTTCCCGCGCGTGAGCGCGTCGCGGCCCTCCACCAGGTGCCGCCGGACGCCGAGCGCGGAGATCGCCGGCAAGGCCGACGGACACCAGCACCGCCACGACGAGGGCGGCGACGGTCACCCAGATGAGACGACGGCCGCGCCTCTGCGGGGGCGGGCGTCCGGTGTCGGCTCGGAGAGGAGGGTTCGTCGGAGGTCTGCATGCGAGGTCGTCACGTTTCGTGGCCGCGGTCCGGCTCGGTCCGACGGATGCGGTCCACGGTAACAGGCCTCGTCGGTTGCGAAGGGAGCGGGCGGCCGACCGGGCGCTGCTAGCCTCTGCCTCCATGAAGGTCGCATACCAAGGCGAACCCGGCGCATACAGCGAGCGAGCGGTCGGTGTCGCTCTTCCCTGCCGCGGAGCCGCTGCCCTGTGCCACGGTCAGGTTGGTGTTCTCTCGCGTGACGAGCGGCGAGGCGGCGTTCGGCGTCGTGCCCCTCGAGAACTCGCAAGCGGGATCGGTGAACGAGACGTATGAGCTCCTGCTCCACACGAACCTGCTCCGGATGGTGGGGGAGACGATCGTTCGGGTCGACCATGCGCTGCTCGGCCGGCCGGGCGTTCGCCTGGAGGCGGTCCGCCGGGCCCACTCCCATTGGCAGGCGCTCGCCCAATGCGAGGAGTTCCTCTCGTCGTTGCGGATCGAGCCCGTCCCGGTGCACGACACGGCGGGGGCGGCGCGCATGATCGCCGAGAGGGGGAGCGACGAGGATGCGGCGATCGCCAGCGTGGAGGCCGGTGCCCGCTTCGGGCTGGCTGTCCTGGCTGAGCGCATCCAATCCGAGAAGGAGAACTTCACCAAGTTCGCGGTGATCGGCACGGACGACCCCGGTCTCGGGACGAACGACAAGACGTCCCTGGTGATGGCCGTGCTCGACGAGCCGGGCTCGCTCCTCGGAGCGCTGCAGCCGCTCGCCGCCCGCGGCATCAACCTCCACAAGTTGGAGTCGCGGCCGATGCGCGGCAAGCCCTTCGAGTACGTGATCTACGTCGACGTGATGGTGGCCGGGAACGATCCGGGGCTGGGTGAGGCGCTGGAAGAGATCGCGAACCATACGTCGATGGTGCGGGTGCTGGGCTCATACCGAGCGGCCGCGGACCCGGCCTAGCTTCCCGTCGCTCCTAGGATGGCCCGCATGGCTCGACGTCCTCCCCGACACGCCAACCGCTCGAAGGTGCCGTTCCTCGCCCTGTTGTTGGGGCTGGCCGTGGTCGCCGCCGCGGTGACGCTCTGGCAGGTCTGGAGCTCGGACGGCGACGAACGAGCGGGGCGGCAGAGACCCGTCCGCGCAGCCGTCGTCCGGTCCCCCGCCCTCGCCGGGCGCGACCGGACCGACCGGCCCGGCCTCACCGAGCGAGGCGCCGACGCCCGGCCCGATCAACACCGGGTTCCCGGGGATCACCACGTTCCGGGGCAACGCGACGCGCGATTACTACGGCGAGGGGCCGGTGCCGATGCACCCGGTGATCCGCTGGAACTACCCCGAGAGCGGAGCTCTCTGCTCGACGTCGGCGGACGCTGCGGGCTCGCGGGTGTGGTGTGGGACGGGCTGGACCGGGCAGCCGAACGTGATCGTGCACGACGACGGCCGGATCGAGATCCGCGAAGGCGCCTACGACGGCCACTATCACTTCCTCAACGGCCGGACGGGACGGCCCATGCGTCCGGACCTCGTGACGGGCGATCTGGCGAAGGGCTCGGCGACGTCGGATCCCGAGGGCTATCCGCTGTACTACGCGGGCTCGCGCGACAACCAGTTCCGCATCATCGCGATGGACCGATCGCATCCCACCGTGCTCTGGTCCATGAATGCCGACAGCACCGTCCCGCGCCCGCTCTGGAACAACGACTGGGACGGTGCCGCACTCGTCCTGGGGGACTACCTGTTGGAAGGCGGGGAGAACAGCTGGCTCTACGTCGTCAAGATCAACCGGGGGTACGACGATGCCGGCAAGGTCACGGTCGATCCGACGATCGTGGCGACCATCCCCGGCTACGATGAACAATTGTTGTCCGACGTCGGCGACGACGAGGTCTCGATCGAGAACTCCGTCGCCTTCCGTGACGGCATCGTGTATTTCGCGAACTCCGGCGGCTTGGTGCAGGGCTGGGACATCTCGGATCTGCTGGACGGTGGCGACAAGTATCACCGGGTGTTCCGCTTCTGGACGGGAGACGACACCGACGGTTCCATCGTCATCGACGACGAGGGGTTCCTCTATGTCGCCAGCGAGTACCAACGGTTCAACGAGCGGAGCCAACGACTGGGGCAGCTGATGAAGCTCGATCCGTCGAAGCCTGATGACCCGATCGTGTGGTCGATCCCCGCGCCGGAGATCGGGTTCGAGGGAGCCGGCGGCAGCTGGTCGACGCCGGCGTTGTACGGCGACCACGTGTACTTCACGACCGCGGCCGGGCGCGTGCTGGAGGTCGATCGCACCAGCGGCAAGATCGTCTGGGAACTGGACATCGGTTCGCCTGCCATCGCGTCACCCGTGGTCGTGGACGGCGTGCTGATCCAGGGCGACTGCACCGGCGCGCTGTACGCCTGGGACGTGTCCTCGCCGCGGAGGAAGCCACCGCTGCTCTGGAAGATGCAGTTCGGCGGCTGCGTTGAGTCGACGCCCGCCGTGTGGCACGGCTGGCTGTACGTCGGGACTCGACTGGGGCAGATCTACGGCATCGCCGATCCGGCCGGCAAGTAATCCGGCCAGACTAGAAGGGCCCGAGCTGCGACTGGAGCTGCGACGTGTGCCACACGACCAGTCCCCAGGCGATCGCGAGCAAGCCGGCGAAGCCCACGACCAGGATCAGCCTCCGATTCGACGCGCTGCCCACGCCTTCTGCCGCGAACCCCGCGAACAACCCGGCGACGAACCCGCCGACGTGGGCGCGCCAGTCGATGCCCTGGATCGAGAACGCGAGGACCATGTTGATGACGACCAGCGTCACCGCGCCCCGGAGTCGCGCCGCGGCGATCGCCAGGTGCCGACGCCGATAGTTGTACGTGACGAACGCGCCGAAGATCCCGAAGATCGCCCCGGACGCGCCGACGCTCGGGATGAAGACCTCCGGAACAGTGGTCGATCCGAACGCGTACGAGGCCGCGCTCGCGGCGATACCCGTCGCGAAGTAGATCAGCAGGAACCGGACGCGCCCCAGCTCCTGCTCGACGACCGAGCCGAAGATCCAGAGCGCGTACGCGTTGAACGCGATGTGCAGGAGTCCGGCGTGCAGGAACATCGCCGTGACCAGGCGCCAGCTCTGCCCTGCGGCGATGCCGACGATGTCGCCGTTCTGCGCCGGCCAGATCGCGACGGATGCCCCAAGATCGACCAGTTTGGCCGGAGACGGGCCCGTCATCAGCGACCCGGGGCCGCCGGCGATGATCTCCACGACGTACATCGCGCCGATCATCACCAGCAGGACCGTGGTGGCCGACGCCCGCCGCCGGATGTTCGCCGCGGCGATCCGTCGTCCCGGACCCTTTCGGAACTCGCGCCGTGCCTCGTTCACGCATTCGGGGCATTGATGGCCGACCGGCGCCGGGATCATGCATTCCGGGCAGATCGGCCGGCCACACCTGGTGCAGTGCACACCCGTCTCCACGTTCGGGTGGCGGTAACAGAACTCGGGAACGCCGGTCGGCGGCGGCGGCGGAAGGGTCGACTCATCCATGTGAACGGCCATGGTACGGGCCGCGGCCGTGAGCGACGGAACCGACTCAGGTCGGCAGATGCGAGTCGTGCTCGTGCGGGTCGACGTGGACCATCGCGTCTACGAGCCTCGGAACGTCGTGCAGGAGCGCCGCTCGAACACGCTCGGCGATGTCGTGTCCGGCTTCCACCGAGATGTGCGGCGGGACGTCGATCGCCAGCTCGGCCCGGAGCTGGTGCCCCACCCAGCGCGCCTTCGCCTCCGAGACGTGCTCCACACCAGGCACCCCCGCCGCGGCCGCCTCGATCAGGCGCATCGTCGGCTCGTCGATCCCGTCGAGCACGCGGCGAAGCACCATGCGCGCGGCCGACACGAGCGTGAACCCGATCGCCACCGTGATGAGCAGGCCCACGATGGCGTCGGAGCGCGGGAAGCCGGCGAGGACTCCGATCGCACCGGCCACGACCCCGAGCGACGTCAATCCGTCGGTTCGCGCGTGATGTCCGTCGGCGACGAGCGCCGCCGAGCCGATCGCCTTGCCCACGCGTATGCGATAGATCGACACCGCCTCGTTGCCCAGGAACCCGATCACGCCCGCACCCAGCACGACCCAGACGTGATCGAGCGGCGCCGGGTGCCGCAGCCGGTCGATGGCCTCGACGGCGGCGAAGACGGCCGACGCGGCGATCATCCCGACGATCGCCAACCCGGCGAGGTCCTCCGCGCGGTGGTAGCCGTACGTGTACCGCTGGTTGGCGGGCCGGCGTCCCAAGCGGAAGGCGATCAGGAGCGGAACGGCCGTGAGCGCGTCCGTGAAGTTGTGGATCGTGTCCGCGAGCAAGGCGACCGAACCCGTGAAGATCACCACGATCAGCTGCGCCACGGCCGTCGCGGCGAGCAGGGTCAGCGACACCCACGTGGCGCGGACGCCTTGCGCGGTGGCGAGCAACGCCGAGTCGGCGGAGCCGAAATGCTCATGCCGATGCTCGTGGGGTGGCTCATGACGATCGTTCGCGGTCGGCACGTCCGGACTCGTGGGCACGCGTCGATGGTAGCCAGGACGGCGGGCCGATTCAGCGCTTTCAGCGCGGGAGCTGGGCAAGCTCCTTCGCGACCTCAGCGGGGTTGAACAGCGGCCCCCAGCGATCCTTGATCACGCCGTCGGGACCGATCAGGAAGAGCCAGGGTTCGGTCAAGTTCCCGGCCGCGTCGCAACACACCCAGTCGTTCGCCGCCTTGTTGACCACGCTCTTGTGGTAGTTGCGCCAGATCTCCACGTGGATGAACGCGGCGCGGTCCGGATACTTCCCGGCGAGATCCTCCAGCGCGTCCGTCTCCGGCCCGCACATCAGGCTGACGCAGAACGTCGGCGTGGAGAAGAGCACCAGGATCGGCCGCTGCTGGGAGAGCGCAGCGGCGATCGTCGTGCGGTGCAGATCGGGGTCCGGCACCGGCGCGCCGTCGAGCGCGCGGGAATCGATCGCGGCCGGTGGGACACCGGTCGAGTCGAGCGTCAGGTTCTCCGTCGCTTGCGCCTGGTCGCCGGGAGCGGGAAGCGAGTGCTTCTGCGACACGACGAAGGTCGCGGAGAGGGTCTGGGCTCCCTCGCCCGAGATGTCGACCGTCGCATCCACCTGCCACGTGCCGGCCTGATCGAACGTGACATCCGCGAGATAGATCCCACGGGCGACGTTCGGGTCCGTGAACGCCGGGGCGGGGCCGTCCTGCGGCGTGCCGTACGCACCGACGTACGTGCCGATCGCCTCCGGTCCCGGCTGCGGATCACCCGAACCGTCACCCAGGTAGGAGAAGCCGAGCGACATCTGACCGAACGACAGCAGCTTCACCCCTTGGCCGTCGCTCGAGAAGACCCCGACCTCGAAGTGCTGGGACGCGCCGACGGCGAGGTCGCTGCTCGCGACCTCCATCGACAGGCTCGACCCGGAGGGGCCGGTGGGCGACGTGGTCGGCGTCGGCGGATCGTCGGACCCGGTGCAGGCGCTCGCGAGCAGCGCGAAACCGAGGACGACGAGGACGGGGCGGCGGACGCGCATCCGAACCATCTTCTCGCGACTTCGCGGGAACGTCCGGTCAGATGGCGCCCTCGTGGCGCAGGAGCCAGCGCTTGCGATCATCGTGCCGGCCGTAGCCTCCAATCGTTCCCCCTGCGTGGACCACCCGATGGCAGGGGACGAACAGCTCGATCGGACAGTGGCTCAAGGCGCCACCCGCGGCCCTGCCCGCCCGACGGCTACCCGCGAGGGACGCGACATCGCCGTACGTGACGAGCTCCCCGTACGGGATCGTGATCGTCGCTTCCAGCACCCGTCGTCGGAACCCGTCCGGGACCAGCGAGAGATCGACCGGCGTCGCGAACCTCCGTCCCGTCCCGCGGAAGTAGGCATCGACCTCTCGTCGCACGGGGGTGAGGGCGCGTGCCGCCTGACGGCGGATCGGTGACTCGAGTCGCGATTCGAGCGCGTCGAGCTCGGGAAGGTCTTCGTCCTCGGAGAACGCCGTCCACACGACACCATGGTCGGAGGCGACGATCGCCATCTCGCCGAGCGGGGTGCCGACCGAGGTGGATTGGTAGGACGTCACACCGGTGGCCACGGGTAGGGCCGTCCAGGCCCGGGTTCGGGGAAGACTCCATCGGTGAGGATCGCGTCGATGCGCCGGTCGAGCGCCGTGAGCTCGTCGGGGGAGAGGAGCGCGCCCAACTCCGTTCGCAGACCCTCGCCGGAAGATCGGTCGCGGAACGCGCGGATGTCGTCGAGCAAGCCTGCCTGGATCGCCTCGCCCGCGTACTCCCAGATCACGGTGCGGAGCTTGGGATCCTCGTTGAAGCAGACGCCGTGGTCGACGACCCAGATCGTGCCATCGGGAGCGAGCAGGCAGTGGCCGCCCTTCCGATCCGCGTTGTTGACCAAGACGTCGAACAACGCGACGCGCCGGAACGCGGCGGCGTTCGTCCCCTCGAGCGTGAAGTAGTGCTGGGACGTGTCGAACTCCACGAAGAGCTGCGTCGAGCCCACGCCTTCGGGGCCTTCGCGGAGCACCGTCGGAGGCACGTTGGGCCAGCCGAGCTCGCGCGCAACGACGTACGCGGCCACCTCCCGTTGGCAGAGCGTGCCTTCGGGGAAGTCCCAGAGCGGTATCTCGCCGCGGCGAGGTTTGTAGACGGCGAGGACCTGCTCGTCGCCGGCCGTGGCTCGAGCCAGGAACGTGTAGTTGGACGAGTTCGGCAGGAGCCCCAACAGTTCGAGCTCGCCGGAGACGAGCGCCGTCGGGACCCTCGGGTCGTTCAGGTGCGCTTCGAGTGGCCGTTCATCGCGGGGCACGCGTGTCCCTCCGGGTCGAGGGGGTTGCCGCAGTACTGGCAGGTGGGACGGCCGCGGTCGACCACCGCTGCCGCATGTCGTGAGAGCGCCAGCATCTGTTCCCGTGTCGCGAACAGCCGCAACAGCTCGGCGTCCTCCTGCAGGAGCAACAACGGATCGTCTTCTTCGAGCTCGGGCTGGAACTCCTCGATCTCCAACAGGAACTGATCGGAGTCCTCCTCGTAGCCGATCGAGAGGCGTCCGGCTCGCCATCGCGGCTCGAACGGCTGCTCCAGGTCCATCTCGTCCTCATCCGGCCCCGTCCCCGTCTCCAGCCCGATCGTCGCGAGGAGGTCGAGCACCGAGGCGGCCAGGAGCCGCACCTGTTCCTTCTCGACGATGAGCGTCACGAGGTCGGTGCCGTGGCGCGCTTGGAGATAGAACGTTCGGAGTCCCGGCTCCCCGACGGCGTCGGCGGTGATCCGGTCGACGGGGCCCAGATCCATGCGACCTATCCTCGCAGGTTCTTCCGTGTGCGCCGAGGCGGAGCGAAGCGCTCCAAGCTGCCCGTGTCGTTGACGAGCAGGACGTGCGGACCCGCCTCGCTCAGATGGACGACCGACACGGATGCCGGGTCAGCCATCGTGCGCTGGAACAGGTCGAGATGGGCGCCGGACAGATGCGCGATGAGCATCCGGATGATGTCGCCGTGCGATCCCACCGCCACGCGACCTCGAGGGTGGTGCGCCGCGATCACGTCGATCTCGGTCAACGCGCGTGCCTGCGCGTCGGCGAACGATTCGCCGTCGGGGAACCGGAAGTGCGACGGGCGATGGATCAGGTCCTTCCACAGGCGCGTGCGGCGCACCTGCGCGAGCGGACGGCCGGTCCAGGCTCCGACGTCCATCTCGATCAGGCCATCGCGCGGCACGACCTGCAGGTGATGGCGCGCCGCGAGCGGCGCCATCGTCTCCATGCACCGATCCAGCGGGCTGGAATAGACGGCCGTCAGGCGCACGGGCGCCAGCCGATCCGCAAGCGCTTCTGCCTGCGCCAGCCCACGTGCGTCGAGCGGCACCCCGCGGTCCGGCCGTAGAGCGTCTTGCCGGTGACGGCCGTGAGCCCGTGCCGGATCAGGAAAAGGGTGGTCATCGGCCCGGCAGCATACGCCGGGTGGCCGGTCAGCCGGTCTCGCTCCCGCCGGGGATCGCCGACGGCAAGCGGACCTCGAACGTCGATCCCCGCCCAAGCTCACTCTCCACGGTCACGGTGCCGCCGTGGTTCTCCGCGACATGCCGAACGATCGCGAGTCCCAGACCGGTGCCGCCGGTCTCGCGCGAACGAGCCCGGTCCACCCGATAGAAGCGTTCGAATACCCGGCCGAGTTCCTTCGACGGGATCCCGGTTCCTGTATCGGAGACACGGAGCACGACCGCCTCCTCGGTGGCCGACACGGATGCCACCACCGTGCCGGCGTCCTTGGTGTACCGGATCGCGTTATCGAGCAGGTTGCGGACGAGCAGCGAGAGGTCGCGCGTGGAACCGCGGATCGCCGGCACGGTGACTGCCTCGACGTCCACCGTCAATCCGGCATCCATGGCCGCCACTTCGAGGCGCGAGGTTTCCTCCCGGACCAGCGTGTCCAGGTGCACCTGATCCTGAAGCTCGCTGCCCGACTCCAGGCGGGAGAGATCGAGGAGGTCGGCGACGATCCGGGAGAGCCTCACCGCTTCCCGTTCGAGTTGCTCGGCGAACCGAGGCACGGCCTCCGGGTCCTCACGCCAGACGTGCAGGAGCGTCTCCGCGGCCGCCTGGATGGAGGCCGCCGGCGTCTTCAGCTCGTGCGACGCGTTGGCGACGAAGTCGCGCCGGATCGCGTCCAGCCGTCGAGCCTCGGTGACGTCGGCGATCACGGCAAGGACCGACCCGTCGGCTCCGGTTGGCGTGGCCGTTACCTGCAGCCAACGCGTCGGCGCTCCCGTCTCGATCTCGGCGGTCTCCACGCGCTCGGTTTCGGCGACGCGTCGGATCGTCTCGCGGAGACTCGGCGGGAAGATCTGGCCGAGTGTCTCCGGGGGCGTCCCCAGATGGCGGCTCTGCTGGAGCGCTTCGTTGGCGAACGCTGTTTGCCCTTCGGCGTCGAACAGGACACTGTTCTGCATCGAGGCGAGGATTTGGTCCCTGACGCGCTTGGCTTCCGCGACTCCATGTCCGCGTCTGCTTCTCGAGCTGCTTGACGTCCTGTCGATGTTGCGCCTCGCGGCTCCGGAGCGGCCGGCGCAGCGTCGATCGCCCGATCCATACGCCTGGCGGCCCAGACGCCGACCCCCCCGACGACCGCTGCGATCAATGACGCCGGGCGGCCGATGCGTCCCGACGCCTGGTCGAGGCGCTGGAAGTCGCTGTGCAAGAACACCGAAGGGGTGGCATGCCACCGTGTGCTGCATGCCGCCAGGCACAGCACCGTCAGCTTCATGCGCGCGGCCGGGGTGCCTGATCAGGTCGTGGCCCAATGGCACCGACACGACGAAGTGATCATGCGCCGGACGTACTCACACACCCACTGAGCAGCTCAAGAGCGCCGCGTCCGCACTGACGTTCGGAGCGTAGGCACTAGTTAGGCACTAGAACGGCCCCCGAGCTCGAATCTCGGGGGCCGTTCAGTTTGGCTCTGTTGAGCCGAAACCCGTTGCGCTGCAACGGATCTCACGCGGAGGCGGAGG
>CAWIFZ010000003.1:0-445064 GCA_963835415.1 uncultured Actinomycetes bacterium | reverse complement strand
TGGAGGTTGTGTTCGAAGATCGCCGAACGACTCGCGTCCCTCCCGTGGACGAGGTCACCGTGGCGATGTTGCTGCGTTCTCGGATGACCGAGCTTCATCCCTCCACGTTCCTTGCCCAGCAGGAAGAAGGTGATTCGATGAGGACGGACTTGTTGACGAGGCGCTCCCCGGTAGTTACGGGGAGGACTACAGTCGCTGCTCCCGGCCTTTCAACACATCCCATCGTGGCGGTGCGATCGCCGTTGTCGCGTGTGTACTGGCACCGATCCTCGTTCTTCTCGCAGCGCTGGCTGATGATCGTCGAAGCCCTCTCTTACCTCTTGGATCGATATCCGGAGTTCCTCGGCGACCGCGTCGGGCTCGCGCGGATCCAGGGTCAGATCGCGTTCGCGGCCGCTGCCGGTCGGGGTTCGGAAACATGGCGCGCCGTTGGGCCCGGAAGAGCCATTCGGAACGATAGACGTCGCGTACGTGCGCTCACAGTGGCTCCTCCGATTCGTCACGGCCGATACCGTGCTGCGGCTCGCACACAAGACCGGCCGCGGTATCTGAGATGGATGCCACGCTCGAGGCACGCGCGACCGCTCCCCGCCGGAAACTGCTGAAGCCGGGCTGGCCCCTCTACGTCGTGTTCGTCGGTTTCCCGTTCTGGTGGGTGTTGGGTCTGGGCGGGTTCATCTGGCCGATCGTCGCGGTTCCGATGCTGTTGTCGCTGCTTCGGAGGAAGCGGGTCCTCACGCCCCCGGGTCTCTCCTTTTGGTTCGGCTTCGTCATCTGGATGATCGCCACCGCTGTGCAGATCGACAGCTTCGGCCGGATGGTGGGGTTCGCCTATCGCGGCGCGCTCTATCTATCCGCAACAATCCTCTTCCTGTACATCTTCAATTCGTCGGGCGCCGTCCTGGAGAAGCGCAAGGTAATCACGATCTTGGCGATCTTCTGGATGTATGTGGTGATCGGCGGAGTCCTTGGGCATCCTCTTCCCCAACTTCTCCTTCAAGAGTACGGCCGAAGTGCTCATGCCCCACGCGCTCGTGTCCAATGACTTCGTCCACGATCTGGTGCACCCGAGTTTCGCCCCAGACGTCCAGGACATCTCGGGCTACCCCGTGTCCCGTCCCTCTGCGCCGTTCTCATCTACACGAATGACTGAGGCAGGAACTCACGCTCCTCATCCCGTTCGTGATCCTGGCTTGGGGAAACGCCGTTGGCCGACGCTTCAAGAAGATCCTGGCGTGTTTCGCCGTGGTCTCGGTTGTTCCGGTGGTGGTGTCGCTGAATACGTGGGTTGTGGTTGAGCCTCAGCGTCGGCCTGATGTACGCGGCCGTTCGGCTCGCGATCCGAGGTCGGCCACGCGCGATCGTCGCCATCGTCGCCTGCCCGATCGTCCTGGTCGGAGCGATATCCTGACGCCGCTGCACAAGATCTTCGACGACCGGTTGGCCACACCCCACAGCAACAATCGTCGCGTTTCTCTCTACGAGGAGGCGATACGTGGCGCCGTTGCGTCGCCCCTGTTCGGCTACGGCGCTCCCCCGGCCCTCCAAATGGAACCCCGACGCCCCGTCGGTCGGGACGCAGGGGCAGATCTGGCTCATGCTCTTCACCGGTACCCGGCGCGTTCTTCTTCGCAGGATGGTTCCTCTATACCTTCTGGCGACTGAGATCGGCGGACGACCCGTAGGTTTCTGGATGCATGATCCTCATCCTGCTGGTGCAGTTCCCGGTATACGGCATGCTTCCGATGCAACTGCGCAGATCGTCATGATCGGCATCGCGCTCGCGTGGCGCGAACGCCGGCAGGTCGAACTCCGACGATCCGGATCCCTCCCTATGGATCGGATGCGTCGTCTGGAAGTGTTGGTGTGAGGCCGATGAGAGTCTCGAGCAGGAAGGCGTCGAAGAGGGATCCTCGGCCCTGGACTGGGTCGTGACACTCTCCTATGAGGGGCCGTCGCGGTCGTCGTCGCCGTCCGCAGAACTTTGCACCCGGATCACTCACGATCGTTCCGCGTGTTGCCCGATCGCAGTCGCCCGCGCGCGTACTGATCCCGGCCGGGTCACGGATCGCCGGCTCGGTCGCGCTGCGGCAGTTCAACGACTCGATGTCGCAGTTCGCCCAGGTTTCGGAAGGCCGCTGCCTCGTCCGTCTTGGGGCTCGGGCTCGCCTCATGGATGGGCGGGGACCGCGTCTGGATCGAGCCATCGAGGATCGGGGGAGACCGGCCTCGGAACGCTCCTGTCGGAGATCTTCAGCCGCAGCGATCTGCAGGCGTCGGTCGCTCTCGGTCCGAGCAGGCGACCGAACACGATCCTGCAGGTGGTCACGGACTCAGGCGAAGTATCGGATACGTCAAGGTGGGTTGGAACGACCTCACACGCAGACTGGTCCAGAACGAAGCGAGGGTATGCCAGGCATGGCAAGAGCGTCCTCCCGCAACCTTCCATGTTCCGAGGCTCGTGCATGCGGGCACCTGGAACGACCTCGCGATCACCGTCGTCGCACCGGTCGCTTGGCATGCTGTTCCGCCGCGGCCGCCGGAACGCGATGCCGCCGGTCGAAGTGATCCTGGAGATCGCACGACAGGTCGACCGGCATCCTGGCCGGCGCCTACCTGCGCGACCTGCGTGCACGGGTTTCGTCGTCGTCGCTGAGCGACCCTGATGAGGGTCGCGTTGTTCGAGTGCTCGCCGGATTCGAGGAACGGGTGAGCAACGCGACCGTTCCGTTCGGTGCGTGGCACGGCGACTTCGGGCCGTGGAACATGAGCCGTTCGAAGGGAGCGTTCTGGATCTGGGATTGGGAGCGAGCTCCGTCGTGCCGCTCGATCGATGTCCTCCACTTCGGCTTCCAGGTGAGCTATGCGATCCGCCGGTTACCTGCCGTTACGACAGCCGCGCGTCGAGGCTGTTGTGCGTGGACGGATGCCGCTCGAAGCAATGGGCGTCCCGGAGCGTGCGCATCGCGACATCCTCACGGCCTACCTAATCGAGACGCATCCTGCGGGTCGAGGAGGGGCGGGCGAACGGTGTTCGGGTGCGCTCGGAGCTGACCGGACAGGTGCTTACCCATCTCGAGACGATCGAAGGGATCAGATGACTTCGCAGAGCACGTCACCATGAAGAAGGCGGCGCGCCGGGCGGTGGACGCCGTCTCTCGGATCTACACGACGCCAACCGCCAGCCTTCGAGAGCTGCCCATTTCTTGATCATCGGATCGCAGCGATGCGGAACGACATCGCTCTACCGGTATCTGGAGCAGCATCCAGGGGTGGCGCCCGTTGGTCTCAAGAACAAAGGTATCCACTCTCTTCGGCGCCGAACTACTCGCGCGGCGTCAACTGGTACCGGTCGCATTTCCCGACGTCGGCCTACCGGGCGATCCGTGCGAGGAGGTATGGCGGGCCGGTCATCACCGGAGAAGGGAGCCCGTACTACATCTCCATCCGCTTTCTCCCGCTCGGATCGCGGAGCTGATCCCGGACGCAAGATCCGTCCTGATGTTGCGTGATCCCGTGTCACGTGCGCATTCGCACTACCAACACGAGGTGGCGCGAGGGTTCGAGGAGCTCGCGTTCGAGGACGCCTTGCGAGCGGAGGAGGGGCGAGTGGTCGGGGAGGAGGATCGGATGCGATCCGATCCGGCGTACAACAGCTTCGAGCATCAGCATCATTCCTACATCTCGCGAGGGATGTACCTGGAGCAGGTCCGCCGGTGGCACGCGCTCTTCCCGCCGGACCACCTGCTGATCCTCGACAGCGCCGAATTCTTCTCAGAGCCAGATCGGGAGCTTCGCCGGGTGCAGGAGTTCCTCGGGCTGACCCAGATGTCGCTGACGTCATATCGCAAGATGAATGCGCATTCGTACGACGGCATGTCGTCTGGCGCGACGTAGGGCTCGAGGAACGATTCGCCGCCCCTAACCGCGCGCTCTTCGACCAACTCGGGCACGACCTCGGGTGGCCGGCGGACGATCGAACGTGAGTCCAACGCTCCCTCCGGATCCCGTAGTTGCGGGTTCCAGCCACTGTCGGCCGACCGCTCAGACGCCGCCTCTGGCTTCCGGTCCGATCTGGCAGGAGCCCTCGCCGCGGAGGTCTGTTGAACCTGGTCGGCAGCGTCCTCGGAGCAGCGTGTAGCTTCGTCCTGGTCGTCATCGTGACGCGCGGTCTCGGCGTATCGACGACGGGGATATTCTTCGTGTCGGTGGCCTTGTTCAACATCCTCGGCACGCTCGACCTGGGGGGCGGAGGTCGGCGTGGTTCGAACGATTCCCATGTACCAGACGTTGGGGCGCGAGTCCGACGTTCGGCATGCGGTTCGTGCCGCCCTGATACCAGTCGCCGTCGCCGGAACCGTGGTGGCTATCGTCATGGCCGTGTTCGCGGCACCGCTTCGCTCCCTCCTCACGAACGGCAGATACGGGGCGGAGTTGGCGCCGGTGGTGCGAATCCTCGCGCCGTTCCTCCCCATCTACGCGGTCTACACCGTCGCGCTGGCCCTCACCCGAGGGTTCGGGTCGATGGCGCACCTTCGGAACGTCATCGACAAGCTGGGTCGATCGGTCGCCCAGCCGGCGTTCGTCCTCGTGGTGGTCGCGGCCGGCCTCGAGCAGCTCGGCGATCGCATTGGCATGGGCCGCTCCCTGGCCTCGCGCTCGGCGTCGCCCTTCTTTGGGTCGGTGTGCTGATGAACACGCGGCCCGAACAGCAGCCAGTTGAGGGCGAACAGGCGTCGCTTCAAGTCTGGCGGGAGTTCTGGAGTGTCGCATCCGCGAGAGGGCTCGCCGGGGTGTTCAGCGTCATGATCTTGTGGCTCGACACGTTGCTGATCGGAGGCGCTCCAGTCGCCGGCGGCGGCGGGCACGTACGCGGCCGCGACGCGGTTCCTGACGTTCGGCAGGCTGATGGAATCGCGGGTGACGCCGGTCGTCGACGAAGCTCAGCGAGCTACTGTCGCGGGGAGACCAGGAAGCGACGCGGTCGGTGTACGCCACGTCGACCTGGTGGCTCATCGCGTTCTCCTGGCCGCTCTACCTCACGATGATCGTCATGGCACCGGCCCTCTTGTCGATCTTCGGCCCGGGTTATCAGCAGGCACAAGGGGTTCTGGTCATCCTCGGTGCGTCGATGTTGTTCGCGACCGCCGTCGGGACGGTCGACATCGTCCTCCTGATGGCCGGCGGGAGCTCGTGGAACCTGCTGAACGCCGCGGTCGCTGTCATCACCAACGTGGCGCTCAACCTCGTCCTGATCCCCGACCGCGGGATCCTGGGCGCCGCGGCGGCATGGGCCGCCAGCATCTTCCTCAGTAACTTCTTGCCGTTGGTCCAGGTGTGGAAGATCCTTCGCGTTCATCCCTTCGGGCTGGGCACCGTGGCGGCCGCCGCCGAGGACAGCCCTCGCGTGTTTCGGTGGATTGATGCTCGCCTTCCGTCTGGTGTGGGGACCATCGCTCTCGACGCTCTTCGTGGGGGGGATCGCGTGCTCGCTCACTCTTACCTCGTGCTGCTGTGGCGACTTCGGCGGGTGTTGAAGGAGGCTCGGCCTTCGGTGAGGCGCTTCGCAGGCGCAGTGCATCGCGAGCGCCTGAGGCACCTGCCCTATGATCGAAGGTGTTTCGGGTTCTGGATCGTACTCGTCTCCCGTCCGGGTCGTGTTCATCGGCGGACTGGACGGAGCGGAAGCACCCTCCTCGATCTGATGTGGATCAGCTGCCGGGGTTCTGCGCCGTCGGAGAGCTGTCATATCTTTGGATCCGCTCCGACGACGATCTCTGCGGATGCGGTGAGCGCTTCGTGGATTGCACGTTCTGGGTAGCCGTCGGGAACGAGGCGTTCGGCGGATGGGATCGGGTGGATCGCGCCCAGGTGGCGGAGCTTCGGGCGCTCGTCGATCGGCATCGGAACATCCCGCAGATGGTCGGGCCGGTGGGCGCGAGGCTCAGTCGGCGACGGAACGCTATGGCGAGGTCACGCGACGCTTGTATGAGGGCGTGCGGCGCGTTTCCGGGGCGGAAGTTATCGTGGATTCCACGAAGAACGCCTCGACCGCGTTCTTCGTCCGGCGGATCGATGGCGTCGACCTCCGTGTCCCATGCATCTGGTTCGCGACAGTCGGGGGGTTGCGTACTCGTGGACGAAGCGAGTCGGAGAAGCCGGGTATCGCCGGGGATGGCGCATCTGTCGATCACCAGCCCCGGATGGCGGCCCGATGGCTCGCCTATAACGGCCTGCTCCACCTCCTGCCGTTGCTCCGATGCTCCTCGATACGGATGCGATACGAGGACCTGATCCGACAACCGGATCGAGAGATCGACGGCGGCCTGAGGACCCGGATCGCCCGTGAGGTCACCGTTCCCGTTCATCCATGAGGATCGAGTCGAACTCCGATCGAGCCATACCATCGCGGGGAACCCGATCCGGTAGGGACCGACTCTCTGGTTCTTCGGCTGGACGAAGCATGGCGCACCGAGCTCCCTGCGCGGAGTCGGATGATCGTGTCCACCGTCACGCTGCCATTGCTTGCGCTCTACGGCTACCTACGCCCACGACCGGTTAGCGCTTGTAGCCTGGTTGGCCTGGGTCAGGCTGCCGAGAAATAGGCACCGATATCCGGCGACGGATAGTGGCGCATGTTCAGGGCGAAGGTGTGGTCGGGCGCTCATCGCGTGCACCTCGCTGCTGCTCGTCGTCGCGGCCGGAGACCCATCCGGGTCGCGAGCGAACGGAGCAGCGGCGGCGGTGGACCCGCGTCCGAACATCATCGTGATCGTCACGGACGACCAGCGGTTGGCGGCAGACTCCATGATGGTAATGCCGAAGACGATGGCGTTGTTCGGGGCGGGCGGCGTCAGCTTCCCTCGGTATACGGTCACCACCCCGCTCTGCTGTCCATCGCCGTAGTCGATCATAGACCAGAAGGCTCGCGCATAACACCGGTGTCCTAACGAACGGCGACGAAGGGGAGGTCCAAGCGTTCGACCAGGATGCGACGGCGCAGAGATATCTGCACGACGCGGGGTACCTCGAGCGGCGATGGATGGGAAGTACTGCTCGATGCCTGGCCCATAGCGCAGGATCCACCGAACTGGGACCACTGGGCATTGTTCGGAGGCGGCTACTGGGATTCCACGTTCAATGTCGACGGCGCGGTGGGCCATAGCTCCGGCTACTCGACGGATGTGGTGGGGAACCACGCCGTCGACTTCCTCCAGGCGTTCGAGTCGCAGGACGACTCGCCGTGGTTCATGTACATCGCGCCGCAGGCGCCGCATTCGCCCTACGACGTGGCCCCCGCGTACCAGGACGCAGGATTGCCGCCGTGGGATCCGCGTCCGTCGTTCGCGGAGAAGGACATCTCGGACGAACCTCCCGAACGTCCAGTCCCGCAGCTACTCGCGCATAGAGGCTCTTCGGCTGCGGGCGGGGCAGCTCCGGACCCTGATGTCCGTCGACGACATGGTGCAGCGGGTGTTCGCTCAGCTCGATGCGCTCGGCGAATCGAACACGCTGGCGATCTTCACGTCGGACAACGGGTACATGTGGGGGGAGCACCGGATCGGCGCAGACAAGCGCTACCCGTACGTCGGGTCCGGTCGAGGTGCCCTTCTTCCTCCGTTGGCCGGGTCACGTGACCGAGGGAACGGTGAATCGGCGACTGGTGGCGAACATCGACATCGTCCCGACGCTGCTCTCCGCGGCGGATGTCAGCCCTGACCTCAAGCACCCCCTCGACGGCCGGTCGCTCTTGGGTTCCCAGGGTCGGAAACGCATCCTGCTGGAGTACTGGCCAGCCCAGATGCCCCTGGTGTGGGCACCTGGGCTGCCACGCTCACGAAGCGCTTTGAATACGTCAGTGGTACGGCGTGAACGGCAAGACCGTGGAATTTCGCGAGTACTACGACCTCGGGCACGATCCCTTCCAACTCGTCGAACCTCCTGAAGGACGGGAAGCCGGGGAACAACCCCCGCGTCGCGGACATCGCCGAGCGACTCAAGCGCGACCGGACCTGCGTGGGCTCCACGTGTCCGTGAGAAACGGCTCCTGGATATCGGAAGCCTCAGCCGTTCGGGCCGGGCTCCCGATCTTGACCTCGATCGCTACCAGTTCAAACGATTGGCCCCGGGTATCCGGCGATGCGGATCGCGGGATCGTCGGTCCAGAACGTCGAAGCCGGAACCTCGGGATCCCGGATCGACCGATCTGCACCGCATCGGTGAACGCCCCGATGGCGATGCCGGACGTAGTGCGGAGCGTCTCGGTCGGCGTCATAAGATGGGGGAGTTGAAGAGGCGCACCTCCACCGTGCCCGTTGAGTGATTGACCATCCATTCGATGCACCCACCCTCTGGTAAGGATGGCGGACGATGTCATGCCGATCGTGGAGTTGTTCGCGTCCTTCAGACGCAGGCGCCCATCGCGCATGACATCAATGGCCAGCCGTAGCGAGCCGCCACCCCTGACGCGGACGAGTCGCACATCTCCGGTTGAGAGCGTGTCGAACCAGACGTAGACGCGTCCATACCAGGTCGGCGACCAAGTGAACGACGGTCGCCAGTCGTAGTCGGAGTCCCCACCCGCAGCCACGACGTGCTTGGCAGAGAGGCCGACCCCGCGGGTATGCGTCGTGTCGAACGTCAAGGACGATCCCGTAGTCGCTCCGACACTGTCGAAGCCTTGACCGCTAGTAGTGGTGTTGGCGATCGTCAGCGGAGTGCCTCGCGGTGCCGAAGTCCATCGTGTTGGTGAAGACGAGGCCGTCACCGGGATCGGGTTCGGTGCTCGGGCTCGGCGTCGGACCGCGTCGGACTCGGCGTCGGATTCGGCGTCGGACTCGGACTCGGTGACCGGCTCGCCGGCGGGTGTCGGGCTTAGCGACCGGTGGCGGCGGCGGCCGCGGCGGGGCGACGCTTGCCCTTGAACCACGGGTTGTTGGCCACGTCGCGGTACGCCGCAATAGACGATGACGACGTGTCCGTCCACCAGGTGAAGTCGCAGTCGCTGTCGAAGTAGATCACGGCCTTGAGATCGGGCCACGACTTGACGGTGGTCAGCGTGTTTCCTCGATCAGGCTGCCTTCCGGCCCGGCTGGGCCGGGTCCTCCTGCACCCCATATTCGACGATCATCCACGGCTTGCCGTGTGACAAGCGAACGCGCGGGGGAGGTCGAAGACATCGTTGAACGAGATCCACGGGGTGGGGCGACCCGGGGACAGCTCTATCCGTCCACACCCACGAAGTCGACGTAGTTCTGTCGCCGAGGTACCACCCGTCGATGTCCTGACCGGAATGGTTATCAGACACGTCCAGGCCATCATCGTCCAGACCCAACCGACATTCGTGACGCCGCGTGCGCGGAAGATGTCCACGATGTGGCGGAACGCGGCGACGAAATCGCTCTGCGATCCGTACTGAGCCATATCGTTCTCTGGTTCGTGATGGAGCGTCAGATACACCGGCGAGCCGAAGCTCTTGAACGCATCCGCCCGCTGAGCGATCCACGCGTCCTGCGACCCGTTGGTCACGCTGCTCCAAGGTGCGGGCATCTTCCAGTTCAGGAACGGGATCCGACCTTGGGCGACGGTCCAGGTCTCATTCGAGGTCGGGGATCGCTTCGTTCCACGTGTAGTACTGATGGTCGATCGCGAACCTGCGACCGATGTTCGTCTCCACGCGTTGTATGGCCGTCTGCTGTCGACCTCTCCCCGGTCCTCGCTTGGAGAACGTGCCGAGATAGGCGCCGGATGACGGCGTGAGGATCGATGGTGCTGCGGAGATGGCCGCGTTCGCGGATCCGCGCGGGAGGAACCGCGAGCATCGCGATGGCGACGCCAAGCCGATGAGGGCGGTGAGACTGAGGTGCCTGCGGATCGCGTAGGCCCATGTACGGCCCTAATCGAGAATTCCATGCTCCCCCTCTTTCGGTTGAACGTACGGCGTAGCTACTTCACGTCACCCGTCGAGGACCATCTCGAAGTCCCCAACAGGACCGTTCCCCTTCAACCGGAGGTATCGGTCGGGCGCGCTCGGCGCTTGAGGACGCGCAAGATGATCGGATGGGGGAAAAGGCGTATCCCCCGATGGCCCGATTGACGTCACCCGGAGTGCGCAGGTAGACGAACGCGCCCCGCGGTTGCGGGACGCGTTGGTGATTCACTGCGCCAACGAGGCGCTCGGCCGTCGTGGCCTATCAGGAAGGTCCCGGGAATCCCGTCGTCGAGATCGCGGGGTCGTCGGTCCAGAACGTGATAGCGAACGGCTGGCTGCCGGATCGTCCGATCTGGACCTGACCGGTCGACGTCCACAACGCCTGACCGGACGCTGATGTGGCGATAGCGGTCGGGGTTGTCGAATCGGCAGAGTTGAAGAGTCGGAGTTCGCGCGCCCCTGGCTCTGATCGGCCGACCACTCGAGGCGCACCCAGCGACCGGTCGCGATCGTACTCGTGGTCGTCGCGATCGTACGGTTCACGCCGTCGACGATCCGCACCTGCCCGTTCGACAAGATGTCGATCGCGAAGCGCAGCGGGTTGCTCGACGCGGCTCGTATCAAGCGAAGCGCGGAGGTCGGATCCGCGTTGAGCCAAAGATACACACGTCCATACCAACGCGAGTAGTTGCCGTCCCCACTGGTCCTGTCCAGAATCGCCGCGCGACGGTAGCGTGTGGCGGGCGGCGAAGCTTCCCCGGTGTGGCTTGTGTCGTAGACGAGACTCGCGCCGCCGTCCACGCCGACCGTCGCGAAGGCATTCCCACCCTGCGAGCTGCTCGCGGCGACGATGGCGCTCTCGTCGGGGCCGACGTTCAGGCTATTCCGCACACCGGTCCCAGTCGGACCGGGCGAAGGGGAGGGGTGGGGGAAGGTGATGGTGAAGGCGATGGTGAGGCAGCGGCACCAAGGTTCCCCCACCTCCGTTGAAGTAGGAGTTCCGGCTCAACGTCGAGATACGCTGATGGCCGTGCTCGAGCTGTCCGTCACCCAGGCGGCTCCATCCCTGTTGGAGTCAAAGTCAACGGAGCGGCCTTGAGTTCCGGCCAGGCTTAGAGCCGCGGGTAGGACATCGCGCAGCCACTGAGCTTTGTGACCCGCCACGTTGCGATCTTCCGTCACGCCGTACTCCGCAACGATCCAAGGTTTGCGGTGGGCCACGGCGAACGCTCTGCTCGATGCAAAGATCTGGCTGAACGTTCGCCAGATCTCGCCAGACCGGACGCCGTCCCAGTTGTAGCCGTCCACTCCGACGAAATCCACGTACCCGTCCCCCGGGTACCAATACCGTCACGTTGCGTCCCGAGCGCCCGTCGAACGTCCACGCCATCATGTTCCAAACGAACCCAACGTTGGTCACGCCGCGTTGACGGAAGACGGTCACGATGTGTCGGAACGCCGCGGCGAAGTCTGCGGCCGTCCCGAACCGTGCTTCCCGTGTCGTTCTCCGGCTCGTGGTGGAAGCGCGGATGCCGGCCGGGCGAACCGTAGGCGCGAAAGGCATCCGCCCGAGCCCGGATCCACGTGTCTTGCGATCCGTTGGCGATGGCGCTCCACCGGACCAAGGTGCCGTCGTTGCGCCTCGCGTTCCACGAGATGGGGGATGCGTCCCGAGGTCTTGTCCCAGTCTTGCGGGGGCATCGGGATCGGCGGAGTTCCACTTTGTAGTACGTATGGTCGATCTTCGAGCTTGCGAACTTAATCTCTAGATTCAGGCGTCGAACCCGCACCCTGAAGATTTTCGCTGCCGCGCGTCTGGACGAAAGCGCCGAAGTTCGCGCGCGGAACTCGGACTCAACGCGGCAGGATATGCTGGACGCTGCGGGCGTCATATTCGGGGCCACCAATACGCCAGTAGCTGGTGAGGTCAGGAAGATCCTCGCGAACGTGAATCGAGACTTCGTTGACTCGATGTCGTGGGTTTCCGTCTCGTTTCACACCTCCTTACGGTGTTGGTCGGCCTGCCGACACGCCTTCAGGAAGGTCGCAGGCTCCGCACCACCCCTTTCGTTGACACCAGACCGAACCCGTTCTCCGGGGAGCACGCGAACGAGAACGGATGATCGGGGGAAGAGGAGATGCTCTCCTCCGACGGTCCTCAAGCCGGAGGAGTCGCTTGGAGCACCCTAGGGAGCGAGACTGGCCCGGCAACCACTGGCCCCGATGACGGTGAACGGATCGCGGCGCCTGCGGGGGCCGCGTGAACTCGATGTCCTACCCGTCAAGGTCGGTGGGAATGGCGCGATCGACTCCTGTGTTGTGTCTTCCAAGCACAGACCGAACACGTCGGCGAGGTGTCGCTCGACGATCGGACGCATCTCACCCACCGTCACGTCGCGCCCCGCGAGCTCGCTGAGCGAGGTGACGCCGTGGTCCGGCAGCCCGCACGCGACGATCCCGTCGAACCACGACAGATCCGTGTCGCAGTTGATCGCGAAGCCGTGCAGGGTCACGCGCGCGCGCATCGAGCCGAACCCCGATCGCGCACACCTTCCGATCGCCCGACCACACGCCGGTCTGGACGTCCGGGCGGCGCTCGAGCTCGCACGTCGATGTCGGCCGCCGCGCGGATCACGACCTCCTCCATCCGGCGCAGGTGCGCGGCCGCGTCCGGCGTCGGCGCCGAGGTCGAGGATCGGGTAGCCGACCAGCTGACCCGGCCCGTGGAACGTGAACGAGCCGCCGCGGTCGATCCGGTGCACCTCCGCATCGCGCGTGGCGACCTCCTCCGGTGACCAGAGCAGCTCCTCCGGCTTCGCCCGGCGTCCTGCGGTGAAGACCGGGGCGTGCTCCAGCAGGATCACGGTGTCGGGGATCTCGTCGCGACAGCCGGCGCTCGGCCAGCCGATGCATCGCCTCGTTGACGGGGCCGTACGGAAGCGCTCCGTCCGGGCGGATCAGCCAACCCGGACGCATCGAGCTACAGACCCAGATCCTCGGCCCAGTCCCATGTCTCCAGGTTCTCCTTCACCCGGGCGAGGAACTGGGAAGCGAGCGCGCCGTCGATCACGCGGTGGTCCCACGACATCGAGATGTAGACCATGTGACGGATCGCGATGGCGTCGTCGATCACGACCGGCCGCTTCTCGATCGCGTCGAACGCGAGGATCGCGGTGTTGGGCGTGTTGATGATCGGAACGGACATGATCGAACCGAAGGGCCCGGGGTTCGTGATCGAGAACGTCGCGCCTTGGACCTCGTCGGGCTTCAGCTTCTTCGAGCGTGCGCGCGTCGCCAGGTCGTTGATCGAACGGGCCACGCCCACGAGGTTCATCGTATCGGCGCCCTTCACGACCGGCACGATCAGCCCTTCGTCGTACGAGACCGCGATCCCCATGTTCACGAGATGACGAACGACGATGTCCTCGCCGCGCAGCTCGCTGTTCACCATCGGGTACGTGAGGAGCGCCTCGGTGACCGCGCGCGTGACGAACGGCGTGTACGTCAGGCTGAATCCCTCGCGCGCCGCGAACGCGTCCTTCACGCGCTGCCGCGTCCGCACGACGTGCTCCATGTTGACCTCGACCATGTTCCATGCGCGCGCGGTCGTCTGCAGCGACCCCACCATGTGTGACGCGATCGCCTTGCGGATGTGCGTCATCGGGACGATCTCTTCGCCGCCACCGGCCACGACCGGTCCGGGGACCGAGCGCAACGCAGGCGCCGCTGCGGCAGCAGGTGCAGATGCAGCGGCCGGCGCCGCCGTTCCTCCCGCCGCGACGGCGTCCATCACGTCCTTCTTCGTGATCCGCCCACCGGTACCGCTCCCAGCGATCTGCGACAGATCGAGCTGGTGCTCCTCAGCCAGCTTCCGCACCAAGGGAGAGAGGATCTGCGACCGCGGCCCCCGATCCGTCAACGCCGAAGCGGCCGGAGCGGCCGCAACGGGAGCGGAACTCGCCGGAGGGGTGGCGGCAGAGGCGGACCCTGGAGCCGCGGCGCCGACCGCGTCAGCAGCCACGGGCTCCTGCGCCGCGGCGGAATAGTCCGCCGCGGCCGTCGCCCCGGAGGCGTCCCCGCGACCAGCCGCTCCGTCCCCTGAGTCGACCTCCGCGAGCGCCGTCCCGACCGCGACCGTCGTGCCTTCTGCCACGAGGATCTTGGTCACCGTGCCCGAGACGGGCGACGGCACCTCGGTGTCGACCTTGTCCGTCGACAACTCGAAGAGCGGCTCGTCGATCTCGATCTGCTCGCCCTCCTGCTTCAGCCATTTCAAGATCGTGCCCTCGACGATCGTCTCGCCGAGCTGCGGCATCTGGATCGACGTCACCTCATCGCCTCCCGGAACTCACCATGCGGAGAGGCGGTCGACGGCCGCCTCGATCTCGGACACCTGTGGGATGAACGCATCTTCGAGCGGCGGCGAGAACGGCACCGGCACGCTCGGCGGCGCGAGACGCATGACGGGGGCGTCGAGATGCTCGAACGCCTTCTCCGCGATCACGGCGGCGACCTCGGCCCCCACCCCGAGGAACCGATACGACTCGTGGAGGATCAGTGCACGCGACGTCTTCTCGATCGAACGCAGCACCGTCTCCTCATCCAGGGGCACGATCGAGCGGAGATCGACGACCTCGGCATCGATGCCCTTGGCGGCGAGGTTCTCCGCCGCCTCCATCGCCCGGTGCACCATGGCGCCGTACGCCACGATCGAGACGTCGGTGCCCGCTCGCTTGACATCGGCCTTCCCCAACGGGATCAGGAACTCCGGATCCTCCGACACCTGCTCCTTGATCCGCCGGTAGATCCACTTGTGCTCGAGGTAGACGACCGGGTTGTCATCGCGGATCGCGGACTTCAGCAGGCCCTTCGCGTCCGAGGGGAATGCGGGGCAGACGACCTTGAGGCCGGGCTGGTGCGCGTACCACGGCTCGGGGTTCGTCGAGTGGAAGTTCGACGCGCGCACACCGCCTCCCGACGGCGCGCGCAGCACGACCGGCAACGGCACGCCGCTCCGGTAGTGGTACCGCGCGAGCGTCGTCGTGATCTCGTCGAACCCGGACGTCATGAAGTCCGCGTACTGGAACTCCGCCACGGGCCGGAGCCCCTCCATCGCCGAGCCGATCGCCGTGCCGACGATGGTCTCCTCCGCGATCGGCGTATCCATCACACGGTCCGCGCCGAAGTGCTCGATGAAGCCCTCGGTCACCTTGAACGCGCCGCCGTACGCCCCGATGTCCTCTCCGAGCATGTAGACGCGCTCGTCGCGCTCCATCTCTTCCCAGAGCGCCTCGGCGATCGCGATCAGGTACGTCGCCTGGCCGTCGTCGCTCCGCTTCCCGCGGGGTTCCGCGCCGTGCCCGGCGGCGCCGGCGTCTGCCTGGGTCGTGGCCATCAGCTCTCCGTCCCGCCGCCGCGTCCGGGCTCGCTCGTCCAGTACCCGTCCTCCACCCACAGACCCTTCGTCACGTCGGTCGACTCCGGGAACGGTGAGGCCTGCGCGAACTCGTACCCCTCGTTGAACGCCTTCTCCACGCGCTCCTGCACCTCGCCGATGTCCTCCTTCGTGACCACGCCCTCCGAGAGCAGGTACTCCTCGAAGTTGCGGACCGGGTCCTTTTCGGCCATGTAGCGCTGCAGCAGCTCGTCCGGCATGTATTTGGCCGGGTCGTGGCCGGCGTGTCCGCGCCAACGGAGCGAGACGGACTCGATCAACGTCGGTCCGCCGCCGTCCCGGGCTCGCTCGACGGCTTCGAGGGCAGCCTCGAACACCTCGACGACGTTGCCGCCGTCCACGCGAACGCCCGGCATGCCGTAGGCGACCGCCCGCTCGGCGATCGTCGGGACGTGGAACTCGAGCGGGTTCGGCGTGGAGTACGCGTACTGGTTGTTGTTCACGACCCAGACGACCGGCAGTTGGTGCACCGCCGACCAGTTGAGGGCCTCGTGCCACCGGCCGTTGGACGTGGAGCCGTCGCCGCAGATCGCCATCGCCACGCGGCGCTGGCCCTTGCGCTTGTACGCGAGCGCTGCGCCACACGCCACCGGGTAAGCGATGGGCAGGTGCGAGATCACGGTGAACGTCCGGTTGCCGTCCCAGTCACCGATGTGGCTGTTGCCGTCGCGTCCGCGTGTGTAACCGTCGATCCGTCCCCAGAACTGGGCCATCACGCGGTTCAGATCCAGGCCCTTCGTGAGTTGCGCCGACAGATCACGGTGCGTCGGGAACAGGGAGTCGTCCTTCTCCAACGCGAACGCGACGCCGACGTGCGTGCCCTCCTGGCCGCGCCCGGAGTAGATGGCGCCGGGGAGCCGGCCCTGCCGGTAGAGCGCCTCCATGCGCTCGTCGAAGTACCGGCAGAGCTTCAGGAGGTAGAGCATCTCCTTGAGCCGGTCGTCCGGGAGCGGACGCTCGTCGCGAGCGGTCTTCGTATCGGCCTTCGTCGCCAAGGCTCTCCTTCGCTACGGGGAATGGAGCGGCTTGCCGGTGAGCGCGAGGTGCGCTTCGCCGACCGCCTCGGATAGGGACGGGTGCGGGTGCATCAGCGCGGCCACCTCAGCCGGGACCGCCTCCCAGTTCGTGATCAGCATCGCCTCGGAGATCAGGTCGGTGACGTGCGGCCCGATCATGTGGATGCCGAGGACGGGCCCCCCGTCGGCTTCTGCGATCAGCTTCACGATGCCACCTTCACCGACGATGTTGGCTTTGCCGATCGCGCGGAAGTCGAGCTTCTCGGTCACGACCTGGTGTCCGCGTTCGACGGCTTGCGCCTCGGTCAGGCCGACCGAGGCGATCTCCGGCGTGGAGTACGTGACCCGCGGGATGTTGACGTAGTCGATCTCCGGGACGGGCATCCCGGCGATGCGTTCGGCGACCGCGTACCCCTCCGTGAACGAGACGTGGGCGAGCTGGAGCGGGGTCGCGGCCACGTCGCCCACCGCCCAGACGTGCTCGACGTTGGTTCGGAGCTGGTCGTCGACGTTCACGAACCCCTTCTCGTGCAGCGAGACGCCGGCCTGATCCAACCCGAGGTCATCGGTCACGGGGCCACGGCCGACGGCGACCAGACAGATGTCGGCCGACACGGTCTTGACGCCTCCGGCGTCGTACGTCACGTCGACGTGGTCGCCGGTGTCGCTGACCTGCTGCACGGACGCGCCCGCGGCGTTCGCGATACCTCGCTTGCGGAACGCCCGAGCGACCTCCTTCGAGATCTCCTCGTCCTCGAGCGGTGCCAGGCGAGGGAGCGCTTCGATCAGCGTGACCTCCGCTCCGAACGACCGGTAGAGGGACGCGAACTCCAGACCCACCGCGCCGGCGCCGATCACGACGGCTGACGACGGGATGGAGTCGTACCAGAGCGCTTGATCGCTCGTGATGATCCGTTCGCCGATCTCGATCCCCGGCAGCAGCTTGGGCTGCGATCCGGTCGCGATGATGACGTCGCCCGCGTCCAGCCGCCGGCCGTCGACCTCGACGGTCGGGCCCGCGACGAGCGTTGCCGTCCCGTGCACCACGTCGATCTTCCGCGCTTTGATCAGACCGGTGACGCCTTTGACCAGCTTGTCGACGATCGAGTCCTCGAACGCCTTGACCGCGGACCAGTCCGGCTCGCCGGATGCCTTGATGCCCCACTCGGATGCACGGTTCACCGTGTCCATGACCGCCGCCGACTGCAGGAGCGCCTTCGTCGGGATGCACCCACGGAGCAGACAGGTTCCGCCGATACGATCGTCACGCTCGACGATGGCCACGTGCTTGCCGAGTTGGGCGGCACGGAGCGCGGCGGAGTACCCGCCCGTCCCGGCGCCGATCACCACTACGTCGTAGCCGTCACCCATCCGAGCGGAGAGTCTACCGTCCCCGTCGGAACGGCTTGCGCGGCGCGCGCGGCGTCGATGTGGCCGCCGCCGTACGATGCGGCGCATGCACGGATCCGAAGACGCCGAGGAGCTGAAACACACCCCGCTCGAGGACGAGCACAGGCGGCTCGGCGCCAAGCTCGCCCCGTTCGCGGGATGGCTGATGCCGATCGAATACGAGGGCGCGCTCGCCGAGCACCGCGCCGTCCGCGAGCGGGTCGGACTGTTCGACCTCACGCACCTGGGCAAGGTGGACGTCACGGGCCCGGGTGCGCTCGGGATGCTCCAGCGCGTGGTCACGAACGACCTGTCGAACGCGTCCGTGGGTGAGGCGCTCTACAACCTGGTGCTCAACGAGGGCGGCGGGGTGATCGAGGACCTGATCGTCTATCGCCTCGAGCCCGAGCGGTACTTCGTGGTGCCGAACGCGTCGAACGCCCCCCGCGTGCTCCGGATGCTCGAGGAGGAGCGAGCCGACGACCGCCTCCACCTGATGTATCACCAGGATTGGTGCTTCCTCGCCGTCCAGGGGCCGGAGTCCGTCCACGTGATGCGCCAGCTGTTCCCGGAGGCGGGCGACCTCTCGTTCATGCAGTGCGCCGAGTCCGAGTACCACCGGCGGCCGGTCATCGTGACCCGATCGGGATACACGGGAGAGGTCGGATTCGAGCTCTTCACCTATCAAGACATCGCATTGGACCTGTGGACGTCACTGTCCGAGGCGATGGCGCCGTTCGGGGGGATGCCGTGCGGTCTCGCCGCGCGCGACGTGCTGCGTCTGGAGATGGGCTATCCGCTCTACGGTCAGGACCTGTTCGAATCCTCGACGGCGCTCGAGGCCGGATTGGGCTGGGCGGTCGCGTTCGACAAGGGCGAGTTCCGGGGGAAAGAGGCGCTCCTTCGCCAACGAGACGTTGGGGTGCCGAGTCGGCTCCGCGGCCTCTTGATGGAGGAGCGCCGCCATATCCCGCGCGCCCACTACCCGGTGTTCCAGGCGGATCAGCTGATCGGGGAGGTCACGAGCGGGACGTTCTCTCCGGTCCTGCAGAAGGGGATCGGGCTCGCGTACCTGTGGCCCGCCGATGTGGCCGACGTCGGGGCGGAGGTGCAGGTGGACATCCGCGGGCGCCGCGGGACGGCGACCGTGGTGAAGACGCCGTTCGTGGATCGTAGCCCTCGATAGTCGTACGACGGGTCCGCGGGTGGATCAGGCGGTCTGGACGGCCCGCTGGCGGACCGCGTCGACGAAGTCACGGATCGGCGTGTCGCCGAACCGGGTCTGCGCGATCAGCCGTTGGAGCGTCCGGTCCGCCTTCTGGCCGTCTCGCAGGACCGCGACCACCACATACAGGCCTGACCGGGCGATCCCCAGTTGCCGGACGGGTCCGAACCCGGGGGCGGCGACGAAGTATGCCCAGCGCGTGACCCGGTCCTTGACCGTGCACGTGCCCTCGCCCCGCGCCATGTAGTCACCGGGCGACCCCACCACGCCCGAGGCGAACGTGGGGACGTTGTCGATGAGGACGTGACTCGATTCGGCCCGACATTCGGGGGAGTGGAGCAGCTGGGAGAAGAGCGGGCCCGTGGCGGCGAGGTAGTAGAAATCGGAGGGAACCCCGACCACCGTGGCGTCCACCCACGTCGCGGCGATCCCTTCGGTGGTGCCGTCCATCCGCGACCAGGCCTCCGGGCTCGGCGAGGCGAAGAACCCTTCGCGAGCGTCGCCGGTGGTGGGCATGGGCTGCCAGCCGTCAGGGATCAGGGCGCGGACCGAACCGGCGGTGACCTCCGAGAACGGGGAAGGGGAGGAGCGGTCGATCCGGATGGGGTCAACGGCCGCAGGGGTGTCGGAACCATGAGGCAGGCCGGTGCAACCGGCGCCCATCGTCAATACCACGATCCCCAGGATGGCTCTTCGCAACAAACTCCGCCGATCCCCCGCGGCCGAGGATAGCCGGGGTGACGAAGGAATGCTAGCCGGAGTGAGGCGAACGGATCAGGCGGCGCCGGGAGGGGCGGCGAAGGACGCGCCCACCTTCGAGGGGAGGCAGAACGAGACGCGGGTGCCGCCTGCCGGGACCGGGTCGGTCCACAGGATGCCGCCGTGGCGGATCACGAGCTGGCGCGACAGATGGAGCCCGACGCCCGCGCCGGCCTTCTCCTTGCGGAGCGTGGCCTCGCCCGTCGAGAACGGCTGTTCGAACGAGCGCCAGGCGACGTCCCGCCCCAATCCCGACCCCTGATCCATCACCGAGATGACGATCCCCTGATCCATCACGCGGGCGCGGACCTCGACCGACCGATCGTCGGGGGAGTAGCGGCAGGCGTTCTCCAGGAGCTCGTGGATCACGCCGTGGATCCTGGCCTCGTCGGCCAGCGCGAACAGGTTCCCCGGGATCCGCGAGACGACCAGGATCGAAGGGTGCGCTTCCCCCATGTCGGCGACCGCCTTGTCGATCAGCGGCGCCAGGTCGGTGTACTCGATATGCAGCTCGAACGTTCCCTGCTCGAGCTCGGTGATCTCGATGATCTCGTCGACCAGCCCGGCCAGTCGGTCCAACGACGACTGCAGCTGCCCGATGAACTCGACACGCTCCTCGTCGCTCACGTTCGGGTTCTTCAGCACGTGCGCGATGCCCTTGGCGACGGTCACGGGTGTCCTGAGCTCGTGCGAGATGTTCGCCAGGAACTGCGCTTTCGCGGTCGTGCCCTCCGCCATCTGGGTCTCCATGTCGCGGATCTGCTCCTCGAGCTCCCGGACATGCGCGAGCGCTGCTCCGAGGTCGCCCCCCAGCAGCGCCGCGGCGCTTCGGGTGAGCACGATCGTTCCGCTCGCGGCCGCGTAGATGGCTCGAGCGGCCTCGTCCACGCCGTCCTCCTTCAAGAGGTAGCCGGAGGCGCCGCTCGCGAGCACCAGCGCCACCCGGCCCGGGTCGCGGAGGCGGGTCCACCCGACGATCGCGGAGAGCGGCGCCGCGTCACGCAACCGGCGGACCAGGTTGACGTCCTTGAGGCCCTCCAACCCGAGCTCGGTCGCGACCACGTCCGGCTGCATGCCAGCGGCCATCTCGATGACCCGGTCGGACTCGGTCGTGACCTCGATCTCCATGCCAGGGTCGAGCATGCGCAGCGCATGCTGGAGCCGGGTGACCTCGTCGGCGGTGTCGCAGAGCAGAACCTTCACGCTTCAAGGTATCGGTCCGCAGACAGGCGGGTTGAGGATATCGATCGGTGCCGCGTCAGTGCACGATGCCGAGGCGGATGGCGATCGCGACCGCCTGTGCCCGGTCGTTCGCACCCAGCTTCTCGAAGATGCGCTCGAGGTGGGTCTTGACCGTATGGGGCGAGATGCCGAGATCGCTCGCGACCTGCTTGGTCGTGGCCCCGTCGGCGACCCGCTGGAGGATCTCGCGCTCACGCTTGGAGAGCGGCGTCGTGTCCGAGCCCGCGTCACCCATCCGGACCTCCTCGATGAACGTCCGCGTGAGCTGGGGATGGATGACCGCGTTGCCCTCGATCGCGTTCCGGGCGGCGTCCACGAGCGCGTCGGCAGAGGCGTCCTTGAGCAAGTAGCCGGATACCCCCGCCTGGATGGCCTGGGAGATGGCGCCGCGGGACTCGTCGATCGTGATCAGGATCACCTTCGTGCTGGGCGCGGCTTGCAGGATCTGACGCGTCGCCTCGATGCCGTCCATACCCGGCATCCTGACGTCCATGAAGACGACGTCGGGCGTGAGTTCGCGCGCGCGGTCGACCGCCTCTTCGCCGGTCGCTGCCTCTCCCACCACCAGGACGTCGTCGGAAAGGCCCAGTGCGGTGCGGAGTCCTTCCCGCGTCACGGGATGGTCGTCCACGATCATGGCTCGGATCTGCGTCATGCGGGCCTTGGCGTCCTTTCGCGTTCGGCGAAGTAGGCTGGGTACAGGATAGAGCTATCGAGGCCGCGACCGGGAAGGTTGTCCATGAACGAGCAGGAAACCGTCCAGACCGACCATGACACGTCCCCCGGCGAAACCGCCGGTGCGCCGACGGAAGATCAAGTACTCGAGGCGTTGAAGAACGTCTTCGATCCGGAGCTCGGCATCAACATCGTGGACCTCGGACTCGTCTACGACGTGAAGGTGGATGCGCACGGCGACATCGACATCACGTACTCGCTGACCACCATGGGGTGCCCCATCGGTCCCATGATCGAGGACCAGATGCGCGGGTTCCTGGCCGCCGTTCCGGGCGTCGGAGAGGTGCGGCCCGAGATGGTGATCCGGCCTCCGTGGAGCCCCGAGATGATGTCGGACGAGGCCAAGGCAGCCCTCGGCATCTTCTGAGGCGCACGCTCGGGCTCGCACTTCCTTGACATCCGTGGCGACCCGGAGGTAGAAGTTGCACCTGCAATTCCCGACTCAGGAGGTAGGAAACTGATCCAGACGCGCTGCCGTGGGCTCGTCGGAGCCATGATCCCCTCTCGCCTGTGCTGTACGGCGGGCCGCGCCCTCCGGGAGGCGCCAGCGCGCACGCGGCCGTAGCGACGATCCCGGAACCGTTCCATCCAGAGGCCGCCTCCGCGGCCTCTTCTCGTTCCCGGGCCCAACCCCTCCCGGGAGGAAGGAGCAAGGACATGAGCGATTACGCGAAGCCCGACGTGCTCGTCGACACCGACTGGGTGGAGACGCACGGCGGCGACGACGGTGTTCGCCTGATCGAGGTGGACGAGGACTCCGCCGCCTACGACAAGGGCCACATCGAAGGAGCCGTGGGCTGGAACTGGACGACCGACCTCCACACGAAGGTCGGCCGCGAGTACGTTTCGCAAGCCGAGCTGGCGGAGCTGCTGTCGAACGCGGGCGTCGGACCGGACACGACCGTCGTCCTGTACGGCGGCAACAACAACTGGTTCGCGGCCTACGCGTACTGGATCCTGAAGCTGCGCGGATTCGACAACGTGAAGCTCCTGAACGGCGGGCGGAAGAAGTGGGAGCTCGAGTCCCGTCCGCTCACGCAGGACGTGCCGAGCTACGCGAGCACCGGCATCTCGATCCAGGGAGCCGATCGTCCGGAGATCCGGGCCTGGCGCGACGAGGTCATCTCGAAGATCGGCACCGTCGGTCTGGTCGACGTGCGCTCACCGGAGGAGTTCCGTGGGGAGAAGCTCGCGCCGGACCACCTCCCGCAGGAGCAGTCGCAGGTTCCCGGGCACGTCCCCGGAGCGGCGAACATCCCGTGGGTGAAGGCGGCGAACGAGGACGGCACGTTCAAGTCCGCGGACGAGCTCCGTGAGCTCTACGAGGGCGAGGGGATCACGTCCGACCGCGAGGTGATCGCCTACTGCCGGATCGGCGAGCGCTCCTCGCACACGTGGTTCGCGCTGCAGGAGCTGCTGGGCTACGAGCACGTGAAGAACTACGACGGCTCGTGGACCGAGTACGGCTCGCTCGTGGGCGCGCCGGTCGAGGTCGGCTAGCCATCACGTCTGCCGTTCGGGCGAAGGCCGGGATCCTGCGGGTCCCGGCCTTCTTCGTTACCGGCGTCGGGGTTGAGCCTCCAACTAGAGGTGCGGTCGTCGTGACGGCAGGTTCGCCGGCAGGCACGGCGACGATCAGGTTGGCGACTGCTCCCACCGCGAGGCCGAGGCCGATGCCGCCGACGACGTCGAGCGGGTTGTGCGCGCCGAGGTAGATGCGGGCGAACGACACCACGCCCACCACGACCCACGGCACGAGCTTCCACCGACCGCTCAGGTACGGGGCGACCACCCACGCCAATGCGGTCACCAGGATCACGTGTCCCGAGACGAACGAAACGCCGCTGGTCGCCGTGCCGCCCCGCACGATCGCGTTCGGCTCCGTCACGCCCGGTCGTTGACGACTCACGTAGTGCCACACCGCGCGTTCGGCGGCCAACTTGCCGACCGTGACCAGGAGCGCGGCCACGGCCAGCCGCCATCGGCGGAGCACGAGCGCCACGACCGCGACGACCGGACCGACCACCAAGACCCCCAGGAACTGCGCCAGTCGCATCGGCGGCTCCAGGAAGCCGGGGAGTCCGTTGATCGCCTCGAAGGCCCGTCGCTCGAGCGCCCCGACCGTGCCGTCCCGAACGATGAAGGCGCACGCGATCAACACCACGAGTCCGGCGAGCCCCACGACGAGGTCCAGCCTCCGCCGCTCGAACGCCTGTGAACCGGTCATCCGGGCGACCCTACCCAGCCTCTGCGCTCGGGGACAGTCGGTCCGTGGGATCCGGTCGGCTGAATCCGACCTCCCCGGTGGACTTTACGTTCGGGGCGCGGGTAGGCTGTGTGTGTCGGCAGCCAGCTCCAACCCGCGAGGAGACCTCATGGCCATCAGCCAAGAAGAGCATCTCGAAGAGCTCAGCAAGGGCTACCGGTTCGACTGGAAGGACGCGGACCACTCCGTCTTCGAGCCGAAGCGTGGACTCTCCACCGCCGTCGTGGAGGAGATCAGCGCGCTCAAGAGCGAGCCCGACTGGATGAAGAAGTACCGGCTGAAGGCCCTGAAGCACTTCGAGGCCCGTCCGATGCCGTGGTGGGGCGCCGACCTGTCCGAGATCGACTTCAACAACATCTTCTACTTCATCCGCTCCACCGAGAAGCAGGCCAGCAACTGGGAGGACCTGCCCGACGACATCCGGGGCACCTGGGACAAGCTCGGCATCCCCGAGGCGGAGAAGAAGTACCTCGGCGGCGTGAGCGCCCAGTACGAGTCCGAGGTCGTCTATCACAAGATCAAGAAGGAGCTCGACGACATCGGCGTCATCTTCACCGACATGGACTCCGCGGTGCGCGACTACCCGGACCTGGTGAAGGAGTACTTCGGCACGCTGATCCCGTCGAACGACAACAAGTTCGCGGCGCTGAACACGGCCGTGTGGTCGGGTGGTTCGTTCATCTACGTGCCGCCGGGCGTGCAGGTCGACATCCCGCTGCAGGCGTACTTCCGCATCAACGCCGAGAACATGGGGCAGTTCGAGCGCACGCTGATCATCGCCGACGAGGGCAGCTACGTGCACTACGTCGAGGGCTGCTCCGCCCCGATCTACTCGAGCGACTCGCTGCACTCCGCGGTCGTCGAGATCGTCGCCAAGAAGGGCGCTCGGGTCCGCTACACGACGATCCAGAACTGGTCGACGAACGTCTACAACCTGGTCACGAAGCGCGCCGCGGCGTACGAGGACGCGGTCATGGAGTGGGTCGACGGCAACATCGGATCGAAGATCACCATGAAGTACCCCTCGATCTACCTGATGGGCAAGGGAGCGCGCGGCGAGGTGCTGTCCGTGGCGTTCGCAGGCAAGGGCATGCACACGGACGCCGGCGGCAAGGCGATCCACGCCGCGCCGTACACCACCAGCGTGATCAACTCGAAGTCGGTCTCGAAGGACGGCGGCCGCACCGGCTACCGCGGCCTGATCCGGGTGGAGCCCGACGCGCACCACGCCAAGTCCACCGTGCGCTGCGACGCGCTGATCCTGGACGACGAGAGCCGCTCGGACACGTACCCCTACATCGAGGTGGAGGACGAGACCGCGTCGCTCGGCCACGAGGCCACGGTCTCGAAGGTCGGCGAGGACCAGCTCTTCTACCTGATGAGCCGCGGGCTCTCCGAGGTCGAGGCGACGGCCATGATCGTGAACGGCTTCATCGAGCCGATCACCCGCGAGCTCCCGATGGAGTACGCGGTGGAGCTCAACCGCCTCATCGAGCTGCAGATGGAGGGCTCGGTCGGCTGACCGAGCACGGCACATGAGCGACATCGCCCTGACCACCCCGTTCGACGAACGCGCCCTGGCGGAGCTCCCTGATGCGGCGGGCTTCACCGGGGAACTGCGCCTGCGGGCGTTGCGCGAGTTCGAGGCGATGCCGGTCCCGTCGCAGGAGACCGAAGAGTGGCGCTACACGGATCTGTCCGGGTTCGCGCTGGACTTCGCGCCGTACACCCCTGGAGGCCGCGCCGCGAACCTCGACGACGTGCCGGGTGAGGTGCTGGCCGCGGCGGGAACGATCGGCGACCGATCCGGCCTGGAGATCCAGCACAACTCCGACGCCATGCTCACGCACTTGGATCCGGCGCTCGCGAGCAAGGGCGTCGTGTTCACCGACCTCGATGCGGCCGCGGCGACGCATCCCGACCTGGTCGAGCGCCACCTCCACTCGTTGGTGCCGACCGATCGCACGAAGTTCGTGGCGATGCACGGCGCGTTCCGTACCGGCGGGACGTTCCTCTACGTGCCGGATGGGGTGCAGATCGAGCTCCCGTTGCAGACGCTGACGTACCTGGATGCGGACGACGCCGCCGTGTTCCCGCACACCCTGATCGTCGTGGGCGCGAACGCGTCGGTGACGTTCATCGACCGGTACGCATCGCCCGACCTGACACGCGCGTTCTCGAACGCCATCACCGAGATCGTCGTCGGGGACGGCGCGCGCGTCCGATACGCGTCGATCCAGGATTGGGGGTCAGGCATGACCCATCTCGGCGTGCAGCGGGCCACGGTCGGGCGCGACGCCGACATCCGGACGCTGGCGATCGGGTTCGGGGCCGACCTGGCCCGCGCGGAAGCCGAGACGATCCTGGCCCAGCCGGGCGGGTTCAGCGAGATGCTCGGGGTGTTCTTCGCCGACGGGGACCAGCACTTCGACCACCGAACGTTGCAGGACCACGTCGCGCCGAACTGCAACAGCGACCTGCTCTACAAGGGAGCGCTGCGTGACCGGAGCCGCGCCGTCTATAGCGGATGGGTCCACGTGCGTCCGGACGCTCAGAAGACGAACGCGATGCAGACGAGCCGCAACATCGTCCTGTCGGAGCACGCGAAGGCCGACGCGATCCCGAACCTGGAGATCGAGGCCAACGACGTCCGGTGCGGCCACGCGGCCAGCGTGGGACCGGTCGACGAAGAGACGATCTTCTACCTGCAGAGCCGCGGCATCACCCGCGAGGACGCCGAGCGGCTGATCGTCTCGGGGTTCTTCCAGGAGGTGCTGGACCGCGTGCAGATCGACGAGGTCCGCGAGGGAGCCGAGGCGGCCATCGCGAACGAGCTGGCGGGAGGCGCGCGCGGATGACGCTCGTCAAGGTGTGCACCGTCGCGGAGGTGCCGGAAGGCGAGGCCCGCCGCTTCGAGGTCGGGGGCCGGCCGTTCGCCGTCACGAACCTGGGCGAACAGGGGTTCCGGGTCGTGGACGCCATCTGCTCGCACGCGCACTACTTCCTGGACGAGGGCGAGGTCGACGTGGACGACCAGACGATCGAGTGCCCGAAGCACGGTTCCACGTTCGACCTGAACACGGGGAGACCCGTCACGTTGCCGGCGACGCTGCCGGTGGACGTGTTCCCCGTCAAGACCGAAGGCGACGACATCCTGATCGAGGTGCCAGATGACGACTGAGACGAACGGCGCGGCGACGCTCGAGATCATCGACCTGCACGCGAAGGTCGAGGGCAAGGAGATCCTCAAGGGGATCGACCTGGTGGTGAAGCAGGGGGAGACCCACGCCCTGATGGGGCCGAACGGCTCCGGCAAGTCGACCCTGTCCAACGTGATCATGGGACGGCCCGGCTACACGGTCACGCAGGGCAGGGTCGTGTTCAAGGGCGAGGACATCACGAAGCTCACGCCGGACGAGCGCGCGAAGCGCGGGCTGTTCCTGGCGATGCAGTACCCGACCGAGGTCCCCGGCGTGTCCGTCGTCAACTTCCTGCGGACCGCGTACACGGCGGTGAAGGGCGAGCAGGTGAGCGCGCTCGCGTTCCGCAAGCACATGAAGGAGAAGATGGACGTGCTCGGCGTCGAGGACTCCATGGTGCAGCGCTACGTGAACCAGGGGTTCTCCGGCGGCGAGAAGAAGAAGAACGAGGTCCTGCAACTCGCGGTCCTCGAGCCCCAGATCGCGATCCTGGACGAGACCGACTCCGGCCTGGACATCGACTCGCTGAAGTCGGTCGCCACGGGGGTGAACGAGCTGGTCGGTCCCGAGCTGGGCGTGCTGCTCATCACCCACTACCAGCGCATGCTCGACTACATCACGCCCGACAAGGTTCACGTGATGATGAAGGGTCGTATCGTGAAGACCGGCGGTCCCGAGCTCGCGAAGGAGCTCGAGGCCAAGGGATACGAAGGTGTCCGCGACGAGCTGGGGTTGGAAGCGGACGCGACCGCCGAGGTTTGAACCGGAGGCGAACATGACGGGGCACATCGGAGGGCTGGACGTCGAGAAGATCCGCAAGGACTTCCCGATCCTCGCGCGCACGGTGGGCGATCGGCCCATGGTCTACCTGGACAGCGCCGCGACGTCCCAGAAGCCGCAACAGGTGATCGACGCGGAGTCCGACTTCTACGCGCACCACAACGCGAACGCCCATCGTGGCCTCTACATGCTGGGGGAGGAGGCGACCGAGCTGTTCGAGGGCGCGCGCGCGAACCTCGCGCGGTTCTTCGGTGCGCCGGGTCCCGAGACGATCGTGTTCACACGGGGCGTGACCGAATCCTCAACCTCGTGGCACAGGGCTGGGGACGGAAGTTCCTGCACGAAGGCGACGAGATCCTGCATCACCGAGATGGAGCATCACTCGAACATCGTGCCCGTGGCAGATGACCGCGGCCGTCACCGGCGCGACGCTTCGCTACATCCCGCTCACCGACGACGGTCAGCTGGATCTCTCCGACCTCGGATCGCTGCTTACCGAGCGCACGAAGATCCTGTCGGTGACCGGCATGTCGAACGCGCTGGGCACGATCACCCCGCTGAAGCAGCTGATCGAATCCGCGCACGCGGTCGGGCGCGTCGTGGCGTGGATGCCGCGCAGCTCGCGCCGCACCATCGGATCGACGTGCAGGAGCTCGGATGTGGATCTCCTGGGCTTCAGCGGGCACAAGATGCTCGGGCCGACGTCGTCGGGTGGGCTCTACGGCAAGGCCGAGGTCCTGGACGCGACGGATCCCATGTTCGGCGGCGGCGAGATGATCCACGAGGTCTTCCACGACCACTCACGTTCAAGCCGTCCCCTACAAGTTCGAGGGCGGACACGATGCCCATCGCGCAGCAGGTCGGCTTGGGCGCGGCGGTCGACTACCTGGACGCGATCGGCATGGACATCGTCCGCGCACACGAAGAAGAGATCACCCGCTACGCGCTGGATCGCCTGATCGACGCCGGGGCCACCGTCTTCGGGCCGAAGGACGCCAGCATCCGCGGGGGAGCGGTGAGCTTCTGGTACAAGGACGTGCACCCGCACGACCTCGCGACGATCCTGAACGAGGAGGGCGTCGCGATCCGCGCGGGGCACCATTGCGCGCAGCTCGTGATGCGACGGTTCGACACGCCCGCCACGGCGCGGGCGTCGTTCTACATCTACAACACCAAGGAAGAGGTCGACGTCTTGGTCGAAAGCCTGGCCAAGGCCGAAGCGATCTTCATCTAGACCCGCGGAGGAAACGTGGCGCTCGACGACATGTACAAGGAAGTCATCCTCGACCACTACAAGAACCCGAGGAACAAGCACGATCTGCCGGAGGCGGAGCTCAGTTGCACGCGCAACAACCCGCTGTGCGGCGATGAGATCACCGTGTTCGTGCACGAGGACGGCGACACGATCGCCCAGGTGGCGTTCATGGGCGCGGGATGCTCCATCTCGCAGTCGAGCGCATCGATGATGACCGAGGCGGTTTCGGGCAAGAAGATCGACCAGGCGAAGGCGCTCGCCGCCGACTTCCGCGGCATGATGGCCGGCGAGGTCGAGCCGGATGAGGACGGCCTCGGCGACCTGGTCGCGTTGAAGGGCGTGGTGAAGTACCCGATCCGCATCAAGTGTGCGGTGCTCGCGTGGGACGTGCTCCAGGAGGCGCTCGACAGCGCCGGGACCGCAAGCGGTTCCGCTCCTCACTCGGTCTGAGCCTCTAGGCTTCGGGCCGTGAAGGTCCGGCCCTCACTCGACTGGCTGCTCGTGCTCGTCCCTGTCGCGATCGGCATGCGGCTGCTCGGCGCGCCCGAGATCGCGATCTTCCTGACGTCGGCCGCGGCGATCGTTCCCCTCGCGGGACTGATCGGGCGGGCGACGGAGCAGCTCGCGCTGCATACCGGCCCGCGGATCGGCGGCCTCGTCAACGCGACGTTCGGCAACGTCACCGAGCTGATCATCGCGATCTTCCTGATCCTGGACGATCGGATCGAGATCGTGAAGGCGTCGCTCACCGGCTCGATCCTGGGCAACCTCCTGCTGGTCCTGGGGCTGTCCTTGTTCGTGGGCGGGGTGAAGCACGAGCGCCAGTCGTTCAACGCGCGTTCCGCATCCGTGCACGCGACGTCGCTCGCCCTGGCGGTGACCGGATTGTTGATGCCGGCGCTGTTCGCGCTGGGCGCGACCGACGCCACGTTCGCCGAGCGCGAGATCGTGAGCGGGGTCGTCGCCGGCGTGTTGATCGTGTTGTACGTGGCGGCCCTGGTGTTCACCCTGGTGACACACGAGCACCTGTTCCGCACGCCGGAGGAGGGTGAGACGCCGGCGTGGACGCGCAAGCGCGCCGTCGTCGTGCTGCTCCTGACGACCGGCGCGGTGGCGCTGATGTCGGAGTTCCTGGTCAGCTCCTTGGAGCCCGCCTTGGAGTCCCTCGGCTTGTCGGAGCTGTTCGTCGGCTTGATCCTGATCCCGGTGATCGGCAACGCGGCCGAACACTCGTCCGCCGTGATGTTCGCGCTCCGGAACAAGGTGGACGTGACGCTCGAGATCGCGATCGGGTCCTCGACGCAGATCGCCTTGTTCGTGGCCCCCGTGCTCGTGTTCATCAGCTTGGCGGTCGGTCATCCCATGGACTTCGTCTTCAGCACGTTCGAGGTGGCCGCCGTCGGACTGTCCGCATTGCTCATGACGCTGATCTCGCTCGACGGCGAGAGCAACTGGCTGGAGGGAGCACAGTTGATGGGGGCGTACTTCATCATGGCCATCTCGTTCTTCTTCGTGGAGCATCTGTGAGGCGCCTCGGCGTGGTGCTGGCGGCGCTCGCCGTGACGGCGCTGTGGGGATCGCCGGCGTTCGCGCAGACGAGCGAGGTGATCCATTCGTACGACGTGGCGATCGAGATCCGCGCCGACGACTCGATCCGGGTCACCGAGGTCATCGCGTACGACTTCGGATCGTCCCCGCACCACGGGATCTTCCGGGACGTGCCGACGCGTGAGGCGTACGACGACCGCTACGACCGCGTCTACCCGCTCCACGTGGAGTCGGTGGAGGCGACCGGAGGAGCGTCGGCGGACTACGAGGTCTCGCAGGAGCCCGGCGGCATCACGCGGATCAAGATCGGCGATCCCGACGAGACCATCACCGGTGTGCACACCTACACGATCGTGTACACGGTGGAGGCCGCGATGAACGGCTTCCGCGACCACGACGAGCTCTACTGGAACGCGATCGGCGCGTACTGGGAGGTGCCCGTCGAGACCGCGACGGCGACCGTGAGCGCACCGGCCCCCATCACCGACATCACCTGCTACGCAGGGCCTGTCAGCTCGACCGCGCCGTGCGACAAGGCGCGGATCCTCGAGGACGGGACGGCCCGCTTCCGGCAGTCGAACCTGTTCCCGTTCGAGGCGTTCACGGTGGTCGCGGCGTTGCCCAAGGGCGTCGTCGCGGAACCGCAGCCGCTACTGGTGGAGCCGTGGAGCATCGGCCGTGCGTTCTCGCGAACCTCCTCCACGCTCGGTCTGTCCGGGGGCCTGCTCGTGCTCCTGGTCGCGGGATGTGGCTGGCTGTTCTGGACCCGTGGGCGCGATCGCCGGTTCGTCGGCTCGCCGGTCGACCAGACGATGGGCAACGCGACCGGTGATGCGCAAGCCGTGCCGCTGTTCGAGCACGGGGTCGCCCCGGTCGAGTTCGCGCCACCCGAGGACCTCCGCCCGGGCCAGGTGGGCACGATCATCGACGAGCAGGCGAACACCCTCGACGTCACCGCGACGATCGTGGACCTGGCCGTCCGCGGGTACCTCACGATCGAGGAGATCCCGAAGGAAGGCTGGTTCGGCAAGCCGGACTGGACCCTGCATCGCACGGACAAGGCGGACGCCGATCTCCTCACGTACGAATCAACGCTCCTGTCCGGGTTGTTCAAGGACGGCAACGACCCCACGCTTTCCAGCCTGCGACGCACGTTCTCGGAACGGCTGACGAAGGTCGAGGATCAGCTGTACGCCGACGCCGTGAAGCGGGGATGGTTCGTGAAGCGGCCCGACAAGGTGCGCGCGTCGTGGCACGCGCGTGGAGCGCTGTTGTTCGTCGCCGGCATCGTGCTGACATTCGTCCTTGCACGATGGACCACGTTCGGGCTCGTCGCCATCCCGGTGGTGCTCGCCGGCATCCTCCTCACGGTCGGCGCTCGATGGATGCCCAGCCGGACGGCGAAGGGCACCGCGATCGCCCGTCGCGTCGGTGGGTTCCGCACCGTGATCGAGACCGCGGAGACCCACATGTCACGGTGGGCGGAGGAGCAGAACGTCTTCACCCGATACCTGCCGTACGCCATCGTGTTCGGCCTGACGGAGAAGTGGGCGAAGGCGTTCGAGGGACTGGCACAGATGCCGCCCGACACGACGTGGTACCTGTCCAGCCGGCCGTTCATCTACGCGGACTTCGGCAGGGCGCTCGACGACTTCTCGGTCACGACCGGAGGCACGATCGCGTCGACGCCGGCGTCCTCCGGCTCGAGCGGCTTCTCGGGTGGCGGCTTCTCGGGTGGCGGAGGCGGTGGGGGCGGCGGCGGGTCGTGGTGACCCGTAGCATGGGTCGCCGTGCGCATCGACTTCTCTGAAGACCCGCAGGACTTCCATGCCCGCGACTGGTCGGCGCTCGTCGACGCGGATCCGTCGGGCACGTTCTTCCACACGCCGGACTACCTGAAGCTCTACTGGGAGGAGTTCGGTGAGACGCCGGAGCACCTGTTGCTCGCGTTCGCGGAGGACGAGGACGGATCGCAGGTCGGCGCGGTCGCGTTCGAACGGATCGGAACGACGCTGCGGTTCCTGGGCGGCACCGAGGTCACCGACTACATGGGACCGGTCGCCCTCCCCGACGCGCAGGAGGCCATGGCTCGAGCGCTCTGGGCCGGTCTGACGCAGCGGGATGACTGGACAGACGCGGACCTCCGAGGGCTGCCCGAGGATCGCGCCTGGCTCGGTCTGCTCCGCGAGACGGCGACCGATCACGGTCTGAGCGTGGAAGAGACCGAGGATCAGAACGGCGTGGCTCCGTTCCTGGCGGTACCCGAGACATGGGACGCGTACCTCGAAGGATTGCCGGCGAAGCTCCGGCACGAGATCAAGCGGAAGGCCCGCAAGCTCGAGGCAGAGACCGGCCCGTTCTCGATCGTGACCGCGACCCCCGACACGCTGATCGCGTTCCTGGACCGCTTCGTCGAGCTGCATCGGATGAGCGAAGGGCCCAAGGGGGTGTTCATGCAGCCGGGGATGGAGATCTTCTTCCGACGGCTCGGCGAGGCGTTCGGTCCCCGGGGGATCTTCCGGTTGACGTTCATCGAGGTGGCCGGCGTGAAGGCCGCCGGGACGATCGGTTTCTGCTTCGGCGGCACGTTCTTCCTGTACAACTCCGCGTTCGATCGGGAGATGCAGCAGCTCGCCCCCGGCATGGTGCTGGTCGCCGAGGACATCCGGCTGGCGATCGAGGACGGCTGCGATGCGTTCGACCTGCTGAAGGGCGACTACTCGTACAAGTACCGGTTCGGCGCCGTTCCGCGGAGCATCCGGCGGTTGATCGTCAGCCGCTAAGCAGCGGCGATGTCGGCGGTGGCCAGGACCGTTCCGTCCTCCGCCGTGATCGTCAGGTGGTCGTACGCCGTGAGGTCGCTGGACGTGACGAGCCACGTAGCGGCGTCACCGTCGGTCTGGAACTCGAGCGTGCCGGCATCGATCGTCGTGTCGTCCGCGCCGTCGCCGGTCGAGAGCGCGACCTTGGCCGTGCCCGACAGCCCCGTCGCGCGGACGAGCACGATCCCCCACGACTGTCCCTGGTGCGAGTCGTACAACACGACGCTGCCTTCGAGCGGATGCGAGATCTGCTTCTCGAGCGTGCCGACGCGGAACTCCTTGCCACCGAGCGTGGCCAACACCGTCCGGTAGCTCTGGGCATCTTCGGCGGAGATGTTCGCCCGGTGCGTCTGGGACACCCCCCACCCGAGGGCGGCCACGATGGCCACGATCGCCGCGGCGCGACCGATCCATGGGGAGCGTCGGCTGGGCGGCTGGAGCGATCCAACATCGCGCCACTCCTGTTCCAGCGTGGTCATCACCCGGTCATGGAGCTCGGGCGGCGGCTCGCGATCGTGCGCCGCCCGAGCGAACCACTCGACCCCTTCGGAGAGCCCCGCCATGTCGGTGCGGCATCCGGCGCAGCCGCGCAGGTGCCGCCGGACCTCGAGATCCTCGGGGCCGTCGAGCGTGCCGAGCAGGTGCTCGGGGAGCAGCTCCCGTACCTCGTCACACGTCACGCTGTTCCTCCGCCATCGCGTCCCGCAGGCGCAGGAGCGCCGTGCGGATCCTCGTCTTCGCCGTGCCGATCGGGATGCCTTCCATCTCCGCCACCTCGGCGCTCGTCTTGCCGCCGAAGTACGCCAGCTCCAATGCCGCTCGCTGTTCGCCCGACAGCCCTTCCATCGCGCTGCGGGCCCGCGCCGCCATGTCCGCGGTCGCCGCGAGCTCGTCGGGGTGCGGGTCCTGATCCGCCTCCGGGGGCCTCCCGAGCGACTCCAGGGAGCGTGCCTCGAGCACCCGCCTTCGGAGTGCGTCGATCGCCAGCGACCGAGCCACCAGCAACACCCATGTCTCCAGCTTCCCCCGCGACTCGTCGTAGCGGTCCGCGCTTCGCCACAGCTTCACGAACGTGTCCTGCACCAGATCCTGTGCGGCAGCGTCGCTGCCCAGCATCACGATGCCGAGCCCGTAGATCCGTGAGGAGAAGCGCCCGTAGAGCACGTCGGCAGCGGGCGCGTCGCGGCGCGCGAAGCGCTGCATCAGCGCCGCGTCGGACTCGGGCTCTCTCGCTCGCACACGCAGCACGCTACTCGCCAGGTGTACGAACGGGAACCCCGGAGGGCTTGCGGGGTGGCGTGGGAGACGTGCGGGATCAGGCGTAGGCGCGGATGTGGCGGATGACGAGCTCCGCGATCTCGGCCTCTCCACCCAGCACCACGATCCCGGAATCGAGGACATCGTCCACCGGGATGCGATGTGCCGCGACGAGCGCGAACTGGGCCGCGCGACCTTGGATGAACGCGTCGGCCTTCTTGTCCGGCGGGGGCGTCTCGCCGGCTCCGAGTCCCCAATGCCACGAGCCCTCGCCGGCGCCTTCCAGGTCGATCTGGACGCTCGCGCCCTGGAGGTCGATGCCGGCTTCCCCGAGGGTCCACGGCAGCATCCGGACGCCCATGTCGACGGTGAGGAAGATCGGCCAGTGCTGGATCTGCGGACCGAGGCCGGTCGTGGCTCGGATGTCTTCGCCGTGGACCCACCACTCCACGATGCGGGACTGCAGCAGGTAGCGGGCCGCGATCGAGCCGAGGAGCCACGGGAAGCGCTCGTCGCGCCACGCCTCGTCCGTGAGGAGTGAGGCATATACGAGCGTTGCCTCGGCGGCCTGACCCCACATCGTGAGGACCTCCCGGAAGGGGAGGCCGCTTCGGTTGTTCACCAGGTACGCGTTGAGGCCGTCCACGGTGAAGGCGTCGTCCGACGCGAGCGTGGCTCGATACGCGTCGAGCTCCTCGGCGGGGTCGCCACGGAGGAGCTGTGCGGCGGCCGTGTCCTGGCCGGCCATGTGCGCCACCACGTCGCGGTTCCACCAGCCGGCGCACGGGCTCGGCTCCTCCCAGCTTTCTGGCGGCGCGTACTGGATGGTCCGACCCAGCCGCTGGCGCTCAGCGTGGGCGATCCCGATCAGCTCTTCCCTGGAGAGGCCCACGGTGGTGGCGGTTCCTTCCGTTGAGTGGTGGCCCGGCTGTCGCCGGCCGGGTCCGGCGCGGAATCGTAGCATCGGCCGGATGCGCATCCTCGTGGCACCCGACAAGTTCCGTGGCACGCTCACGGCGCGTCAGGCCGCCGAGGCGGTGGCGACCGGATGGCGACGGACGCGCCCGGACGACCGGTTGGACATGGCGCCGATGGCCGACGGCGGCGAGGGAACCATGGCCGCTCTCGTCGACGCGCTGCAGGGCGAAGTGGTGCGCGTCGCGGTATCGGGCCCGCGTGAGGACCAGGTCGAGGCCGCGTTCGGCATCGCGGACGCGGCCGAGGGCCGCGTCGCGATCGTGGAGATGGCCTCCGCTTCGGGCCTGGATCTGCTCTCGGCCCCTCGGCGCGATCCACGGGTGACGACGACGCGAGGCACCGGCGAGCTGATCGCCGCCGCGCTCGACCGCGAGCCGGTCCGGCTGATCGTGGGTCTGGGCGGCAGCGCGACCAACGACGCGGGAGCGGGCATGGCGCAGGCCCTGGGTGTGCGCCTCCTCGATGTGCAGGGGCGGGAGGTCGCCCCCGGTGGGCTCGCGCTGGCGGGGCTGGCGCGCATCGATGCCACCCGGATCGATCGGCGACTGCGTGGGCTGACGTGCGTGGCCGCGACCGACGTGGACAACCCGCTCACCGGTCCGGCCGGCGCGAGCGCGGCCTACGGGCCGCAGAAGGGGGCGTCCGCCGACGACGTGGTCGTGCTCGATCGCGCGCTCGCCCACATGGCCGCCGTCGTCGCGCGCGACATCGGCGTCGATCTGCGCGATGAACCCGGCGCCGGCGCCGCGGGTGGGTTGGGGTTCGGCCTGATGGCGTTCCTGGGCGCCCACGTCCGGCCGGGGGTCGACGTGGTGGCCGACGCCCTGGGGCTGCACGGGCGGATGGCCGCCGCGGATCTGACGATCACGGGGGAGGGAAGGCTCGACGCAGGGTCGTTGCGCGGCAAGGTCCCGGCCGGGGTCCTCGGGCTGGGTCGTGAGCTGTCGGTTCCCGTCGCCATCGTGTGCGGCGACGTCGAGCCCGGCCTGCCGAGCCAGGGGGTGGCCGTGGTATCCCTGGTGGAGCGATTCGGGCGCGACGTGGCGCTGGGCGACGCACGCCGGTCGCTGGAGCGGCTGGCACAGGAGCTCGCCACCCGAGCGGACGAGCTGGTCGGCAACGGCGAAGGGAAGGGGCAGCGATGAGCGGCGCGATCGACCGCTTCATGGAGGCCGCGCGCGTCGAGGGCCTCGAGCCCGACGTGCGCCGGTTCCCCGAGGGAACGAAGACGGCCCAGGATGCCGCGCGGGCGATCGGGTGCGACGTCGGTCAGATCGTGAAATCGCTCGTCTTCATGGCGGACGACCGCCCGGTCATGGCGTTCACCAGCGGGGCGAACCGGGTGGACGAGGCCAAGCTCGCATCGCTCGTCGGCGCCGGCGCGGTCCGGCGGGCCACCCCCGAGGAGGCGCGCACCGCGACCGGGTTCGCGGTGGGCGGCACGCCGCCGTTCGGACACCCGGAGCGCCTCACGTGCCTGGTGGACCACGACCTGCTCGCGTGGGACGAGATCTGGGCCGCCGCCGGGACGCCGGATTCCGTCTTCCCCCTGACCCCCGCCGACCTGCTCCGCGTGACCGGGGCCACACCGTCCGCGTTCGCGGCCGATTGAGCGGAGGCTCGGCTCAGACCCGTCCGGCGGTTACAATCGAAGATGCCCGCAGTACCACCCAACCTCGACCGGAGGAATCGATGATCAGTCTGACCGAGAACGCAGCCGGCAAGGTCAAGGAGCTCCTGACCGAGGAAGGTCGCGACGACATCGCGCTCCGCATCGCCGTCCAGCCCGGCGGGTGCTCCGGCCTCCGGTACGCCATGTACCTGGACGATCAGGTCACGGAGAAGGATCAGACCGAGGAGCAGTTCGGCGTCCGTCTGGTGATCGACAAGATGAGCGTCCCGTACCTGAGCCAGGCGACCATCGACTTCGTGGACTCGCTCGAGGCCTCCGGTTTCACGATCGACAATCCCGCCGCGCAGAGCTCCTGCGCCTGCGGCAGCTCCTTCCACTAACCCGAACCCGCCTCTTCGCGGTTCCGGGCATACGCTTGCTGCGTGTCCCGGATGAAGGAGGAGCCAGGGTGTCGGACCCGTCGATCGACGTAGTCCCGCCGCATCCCGCACTGCTCATGCACGAGCGGGAACGGGCGGCGAACGTCCAGAACCGTATCGCGGATCGGATCACGATCTTCGCCGGGTCGATGGCGTTCGTGTACATCCACATCGTGTGGTTCGGGTCGTGGATCGCCCTCGGGGTCGAGCACTATCCGTACGGGTTGCTCACGATGATCGTGTCGCTGGAGGCGATCTTCCTCTCGACGTTCGTGATGATCAGTCAGAACCGGGCGGACGGCCGACGGGCGCTGTTGGCGGCGCAGGAGTATCAGGCGGTGCAGCTGGAGGAGAAGCAGAACGAGGAGTTGCTCGCGTTGTCGAACCGGATCCTGGATCTCACGACGGCCATCCATCAGATCGCGCGGCAACTGCCACCGGCGGTCGAGCACAACGCCCGAAGCCGAGCCGAGCACCTAACCCAAGGAGTCGAGGGCTGCCCCGATCCCGTCGGCGAGCTCGCGGAGCTCGTCGGAGTCGATCACCAGCGCGGGGGAGATCTGTAACGCCCCAGGCACGAGCGCCCGGGTGAGGATGCCCGCTTCCCGACAGGCGGTGACCAGCTTGCCGGGGAGCGCAGGGTCGTCCGCGATCGCGGCGGGTGCCAGCTGCACCGCGGCGAGCACCCCGGCCCCGGCCCGGATCTCATCGACCAGCGCATGTTCGGAGAGCGGGGCGAGCGCCGTTAGCCAGATCGGTCTCGAGATCGAGCGCCCGTTCACAGAGTCCCTCACGTTCCATGATGTCCAGGTTCGCGAGCGCGGCGGCGGATGCCGCCGCGTGACCGGAGTACGTGTAGCCGTGCCGCCAGACGCCGGCGCCCTCGGCCCAGAACGGCTCGGCGATCCACGGCGCGGCGACGACCGCCCCCATGGGCAGATAGCCGCTGGTGATGCCCTTGGCACAGGTGATGATGTCCGGTTCGAGCCCCAAACGGCCGCTCGCGAACCACGCCCCGCATCGGCCGAACCCCGTGATCACCTCGTCCGCGACGAAGAGCACGCCGGTCTCGCGGCACACCGCGCGGACGGCCGACAGGTACCCGTGGGGAGCGGGGTACACGCCGCCCGCACCGATCACCGGCTCGCAGAAGAACGCCGCCACCTTGTCCTCGCCGACCTGTTCGATCATCGAACGGAGATCGTCGGCGTCGTCCCAGCGCACCTGCACCACGTCCTCGATCAGCTCGCCATGGCCCGCGGCGTTCGCCGGGATCCCGGCGAGGCTCGTGCCCGCGGTGTGCATCCCGTGGTACGCGCGTTCGCGCCGGATCAGGATCGTCCGTTCGGGTTGTCCGACCAGCTGCCAGAACCGGCGTGCCATCTTCGTCGCCGTGTCGATCGAGTCGGAGCCGCCGCTCGTCAGGAACACGCGGCTGTCGGAGACGGGGGCGAGCGAGCTGACACGTTCCGCCAGCTCGGACGCCGGACGGTTCGAGAGGTCCCCGAACGTGGAGTACGCGGGGAGCGCCGTCATCTGGGCGGCGGCGGCATCGGCGATGTCGCGCCGCCCGAACCCGACGTTGGCGAACCAGAGGCCCGCGGTCGCGTCCAGGTAGCGACGTCCCGCCTCGTCCCAGACGTGCGCGCCGTCCCCGCGCACCAGGACGAGCTCGCCGTGGGCGGAGACCGACGCCATGTCGGCGAACGGATGCCAGAAGTGGGTCACGTGGCCGAGGCTACCAGCGGCGATGTCGGCGCCCAGGTGGACGGAACGTCGAGAGCCCGGCGCCGGCTCAGTCCGTGTCGTACGCCAGGTTCGGGCGCAGCCAGCGCTCCGCCTCGCCGATGCTCTCGCCGCGGCGGCGCGCATAGTCCTCCAGCTGGTCCTTCGCGATCCTGCCCACGTTGAAGTACCGGGACTCGGGATGCGCGAAGTAGAGGCCGGACACCGACGCGGCGGGGGTCATCGCGAACGAGTCGGTCAGGTCGATGCCGATCTCACGCGCTGCCAGCAGATCGAACAACTGACGCTTCTGACTGTGGTCGGGACACGCCGGGTAGCCGAACGCCGGCCGGATGCCGCGGTACTTCTCGGCGACGAGCTCCTCGTTCGGCAACGGCGCGTCCTGATACCCCCACGCGATCCGCGCCTGCTGATGCAGCTGTTCGGCGAACGCTTCGGCCAGCCGGTCGGCGAGCGCCTTGACCATGATCGCGCGATAGTCGTCGTGCTCGGCCTCGAACCGCTTGACGAGGTCCTCCGCGCCGAGCCCCGCCGTGACCGCGAACGCGCCGATGTGGTCGGGCAGCCCGATCTCGGCGGGCGCGATGAAGTCGGTCAGGCATCGGTTCGGCCGATCGTCGCCTTTGGCCGTCTGCTGGCGGAGCATCGGGAACACCATGCCGTTGCCGAGCACGATGTCGTCACCTTCGGCGTTGGCCGGCCAGAACCCGAACACCCCTCGCGCCTGGAGCAGCTCGCCGTCCTGGATCTCGTCCAGGAGCTCCTGCCCGTTGTCGAACAGCTCGCGCGCGGCGGCGCCGTGCTTCGGATGATCGAGGATCTTCGGGTAGCGCCCCTTCAGCTCCCAGGCGGTGAAGAAGAACGTCCAGTCGATGAACGTCCGGAGCTCGGCGATCGTGGGCTCGACCACGCGGGTGCCCGTGAACGACGGTATGGGCACGTCCTCGGGCCGCCACTCGATCGGTGTCCGATGCTCGATCGCCTTGCGGTAGGGGAGGAGCGGCGTCTTCTCGCGCTCGGCGTGTTGGACACGGAGCGTCTCCTGCAGCGCACGGTTGGTGACGTCGAGCTCGGCCTTGCGCGTGGGGTCGAGGAGCGAGGAGACGACGCCGACCACGCGGGTGGCGTCGATCACGTGCACCGTCTCGCGCGAGTACTTCGGAGCGATCCGGACCGCGGTGTGCTGTCGCGACGTGGTCGCCCCGCCGATCAGCAGCGGCAGATCCATGCCGCGCCGCTCCATCTCGTTCGCGACGTTCACCATCTCGTCGAGCGACGGCGTGATCAGGCCCGAGACGCCGACGATGTCGCACCTCTCCCTGAGGGCGGTATCCAGCAGGATGTCCGCGGGCACCATGACGCCCAGGTCGATCACCGCATAGTTGTTGCAGGCCAACACGACTCCCACGATGCTCTTCCCGATGTCGTGCACGTCCCCCTTCACGGTCGCCAGCACGATCTTGCCCTGGGCGGTCGCGGTGTCGCCGAGCGTCAGCTTCTCTTCCTCCATGAACGGCTCGAGGTAGGCGACGGCCCGCTTCATGGCGCGAGCGCTCTTCACCACCTGCGGCAGGAACATCTTCCCGGCGCCGAACAGATCGCCGACGATGCGCATCCCGTCCATCAGCGGGCCCTCGATCACCTCGAGCGGACGCTCGTACTGCTGGCGCGCTTCCTCGGTGTCGTCCTCGATGAAATCGACGATGCCGTGGACGAGCGCGTGCGACAGCCGCTCCTGCACCGGACCCTCCCGCCACGTCAGGTCCTGCTCGCGGACGACGCCGCCACCCTTGACGGTCTCGGCGAACGTCACCATCCGCTCGGTCGCGTCCGGACGCCGGTCGAAGATGATGTCCTCGACGTGTTCCAGCAGGTCCTTCGGGATGTCGTCGTACACGGGGAGCTGGCCCGCGTTCACGATGGCCATGTCCAGGCCCGCGGCACGCGCGTGGTAGAGGAACGCCGAGTGGATCGCCTGACGGACCGGCTCGTTGCCGCGGAACGAGAACGACAGGTTGGACACACCGCCCGACACCTTCACGCCCGGGCAGCGGCGCTTGATCTCGCGGGTCCCCTCGATGAACGACTTCGCGAACCCGTTGTGCTCTTCCATGCCGGTCGCGATGGCCAGGATGTTGGGGTCGAAGATGATGTCCGACGGGTCGTAGCCGGCGTCCTGGGTCAACAGCCGGTACGCGCGTTCGCTGATCTCGATCTTGCGGTCGACCGTGCCAGCTTGCCCCTGTTCGTCGAACGCCATCACGACGACGGCGGCTCCGTACCGCTTGATCCGTCGCGCCTTCTCCAGGAAGTCCGCCTCGCCTTCCTTCAGGCTGATCGAGTTCACGATGCCGCGGCCCTGCACGCACTTCAGGCCGGCCTCGATCACCGACCACTTGGAGCTGTCGATCATGATCGGCACGCGCGCGATCTCCGGCTCCGTCGCGACGAGGTTCAGGAACGTGGTCATCGCCTTCTCGGAGTCGAGCAGGTCGGCGTCCATGTTCACGTCGATCACGTTCGCCCCGCTCCGCACCTGCTCGAGCGCCACGTCGACGCCGCTCTGGTAGTCGCCGGACTCGATCAGGCGGCGGAACTTGGCCGAGCCCGTGATGTTGGTGCGCTCGCCGACCATCACGAACCCCGTGTCGGGCGTGATGCGGAACGGCTCGAGGCCGCTCAGGGTGGTGTAGCGATCGTCGAACGTCGGCACCTGGCGGCGGGCCACGTCGTTCACCGTGTCGGCGATCATGCGGATGTGCTCCGGCGTGGTGCCGCAGCATCCGCCCACGATGTTCACCAGCCCCGCCCCGGCGAACTCGCCCAGCAGACCGCTCGTGGTCTCGGGCGTCTCGTCGTAGCCACCGAACGCGTTCGGGAGACCGGCGTTCGGATAGCAGCTCACCGGGATGGGTGCGACGCGCGCGAGCGCCTCCACGTACGGGCGCATCTCGGTGGCGCCGAGCGAGCAGTTGACCCCCGCGATCATCGGCTCGGCGTGCTCGATCGAGGCCCAGAACGCTTCCAGTGTCTGACCGGACAGCGTGCGCCCGCTCCGGTCGATGATCGTCACCGACAGCCATCGCGGGAGTTCCGGCGCCACCTCCAGAGCCGCCGCGATGGCGGCTTTCGCGTTCAAGGTGTCGAAGATCGTCTCGATCAGCAGGAGGTCTGCGCCCCCGTCGCGGAGTCCGCGGATCTGCTCGGCGTACGCCTCGTACACCTGATCGAACGAGATCGTCCGGAACGACGCCTCGTCCACCTTGGGTGACATGGAGAGCGTGACGTTGAGCGGGCCGATCGATCCGGCGACCCAGCCGCGGCCGTGCTGTTCGACCGCCAGCTTCGCCAGGCGGGCGCCTTCGACGTTCATGTCGTAGACGGCGTCGGTCAGCCCGTAGTCCGCCTGGCCGACCGATGTCGCGGTGAACGTGTTCGTCGTGGTGATGTCGGCGCCGGCCGCCAGGTACTCCAGGTGGAGCTCGGTGACGATGTCGGGCCGGGTCAGGTTCAGCAGATCGGGGTCGCCCTTGACGTCGCTCGGATGGTCACGGAACCGCTCGCCCCGGAAGTCCTCCTCGGTGAGCCCGCGACCCTGCAGGAGCACGCCCCAGGCTCCGTCCAGGATCACGATGCGCTCCTCGAGGAGCGCTGCGAGGTCGTCGATGTCGCTCATGCTTCAACCATAGTGGCCGAACCGGGTTGTGACCAACGGTCACCTGCTGCCGGCGGACGCGGCCGAGGAGGGTTGGCATTCGCGCGCGGGCGGTCGCCGAGGGTAGGCTTCGCGCATGAGCCAGAGCATCCCGGAGATGATGTTGCGCGGAGCCGGCACCGGCGGTCGCGATCGTCGCGGGGTCAGCCGGCGACAGCGGCTCCGTCGAACGCGACGGGAGACCGCGCAGGCGCTCTCGGTCGTCCCGCTGTTCTCGGGCTTGTCCAAGGCGGACCTCAACAAGCTCGCCGAGGAGACGGACGTCGTGTCGTTCCCCGCGGGCACGACGATCGTCGAGGAGGGGCTCCTCGGCGAGACGATGTTCGTCGTCACGTCGGGTGAGGCGAAGGTGGTGCGGGGGAAGCGCCGACTCGGCACCGTGCGTCCCGGCGACTTCTTCGGTGAGGTGGCGCTGCTCGACGGCGCGCCTCGGAGCGCGTCCGTGGTGGCCGAGACCCCCGTCGTCGCGATCCGGCTGTTCCGTCGCACGCTCTTCAACGATGCTCCAGGCCGAGCCGCAGCTCTCGCTCAAGATCTTGGATTCCCTCGTCCGCCGCGTCCGCAGGTCTGAGCGAGACCTCGCTCAACGCCTAGCCGGTCAGCAACCCTTCGATCTCGCGCAACGTCTGGTCGTCGAGTTCGACGTCTCCCGCCGCGGCGTTCTCGCGCGTGTGCGTCGCGTCCCTGCTCCCGGCGATCGCCGCGGTCACGCCCGGCTGCGCCACGTTCCACGCCAGCGCGAGCTGCGCCATGGTGATGTCGAGCCGCTCGGCGATGGGTCGCAGGCCGTCGACGATCGGCGAGGTCGGGGCCGAGCTTCTCGTCGGTGAACGGGCCGTCCTCCTCGGAGCGCCGCCAGTCCGTGACCGACTCCGCCTGCTCCCGGGAGATCGCGCCGGTCAGCAGCCCGAACCCGAGCGGGCCGTACGTCACCACACCGGTTCCCTGCTCGCCGCACCAGCGGATCAGCTCGCGATCGTCCAACGCCAGCATCGAGAACTCCTGCTGGAGCGAGTCGACGTGGCGGATCGCCTCGCATCGCTCGATCAACGCCCGGTCGAAGTTCGAGACGCCGATGAAGCGCACCGTGCCTGCGTCCTGGAGCTCGCCCATGGCGCCCCACGTGTCCTCAACCGGAACGCCCGTGGCGTCCGGCCAGTGCAGCTGGTACAGGTCGATCACGTCGATGCCGAGACGTCCGAGCGACGCCTCACATCCGGCACGGACCTGCTCGGGCCGGAACCCCGAGCCCTCGGACGCCGGAGCGAGCTTCGAGGCCACGAGGACCTGATCCCGGCGCCCGGCCACGGCTCGCCCGACGATCCCTTCGGAGACCCCCTTGCCGTAGACCTCGGCCGTGTCGATCCAGTTCATGCCCGCGTCGAGCCCGGCGCGCATCGCGCCGATCACGGCATCCTCCGACTCGTTCCTGCCCCACATGTCGCCGCCGGCCTCCCACGCCCCGAAGCCGATCACCGTGATGTCCGGTCCGTTCGATCCGAGCTGTGTCGTCCTCATGCCGCGCAGCCTACCGAGAAGATCGCACGAACATCCGCCGATTCCCGTTCCTGCGCGTCCTGGGCGTTACGCTTAGTGGCAGCACCAACGACCGTACGCCCCGCGATCGAGGAGCAGGCTGAGAGCCACACCGATGTCCACGATCATCGAGAAGACCATCGAAGAGAAGGACCGCGTCGTCGTCCGGTTCGCGGGGGACTCCGGAGACGGCATGCAGTTGACGGGAGACCGGTTCACGAGCGCCACCGCGGTGCTCGGGAACGATCTGGCGACGCTCCCGGACTTCCCGGCCGAGATCCGGGCCCCGCCGGCACCGTCCACGGCGTCTCGGCGTTCCAGATCCAGTTCGGGTCCTCGGACATCACCACGCCAGGCGACCACGCCGACGTCCTGGTCGCGATGAACCCCGCGGCGCTCAAGGCGGACCTCGACAAGGTCATCCGAGGCGGCACGGTCATCATCAACGAGGACGCGTTCACGCCCCGGAACATCGAGAAGGCGGGGTTCACGTCCGACCCCGTGGCCGACGGCACGCTCGACGGCTACCAGGTCTACAAGGTGCCGATGACCTCGATCACGGTCCGCGCCACCGAGGACATCGGGATCGGGAAGAAGGAGTCTGAGCGGGCGAAGAACATGTTCGCGCTCGGGCTCCTGTCGTGGATGTACGGCCGCCCGCCGGAGACCACGCTCAACTGGCTCGAGCGCAAGTTCGGCGGGAAGCAGGAGATCTTCGACGCGAACGTGGCCGCGTTCAAGGCCGGATACAACTTCGGTGAGACGACCGAGCTGTTCGCGCACTCGTACCTGGTGAAGGCCGCGCCGGCCGAGTCCGGCACGTACCGCAACATCGCCGGCGCGACCGCCCTCTCGTGGGGGCTGATCGCCGCGAGCGCGCGAAGCGGGCTGCCTCTGTTCTACGCGAGCTACCCGATCACGCCGGCCTCCGAGCTATTGCACGAGCTCTCGCGCCACAAGAACTTCGGCGTGATGACGCTGCAGGCCGAGGACGAGATCGCCGCGGCGAACATGGCGCTGGGTGCGTCGTTCGCCGGGCAGCTCGCCGTGACCGGCACGAGCGGACCGGGCATGGACCTCAAGGCCGAGACGCTGGGGCTCGCCGCGATCATGGAGCTGCCGATGATCATCGTCGACGTCCAGCGCGGCGGACCGTCGACCGGGTTGCCGACCAAGACGGAGCAGAGCGACCTGTTGCTCGCGATGTTCGGACGTCACGGCGAGTCACCGCTGCCGATCCTGGCGGCCTCGACGCCTGCCGACTGCTTCGACACCGCGATCGAAGCCGCGCGTATCGCCGTGACGTACCGCACGCCGGTGATCTTGCTGTCCGACACGTTCCTGTCCAACTCGTCGGAGCCGTGGAAGATCCCCGACGTCGACACCCTCCCGACGATCGAGCCGCGGTTCGCGACGGCTCCTTCGAACGGCGACGGATTCATGCCGTACGAGCGCGACGAGAAGCTCGCCCGACCGTGGGCCACCCCGGGGACGCCGGGCCTGGTCCATCGGATCGGTGGGCTCGAGCGCGAGGACCGGACCGGCAACATCAGCTACGACCCGCTGAACCACGAACGGATGACCGACCTGCGCGCGGCGAAGATCGCCGGCATCGCGAACGACATCCCGCCCCTCGACGTCGACGACCCCGACGGCGACGCCGAGCTGTTGATCCTGGGGTGGGGCTCGTCGCTCGGCACCGTGCGGGCGGCCACCCGGCGCGTGCGGGCCGACGGACACAACGTGGCGGCGGCGCACCTGCGGCACCTGAACCCGTTCCCGTCGAACACCGGCGACGTCGTCACGTCCTACCGGAAGGTGCTGATCCCCGAGATGAACTCCGGGCAGCTGTCCATGCTGATCCGCGCCCGCTTCCTGGTGGACGCCATCAGCTTCACCAAGGTCCAGGGCATCCCGATCTTCGCGGACGACCTGGAGCAGGAGATCCTGCGGGTGCTCGACGATGAGTGACATCGAGGCCGGAGGCGTCATCAGCACGCTGACCAAGAAGGACTTCACGTCGGACCAGGAGGTCCGTTGGTGCCCGGGCTGCGGCGACTACGCCATCCTGTCCGCCGTCCAGGGCCTGATGCCCGAGCTGGGCGTCGAACCGCACAAGACCGTCTTCGTTTCGGGGATCGGCTGTAGCGGACGGTTCAGCTACTACATGGACACGTACGGGATGCACGGCATCCACGGGCGCGCGCCCGCGCTCGCGACCGGGATCGCCACCGCCAACCCCGAGCTGTCGGTCTGGGTCGTCACCGGCGACGGGGACGGGCTGTCGATCGGCGGCAACCACCTGATCCATGCGCTCCGACGGAACGTGAACCTCAAGATCCTGCTGTTCAACAACCAGATCTACGGCCTCACGAAGGGGCAGTACTCGCCGACCAGCGAGGAGGGCAAGGTCACGAAGTCCTCGCCGTTCGGCTCGGTCGACCACCCGTTCAACCCGATCGCGGTGGCGCTGGGCGCGGAGGCGACGTTCGTGGCCCGCACGCTCGACAACGACCGGCAGCACCTGAGCGACGTTCTGCGACAGGCCGTCGCGCACCAGGGGACGGCGTTCGTCGAGATCTATCAGAACTGCAACGTGTTCAACGACGGCGCGTTCGACGTGTTGCGCGAGAAGCCGCAGGGCGTGCACAACCAGATCCGTCTGGTGCACGGGCAGCCGATCGTGTTCGATGAGGGAACCCGGTGCGTGGTGGTGGGGGACAACGGTCGGCTGGTGATCGCGAACACCGCCGACACGCCCGAGGACTCGATCGTCGTGCACGACAAGCACGGCCGGCCCTCGCTCCCGTTCGCGCTCGCGCACCTCTCGCACGGCCCGACCGAGCCGACCGCGATCGGCGTCTTCCGCGAGTTCGAGCGGCCGGTGTACGGGCAGGCCATGACGGAGCAGCTCGCGCGCGCCACCGAACGGCTGGGCAAGGGTGACCTGGGTGCGCTCCTGCACTCCGGCGACACGTGGACGGTGGGCTGACCGACCGCCCGAGGTTCAGGCTCCGGTCGAGGTTCCCGGAGCGCGGAACCGCGCCAGCGCTTCCGACGAGATCGACTCGACCTCGCGGAGCTCGTGCACGACGTCGGGCAGGATCTCGAGCAGCGTGTCGATGTCGGCCTCCGTCGTGCTCGGTCCCAGGCTCACGCGGAACCCCGACGTGTTGGGGAAGCCGATCTGCTCCAGCACGGGCGACGCGTCGTCGGGCTGACCGGAGCAGAGCGACCCGGCGGCCAGGCGGATCCCCCGATCGTCGAGCGCCATCATCAGCGTCGCGGGATCGAGCCCCTCGACGCTGAAGCACACCAGGTGCGGCGCCCGGTGCGTCGGGTGACCGTGGACGCGCGCCCCGGGGACGTCCGCGGCGATCCGTTCGCGGAGCCGCCCGGTGAGCGTCCAGTCGCGGGCCGCGCGGTCGGCCATGTCGGCGAGCGACGCCCTGAGCGCGGCCGCCATCGAGGCGATGCCCGGCGTGTTCTCCATGCCCGACCGACGCTTGCGTTCGCGGTCGTCGCCGCAGGGATACGCGGTGACGCCCACCCCACGCCGGACGTAGAGCGCCCCGACGCCGGGCGGTCCTCCGAACTTGTGCGCAGAGAGCGAGAGCAGGTCGACCTCGAGCGCCTCGACGTTCACCGGCAGCCGTCCGACCGTCTGGCACGCGTCGGTGTGGAACCGGACGTGCGACTCCCGCGCGAGGCGGGCGGCCTCGGCCACCTGTTGCAGGGTTCCCAGCTCGTGGTTCGCGTGCTGCACGCTGGCGAGCAGCGTGCCGGGGATGCGGATCTCGGCCGCGTACCGATCCATGTCGATCCGCCCGTCGGCGTCGACCGGCACCATGACGACCTCGAAGCCGTCGCTCTCCAGGACATGGCAGACGCCGCCGACCGCGGGGTGCTCGGCAGCACCGATCACGACGCGGGTGCCCAGCTCGCGGATCGCGCGGACGCCGCCCCAGATCGCGAGCGCGACCGATTCGGTGCCGCCCGACGTGAACACCAGCTCGTCCGGCTGCGCGTGGATCGAGCGGGCGACCACCTCGCGCGCGTCGTCGATGATCCGCCGTGCCGCGCGGCCCGGCCCGTGGATGTTCAGCGGGTCGCCGAACGAGTCCAGGGCCGCCACCAAGGCGTCGCGGGCCGCAGGCAAGAGCGGGGTGGCCGACGCCGCGTCGAGGTAGATGTCCCGGGTCATGGTCGGAGTCAGGCTACCGCTCGGCTGTGCGCGTGCGGCGTCACGGCGTGGCGGGTTCCTTGTCTCGGAGGAACAGCCCCCAGTACGCGACGCCGGCGAGGATGGCCCCCGCCATCGGGCCCACGAGCCACACGAACCAGTCGTCCCACTGGCCGCTCGCGAGCGCCGGCCCGAGCCACCGCGCGGGGTTGAACGCGGCGCCCGTCCACGGGCCGATCGCCAGGATGCCGAACGTGAGCGTCAATCCGACGGTGAGTCCCGCGGTCGTACCGAACGGACCGCGGTCGTCGACCACGGTGGCGAACACGGCCCACACCAGGAAGAACGTGCCGGTCGCCTCCAGCAGGATGCCCTTGCCCGACGAGATGCCGTCGCCGAGCGTCGGCGTGCCGCCCAACGCCGCGTCGAACGCCTGGGGCGGCACCAGGAACTTCAGGAGGAGCGCTCCGCAGATGCCGCCGAGCAGCTGCGCTCCCAGATAGATGAGCGTCCGCGAGGACGGCGTCTTCCCCGTCACCCAGAGCGCCACCTGGATCGCGGGGTTGAACACGCCGCCGGACAGATGCGCCATCTGGGAGACCATGACCGCGATCACCAGGCCCTGCGCCAGCGCCACACCCACCAGGTCGAGCTGCCCGTTCAGGTACAGGACCACCGACCCCGCCCCGAAGAAGATCAAGGCGAACGTTCCGATGAACTCCGCGATCGCCGCCTTGCCGCTGTCCTCCACCGTTCCCCCTTGCACCGTGTGCGGCCGAGCGACATCGTCGCGCGCGAACGGAGGGTAGTCCACGCTTCGCGATCCCGCCAAAGCGAGGAAGGGTGCGTAGTACGATGCCCGCCGTGGACGTCCTGCTCGTCTCACCGGATCCGGCGTCGCGCGAACTGATGGCGCTCGCCGTGCGAAGCATCGAACGCCGTGTCGGTTCGCCGCTCCGGTTCCGCGCCGCGAAGAACGGCGAGCTCGGGATCCGTGCGGCGCTCCGCGACCGGCCCGAGATCGTGGTCGCGGACGAGATCGCGAGCCGGGCGGGCGCGTTCGCGCTGGCGAAGGCGCTCCGCGACGACACCGTGCCGTTCACGGGCGTCATCGTGATCCTGTTGGAGCGCAAGCACGATGCGTGGCTCGCGCGTTGGTCGGGCGCGGACGCGTGGTTCGTCCGGCCCGTGGATCCGTTCGAGTTGGCGGACCGGGTCCTCGAGCTCGTCACCGAGAAGGAGAGCGCGTGAAGATCAGAGGAACGTGCAAGCGCGACGAACGTGACTTCATGGTCGAGCAGGTGATCGCGTCGGGCGGGGAGTGCCCCTGGGACGGCGAGCCGTTCAACGCCGATTACGCCGCCACGCTGGTGGACGCGCTGCAGCGCGCCGAGTCGGCCGGCACGGAGCTCGAGATGGCGCTGCAGGTCATCGCGGATCTGCATCCGGAGTTCCGGCTGCAGCTCGACTCGGTGATCAAGCCGCTCCGGGAGCACCTCGAGCGGCTCGACGTTCCGCTGGTGCGGCGGGGCTAGGAGCGCGGTGGACGACGGCGCGAACGGTTACCGCGTCCGCATCGGCGACGGCCCCGGCGGGTGGCGCGTCGCGATCGAGGATCCCACGGGCGTCGTCGTGATGGAACGGGCGTGCGCCGACGGGTCGGAGGCGCGCACGTTCGCGTCGACGGTCCGTCAGCACATCTACTGGCTCTCGCCCAGCACCTTCCGCAGCTACTACCGGATCTGAGGGGACGTCGTGGGCTTCAACGCGATGCAGCCGGGCAAGATCAAGAAGGGCGACATCGTCATGCTGGTCGCCGCCATCGTCGTGGTGCTGGCGTTGGTGATCTGGGCGGTCCGCTGACGTCGGACGCACGCGGGGACCCGGGCGCGCTGGACTACTGCTACCTGTCGACCACCGGCCGGGTGAGCGGCGAGCCCCACGAGATCGAGATCTGGTTCGCGCTCGCCGACGGCGTGGCGTACATGCTCTCCGGCGGCGGGGACCGCAGCGATTGGGTGAAGAACCTGCGCGCGAACCCCGCTGTGACGATCCGGATCGGGGACGAGCGCCGCGCAGCGGTCGCCCGCGTGGTCGTCGACGCGGATGAGGACGCGCTCGCTCGCCGCTTGCTGGTGGAGAAGTACCGGCCGCGATACTCGGGCGAGCTGGACGAGTGGGGCCGCACGTCGCTGCCGATCGCCGTCGGATGGGCCGACGGCGCGGTAGTCTGAGACAGACTAGCCTTCCTCGAAGCCGATCGAGAACAGCCGCTCGAGGTCGTGCTTCGAGTACACCTGGAACGCGATCAGCGTCTCGGTGCGGTCGACACCGTCCACCTTGGAGATGCCTCCCGGGATGACCGTGGCCAGGTCGTCGTGCTGGCTGACCCGCACGATCGCGATCAGGTCGAACTCGCCGGCGACGGAGTAGACCTCCGAGACCCCCTCGATGTCGGCGATCGCCTGGGCGGCTTCGGGGATCCCGTCGATCTCGCACTGGATCAACACCACGGCGTGCACGCTCATGTCGGTGGGTGCTCCCTTCAGGGTCGCTCGAGGATGACGGCCAGGCCCTGTCCGCCCGAGATGCAGAGCGTGGCCAGGCCGAGCGCCGCACCCCGCGCGCGCATCTCGTAGGCCAGGGACAGGATGATGCGGGCGCCGCTCATGCCGATCGGATGGCCGATCGAGATGCCGCCGCCGTTCACGTTCAGCTTGTCGCGATCGATCTTCAGCTCGCGTTCGCACGCGATGACCTGCGCCGCGAACGCCTCGTTGATCTCGATCAGGTCGATGTCGGCGAGCGACAGTCCGGTCTTCTCCAGGACGATCTTGGTAGCGGGCACGGGGCCGATGCCCATGATCTCGGGCGGCACCCCGGCCCAGGACGTCGCGAGGATCCGGGCGAGCGGTTCGCGTCCCTCGCTCGCGGCGCGGGACTCGGCCATCAGCACCATGGCAGCGGCGCCGTCGGTGATGCCGGCCGAGTTGCCGGCGGTGACGCTGCCCCCCTCGCGGAACACGGGCTCCAGCCGCCCGAGCGCCTCCATCGTCGTGTCGGGCCGCGGATGCTCGTCGACCGCCACGGTCGTCGTCGAGCCCTTCGGACCCGCGACCTCCACCCCGATGATCTCGGCAGCCCGACGCTCCGTGCCGTCGTGCGCCTTCTGCTGGGACTCCAGCGCGAACGCGTCCTGCTCCTGGCGCGTGATGTCGTACATGTCGACCAGGTTCTCGGCCGTTTCGCCCATGATCAGGCCGCTCAATGGGTCGAGCAGCCCGTCGCGGTACATCGCGTCGACGACGTCGGCGTTCCCCAGCCGGTAGCCCAGCCGCATCTGCGGCAGCAGGAACGGCACGCGGGTCATGTTCTCCATGCCGCCGACCAGGACGACCTCGGAGTCGCCGAGCGCGATCTGCTGGGCGCCGATCTGCGCGGCCTTCATCCCGGAGCCGCAGGCGATGTTGACGTTGTAGGCGCCGACCTCGACCGGGACGCCGGCCTTCACGCTGACCTGCCGGCCGGTGTTCGGACCGTTCCCGGCCTGTCGGGCGTGACCGACGATCGTCTGATCGATCTGGTCCGGTTCGACGGCGGCGCGGCGCATCGCCTCACGAGCGGCGATCGTGCCCAGCTCGACGGCGGTGACGTCCGCGAACGACCCCAGGAACTTCCCGACCGGTGTCCGCGCGCCCTCCAAGATGACCGCGCGCTCCATGCGGTCCAGTCTATCCGGCGGGTCGACCGTGGCCGGCGGGCTCCGGGAGGGCCGCCCGGTGATCCGGCCGTCGGCGGTGCGGCGTGCGTGCAGGAGCCACTCCCGTGCTCCCTTCGAGCCGGTGACGGGCGACGGCATCGTGCCGGCCACGTGCCACGGTGCGCGCTCGACGCCCGCGACGGCCAGGTCCAGCGCTCGTTGGAGCGACGGGTCGTCGTCGGGAGGCGCGTCGAGCCCCAGCTCGAACATCGGCTTCACGAGCGCGATCAGGTCGGCGTCGTGCGCGAACGACAACGTCTCGATCTGCGGCACGGCGTCGGCCACCGACAGGTACGAGAGGTCCATCGTCACCGCGCCGATCGGCGTGCGTCGGGGGATCGCCGACAGGTCGCTGAGGTTGGTCCGTTCCAGGTTCACGACGCGACTGGCTGCGGAGCTCGCCGCGCAGCTGACCATGACCGGCGTCCACCGCGAACACGCGCCGCGCCCCGTGTTCCAGCAGCACCCGCGTGAACCCGCCCGCGGAGGCGCCGAGGTCGACGCACTCGCGATCCGTGATGTCGATCGCGAACCGTTCGAGCGCGGCTCGCAGCTTGTCTTCCCCGCGGAGCGCGCGCGGCGGCTTGATCACGACCGACGCATCCGCTCGCACCTGGGAACGGGGGTTGGTGACCACGCGGCCGTCGATCAGCACGTGACCGGCGACGAGCGCGCCCTCGGGATCGGCGACGTCGGGACGCGCACGGGAGACATGGTCGAGCACGTTGCGGAACTTGGCGCGCGACGAGGTGCTCACGGATCCCTTCCTGTCGCGAGCGAGTCTACGTCCGGCCCTCCCCGGCGGCCTTCACCTGTGCCTGGATGCGCGCGATCGCGGCCCCGCCGTCCACGGGCTCGGCGAGCGGCCGATCGCACGACTCGACACGGGGGCGGTTCGCGCGGAACCAGGCGCGCACGGCCGAGAGCTCGTCGGCGCGCTCACGTGAGCACGGCACCGTGAGCGGTTCGATCTCGTCCCCGCGAGTCAATGCGCCGTCGGCGAACCGGATCGCTGACCCCGTGGGGTCCAGGACGCTCAGCGAGCCCGCGCCGATGAGCCACGCGTCGGCACGGCCCCGCGCGAGGACGTCTGCCAATGCACGGAGACGGTCCCGCACGAGACCCGCCTCCTCGTACCGCTCCTGCTTCGCCAGGTGCGCCATGCGTCGTTCGAGCGCTCCGAGGAGCCCGCCCGGGGAGGTCAGGGAGGAGACGAGCCTCCGGACGAGCTCTCCGTAGCGCTCGGGATCGACGCGGCCGTCACAGGGGGCGACGCACCGGCCCATGTCGGCCAGGGCACACGGAGCGAACCGGGTCCTGGCACGCATGGCCGTGGTGCACCGCCGGATCGGCATGACCTCCTCGAGCGCCTCTTTCGCGAGCCGGGCGGTCGAGGAGGAGCCGAACGGTCCGAGGTACGTGCATCCGTCGCCGGGTGCGGCGGCACGCACGATCTTCAGCCGGGGGAACGCCTCCGCCGGATCGACCTTGAGGTACGCGTATCGTCGCCACGTCTTGCCCCGGCGGTTGTACTTCGGCTCGTACGCACGGATCAGTCGCGCCTCGGTCACCAGCGCCTCGAGCTCGGACCCGCACGTCTCGCCGTCGATCGACGTGGTCTGCGCGAGCAGGTCCTCGATCTTCTTCCGCTCGTCGCCGTAGAAGTAGGACTTGACCCGGGCACGGAGGTCCTTGGACTTGCCGACGTAGAGGACGCCGCCGTCGCGGCCGCGGAACAGGTAGACGCCGGGGGCGTGCGGCAGGTGGTCGGCCAAGCCGATCTTGCCGAAGTGGGGACGTCCCCGCGCGCGCACCGCCTCGTGCAGGTCGCCGAGCGTCAGGATGCCGAGTCGCCCGCCGATGTCGAGCAACCCATGGAACACCTCTGCGCATGCCTCGGCGTCGGCGAACGCACGATGGTTCGGCTGCACGCGGGTGCGGAAGTAGCGCGCGAGCGTCTGGAGCCTGACGTTCGGGACGTCGGGCCAGACGAACCGGCGAGCCAGCCGGGCGGTGCAGACGGCTGGCGCAGGCAGCGGGTCGTAGTCGAGCCGTATGAGGTTGACGTTCAGGAACGAGAAGTCGAAGCGGGCGTTGTGCGCGACGAACACCGCTCCGCGGCAGAACTCCAGGAACGCCGGCAGGATCTCCTCGATCGGTGGCTCGGCGGCCACGGATCGGTCGTCGATGCCGGTGAGATGGGTGATGAACGGTGGGATCGGGATCTCGGGGTTGACCAATGCCTGGAACGACCCGATGCGCTCGCCGCCGAGGTACTTGACCGCCCCGACCTCGGTGATCCGACAGTCGGCGGGGGAGCCGCCGGTGGTCTCCAGGTCCACGATGCAGAACGTGACCTGGTGCAGCGGGATGCCCAGGTCGAGCGTGGTCTGGATGGGCGCGGCGAGCACGGGTTCCTCCGTCCGGTGGGGCCGTGCGGAGGTGCGACCATATCGAACAGGTGTTCGACCGTCAAGCATGGTCCCGTCATCGTGACGGGAGCCGACGACACGGACAGGTCAGCCGTGGATGAGGGATGGACCCGTGGGAAGAAGGAACGGCGGGGGTCGATCAGCCTCCGGAGGACGAGCCCTTCGTCTTCTTCGCCGCGCGCTTCTCCTTGATCGTCTTCTGCGGCTTCTTCTTCTGGTCGCGGCCGCCCGTGCCCGCTCCGCGGTCCTTCGACTTCGCCATCGCTCGACCTCCTCGTCGTCAGTCGTTGCTCGTCGGCGTTCCTGGATCTCGTTCGGAACGAGGGTACAGCGCATCTTCCACCAGGGAGGCCAGCAACTGCTCGACCGCCAGGTGGCACTCCTGGATGTGCGCGGTGACGGTGCTCGGGACCCGGACGGCCGCGTCGGCGAGCGGCGCCAGGACGCCGCCCGACTCGCCGGTCAGCGCGATGACGGGGAGGCCGAATCCTCGCGCGCGTTCGGCGGCGCGGATCACGTTCGCGGAGTTGCCGCTCGTGGAGATCGCGATCACGACGTCGCCTTGCCGGCCGAGCGACTCGACCTGGCGTTCGAACATCCCCTCCGGGCCGAAGTCGTTCGCGATCGCGGTGAGGAGGGACGTGTCGGTGGTGAGCGCGATCGCGGGGATCGACGGGCGGACGTTGATCGGTCGTCAGGGTGCTGACGAACTCCGTCGCCAGGTGCTGGGCGTCCGCGGCGCTCCCGCCGTTGCCGCAGATCAGGATCTTGCCGCCCGCGCGCAGCGACGACACCAGGATCGCGGCCGCGGAGACGATGTCGTCCAGGCACGACGCCTCGACGAGACCGACCGTGTCCGCGGTCGCGCGGAGGTAGCGACGGGCGTCCTCCCTGGCGGCGTCGGCGTCGAACGTCATGCCGGCTCCTCCGCGACGGGCGTCGGTTGCCAGACCTCGTCGCCGCGATGGGCTCGGACCCCGTCCGCACGGAACGCGAACGGCGCGAACTGCGCCCCAAGTCGTTCGAGCTCCTGCCGCACCGAGGCTTGCGCGGACGGACGGCAGTACAGCAGCAGGTAGCCGCCGCCGCCCGCACCGCAGATCTTGCCGCCCGTGGCGCCCGCCGCCTGGGCGATCGAAAGCATCGCCTCGATCGGCGTGTGCTCGGCGATGTGCGGGTTCATCCGTCGCTTCGCGACGAACGCGTCGCGGAGCATCGCGCCGAGCTCGTCGACGTTCCCCTGCTCGACCGCGTCGCGCATGGCGTACGCGATCTCCTGGAGCTGCTTCATGCCGAGGATCGTGTCCTCGCGCCCCTGGCGATAGAGCTCGATCTGCGTGTCGATCAGGCCGACGTTGCGCCGGACGAAGCCGGTGTAGCAGAGCATGAGGTGATCCTCGAGACGCCCGAGCGTCTCCGCGGACGCTCGGATGGGGGAGACCAGCACCCCGTGCCGCGAGAACTCGAACAGGTTGAAGCCGCCGAACGCGGCGGCGTACTGATCCTGCCACCCGCCGCTGATCCCCAGGTCGTCGCGTTCGATCGAATAGGAGATGCGCGCCAGCTCGTGCGCGTCGAGTCGTCGCTCGCCGAGCATGGCGAGGCCGGCGACCACGCCCGTCACCAGGGCCGACGAGCCGCCGAGGCCGCTGCCCGCGGGGGCGTCCGAGTCGATGTCCATCTCGATCCCGCACGGCACCCCCATCCGGTGGATCGCCGCCTTCGCCAGGTCCATCACCCCGTCGTACACGGGCCCCGCGTCCAAGTGGTACTCGACGAGATGTCCCAGATCCAGGGAGCGGACGATCACCTGGCGGTCGTCGCGCGGCGCGATCGTGACGCGGACGTGATGGTCGATCGTCACCGAGAGGACGGCACCGCCGTGCTCCTCGAAGTAATGCGGGAAGTCCGTTCCGCCGCCCACGAAGCTGATGCGCAGGGGCGCGATGACGTGGATGGTGGCGAGATCCGCTGACATGGGCCGGTCCAGTCTAGGGGCACGCCGGAGCGCGAGGTCTCGCAAGGGGTTCCTGGTTGGGTGACTCAGGCGACCTGGCGCTGAACCCGCCGGCGCTGCTGCTCGGTCAGGCCGCCCCACACGCCGTACCGCTCGCCGTTCTTGAGCGCCCAGGCCAGGCACTCCTCACGGATGCGACATCCGCCACAGAACGCGAGGGCCGGGCCGGCTTCGTCCTCGGAGACGGGGAAGAAGAGGTCCGGCTCGATCCCGAAGCATGCCGCTCGGTCTTGCCAGTGGTCAGGAGGGGAAGGGTTCATCGGTAGCATGTCCAGGTCGATGTCCGGGAACCGCTCGATCCTCAACAGACCCCCCTTCCGCCGTCCCGGCGAGCCATCGGCCGCGCCGGGACCCGATTCATAACAGAGCGAGGGTTCGTTCTGGAAGGGGTCGAACGCAGTTGATATCGGAACCCCAGGTCGACTGACAGCAAATAGCCCGAACGGGCTAGTCCTGCTCGGCGATGAGTGGTTCGCCGCCCCCCGTCGAAAGGGCGGCCTCTGCGGCCGTCCAGGCCACGCGGGCGAGGATGACGGTCCCGCCGCGGCGGGCGGGCGCCGCGCTCGTGACCCGGCCCACCGGGCCGTTCGGCGCCTGGACCTGAGCGTCCGCCTCGATCACGCCCGCCGCGTGCAGATGGCGCAGGACCGTGGGCGGATGCCCGAGGTTGCGGATCTTCGCGACCGATTCCTGCCCCAGGAAGCACCCCTTCGTCAGATCGATCAGGCGCTCCAGGCCGGACTCGGCCGGGAGGGAACCGGCCTCGAAGTCGACGCCGAGGCGTGGATCGCCGCGGGCGATCCGCCAGAGCTCGTAGGCTCGTTCGTCGACGGAGACCGCTCCGTGGTCGGCCGGTGAGCCCGGATCATCCGTGGGGTGCGTGACGATCTCGTCTCGCGCGGGCATGAAGGCGGCCGACCGCGTGCCGCTGACGTCCTCCAGCGTCACCGACGACGACAGGACGTACGGCCGGAGCAGGTCGGAGACGGACTCCGCCTGGTCGATCGACTGCAGGACGAGGAACGCATCGTCTCCCGTGCACACGATCCACATGTCGGCGCGGATCCGCCCCGTCGGGGTGAGGAGCAACGAACGGCGCGACGATCCGGACGGGAGGGATGCGACGTCGGCGGTGACCAGATCGCCGAGCCAACGCCGGGCGTCGGCGCCGCGCACCTGCAGCATCCGGTCGGACGAACGGTCGACGAACCCGCGCCCGTCGTCGAGCGCATCCACCTGCTCCCAAGGCTCGGTCGTCGCGGTCGTCATGGTCCTCTGAGAGCATCTTCCCAGCCATGGACAACGCGGAGCCGACCATCCCCCGGACGCTGCTGGTGACGAACGACTTCCCGCCGCGGGTCGGCGGGATCCAGCGCACGCTGGAGGCGCTCTGGAAGGAGCTGCCGCCCGACCGGGCATCGGTCCTGGCGCCCACGTGGGAGGGCGCCCAGGCGTTCGACGCGGCCGCTCCCTACACGATCGTGCGGGAGCCCTCGGAGTTCATCTGGCCCACGCCCGCCACCGCCGCGCGGTTGGACGAGGTCGTCGGATCGCTCGGCGTGGAGGTGGTGCTGTTCGGCGACGCGTTCCCACTGGCGGCGCTCGGGCCTCGCCTGGCGAAGCGGGGAACGCCGTACCTGGTCGCCGCACACGGGTTCGATTACTGGCTCTCCGTGATGCCGGGGGCGCACACGATGATGCGCTACATGACGTCGGCCGCCTCGCGTGTGCCGGTGATGTGCAGCGAGTTCATCGCGCGCACGGTGCGGACCGCCGTTCCGGCGGAGGTGCCGGTATCGATCCTGTACCCGGGCGCGGATCTGCGCGCGTTCCACCCCGACCTGCCGACCGCCGACCTGCGCGAACGGCTGGGCGTCGGGGACCGACCGCTGGTCGTATGCGTCAGCAGGCTGGTCGCCCGCAAGGGCCAGGACGTATTGATCCGGGGGATCCCCAGGATCCGCCGGCAGGTGCCGGACGCGACGCTCGTGATCGTGGGCGGCGGTCCGTACGAGCAGGAGTTACGGAGCCTGGCGGCCGACGCTCCCGAGGGCTCGGTGGTGTTCGCGGGTCAGGTGCCCGAGGAGGACCTCCCGCGCTACTACGCGATGGGCGATGTGTTCGCCATGCCGTGCCGCTCGCGCCTCGCCGGCATGGAGGTGGAGGGCTGGGGGAACGTGTTCATCGAAGCGTCGGCGTGCGCGCGACCGATCGTGGTCGGCGACTCCGGCGGCGCCCGCGAGACGGTGATCGACGGTGAGACGGGCCTGCTGGTCGACGGCAGGGACGTGGATCAGGTCGCCGACGCCGTCACCGAGCTGCTCGCCGATCCGGAGCGAGCGCAGCGGATGGGAGCCGCGGGGCGAGCGCGCGTGGAGCGAGCGCACGCGTGGCCAGCGATCGCCGGCCGATTGGCCGGGTGGCTGCGGGAGGCGGTCTCCTAGCGGAGCTTCATCGGCCCGGTGGGGGACCGGGGGTAGGCTCCCGGCATGGCCGACACGCCCCCCACGAAGGCGGAGAGGCGCTGCGTGCGATGTGGGGCCGTGCTCTACGAAGGCGCGGCCTGGTGCGGCATGTGCTTCGAACCGGTGGCCCCCGACCGTGTGACCGAACCGGAACCTGAACCCGAACATGAGCCGGACACGGGGGCCGATGCAGATGCCGGGTCCGCACCGTCTCCGCGTGCGGCGGTGGCGGAGTCCTCGACGTCCGACGCGCCGACGGTACCGATGTGGCCGTGCCCGGTCTGCGACGCGAGGAATCCCATGGAGCTGGATTACTGCGCGACGTGTGGCGCCTCGTTCGCATCGCTGATGCGGCAGGAGACGGTGCGCGTGCGCGTGGACCCCGGCGCAGCGTTCCGGCGTTCGCTGATGTTCCCCGGGCTCGGTCACCGCATGATCCCCGGCCGTGAGGTGGATGGCTTCGCCCGTGGCGTGTTGTTCGCGATGTTGCTGATCGCGACCCTGATGCTCGGTTTCTCCGGCGTGCACGCCGGGGCGGTGCAGTTCCTGTTCCTCATCTACCTCACGGCGAGCGTGCTCGTCTACGTGCTGACGGCGTTCGAGGCATCGCGGCTGGCCGAGGGCGGCGAGCCGCTCGTGTCGTCCCGGGCGTTGTTGTGGGCGACGGTGGGGATCTTGATCATGACGATCGTCGTCGTGGCGTTGGTCATCGGCACGGCGGCCAGACGCTAGGATTCGCGCGATGGAGCACGCGGAAGGCTCGGTGGTGATCGAGGCGCCCCTCGAGGACGTGATGGAGGTCATCGAGGACTACGAGTCGTACCCGGAGTGGTCGGAGGTCCAGACCGTCGACATCCGCAAGCGCGGCGAAGGCGGGCGCGCCTATGAGGTCGCGTACGAGGTGGACGTGCCCGTCCTGGGCAAGGCCGCGTACACGCTGGCCTACGTGTACGCGCCCGGGGACACGGGCGTGTCGTGGACCACGAAGGAGGCGCGAGGTGCGATCCGCGACATCCGCGGCGAGTACCTGCTGAACGAGGTCTCGGACGACACCACGAAGGTGACGTACCGGCTCGCGGTGGAGCTCGGCGTCCTGGTACCGGGGTTCCTGCGCACCGAGGGCGCGAAGCGCGTGATCGAGAACGCGCTGGAGAAGCTCAAGCGCCGCGTCGAGATGGGCTAGGAGCGGCCCGGCCTCCGGAGGCCTCCACGGCGGCGCCCATCCCCCGTAAGCTGACGCGATGCGCGTGATCCTGTTCACCGGGAAAGGCGGCGTCGGCAAGACCACCGTGGCCGCTGCGACGGCGGTCCGCTCCGCTCGATCCGGCAAACGCACGCTCGTGATGAGCACGGACCCGGCCCACTCGCTCGGTGACTCGTTCGAGGAGGAGATCGGCTCTTCGCCCACCCAGCTCGGCGAGAACCTCTGGGCGCAGCAGATCGATGCCCAGGATCGGCTGGAGGGGAACTGGCGCGAGATCCAGGACTACTTCATCCAGCTGATGAACTGGGCGGGGACCGAGACGATCCAGGCCGAAGAGCTCACCGTCATCCCCGGCCTCGACGAGATCTTCAGCCTGATCGACATCCGTACGCACGTCGAGAGTGGCGCGTTCGACATGCTGGTGGTGGACTGCGCACCGACGGCGGAGACGCTGCGGCTTGCTCTCGCTCCCCGAGATCATGAACTGGTACATCGAGCGGGTGTTCCCCGTGGAGCGGCGCGTCGTGAAGACGATCCGACCGATCGTGTCGCGCATGACGTCGCTGCCGATCGCCGGCGATCAGGTGTTCGCGGCGGTGGAGCGCCTGCACAGCAACCTCGACAGGGTGAAGCAGATCCTCACCGACGAGAAGGTCTCGAGCGTCCGCCTGGTCGTGAACCCGGAGAAGATGGTGATCGCCGAGGCGCGGCGCACGTACACGTACCTCGGGTTGTTCGGCTATCGGGTCGACGCGGTCGTCGTGAACCGCATCATCCCCGAGGAGGTCGTCGACCCGTACTTCGGGAAGTGGAAGGACGTCCAGGCGGAGCACCTCGCCACCGTGCACGAGTCGTTCGAGCCGGTCCCGATCCTGACCGCCCGCCTGTTCGATCGCGAGATGGTGGGCATCCCGCTGCTCGTCGAGATGGGGGACGAGGTGTACGGCGAGCTCGAGGCCACCGACATCCTGTACCAGGACGACCCGATCAGCGTGCGGAAGCGCGGGACGGGCTACGTGATGTCGATGCGGCTGCCGTTCGTGTCGCGCGACGAGATGGACATCCACCGGCGCGGTGAAGAGCTGTTCATCCGCGTCGGGTCGTACAAGCGCAACCTGATCTTGCCGCAGACGCTGAAACGGATGGTGGTCCGCGAGGCGAACTTCGCCGGCGATCATCTGGAGATCCTGTTCGGTCGGGTGCCCCGTCCGGCTGGCGACGAGTCCACGTGAGGAGCTGAGGGTCATGGTCGAGACGAGGGACGAGACGGACGCGCCCGCTCCGGAGCCCGAGCCGGAGCATGAGCCGGCGGCCCCGCCGGGCGAGCCCCGCAAGGGTCCGGCGGCAGCTGATGCCGGACACGTCTGCAACGTGGCGTTCTGTCCGATAGGACTGGCGCTCACCGCCGTGCAGCCGCTGAAACCCGACGTCGTGGAACACCTCTTGCTCGCGGGCCGCGAGTTCTTCCTGGCGGCCAAGGCGCTCATGGATGTCCGGGCGGACGACCTGTCGAAGGACGGCGTCTCGCCCACGTTCGAGAAGATCGACATCGGGTGACGGCGAGTCCCAGCCCGATCCGCCAGGCCGTCGGCATCGACGTCGGCGGGACGAAGACCGCGGCGGCCCGCGTCGATCGCGACGGCGTCGTGCTGGCGATCGAGACGCTGCCCACGCCGGCCGAGGACGTCGACGCGACGCTCGCGACGATCGTGAAGGCGGCGCGGGCCGTCATCACGCCCGATGTCGGAGCCGTGGGCATCGCCGCGGCGGGCCTCGTGGAATGGGGGACCGGCGAGCTGGCGTTCGCACCCAACCTCGCGTGGCGGCGGGTGTCGCTGTCGCGTTACCTCGAGACCGAACTGCGACTCCCGGCCGTCGCCGACAACGACAACACCGCCGCGGCGTGGGGCGAGTACCTCTTCGGCGCGGGCCGCGGCTTCACGGACCTGTTGTTGGTCGGCGTCGGCACCGGGATCGGCGGCGGCATCGTGACGGGCGGCAGGCTGTTCCACGGCGCGCACGGGTTCGCGGCCGAGATCGGCCATATCGTGATGGATCCCGCCGGCCCGCTGTGCGGGTGCGGGAACCGCGGGTGCTGGGAACAGCTCGCGTCGGGCCAGGCCGTGGTGCGCGCCGCTCGGGCCGCGGTCGCCGCCGAAGCCGACTCGACGATCACGACGGCCAGCCAGGGTGATCCGTCGCGCGTGACGGGCGGGATGGTCACCCGGGCCGCGCGTGATGGAGACGCGGTCTCGGTCGCCATCCTCGCGGAGGTCGGCCACTGGCTCGGGGTGGGGATCGGCGGCCTCGTGAACATCTTGGATCCCGAGATCGTGCTGATGGCGGGTGGTGTCGCCGAGGCCGGCGACCTGGTGCTCGAGCCCGCGAGAGCGTCGTATCGCGACACGGTCGAGGCCGCGGAGATGCGCCCCGACGTTCCCATCGTCATGGCCGCGCACGGCAACCACACGGGTGTGGTGGGCGCGGCGGCGCTGGTCCTGGAGCCGCCCGCGTGAAACTTGGGGTGTCGCTCCCCGTCTTCACCGCCGACCCATCCCGGCCGCTCGGTGTGGCGGCGAGGGCCGAGGAGCTCGGCTTCGACGGGGTGTTCTCGCCCGACCACTTCTTCCCGCCGGTCTTCTACCCGCCGGCGGGGCCCGATCGTCCCGCGTTGGAGTCGTTCACGACGCTGGCTGCCGCGGCGGCGCTGCACCCCGCCCTGCACGTCGGGACGCTCGTCGCGCGGGTCACGTTGCGCGCGCCCGGGCTCCTGGCCAAGCAGGCGGCGGCGCTCGATCAGATCAGTCAGGGGAAGGCGATCCTGGCGCTGGGCACGGGCGACGCCGCATCGAAGCCCGAGCATGCGATGTACGGGTTCCCCTACCCTCCCGCGAGCGATCGCGTGGCGCTGTTGGAGGAGACCGTGAGCGCCCTCCGCGCGTTGTTCGGCGGCGGGACCTGGGCCGGCGGGACACATGTGCCCGCCCTCACCGGACCGGTGCTCCCGGCCGGATCGCCGCAACTGTGGGTGGGCGGGAGATCCGATGCCGTGCTCGGCGTCGCGGCGCGGGTCGCCGACGCGTGGAACGGGTGGGGAGACGACGTGGCGGGATTCGCCGCCAAGGCCGGGCGCCTCCGTGAGCTCGCGGAGGGGCGTGCGGTCGTCCCCACATGGGGTGGGATCGCGCTCGTCGGCGAGGACGCAGCGGATCTGGAGCGGCTGCTCGCCGCACGCGCGGCGAAGGGCATGTCGACCGAGGGCGTGTGGACCGGCACCGGCGCCGAGCTCCGGTCGTTCGTCGACGGGCTCGGTGAGGCGGGGGCGGCCTGGTTCGTCGTGCTGCCGGTCGGACCGGTGGACCGGCTGGACGTCATCGCTGCGGCGCTGATCGGGCGATGAGCGGCGCCGACCTCAAGCGGGCGAAGCGGGCGGTGCGACGCCGGGTCCTGGCCACTCGCGATGAGATGCCCGTCTCCGAACGCGAGGACCGGTCCGCTCGCATCGCCGAGCGCGTCATGTCGCTGCCCGAGGTCGAGCGCGCGTCGACGGTGATGGCGTTCTGGGCGTTCGGCTCGGAGCCCGACACGGCGCCGCTGATCGCGGCGCTGCACGCCCTGGGCGTCAGGGTCGCGTTGCCGAAGATCGTCGAGGGCGACCTGCTGCTACGCCGCTTCGCCCCGGGCGACCCGGTCACGATGACGTCGTTCGGTGCCGGGGAGCCCGTCGACGGCGAGGTGATCGACCCGAGCGAGATCGACGTCGTCGTCACGCCGGCCGTCGCGTTCGACCGATCCGGGCGACGGGTCGGCTACGGCGGCGGGTTCTACGACCGGTTCCTCCCGAAGACCCGGCCGGATTCGACACGGGTCGGCATCGGGTTCGACGTCCAGCTGGTGGACGACGACCTCCCGAACGGCCACTTCGATCTTCGGGTGGACGCCGTCGTCACCGACGCGGAGGTCGTGCGGATCGAGCGTCGCCGATGAGGGTCGCCGGACCGTCGCGCTTCGCGCGCCGGCGATCGTGGCGCGACGTCGAGTTCGTGTCGCTCGACTTCGAGGCGACGGGTTTGGACTTCGCACGCGACGTGATCGTGTCGTTCGGCGTGGTCCCCGTGCGGGGCGGGCGCGTCGTCCTCGCCGACGCGCTGCATCAGCTCGTCGATCCGGACATCCCGCCGTCCGTGTCCTCGCAGAAGGTGCACGAGCTCCGGCCGCAGGACCTGGCGGGCGCTCCCCGGCTGGATCAGGCACGGCTCGCGCTCCGGGAGGCGATCCGCGGTCGCTACCTCCTGGTGTGGTACGCCGACGTTGAGGTGAACTTCCTGTCGGCGATCTTCGGTCGGAGCGCCGCGCGATGGCGTCGCCGCACGATCGACGTCCGGAACCTGGCGATCGAGGCGGACGGGGCTCCGTCCTCGGCGCGGACGGACTTCGGGTACGGACTGACGTCGACCGCCGGGCGACTGGGGGTCCCGGTCGCGAATCCGCACGACGCGTTGGACGACGCGCTGGTCACGGCGCAGGCGTTCCTCGTCCTCGCCGCACGGCTGTCTCGGGGGGTAGAGCCCACCGTGGGAGACCTGGTCCGGGCGGCGCAGGGCCGCGCCACGCCGGGTTGAACAACGGTTCAAACTCGGGGTATAACGCCTGGAGCGCGGCTCGGCGTTGCCGCCGACCAGGAGGCCTGCACCATGAGCGATCCGATCACCACCGCGTTCCACGCCGTCCAACAGGCGCGGGGGGCCACGTTCATGGAGGAGGGCGGCTGGCTCTGGAGCGTCTCGTTCGGGGACCCGGTGGCGGAGTACGCAGCGGTGCGCGAAGGCGTGGGCATGTGGGACGTGTCGCCGCTCAACAAGTGGGAGTTCCGCGGGCCGGACGCCGTCGAGGCGGCGCAACGGGTCCACTCCAACGACGTCCTCGGCCTCGAGGTGGGACAGGTTCGGTACGGCGCCTTCCTGGACGAGGACGGGTTGCTCGTGGACGACGGCACGGTGTTCAAGCACGCCGACGACCACCTGTGGGTCATGACGAACGGCATGGACCACGCCGAGTACTTCGCGGAGGCGACCAAGGGACTCGACGTCTCGGTCGACTACATCGCGCGCGAACTGCCGAACCTGCAGATCCAAGGGCCCCGCTCGCGGGAGCTCCTGCGGACGCTGACCGACGTTGACCTCGACGCGCTCCGCTACTTCCACTTCATCCCCGAGCCGGTGACCGTCGGCGGCGTGCCCGTGTGGCTCTCGCGGACGGGCTTCAGCGGCGAGCTCGGCTTCGAGCTGTTCCTCCGGCCCGAGCACGCGACCGATCTGTGGGAGGCGGTGGAGAGCGCCGGTGCGACGCCGTACGGGGTCGAGGTGATCGAACCGCTCCGCATCGAGACCGGCATGGTCGTGACGGACTACGACTACGCGGCGCACGAGCGGTCTCCGTTCGACCTGGGCATGGACCGCCTGGTCGCGCTGGACACGGTCGCGGAGTTCATGGGGAAGGAGCGGCTGCGCGAGATCGCGGCCGACCCGCCGAACCGCTTCAAGACGCTGCGGGTGGAGGGTGACACGCTGCCGGAGTACGGCGCGTCCGTGACGCGCGACGGGGAGGACGTCGGCGTCCTGACGAGCCCCGCCATCAGCCCCACGCTCGGGAACATCGGGCTCGCGATCCTCCGCACGGACGCGGCCGCCGACGGGAGCGCGGTCGACGTCGCGCTCGGCGACGGTACCGTTCCCGCGACGGTCGACGTCGCCGCGATCTACGACCCACAGAAGCGACGTCCCCGGAGTTAGCGCACCGACCGACGATCCATCGACGACACGGAAGGAAGGACGAGACATGACCGACGACGAACGCCGTTCACCGTTGCACGACGCCCAGCTGGCCGCCGGGGCCGACATCATCTGGGAGGACGGTTGGCCCTGGGCCATGACCGTGGGCGACACGGCCCAGAACGAGTACGAAGCGATCCGCTCCGCGACCGGTCTCTGGGACCTCTTCTCGACCGTGAAGTACGAGGTCACCGGACCCGACGCCGGCCGGTTGATCCAGCGCCGGTTCACGAACGACCTGTCGGGCGCGGCCGCCGGGCAGGTGCGGTACGGCGCGTTCGTCAACGCCGACGGGCTCATGGTCGACGACGGCAACGTGTACAAGCACTCGGACCAGAAGTACTGGGTCATGATCAACACGGCCGACCTGGAGGACTGGTTCCGCGAGACGGCCGGCGGACTGGATGCGCAGATCGCCGGACGCACCGAGGAGCTGCCGATGATCTCGGCCACCGGTCCCACGTCGCGCGACCTGGTGCAGGGGCTGACCGGGTTCGACCTGTCGTCGCTCGGCTACTTCCGGTTCAACCCGGAGCCCGTGCAGGTCGGCGGCGTGCAGACGACCGTCCTGCGGACGGGGTTCTCCGGGGAGCTCGGCTTCGAGCTCGTCACGGACCCGGGGTCCGCGCCCGCGTTGTGGCAGGCGTTGATCGAGGCCGGCGGGAAGCCGTTCGGCCTGGAGGCGATCGACATCGCACGCGTCGAGGCCGGGCTCATCATCATCGCGCTCGACTACCAGCCGGGCGAGACCTCGCCGTACGACGTATCGCTCGACCGCTTCATCAAGCAGGGGACCGAGAACGTGGGCTCTCAGGCACTGGCAGCGGTTGGCGCGAACCCGCCGAAGCGTCTCAAGACGCTGACGATCGAGGGTGACGCCGCTCCTGAGGCCGGGACGGCCGTGACGAAGGACGGCGATGAGGTCGGTACCGTCACGTCGCCGGTGGTCTCGCCGCGGCTCGGCACGATCGCGCTCGCGGTGCTGGACACGGCGTCTGCCGCGGACGGCGAGAAGGTCGAGGCGGGCGGCGCGGTCGCGACGGTCGCCCCGCTCAGCGTGTTCGATCCGAACAAGGAGCGGCCGCGGGTCTGACCCGAGCGCTCACCAGCTCCAGTCCAGCCGGAGGACGGCCGGCAGGGCGGTCGTGTCTCCGACCGTCATGACGAAGTCATCCTCCGGCTCGTCGGCCGCTCCGACGTGGACGCGCCCGGCCGGCAGCACCGACCAGCCGAACCGCCGGTAGAACGCCACCGTCTCCGGCGCGCAGAACAGCATGCCCACGTCGAACGACGGGTCGGCGAGGATGTGATCGGTGGCACGCCGCATGACCGCGGTCCCGTGGCCCTCGCCGCGGAACTGCGGGTACGTCATGACCCCGCCGACGCCCGCGATCCGCATCGCGTGTCCGTCGTGGGTGACCTCGGGCACGACGATCTGGGCATGGCTCACCAACAGGTCGCCATCGGCACGGACGAAGTGCACGGCGCGTTCGTCCTCCCACAACCGCGTCCGGAACCGTTCGTCGCCCGGGAACCCGTCGCCCCATACGATCCGCATGAACGCCAGGACCTGGATCTCGAGCTCGCGCGGGAGGTCGGCGCGTGCGAACCTCAGATCCTCGATCATCGCCCTGAGTCTCGTGGCCCGGCGTCGGGGATGGCAAGGGCCGTATCCTTCGCGACATGGGGGATGAGCCCGTGGTCGGCGTCGTGCCGAACTTCAGCGAGGGACGAGACGCCGGGGTGATCGACGCGATCGTCTCGGCGCTCCGCGTGCCGGGCGCGCGCGTCGTCTACGCGGAGGCCGACCCCGACCACCACCGATTGGACACGACCGTGCTCGGCGCGGCGGACGCGGTCGTCGCGAGCGCGATGGCGGGCGCCGCCGTCGCGGTGCGATCGATCGACATGTTCGCCCACCACGGCGGCCATCCACGGATGGGCGCGGCCGACGTGATCCCGTTCATGCCGGTGCGTGGCGTCACCATGGACCAGTGCGTCACGCTTGCTCGGGACTTCGGACGAGCGTTGGCGGAGACGTTGGAGGTGCCGGTCTACCTGTACGACCGGGCCGCGTTGTCGCCCGAGCGGGTGTCCCTGGCCGACGTCCGCAAGGGGGAGTTCGAGGGGCTGCGCGAGGCCGTGGCCCGCGGCGAGCGACTTCCCGACTTCGGGCCGCACGCGATCGGACGGGCGGGGGCGACCGCGGTGGGCGCCCGGAAGCCGCTCGTGGCCTTCAACGTCTACCTCGACGGTACCGATGAGGCCTCGGCCAAGGAGATCGCGCGCGACGTGCGCGAGTCGTCGGGCGGCCTGCCCGCGCTCCGCGCGATCGCGTTCGCCGTGCCGGAGCGCGGCGGCATCGTGACCGTGTCGATGAACCTGGTGGACCACGACGTGACCGGGCTGCGTACGGCGTTCGACGCCGTGACCGAGCGGGCGGCCGCCCACGACCTGCGGATCACGGACAGCGAGATCGTGGGTCTCGTCCCCGAGTCGGCGCTGGCACCCGGCGACGTGGAGTACCTTCGCCTCCGCGGGTTCGACCCGGACCGGCAGATCTTGGAGCGGCTGCTAGCCGCCGCGGACAAGGAGTGAGCGTGACGGACGAGCGATTGGCGAGCAGCAGCGTGGAGGGGTTCCTCGAGGTTCTGGGCTCGGACGCCCCGACGCCTGGCGGGGGAGCGGCCGGGGCGATCGCGGGTGCGACGGGGGCGGCGTTGATCGCGATGGTGGGACGGCTCACCGTGGGCAAGGAGGGGTTCGAGGACCTTCAGGACCGGATGCAGGCGTTGGTGGAACGGGCGGATGCTGCCCGGCTGGCGTTCCTCCAGCTCGCCGACCGCGACGCGCATGCGTTCGACGGCGTGATGGTCGCGTTCAAGATGCCGAAGGCGACCGACGAGGAGAAGAAGGCGCGCTCCGCCGCGATCCAGGCCGGTTACGAGCAGGCGGCTTCGGTGCCGCTCGAGATCGCCCGCGCGGCCGTCGACCTGATGGAGCTTGCCGAGGACGCGACGGCCATGGGGAACCCGCAGGCGGCCTCCGACGGCGTCTCCGGAGCGGCACACCTGTACTGCGCGGCCGCGTGCGCGATCGCGAACGTGGAGATCAACGCGGCGTCGCTGAAGGACGTCGGACGCCGGACGGCCTTGCTCGACGAGGTCGCCGCGTTGCGCGGTCACGCCGATCAGTCGATGCGCGAGAGCCAGACCGCGTTCCAGCTGCGTCTTCCGTCTTGACGCGTGCGAGCGTAGGCTCGCCCCCGTGAAGATCGATTCGGTGGTCTTCGACTGCGTCGACGCCGCGCCGCTCGCGCGGTTCTGGTCCGCGGCGCTCGGGTGGTCGGTCGCGCCCTACGACGAAGATGAGCTCGCTCGGCTGCGGGACGAAGGCGTCTCCGATCCCGAGGACGATCCGTCCGTGCTCGTCGAACCCCCGGAGGACTCGGACCTGCCGACGCTCTTCTTCACGGAGGTCCCCGAGGACAAGATGGTGAAGAACCGCGTCCACCTGGACCTCGTCGCCGACACCACCATCGAGGACGACGTGGAGCGGCTGCGCGCCCTGGGCGCGACGCTCCGCAACTGGGCCGAGGAGGGCGGCAACGTGTGGGCCGTGATGCAGGACCCGGAGGGCAACGAGTTCTGCGTGCTCCCGCCGGAGGATTGAGCCGCTCGCGTCCGGTTCGGAACTCGTCTGAACCAGACTAGAACAGCCCGACCGTCCGACCGTCCTCGTCGATGTCGACGCTCATGAACGCCGGCGTCTTGCCCAGGCCGGGCATGCGCTGCATGTCGCCGCAGAGCGCGACCACGAAGCCCGCGCCTGCGCTCGGCACCAGGCCGCGCACCGGGAGACGGAAGCCCGGTCGGGCGGTTGAGCAACGTCGGATCGTGCGAGAGCGAGAGGTGGGTCTTCGCCATGCACACGGGCAGCGAACCGAACCCCAGCGCGTCCATCCGCGCCAGGTCCTTCTCGGCCTGCGGAAGGAAGTCGACACCGTCGGCGCCGTAGAGCTCGATGGCGATCGCCTCGATCTGGGTACGCAGCGGCGTGCCGTCGGGCGTGAGGAACCGGAAGTCGTTGGGCTTCTCGCACGCCTGCACGACGGCGTTCGCCAGGTCGACCGCGCCGTCCCCTCCCAGCGCGAACGCGCGGTTCACGACCACGCTCTCCGCGCCGGCGTCGACAGCGAGGCGTTCGATCAGCTCGACCTCGGCGTCCGTGTCGGTGGGGAAGTTGTTGATCGAGACCACGCACGGCAGGCCGTAGCGCTTCACGATGTTGATGTGCGCGGCCAGGTTGTCGGCTCCGCGACGCAGCGCGTCCAGGTCCTCGTTCACGAGCTCCGCGAACGGCATGCCGCCATGCGACTTCGTGGCACGCACCGTGGTCACGAGCACGGCGGCGCTCGGAGCGAAGCCTCCCGTGCGACACACGATGTCGCAGAACTTCTGGAAGCCCAGGTCGCTCGCGAACCCCGCCTCGGTCACGACGTAGTCCGCGAGCTTCAGCGCCACGCGGTCCTCGATGATCGAGTTGTTGGCATGCGCGATGTTCCCGAACGGCCCGGCGTGGATCAGCGTGGGCTGTCCCTCGAGCGTCTGCACCAGGTTCGGCTTGATCGCGTCCTTCATGATCACGGTCATCGCGCCCGCCGCACGGAGGTCCTCCGCGGTCACGGGGCTGCCGCTGCGGTCGTCGGCCACCACGATCCGGCCGAGGCGGGCGCGGAGGTCCTTGAGGTCGGTCGCCAGCGCGAACACCGCCATGATCTCGGACGCCGCCGTGATCACGAACTGGTTCTCGCGCGGCACGCCGTGGACCCGGCCGCCCAGGCCGACGACCGTGTACCGCAATTCCCGGTCGTTCACGTCCAGCGTCCGCGGCCACGAGATCGTCTGCGGGTCGATGTCCAGCGGATTCCCGTTGTAGATCGACGCGTCGAGCGCGGCCGCGAGCAGGTTGTGCGCAGCGGTCACCGCGTGGAAATCGCCGTTGAAGTGGAGGTTGATCTCCTCCATGGGAACGACCTGCGCGTAGCCTCCGCCGTTCCCTCCGCCCTTGATCCCGAACACCGGACCCATCGAGGGCTCACGCAGACAGAGCACGACGTCTTTGCCGATCTTGCCCAGCCCCTCTGTCAACGAGACCGAGGTCGTGGTCTTGCCCTCGCCCGCCTTCGTGGGCGTGATCGCGGTCGTGATGATCAGCTTGCCGTCCGGACGATCGGCCAGCCGCTGCAGGACCGAGAGGTCGACCTTCGCCCGATACGCGCCGAACAGCTCCAGCTCGCCGGGTTCCAGCCCCGCTGCGGCAGCGATGTCGGTGATGGGTCGCAGGACCGCTTCCTGCGCGATCTCCAATCCGCTCTTCACGTATGTGCTCCTCGTCGCCGTACGGTCAGTGGGCGAGGATACCGCCAACATCACGGGCATCCCTCAGCCGCGTGTCAGAGGGCGGCGAGCACCAACACGATCGTCGTCACGGCGAGTACCGCCATCAGGCCGGTGAGCAGGAAGACCACCCTGCCGTCCACCGGCCGGAAGTCCCCGCCGGCGATCGACCGGTCCAACCGTCGCTGGCGACTCGTGCCGTACAGCGTGAACGCCAGCGCCAGCGTGGCGAAGCCGACGCCGAGGGCGACGAACCAGCCCTTGGACGCATCGATGAGGGCCGGGACCACACGGCCGACGGCGAGCGATACCGCGAGTGCCGCGAGCCCTGAGCGCCACCAGGCGAGCAACGTGCGCTCACCCGCCAGGTGCGATCGGGCCTCATCTCCCGATATGCGCCTCGGCTCGGGATGATCGTCGGCGTCCATGGCATCTCCTCGCGGTTCGGGCCGGGCGGAGCGGAGCATAGAACAGCCGGAACGGTCGGGGCGATCCGCGGTGGCCGCGGCACCACCTGGACGATGACAAGGTGAACAGCAGGGGAATTTCTGTTGCCCCGGGACGCATCATCGAGGGATGATGCGGGGCAAGGCAGCTCAGCATTCACGTCGCACGTGAACGGGATCGCGCCGCGCGGCGCGCGATCACCCAGGCGAGCCGGCCCGCTGCGTCGTTCGGAGATCGAAGGAGGAGCAGTGCCTGAGCACGAGCATCGCGGGTCCGAAGCGGATGATCTACTGGCGGTCAATCCGCTCTTCGCGCGTCCGGGGGAGGAGACCGTTCCACGATGGCGGATCCCTGACGGAGAGATGCTCCCCGACTCCGCGTATCAGATCATCGCCGACGAGATCTTCCTGGACGGCAACGCCCGGCAGAACCTCGCGACGTTCGTGTCCACGTGGATGGAGCCACAGGCGGCGAAGCTGTACAGCGAGTCGTTCGACAAGAACATGATCGACAAGGACGAGTATCCGCAGACCGCCGCCATCGAGGAGCGGTGCATCCACATCCTGGCGGACCTCTGGAACTCACCCGAGCCGCACACGACGATCGGCACGTCCGCGATCGGATCGTCCGAGGCGTGCATGCTGGGGGGCCTCGCGTTCAAGCGTCGGTGGCAGCAGACGCGGAAGGCGGAGAAGAAGCCGATCGACACGCCGAACATCGTCTTCAGTTCGGCCGTGCAGGTCGTCTGGGAGAAGTTCGCCAACTACTGGGATGTCGAGCCGCGATACGTGCCGATCACCAAGGAGCAGCCGTACCTGACGCCCGAAGGCATGCTCAAGGTCGTCGACGAGAACACGATCGGCGTCGTCGCGATCCTCGGGGTGACCTACAACGGCGTCTACGAACCGGTGAAGGAGCTCGCAGCGGCGCTGGACGATCTGCAAGATCGCACGGGATTGGACATCCCCCTCCACGTCGACGGCGCGTCGGGAGCGTTCATCGCGCCGTTCCTGGACCCGGGGCTCGTCTGGGATTTCCGCCTCCCGCGCGTTCACTCGATCAGCACCTCGGGACACAAGTTCGGGCTCGTCTACCCGGGACTCGGCTGGGTGATCTGGTCGAAGGCGGAGTACCTGCCTGAGGACCTCATCTTCTCCGTGAGCTACCTCGGAGGGAACATGCCGACGCTTGCATTGAACTTCTCTCGACCGGGAGCTCAGGTGCTGCTGCAGTACTACAACTTCCTCCGGCTCGGTCGCGAGGGCTATCGGCGGGTGCAACAGGCGTGCAAAGATGCGGGCCGCCACCTCGCAGCCGAGATCACCAAGATGGGACCCTTCGAGATGCTCAACGACGGCGGCGACATGCCTCTCATCACGTGGACGCTCAAGGAGGGATACACGGACACGTGGGATCTGCATGATCTCTCGGGCAAGTTGCGAGAACGCGGATGGCAGGTGCCCGCCTATCCGATGCCGGCCGATATCCAAGACATGACGGTGATGCGTGCCGTCGTTCGCAACGGCGTCTCGATGGACCTCATCAACCTACTCATCGATGACATGCGTAGTGATGTGGCATTCCTGGATGGCCTCTCAGGGCCGATCCCCAAAGAGGCCAAAGCGAAGGCCGTATTCCACCACTGAGGCGATCCGGGGGTCACATGTCATCGAACGGTGGGAAGTCCGAGGGTCTGAGCGATCGACAACGACACCAAGCTCTGCTGATGCGCCGACGTTCCGTGGGTGCGCCGATAACCAGTACCGTCAGGGTCGATCGCTCGTGAACGCACGACATGACTGACCCGAGGGGGGCGAGCTGAAGTCGGCCGGAACGGACGTCCATCCCCAGGCTCCCGAGCGGGCCGGTGCGATCCTCGCCGTGCTGATCCTCGGTGCCGTCGTCGCGAACATCAACCTCGGCGTCGCCAACGTGGCGCTGCCGTCGATCGGCGCCGCTCTCGATGCCAACCAGGCGCAGCTGAACCTGATCGCAGTGGCGTTCACCCTCGGACTCGCTGCCTCCGTCCTCTACCTCGGAGCGTTGGCGGATCGACACGGTCGAACGAAGGCCCTGCTGCTCGGGGCGTTCCTCTCCGTCCCGATGTCGATGCTCGCCGCGTGGGCACCCTCCACGTCGGTGCTCGTCCTCGCTCGGTTCGGCGGCGGTGTCGCCGCGGGACTGCTCTATCCAACCACGCTCTCCTTGATCACTGCCCTCTTCAGTGGGTCGTCTCGCACCCGCGCCATCGCATCGTGGTCCGGCATCGGCGGTGGGTGCTCGGCCCTGGGTCCGATCATCGGAGGATTGTTGCTGGGGCGGGCCTGGTGGGGGTCGGTGTTCCTCATCACCGTCCCGGTCGCGGTCCTGGTGTTCGTCTTGGGTTGGCTGTGGCTCCCGAGACAGGCAGGCGAAACATCTGCGCGCGTCGACAACCCCGGAGGCATCCTCAGCGTGCTCTTCCTCGGTCCGCTGGTCCTCGCGATCAGCCTCTTGCCCAACTATGGATTCAGCGGCGTCGTCGTCGGACTCCTGATCGTGACCGCCCTATCGCTCTTGGGCTTCGTCGTGAGGGAGCGACGGGCGGCGAACCCGCTCTTCGACCTGAAGGTCCTGAGAACCCGGACGTTCACGATCGCGTTGATCGGAGGCACCATCACGTGGGGTGGTCTGCTCGGGGCCTTGTTCATCGGTCAGCAGTACACCCAGGATGTCCTCGGCTACAGTCCGCTCGACGCGGCGTTGATCACCCTGCCGGCCGGGATCTTCCTGTTCCTCGCGGCCCGCCCATCGGCGAACCTGATCGCCAAGCACGGATCGCGGGTCCCGCTGGCGCTCGGGCTCCTGATCACCGCGATCGGCTTCCTCAGCATGGCGGTCTTGTTCAGCGACGATCAGTCGGCCGCCGTCGTCGCGATCATCTATGCGTTCCTGGGTCTGGGTATCGGTCTCGCCGGCCCGCCCTCATCGAGCTCGTTGATGGGTTCGGTGCCGGTCGAACGAGCAGGGATGGGTTCGGCGTCGAACGATCTGCAGCGAGATTTCGGGGGGGCGTTCTTCCAAGCGGTCATGGGCACGCTGCTCGCCGTCCAATACACCAGCTATTTCACCAAGGCGTTCGCGAGTCTCCCGCCCGACCAAGCTGACCAGCTGTCGAAGCAAGCGGTCGCGTCGATCAGCCAGTCGTTCACGGGAGCGGCCCAGGTCGCCAAGCAGTTCCCCCAAGCGCAGGCTCAGGACATCATCAACGCGGCCAAACAGGCGTTCATCGACGGGAAGACCGCGGCGCTGATCTTCGCGACCCTCGCGGCGGGTGTGGGATTCCTGGTCGTGTTCTTCTTCTACCCGCGGAGGGAGGCCGAGGACGCCACGTACGCGAGGATCGCGGGCAGATCGCCGCGGGACGGGGATACCGCCTGAGGACGCACATGCAGATGTGCACTCCCTGCCGGTGCCCAAGGCGGTGCTCGAACGATATGTTGACCGTGCGAGATCGGAAGCGCGATCCATCCCGATGGATCGCCCGACACGAGGAGGAAGATCGTGGATGAAGAACTGATGGACGCAGCCGGGGAAGCCGGGGCGGACGCGATCGAGGAGGCCGTGGCAGCCGACATGCTCCACGCGGACGCCGTCGAGAAGGCGGAGATGGCGGTCGCACTGGAAGCCGCGGCCGAGGAGCTCGCGGCCGAAGCGGTGATCGAGGAGGCGGCGGCTGAAGAGCTTGCGGCCGATGCGGAGATCGACGCCGAGGCGGCGGTCCTGCTCGCCGAAGCGGCCGAGCAAGAGGACGAGGCCTAGGACCCGATGCGCCGCGGGATCCCCTGGCCCGTCCGAAGCGTCCTCGCGGGCGCGGCCGGGACCGCGGCGATGACGATCGCCTACGCCACGGAACATCGGCTGCGTCCGAAGGTCCAGGGGGCACTGGACTACGACGACAGCCTGATCCCCGGCAAGATCGTGGCCAACGTCCTTCGCCTCGGCGACGTGACTGACACGGAGGACGCCGAGCTGAAAGCCGCATTGAAATGGGGCTACGGCTCGGCGTTCGGCCTCTGGCACGGGACGCTCAGGCGGTTCCTCCCCGAGCCGTGGGCCAGCGTCGTCTTCGGCGCGACCCTCATGAGTGCGACCTTCACGTTGTTCCCCGTGCTCGGCCGAACGCCTCCACCGTGGCGATGGGACCCGGACGTCTTGGCGACCAGCGTGGGGACCCACGTCGCCTACGTCGTCGCCGTGGCGCTCGTGGACGATCTCCTCCGCTCCGACGACGCGAGTTGAGGACAGACGCACCCTCACGTGGGTTTCAGGCGCTTGCGATACCAGAGGGCATCCGTTCCCGACGGGAAATCCTCGACCCGCCCCACCAGTTCGTAGCCGGCCCACTCATACAGGCGCCGAGCTTGGAAGTCGTAGGAGAAGTGGACGGTCTGGGTGCACCCGCGCGCAGCCGCCTCAACCTCCGCAGCGGCGAGGAGCCTCGGCCCGAGCCAGCGACCTCGGAGGCTCGGCTCCACCCAGAGGCTCTGCAGCTCGCAGCAGTCCCCCCAGGTCCAGCCGCTGATGCCTGCGACGATCCTGCCGGCCTCACGCACGAAGATCGCCAGCTCGACCTCGTCACCGAGCCCCGTAGCACCGGACGCCTCACGGCGGATCTGCGTCTCGAGGAACCCGATGTCGAGCGGATCCGGATCGTCCTCGACGTGGAGCTCCACCGCGCCGGACGCGTCAGGCGCCGACGATCTGCTCGATCAGCGAGATGTCGTCGAAGTACGTCCGGTACGACCGGATCTTCCCCTCCCGGAAGTCGGCCACGGTGACGCCGGGCAACTCGACATGCTGTCCCGTCGCCTCCAGGATCGCGTCCTCACTGAGGACGAGCGGTCCCGTGTGATCGGCTTCGATGACCCATTCGGCGAACGCCTTGTTGCCCACTTCGTCGAGTCCGCGGAACATGACGACGACGTTGGAGAACGCCATCTCGCGGAGGGCGGCGAGCTCGGCGAGTGCCGTGAGCCCCGACACGCTCGCGTACGGCGACCAACCGACGACATCGTCGGTGAACAGGGTGCCGAGATCAACCGATTCACCACCGACCTCGGCCTCGATCGCCTTCAGCAGCACGTCCTTACGCGATGCACTCATTGCAGCCACCTACCCTCCGCACGTGTCGATCTGATGAACGTCTTCTGACGATCCGCGGCGCGTTCAGGTCCCCAGGGCCTTCGCCTTGGCCGCCGCGAACTCTTCGTCTGTCAACGCACCCGAGGAGTGCAACTGTGCGAGGTGTTCGATCTGGTCAGCCGGGTCTGCCGGAGGCGGCGCGTACTGGGCCGGCTCTTCCTGGTAGTCGTCAGGAGCCTGTTGCGCCCGTGGCGCGCTCTTCTTGGCCATGTGATGACCGATCGCCGCCCCTGCGACGAGCCCCCGGCGCCTCGACCGTCGCCTCATTCCCATGGGACAACCCCCTCGTGTTCGCTCGGCCGGCCGTGGTTGGCTGCTGCCGGCATCCGACCAGAACCGATACCTTACAGCACGTCCGCGCGCGCCCGATCAGGGATCCGCGGTCACAGGTACGAGTGCCGCTTGAGCCAGCGGGTCGCGACCGATCCCCAGATCGGCGGCAGGTAGAACGTCACCATGCGATACGCGATCGCGGTCGACATGGCCGCGGCATTGGGGACCCCGAGCGCGACCAACCCGGCGGTGAGGGCGGCCTCTGAGACGCCCATCCCGCCCGGCACCGGCATGAAGCCGGCGAACAGAGCGACGAACGTGTTCACGAGCACCAATCCGGCGAACGAGGCGCGCTCGCCGAACGCTCGCAGGCAGATCCCGAGGATCATCGCGAGCATCAACTGCGCCGTCAGGTTCCCGAGGAACAGCATCGTGACCTTCGACGGGGATCGCAGCACGCGGAGCGCCTGCGCGCCCGAAGCCATCTGCGCCCGGATCGCCACCCGGTAGCGGGGGATCGCCTCCTTGATCTTGTTCCGGTAGCGGGGGATCGCCCACGCGATCAGGGCGCCCAGGACGATCAGGCCCGCCGCGAGGAGCAGGAGACTGGGACCGGACGAGGACGAGTCGCTGCTCGACGAGCTGGAGCTGCTCGTGGACAGATCGAGGCTCGCGAGCCCCGCGAGCGTGATGATCAGGATCAGGAGGATCTGGATCACGAAGCCGCTCACGCTGTCGATCAACCCGATCGAGAGCGCTCCGCCCGTCTCGACCCCTTGCCGCTGGAAGAACCGGACCTCGAGCGCCACCCGCGCGGCGGAGCTCGGCACGGCGAGTTGGATGAACTGCACCGCGTACTGCAGCATCAGCACGGGCGCGAACAGCAGGTCACGGACCGACGCGCCCATCGTGGAGAACGCCTGCGGGATCTGCGACAGCGGCGCCAGGAGCAGGGCGGTCGCGATCCACACCATGTCCGCGGACTTCAGCTCGTCCCAGAGGGTCTGGATGCCGATCCCCGCGAGCGCGGAGATCAAGCCGTAGGCGAGGAACGCGACCAGTGCGACGATCGCGATCGATTTGCCGGAGACACGCCTGAGCTGCTCGAGCTCCGGCGCCTCGGTGCCGGTGACCTCGGTCGCCCGCTGCATCAGGTCGTCCAGGTCCCAGTCACGATCGCGGACGGACCGGCGCGTGTCGCGATCCAGGACCGCCGGCTGCAGGTAGGGCAGGATGCTCGCGAGCGCGTCGTTGCCGAGCACAGAGGTCGCCGCCGCCACCGCCCGTTCGGTACCGACGACGAGGGCAGTGGTGACCAGGACCTGGGCGCGGTCGGCCATCATCGCGCCGTCCGTGGCGGCGACCCGGGCCCCGCCGAAATCGCCGATCGCGGCGGAGCCGTCGGGGCGGATGACCAGGCGGTCACCGTCGAGCTGGCCGTGTGCCACCCCGAGCTGGTGCAGGGTGAGCACCGCTCGCCAGATCCCCTCGACGAGCTCGTCCTTGACCTCGTGTTGCCCGAACGACCCGAAGCCACGTCCGGTGCTCTCGGTGACCAGCAACGCGTCGCGCTGGGTCGCCATGCCGGCGGCGACGATCGGGAGGACCGAGACGCCGGCGCGTTCGGCGAGCAACGTCACGAACGCCTCGTGCTCCACCTGTCGGAGGCGGCTGAACCCGAGGCTGGGGCGTTCGCCGCGGTTCCACAGGGATCCCCAGAGCGAGGCGAGGAACTGCCCGTCCCATGCATCCCGCCCGTACACCTTGACCAGGAGTTGCTTCCCGTCGGGAGCGACCGCCTCAACCAGGGCGACGCCCGTCGGTTCCAGCGGCGCGTGCCTGAGGTCGATCGCCTCCACGCCGAGATCGCTCAGCGCCGTCGCGATCTGATCGAGCGTCAGACGTCCCGCCGGGGAGCCGAGCGCGAGGTGCAGGATCGCGCCAGACCCGAGGCCGATCAGGAGCCCTGCCACCATCCCGATGGGCAGCGTGACGCCGAGCGCGACGCCGGCGAGCGCGCCGACCGTCACGATCCAGCGGCCGGCGAACCGGATCGGGCGGCTCATGTGCGGCGAGGCCATCACGACGATCGCGGTGGCGATGGCGAGCCGGATCGCCAGGTACACCGGCGGCGCGTGCGATGACCCGATGCCTTTCAGGCTCGAGGACCAGTCGGTGCCGGCGGCCTTGCCCGCGAGCAAGGACAGGCCGAGCGCCAGGGCGCCCGCCAGCAGCTCCGTCAGGAACAGTCGTTTCCGCCCCCGCGCGACGAGCGCGAAGAGCAGCAGGAGGAGCGCCCATACGAACAGCAGGTCGTACGAGATCTCCCAGAACCACCCGAAGAGCCCCGGGAGCTCCGAGATGAGGTCCGAGAGGGTGCTGTCGACCGCCGTGGGGCCGGGGGCGAAGAACGACAGGATGACGACCCCGAGCACCGAGAGGATCAGCAGGACGACGTCGGTGGGCCGCCGGGCACGCGGTGCGTCGCTCGCCGACGAGAAGATCCGCACATCGACATGCCGCAAGGCCCGCGGGTCGAGCTTGGTCAGACGTCCGCCGCCCCGTGGCCCCGGAGCGTGCTCGCCATGCGTCGCCGTCCCAGAAGTTCCCACTCGCCCCCGCGCCCCGCTCGCTGGCGGAGGCTAGCCGTTCGCGCACCGCCACGTCTATCCCGGTGCCGCACGTACCGGGAGTTGCGCTTTGCGTCAGCGACCGCGAGAGTATCCCTCTGGACGAGGAGGTGGGTGGATGTCGATGAGCGGACCGGGTGGTAGCGGCGGGCGTGACCTGGGGGCGCAGCGCTGGGGCGCGGAGCACGAGGAGCTCGAACACCAAGCCCAACAGGAGCATCTGGCACACGAGGCTGAGCGCATCCACGCAGAAGAGGCAGCCGAGCTCGGCCCACCGGCCGCGAAGAAGCGACCCTGGTGGAAGTTCTGGGGATAGGGCCGAGTCACAAGGTGTCCAGTTCCTCGAAGACCGAACATCGGTTGCCGCTCTTCCAAGGGATCCTCCCGCTCGACCCCTCGAACATGAACGACATGAAGGCCGAACCCGATCGCTTCGGGATCTCAGAACTGGTCGGACCTGACGCGTACTTCGGTAGCGTGGCGGAGACCACCGAGGCGTTCGTCGTCTCCACGATCGAAAGGCCGGGCGATGAGTAAGGCAGTCATCAAGCATCTGAGCGTCGACGAGCGCAAGGCGAAGGGCAAAGGCTTCAGGGAACAGGCGGCCCTTTCCGCTCACACGGACTGGAAGCCGGCGGCCGACCGTCCGGACCCGGTCGCGCTCCTCGAGGAACAGAACACCACCCGCGAGCAGGACCTGGTGCCCGTCCGCCACGGGCGGATGCTCGTCTCGCCGTTCACGTTCTATCGAGGCGCGGCCAAGATCATGGCCGCCGACCTCAAGGACACGCCGCGAGCGGGCCTGAACGTCCAGCTCTGCGGGGACGCGCACCTTTCCAACTTCGGCATCTTCGCCTCGCCGGAGCGGACGCTGCTGTTCGACCTGAACGACTTCGACGAGACGCTTCCCGGCCCGTTCGAATACGACGTGAAGCGGATGGCCGCAAGCTTCACGATCGCGGCTCGCAACAACGGGTTCACGAAGGCCGAGACGCATGCGGTGACGCTCGCCTCGGTCAAGGACTACCGAGAGGCGATGGCCGGGTTCGCGAAGATGGGCACGATGGACATCTGGTACGCGCATCTGTCCGAGGAGGAGATCATGGGCGCGATCGCGACGTTGGTCGCGGGCCAGAAGGGGAAGGCGAAGAAGGAAGCGGAGAAGGGTGAGGAGGGCGCCAAGAAGATCACGGCGAAGGCGCGCACGCGCGACAGCCTGCAGGCGCTCTCGAAGCTCGCCGAGCACGTGGACGGCAACTATCGGATCGTCTCCCAACCGCCGATCGTGATCCCCGTGCGCGAGCTCGAGTCGTTCTCGTCCTTGTCCGCCGACCAGGTGCGCCAGGGCATCCACGACCAGTTCCGCGCCTACCGCGCCACGCTCCAGGACGACCGGCGGCATCTGCTCGAACGCTTCCAGGTGATCGACGCGGCCCGCAAGGTCGTCGGGGTCGGCAGCGTTGGCACGCGGGCGTTCATCGTCTTGCTCCAGGGCCGCGATCAGGAAGACCCGTTGTTCCTGCAGGTCAAGGAGGCCACATCCTCCGTGCTGGAAGACCATCTCCCGAAGAGCCGCTACAAGCAGCACGGCGAGCGTGTGGTGCAGGGCCAACGGATGATGCAGGCCGCGAGCGACATCTACCTCGGCTGGACCAAAGGCGTGGAGGAGAACCGGTGGCTCTACTGGCGTCAGCTCCGCGACATGAAGGGCTCGATCGACGTGGAGGCGATGAAGCCGTTCGGCCTCGAGTTCTACGCGCGTCAATGCGGATGGACGCTCGCTCGTGCGCACGCACGCTCGGGTGACGCGGTCGCGATCGCCGCGTACCTCGGCAAGAGCGACACGTTCGACCGCTCGATCACCGACTTCTCCGAGCGGTACGCGGATCAGAACGACAAGGACTACCAGGCGTTCGCCGACGCGGTGAAGTCCGGGCGACTGGAAGCGATCGAGGGCGTCTGAACCACGCTCGATCCGCGCTACGCTGAGGGCATGTCGATGTCCGAGCCGATGCGCAGGAGCTCCACCAGCGTGCGGATCGTCGCCGTCAACGACGGCGTCGCCGGGGAGCGGCCCGACACGCTCGCGACCGAGGAGCCGATGGAGATCCGCGCCGCCGGCCCCGATCAGGAGCTGCAACCGGTCGCGGTGACGATGCGCACGCCCGGCGGCGACTTCGAGCTCGCCGTGGGGTTCCTCTTCACGGAAGGGCTGATCCAGCCCGGCGACGTGAAGCGCGTCGCCTACTGCGACGACCTGCCCGGCGAGGATCAGCGCTACAACGTCGTCTCCGTGCGGCTGGAGCGACCGTTCGACGGCGAGCGGCTCCAGCGCAACTTCTACGCCACGTCCTCGTGCGGCATCTGCGGCAAGGCGTCGCTCGACGACATCGAGGTGCGATGCGAGCCGGTCTGCGCCGGTCCGTCGGTTCTCGCGGACGTGCTGGCGACGTTGCCCGACACGCTCCGCTCCGAGCAGACCGCTGTTCGACCGGACGGGCGGGTTGCACGCCGCGGGGCTCTTCACGGCCGAGGGAGAGCTCGTGTCGATCCGCGAAGACGTCGGGCGTCACAACGCCGTGGACAAGGTGATCGGCGAGCAGCTGCTGGCCGGGTCACCTCCCGCTCGCGGGGCACATCCTGCAGGTGAGCGGGCGCGTGTCGTTCGAGATCGTGCAGAAGGCCGCGGTCGCGGGGATCCCGATCGTGAGCGCTGTCAGCGCGCCGACGTCACTGGCGGTCGAGGCCGGCGACCGGTTCGGCATGACGATCGTCGGCTTCGTCCGCGACGGGCGGCTGAACGTCTACTCGGGCTCGGCCCGCGTCATCTGAGGTCGCCACCTCTGGCGGTGCGACGGGGCGGATCAGCCAATCGTGGATCACGGACGTCCGAAGGATCAGATCCTGTACGGAGCGATGTCGACGATCGATGCCCGCCCACAGCAACCCGAAGGGGAAGTAGACGCACAGCAACGCGCGGATCGACGCCCAGCCCAGGGCGAGTAGTCGTCCACTCCGGCCCACGACGCGAAGTCCCATCAGCCGGTCTCCGAACGTGCGGCCGGACGTCGTCCACGCCGTCGCGAAGTACACGATGTGTACCACCGTCATGAACCCGAACGCGCGGGCGAACCCTGGCGTGGGTCGCGTGAACTCGCGACCCTGCCACAGGAACTTCACGCCGGCCCACGTGACATAGGTGCCCGCGACGAACGCGATGACCAGACCGAGGTCGAGGATGTTCGCGATCGTGCGGCTGATGAGCCCCGCGGGGTGGCCCTGGATGCCGCGTGCCTCGGTCGGAACGACCTCGACCCGTGGCTTCCCTGGCGGAGACGGAGTTGCGGACTCGACCTTCACCCTGTCGACGCCTCGCTGGAGTCGTCGGATCCTTCGGGCTCGTCGTTGGTCGGACTTGCGCATCAGCAAGCGATCGATGATGCGGCCCATGAAGAGATCCGCTTCGGCACTGCGCATCCGTACGGCTCGCACGGTCTCCGATGTGACGGCGCCGGTCGATTCGCGGATCAGCTCGGGGAGGTCGATCTCCCCGATCACCTCGGTGGCGATCCCCGCCAGGTCGACGCGATGGATCACGGCGTTGAGGTCGACGCGCTCGATCACGGCGTCGAGGTCGACGCTGTCGAGGATCCGGTCGATGTCCAAGTGGTCGATGGCGATCTGCGTCAGGTCGAGCTTGTCGAGGATGGCGTTGGTGAGCTCGGGGAGGATCCGCCCCGCGAACGACGAGGCCGCTTCCTCGCTGGCCGGCCGCTCCTTCGTCCATCGATCGTTCAACGCTTCTGCCCGCGCCTCGACGTCGCTCCGCCGGCGTCGGACGGTCGAGCTGTTGGTCATCCATGAGAGGAACGGCCCGGCCGTCTCTGCGAACGAGGTCGCCGCCCTGACGGCGGCCTCGGACACCTGCATCGTGAGTCCGATCGCCGCCCCCGTCGCGACACCTACGGGAGAGGGACCCGTCCGCGGTACCTCGTCGAACCCATCCTCATCGTCGGTGGGCTCGGGCGGTGGAGCCATCTCACGCAGCGCCGTCGTGATGGCGGAGCTCGTCGTGGAGATGAACCCCCCGATGATCCGCGCGCCCTCGCCGATCAACGCCCCGATCGCCGGCTCCTCGGCGGGAGCAGCTCCGGTCGCTGTTTCCGGCTCGTCGTCCGGCTCGGTCCCCCCGGGCAGGTGAACGACGTTGTCGAACGGCTGGCCCTCGTGGATCGGGATCTGCTCCATCACGACATCATGAACCCTCGTCCGAGGCCTTGACCAGCCTGGTTGTGCGCCCGGCTCTCATCCGCGACGGGTCCGCGCGTACAATCGCCCACGAACCGACGTTCGGTCGAAAGGAGAGCCGATGAAGAACGGGCTCACCCGACTCACCGAGCCGATGGTCCGCGACGACGGTGTGCTCCGCACGGCCACATGGGACGAGGCCCTCGACAGGGCCGCGGCCGGGCTGCGCGCCGCCACGGAGCGGAACGGCGGCAACGGGGTCGGCCTGTTCAGTTGCTCCAAGGCCACGAACGAGATGAACTTCGTCGCGCAGAAGTTCGCCCGCCAGGTCTTGCACAGCAACAACATCGACAGCTGCAACCGCACCTGACACGCTCCTTCCGTCGTCGGTCTGGCGACAGTGTTCGGAGCAGGTGGCGGGACAAGCTCATACGAGGAGATCGAGCACACCGATCTCGTCCTGTTGTGGGGGTCGAACGCGCGTGCGGCGCATCCGATCTTCTTCCACCACGTCCTCAAGGGCATCCACAACGGAGCCAAGATGGTCGTGGTGGATCCTCGCCGGACCGAGTCGGCCGAATGGGGCGACCTGTGGCTGGGCATCGACGTCGGCACCGACATCGCGCTCTCGAACACGATCGCGCGCGAGATCATCGTGAACGACCTGCAGCACCACGCGTTCATCGACGGAGCGACCACCGGGTTCGAGGAGTACAAGGCCTCGGTGATGGAGTGGACGCTCGAGCGCGGCGAGGCCGTCACCGGCGTTCCCGCCGAGATCATCCAGGAGGTCGCGCACGCGTACGCGAAGGCGGATCGCGCCGTCATCTGCTGGACGCTCGGGATCACGGAACACCACAACGCGGTCGACAACGTGCTCTCGCTGATCAACCTCAGCTTGCTGACCGGACACGTCGGGGTCTACGGCAGCGGCGTGAATCCGCTCCGTGGGCAGAACAACGTCCAGGGCGGCGGCGACATGGGCGCGATCCCCAACAAGCTGCCCGGGTTCCAGGACATCGAGAAGGACGCGGCCGCGCGCGAGAAGTTCGAGCGCGCGTGGGGCGTGCCGATCATCCCGAAGTACGGCTGGCATCTGACCCAGATGTTCCACGCGATGGAGCGCGGCGACCTGCGTGCCCTCTACGTGATCGGCGAGAACCCGGCCAGCTCCGAGGCCGATGCCACACATGCCACGCCGTTGCTCGAGAACCTCGACTGCCTGATCGTCCAGGACATCTTCCTGACGAAGACGGCGGAGCTCGCGGATGTCGTGTTCCCGGCGTCGGCCGCGTGGGCGGAGGCCGAGGGAACGGTCACGAACAGCGAGCGACGCGTACAGCGCGTCCGCAAGGCGCTCGATCCACCCGGCGACGCGAAGGACGACATCTGGATCATCGTGCAGCTGGCGAAGCGACTGGGGCGCGATTGGGGCGAGGTGACGGCCGAGGGCGCGTGGAACGAGCTGCGCTCCCTCTCGCCGATGCACGCCGGGATGTCCTACGAACGCTTGGAGGCGCTGGGCGGTATCCAGTGGCCGTGCCCGGACGAGTCGCATCCGGGCACGTTGTTCCTCCACGAGCGGTTGTGGGCGTTCGACGATCCGGAGGTGCAGGGGATGAAGGCGCCGTTCAGCGTGGTGATCGACGATCCTCCGGTCGACACCCTGGATGCCGACTTCCCGCTCCGTCTCACGACGGGACGCCGGCTGGACTCCTACAACACGGGTGTGCAGACGGGCGGATACACGTCCCCGCTGCGGCGGCCGGAATCCGTCGAGGTCTCACCGGAGGATGCGGCGAGCCTGGGCATCGAGGAGGGCGAGCGGGTGCTCGTGACGTCCCGGCGGGGCGCGGTCGAGGCGCCCGTGCACATCGATCACGGCCTTCGTCCCGGCCTCACGTTCATGACGCTGCATTTCCCGGACGAGGTCGAGACGAACAAGCTCACGATCGAGGCGAACGATCCGAAGTCCGGGACGGCCGAGTTCAAGGCGACGGCGATCCGCATCGAGAAGCTGCCGCGGGTTCCCGCGGCCGCCGGGAAGCGCGACGCCGAGTGACGGGAGCGCCGTGGACCTCCATCTGACGTCGGCCGTCGCCACGGCCGAAGAACGCGCGGCCGTCGACGCGCTGCTCGGACCGCCCGAGACCGGCTGGGTCGGTGGCTCCCGAGACGGTGGTGTCGAGACCCGGTTCGCTCGCGGAGGCCGTGCCGCTCGCGACCGACGGGATCTCCTGCTCCCCGCGCTGCATGCGCTGCAGTCCGGCGTCGGATGGATCAGCGAGGGCGGCCTGAACTACGTGTGTCAGCGATTGACCGTGCCGCCGGCGGAGGCGTACGGCGTCGCCACGTTCTACGCGATGTTCAGCGTGGAACCGCGACCGAGGACGGTCGTGCACGTGTGCGACGACCTCGCGTGCCGGCTCGACGGCGACGCCCTGTGCGCCGAGCTCGAACGGACCGCCGGCCCGCCGAACACGGGTGGGGCCGACGCCGTCGCGTCCTGGGTGCGCAGCCCGTGCCTCGGGATGTGCGAACGTGCCCCGGCGGTCCTGGTCCAGCGCGCCGGAGGGGCGCAGGACGACGCGTTCGGTCACGCGACCGCCGCGCAGATCCGGAGCCTGCTCACCGACGCCACGCACGAGCCCGAGTTCGCGCGGCCGAACGACCCGGCGGTCGCGTCGGCGCCCCAGACCTGGGACACCGCTGCCCGGTCCGGCCTGCGGCTGCTGCGGCGCGTCGGCGTGGTGGACCCGAGCTCGATCGACGACTATCGGGCGCACGGCGGGTACGAGGCGCTTCGGCGCGCTCACGCGCTCGGGCCGGTGGGGACGATCCGCGAGATCACCGACGCCAGGCTGATGGGCCGCGGCGGCGCGGCGTTCCCGACCGGGGTGAAGTGGAAGGCGGTCGCGGAGCAGCCCGTGCGGCCGCACTACTTCATCTGCAACGCCGACGAATCTGAGCCCGGGACGTTCAAGGACCGGGTCGTGATGGAACAGGATCCGTTCGCGGTCGTCGAGGCGCTCACGATCGCCGGGTACGCCACGGGATGCGAGCGGGGCTTCATCTACATCCGCGGGGAATATCCGCTGGCGACCGCCCGCCTGGCGCACGCGATCGCCGAGGCGCGCCGGCACGGGTTCCTGGGCGACGACGTGATGGGGGAGGGGTTCGCGTTCGACATCGAGCTCCGTCGCGGCGCCGGCGCCTACATCTGTGGCGAGGAGACCGCGCTGTTCAACTCGATCGAGGGCAAGCGCGGCGAACCACGCAACAAGCCGCCGTTCCCGGTGCAGCGGGGCGTGTTCGGCAAGCCGACCGGCATCAACAACGTCGAGACGCTGATCAACGTGCTGGAGATCATGCGGATCGGCGGGCTCGCGTACGCCGAGATCGGGACCGAGGGCTCCACGGGGCCACGGTTGTTCTGCGTCAGCGGCACCGTGGCGCGCCCCGGCCTCTACGAGGTCGAGTCCGGCGTGACCCTCCGCGAGGTCCTGTCCCTGGCGGGCGGCACGCAGGGGAACGTGAAGGCCATCCTGCTCGGAGGTGCGGCCGGTGGCTTCGTCACCCCGGACGACCTGGACATCAAGCTCACGTTCGAGGACGCGCGCGCCGGCGGCTACACGCTGGGTTCAGGAGTCGTCATGGTGCTGAACGAGTCCGTTGACCTGGTGGACATCGTGCTCCGGATCGCCCGCTTCTTCCGGGACGAATCGTGCGGCCAGTGCGTCCCGTGTCGTGTGGGCACGGTGCGCCAGGAGGAGGCGCTGCACCGATTGGTGCACCGCCGTGAGCTCGGTTCGCGCGAACAGGAACTCGCGCTGATCGACGAGATCGCGCAGGTCATGCGCGACGCCTCGATCTGCGGGCTCGGGCAGACCGCGGCTTCGGCCGTACAGTCCGCCGTGCAACGGCTCCATCTGTTCGACGCCGAAGGAGCGAGTGCATGAGCGCGGTCCCGTTGGACCCACCCCGCCGGCTGCTGGACATCGAGGTCGACGGGCAGACCGTGCGCGTCGCGGAGGGCGCGACGATCCTCGATGCGTGTCGGGCCCACGGGATCGACACGCCCACGCTGTGCTTCGCCGACAACCTGACCCCGGTGAACGCGTGTCGCGTCTGCGTCGTCGAGGTGGAGGGCGCGCGGACGCTGGTACCGGCGTGCAGCCGCGCGGCCGAGGACGGGATGAAGGTCACCACCGATACCGAGCGCGTGCAGCATTCGCGCAAGCTCGTGATGGAGTTCTTAGCGTCCAGCGTCGACGTGGAGCTGACGAGCCCGGACGTGCATCGGTGGATGAACGAGTACGAGGTCGACCCCGACCGGTTCGGCGCGCGCATGGACGCGCTTCCGGCCGACGATCGTGACGAGCGGTGGGCCGGTCACCACCACGACCCCGCCGACCCGACGGTCGCTGAGTCGGTGGCGCAGCCGGTGAAGATCGACAACGAGCTCTACGTGCGCGACTACTCGCGCTGCATCCTGTGCTACAAGTGCGTCGAGGCGTGCGGTGTCGACGCACAGAACACGTTCGCGATCGCCGTGGCCGGGCGCGGGTTCGACGCGCGGATCTCCACCGAGTACGCCGTGCCGTTGAACGAGTCCGCGTGTGTCTACTGCGGCAACTGCATCGGTGTGTGTCCCACCGGTGCGCTGATGTTCACGTCAGAGCACGACAAGCGCGAGGACGGCACGTGGGATGAGTCCGCGCAGACCGTGGTCGACACGATCTGCCCGTACTGCGGCGTGGGCTGCGAGCTCGAGCTCCACGTGCAGGACAACGAGATCGTCAAGGTCACGTCGCCGTGGGACAACGACGTGACGAACGGGCACCTCTGCATCAAAGGGCGGTTCGGGTTCGCGTTCGTCCAGTCGCGCAAGGGTGACGATCCGGCCGCGAAGAAACGGAAGCGGGTCTAGTCTGCGACGGACTACCGTGGGCGCGACGGGGATCGTGCTCGCGGGAGGGCGTTCGACCCGCTTCGGCGGCGACAAGCTCGCCGCGACCTATCGAGGCGTGCCGTTGCTGCACCACCCCGTCCTGCGGTTGGGGGAGGTGTGCAGCGAGGTCATCGTGGTGCTCGCCCCCGATCAACCGGAGCCGTCGATGCCCGTCGGTTCCGCCACGAGCTTCGTCCACGACGCCCGCGACGGGGAGGGTCCGCTCGCCGGGCTGTCGCGCGGGCTGGACGCGACGTCGACCGAGCTCGCGTTCGTGGCCGGCGGCGACATGCCCGAGCTCTCGACGGCCGTCCTGCTGGAGATGCTCCGCGTCGCAGGTGAGGCGCCCGTGGATGCCGTCGCGCTGCAGGACGGCGAACGGTTCAGGCCGCTTCCCTGTCTCATCCGCGTCGCACCTGCGCGCGACGCCGCACACGCCCTCCTCCACGGCGGGGATCGCTCACTCCGGTCGCTGTTGAGCGCGCTCCGCATCGCCGTCATCGACGAGCCGACGTGGACCGCTTCGGATCCATCCCGGCGCACGCTCTTCGACGTCGACGAACCCGACGACCTGGGGAACGGGGGCGGCGAGTAGGGTCGTCGTGGCGGACGGGTGGTCGAGCGGCACCTGAGGCGGCCGTCCGGTGGGCGACACGTTGGAGTAGTCTCCGAGACGAAGAGCGGGGAGGCGGAGCCACCCGCGCATCACACCCTCTTTCGAAAGGACGGAAGGCCATGACGCGTCGTGTCCTCATCATGGGAGCCGCAGGTCGCGACTTCCACAACTTCAACACCGTGTTCCGCGACGACGCCGACGTCGAGGTGGTGGCGTTCACCGCGACCCAGATCCCGTTCATCAACGATCGGAAGTACCCGGCGGAGCTCGCGGGGCCGCACTACCCGAACGGCATCCAGATCCATGACGAATCCGAGCTCACCGAGCTGATCACCTCGCTCGATGTGGACGACGTGGTGTTCGCGTACTCCGACGTCTCCCACGAGTACGTGATGCACAAGGGCAGCCAGGCGATGGCCGCCGGAGCGAACTTCCTGATCCTGGGGCCGAACGCGACGATGCTGGACGCGAACGTCCCCGTCGTCTCGGTCTGCGCGGTCCGCACCGGGTCGGGCAAGAGCCAGACGACGCGCGCGATCGCGGGTGTGCTCAAGGATGCCGGCAAGCGCGTGGTCGCGGTGCGTCACCCGATGCCGTACGGCGACCTGATCGCCCAGCGGGTCCAGCGGTACGCGACGCTCGAGGACCTCGACCGCTTCGACACCACGATCGAGGAGCGCGAGGAATACGAGCCGCACATCTCCTCGGGGACGATCATCTACGCCGGCGTCGACTACGCCGAGATCCTCGCGCAGGCACAGGCGGAGTGCGACGTCCTGCTGTGGGACGGCGGCAACAACGACCTGCCGTTCTACCGCCCCACGGTGAGCGTGGTGGTCGCCGATCCGCTGCGCGCCGGCCACGAGACGACGTATTTCCCCGGCGAGACCAACATCCGCATGGCCGACGTGATCGTCGTCAACAAGGTGGACTCCGCCAGCGCCGAGCAGCTCTCGGAGCTGGACGCCACGATCGCCTCGATCAACCCGACGGCGACCGTCGTGCGGGCGAACAGCCGCGTCACGGTGGACGAGCCGGACTCGATCGCGGGCAAGCGGGTGCTGGTGATCGAGGACGGGCCCACGCTCACGCACGGCGACATGAAGTACGGCGCCGGCGTCGTGGCCGCGCGTCAGCACGGCGCGGCCGAGATCGTGGATCCGCGTCCCTGGGCCGTCGGCACGATCGACGAGACGTTCCGCAAGTACGACGTGGGACCGGTCCTGCCCGCCATGGGGTACTCCGAGGGACAGCTCGCCGAGATGGAGAAGATCATCGACGCCGCCGATGTGGACCTGGTCGTGATCGGCACGCCGATCGACCTGCGTCGGGTCATCACCATCTCGAAGCCGGCCGTGCGCGTCCGCTACGACCTGGACGTCCTGCCTGACTCGCCGACGCTCACCGACGTCCTGGCGCCGGTGCTCGAGGGCTGAACCCACACCGGGCGCGAGGCGTCGGGATGGAACGGGTCGTCATCGCGTTCGGCGGCAACGCCCTGCTCCGTCGTGGTGCCGAGGACACGTTCGAGGAGATGTACCGAGCCGCACGCGTCGCGGCGGAGCGCGTCGCGGACATCGCCGCCGCGGGGTGGGAGGTCGTCATCACCCACGGCAACGGCCCGCAGGTTGGCCGGATCCTGTTGCAGCAGGAAGCGGCGAAGGACGTCGTGCATCCGATGCCGCTCGACGTGTGCGGGGCGGAGAGCCAGGGACAGATCGGGTACCTGCTCCAGGTGACGATCGGCGACGTCTTCTTCGAGCGAGGGATGGAGCGTCCGGTGGCCACGATCCTCACGCTCACGCGCGTGCGCCCGCAGGATCCCGCGTTCCGCAACCCGACGAAGTTCGTCGGCCCGTTCTACGAGGAGCGCGAGGTCGAGGCGCTCGAGCGGGAACGCGGATACGTGATGAAGGCGGACCCACACGGCGGGTGGCGACGCGTGGTCCCCTCTCCGAAGCCGTACTCGATCGTCGAGACGCCGGTGATCGAGCGGTTGGTGGCCGACGGGACGATCGTGATCGCGAGCGGGGGTGGGGGGATCCCCGTGATCGAGAAGGGTCCGCGTCTGATCGGCAAGGAGGGCGTCGTGGACAAGGATCTCGCGTCGGCGATCCTCGCTCACGAGGTGGCCGCGTCGGTGCTGCTGATCCTCACCGACGTGAAGACCGTGCAGCGCGGGTTCGGCTCGCTCTACCCGGAGGACATCGATCGCATGACCGCCTCCGAGGCGAAGGCGCTGTTGAAGAAGGGCGAGTTCGGTGCCGGCTCGATGGGCCCCAAGGTGCAGGCGGCCGTGAACTTCGTGGAGGCGGGGGGCGCGCGCGCGGTCATCGCCGATCTCGACGATGCGTCCGCCGCGCTCGCCGGCGGCGCGGGCACCGAGATCGTCGCGGGCTGACCCGTGCGGGTCGTGACCTACAACGTCCGGGGGTTCCGGGACGGACGCGAACGCGTGGCGGCCGTCGTACGCGGCCTGCACCCCGATGTGCTGCTGCTCCAGGAGAGCGGGTCCCGGCGCGACCTCCGGCGGTTCGCTCAGGACGTCGGCATGCGCGCGGCCCGCGACCCGTGGTCGCCGTTCCGCCGTCGCGTGAAGAACGCCGTGCTGCTGGCCGACCCGTGGCGGTTCATGTCCGTCGAGCTGGTCCGGTTCCACGGGGCGCCCCGCTGGTATCCCCGGGGCGCGCTGATCGCTCGGGTGTCGGCGGGCGACGACGTCGTCAGGGCGGTGTCGACGCACTTCGGGCTCGGAGGCGCGGAGCGTGCGTCGCAGGCGGACTCGTTGCTGGCGCTCGCCGCCTCGTCCGAGGGAGGGGCCGTGATCGTCGGCGGCGACCTCAACGCCACCCCGGACATGCGCGCGGTGCGTCGGATCTCGGCGGCGCTCACCGACGTGTGGCCCGGCGCCGGCCACGGTCAAGGGCCGACCTTTCCCGCGGTCGCGCCCGCGGCGCGCATCGACTACGTGTTCGTGGGCGGGCAGCTGCAGGTGATGCATGCACGGGTCGCGACGGATGACGCGTCGAACGCCTCCGACCATCTCCCGGTGTCCGTCGATCTTCGCCTGATGGGCTGAGGCCGAAGAGGTGGATCAGGACTTCGTGCGCGAACGGCGGCCGGGGTTCCGGAAGAGCTGAACCGCCACGAACAGCGCGAACCCGCTCACCGCCAGCACCAGGAACGTCAGCATGCTGGCGAAGAACCACTCGAGGAAGCCCCACGGGGCGGCATGCTCGACCAGCAAGCGGATGGCCAACACGCCGGCATCCTACCGGAGGCACCCCGGGCGACGGCTCGGACGGGTCGGTTCAAGGTCCCCGGGCACCCTCCCGATGGGGGGAGGGAGCGAAGCTATGCTGTCAACCCATGGAGACACCGATGGAAGACACGGAACAGACCAGCGCCGAACGTGAGGCGGACGAGACGGCGAAGAAGGCCGCCGCCGTCGACGCATACGAGTCCGAGTGGTACGAGGTGCTGAAACGCCGGGCCGCGGAGCTCGAGGAAGCCGGCGAGTCCGACCAGGACGACGACGCCTGAGCTCGACCGGGATCACGATGATCCGCTGATGCGACTGGGCATCCTGACCGGCGGGGGCGACTGCCCCGGACTGAACGCCGCGATCCGAGCCGTCGTCCGAACGGGTCTCGAGCGTGGCATCACGGTCGTGGGGTTCCGTCACGGGTGGCGGGGTGTGCTCGAGGGCGAGGGCACGGAGCTCGCTTCCGAGGACGTGCGGGGGATCCTCCCGCGGGGCGGCACGATCCTCGGGACCTCCGGGACCCAGCCGTCGGGGATCGACGGAGGACCGGAGCTCGTCAGGCGAACGTTCGACGCGCATGCGCTCGATGGGTTCATCGTGATCGGCGGCGAGGGCACGATGGGGACGACCGCCGCGATGCCCGACATCCCGGTGGTCGGCATCCCCAAGACGATCGACAACGACATCGGGGGAACGGACGCCAGCATCGGGTTCTGGACCGCGGCGCAGATCGCCACCGATTCCATCGATCGCCTGTACAGCACCGCGGAGAGCCACAACCGGGTGATGGTGTGCGAGGTCATGGGGCGGAGCGCCGGATGGATCGGCATCACCGCCGGTCTCGCAGGAGCGGCGGACGTCATCTTGATCCCCGAGCATCCGTTCGACATCGAGCTCGTCTGCGATCGGATCCGCGCCGTGCATTCGCAGCGACGGACGTTCTCGATCGTGGTCGTCAGCGAGGGAGCGGTCCCCGTCCCGGGAACGATGAACATGCCCGAGTACGAGCTCGACGAGAACGGGTGGCCGCGCCTGGGAGGGATCGGACAGCTCGTCGCCGCCGAGATCCAGCGGAGGGTGCGCACCGAGACGCGCGTGACGACGCTCGGGCACGTTCAGCGAGGAGGATCGCCGGTCGCGTTCGACCGGGTGCTGGCCACGCGCCTCGGGATGGCCGCGGTCGACGAGGCGATCGCCGGCCGGTGGGGGAACCTCGTCGGGTTGTACGGGCCCGACATCGTGACCACGCCGTTGGCAGAGGTCGGCGCGCGCGCCAGCCTGGTTCCACCGGAACGCTTCCGGATCCCCGAGATCCTCTGCACGTGACGCGCCGTTCCGCACGCGGTCCCGTAGTAGGTTGGCGCCCGTGAAGGTCGGCATCCTCACCGGCGGGGGCGACGTCCCCGGATTGAACGCCTCGATCAAGGCCGTCGTCACGCGGATGGCGTCCGAGGGACATCAGGTCACGGGGATCCGGCGTGGATGGGCGGGCCTGCTCGAGATCGATCCGGACGACCCGTCGACGCTCGGCGACCACGTCATGCCCCTCGATCCCGGCGTGGTACGCACGATCGACCGGACCGGCGGCACGTTCCTGCACACCTCCCGCACCAACCCCGCGAAGGTGCGTCCGACGGAGGAGCCGGCCTTCCTGGCGTCGGGCCGCCAGGACGACGAGCCGCGCGATCACACCGGGCACATCTTGCGCGTGCTCGATCACCTGGGACTCGACGCGTTGATCCCGATCGGCGGGGACGACACGCTGTCGTTCGCGCTGCGTCTGACGGACGAGGGCGTGCCGGTCGTGGCCATCCCGAAGACGATGGACAACGACGTCCACGGCACCGACTACTGCATCGGTTTCTCCACCGCGATCACGCGAACCGTGATCTTCATCCACCAGCTCCGTACGAGCGCGGGCTCGCACGAGCGGCTGGCGATCGTCGAGGTGTTCGGCCGCTACAGCGGCGAGACGTCGCTCGTGTCGGCGTACCTGTCGGGCGTCGACCGGGCGATCATCTCCGAGGTGCCGTTCGACATCGAGAAGCTCGCGGGGCTGCTGACGGCAGACAAGCGAGCGAACCCCAGCAGCTACGCGATGATGACGATCTCGGAGGGCGCCACCATGATCGGCGGCGAGATGGTGCAGGCCGGTCGCGAGGACGCGTACGGGCACCGCAAGCTGGGTGGCGTCGGGCAGCTCACCAGCGAGCTGTTGCACGAGGTCACGGGCGATGGGGTCATCTACCAGCAGATCGGCTACCTGATGCGTTCGGGGAGCCCCGACTCGCTCGACCTGATGGTCGCGATCAACTACGCGGTGATGGCCGCCGACCTGGTGATCGAGGGGACCACCGGGAGGTTGGTCGCGCTCCGTAACGGCAACTACGTCAACGTGCCGCTCGACGTCACCCGGCAGGGCGTCAAGCGGGTCGACGTCGCGTCGCTGTACGACTCCGACAGCTACCTGCCGAAGATCCGCCACGTCGACGGCAAACCGATGTTCCTATACTGACGCGACCGTGGCTGCGTACAGGGTCGACCTCCGTTCGGATACCGTCACCTCACCCTCCGCCGCCATGCGCACGGCCATGGCCGGCGCCGAGGTCGGCGACGATTGGTTCGGCGACGATCCGACCGTCAACCGGTTGCAGGATCGCGCCGCCGAGGTCACGGGCAAGGAGGCGGCGCTCTACGTGCCGACGGGCACCATGGCCAACCAGATCGGCATCCGGCTGCACGTGCACGGGTCGGGTCACCTGGTGGCGGCGACGTCGGGCGCGCACGTGGCCAGCACCGAGCTGATGACGTCGGCGGTCCTGTCGGGCATCACGTTCCGGACGGGCGACCCGGGCCCGAGGGCATGGATGACCGCCGACCTGGCCCGCGAGCTCGTCGAGGCGGAGGATCCGTACGACGTCGAGGTCGTCGACCTGATCGCGGTGGAGAACACGGTGGGTCACGCCGGCGGCACGGTCATGCCCGTCGAGGAGATCCGGGCCATCCGGAAGGTGGCCGACGACAACGACCTTCCCATCCACCTCGACGGTGCGCGGATCTTCAACGCGGCGGTCGCGGCAGGCGTCGACGTGACGGAGTACACGCGCGAGGCCGACACCATGATGTTCTGCGTGTCGAAGGGGCTCGGCGCGCCGATCGGATCGCTCGTCTGCGGCACCCGCGAGGACATCCGCGAGGCACGGCGGCTCAAGATCCTGTTCGGAGGCGCGTGGCGGCAGGCCGGCATCATGGCGGCGGCCGGTCTGATCGCGCTGGAGGACGGACCGAAACGGCTCCACCTGGACCACGAGCGGGCCCGTCGTCTCGCCGAAGCCGTGGCCGAGATCCTGCCGGGCTCGGTCGATCCGGCGATGGTTGAAACGAACATGGTCTACGCCGACACGGAAGCGGTGGGACTCGCTCCGCTCGATGCGATCGAGCGGCTGCGGGACCTGGGCGTGGGAGCGACGTTCGTGTCCGGCAAGGTCCGCATGGTCACGCACGTCGACGTCGACGACGACGGTCTCGCCCTCGCCCTGGATGCCTGGCGAACCATCGCCGAGACCGTGCCAAGGACCATGCCAAAGACCACAGAGGAGACGTGATGGGCCTGTTCACGAAGAACTACCCCGAGGAGATCGCCGTCCGGATCCCGCCGGGGCAGCGGCTGGTCAAGTCGTGGCCGGTGCTGCACTACGGCCCGATCCCGAAGTTCGACGGGACCGATTGGGACCTCGAGATCTCGGGTCTCGTGGAGCACCCGTTCACGCTGACGTACGCCGAGCTGCAGGCGCTTCCGCACGTCGACGGTCGATGCCGACATGCACTGCGTCACCGGGCTGGACCACCCTCGACAACACGTGGGAGGGCGTCTCGTTCAAGACCCTCCTCGAGATGGCGAAGCCCACGGACGAGGCCAAGTGGGTCATCGCGCACAGCGCGCACGGCTACACGTCGGACCTCTCCCTGCAGGCCATGTCCGACGATGACGTGCTGGTCGCATGGAGGAACCACGGCGAGGATCTGACGGCGGAGCACGGCTGGCCCCTGCGACTCGTGGTACCCAAGCGCTACGCGTGGAAGAGCGCGAAGTGGCTGACGGGCCTGGAGTTCAGCGCGAAGAACACGCGCGGCTTCTGGGAGGTCCGGGGCTACCACATCCACGCGGAGCCGTTCGCCGAGGAGCGCTACAGCTATCAGGAAGGCCCGCGCGCCGAGCTGGAGCCGTGACGGAGGAGCTGGACCTCCAGGCGTACCTGCAGAGGATCGGTTACGACGGCGGGCTCGACCCGACGGTCGAGACGCTGACGGCCCTCCATCGGGCCCACGTGCTATCGATCCCGTTCGAGAACCTGGACATCCTGCTCGGCCGGCCGATCCGGCTGGATCTGGCGAGCCTGCAGGCGAAGCTGGTGCGTGACCGGCGCGGCGGCTACTGCTTCGAGCAGAACGCGCTGTTCGCGGCCGTCCTCGAACACCTCGGGTTCGACGTCACCGGACTGGCCGCGCGCGTGACGATGGGCGAGGAGCGAACCACCCCCAGGACGCACATGATCCTCGCGGTCGACATCGCGGGGACGCGCTGGCTGGCCGACGTCGGGTTCGGCGGCGACACGCTGCTGGATCCGATCTCGTTCGAGAGCGACGAACCCGTGCACCAAGGAGCGTGGGCGTTCCGGCTGGCCGTCGACGGCGACGCCCGGATCCTCTGGGGACTCCGCGCCGACGGCTGGCTGGACCTGTACTCGTTCACGCTGGAGCCCCAGCTCCCGGTCGACTACGAGGTGGCCAACCACTACACGTCGACCTGGCCGCGCTCGCCGTTCGTCACCAAGATCATCGCCCAACGGTCCGGTCTGGACGAGCGGTGGATGCTGATCGACGACGAGCTCAGGGTCGAGCGCCCGGACGGGACGGAACGCTGGACCGTCACATCGAGCGCTGAGCGGCTGGTCATCCTCAGCGAACGCTTCGACCTCGCCTTTCCCGACGGGACGCGGTTCGGTCGCGACTGACGCCGGTTGCTAGATTCAACCGATGCAGACGCTCCAGGACGCCGTCGACGCGATCGCCCACGACACCGGGTTCTCCGGTGTCGTGCGTGTCGACAGCTCGGGCGGTGTCGAGCTGGCGCAGGCGTACGGGCTCGCGGACAGAGCGCACGCGATCCCGAACGCGACCGACACCCGGTTCGCGATCGCGAGCGGCATGAAGGGCTTCACGGCCCTCACGGTGGTGAGCCTGATCGAAGACGGCACGCTCGAGCTGACGACCACCGCTCGATCGGTGCTCGGCGACGACCTCCCGCTGATCGACGACGGCGTCACGGTCGAACACCTCCTCGCCCACCGATCGGGGATCGGCGACTACCTCGACGAGGAGGCTCATGCTGATGTCACCGACTACGTGATGCCGATCTCCGTCCACGAGCTCGCGACGACGGAGCAGTACCTCGCGGTCCTCGGCGGCCACGCCACCGTGTCGCCGCCGGGGGAGCGCTTCGCCTACTGCAACGGTGGGTTCATCGTCCTCGCGTTGATCGCGGAGCGCACGAGCGGCGTGGAGTTCCACGAGCTGGTGCGACAACGCGTGTGCCGTCCGGCGGCCATGTCGCACACCGAGTTCCTGCGTTCCGACGAACTGCCGGGGGACGCCGCGCTGGGCTATCTCACCGACGACAGCGCGAGGACGAACGTGTTCCACATCCCGGTGATCGGCGGGGGTGACGGCGGGATCTACTCCACCGTCGAGGATCTGCGCGTGTTCTGGGTCGCTCTGTTCGCCGGGCAGATCGTGCCGGAGCGGTGGGTCGCGGAGATGGTACGGCCGCGCAGCGACGTGCCCGAGGAGGAGAAGCGCTACGGACTCGGCTTCTGGCTCCACGCGTCGAGCGACGTCGTGATGCTGGAGGGGTACGACGCGGGCGTCTCGTTCCGGACCATGCACGATCCGGTCTCGGGAGCCGGCGCCACCGTCATCGCCAATACCTCGGAAGGCGCGTGGCCGTTCGTGGAGCTCCTCGAGGAGCAGCTGGCGACCTGAACCGAGGCTAGGCGGGGGCGATCGAGCGCAGGAACGCGATGTCCTCGGCTTGCCGGTCGGCTTCCCCGGGCGTCTCGAGGATCAGCGCGAGGTCCGCCAGCTCGGGTCGTGCGACGATCGCCCGCCAGCCGTCCGGTCCGATGAAGCCGTCGCCGATGTTCTCGTGCCGATCGCGCCGCTCGCCGCGCGGGTAGAGGGAGTCGTTCGCGTGGATCAGGCCGACCCGGTCCGCGATGCCCTCCGCGTGCAGCTCGGCGAACAGCGCATCAACGCCGTCTGACGTATCGAGCGCGTAGCCCGCAGCGAACAGGTGACACATGTCCAGGCACACCTGCAGCCCGTCGAGGTCGGCGGCTTCCAGCAACCGTGCCGCCTCGGCGATGGTGGACGCGACGGCGCCGGACGTTCCCGCCATGAGCTCGACCACGATCCGGACGTCCTCCGCGTGGTCGGACGCGATCCGGAGCGTGGTCGCCGCGCGGTCGAGCGCCGCGCTGGGCTCGGTCGGACCGCCGGCCCCGGCGTGGAGCACCAGCATGTCGACGCCGAGCGCGTCGCACCCGCGCACGGTGGAGCCGGCCAGGGCCCGCGACTTGGCGACGAACTCCTTGTTCGGCGAGGCGATGTTCACCAGGTACGGCGCGTGCGCGACGAGCGGTCCGAGACCCGATGCCGCCCAGTCCTCGCGGAACGCCGTGGCCTCGTCATCCGTCACGCGTGGTCCGGCCCAGCCGCGGGGATTCGAGACGAAGATCTGCGCGGCGTCGGCCCCCCGGAGGCGGCATTCCTCGACGGCGCCGGTGATCCCGCCGGAGCGACGGCGGACGTGCGCCCCGATCCTCACACCATGAAGAGCTGGATCGTGTCCCCGTACTCCACCTGCGTGCCGACGCCGGGGCTCTGGCTGAACACGATCTGCCCCGATGTGCCGGGGATCGTCGAGAACGTCACATGCAAACCGTACTCGGCCGCGCGGTCCTCGGCGGCCGATCGCGAGAGCGAGCGGAACTCGGGCGCCGGGAAGAACCTCGGTCCCAGCGACACCACGAGGGACACCGTCCCTCCGGGCTGAAGCCGTTCGCCTTCGGCGGGCGTCTGGCGGATGACGTGTCCGCGTTCGACGTCGTCGGAGAACTTCGTCTTCGAGTCGTCCACGACGAAGCCCATGTCCTCGAGAGCCTGCTTCGCATCCGCCAGGGAAGCGCCAACCACGTTCGGAAGGGGCACAGGTCGGGGTCCCTTGCTGACGGCTACGTCGACCGCGCTGCCGCGGGGCGCTTTCCCTGCGACCACGTCGGACGTGATCCGCAGGATGAGGTCGGCGGGTTGGTCGCTGTACTCCCGTTTCACCGTTCCCAGCGTGAGGTGCGCGCGCTCCAGGATGGGTCCGGCTTCCTCGATCGTCTTGCCCTCGAGTTCGGGCACCTTCACCGGCTTCGGCCCGAGCGACGGCACGAGCGTGACGGTCTCGCCCTTCTCGAGCGACGTTCCCGCGGGCGGAGCCACCTTGGCGACGGCGTCGGCCGGGATATCGAGTTGATAGATCCCGTCCGCGATCTTCACGTTGAATCCCTGATCGATCAGCGCGGCCTTCGCCTCGTCGACGGGCGTCCCGATGAGGGGCGGCACGTCCGCGTGGTGCGGGACCAGGTACGTCCAGGCGCCCCAGGCCGAGGCGGCCAGGGCGAGCACCAAGAGCAGGATGCCGCTGAACCGGCGGAAGCGCCGGCGTTTCGTGCGTTCGGCCCTGGGGATCGTTTGCGTCGTCGAGGCCACCAGCGGCACGCGCTCGGTGACGCTTCCTTCGCCGTCGACCTCGGGCAGATCGGACACGACCGCGGCCAGCGATCGGGCCGCGGGTAATCCGGACGCGATCGATTCCAGATCGCGGCGCATCTCGACGGCGCTCTCCGGCCGGAGCTCACGGTCGCGGTCGGTTGCCGACAGGACGAACCCGTCCAGTTCCTTCGGGACGATGCCGACGGCGGACGACGGCTTCGGCACCCGGCCCGACAGGTGCTTGTAGGCGATGCTCATGGCCGTCTCCCCGGTGAACGGCAGCCGTCCGGTGAGGAGCTCGTACGTCACGATCCCGAGGGAGTACAGGTCCGAGCGCGGGTCGGCCGGTTCCCCGCGGATCTGCTCGGGCGAGAGGTACTGCACCGTCCCCTGCACGCCGCCGGCCTGCGTCGCTTTCCCGTCGGCATACGCCCGCGCCAAGCCGAAGTCGGCGACCTTCACGGTGCCGCCGGTCGTCACCAGGATGTTCTCGGGCTTGATGTCGCGGTGAACGATGCCCTGGGAATGCGCGGCCTCCAGCGCGAGCAGCGTCTGTCGAACGATCTCGGCGGCCTGCGCCGGCTCCAGCCGGACGTTGGCGTTCAGCAGCTCGCGCGCGGCGCGACCGCGGACGAACTCCATGACCATGTAGTAGATGCCGTCGACGGCGCCCCAGTCGTAGACCGCCACGATGTTCGGATGAGAGAGCGAGGCCGCGGCCCGCGCCTCGCGGCGGAACCGGTCGACGAACCCCTGGTCGCCCGCCAGGGATCGGTGCAACACCTTGATCGCGACCTCACGAGCCAGGACGGCGTCCTGCGCACGGAAGACCTCGCCCATCCCGCCGGCGGCCACGCGTTCCACGATGTGGTAGCGGCCGTCGAGGGTCACGAGCGCCTGGCCTCCGGCCTCGCCGGGGGCCTGGGCATGCGCAGTAATCTTGGACGTGGCGAACCTCCCTCGGGGGAAGCGCTCAGGAGCGGAACCAGCGCGTCCGAAAGGCGATTCTACGGTGGGGAACAGGCGGAATGACTGAAGCGGCCATAAGTGCGCCGGTGGACCTCTCCGCCGACCTGGACCGGATCGAGGCCGCCGTGCAGGCCGGGAACACCGATCTCAAGGCGCTCGGGTTCTGGCGGCTGGTCGCGCACGTGAAGCCCGACAGGCTCCTGGTGGATCGGTACGGGGATCAGATCGGGCGCATCGATGGGGCGGCGTTCCGGGCGTTCGCGCGGTTCCGGATGCCGGTCTGGGTGGGCAACACCATCCTGCTGATCGGGGCCGCGGTCGGCCTCGCGGCGGCGATCGTCGCCCGGTCCGTGTCGTCGGAGACGCTCGCGGGGTTCTTGTTGATCGCGGCCGGGGCCATCTGGACGGTGACGCTGCACTGTCCCACGCACTGGTTCGTCGGGTACATGGTGAGCATCCGCTTCACCGACTACTTCGTGGGTGGGCCGCCGCCCCCGCGCCCGGGGCTGAAGAGCGACTATGCGACCTACCTCAAAGCGGACCCGGGGAGCCGGGCATGGATGCATGCGTTCGGCGCGATCGTCAGCAAGCTCGCACCGTTCCTCGCCCTGGCGTTCTGGCCCGGATCGGGAGCGCCGTGGTGGAGCGCGGCGGCGTTGATCGCGATCGGCGTGATCACGATCGTCACGGACCTCACGCTGTCCGTGAAGAAGAGCGACTGGAAGAAGTTCAAGCGCGAGCGAGCGGTCGCGAAGGGACGGGCGAGCATCATCTAGCGCGACCGGGCGACCGACGGCCGCGACGGCGACCTATACTTCGGACGGCACCACCGGGGAGCTCGGGGATACCGGGCTGAGAGGCCGGCTCTACGCCGCCGGCGACCCGAATGACCTGAACCGGGTAATACCGGCGGAGGGAGTCGGATGATCGATCCACGAGCGCTCGGTGTCTACGTCGTCACGTCCGGGGCGTTCGGTCCCCACCGGGATCATCGCGCGCTCGCCCGAGCCGCGATCGACGGTGGCGCGACGAGCCGTGCAGCTGCGTGCCCCCGAGCTGGACGATGCCGCGCTCCTGCCGATCGCCGCCGAGCTGTCCCGGGCATGTCGCGACGCGGGGGTGATGTTCATCGTGAACGACCGGGTCGACGTGGCGCTGGAGAGCGGTGCGGCGGGGGCACATGTCGGCCAGGCCGACGATCCCCAGCGCGCCCGGCGCCGGCTGGGGTCGGACCGCGTGCTCGGCGTGAGCGTCGGTGACGTTGGCGAAGCGGTTGCGGCGGAACGTGTGGGCGCCGACTACCTGGGCGTGACCGTGTGGTCGACGTCGACGAAGCCGGAGGCAGAGGGCCGGGGCTTGGACGGCCTCCGCGACGTGGTGGCGGCCACCGCACTGCCGGTCGTGGGGATCGGCGGCATCGATGTCGGGAACGCCGGCCTCGTCCTGGACACCGGCGCCGTGGGCGTCGCGGTGATCTCGGCCGTCGCGGCGGCGGTGGATCCCGTCCTGGTGACACGCTCGCTGGTCGACATCGTCGATCGGCACCGAGCGGGTCAGGGGGCGGCGCGATGAGCGAGCAACGGACGGGCAAGGCGACGGCGGAGCTGTTCGAGCAGGTGATCCTGCGGCGCCTGGGCGCGTCGGACGCCGACGTGTTGGTCGGGCCCAAGCACGGGGTCGACGTCGGAGTGGTGCAGGTCGCGCCCGGCGTCGCGATGGCCGTCACGACCGATCCGGTGTTCGTGGTCCCCGCCTACGGCTGGGAGCGCGCGGCGTGGTTCGCCGTGCACATCCTGGCGTCGGACGCCGCCACCAGCGGGCTCCCGCTCCGTTGGATGGCGGTGGACCTGAACCTGCCGCCCGAGATCAGCGACCAGGATCTGACATCGCTCTGGGACGCCTTCTCGCGCACGTGCGACGACCTGGGGATCGCGGTCGTGACCGGACACACGGCGCGATACGACGGCTGTGCCTGGCCGATGGTGGGTGGCGCCACGTGCGTGGCACTGGGCCCGGACGATGCGTTCGTGACACCCACCATGGCTCGCCCCGGCGACCGGGTGGTGGTCACGAAGGGCGCGGCGATCGAGGCGACCGCGCTGTTCGCCGCGACGTTCCCCGATCGCCTCGCGGCCGGCGTGGGCGCCGAGGTCGTTCGGCAGGCAGACGCGTTGTTCGAGCAGATGACGGTGGTGCCGGAAGCGCGGATCGCCGCCGCGTTCGGGCTGCGGGACCGGGGCGTGACGTCCATGCACGACGCCACCGAGGGCGGCGTGGTGGGCGGCCTGCTCGAAGTCGCCGTGGCCTCCGACGTCGGGATGCGCATCGATCTGGACGCCATCCCGGTCCGACCGGAGGTCCGGGCGGTCTGCGATCACGTCGGGATCGATCCGTACACGTCGATCTCCGAGGGAACCCTGATCGCGACCCTCCGGCCCGACCGCGCGATCGGCTACGTGGAGGCGTGTGCCCGCGAGGGGATCGATGCGGCCATCGTCGGCGACGTGACCGGAGCCCGCCGATGGGCGGGTCCTGGTGGACGGAGACGGCGTCGAGCGCGCGCTGGAGCATCCCGGTCTGGACCCGTTCTGGGGTGCGTTCGGCGCCTGGGCTTCCGAGGCCGCTGTCGCCGGGTAGGCTCGCCCGCGTGGACCTGATCACGGTGGGCGACGTCATGTTCGACGTGCACGTGCGTGCGCCCGCGCTGAAACGTGGCGGGGACGTCCACGGACATCTCCGGCTGCAGCCGGCGGGAACGTCCGCCAACGCTGCCGTCTGGGCGGCGTGGGATGGCGCCGATGTCCGTGTCCACGGGTGCGTGGGCGACGACCTCACCGGGCGCCTGCTCCGTGAGTCGCTCGTCGACCGAGGGGTCGATGCCTCGTTGACCATCGACGCCGACGCGGCATCCGGAGCCATGCTGGTCGTCGTGGAGGCGGGGGAGCGCTCCATGGTCGCGGACCGCGGCGCGAACGCGCGCCTGACGCCCGATCACCTGCCCACGTCGCTCGATGGCGGCGCCGTGCTCGTCTCCGGCTACCTGCTGCTGCAGGAGCCGACCACCCCCGCCGGTCTCGCCGCGGTCGAGCGAGCGCATGCGACGTTCGTTGCGGTGGAGGCGTCCTCGTGGCCGCTGGTCGAGGCGTTCGGCGCCGACCGCTTCCTCTCCGAGACGACCGGCGCCGGCGCGAACATGCTGCTTGCCAACGAACGCGAGGTCGAGGTCCTGACCGGCCTCTCCGGGACCGCGGCGGCACGCGCGCTCGGGGAGCGCTACCTCGTGGCGTGTGTGAAGCTCGGTGAGAAGGGTGCGGTCATGTCGTTCGACGGCACGCTCGTCGAAGAGAGCGCGGAACCCATCGCCGAGGTCGACGCGACCGGGGCGGGCGACGCGTTCGACGGGGTGTTGCTCGCCGCGCTGGCGCGCGGCGAGCAACCGGAGGCCGCGCTCCGACGTGCATGCCACGCCGGAGCGCTCGTCGCATCCAGCGCCGACACCTGGCCGTCGAAGGCGTCCCTGTGAGTCGCGCGTTCAGGGTCGCCGACGAGGTCGGCGTGGCACGGAAGCTCCGCAACGGCGTGGTCGCGCTCGAGACCAGCGTGATCGGCCAAGGGCTCCCCGTTCCCGAGAACCGCGAGTGCATCGAGCGGATGAACGCCGCGATCCGCGCGAGCGGGGCGGTCCCCGCGTGGATCGGCGTCGTCGACGGGACCGTCACGGTCGGGCTGACCGACGAGCAGCTCGCCCGGTTCGCCGAGCCGGGCGTCGCGACCAAGGTCGCGCGCCGTGACGTCCCGGTCGCGGTGGCGAGTGGAGCGCTGGGTGCCACGACGGTGAGCGCCACGGTGTGGGCGGCGACGACGGCGGGGATCGACGTCGCGGCGACCGGTGGTATCGGCGGCGTGCATCCGGGGCGTGACCCCGATGTGAGCGCCGACCTGTTGGAGCTCGCGCGCACGCCGGGGCTGCTGGTCTGCTCGGGACCGAAGTCGATCATCGATCCCGCCGCGACGGCGGAGAAGCTCGAAGAGCTCGGCGTCGCGCTCGTCGGATACGGGGTGGGCCGACTGCCGTTCTTCCTCGCGCGAGAGACGTCCGTGGAGCTGGAGCACCGGGTCGACACGCCGGGCGAGGCCGCGGCGATCGCTCGGGCGGTGTCCGACCTGCGGGTGCCGACCACCGTGCTGCTCTGCAACCCGGTCCCCGAAGCGGAGGCGATGGACGCCGGTGACGTGGCCTCGGCGGTCGCGGAAGCCGAGGCTCGAGCCGAACGAGACGGCGTGCACGGCAAGGAACGCACGCCGTTCCTGCTGACCGCGCTCGCCGAGATCACCGGTGGACGCAGCCTCCGGGCGAACCTCGCCCTGCTCGAGGACAACGCGCGGGTGGCCGGACTCGTCGCGACCAGCCTGGCTGCCCGCTAGCGCAGCCAGGTCTGGATGATGACCTTGGAGAAGTTCCAGCCGTACTTCAGCGACTTCGGCTTCTTGGACTTCCCTCCGGCGCGCGCGAGGATCGTGATCGGCACCTCGACGATCCGCGCATGGTGGCGGAGCGCCTCGATCAGGATCTCGCTCGTCCAGAACTGATCCTGCTCCAGGACGAGCGGTCGCAACAGGTCCGCCCGGGCGGCTCGATACCCGCTCGAGATGTCGGTGACGCGCGTGCCGGTGAGGATCGTCACGAGCCAGCTGAAGAAATGCACGCCCAGATGGCGGATCGTGCTCTCCTTCTCGAAGTAGCCGAGCAGGCGCGAACCGTTCACGTAGTCGGCCTCGCCCGCGACGATCGGCGCGATCATGACGCCGAGCTCCTCCGGCAGGTGCTGGCCGTCCGCGTCCAGCGTGACGACGATGTCGGCGTTCATCTTCAGCGCGATCTCGTAGCCGACCCGGAGCGCCAACCCCCCGCCCCGCCGGATGGGCAGCTCGGCCACGAACGCCCCCGCCTCACGCGCGACGGCTGCCGTCTGGTCCTCGGAACCGTCCGACACGACCACCGGCACGACGTGGTAGCCCTCCACCATCTGCGGCATCGCCTTGATCACCGCGGCGACGTTCTCCGCCTCGTTGTAGGCGGGCGACACGGTCACCAAGCGCGGACCGTCGGGGAGCGACGCCGCGCGGTCCCAGTCGAAGCGCTCCTGGCCGAGCGCTTCGACCAGCAGCCGGATCGATCGCTCGTTCGTGTCGGCGGACGACTGCAGCCGCAGGTACAGGGCGAACAGGATCACCACGGCGACGACGAGGACGAAGATCAGACGCGTGCGCGCCTCGGCCTCGGTCTGGTTGTCGGGCGGTTGGAAGTTGAACGTTCGGAACACCGGGTTGAAGAACGACGGCGAGATCGCGAGCGCGACCACGACGATGCACAGTCCGCACGTGATGATGAGGTTCAGCCGGCTGACGTGCCGTCTGCGGTACCGCAGGATCTGTACGACGAAGAACGACAGTGCGGCCAGGCCGCCGATGATCCTGAACGCCGGCATCGGCGGCTACGCGCTGGGCGCGCCCACGCCGGGACGCCAATGGTCCCGCGGCAGGATGTGATCGAGGATCACGCGATCCTTGTGTCGCTCGATCGCCGCGAACATCGACTCGATCAGCGTCTCCGATAGCAGGTGTGGTTCCAGGCCCAGGTCCAGCAGCTTCGTGTGGGTCGCCTGATAGTAGTGCTCTTCCATCTCGACCCGCGGGTTCTCGATCGGATCGACGGTGACCTCCAGACCCACTTCCGTGCCGGCCTTCTGGACGTGTTCGGCCAGCTGCTGCACGGAGAATTGCTCGGTGAACTGATTGAACACCCGGAACTCGCCCGCCGCTGCGGGGTGGGTCACGGCGAGCTCCACACACCGCAGCGTGTCCACGATGTTGAGGTACCCGCGCGTCTGACCACCTTTGCCGTACACCGTCAGCGGGTGGCCGATCACCGCCTGGACGCAGAAGCGGTTCAGCGCCGTGCCGAACACATCGTCGTAGTCGAACCGCGTGGCGAGCCGCTCGTCGAGCGCGGTCTCCTCGGTCTCGATGCCGTAGACGACCCCCTGGTTCAGGTCGGTCGCACGCAGCCCGCGGATGCGACACGCGAAATGGATGTTGTGCGAGTCGTGCACCTTCGAGAGGTGGTAGAAGCTCCCCGGCAACTTCGGGAACGGCAGCGTGTCCGACCGTCCCTTGTGCTCGATCGTGATGAAGCCTTCCTCGATGTCGATGTTCGGCGTCCCGTACTCACCCATGGTCCCGAGCTTCACCAGGTGGGCCTCGGGCGTGAACGCCTCGATCGCGAACAACACGTTGAGCGTATTCACGACGTTGTTCGTCTGGGTGAACACGGCGTGCTCCCGGTCCTTCATGGAGTACGGCGCCGAGGGCATCTCGCCGTAGTGGACGACGGCCTCCGGCCGGAACTCTCGGAACACCCGCTCCGTGACCGCCCAGTCACACAGGTCGCCTTCCGTGTACCCGATCTCCTTGCCGGTCACGTCCTTCCAGGCGTCGACGCGCTGGGGGAGGCCCGGAAGGATGGGGACGAGCGAATCGGTGCCGGCTTCCGCGTGCGCGCGGCGACGCAGGTAGTCGTCGACGACGTGGACCTCGTGGCCGCGGTTCGAGAACCGCATCGCGGTCGGCCACCCGAGGTAGCCGTCGCCGCCGAGGATCAGGATGCGCATACAAGGTCCTTCCGACCGTGGGGGAGTCCGAGGGATTGTACCGGTGGTGGACCCTCGAGGTTCCCCGGACGTGGGGTCAGGTCAGGTCGGCGAGGGCGTCGAGGACCCGATCCACGTCGTCCGCCGAGTGGTAGTGGCAGAAGCCGATCCGCACGGCACCGCCGGAATCGAGCAGTCCGAGCCGCTCCATCACGGTGATCGCGTAGTAGTGCCCGTCCCAGACGTAGATGCCCCGCCGAGCGAGCTCGGTCGCCGTCTTCAGAGGATCCTGATCGTCCACCCGCACCGCGAACGTGGGCGTGCGCTCGTCCAGTCGATCGACGTCGGCCACGCCCCACAGTCGAACGTTCGGCAGATCGTTCACCCCTCGCAGGAACCGCTCCGACAACCCACGCTCGTGGGTCCCGATCGCGTCGAAGCCGGCCACGACGGCGGCGCGCCGATCGTCACCGGTATCCACCGCCCCGTACGTTCGGCCGACGTCGGCCAGGTACTCGACGGCGGCGATCAGGCCGGCGAGCCCCTCGTGGTTCTGGGTGCCGGTCTCCCAGCGGTCGGGCGCCTCGTCGGGCGCGGGACGGAGCTTGTACGGGGTCCACGTGTCCAGCAGCTCGCGACGGACGCTCAGTACGCCCAGGTGCGGCCCGAAGAACTTGTAGGGCGAGCACGCCAGGATGTCCGCGTCCAGCGCGTGGAGGTCCAGTGCGCGGTGTTGCGCGAAGTGCACGCCATCGACGGCGGCGAGCGCCCCGACATCGTGGACGCGACGGATGAGCTCGGCCGCAGGCGGGATCGTGCCGACCGCGTTCGATGCCAGCGTGAATGCGACCAGTCGCGTCTTGTCGCTGAGCGCCGCGTCGAACGAATCGAGATCAAGCGTCACGTCGTGGTCGCGGACGTCCACCCAGCGGACGGTGGCGCCGGCGTCCTCGGCCGCCAGGACCCACGGACGAACGTTCGCGTCGTGGTCGAGCGTGGTGACGACCACCTCGTCTCCCGGGCGGAGCGTGCGGCCGAACGATCGCGAGAGGTGCAGCAGCAACGTCGTCGAGTTCGGCCCGAAGACGATCTCGCCCGGGTCGGCGCCCGTGACGTCGGATGCCGCCCGGCGCGCGTCCGCGATCAGCGCGTCGGTCTCCTCGCTGGCCGCGAACGCACCGTGCGTGTTGCTGATCCCGCTCCGCAGGTGCGCCGCGATCGCGTCGATCACCGTCTCCGGTACCTGCGAGCCGCCCGGCGCGTCGGCGTAGATGACGGGGAGCCCGTCCCCGCCGGTTCGTGCGAGCGCCGGGAAACGGCGGCGGAGCGCGGCGGGATCGAGCGCAGTCATGGCGCATACACTCCCGCACGAACGTCGTTCTCGACAAATCTGCGCGGACGGGAGGCTCGATCACGATGCGGTTCGGTCTGGACATCACGCAACATCAGCTGGAGTGGGACGAGATCGTCTCGCGCGCACACCTGGCCGAGGAGGCCGGGTTCGACGGGGTGTGGGTGTTCGATCACTTCAAGGCGCTCTACGCGGACCCGAAGGGTCCATGCCTCGAGGGGTGGACGCTGCTCGCCGGGCTCGCGCGCGAGACGTCGACGGTCCGCTTGGGCACGCTCGTCACGGGGATGACGCATCGGATCCCGTCGGTGCTCGCGGCGGAGGTCGTGACGGTTGACCACCTCTCCGGCGGTCGCGTGGAGTGCGCGGTGGGAGCCGCGTGGAACGAGGCCGAGCATCGCGAGCTCGGGATCCCGTTCCCGTCGGTGCGCGACCGGATGGACCGGTTGGAAGAGGGCGTGCAGGTGATGAAGCTGCTCTTCACCCAGGACGACGTCACGTTCGAGGGCCGGCAGGTGCGGGTGGACCACGCCACGTATCGACCGCGGCCCATCCAGAGCCCGCATCCGCCGATCTGGATCGGGGGAACGGGCCGCACGCGGACGCTGCCGATGGTGGGTCGGTACGCCGACGCGTGGCACGGCCATGCGGATGACGCCGAGGAGCTGCGTTCGCAGATGGGCATCATCGACGCGGCGGCGCACGCCGCCGGTCGCGACCCGTCGGCGATCCTACGAGCCTCGAGCCTGTCGATCAGCGAGCCGTGGGACGAGGTGAAGCGGAGCTACGGGTGGATGGCTGCCGGCGGCATCGGCTACCTGGTCGTGAGCTGGCCGGGCGAGGGCCGCGGTCGCGTCGAGGAGTTCATCGATCAGGTGATGCCGACGCTCGGGTAAGCGCCTCCCCGGGCTCGTCCGCGAGGTTCCCTCATCTGAGGCGTGCGAGGATGAGGCATGCGCTGTTCGCGGTGCGGGACGGAGTTGCCGGACGACGCGCGATTCTGCTCGTCCTGCGGAGCCTCGGTCGCCGGTCCCGTCGCGGAGGAGCGCAAGTTCGTCTCGGTGCTGTTCGTCGACGTCGTCGGCTCCACCGCGCGCGCCGACGGCGCGGACCCCGAGGATGTCCGCGATCGCAACCAGCTCTACTACCGTGAGGTTCGCGAGCGGATCGAACGGCACGGCGGCACGATCGAGAAGTACGTCGGCGACGCCGTCATGGCCGTGTTCGGCGCGCCGCTCGCGCGGAGCGACGACGCCGAGCGGGCCGTCCGGGCGTCCCTCAGCATCCTCGATGGGCATCGCGGCGCTGAACGAACGCGACCCCAGCCTCGACCTGAAGGTGCGCGTCGCCGTCTGCACCGGCGAGGCGATCGTCTCCGTCGACGCCGCGCCCGCCGACGCCCTCGCCACGGGCGACGTGGTCAACACGGCGGCCCGACTGCAGTCCGCGGCACCCGTCGGGAGCGCCGTCGTCGGCGAGGAGACCTATCGCCTCACCCGTCACGCGTTCGACTACCGGGAGCTGCGCGGCCGTCGACGCGAAAGGCAAGCGCGATCCGGTGCCGGCCTGGCTGGTGGAGCGTTCGCTCGTGTCGCCGGCGGAACGACCGACGTCGACGACCCCACTCGTCGGGCGGGAACGCGAGGTGCTGCTGATCCGAACGATCTGGGAGCGCGCCGTCAGCGCGGGTTCGCCCGCACCTCGTCACGGTGATCGGTCCCGCGGGGATCGGGAAGTCACGACTGGCGGAGGAGGTCGCCGCCGTCGTCGAGGATCGAGGTGAGCGCGTCCTGTGGGGAAGGAGCCTCCCGTACGAGGAGCAGACGCCCGTACCGCGCGTTCGGCCAGATCCTGCGTCGGGCCGCGGGCATCTACGAGAACGACGGCGTGGACGTGGCTCGGCAGAAGCTCGGGGCGCTCGTCGGCTCGCTGTTCCCCGAGGGCGAGGCCGCCGACGCGACGAGCTACCTCTCGCTGCTGCTGGGCCTCGGCGTCGGCGGAGCCGGCGTCGGAAGCGATCCACCTGCTGTTCGCGGCGTCGCCGCATCGTGGAGCTGCTCGCGGAGCGGGGTCCGCTGCTCCTCGTGTTCGAAGACGTGCACTGGGCCGACGATTCGCTCCTGGACCTGATCGACTACCTGATCTCGCATGTCCACGATCACCCCGTCGCGTTCCTCGCGCTCGCTCGGCCGGAGTTCCTGGAGGTCGCGTCCCACGTGGGGCGCAGGCGTCGTCGGCCAGACGACGCTGACGCTGGATCCGCTCACGACGCTGGAGGCGACCGAGGTCGTCGGCACCCTCCTCGCGGGAGCCGACGCCGTCGACGGTGGCGAAGGTCGTCGCGACGGCGGAGGGGAACCCGCTGTTCATCGAGGAGCTGGTGGCTGCGCTCGGGTGACGAGGCGGGCGACGGCGATCTGCCGGCCACCGTGCGCGCCGCGATCGCGGCGCGGATCGACGCCCTGCCGCCGTGATGCGAGGACCGCGCTGCTGCACGCCTCCGTGATCGGGCAATCGTTCTGGAGCGGCGTGCTCGACGAGATCGGCGAGCTCGGCGATGTGGAGACGTCCCTGGAGGCCCTCGAGGCGCGCGGCCTCGTCCGGCGACACCCGCACAGCCAGGTCGAGGGCGACGTGGAGTTCGCGTTCAAGCACGTGCTGATCCGCGACGTCGCGTACGCCACGCTCCCGCGCGGCCTCCGGCGCGAGCTGCACGCCGCCGACGGCGCGGGTGATCGAGGCGTCGGTCCCCGATCCGACGGAGCTCGCATGGGTCCTGGCGTACCACTGGCGCGAAGGAGGCGAGCCGGCCCGGGCGATCGAGTACCTCCTCGCGGCCGGTGATCGCGCTCGCGCCGCGCGATGGCCATCGACGAGACGTATGACTTCTACTCGCGTGCGCTCGACCTCGCGGAGACCGATGCTGATCGGCGCCGGATCCGTCTCCGTCGCGGCGTGTCCCTCGCCCAGCTCGAGGAGTACGCCAGGGCCGACAAAGAGCTGGACGAGCTGATCCCGGAGCTCGAGGGCCGAGACCTGGCGGAGGCGATCCTGGCACGGGCGCGGTCGACGTTCTGGACCGAACAAGCGGAGGAGACGATCGCGTTGGCGCGGCGCGCCACCGACGCTGGCCGCGCGAGATCGGCGCGAAGGATCTGGAGGCACCGGCGCTCGGCACGTGGGGCGGGGCCCTCTCGATGCGCGGCGAGGAAGGTGATCTCGAGCGCGCGATCGAGATCGCAGGAGCGAGCGCTCGAGATGTGGGTGCCGGGCACGCGTCAGCTGGAGCTGGCCGAGCAGTACCACATGCACGCCGACAACTTCTACTGGACTGGGCGACTACCCGCGAGCGCTGGAGCTGTCGCGGTCCGCGGCCGCCGTGGGGAGCGTCGGACCCGCACAGCGCCGAGTTCGTCCTGCGTGGCGCCGGGATGGAGGGACTGATCCTGTCGGGGATGGGCCGATACGAGGAGGCGCTCGATCGCCGCGGCAGCTCGCCATCGACATCGCTCGCAAGATGGGGCGAGGCGACAACGTCGTGACGAATTACTCGACCATGACGCTGCGTGACATCTTCTGGCTCGACGAGGCGCTCGAACGGAGCTCGACTCGTCGCCGAGCGGCTCGGCCCGTCGGACTTCAACATGCCGTGGATGAACGCTCGCGCCGACGTGATCTGCTACCGACCTGCTGCTGGGAGGAGATCGGCAACGTGGAACGCGCGTGGCGGCGCCGCCTGGGACGACGCGTTGGCGTGCCATGGATGGGAGCGCTGGCTGACCGCTGGCCGGCTCGCGTCGGTCCGCGCCGACGCCGAGCTGGAGTCTCGGCCGTCTCGACGACGCGGTGACGTGGGCGCGACGGGCGCTCGACGATCGCGCGGACGACGAGGCGTCGCAAGTACGAGATCGCGTCGCTCATCTCGCTCGGCTCCGCGCTCGCGGCGCAGGGCGCGCACGATGACGCGGCGGCGGAGCTCCGGATCGCCGTCCGGCTCGCGGATGGCCCCGGAGGGTCGCCGCTGCTCCGGTGGCGTGCGAGGGCCGCCCTCGGCGCCACGGCGTCGCAACGAGCCGAGACCGCCGCCGAGGGCGAGACCGAACTGCGAGCGGCCGCCTCGATCATCCGCGAGATCGCGTGCCGCGCTCGCCCCAGAGCGTGCCGACCGATACCTGGCAGCCCCACAGGTCGCGCGGGTCCTGGACGCCGCTGCGCTAGCCCTGCGCGGCTATCCGGAGGCGCCGGCCGCGGCCAGTTCCGTCCTGAGCGTGTCCGCCGTCAGCGCCTCGCTCCGCGAACGCAGATCCAGGTACAGGAGCACGGAGACGAGGGCTGTGAACGGTGCGGTGATGATCGTGCCGATCGACGAGAAGATCCACCGCACGACCCACACGTCCCCGCCGATCGAGCCGATGATCCCGCCGACGATCCCCGTGATGATGCCGGCGACGACGATCACGCCGACCGCGTGCCAGAAGTGCCCCTTGACCAGGTTCCACGACCGGCTCAGCGCCGCCCGCCCTCGACGGTTCTCCACGATCAGCACCGGCACGGAGACCGACAGGAAGATCAAGAAGATGAGCCCGGGGATCACCAGGAGGATGAGTCCGCCGGCGACGGCCAGGCCGACCAGGAGGGACACCAGGATGACGCTCCCGAGTCGCTTGAAGCCGAAACGATAGCTCTCCTGGGGATCCACCGGGTCGCCGATCGTGGCCTGGGCGGCCGCACGCAGGATCGCCGCCTGCAGCACCGCCGAGATGATCACGCTGATCACCGCGGTGACGATGAGGCCACCGATCAGGAAACCGAAGCTCCGATCGACCAGTTCCACCGACTGCCCGCCGACGATCGTCGTGTGCTTCGACCCCTCGAAGACCACGCCGGAGAAGAGCGAGCTGATGAACGTCAGCGGGACCACGACGATCGCCACGATGAGGATGAGGCTGGCCGCGTTCGCCTTGTAGAGGTTGAAGGCCGCGGAGAGGATCTCACCGAGCGTCTTCGGAGGGATGCTTCCCTGTGGTCCGCCCATCGCGGAAGGGGGAGGTGGCGGAGGAGGTGGAGGCGGGGTGGGGCCACCGGGCACGTCACTCATATGGTGCTCCCTTCACAGGTCGAAGCTCGAAGGGTAGTGCGCGCGGAGCAAGGTGTCCCATCCGTCCGCCCGTTAGACGACGTCCCAGCCGGGCGGAAGCTCAGGCACGGGCCATGTCGGATCGGGCCGCCAGTCCACCCATTCCTCGTCGAACGGCGGCTGGTGAAGGACCAGATGCTCGACCGCGCGTTCGCCCCAGTAGCGGAGCCAGCTCGCGTCGGCTTCGGTGAAGAGCCCCAGCGCGATCCCCTCGGCCAATTCGTCCTCGTCCTTCCACGTCCACGATGAGCGATCCAACGGGATCAACACATCGAGCAGGTGATCGACCGTGTCGAACCCGATCGAGGTGCGCTGGAGCGGTGTCTGAAGGTTGACGTACCAGCTGCGCGGCGATCCGTCGGGCTCGGAGAGCAGCAGCATCGAATACGGCGTGTCGGGCCACGCGAACGAGAGCACACCGAAGTCGCCGCGCTCGCGGGTGTACAGATGCCAGGGACGATCGGGGAACCGGAGCTCGACGCCCGCGTCGTCGATCGCCACGCCGCAACGGACGAACGGTGCCACGAACAGCGTCGTCTGCAGCGGCAGATCCAGGACCACGGAGGCGGGACGAGCTTCGAAGACCTGATCGCCCCAGATCTCGCGGAGCACGATCGGTTCGCCGGTATCCCACACGGGGCGACCGTACCCCGCACGCCCGAACCTCGTCTTGACGGCTGTCGGAGCCCGGGAGTACATTCGATCTTCCCTCTCGAACATATGTTCGATACATGCGGAGGGCGTCGATGAGGCAGGGACCGGGTGGCGAAGCGCTACGACGAGGACGTCCAGGTCGAACGCGATGCGGGCATGCCGGCGGTCTTCGTGTGGCGAGGACGGCGCTATCAGGTGATCGACGTGATCGGCCGGTGGCGCATCGAGGGCCGGTGGTGGGCCGACGGTCGCGACCGCGAGTACTGGCGCGTCGAGGCCAAAGGCGGCGCGGTCTGGGACCTCTATCACGATCGACAACGCGACGCGTGGCACATGGAGCGGCTCTGGGACTGACACGGCCGTGTCGGTTCCCCCGCGTAGCGTGACCTCGTTGGGTTCGAAGGACACAGGTGATGCCGGACACGTTCCAAGCGTTGGTCGTTCTGATCGTTGCGTTGCTGCCCGGTGCGCTGTACACGTGGTCCTTCGAGCGCCTCGTCGGCGCGTGGGGGGTCGGGTTCGCCGATCGCGTCCTGCGATTCGTCGGTGTATCCGCCGTGTTCCAGGCCGCGATCGCGCCGTTCACCGTCTGGGGGTGGCGGACGTACATCCTGACCGGCCGGCTCCAGGACGGCGATCTTCCGCTCGCGCTCTGGCTGTTGCCGCTCCTCTACGTCGCGATCCCGATCGCGTTGGGCGTGGTCGTCGGCCGCGGCACGGTGCAACAGCGAACGTGGTCGAGGGCGTTGACCGGACCGTCGCCCGCTCCGCGGGCCTGGGACTACGTGTTCGGTCTGCAACCGGACGGCTGGGTCCGGGTCCGGCTCAAGAGCGGGGTGTGGCTCGGTGGGGCGTTCTCGAGCGTGGGGGACGAAGGACTCCGCTCGTACGCCGCCGGGTATCCGGACGAACAGGATCTGTTCCTCGCCGAGGCGTACTCCGTCGATCCCGAGTCGGGAGAGTTCGAACTCGATGCCAACGGTGATGTGGTGCCGACCGGCTCGGGTATCCTCGTTCGGTGGGCCGAAGTCGAGTACCTCGACTTCATCGATGCGTGAGGTGATCGCCATGGGCAAAGCATCGGAAGACGGTCGGAAGCGGTCGTCCGGGGTGTCCGAACGCGGCGGCTATCCAGCGGGTCCCAAGACGGCCGACCAGTTGGCGCCGCCCCCGAAGGGGCCCGCTCCCGGCGCGAAACCCACCGGCAACGGTTCCACGTCCGGCAAGTAGCGCATCTCCCTCCAGGTCTGGACACGAGCGACCGCTCCTCCTAGACTCGAACACCTGTTCGATTCCCCCTGGAGCCCTCGTTGAGCGATACCCGCACGTCGGATCCGCCGTTCGTGCACCTCGACGTTCGCTCCTGCTTCTCGCTGAAGGAGGGCGCGTTCACGCCCGAACAACTCGTGAGCCGCGCCGCCGAGCTCGGCATGCCGTTCGTCGCACTGACCGATCGAGATGGTCTCTACGGCGCCGCTCGGTTCGTGAAGGCGTGCACGAGCGACAGGGGTGAAACCGTTGCTCGGTGCCTCGCTCACGCTCCGGGGTCGCGGGCGATGGAGGTCGGGGGCGGCCTCGCGGAGCGGGGTATGGACAGCGCAAGGCAAGCGGAGCGAGGCCGCTCGCCGTCACCGCGCCGCGCGTCCAGCCCACGACAGACACCCACGTCGTGCTGCTCGCACAGGACGCGGTGGGGTACAGCAACCTCTGTCGGTTGATCACCGATGCGCACATGCTCGGGGTCCGCAGCGACCCGTCCGTGACGGCTTCGCAGATCTGTGCGCATGCGGCGGGGATGGTCGCGCTCTTGGGGCCGCGTTCCGCGGCGGGACGGTTGGCCAGTTTCCGGCCGGGATCGATGCCGCGTGTCTCGCCGCTGCGCCGTTCCGGGAGGCGTTCGGACGCGAACGGTGCTTCGTGGCCGTCGAACAGCGGATGGAGGTGGATCGCACGACGAGGTGCGGGCGATGCTGCGGTTCGCCGAGCGGCTCGAGGTCGCTGCCGTCGCGACGAACCCGGTGAAGCTACCTGGTGCCCGAGGACGCGTTCCTCGCCGACGCGCTCGAGTGCATGCGGAAGATCGTGCCGATCGCGCAGAACCACGTCAGTCGGCAGAACGCCGAAGGCTGGTTGAAGTCGGCGGGTGCGATGCGGGCGCTGTTCGCCGAGCGGCCGGAGCTCTGCGACGCCACGCTCGCGATCGCGGAGACGTGCGTGTTCGACCTGGGGTTGAAGCGGATGCATTTCCCGGACTTCCCGGTGCCGGAAGGGCGGAGCGCCGCATCGGTGCTCGCGGATCGGTGTCACCGGGGGATCGAGGATCGGAACGTGGACGCCACGCAAGCGGTGCGGGCTCGACTCGAGCACGAGCTCACGATGATCGACGAGATGGGCTCGTCGGCGTTCTTCCTGACCGTGGCCGACATCGTCGCGGACATCAAGGCGATGGGCATCCGCTGCGCCTGCCGGGGCTCGGCGGCGGGCTCGCTCGTCTGTTACCTCACCGCCATCTCCGACGTGGACCCGGTCCGCCACGACCTGCCGTTCGAGCGGTTCATGAACCCGATGCGCGACGAGCCGCCGGACATCGACATCGACGTGGAGTCGGCACGGCGCGAGGACGTCTACGACATGGTGCTCTCGCGCCACGGTGACGACCGCGCTGCCTGCGTCGCCATGATCGATACGTACCGGGCGCGTTCGGCGGTCCGCGAGGTGGGCAAGGCGCTCGGCCTGCCCGACGCCGAGCTCGGGGTCGTGGCGAAGGCGTTCCCGCACATCTCGGCAAGCCATCTCCGCGAGGCGATCGACCGCCTCCCGGAGCTCCACGGCATCAACCTGCCCATGCCCCAGCTCGAGCTGCTGTTCCGCGTGGCCGAGCGGCTGGACGGCTTCCCGCGTCACATCGCGCTGCACCCGTGCGGCATCGTCCTGTCGAACCACGAGCTGGTCGACCGGGTGCCGCTCGAGCGGAGCGCGAACGGTCACCGGATGATCCAGGCCGACAAGGACGACGTCGAGCTGCTGGGCTACCTGAAGCTCGACGTCCTGGGCATCCGGATGCTCTCGTCGATGCGCCACGCGCTGGACGAGATCGCGCGGACCACCGGTGAGAAGGTCGATCTGGACCGGATCGCGACCGACGACATCCCGACGTTCGAGCTGATCCGCGCCTCGGACACGCTCGGTTGCTTCCAGATCGAGTCGCCGGGCCAGCGCGAGCTGCTCCAGAAGCTCCAGCCCACCCGGTGGGAGGACCTGATCGTCGACATCTCGCTGTTCCGTCCCGGGCCGGTGAAGTCGGACATGATCCAGCCGTACCTCCGTCGCCGGATGGGGATGGAGGAGCCGGTCTACATCCATCCGGACCTGCGCCCGGCACTGAGCGAGACGCACGGCGTGATCGTCTACCACGAGCAGGTGATCCGGGCGCTCGCCGCGATCGCCGGCTACGACCTGACCTACGCCGACCACATCCGGCGCCACCTGGACCGCGAGGAGATGCTGCCGGCGTTCCGCGCCGACTTCCTGGAGAAGGCGACGGCGCGCGGCGTCGAGCGAACCGCCGCCGAGAAGGCGTGGGCCGCGGTGGCGGAGTTCGCGAGCTTCGGGTTCTGCAAGGCGCACGCGGCGGCGTTCGCGGTCCCGACCTATCAATCGGCGTGGCTGAAAGCGCACTACCCGGCGCACTTCCTGGCCGGGATCCTCACCCACGATCCGGGGATGTACCCGCGACGCCTGCTGCTGGAGGATGCCCGCCAGCACGACATCCCGATCCTGCCGCTGGACGCCAACGTGAGCGAGCCCGAGTACGTGGCCGAGGAGACCGCCGACGGCGTCTTCGGTATCCGACTGGCGCTGCAGGACGTGCACGGCATCAGCGACGCCGAGATCCGCTCGATCATGCAGGGACGCGCCGACCGTCCGTACCGCGACGTGGGGGACTTCCTGCGGCGAACGACCGTCTCCCGGCCGGTGACGGAGGCGCTCGCGCACGCCGGAGCGTTCGACCGGCTCACGCCGACCGTCACCCCGCTCGCCGGCGGAACAGCCGGGCAGAACCGCCGGACCCACCTGTACGCGGCCATGACGACCGCACCCGAGCGCGAGGGGGATCAGCTGACGCTCGCCGACGCCGCGGCGCCCGCCCATCGCTTCGCCGACTACTCCGACGCCGAGGTCGTGCGGGCGGAGCTCGAGGTGCTCGGCCTGGACGCCACCCGCCACATCGTCACGTTCTTCGAGCCGCTCCTGGCCGACCTGGGCGTGACCCGGACGAAGGACCTGCACGCGTGCCGGGGTGGCCAGAAGGTCATGGTCGCCGGCGTGAAGGTCGCCTCGCAGACGCCGGCGATCCGCAGCGGCCAGCGGATCATCTTCCTGACGCTCGACGACGCCACCGGTCCGATCGAGGTCACGGTGTTCGAATCGGTCCAGCCCAAGGTCGCGAAGACCGTGTTCCATTCCTACGCGATGGCCGTGTGGGGGCAGCTGCGACGGACCGGCGTGAAGGGCGTGAGTATCATCGCGGAGGAGGTCTGGGACCTCACCGCGCTGCATCGCGCGAGGGGTGAGGGACGCTTGCGGGAGGCCATGGAAGCACCGACCGAACCGGCCTTGCCGGCGCGCCGGCTCTGGCATTCGAGCCCGGGCTCCGCGGGGTGAGCGCCGAGCCGATCCTGCACGTCGACATCGACTCGTTCTACGCGTCGGTCGAGGTCCTGAAGGATCCGTCGCTCGCCGGGAAGCCGGTCGTGGTCGGCGGGCCGGGCGCGCGCGGCGTGGTCGCGTCGGCGTCCTACGAGGCCCGGAAGTACGGCGTGCGTTCGGCGATGCCGGCCGTCCGCGCCCGGCGCTTGTGCCCGGACATCGTCTTCCTCCCGTCCGATTTCGAGGCGTACCGCGCTCACTCCCACCGGTTCCGCGAGGTCCTGTGCTCCTATACCCCGCTCGTGGAGCCGATCTCGCTCGACGAGGCGTTCCTGGACGTCGCGGGCGCCACGATGCTGTTCGGGTCCTCGGCCGAGATCGCCGCGAAGATCCGGGCCGACGTCGAGCGTGAGGTCGGCGTGACGTGCTCCGTCGGCGTGGCTCCGTCGAAGTTCGTGGCGAAGCTCGCGTCCGACGACTGTAAGCCGAACGGGATGCTCGTGGTCCCCGCCGACGGGGTCCAGGCGTTCCTCGAGCCGCTGCCGGTCGGGCGCCTGTGGGGTGTGGGGGAGAAGACCGGCGAGACGCTCGGCCGACTGGGGATCCGCACGATCGGCGATCTGGGCCGCACGCCCGAGTCCATCCTGGAACGCCTGCTCGGTCATGCGTCGGCGCATCACCTCCACGAGCTGGCGAACGGCGTCGACGACCGCGACGTGGTGCCGTACGAGGCGCCGAAGTCGGTGAGCCACGAGGAGACGTTCGAGCGGGACCTGGACGCCGACGAGGACATCTTGCGGGAGTTGCTCGATCTCTCGGGACGGGTCGCGACGAGGCTGCGTGAGGACGGCTATCGCGCTCGTACGGTCGTCCTGAAGGCCCGCCTGGCGAACTTCCAGACGCTCACCCGGTCCCGGACGCTTCCCGACGCGACGGACATCGGTGCGGATCTCTTCCGCACCGTCTCCGAGCTGTACGGTGCGCTCCCCGGGCAACGCCGGCGCATCCGGCTGCTGGGTGTGGCCGGGAGCGGATTGATCCCGGCCGGGGCCGAACAGCTCGCGATGCTGCATGGGGAGCGGTGGGGAGACGTCGAGCGAGCGGTCGATCGGATCGAGCTACGGTTCGGGCGAGGCGCCGCGCGACCGGCCTCGCTGATCGAGCGAGATCGGAGGAACTGAGCCATCCTTCGGCACTCAAGGTCTCCGTTGCTCCGCTCGACTCCTATAATCGGAAGCGACGACCTCTCCCCAGGGCCAGGTTAGGAAACGATGCCCCTCAGCGAGCACGAACAGCGGATCCTCGAGGAGATCGAGAAGGGCCTCGCGCGGGAGGATCCGCGCTTGGTCGAACAGGTCGGCAGGACCGACCTCTACACCCATCTGTCCCGCCGCATCCGGCTGGCCGCGCTGGGCTTCTTCCTCGGCTTGTTGCTCATCCTGTTGTTCGTCGTCTCGCCGTGGATCGCGGCGCTCGGCTTCGTCATCATGGTGCTCTCGGCGTTGCTGATCTATCGCTACTTGGGGCAACTCGGTCGCGACCAGATCCGTGAGATGCAGACGTCCGGGCGGCTCACGCTCGCCGGCGTGCTCGGTCGCATCGCCGCGCGATTCGGTCGGCGGCCGGCGCCGCCCGGCGACGATCCACTCGGCTGACGTCGCGCATCCCTCGGCGACTCGACGTCACTGCGCGACGACATCACGTCATCCGACGCAACACCATCACGTCATCCGACGCGACACCATGTCGTCGGGTAGCCCGTCCGGGTGGTTTGTCCACGCTTCTGACCTCAGCGCTTGCCACCTTCTCGCGGACTGCTGTACAACAGGGCTTCCCTTCCCCTGGGGCGCGTGACCGTTCACCGCATGTTGAGTCTTCAGGTGATGGGCTCGTGCCGACGCATCGACGGTTTGGCAGGCGAAGTTCGTGAAAGGGCGCGCGTCCATGGAGGGATTCACGGCTCATCAGGCCAGCAAGTTCACGGGTTGCACATCTCGACAGCTGCGGTACTGGGATCAGATCGGCTTGGTGGGACCGTCGGTGCAGGGCACCGGTGGACGGCCCGGCGTTCCACGTCTCTACTCGTTCCGCGACCTGGTCGCGCTCCGCGTCGTGAAGTCGCTGCTGGACGGCGGGATGTCGCTGCAGCGGGTCCGGCGCGCCTGGGAGTTCCTGAACAAGAAGGCGGGCCTCGACCGCCATCTGTCCGACGTCAAGCTGGTGACGGACGGGCAGAGCATCTTCAAGATCTGCCGCCGGGACGGGGAGGTCCTCGATGCTCTCCGCGAAGGCCAGATGGCGTTCTTCGTCGCGATCGACGACATCGCCTCCGGCGTACGGACCAACGTCGCGCAGTTCAGTGAGGATCGGGAGCGATTCGTGCGAGCGTTGCGTGAGGCGGCGGTGCACACCGCGACCGGCTCGTGATCAACCGCTAGCGACGCAGCCGGTATTGACCGGCGATCCGCTGGCCGATCGGCGTGCGCTCCCGGAGATCGTGGAGCACCGTGTCGGCCGCCTCCGAGGCCTCGCGGACATCGGCGCCGACCGGGTCGGTGGGTGCGTACGCGGCGCGAGCGGCGATCGACGTCAGCCGCTCGAGGTGCCCGTCCGTGATGATCCCGCTCGACGCCAAGCGCCGCCGATACTCCCGAAGCGTTTCGCCCGAGGTCCGCGGATACCCCAGGTCGGCGGCTCGCTCGGCGAACACGTCATACGTCGCCAGGATCAGGGCCCGTGGTTCATCGCCTGCCCGGCGCAGGCGGCGCCGACGGCGGAGCGCCCGCACGGGCGGGACCGCGAGCGCCACGACCAGCGCCACGCCGAGGAGCGCGAGGGCGATGAGTCCGGTGGGGACACGCCTTCCCTGATCGTCCGCTGCCACGATCGGGGGCAACGCGAAGCTCGGCACACCGGGGAACTCGCGTCTGGCGATGTTCTGGAGCTGTCCGGGCAAGCGGCTCGGGTTCCCGGTCGTGCCGGGAGCGTCGATCCCTCCGCCGCCCTCGCCGGCCGGACACCCCGGCGTCCCGGGCGGGCAGCTGACGACCGGGTTCTGGTACTCGTTCGCGATGGGGTTCGTGCGGTTGGGCGTCGGCTCGAACGCGAGCCATCCGTACGTCGGGAACTCCACCTCGACCCACGCGTGGAGTTCCTCCGTGGTCACGATCCACGCTCCCGTGCTGGGGTCCCGCTGCCCCGGGGTGTACCCCTCCGCGATCCGCGTGGGGAACCCCAGCGTGCGGAGCATGATGGCCATGGCGCTCGCGAACTGCTGGCAGAAGCCTCGCTTGGTCTCCGTCAGGAACTGGAGGATCGTGAACGAGTCCCCGCGTGCAGGGACGTCCGTGTCGTAGGTGAAGACCGAGTCGTCGTTCAGATGGTCCTGGATCGCGAGGATGCGCTCGTAGTCGTTGGCGGCGCCCGCCGTCCACTGCTCGGCGATCGCCTGGATCCCGGCAGCCACGTCATCGGGGATGCCCTCGAGCGACGTTTCCGGCAGGTCCGACGATGTGGGGAAGTCCACCGCCGCCAACTGCTCGGGCGTCGGTTGCACGCGGGCGGACGTGACCTGGTAGAGATCGCCGGCATCGAGGACATCGTCGAGCGTGGCGGTGCCGGTCGAGCCGTTGTAGCGGACCGTCGTGTCGGTGACGGCGATCTGCTGGGGGGGATAGGCCGCCGGCAGCCAGGGGAATCCCAGGTCTGCCTCGACCGTGAACGTCTGCTCCAGCGGCTCGGTCCCAGGGCTCCCGGCCGCGAGGATCGTGTCGGCGGTGACGGCTTGCCCCGGGTCGGTGAAGTCGGGCTCCCAATTCTCGTCTTCGGCGTTCCACGAGAGCGACAGCATCCGCCAGTACGCAGGCACGTCGGCCCGGACCTGGAAGACCTCGACGGGGGTGTTCCGCTGCAAGCTGGCCTTGATCGAGACCAGGGGGTCGATCCTTACCCGGTCGGATGCGTTCGCGGAGCTGATGTCGATGATGGCTTTCGACCCGAAGCCGGGCACCAGGAACGGCACGATCATCGCGGTGCCCACCGCCGCCACCGCGACGCGTCTCGCGCCTCTGCTGGCGGTGGCGGAGAGCCGTGCGCGCGAGCCCGGTCCGGTCCAGACCGGGCCCCAGCCCTGCACACGGCGGAGAGCGTCCGCGAAGATGATCGCGAGCGCCGCCGCCAGGAACGTCACCCCGTACAGCGGCTTGGTGAACTCCTCGAGGACGGTGTCGGCGAACGCCACCATCACGACCGGAGGGAGCAGCGCCAGGAGCGGGCTGCCGGCGCGGAACGCGAGCGCGTGACACGAGAAGATGGCGGCCCACATCGCGACGATCGATGCGAGCATCAGCGGCTTCAGCGGAGGCGACGGCGCGACCTGGATACGAGCCTGCTCGCCGACCAGGTGCGAGGCGTCGAGCGCGTGGCGCAGCGTCTCGAGGGTCGGCAGGCCGTGCCAGGTCGTCCCGGGGAAGACGAAGAGCCCGATCACCACGGCAAGTCCCACGGCCGATACGACGGTCGCGAGCAGCAGGTTGCGCCGCTCGAGGGCGCTCGCGATCAGCGCCGAGATCAACGCGACCGCCATCAGCTCCCACGTCGCGCCGTGACCGACGAACACGCGTCCGAACGCGAACGCGGTGGCGATCGCGATGGCGCAGACGGCCAGGAGCGCGATCAGCCGCTGTGCGCGAGGCGACGTTCCCTGGGGACGTGCCATCTGTCCTTCAAGCGCATGGACGGGGGCAGGATGATGCAGTCCCATCCAGCGCGGGTCAGGGCGAGACGAGCCTGCGTGGCCCGTCCCTCCAGCTGCGCTTGCCGCTCGGGCGGCAGCGTGTCGGGATCCATGGGATAGATCAGGACGGCGAGCTTGGGACCGAACGCGGAGCCGCTCCGGATCATGGATGTGAGCTCGACGGGTTGTGGGGGCGCCGACACGACCACCAGCGTCGTGTCACCCGACGCGGATGCGCGCAGGCGGGCGAGCGCCGGCCCGACGGAGCGGACCTGCGCGTGCGCGATCCCCGTGAGGGCCTCGAGGAAGCGCTCCTCCGAGAGCGCCGCCGGCGCCGTATCGGCGGTGGCCAGCCGGAGCGAGAAGCCGCCCCGCGAGAGCACGACCCCCAGGGTGGCGGCGACCGAGACGGCCCGTTCGAACGCCTGCCCATGCGTCGGGCCGAGCATCCCCTCGCGGGAATCCAGGAACACCAACCCGCTCGACCGCTGGGACGACTCGTCCTGGCGGATCATCAGATCGCCGGTGCGGGCCACGCTCGGCCAATGGATCCGGCGGAGGTCGTCGCCCTCGTGGTACTGACGCATCGTGTAGTACTCCTCGCCGGTGCGGAACAGGTTCCTCGTCCGTGAGGCACCCACGTTCGCCCCGAACGCCGCGTCCGGCGTGCCGGTCAGGTCCTCGATCTCCGGCGTCACGATGAGTTCCTCGCGCTCGTCGAACTCGAGCCGCTGTCGGACCAGGGCGAACGGGTCCGAGACATCGACCGAGAGCGGCCCCAACTGGTACCGGCCGCGTGTCTGCGGCAAGACGGTGTACGTCACCCGCTGCGTGCCATGGGCCGGGATCCCGGAGACGACCATCCGGGCGGGTCGGCCGAGCGGGGACGGCAACCGATCCTCGAGCAGCAGGAACGACGTGGCGGAGGACGAGCGGTTCTCGACGTCGATCTGCACCGTGACCCGGGTCCCGGGCGGAACCCGGACGTCGGAGAGCGATCGGTGGATCGCGATCCGCTGCTGTCCCCACCGGACGAAGAGCGCCGCGATCGCCGGCAACGCGGCCAGGCCGAGCGCGACGACCTCGAGGCCGGGGGAGCCGATGATCCGTGCGGCCAGCCACATGGAGAGTCCGGCGAACAGGACGGCCACCCCGCGGCCGGACGGCATCAGGGGTTCTCCGCGACCGGGACCGGGACCTCCGCAAGGATCTCCTCCAGGATGACCTGTGGAGACCGGCCGCTCATGACGGCGTCCGCCGTCACGATGATCCGGTGGGCGAGCACCGGGATGGCGAGCGCTTTCACGTCGTCGGGGATCACGTAGTCGCGTTCGTCGGCGGCGGCCATCGCCCTGGAGGCCCGCAGGATCATGATCGATGCGCGCGGGCTCGCCCCGAGGTACATGTCCGAGTGGCGCCGCGTGGCTTCCACCAGGTCGACGATGTAGCGGCGGATCGCCGGCGCGACGTGGACGTGTTGCGCCACGACGATCATCTCGGCGACGCCCGGCGCGTCGTTCACCGGCCCGATGTCGGTGAGGGGCGTCCCCGAGCTGTGGCTGGACAGGATCTCGACCTCGATGTCCGCCGTGGGGTAGCCGATCGACAGGCGGAGCATGAATCGGTCGAGTTGCGCCTCGGGCAGCGGGTACGTGCCTTCGTGCTCGATCGGGTTCTGCGTGGCGATCACCATGAACGGCGTTCCCAACGGGTGGGTCTCGGTGTCCACCGTGACCTGCCGTTCCTCCATGCACTCCAGCAACGCGGACTGCGTCTTGGGGCTGGCTCGGTTGATCTCGTCGCCGAGCACGATGTTGGCGAAGATGGCGCCCGGCTTGAACTCGAAATCACCGCGCTCCTGGTTGAAGACGTTCACGCCGGTGACGTCGGTGGGGAGCAGGTCCGGGGTGAACTGGATCCGGCGGAACGAGCAGTCGATCGATCGTGCGATGGCCTTCGCGAGCATGGTCTTGCCGACGCCCGGGACGTCCTCGATCAGGAGGTGCCCCTCGGCCACCAGGGCGACGAGGGCCAGACGGATCTCGCTGTGCTTGCCCCTGACGACCCGCTCGACGTTCGTCTCGATCTCGTGGAAGCGCGCGGCGAACCGCTGCCAATCCTGTTGCTGTCGAACCTCCAACGCGTACCTCCAGGTTCCGTGGCGATCCTCGGCGAGATCCCTTGGCGGTGCGGGTGGCCAACATCTTACGGCGGCCCCCTCGTTGCGGCTGCGGGCGAACGTCTCGGCCGGTTCTACGGACGGAAACGGTGGCAAGTTCCCTGAAAGGGCGGAACCGCACCAGGTTGCCGACGATCCGCGGTCACCGCAGGTTCCCGGGAGGCGATCCTCGGCGAACGGGAGGTGACGCCTGCCCGGAGGTGAAACGACGGGCCGGCCCGGCCGGCCGACGCCCCGCGCGGCCCCTGTTCGCAACTCCAGGCATCTCGGCCGAGCCGACCCGTCGTGTCCTTGGCAAGATTACACGCGTGTGATTCGTTCCGCCAGGGGCAGTTCGTGAACGCCGAACGGCCCGCATCGGAGGCTGGAGGCTAGACTTGGCCGCATGGGTCGCGCCCTCGTGCTCAACGCGTCCGATTCGCCCCTCGCGGTGGTTCCCGCGCGCCGAGCCGTGGTGCTGGTCCTGAAGGAGAAGGCCGAGGTCATCGTCTCGAACGGCATGGTGTTCCGATCGGCGACGATCTCGATGGAGGCGCCCTCCGTGGTCAGGCTCCGCCGCTACGTTCGCGTGCCCTATCGTCCGCACGCTCCACTGACCCGTCGAGCGGTCTTCGCCCGTGACGAATGGACGTGTCAGTACTGCGCCGCGCCTGCGGAGAACCTGGACCACGTGATCCCGCGCTCCCGCGGAGGCACCCACACGTGGGAGAACGTGGTGGCCGCCTGCCGGCGCTGCAACGCCAAGAAGGAGAACCGCACGCCGCAGGAGGCCGGGTTCGCATTGGCTCGCCGCCCGTTCGCACCCACCGACGGCTTCCGACTGACGCTCGGCCGGCTCGAACCCGGCTGGGAGGACTACCTGACCTAACGCCCGCGTCATCCACTGACGCGTTCGGCCAGTCATCCACTGACGCGTTCGGCCAGTCATCCACTGACGCGATCCGCCAGTCATCCACTGACGCGATCCATCAGTCACCCGACAGCCACCGCCGACAGTCCTTCGCCCCATCTTCCGCAATCGCCCCACCTTTCCGCTATCCGTTGTTGACCCAGTGGAGTGATAGTGGCATAAAGGTGGACCAAAGTGGAGGAAAGGGGAGGAGGGCGCCTTGGCCGAGCTGCTCGGCACGCATAGCTATTCACTCGACCCCAAAGGCAGGGTGTCGCTGCCGGCGCGCTTCCGCGACGCGTTCGCGGACGGCGTCTGGCTGACGGTCGGCCAGGACGGCTGCCTGTACTGCTTCCCCAGGGTCGAGTGGGAGCGGCGTTCCGACGAGGTCGCGTCTTCCCCCCTTTCCGACGCCGACGGTCGCGCGTACTCGCGCATGTTCTTCGGTCGCTCGGACGAGGCGAAGCTCGATGGGCAGGGCCGCGTGACGATCCCGCAGCGCTTGCGGGAAGCCGTCGGTATCAGCAAGGACGTGGTGGTGCTCGGCGTTCGGGACCGGATGGAGATCTGGGATCGCGAGGCCTACGACCGCTACACGGAACGGTTCGCCGCCGCCTATCAGGCGGGCGACCTCGACCCCAGGAGGAACACGTGACGCCGAACAAGCTCGGTACCGAGGTCCGACAGAGCCTCTCGCTCATCGTCATGACCGCACTCACCCTGCTCGCGTCCATCGGCATCGGCGTCCTCGCCGGCCACATCGGGTGACGGTGCCGGACGCGCCGCACGACCCGGTCATGGTCCGCGAGGTGATCGGGTTCCTCGGGGGCAGGGGGACGGTGGTCGACATGACGCTCGGCGCCGGCGGTCACGCGGAAGCGCTGCTCTCCGCCGGCGTGGGCAGGCTCGTCGGCGTCGATCGCGACCCCACCGCCCTCGCAGTGGCGGGGGAGCGGCTCGCGATCTTCGGCGAGCGCTTCCACCCCGTCCGCGCCCGTTTCTCCGAGATCGATGAGGAGGTCGTCGACGGTCCGGTCGACGGTGTGCTCTTCGACCTCGGGGTCTCCTCGATGCAGCTCGATCGTTCGGAGCGCGGCTTCAGCTACCGGGAGGACGGACCGCTCGACATGCGGATGGGCGATACGGGCCCGACCGCCGCGGACCTCGTCAACGAGCTGCCGGAGAAGGAGCTCGCGGATCTGATCTTCGAGTACGGCCAGGAGACCAAGTCGCGCAGGATCGCCGCGGCCATCGTTCGCGCTCGCTCGCGTGCGCCGATCGTGGGCACGGACGAGCTGGCCGGCATCGTCGTGAGCGCCGTGGGACGACGTCCGGGGGGCCCCCACCCCGCGCGTCGGACGTTCCAGGCGCTCCGCATCGCGGTCAACCGGGAGATCGAGGAGCTCGCCGCCTCCCTGCCTCAGGCGGTCGACCTCCTCGCTCCCGGAGGCCGCGTGGTCGTGCTCGCGTACCACTCGCTCGAGGACCGGGTCGTGAAACGGACGTTGCGGGACGACGGTCGCCTGTCGGTCCTCACGAAGAAGCCCCTGCAGCCGTCCCAGGCGGAGATCGCCTCGAACCCCCGCGCGCGGAGCGCGAAGCTGCGCGCCGCTGAGCGCGCGGAGGAGGCCGCGTGAGCGTCCCCGCGCGCGAGGTCACCCACGAGCCGATCACCGAACCTGAGCTCGATCCCTCGTTCCGGCCTCCCGGTTGGGCGTTGGCTCTTCCGGCGCCGGCTCAACCGGATGTGTTCGCGCCTCCCGCGCGGACGCCCGCGGCGCGCCCACAGGATGATGGAGCCTCCCGCCCGCGTCGGCGGGCGCGCCGCGGGCTCCACCCGACGTTCCTGGTGTTCGCGTCCATCGTCATCGTCACGCTCGTGCTCGGCGTGGTGGCGGTCAACGCGTTGTTCGCTCAGACCGCCTTCGCGGTCCACTCCCTGCAGTCGCGCGTGACGGAGTTGTCGGAGCAACACGACGTGCTCGCCACGACCGCCGCGCGGCTGTCGTCGCCGAGCAGGATCGCGTCGTGGGCGGAGCGCTATCACATGGTGTCGCCCGACAACGTCATCATCCTGCGCGTCCCCAGGTTCGGTCGTCGCGCGCCGGAGACGCCGTGAGGGCTCGAGGAGGACGGCGTCTCGTCGCATTGTTCGCCATCATCCTGCTGGCGTTCGGAAGCATCGCGGCACGGTTGGCCGTCCTGCAGGTCGGGGACCACGGTTCGCTGGAGGCGCTCGGGCTGGATCAGCGGATGCGGACGTTCGAGCTCCCGGCGGCACGAGGAGAGATCCTGGATCGCCGGGGCACGCCGCTCGGGATCACGCTCGACGCCCGCGACATCTACGCCAACCCCGCGCTGGTCACCGACCCGGTGGGGGAGGCGGCGCAGATCGCCGACGCGCTCGTCGTGCGCCCGAAGACCATCCTGCCCTCGCTGGAGGCCGACGGAACGTTCGCCTACGTGGCGAGGCAGGTCGACCTCGACGTGGCGCAACGCGTCGAGGACCTGAGCCTGCCCGGCATCGGGTTCCTCTCGGTGCAGAAACGCTATTACCCCGCGGGGGCGTTGGCGCCGGCCGTGATCGGCTACGTGGGCGTCGACGGCCAGGGGCTGGCGGGATTGGAGAAGGAGTACGACGCCGAGCTCGCCGGCGTGCCCGGGGAGCGAACGTACGAGCAGAGCGGCGGTCAGCCGATCGCCCAAGGCATCGACGTCGTGAAGGAGCCGGTCGACGGCATCAGCCTGCGCACCACGCTCGACCGAGAGATGCAGTTCCGGGCACAGGTGGCCCTGCAGGACGCCGTGGAAGCGAACGGGGCCAAGTCCGGCACGGTCATCGTGATGGACGTGCGGACCGGGGACATCTACGCGATGGCGAACTACCCCTGGTTCGATCCGAACAACTACGGGCACGTGGCGATGCACGATCCCGGGCGCCTGCGGAACGTCGCCGTCACGGACGCGTTCGAGCCGGGGTCCGTGAACAAGGTGATCACCGCTGCCGCGGCCATCGAGTCGGGGGCCGTATCCATCACGCACCGCTTCCTCGTGCCGGACTCGATGCAGGTGGATGAGTACACGATCCACGACTCGCACGAGCATCCCGTCGAGACGATGATGCTCTCCGACATCGTCGCCGAGTCGAGCAACATCGGGATGGCGAAGGTCGGCGGACTGGTGGGGAAGACCACGCTCGCGTCCTACCTGAACCGGTTCGGGTTCGGGCGCACCACCGGGCTCGGGTTCCCCGGCGAGTCCGAAGGCATCGTGCCCGCGCTGTCGAACTGGAGCGACGCGACGCTCGCGACGATCTCGTACGGGCAGGGCGTCAGCGTCACACCGCTGCAGATGGCGTCGGTCTACGCCACGGTCGCGAACGGCGGTGTCTGGGTCCAGCCCCGATTGGTCGGCGGGACCGTGGACGGCGCGGGAACGTTCACTCCTGCGCCCGCATCCCCGACGAAGCGCGTCCTGCAGCCGCAGACGGCCTCGATCCTGGCGCAGATGCTGGCGTACGTGGTCGAGGGCGGGACCGGCACCAGCGCGCAGATCCCGGGCTATCAGGTCGCGGGCAAGACCGGAACGGCGCTCAAGCCGTCACCGACCGGCGGCTACTACTCGGACCGGTACGTGGCGTCGTTCATCGGGTTCCTGCCGGCCGGGGATCCGCGCATCGTGGTCGCAGCGATCCTCGACGAGCCGGCCACCGTCTACGGCGGCGTCGCCGCCGCTCCGCTGTTCCAGCAGGTCGCCCGATACGCGATCCAGCGTCTGGGCATCCCGACGGCGCCCCCCGTCGCGCCTCCACCCCACGTGCTCGGACGATCATGACCTCGACCGACCCGCGAACGGGGGCGCGGGTAAGCTCGGAGGCGGTGACTCCCGCCTTCCCCCCTGTGTCGCTCGCGGACCTGGTGGCCACCGTTCCGGGAGCGACGACCCGAGGCGACGCCGCCGTCCTCGTCACCGACCTGGCGTTCGATTCTCGGGAGGTCGTGCCCGGCGCCCTGTTCTTCTGCGTCCCCGGGCAGCACGTCGACGGACACGCGTTCGCGCCCCTGGCGCTCGACGCCGGCGCCGCCGCGCTCGCCGTGGATCGCTGGCTCGATGTGGACGCACCCCAGGTGCTCGTGCCGTCGGTTCGCCGGGCCATGGGGCCGATGTCGTCGATGGCGTTCGGCGATCCGGCCGCGTCCATGGCGACGGTCGGGGTCACCGGCACGAACGGGAAGACCACCGTCACGTACATCCTGGCGTCGATCTTCCGGGCCGCCGGCTGGGCGACGGGGGTGGTGGGGACCACCGGGGCCAGCATCGACGGACGTCCGGTCCCGCTCGCGCGGACCACGCCGGAGGCACCGGACCTCCACCGGCTGCTCGCCCAGATGCGGGATGAAGGCGTCCGGGCAGCGGCCCTGGAGGTCTCGTCGCACGCGCTCGATCAGTATCGGGTCGACGGCATCGTGTTCGATGTGGCGATCTTCACCAACCTGTCGCAGGACCACCTGGACTTCCATGGGGACATGGAGGCGTATTTCGAGGCCAAGGCTCGCCTCTTCACCCCCGAGCACGCCCGTCTGGCGGTGGTGAACACCGACGATCCGACAGGTCGACGGCTGGCCGGTGGCATCGCGATCCCCGCGACGACGTTCGGAACCGATCCGGGCGCCGACGTATCGGGTCGCGACGTCGCCGTCACGCCCGAGGGGATCGCGTTCTCGGTGGGGGGAGTCCCGATCCGGTCGCGGTTGCGTGGGGTGTTCAACGTGGAGAACGTGCTGGCCGCCATGACCGCCGCCCGGGCGCTCGGCATCGACGACGAGCCGATCAGGGACGGCATCGCCGCCCTCTCCGACGTTCCGGGCAGGATGGAGCCGGTCGAGGCCGGGCAGGATTTCCTGGTGGTGGTGGACTACGCACACACGCCGGATAGCATCCGAAGCGTGCTGCGCGCGTCGCGCCCGCTGACGTCCGGTCGCCTGATCCTCGTGTTCGGCTGCGGTGGGGATCGCGACCGTGCGAAGCGTTCCCCGATGGGTGCGGCCGCCACGGCGAACGCGGACCTGACGTTCATCACCACGGACAACCCGCGTTCCGAGGATCCCCTGGCGATCATCGCCGAGATCGAACCGGGCGCCGAGGAGGGTGGCGGCTCGTTCGTGATCGAGCCCGACCGGCGGACGGCGATCCGATCTGCCCTGCGGGAGGCCGCCGCGGGCGACGTCGTGATCGTGGCCGGGAAGGGACACGAGGCCGTGCAGGAGCTCCACGACGGGACGATCCCGTTCGACGACCGGGTCGTCGTGCGCGAAGAGCTCGCCGCACGGTGGAGGGTCCGCATGAAGCCGCGCCGGATGTCCGATGTAGCCCGTGCGGTCGAAGGGCTGTTCCTGGGACAAGACGTGGAGGTGATATCCGCCGCGATCGATTCCCGCGACGTCGCGCCCGGCGGGCTGTTCGTGGCGCTCCCCGGCGAACGGACGGACGGAGGCCGGTTCGTGCCGGAGGCGTTCGCGAACGGCGCAGCGGGTGTGCTCGTCCGAGACGGGCTGGACGTGGACGGTCCCGCCGTGTACGTGCGCTCGACCGGTGAGGCGCTGATGATGCTCGCGCGCGACGAGCGGTCGCGGATGGACGCCAACGTCGTCGCGGTCACGGGCGCCAACGGGAAGACGTCCACGAAGGACATGGCCGGAGCGGTGCTGGCCACGAGGTTCCGCACCCACGCGAGCCCGGAATCGTTGAACAACGAGGTCGGCCTCCCCATGACCCTGCTCGGGGCGCCGCCCGATACGCAGGTGGTCGTCGCGGAGATGGGCGCGCGCCACGTGGGCGACGTCGCGATCCTGTGCGCGATCGCGCGGCCCGACATCGCCGTCGTGACGAACGTGGGGGTCGCGCACCTCGAGGTGTTCGGCTCGTGGGACCGGATCGTGGAGGCGTCGGCGGAACCGATCGAGGCGTTGGGTCCCGACGGCGTGGCCATCCTCAACGCGGACGATACGGTCGTCGCCGGGTATGCCGGCAGGACCTCCGCCCGTGTCGTGACGTTCGGGCTCTCCCCGGACGCCGACGTGCGTGGCCAGGACGTCACCCTGGGGAAGGACGGACGGGCGTCGTTCACCCTGGCCTCGGCGTCCGATCGCGCACCGGTCACGCTCGCGGTGCCCGGCGAGCACATGGTGTCGAACGCGCTCGCCGCGGCGGCGACCGGCGTGACGCTCGGCGTGGGGCTGGCCGGGTGCGCCGAGGCGCTGTCGCAGGCCGTCGTGTCGCGGTGGCGGATGGAGACGTTCACCACGCCGGAGGGCGTACGCATCGTCAACGACGCGTACAACGCGAACCCCGAATCGATGGCGGCCGCGTTGCGGGCCGCGCGATGGATGGCGGGGGACGGGCACCTCATCGCGGTGCTCGGCACCATGGCCGAGCTGGGTCCGATCGCGGCCAGGGAGCACGAGCGGATCGGCGAGCTGGCGGCACGGATCCGCGTGGATCGACTGATCGCGGTCGGTGCGTCCGCGCGACAGATCGCCGACGCCGGGCTCCGTGAGGGCGTCGAGCCGGACAACGTCGCGTGCTACGAGGACCCCGATCAGGTGCTCGAAGACGTGCGGCGGTCGGCGCGGCCCGGCGATCTGGTGCTGTTCAAGGGGTCGCGCGTCGCCGGGCTCGAGCTGATGGCAGAGGCGTTGCGGTGAAGTCCATCTTGGTCGCCGCCGCGTTCGCGCTCGCCGTCACGTTGCTGGGGACGCCCATCGCGATCAAGGCGTTCCGGGTGTGGGGCTGGGGGCAGCGGATCCGCGAGGACGGCCCACACACGCACATGGAGAAGATGGGCACCCCCACGATGGGCGGCATCGTCATCGTGATCGGCTTGTTCGTCGGGGTCCTCGCGTCCCGGTTCACCTTCCAGCACCTGACGCCCGCGGGTCTCGCCTTGCTGTTCGCGGCCGTCGGGTTCGCGATCGTCGGCTTCCTCGACGATTTCCTGAAGGTCCGCAAGGATCGCTCGCTCGGTCTTTCGAAGTTCCAGAAGTTCTTCGGGACGGCGGTCGTGTCGGTCCTGTTCGCGGCCGTCGTCGTGCACTTCTCGCCGGAGACGGGCACATCGACAGAGCTGTCGTTCATCCGCACCACGGGCATCAACCTCGGCGTCTTGTTCTACGTGTGGGCGTTCGTGATCCTCACGGCGTCGTCGCATTCGGTGAACCTGACGGATGGACTCGACGGTCTCGCGTCGGGCTCGTCGATCCTGGTGCTGTCCGCGTTCATGTTCATCGCGTTCTGGCAGTTCCGGCACGCGTGCGGGCTGGGGCCTCCGGAGGCGTGCTACGCGATCGATCCCGACGCGGCGCTCGACACCGCGATCGTCGCTGCGGCGATGATGGGCGCGGTCACCGGGTTCCTCTGGTGGAACGCCGCGCCGGCGCGGATCTTCATGGGCGACACCGGTTCGCTGGCGCTGGGAGGACTGTTCGGGGCGTTGGCGATCACGCTCAACACGCAACTCCTGTTGATCGTGCTCGGCGGGCTGTTCGTGATCGAGACGATGTCGGTGATCCTGCAGGTGATCTCGTTCCGTGGGTTCGGCAGGCGGATCTTCCGCATGTCGCCGATCCATCATCACTTCGAGCTCGCCGGCTGGCCCGAGTTCACGGTGATCGTGCGCTTCTGGATCATCGCCGGGCTCTGCGTCGCGGTGGGCATCGGGTTGTTCTACGTCGACTTCATCAGCAAGGGCGGTCTGGGATGAGCGGCGACGTCGACGTTCGCGGGCGCCGAGTGGTCGTGATCGGCGCCGCTGTGGCTGGCGCAGCGGCGGCGGAGGTGCTCGCGCTCGAGGGCGCGGACGTCTTGGTCAGCGAGGCGCTCCCGGCGGAGAAGCTCGACACGGTGCCGCGGCTGCACCAGCTGGGGATCGAGGTGGCGGCCGGTGGTCATGACCCATCGCACCTCGACGGGGCCGCGCTCGTCGTGACCGGTCCGGGCGTCCCGCAGGACGCCGCGATCCTGCGGTGGGCGCTCGATCGAGGCATCCCGGTGTGGGGAGAGCTCGAGCTCGGGGCTCGGCTCTGCGGGGTCCCGTACGTCGCCGTCACGGGCACGAACGGCAAGACCACCACGACCGGGATGATCGCCTCATGCATGCGCGCCGGGGGCATCGACGCCGTCGCGTGCGGGAACATCGGTCATCCGTTCCCGCTCGCCGCGCGCGAAGGACACGACGCGCTGGTCGTGGAGGCGTCCTCGTTCCAGCTTCGCTTCGTCGACACGTTCCATCCCCGCGTGTCGGTGCTGCTGAACCTGTCACCGGATCATCTCGATTGGCACGGCTCGGAGGAGGCGTACGTCGAGGCGAAGCGCGGCGTGATGCGCACCCAGGGCGACGGTGACGTCCATGTGGGGAACCGCGACGACGCGCGATCGGCCGAGGTCTCGGGAGCCGCTCCGTGTCCGGTGGTCTGGTTCCGGCTCGGTGAACCCGGCGCCGGCGAGGTCGGCTATGTCGACGGGGACCTGGTGTCACGGGTGGAGGCCACGCGATCGCTCGGACCGGTCGACGCGGAACGGGCCGGATATCGCGCCGACGCCGCCGCGGCCGCAGCCGCCTCATTGGCGTTCGGCGTTCCGCCGGATGCGGTCCGCCGCGGTATCGCGAGCTTCACGCCCGAGCAGCACCGCGGCGACGTGGTGGCGCTCGTCGACCGTGTCCGGTTCGTGGACAACTCCAAGGCGACGAACGTCCACGCCGCGCTCGCCGCGATCGACGCCGACCCGGGCGCCGTCCTGATCGCCGGCGGCCGCGCGAAGGGCGCGGACCTTTCGCTGCTGGGCTCTCGCGCGGACCGACTGGCGGGGGTCGTCGCGATCGGGGAGTCCGCGGAGGAGATCGCGTCGATCTTCGGCGGGCTGATCCCGGTGCGGGTCGTCGCCTCGATCGAGGCGGCGACCGGTGAGGCGTTCGAGCTCGCCCCACGGCCGGGGACGGTCCTGCTCGCCCCCGCGTGCGCGAGCTGGGACATGTTCCGTGACTACGCCGAGCGCGGCGACCGCTTCGCGGCCGCCGCCCGCGCGCTGATGGAGGCGGAGGTGGCACGTGGCTGACCGGGCGACGGCCAGACGCGGAGCCACCGCGAAGCGGGGGGACGCTCCTGTCCGAACGACGAAGCTCCGCGTCGTGCGGACGCCGGCCCGGCGCGTCAGGAAGGACCCGGCCGCGGCCGCGAGGGCGGCACGCACGAACATGATCCTCCTCTTGGTGCCCGCCGCGCTGCTCACCGCGATCGGCGTGATCGAGGTGTTCTCCGCCAGCTCGGTCTACGCGTTCACGACCTACGACAACAGCTTCTGGTTCCTGGAACGGCAGGGGATCTACGCGGCGATCGGGATCGGCGCGTTGCTGGTCACCGCGCGGATGCGATACGCGGCGTGGCGCCGGCTGTCGGCCCCGCTGCTGGTCGTCTCGGTGGCCCTGCTGTTGCTCGCGCTCCATCCCACGGCGGGCTCGTCGGTCTACGGCGCGTCTCGATGGATCGGCCTGGGTCCGTTCACGCTTCAACCCTCTGAGATCGCGAAGCTCTCGCTCGTCGCGTTCGCCGCGACCGTGCTGACGCGCAAGGAAGGCAAGCTCGACAACTGGATCCATCTCGCGCTGCCGCTCGGTCCCATCGTGCTGATGGTCGCGGCGATCGTGATGCTCCAGCGGGACCTGGGCACGACGATCGTGATCGTCGGCAGCGTGTTGATGATGCTGTTCGTCGCCGGAGCGCGCCTGCGGCATCTGGTGATCACCGGCGTCGTCACGCTCGGCGGTCTCGCGTACCTCATCTTCGGCGAGTCGTACAGGCGCGCCCGCTTCTTCTCGTTCTTCGATCCCTGGAAGGATCCGTTGAACAGCGGCTACCAGTTGATCCAGGGGTTGATCGCGCTGGGGTCGGGCGGCTGGTTCGGGGTGGGTCTGGGGGCGAGCCGGCAGAAGTGGGCGTACCTGCCGAACGCGCACACCGACTTCATCTTCGCCGTGCTGGGGGAGGAGATGGGCCTGATCGGAGAGTTCGTCGTCCTCATCGCGTTCGGCGTGATGATCTACGCGGGCATCCGGATCGCGGTTCGCGCCCCGGACACGTTCGGACGGCTCCTGGCCGCCGGTATCACGTCGTGGATCGGACTGCAGGCCATCGTGAACCTGGGGGCGGTGACCGGACTGCTGCCGATCACCGGGGTGCCGCTGCCCTTCGTCTCGTTCGGCGGGACGGCCTTGATCGTCACGCTCGGCGCCGTCGGCGTGCTGGCGTCCATCGCACGAGCCGGAGGACCCACGCGTCGGGCGGCGGCGTGAACGTGGTGATCGCGGCGGGCGGGACGGGCGGACACGTCTTCCCCGCGTTGTCGCTGGCGGACGTCTTGGTGCGTGACCACGGAGCACACGTTCGGTTCATCGGATCCCCCGATGGACAGGAAGCCACGCGCATCCCGGCCGCCGGGTACCGCTTCGACGCGGTGAAGGCCGCGCCGTTCGTGCGCGAGGTGTCGATGCGCGCCGCGAAGGCGCCGGTGATCGCCGTTCGCTCCGTGTTCGCGTGTGCCTCGCTCGTGCGCGGCGCCGACGTCGCCGTGGGTACGGGAGGGTACGTGAGCGTGGCGCCGATGCTCGCGGCGCGGCGGGCGCATGTCCCGATCGTGCTCCACGAGCCGAACGCGATCCCCGGCCTGGCGAACCGACTCCTCGCTCGATCGGCGACCTCCGTCGCGATCGCGTTCGAAGATGCTCGGAGCCGGATCCCCGGCGGCGCGCGGATCGAGATGATCGGCTACCCGGTGCGGACGACGATCCTGGACGTTCCCGCGCATCGCGCCGCTCTCGCCGAGGAGGCTCGGTCGCTGCTGGGTCTCGAGCCCGAGCGCCGTACGGTCATGGTGACCGGCGGGAGCCAAGGCGCGCTGCACCTGGATCAGGTCGTGGCCGCGGCCTTGCCGTCATTCGCCGAACGAGGCGACCTCCAGCTGCTGATCGTCACGGGTCCGGGACGCGAGTCCGAACTCGCGGGCGCGGCTGAGCGCGCCGGCGTCGCTCGCGTCGTCGTGGTGCCGTTCCTGGATCGGATGGAGCTCGGATATGCCGCCGCCGATCTGGTCGTGGCACGGTCGGGCGCCACGACGATCTCGGAGCTCGCGGTCTGCGGGCTGCCGTCGATCCTGGTGCCGTATCCGCACGCCACCGAGGATCATCAAGACGCGAACGCGCGCGAGATGGTGCGCGTCGGTGCCGCGGTGTTGGTGCCCGACGCCGAGCTCACGCCGGACGTCTTCGCGACGACGGTGCTGGCGCTCGTGGACGATGCCGGCATGCTGGCGTCCATGGCCGCGCGGGCGAGCGAGTGGGCGAAGCCGGATGCCGCGGATCGGTTCGCGTCCCTGGTAGTGGAGGCCGTCCGCACATGACCGAGCGCCAAGAGACGCGGCGGTACACGCCGCCTCCGGGAAGCATCCCGACGCTGGACGTGCCGTCGCTCGACGGCGTGTCCCGCCTCCACCTGATCGGGATCGGCGGGGCCGGCATGCGGAACCTCGCGAAACTGCTCCTCGCACGCGGCATCGCGGTGAGCGGGTCCGATCTCAAGGACTCGAAAGGGCTCGCGGAGCTGCGGGACCTGGGGGCCGACGTCGAGGTCGGGCATGATCCTGCGCACGTGCGCGCACCCGACCCCGATGCCGTGGTCGTCTCGAGCGCGATCGGCGAGCGGAACGTGGAGCTGGTCGAGGCGCGCCGTCGTGACATCCCCGTATGGGCGCGCGCCCAAGCGCTCGCCGCATTGACGGCGGGTACGCACTCGATCGCGGTGGCGGGCACGCACGGCAAGACCACGACGACGTCGATGGTGGCGGTGGTGCTCGAGGGCGCCGGTCTCGATCCGAGCTTCCTGGTCGGCGGCGACCTGAACGAGAGCGGGAGCGGTGCGCGCTCGGGGGATGGCGACCTGTTCGTCTTCGAGGCGGACGAGAGCGACGGTTCGTTCCTGTTGGCGTCGCATCGGATCGGCATCGTGACGAACGTGGACGTCGATCACGTCGACTTCTACCCCGGTGGGCGCGACGAGATCGAGGCGGCGTTCGCGGAGTTCATGACGCGATGCGAGAGCGTGATCGCGTGTGGTGACGACGCCGGCGTCCGATCCGTCATCGATCGCGCACATGTGGAGGCCGTGACGTACGGGACCGGATCCGACAACGAGTGGACGCTCGTGATCGACGCCGTGGGTCCGAGCGGGGCGCGCGGTGTGGTGACCGGTCCCGACGGTGCGGCGACGCCGCTCTCCCTCCAGGTGGACGGCGCGCACAACCTCTTGAACGCCACCGCCGCCGTGGCGACCGCAGTGCTGGTCGGGGTGGCGCCGTCCGTCGCCGCGGAGGCGCTCGCGGGATTCACGGGCGTCCGTCGTCGGTTCGAGCTGCGAGGCTCCGCTCGCGGCGCCGACTTCTACGACGACTACGGGCACGTACCCGTCGAGCTGGCGGTGACGTTGGGTGTGGCTCGCCGCACCGGTCCCGCGCGGCTGATGGCGGTGTTCCAGCCCCATCGGTACTCGCGCACGCAGGCCCTGTGGCGTGAGCTCGGGGCGAGCCTGACCGAGGCCGACGTGGTCGTGGTGACCGACGTGTACGGGGCGGACCAGACCCCCATCCCCGGCGTGACGGGGAAGCTCGTGGTCGACGGGATCGCGGAGGTCTCGCCGTCGACCCGCGTCGTGTACCTGCCACACCGTCAGGACGTCGTGCGCTTCCTGGGCGACGAGGTTCGCGAGGGCGACCTCATCCTGACCATGGGCTGCGGCGACGTGTGGATGCTGGGCGACGCCGCGCTCGAGCGGATCCGGGAGGCGTCGTGAACGACACGCTGGCCCGAGCCGAGGGCATCTTGCGCGCCGCAGCCGGTGACCGCGTCCGGACCGCGTTCCCGCTCGCCCCGCTGACGTCCTTCCGACTGGGAGGGCCTGCGGCGCTCTATCTGGAGCCCGAGTCCGACGGCGATCTGTCGGCCGCGGGCGAGGCCATCGTCGCGACCGGGGTGCCGTTCGTCGTGATCGGGAAGGGCTCGAACATCCTGGTGTCCGACGCCGGATTCCCCGGGCTGGTGCTGCGTCTCGGCCACGGGTACCGGTGGGCGGGGCGCGACGGAGACCGGCTGACGGCGGGCGGCGCGATCCCGCTCCCCGCGCTCGCCGGGGTCGCGCTTCGTCACGGTCTGAGTGGGCTCGAGTTCGGCGTCGCGATCCCCGCGACGCTCGGAGGGTCGGTGCGTATGAACGCGGGGGCGCACGGCGGCGCGATGGCCGACGTGCTCGAGCGGATCCTGACGTACCGGCTGCGCGAGGGCCGTGCCGAGACCGTGGAGGCCGGGGACGCGGGCTTCGCGTACCGGCGATCCGGCCTGGCGGAGGATGCGGTGGTGACAGGGGCCGTCGTTCGCCTGCACGCGGACGATGCGGTCCGGATCCGCGAACGGATGGACGAGGCTCGCGAGTGGCGCCGCCGGACACAACCGCTCGCCGAACCGAACTGCGGGAGCGTCTTCACCAACCCGGAGGGCGACCACGCGGCACGTCTGATCGAGGCGGCCGGAGGGAAGGGCCGACGGGTCGGTGGCGCCTCCGTGTCCGAGAAGCACGCGAACTTCATCGTGGCCGAGGCGGGTGCCCGATCGACCGACGTCCTGGAGCTCATCCGGGAGATCCAGACCCTCGTCGAGCAGACGGCGGGCGTCTCGCTGGAACCCGAAGTGAAGCTGATCGGAGCGTTCGATGATGCCCGACGCTGAGCCGCGCGCCGGAACCACGTCGGCAGCCGAGCCCGATCCCATGGGGTCCGAGATCGTCGATCTGACCGACACCGCGCTGGACGACCCGACGGCCGCCGAGCGAGGCGACGAGCCGGATGCCGCGACCCCGACGGACCGCGTGCCGCCGACGGACGTCGCGATGCTGACCGACCGCCGCGACCGGCTCCGCAAGGTGGCCGCGATCGTATTCGTGACGGTGGTCGTGCTGGGAGCGGCGGCGGTGACGCTGACTCGCAGTCCGTTCTTCGCCGCTCGCACGATCGACGTGCGAGGTGCCTCGCACGTGCCTCGGTCAGAGGTATTGCGCATCGCCGCGGTCGCCCACGACACGAACGTCTTCACGTTGGACGCGGGCGCGGCCGAGCGTCGGCTCGAGCGCGATCCGTGGATCACGGACGCGACGGTCACGAAGGACCTGCCCTCGACGCTCGTGATCGACATCCACGAGCGCATCGCGGTGGCCGTCGCGGAGTCGGACGGCGTCCTGCGTCTGGTGGCCGACGACGGAGCGCTCCTCGACGCCGCGCATCCGCGCGACGCGGCCGGCATGCCGTCCATCGTCATGGCAGATGCGGACGGGGTGGAGCCGTCGCTGGAGGCCGTCGGGGGAGCGGCGCGCGCGATCGCCGCGATGGCGCCGACGCTGCGCCGGCGTATCGACGCCGTCTCGATCCTGCCGGACGGACAGCTCCGGGTCGACCTGTCCTCGGGGGCGAGCGCGGCCTACGGCGACGTCGCCGAGCTGCAGGAGAAAGCGATGGCGCTGCGAGCCCTGCTGGACTACGCGGCGGAACGGGGAGCGACCGTCGTCTCCGCCGACGTGCGGGTGCCCTCGGCCCCGACCGCGGTGCTCACGGGTGGGGAGGTCGTGGCTCCGTGAACCCTTCGTTGGCTGTCATCATCGCGAACAACTCGACCTCGGCAAACGCTTGACGGACCTGCGCTTTCTTAGTAGCGTTCCGACCTATACGTGAGGTAGATATAACAATAACCATGAGCTTGACGGTTATGGTTTTACCTTCGTGGTCGGCGTTTCCCCAGGTAGGTAGCGGGTCTGAAAGTGGGCCCGACGTTCGGAGGACGAGAGCGATGATGGATGCTCCCCAGAACTACCTCGCCGTGATCAAGGTGGTCGGCATCGGCGGGGGCGGCGTGAATGCGGTGAACCGGATGATCGAGGCAGGCCTCCGGGGCGTCGAGTTCATCGCCGTCAACACGGATGCGCAGACCTTGCTGATGTCCGACGCGGAAGTGAAGCTCGACATCGGGCGGGAGACGACGCGCGGTCTCGGCGCCGGCTCCGATCCGGAGGTCGGACGTTCCGCATCGCAGGAGCACGCCGATGAGATCGAAGAGATCCTCAAGGGCGCCGACATGGTCTTCATCACCGCCGGCGAGGGTGGCGGGACGGGGACCGGAGGCGCGCCCGTGATCGCCGAGATCGCCAAAGGGTTGGGCGCGTTGACGATCGGTGTCGTCACGAGGCCGTTCGGGTTCGAGGGACGCAAGCGCGCGACGCAGGCCGACCTCGGGATCACCGATCTGAAGAAGGCCGTGGACACGTTGATCGTCGTGCCGAACGACCGGTTGCTCCAAGTCTCCGACCCCAACACCCCGATGGTCGAGGCGTTCCGCATGGCCGACCAGGTCCTGTTCCAAGGCGTCGACGGCATCACGTCGTTGATCACCACACCGGGTCTCATCAACCTCGACTTCGCGGATGTGAAGTCCGTGATGACGGGAGCTGGATCCGCGCTGATGGGGATCGGGCACGGCACCGGCGAGACCAGAGCGGTGGACGCGGCGAAGTCCGCCATCTCCTCGCCGCTGCTGGAGTCCTCGATCGACGGCGCCAAGGGCGTGCTGCTCTCGATCGCCGGCCCCACCGACCTCTCGCTCCACGAGGTCAACGCGGCCGCCGATCACATCACGCGCGTGGCGCACCCCGACGCCAACATCATCTTCGGCGCCGTGGTGGACGACGCGCTCGGCGAGGAGGTCCGGGTCACGGTCGTGGCCGCCGGTTTCGACAAACTCGCCTCATCCTCATCCTCGTCGGAGGGCACCAGCCGGTTCGAGAGCCGGTTGTCCCGCCTGCTGGAGGAGCCCGTCCGCGGCGGGAACCACGAAGACGTCCTGCCCTCCATCCTCGCCGACGACGCCGACGAGGACATGGACGTGTTCACGAGCTCCAGCGATCCGGAGCCGGCGACGGTGTCGTTCGACGCTGAGGAGGACCTGGACATCCCGGATTTCCTGAAGAACTGACGGACACCACGTCCGTCCCCGCGCGGCCTCGCGCTGTGGGGGGCGGGGAGGTTCCGAGCGAGGAGGCGCCCTTCCCCCGCCTCTTGGCCGAGAGCGAGCCCCCCGCCCCCCGTTCCATGTCCGCGTTCCTGCGATTCTGGTCCGATGACGGCGATGCGCGAGGACGTCACGGCCAACGTCGACAGGGTGCGCGACGGCATCGCGCGCGCCTGTGAACGAGCAGGGCGCGAGGTCGCTGAGGTCCGGCTGGTGGCGGCGAGCAAGACGGTGTCCGTGGAGGCCATCCGGTGGGCCCTCGACGCAGGCGTCACCGACTTCGGAGAGAACTACGTCAAGGAGCTCCGAGACAAGCACGCCGCGGTCCCTGACGCGCGGTGGCACTTCATCGGAACGCTCCAGTCGAACAGCGCTCACCACGTCGCCGCCCTCGCCGACGTGGTCGAGACGCTCGCCGGAGGCCGCGCGACGCAGCGGCTCGCCCGTCGAACGGCGGCGTCCGATCGGACGATCGACGCCCTGATCGAGGTCGATCTCACGGGCGAACGGACGGGCGTGGCTCCTGAAGAGCTCGCGGCGACGGCCGATGTGGTCGCCTCCTTGGAGGGGCTCAGGTTGGTTGGCCTGATGACCATCCCGCCCCTGACGGAGCACGCCGAGGACGCCCGGCCGTTCTTCGCGCAGCTGCGTCAACTCCGGGATCGGATCCGCGAACGCCACCCTGAGGTGCTGGAATTGTCCATGGGGATGTCGTTGGATTACCAGGTCGCGGTGGAAGAAGGCGCTACGATGGTCCGCGTCGGAACGGCGCTGTTCGGTCCCCGAGTGCCGTTGACGTAGGGAGGAAGTGATGGCCGGCGTGTGGAAGAAGACGCTGAACTACCTGGGCTTGGTCGAAGACGATGAAGAGTTCGTCGACGATATGCCCGAGGTCGAGCCGGCGCCGGTCCGGCGCATGAAGCCCCAGGCGGTGCGTGGTGTGTCGTCGGAGACCGAGGGCGTCGTACGCACGATCTCCTCGCCACGCGTGGCGACCGCGTCGTCGGCCATCTACAAGTCGGAGCCGAAGCGGTTCAACGAAGCCCGGGAGGTGGCCGACCGGTTCAAGGAAGGCACCGCGGTCATCATGAACCTGCAATCCACCGACGACACGATCGCCCGGCGGCTGGTGGACTTCGCATCGGGCCTCGTCTACGGGTTGGACGGCAAGATCGAACTGGTCGCGAACCGCGTGTATCTGCTCACCCCCGACAACGTCGAAGTCTCCGCGGAGGAGCGTGAGCGGATCGCGGGTGGGGCCTTCTACAACCAGTTCTGACCGACGCTCACCGTGGCTCGTTCGCCGCTACGTTCGCCGGGAGCGCCCCTGTTAGCCTTCCCAGCCGATGATCTGCGCGGTGAGTCCAGTCGTCCGAGTGCTCTGCCTCGTGCTCACGGTCTACTCGATCGTCCTGCTGGCCAGGGTGATCATGAGCTGGGTCGAGCTGAGCGGGTGGCGTCCACCCGTCACCGGGCCGATCCGCACGATCTTCGAGCTGATGTTCGATGTCACGGAGCCCGTGCTGAAGCCGCTCCGACGGATCGTGCCGCCGGCCGGGGCGCTCGATCTCTCCGTGATCGTGGCGTTCGTGATCATCTTCGTGATCCGAAGCGCGTTCAACTGCTGATGACCCAGGTGAGGGAGGACCGATGAGGAAGAAAGACCAGGACGCGGCAGAAGCGCAGGACTTCACCGGGATGCCGGCGGCGTCAGCATCGTTGACGCCCGCCGAGATCCAGTCCAAGGAGTTCAACGTCTCGCGGTTCGGTGGCTACCGGATGCGCGACGTCGACGAGTTCCTGGACCAGATCACGGAGTCGATGACGAAGCTCACCGACGAGAACCAGCGGTTGCGCTCGGCGAGCGGGCTGCCGGTCGCACCGTCGATCGGCGCCCCTGACCTGGCGGACACGTCGCGTCAAGCCGACGAGATCATCGAGAGCGCACGGGCGGAGGCCGCCAAGATCGTGCAGGACGCCCGGGCCCAGGCCGCGGTCGGGACGACCGCTGCCGTGGTGGCCGGGAGCGATACCGGTCGAGCCGCGGTGGCCCCGTTCCTGGCGCAGGAGCGGGACTTCCTCCAGCAGCTGGCCACCCTGGTCCAGTCGCACGCCGAGTCCGTGAAGGGGATGGCGAAGGCCAGTCGGGCGAAGCCTGCCGCCGCTCCGCCGACGGCCGTCGCGGCCTCCGCAGCGGCGCCGGAGCCGAAGGCCCAGGCGGCCGCATCCGCGTCCTGCGTCCGACTCGACGCAGCCGATGCCGCCGGTGAAGCCCGCCGCGGACCCGCCGCCAGCTGAACGAGCGGAGCAGCGGCCGGCGGCGCCGATCCGCGTGGAGGAGCCGGCGACGGCGTCCGTCGGAGCCGGCGACGCGGACGATGACGCGGGACAGGGCGAGGGCGGCGACCGGTCGTTGCGGGAGTTGTTCTGGGGCGAGGAGTGACTCGGGGCGACCGCCATGCGGGGGTCGCCCTCCTGTTCGTCGCATCGTTCGCTCTGATCCTCGTCGCCGCGGTGGCGTTGGGCGCCGGGCTGCTGGCCGGCGACGGCCTGAGGCTGCCGATCGTGGCGATCGTGGCGAGCGCCGGCGGCCTGCTCCTGTTGTGGCTCGGCGTGGTCAGGCGCTCGGGGTCGAAGCCTTCCGCAGGCTGATGCCCACCGTCTGACCGTCGATCTCCACCTCGAGCCGGAACGCGTCGCCGTCGAGCGGCGCGTCCGCAACCTTGACGGCCAGCGTCTCGCCGGCGACGTAGTCCCTGAACGCGTCGAACGACGCCGCCACATCGCTCGTGGCCGACACGCCGAGCTCGATCCGATCGCTCACGTCCAGACCCGCGGCCTTGCGCGCGTCCTGGATCGCGCGCACGAGCTCGCGCGCCTGTCCCTCGCGGCGGAGCTCGTCGGTGAGCTCGAGGTCGAGCGCCACCGTGAGGCCGCCGTCCGACGCCACGCCCCAGCCTTCGCTCACCTCTTGGGCCAGGTCCACGTCATCGGGTGTCAGTGAGACGGACGGGCCGTCGCCGGCATCCAACGTCACCGTGTCGCCACGCGCGAGCCTCGCCGCGAGGCCACCGTCGTCGTCGGCCAGCGCCGCCGCCACGTCCTTGACCCGCGCACCGAGCTTGGGGCCGAGCACCTTGTAGTTGGGCTTGGCGCGCCATCGACCGAACGATGCGTCCGACTCCGCGAACACGACCTGCTTCACGTTCAGCTCGTCGGCGATCAGCGGCAACACCGGTGCGAGCGCGCGATGGTCGCCGGGGTAGTGGACGACGGCTTCCGAGAGCGGCTGCCTCGTCCGAGACTTCGTCTCGACACGGATCCGGCGGCCGAGCTCGACGATCGCACGCGCGGCGGCCATCGCCTCGTCCAGGCCGGCGATCGATCGCGTCGTCATCGGCCACGGGGTAGTCCGAGAGGTGAACGGACATCGGAGCGCCGTCGCGATCCGCGGCGAGGTTCCGCCACAGCTCCTCGGCGATGAACGGCGTGAACGGCGCCAGCAGTTGCGCCACCGTCACGAGGCAGGTGTGCAACGTGCGGAACGCGGCGCGCGCGTCGTCGCCGTCGACCGCGCCGCCGGGGTTCCAGAAGCGCCGGCGCGCGCGGCGGACGTACCAGTTCGACAGATCGTCGACGAACGCCTGGATCCGCCGGCCCGCGCCGGTGGCGTCATACGACTCGAGGCCGTCGCGTGCCGTGCGCACCGTGTCCGCGAGCTGCGAGAGCGCCCAGCGATCGAGCGCCGGACGCTCGGCGATCGCAGGTGCGGGTTCCGACGGGTCGAACCCCTCCGCGTTCGCGTACGTCACGAAGAACGCGTAGACGTTCCAGAGCGTGAGCATGAACTGCCGGACGATCTCGTCCAGCACTTCGTGGCCGATCCGTCGCGACTCCCACGGGGAACCGTTCGTGATCATCCACCACCGCAGCGCGTCGGCCCCCTGACGGTCGAGCACCTCCCAGGGATCGAGCGCGTTGCCGAGCGACTTGGACATCTTCCGGCCGTCCGTGGCGACCAGATGTCCGAGACACACGACGTTGCGGTACGCCGTCGAGTCGAAATGCAGCACGCCCTCGGCCATCAGCGTGTAGAACCAGCCGCGCGTCTGGTCGATCGCCTCGGTGATGAAGTCGGCGGGGAACCGCTCGGCGAACATCGCCTCGCCGCGTCCGAGCTCGGGCTGATAGCTCCACTGCGCGAACGGCATCGCGCCGGAGTCGTACCAGGTGTCGATCACTTCCTTGACGCGCGTCGCGGTCCCGCCGCACTCGGGGCAGGGGAACGTCACGTCATCGATCGCCGGCCGGTGCGGGTCCATCTCGCGCACGTCGCGGCCGGCGAGCTCGCCGAGCTCCGTCAGTGAGCCGATCGCGGTCTGGTGTCCTTCGCCGCACCGCCAGATCGGCAGGGGAGTGCCCCAGTACCGCTCACGGGAGATCGCCCAGTCCACGTTGTTCTCGAGCCAGTTGCCGTACCGGCCGTGCTTGATGTGGTCGGGGACCCAGTTCACCGCGTCGTTGACCTCGAGCAGCCGCTCCTTCACCGCGGTGGTCCGCGCGTACCAGGCCGACCGCGCGTAATAGAGGAGCGGGGTGCCGCAGCGCCAGCAGAACGGGTACGCGTGCTCGATCGTCCCGGCGCGGAACAGCACGCCGCGCTCGGTGAGGTCCTGGATGATCGTCGGGTCCGCGTCCTTGACGAAGAGCCCGCGGACGAAGGCCGGCGCCAGGTCGTTGAAGCGCCCCGCGTCGTCCACCGGCTTGAACACCGGCCACCCCTGCGCGCGGCCGATCGCCAGGTCCTCGGGCCCGAACGCGGGGGCGATGTGCACGATCCCGGTGCCGTCGTCCATCGAGACGAAGTCGCCGGCGACCACCTCGTGCGCTCCCTCGACGTTCGGATAGAGCGCCTCGTAGCGGACCCCGACGAGGTCGGATCCGCGGAGCGTCGCGACCACGTTCCCGTCGTCGCCGAGCACGCGCTCACGGAGTGCGGCGCCGATCACCAGGAGTTCGCCGTCTACGTCCACCACGACGTACCGGGCGGTGCCGTCCACGGCCAGGCCCTCGTTCGAGGGAAGGGTCCACGGTGTGGTGGTCCACACCAGGAGGGAGACCGCGCGAGGATCGGCGAGCCCGGGGATCGCGCCTGCGGCCGCGCGGAACCGGACGTACACGCTGGGGTCCTCGACCGTCTGGTAGCCCATGGCGACCTCGGCGTCGGAGAGCGCGGTGCCGCACCGCGGGCAGTACGCCGTGACCTTGTCGGACTCCACGAGCAGGCCGCGTACGTGCAGTTGCTTCAGCGACCACCAGACCGACTCGATGTACTCGGTGTTCATCGTCCAGTAGGCGTCGGACATGTCGATCCAGAAACCGATCCGATCCGTCAGCCGTTCGAACTCGCCCGACGTAGCGGGTCACCGATTCCCGGCACAGCCGGTTGAACTCGGCGATCCCGAACGCCTCGATGTCGCGCTTGCCGGTGGTGCCGATCTCCTTCTCGACCTCGAGCTCCACCGGCAGGCCGTGGCAGTCCCACCCGCCCTTGCGCGGCACGAAGTGGCCCGTCATCGTCTTGAAGCGCGGGTAGACGTCCTTGAAGACGCGCGCCTCGACGTGATGGATGCCGGGCGTGCCGTTCGCCGTCGGAGGGCCTTCGTAGAAGACCCAGAGCGGATCGTCCTTCCGCAGCGCGATGCTCCGGGCGAACACGTCGTGCTCGCTCCAGAACCCGAGGATGCCTCGCTCGAGCTCCGGGAAGCTGATCTTCTGGCTCACCTGCTCGAACCGCTGCATCCTCCGCCTCCTCTCACGCGCCCCGACACGCGAAACGCCTCGTCCCTGATGCAGGGACGAGGCGTTGGCCCCGCGGTACCACCCCGCTTGTCGGGCGCCTGCGGCGCCCGACCGCTCACGGCCGCCATCACGGCCCCCCGCTGTCACGGGCGGGGCCCGGCTGCGTCTACTGCGGGACCGGAAACGACCGGCGACCCGGTTCGGGCAGCGGCTCGGGGAGGATGTTCGCGGAGGGTCTCGCGCCGGGCTCCCACCGCCCCCGGCTCGCTTCGGCCAGACGATCTCCGCTACTCGTTCCCGTCGTCGCCTCTGCCGGGCATGCTACACCGTCACCTCCCGGTTCGCGCGATGGCCTGTGCTACCCTCCCTCGACCATGGCCGAGACCAGACTGACCAAGAAAGAGCTTGCTGACCTGCGGATTCGCCTCGAAGAGGAGCGGGTCCAATTGGACACCCAGCTGACCACGATCGAGACCGATTCCTTCGCCTCCACGCAGTCGGACGCAGCGGGCGACGTCGGCCTGGACGACGAACCGGCCGACGCCGGCACCGCCACGTTCGAGCGGGAGAAGGACCTCTCGATCGAGAACAACGTCCGCGATCTCCTCCACAAGATCGACCGAGCCCTCAAGCGCATGGACGACGGGACCTACGGCATCTGCGACATCTGCGGGAAGCCCATCGAGAAGGCCAGGGTGAAGGCGCTCCCGTACGTGGATCTCTGCATCAAGGACGCCCAGGCGCAGTCCCGGCGGTAGGGATCGTGACGCGCCACGCGCGCTCGGCGAGCGTGCTCTTCGGGGTCGCGGGCATCATCTGGCTCCTCGACCGGCTCACCAAGCTCTGGGTCGAGCACGCGCTCGCCGGGCGGCCGCCGATCAGCGTGATCCCGGGGGTGCTCGAGCTCCGGTTCACGACGAACCCCGGCGGGGCGTTCAGCCTGGGCCAGAGCGCGCCGTGGATCTTCGTCGGCGCGTCGGTGCTGGTCTCCGTGGCGATCGTGGTGACGGCGTTCCGTCACACGAACGTGGCGACGTCGGTCGCGCTGGGGTTGATCCTGGGAGGCGCGCTCGGCAACCTCACCGACCGGATCGTGCGCGGTCCGAGGTTCTCGGGTCACGTGGTCGACTTCGTGGATTTCCAGATCTGGCCGGTGTTCAACCTCGCGGATGCCGCGATCGTGGTCGGCGCCGTCGTGCTGGCCCTCTCGTCGTTCGCGGTGTCGCACGATCCCGAGCCGACGCGCGATGCCGGCTGACGGGTTCGTCGGTGAACCGGGTCGCTTGGACGTGGTCCTCGCCCGTCTGACGGGCCTCACACGTGCCGAGATCCAGCGGGCGATCACGGCGGGCCACGTGACCGTCGACGACGTCGTGCGCAGCAAGTCGTTCGCGCTCCTGGGCGGCGAATCGTTGGTCGTGGTGATCGACGACGAGGTGCCGCTGCAGCCGGAGGGCCCGGCGGTGCCGGTCCGGTTCGAGGACGAGTACCTGCTGGTGGTCGCCAAGCCGGCGGGCGTGGTCACGCACCCGACCGAACGCCGTCGCTCGGGCACGCTCGTGAACCGCCTGCTCTTCATGGGGGTTCCGCTCTCGACGATCGGCGGTCCGCTCCGGCCGGGGATCGTGCATCGCCTGGACGTAGGTACGTCGGGGCTCATGCTGGTGGCGAAGACCGACGAAGCGCACCAGGCGTTGCTCGCGATGTTCCGCCGCCACGACGTGGAGCGACGGTATCTGGCGCTCGTCCGGGGACGCGTGGAGCACGAGGCGTTCGCGGTGGATGCCGCCCTCGGAAGGCACGCCGCGCGCGTGATCCTGGATGCGACCGGAGGGCGGCCGGCGGAGACCCGGTTCGAGGTCCTCGAGCGCCCCGGTTCCGCGACCTTGCTGGAGGCGGCGCCTGAGACCGGCCGCACGCATCAGATCCGGGTGCACCTGTCCTCGATCGGCCACCCGATCCTTGGCGACCGGGTCTACGGCGGGGCGGGGGACGACGCCCGCCGCCTGGGCCTCGCGCGGCCGTTCCTGCACTCGTGGCGGATCGCGTTCACCCATCCGATCACCGGGGAGCGGATCGAACGGGAGGAGCCACTCCCGGAGGATCTGGCATCGGCGTTGCGGCGGGCCGGTTCGACCAACGGGGTCGTGCGGGGCCGTCGCGACCTGCAGCCTTGACGGCCTCGAGAGCCGGGCGTACCTTGAGGCTCCCGCGGAATCACACGGATGTAAGTTTATCCACAGCCCGCCGGACGGTGTGTGGAAAACCCTGCTGCAGGAGGCCTGACCAGCGCAGATGACCACCGACGCGAGCTTCGTTCACCTGCACGTTCACTCCGAGTACTCGTTGCTCGACGGTGCCGCCCGGATCGAGGCTCCGAAGTTCCATCCGGACGCGCCGACCATCTTCACGGAGGCTGCACGCCACGGCATGTCCGCGGTGGCGGTCACGGATCACGGGGCCATGTTCGGCGCTCTCCGGTTCTTCGAGGCCGGGCGTGCGGCCGGCATCAAGCCGATCATCGGCGTCGAGGCCTACGTCGCGCCGGGCTCGCGGTTCGAACGGAACCCTGGTGAGAACGAGGAGAAGTACCACCACCTCACCCTGCTCGCGGAGAACGAGACGGGCTACCGGAACCTGCTGAAGCTCGTATCCGCGGCCTACCTGGAGGGCTTCTATCACCGGCCGCGGATGGACAAGGATCTGCTCGCCGAACATGCCGACGGCGTCATCTGCCTGTCGGGCTGCCTGTCGAGCGAGCTGTCCACCCTGCTGCTCGCCGGTCAGGATCGCCGCGCCCAGGAAGCGGCCGGCCGGTACCGCGACATCTTCGGTCCCGATCGCTTCTTCATGGAGCTGCAGGATCACGGCATCCCGGATCAGCGCCGGGTGCTCCCGAAGCAGATCGCGCTCGCCCGCTCTCTCGACATCCCGCTCGTCGCGACGAACGATCTCCACTACACGGTGCGGGGCGACGCGAAGCCCCACGACGTCCTGCTCTGCATCCAGCAGCAGAAGCTCCAGAGCGATCCGAAGCGGTTGAAGTTCGACTCGGAGGAGTTCTACCTGAAGAGCGCGCCGGAGATGCGACGCGTCTTCCACGAAGTGCCCGAGGCATGCGACAACACGTTGCGGATCGCCGAGCGGGTGGAGCTCGATCTGGTGTACGGGGACCGAGCGCCGGCGGATCAGCGGTTCCATCTGCCGCGCTTCGAGACGCCGGATCGCAAAGGACTCGAGGAGTACCTGCGCGAACTCGTGTACGTGGGCGCGCCGCTCCGGTACCCCACGCTCACCGACGACATCCGCCGCCGCATCGACGACGAGCTGGACGTCATCACGCAGATGGGGTTCGCCGGCTACTTCCTGATCGTCTGGGACCTGATCCGGTTCGCGCGCGAGAGCGGGATCCGCGTGGGACCGGGCCGTGGCTCAGCGGCGGGTTCCGTGGTGTCGTACTGCCTGCGGATCACCGACCTCGACCCGCTGCGCTACGGCCTGATCTTCGAGCGGTTCCTGAACCCCGCGCGCCGTTCGATGCCGGACATCGACATGGACTTCGACGAGCGACGACGCGACGAGGTGATCCGCTACGCCACCGAGCGGTACGGCTCGGATCACGTCGCGCAGATCATCACGTTCCAGACGATCAAGGGGAAGCAGGGCATCCGCGACGCCGCGCGTGTGCTGGGGTTCCCGGCCGTCGTGGGCGACCGCCTCTGCAAGATGTATCCACCCAGCGTCATGGGTCGGGACTTCCCGATCGAGGACGCGTTGAAGGAATCGCCGGAGTTCCGCGAGGCCTACGAGAAGGAGCCCGAGGCGAAGGAGATCGTCGACACGGCGCGGGCGCTCGAGGGTCTGCGCCGCGAGGACTCGGTGCACGCGGCGGGTGTCGTGATCGGCGACGCGCCGCTCGTGAACTACCTGCCACTGAAGCTCTCGAAGGACTCGCGCGACGATTCGAAGCGGGTCGTGACGCAGTTCGACATGATCGGCGTCGAGGCGTTGGGCCTGCTGAAGATGGACTTCCTGGGGTTGCGGACGCTCTCCGTGATCGACGACACGGTCCGCCATCTGCGGGCACGCGACGTGGAGCTGGACATCGACCACATCCCGCTGGACGACGCCGACACGTACGCCATGCTCCAGAACGCCGACACGACCGGCGTCTTCCAGATGGAGTCCGCGGGGATGCGCTCCCTGATCAAGACGCTTGCCCCCGACCGGTTCGAGGACATGATGGCGCTCGTCGCGCTCTATCGGCCGGGCCCGCTGAACCAGGGGATGCATACCGAGTACGCGGAGCGCAAGCACGCGCGCCGCAAGGTCACGTACCCGCATCCGGACCTGGAAGAGATCCTGTCCACGACGTACGGCGTCATGGTCTATCAGGAGCAGATCATGCAGATCGCCGTGCGTGCCGCCGGCTACTCCATGGGACAGGCCGACGATCTGCGCCGCGTCATGGCGAAGAAGAAGCGCGAGCTGATCGGGCTCGAGCGTGAGAAGTTCGTGGCGGGTTGCCGCGAGGCTGGTCACACCGATCGCCTGGCGAAGGAGCTGTTCGACCTGATCGAGCCGTTCGCCGACTACGGGTTCCCGGCCGCGCACGCGTGCGCGTACGGCTACGTGGCGTATCAGACGGCGTACCTGAAGGCGCACCATCCGGTCGAGTTCATGTCGGCGATGCTGACGAGCGTCAAGGACGACAAGGACCGCAAGCCGTTCTACCTGAACGCGTGTCGCCTGATGGGCATCGAGGTCTTGCCGCCCGACGTGAACGAGTCCGAGAACGACTTCGCCCCCGCGAAGGGCCAAGCGATCGGGAAGGACGGAGCGATCCGCTACGGACTGTCGGCGGTCCGCAACGTGGGGGAGGGCGCCGTCGGTCAGATCATCGACGCGCGTCGCGCGAAAGGAGCGTTCGCGTCGTTCGGCGACTTCTGCCGGAAGGTGGAGCCGTCGGTGCTCACCAAGCGGGTCCTGGAGAGCCTGATCTTCGCGGGGGCGTTCGACTCGCTCGGGTACGCCCGCCGGGCCCTGATCGAGAACCAAGACAAGGTGTCGGGTCCCATCCTCGCCGAACGCAAGGCCGAGGCCGCCGGGCAGTTCTCGCTCTTCGGGGGCGACTCGGGCGTCACCGAGGTGGACGAGTCGGTGCTCGACGGCGAGGAGTTCGACAAGCGGACCCTGCTGCGCGAGGAGAAGGAGGTGCTGGGCCAGTTCGTCACCGACCACCCGCTCCTGGGGGTGCAGGATCTCCTGGCCGCGCAGACCACGCACGAGATCGGCGATCTCGAGGCCCTCGGCGACGGCGACCTGGTGACGATCGGCGGCATCATCGGGGCGGTGCAGCGGAAGTACACGAAGCGCAGCGAGCCGTACGCGCAGTTCCGCCTGGAAGGACTCGCCGGGGGCACGCAGGTCATGGCGTTCCCGTCGATCTACGAGGCCGTGCCGGGCCTGATCGAGGCCGATCGCATCGTGCTGGTCAGTGGACGGATCGACCTGCGGGGGCGGGAGCTGCAGATCCGCGCGAACGAGATCCGGGAGCCCAACCTTGGGCTGGCCGCGCCGAACCCGCCACTCCGGCATCTCGAGGTCGATCTGCCCGCAGAGGCATGCACGCCCGCCGTCCTCGCCAAGGTGAAGGAGCTGCTGGAATCCCACCCGGGCAGCGCGCCGGTGCAGGTGCGCTTCCGCTCGTCCAGCGGCGTGACGCCGGTCCAGGTCGGGAGCGTCCGCGTCGACCCGACGGGCGCGCTGCTCGGCGAACTGCGCTCGCTCCTCGGCGTGGGGGCGGCGCGCGTCGGCGACGACGCGTCCTGACGTCCGCAGCGGCGGGCGGACGTCGGTAGGGTTCGAGCGTGACGTTCCAGGTGATCCCCGCGATCGACGTGGCCGGCGGGAGGCTCGCACGGCTCTCCCCGGATGGCCCGCTCGACGATCGACGCATACGGCGGCGATCCCGTCGCGGCGGCGCGCGCGTGCCTCGAGGCGGGCGCCGCGTTCGTGCACGTGGTCGACATGGATCTCGCGTTCACGGGCGAGGCGCGGAACACCGGCGTCCTGCGATCGATCGCGGGGCTCGGGGCGCGCGTGCAGGCGGCGGGGGCGATCGTCGCTGACGGAGAGATCGCGGCCGCGCTCGATGCGGGCAGTGAGCGCGTGGTGCTGGGATCGGGGGCGCTCCACGATCTGGCTGAAGCCGGCCGCCTGATCGAGCGATACGGGGAGCGGCTGGTCGTGGGGATCGAGGTCGAGGGCGATCGCATCCGTGCGCGCGGGCGCCGGAGCACCGACCTCCCGCTCCTCGAGACGCTGGAGGCGGTCCACGCCTCGGGCGCCGCTCGATGTCTGATCACCGGCGTCGCGCGCGTCTCGTCCCTGACCGGTCCCGACGTGCACGCGCTCGCCCTCGCCGTCCGGCTCGAGCTGCCGGCGATCGTCGCAGGCGGGGTCGCCTCGATCGACGATCTCGTCGCCCTGCGGGACGTCGGGCGCGGAGGCCGCGGTGGTGGGTCGCGCCGCGCTCGAGGGCAGCCTCGACCTGGCGGCGGCGATCGCGTCGTTCGGCTAGGAGCCGTCGCGTGCCCGGCCACTAGACTCGACCGCCCATGGGGTTCCTCACCGACCTTGTCGACGATCGTCGCCGTGAGCTGGAACGACACCCGCTCGACGACTCGATGCTGCTCGCTCGGGCGCTGGCCGTGCCTCCCGCGCGGGATCTCGTCGGCTCGCTCCGAGCCAAGGCCGTGCGTCCGGCGGTCATCGCGGAGGTCAAGCGGGCATCGCCCTCCGCCGGCGAGATCGCCGATCGCGATCCCGCGGAACAGGCTCGTGCGTACGCCGCCGCAGGAGCGGCCGCGATCTCCGTGCTGACCGAGCCCATGCATTTCCACGGCTCGCTCGCCGATCTGCGCGCGGCACGCATGGCGTGCGACCTTCCGGTGTTGCGCAAGGACTTCCTGATCCACCCGTCCGAGCTGATCGAGTCCCGGGCCGCGGGGGCGGACGCCGTCCTGCTGATCGCGGCCTGCCTCTCAGCGCACGAGCTCACCGCGATGCTGGCCACCGCACGCGATCTGGGTCTGGGCGCGCTCGTGGAGACCCACTCGGATGAGGACCTGGACAAGGTGCTCGCGACGGACGCGGAGGTCGTGGGCGTGAACGCGCGCGACCTGGAGACGCTCGACGTCGACGTGGACCGTGCGCTCACGCATCTGGCCCGCATCCCCGTCGGGCGGATCAGCGTGATGGAGAGTGGGATCGCGACGCGCGCGCACGTGCGTGCCGCCGTGGATGCTGGTGCGTCTGCCATCCTGGTGGGCGAAGCGCTGATGCGCGCCGACGATCCCGGTGCCAAGCTCCGGGAACTGCTGGGAGAGGAGAGCTGACGATGAGCGCGGTGGCAGAGCGGACGATCTCGGTCCCCGACGACCGCGGCCGGTTCGGCACCTACGGGGGACGGTTCGTGCCCGAGGTCCTGATCCCGGCCCTGGACGAGCTCGCCGCCGCGTGGTCGGAGCTCCGGGACGATCCCGGGTTCCGCACGGAGTTCGGCGACCTGCTCCGTGATTTCGTCGGGCGTCCCACGCCGATCACGCATGCGCGCCGGCTGTCCGCGGAGCTCGGCTACGAGATCTGGCTGAAGCGCGAGGACCTGGCGCACACGGGCGCCCACAAGATCAACAACGCGCTCGGCCAGGCGTTGGTCGCGAAACGGCTGGGCAAGGAGCGGATCATCGCGGAGACGGGAGCCGGTCAACACGGCGTCGCCGCCGCCACGGCGAGCGCGCTGCTTGGACTCCCGTGCGTCGTGTACATGGGCGAGGAGGACACGCATCGGCAGGCGCCCAACGTCGCGAGGATGAAGCTGCTCGGTGCGGAGGTCGTGCCGGTCATGGCCGGCACCCGCACGCTGAAGGAAGCCGTGAACGAGGCGCTCCGCGACTGGGCCGCCAGCGTGCGCAACACCCACTACATCATCGGCTCGGTCGTCGGCCCGCATCCCTTCCCGTTGTTGGTGCGGGACCTGCAGCGGGTGATCGGCGACGAGGCACGCGCGCAATACGCGGAACGGATCGGCGCGGATCCCGACGTCGTCGTCGCGTGCGTCGGCGGCGGCAGCAACGCGATCGGCATGTTCACCGCGTTCGTGGGTGTGGACGGCACCCGGTTGATCGGCGTCGAGGCGGGAGGGCGCGGTTCGCAGCTCGGCGAGCACTGCTCGTCGCTCACGCAGGGGCAGCCCGGGATCCTGCACGGGGCGCTCAGCTACCTGCTCCAGGACGCCGACGGGCAGGTCGTCGAGACGCACTCGATCTCAGCGGGGCTCGATTACCCGGGTGTCGGTCCCGAGCACGCGTATCTCAAGGACGCAGGGCTCGCTGAGTACGTCTCGGCCACGGACCAGCAGGCGCTCGACGGGTTCCAGGCATTGGCCAGGACCGAGGGGATCCTGCCGGCTCTCGAGCCGTCGCACGTCATCGGTTGGCTGCTGACGCAGCCGCTCCCAGCGGGAACGAACGTGCTCGTGTGTCTCTCGGGGCGTGGCGACAAGGACCTCGACACGATCCTGGCCGCGCTGAAGGCGAAGGATGCCTGACCTCGAAGGAGCGCTCCGCGCGCGCCGTGACGCCGGCGGAAGGGCGTTCGTCCCGTACGTCACGGGCGGCTACCCCGGGGTGGACGCGACGCTGCTCCGCGAGATCCAGGATGCGGGCGCCGATGCCATCGAGGTGGGTATCCCGTTCTCCGACCCCGTGATGGACGGAGGCGTGATCCAGGAGGCTTCGCGCTTGGCGCTGGAGGCGGGGGCGCGGCCGGGCGAGATCCTCGCCACGATCGCCGAGGCCGCCCTGGATGTGCCGGTCGCGCTCATGACCTACGTGAATCCGGTGTACCGGCACGGGTTCGAGGCGTTCCTCACGGAGGCCGAGCGCTCGGGCGTCGCGGGGATCATCGTTCCGGACCTGCCGGTCGACGAGGCCGTCGACTGGACCGCAGCCTGTGCCGACCACGGCATCGCCTCGGTACAGCTCGCGGCGCCGGGCACGTCCGACGACCGGCTCGCGTGGATCGCGAAGGCGTCGACGGGCTTCCTGTATTGCGTGGCGACCTACGGGGTCACGGGCGTTCGAGATGAGCTCGCCGGGACCGCCCGTCAGCTCATCGAGCGGCTCCGGCCGATCACCGACCTCCCCCTGATGGTGGGGGTGGGGGTGGGCACGCCCGCGCAAGCCGCCGAGGTCGGGACGTTCGCGGACGGAGCGGTCGTGGGGACGGCGCTGATGGCGAAGCTGCTCGATGGGGATCGTGCCGGGATGCTCGGGCTGGTCGCGGCCTTCCGGGCGGCCCTCCCGTAGCCGTTGAGCGGGGCCGGGACGGCGACAACATCCCGCAGGGTCGCCGGTTTCGTATCGGAGTGTGACCAGCAAGGGGTGCTCATAGCACCGACGGGCGGTTGGCCTCGGCCCATGTTCTGTGGTACCAACCAGCATCCGAGGGCGATCGTCCGAGGATTGGGACGAAAGGGGGCTACATGAAACAACGCCGGATCCTTCGGCTGCTCGCGCTCGTCGGCGTACTCACGCTGATCGGGGCGGCCTGTTCCAACGATGACGGCGGTTCCAGTGGCGACAGCGGTTCGACAGGTGCCTCGGGTGGCGGCGTCGACTGCAGCACGGTCGAGTTCGGCTGCGTCGAGGTGCCGTCCGGAGCGCCGATCACCGTCGGGACGCTGCTGGCCATCAGCGGCGACACCGCGTCGCTCGGCCAGGACAGCCAGGATGGCGCCACGCTGGCCATCGACTACCTGGACGGGACCCTCGACGGGAACATGGACGGCGAGCTCGTCGGCCACACCGTCGAACTGTCCAACGAGGACGACCTCTGCTCGGCCGAGGGTGGTCAGGCAGGCGCCACGGCGCTCGCCGCCGACCCGTCGATCGTGGCGGTCATCGGCACGAGCTGCTCGAGCGCCGCGCTCGGCGTCGCCGACAAGATCCTGTCCGACAAGGGCATGCTCTTGATCTCGCCGTCGAACACGAACCCCGGACTCACGTCCGAGGAGGCGCACCAGCCGTTCTACCTGCGCACCGCGCACAACGACAAGATCCAGGGCGCGATCGTGTCCGACTTCGTGTACACGAAGCAGGGGCTCACCACGGCCGCCACGATCAACGACGAGAGCCCGTACGCCGACGGTCTTGCCGCGGCGTTCCGCGCGAACTTCGAGGCGGCGGGCGGAACCATCACGGCGGTCGAGGCGATCAACAGCGCCGACACCGACTTCAAGCCGCTCCTGACGAGCATCGCGCAGGGCAACCCGGAAGCGTTGTACTTCCCGGACTTCAACCCGGCGTGCGCGCTCATCGCGAAGCAGGCCGCGGAGATCATGCCGGACACGCTGCTGATCGGTTCCGACGGTTGCTTGGCGACCGACTTCCTCGAGACGGCCGGTGCCGCCGCTAACGGCGTCTTCGCATCGTCTCCGGACCTGTCGGTGTTCGCCAACGGCGACTTCTACAAGAACGAGTTCCTGCCGGCCTACAAGACCGAGTTCGGAACCGATCCGACGTCGGTCTTCCACGCGCACGCGTTCGACGCCATGAACATCCTGTTCGAGGCGATCAAGAGCACGGCGATCGAGAACGACGACGGATCCCTGTCGATCCCCCGTCAGGCGCTGCGCGACGCGATCTTCGCGACGAGCGGCTGGGAGGGCATCACCGGCACGATCACGTGCAACGAGCTCGGTGACTGTGCCACCGATGTCACGATCGGCGTCTTCGAAGCGCCGGGCTGGCCCGTCGAGGGTGGCTCGGGCAACACGGACCCGGTCTTCAGTGAGACCAAGACGCTGGACGACGTCCTCTAAAGGGACGGCGACAGCCGAAGAAGATCAGAGCGCACGAGAGCCGCGGATGAGCGAGCACCGCTCATCCGCGGCTCCGTACGCGGGGCGGTCGTAGGGGGACGCTGAATGGCGAACGCTTCTGCTCCGGGCGAAGGCACGAAGACCATCGTCCGGATGTCGGCGTTCGACCGATTGCCGTGGCGCCGCATGATCCTGGTCGCACTCTCGATCGGGATCACGGTGTTCGTGATCTGGGGTTCGTACAAGACGCTCCAGTCCAACGCCTACTCGGCAGAGGCGTGGAAGCAGCTCGTGATCCTGGGGATCGCGCAGGGGGCCATCCTCGCCCTCATCGCGTTGGGCTACACGCTCGTGTACGGCATCCTCCGCATGATCAACTTCGCCCACGGCGAGGTCTTCATGGCGGGCGCGTTCGGCTCGTATTTCTTCGCCGCCGCCTACACGGAGAGCGGCTTCATGAACCGCCATCCGATCGAGGCGCTGGGCATCCTGTTCATCACGGCGATCATCACGTCCGTCGGGATCGCGGTCCTGCTCGAACGGATCGCGTATCGACCGCTCCGGAACTCGCCCCGCCTGGTGCCGTTGATCACCGCGATCGGCGCGTCGCTGTTCCTGCAGAACACGGCGCGAGGATTCTTCGGGACGCAGACGCGCGGCTACCCGAAGCCCGAGATCCTCACGGGGACGTGGACGATCTTCGGGACCGAGATCGCGCGGATCGAGGTGGTCGTCTTCGTGGTCTCGATCGTGGCGATGGTCATCCTGCAGACCTTCGTCTCGAGGACGAAGACCGGGAAGTCGATGCGCGCGGTCGCGGAGGACCAGGAGATCGCGAGCCTGATGGGCATCGACGTCGACCGCATCGTGGTCACCACGTTCGTGATCGGCGGGATCCTCGCGGGCATCGCGGGCGTGCTGTTCGCCCTCACGTTCGAGCAGGTCAACTTCTTCATGGGGGTCCGGCCGGGGATCGCCGCGTTCACCGCCGCCGTCCTGGGCGGCATCGGCAGCATCGGCGGCGCCGCGCTCGGAGGCTTCCTCCTCGGCCTCCTGCAATCGGTCGGACCGGCGCTGCTCCTGACCGGCATCGGCGTGCCCTCGCCGTTCCAGCTGAAGGACGTGGTGACGTTCGCCGTGCTCGTCCTGGTGCTGATCTTCCGTCCGGGAGGACTGCTGGGCTCGGGCGGATCGGAGAAGGTCTGATGCCGGTCGGCAGGCTGCTCAGGACGGGTCTGGTCGGCGGGATCGTCGTCATCTACGTCGCGTTGGTCGGCCTCTTGGCGAAGATCGCCGAGATCAACCTGATCGGGACGCAGGTGACGGGCGCGCGCGCCGTGCTCTTGTTCGTTCCGTTCCTGGTGGCGTACATCGCGGTGCGCCCGCGCGTCGTCGCCGGAGAGATCGTGACCGCGACCACCAGGAGTGCGGCGATGTACGGAGCGATCGCCGGGCTCGGGGCAGGTGGGTCGGTCGCGATCGCGCTGCTGTTCACGAACTGGTACGGCGTGGACCGCGTCGGCGAGATCTTCATCCAGGTCAACCCGGCGCTGCTGGAGATCCTGTCGTTCGGGAAGAGCGTGACGGTCGGGGCCGTGATCCTCACCGTGGGCGGCCTGCTGGCCGGAGCGGCGGGCGGCGCGTTCCGCACGTTGGCGGTGTCGGTGCGGCGACCGCTGGCGACGGCGACCGCCGTGACCCTGCTCGCCGGACTCCTGCAGCGGATCATCCCGATCGCGCTGGTGCAGCTCGGGATCACGGTGGACTGGCTCTACAGTCCCGCGACGGGCGGTCTCACCTGGCTCGGGGCGGCGCTGTTCTTCGCGGGGTCGTTGTTGTGCTCGTGGGGCTGGACCCGCCGAGGGAAGGCCGCGAGCGCCACCGTGCGCACGATGGTTCGTGAGCAGCCCGGCACCCGCATCATCGTCCTGCTGGTCATGGTCGGCGTGCTCGCGACGATCCCGCTGCTCGTCGGCGCCGTGATCTCCGAGGTGCTCGGCACCGTGATGGTGTTCATGCTCCTGGGCCTCGGTCTGAACATCGTGGTGGGGTACGCGGGGTTGCTCGACCTGGGGTACGTCGCGTTCTTCGGGTTCGGCGCGTACGCCACGGCGCTCCTCACCGGCGCCACGCTGAACACGACCACCGGATCGGCCGCCCCGGCGTTCAGCATGCACCTGAACTTCTACGTGGCGATCCCGATCATCGTGCTGCTGGCCGCGGGCGTCGGGGTGCTGATCGGCGCGCCGGTCCTCCGTCTGCGTGGGGACTACCTCGCGATCGTCACGCTGGGCCTCGGCGAGATGGTGTCGATCCTGATCTCGTCGAACTGGCTGAAGCCGTTGGTAGGTGGACCGCAGGGGATGCGCGAACATCACCGACGCCGCGATCGCCGGCTTCTCGTTCCGAGATCCGCAGCACTTCTTCTACCTCGCGCTCGCATTCGTGCTGTTCGCGATCTTCTTATCCTGGCGATTGGCGAGCTCACGCATCGGCCGCGCCTGGAACGCGATGCGCGAGGACGAACAGGTGGCCGACGCCATGGGCATCAGCACGACCCGATTCAAGCTCCTGGCGTTCGCGACCGGCGGCGCGGTGGGCTCGCTGGGCGGCGCGCTGTTCGCGGTGAAGATCGGATCCCTCACCCCGGCGAGCTTCGAGATCATCGTCTCGATCACCGCGCTCGCGATCGTGATCCTGGGCGGCATGGGCAGCATCCCCGGCGTGGTCGTCGGCGCGCTGGTCCTGATCGGCCTGCCCGGGTCTGTTGCGGGAGTTCGAGGAGTACCGGCTGCTCATCTACGGCGCCGCGCTCGTCTCGATCATGATCCTGCGGCCTCAGGGTCTGGTGCCGAACATCCGCCGCAGCCGCGAGCTGCAGGAGGAGGATCGGTCACAGGACAAGTGGGCGGGAGACCTTGCGGCCGACGAGGACGTCGCCGCGGGCATCTCGCCGATCGGGGAGGGGAGCGGATGACCGAGCCGCTCCTGGAGATCAAGGGCGTCCGCAAGCAGTTCGGCGGACTGTCGGCGCTCGCCGGGCTCGACATGCACGTCGAACGAGGGCGAGATCCTCAGCGTGATCGGGCCGAACGGAGCGGGCAAGAGCACGCTGTTCAACGTCATCACCGGCCTCTACGCGCCCGACGACGGTGACATCACGTTCCGCGGCGACAGCATCGTCGGGTTGCGGCCGCACCAGGTGGCGAAGCTCGGGATCGCCCGCACGTTCCAGAACGTGCACCTGTTCCCGAACATGACGGTGCTGGAGAACGCGATGGTGGGCCAGCACTGCCGGTCGAAGTCCGGCATCTTCGGGTCGGTGCTGCGGTCTGCCGAGCACGAAGCGCGAGGAGGAGCGGATCCGCGTCCGCGCGCAGCAGGCGCTGGACTTCTTCGGCACCCGGCTCTCCGGATATCGGCAGGAGCAGCCGGCGTTCTCGCTCTCGTACGCCAATCGTCGGCGGCTCGAGATGGCTCGCGCCATGGCGACCGACCCCACGATCCTGCTGCTGGACGAGCCGACCGCCGGGATGAACCCGCGCGAGACGCTGGAGCTCCGGGACCACATCGTGCGGATGCGGGACGAGGTCGGGCTCACCGTGCTCGTCATCGAGCACGACATGCGCGTCGTGAAGGGCGTCTCCGATCGTGTGATCGCATGCGACTACGGGCAGAAGATCGGCGAAGGCACGTACGAGGAGGTCGCGAACAACGAACAGGTGATCGAGGCCTACCTGGGCACGAAAGCGGCGGGATGAGCGCCGAACCCGAGCGCCGGCCCATCCTCGAGATGCGGAACGTCAGCACCCACTACGGCTTGGTCTCGGTGCTTCGCAACGTCGACGTCCAGATCTACGAGGGCGAGATGGTGTGCCTGCTCGGCGGCAACGCCAGCGGCAAGACGACCACGCTGAAGACGATCCTGGGCTACGTGACGCCGAGCGAGGGAGAGGTGCTGTTGGACGGCGACGTGGTGAGCGGCATGCCCACGATCGAGGTCGTCCGGCGCGGGGTCTCCATGGTGCCGGAGAACCGCCGGCTCTTCGCCGGCATGACGGTGTCGGAGAACCTGGACCTGGGCGCGTATCAGCGGAGCGATCGCGCCGGGATCGCGGAGGACCGCGAGCGACTGCTCGGGGTGTTCCCCCGGGTCCGCGAACGCCTGAAGCAGAAGGCCGGCACGCTCTCCGGCGGCGAGCAGCAGATGGTGGCGATGTGCCGCGCGTTGATGGCCAAGCCCAAGGTGCTGCTCATGGACGAGCCCTCCATGGGGCTCGCGCCGGTGTTGGTCGACCAGGTCTTCGAGATCATCAAGCAGATCAGGGCGCTGGGCACCACGATCTTCGTCGTCGAGCAGAACGCGAACATGGCGCTCTCGATCGCCGATCGCGGCTACGTGATCCAGACCGGTGAGGTCGTGCTGGCGGACACGGCGGCGAACCTCCTGGCCAACCCTTTGATGCGGGAGGCGTACCTCGGGGAGCTGTGATGCAGCTCCTTGACGCCGTCGAGCTCCGTCACAGGCTCCCGATGGCCGCGGCCATCGACGCCCTGGAGACCGGCTTCCGCGAGCAGGACCCGTCCGGGGCACCGCTGCGATCGCACCTCGAGACGCCGGCCGGGACGCTGTTGCAGATGCCGGCGTTCGGCGACGCCGGGGTCGGCGTGAAGCTCGTGACGCTCACGCCCGGCAACGCGGAACGAGACCTCCCGTTCATCAACGCGGTCTACGTCCTGTTCGACCCTGATACGCAAGTGCCCGACGCGATCGTGGACGGTGCCGCGCTCACCGCGCTCCGCACCGCCGCCGTGTCGGGGCTGGCCACGCGCCACCTCGCCCGCACCGACGCCCGGCGCCTCGTGATCTTCGGCGCCGGTGTCCAGGCGCGATCGCACCTTGAGGCGATGCTCGCCGTCCGCCCGATCGGACATGTCACGGTCGTCTCGCGGACGCCTGAGCGCGCGCAGGCGCTGGTGGAGATGGCTCGAGAGGCCGGGGTCGACGCGGCCGTCGGCGGAGCGAACGATGTCGCCGACGCGGACATCATCTGCACGTGCACGACCAGCGACGTTCCGCTGTTCGACGGCGGCCTGCTCGCCCCGGGGGCGCACGTCAACGCCGTCGGCAGCTACCGACCCACGGCGAGAGAGCTCGACACGGTCGCGGTCGCGCGGGCCAGGGTGGTCGTGGAGTCCCGCGATGCGGCGTTCGCCGAGGCCGGAGAATTGTGCATCCCTGTCGAAGAGGGTGCGTTCGGCCGCGATCACGTGGTCGCCGACCTCGCGGAGGTCGTGCATGGCGCTGATGTGCGCACGTCTCCGGACGACATCACGGTCTTCAAGTCCGTGGGGCTGGCGTTCGAGGATCTGATCGTCGCACGGGCGGCGGTGGGCGCGGCCAAGGGCGCGGACGAGGACACCGGATGACCACGGCGGACGTCGTGGTCGTCGGCGGAGGCGTCGTGGGCGCGAGCACGGCGTACCACCTGGCCGCCGCCGGGGTCGAGCACGTCGTCCTGCTCGAACGCGCGGACAGCGTCGCGACCGGCTCGACCGGCGCTTGCGCCGGAGGGTTCCGGCATCAGTTCTCCAGCCGCATCAACATCGAGCTGTCGCTGGCGAGCGTCCCCATGATCCTGGGGTTCACCGAGGAGCACGGGCTGCCGCTCGACGTCGTGCAGGACGGGTACCTGTTCCTCGTGCGGGACGAGCACGACTGGGCCGACTTCCGCGCCGGAGCGGAGCTGCAGCGATCGCTCGGTGTCGACACACAGCTCCTGACGCCCGATGAGGCGATGGCCGTCGCGCCGGGCATCGCGATCGATGACGTCGTGGGTGCGTCCTTCTGCGCCGACGATGGCATCGCCGATCCGGCAGGGCTCACGCAGGGATACGCGACGCTCGCTCGTCGTTCCGGCGCCGACGTGCGGCTGGGTGTCGAGGTCGTTGAGATCCAGACGAAGGGTGCGGCCGTCTCCGGTGTCCGCACGGAGGATGGCTCCATCTCCGCGCCCGTCGTGGTGAACGCGGCGGGGCCGTGGGCCGGGGCGCTCGCGGCGACCGCTGGGATACACCTTCCACTGGAACCCATCCCACGCATGGTCGTGACGACGGGCGGGTTCCCGGGGGCGCCCGCGCGCCGGACCCTCGTGATCGACGCCGCGACCTCGTACTACTTCCACAAGGAAGGCGACGGCGTCCTGACGGGCATGGGCGGTCGCGACGAGCAGCCGTCGTTCAGCACTGACGTCGACCATCGATTCATCGAGGAGGAGTTGCTGCCGACCGCGGTCCGTGTGTTCCCGCCGATCGAACACGCGGGCCTTGGCGAGCATGTGGGCGGGCCTGTACGAGATGACGCCGGATCGTCATCCGATCATCGGGGGATCGCCCGTCGAAGGGTTCCTGTTGGCGAACGGGTTCAGTGGCCACGGGTTCCAGCATGCGCCGGTGGTCGGCAAGCTCCTCACCGAGCTGATCGTCGACGGCCGGGCGCGCACCGTGGACATCTCGTCGCTCGGGCTCGATCGGTTCGACCGCGGCGACCTCGTCGTCGAGGGTCGCGTCGTCTGAGTGCCGGGAGAGGGGGTCGAACCCTCACGGGCCGAAGCCCACGGGATTTTGAGTCCCGCGCGTCTGCCAGTTCCGCCATCCCGGCGCGGCCCCCTAGACTACCCATCCCGCCTGAGCGCTTCCCGGTGTTCGAGGCGACCCGGACCCCACATGAGCCGACGATCCTCGACCGCCGCCGCCCTGGTCGCCTTCATCGCGACCATCGCCGCGGCATGCACGGGCGGGGGAGCGTCACCGTCGCCCGTTCCCGATCCTGTGCCCGTGAAGATCGCGTTCCTCCACGACATGTCGGTACCCGGCTCGGAGCAGACCGTCGCCCCGGCGCTCCTCGGCATGCAGCTCGCGTTCCAAGATGCGGTCGACGCCGGCGATCTCTCGGTCGTCCCTGAGGTCGTCGGGCTCGACGTCGACGGGGACGGCGCGAACGCGATCGAGCGGGCCCACGAGGTCGCGGACGATCCGGCGTACGTGGCGGCGGTGATCGGCCCGTTCTGGTCGGAGCCCGTCGAAGTGGGCGACGTCCTGCAGGAGGCAGGTGTCCCGACGATCAGCATGTCCGAGCTCGATCCGTCACTGGCCACGCGTGGCTGGTCGTCCTGGTGGCGGATCGTCGCCGGGATCTCGTGGGAAGCCGCGGCGCTCGCTGCGGTGATCCGCGCTTCCCCCGAGGCGGTGGATGGGGTGTGCGTCGTCGGCGACGATTCCGGTCAGTCCACCGCGCTGAGCGAGTTGCTCAGCGCGGACCTGGGGGCACGGGTGATCGCCTCGCTCGATCTGCCGGATGAGGATGCCCTGCCGGATGTCCTCCAACTCGTGGACGGGTCGGGATGCGGGCTGGTCGCGTGGACGGGTTTCGGGCCCGGCGCGACGCTCCTGCGCACCGGGCTGACCGAGGCCGGCTCCGTGTCGCTGCCGCTCGTGGGCTCGTCCGCGATGAAGACCGAGTCGTACCTGTCCATGACGGACGACGCGGGGGACGGGACGATCGTCACCTGCGCGTGCGTCGATCTGGCCTCGTCCACGCGACCGGATGCGCGTCGCTTCATCCACGACTTCCAGTCCCGGTTCGGCTCGCCGCCCGGCGTGTTCGCGGCCGAAGGATGGGACGCGGGCGGGATGGTGCTCGCGACGTTCGGCGCGGGAGCCCAGGATCGTCGGACGGTCTCGGCCGCCCTGTCGACGCTCGACGGATACGACGGCCTCGCGAACACGTATCGGTTCGACGACGGGGAGCTCCAGACCGGGTCGGCGGGCGTCCGCGTATTCCGGGCCGAAGGAGTGCGCTGGGCCCCGGTCGGTCAGGGGGACACGCAGGAGCCCCTGCCGGTGGGCACGCCCGGTTCGCTGTCGGTCACCTCCTGCCGGAAGGGCCGACCGTACGCGTATACCGAGCGAGGCCGCCTCACAGGCTTCGACGTCGAGCTGGCCGCGGCGATCGCTCGCCGGCTCGGACTCGTGCTCTCGTGGCGTGACATCCCGTGCCAGGCGGCCATCCGTGCGGTGGCGAGCGGGACGCTCGACGCCGTCGTGACGCCGTCAGCAGACGTGGCACAAGGCACCCCGGCGTCAGGGATCGCGTTCAGCCTCCACATCGCCCTGGTCGCCTCGAAACGACTCGCCCACGACGAACGCCCATTGCTGCAGCGCCTGGGGCCGGGCGACGTCGTGGTCGTGGTGCGCTCGCGGGAGAGCGTTGCCTGGGCGAGCGACGCCCTGCAAGCGACGGGCGCCGTGGTGCGGTTCACCGACGACAGGCGAGCGGCCTACGACGAGCTCGTCGCCGGCTCGATCACGGCAGTGGCGGACGTGGAGCCGGAAGCCTGGCAAGCGATCGAACGGAGGCGTTCGCTCCGGATCGCCCAGAGCATCGACGCCGGAGCGCACGATGTCTTCATCGCCACGGGGCCCGATGCCCGCCTCGTGGCGGCGATCGACGAAGCGCTCGCCCGGCTGATCCGGGTCGGGCGCTACGCCCTGCTGTTCGCGAAGTACTTCCCCGGGACGCCCGTCCCTCCCGAAACAGGCACCTAGCTGCAGCTCCTCGTGGTGGGTTGCATTGCTCGGCGGGAGACACCCCCATATAGTTTCCGACGGACAGGAGGGGGCTTTTCGGGCCTCCCCCGGAAGGAGGAACTGTGCGCAAGCTCCGACTACGCTCGTTCGTGCTGCTGTTGACGGTGTTCGCCCTGGTGGGGGCCGCCTGTGCAAGCGATGACAACGCGTCCAACGGAGGAAGCACCGGAGGAGCACCGGAGGCACCGGAGGAAGCGGTGCGTCGGGTGGCAGCGGTGTGTGTGCCACCGTCGACACGAGCGGCACCGACGCGCTTGCCGCGCTCTGCAACAGCGGCACGCTCCGGATCGCGACCGACCCGAAGTACAAGCCGCAGTCGTGGTACGACGTGCAGACCAGCACCTGGAAGGGGTTCGACGTCGACGTGGCCACCGAGATCGCGAAGCGCCTGGGCGTCAGCCCCGAGCTCCAGGCCCAGAAGTGGGCGGTCATCACGGCGGGATCGTGGAACGACCGCTGGGACGTGAGCGTCGGCTCGATGACAGACACGATCGATCGCGAAGAGCTCTTCGACTTCACCCCGGCGTACTACTACACGCCCGCCTCGATGTCCGTGTTCAAGGACAACACCACGATCACCGGCCCGGCGGACCTGACCGGGAAGAAGATCTGCGTGGGCGTCTCGACCACGTACCAGGACTACGTGCAGGGCACGCTGAAGCTCGGCTCGGGCGCCCCGCCGTTCGAGTTCCAGATCACGGGCGGCGACCTGACGACCTTCGATACGGACACCGACGCGCTCGATAACCTCGCCCTCGGCGACGGCACGCGGTGCGACGCGGCGATCAGCGCCCAGCAGACGATCCAGGCCTACATCGACGCCGGCGGCCCGATCAAGATCGTGGGTGACCCGCTCTACTACGAACCGCTCTGCATCGCGTTCGACAAGAACGACCCCAAGGACTCGCAGAGCCTCGCCGATGCGGTCAGCCAGATCGTCCAGGACATGCACGACGACGGCACGCTCTCCACCCTGTCGAAGCAGTGGTACGGCGGCGTGGACTGGACGGTGTCGGCATCGGTCTGAGCCGTCGCGGATCGCGTGGGAACGACCCATGGGAGCCACGGTCGCGGCGACGGGGCGTGAGGAACAACCTCGCGCTCCGTCGCGCGGTCAGTTCGAGATCCCCCAGGCCGAAGTTCCTGCTGATCGCCTCGTGGGCTGATCATCTTGCAGGGGGCGCTCATCGCGCTCTTCCTGCCGATCCTCGTCTTCTCGACCACTGAGAACATCCCGCCCGCCGACATCGCGATGTTCGGGTTCGTGGGCGTCGTCAGCCTCGTCGGGGCTCCTCGCTCTACGTAGCGCGCCGCTGGACGTGGTGGGTGGCGCTCGGCGCGACCGCTCTGTGCGGCGGGTACCTGGTCGCCGTCGGCGGCCTGACCGACCAACGAGAGGGCTACCTCGCGGTCGCGTTATCGGTCGCCGGCGTGGTGCTGCTCCTGCTGGGGAAGGCGGCGGCGGGGAGGACGGAGGCGATCGCGCTCGCGAGCGCCAGGGTCCCGTTCCGCCTCAAGGTGACGGCGGTCTGGATCGCGATCTTCTTCATCATCGGGATCTTCTTGGTCCTGTCCGATCTGGACTGGGCTTCATCCGGGAGAACCTCTGGTACATCGCGAAGGGTTTGGAGTTCACGATCCTCCTGGCCGCTCTCGCCATCGTGCTCGCGACGTTCCTGGCGCTGCTCGGCGCCCTCGGGCGGCTCTCGCGCAACGCGGTCGCGTACGGCGTCTCCGGCTTCTACACGTCGTTCTTCCGGGGCACGCCGTTGATCGTCCAGCTGTTCCTGATCTTCCTGGCGCTGCCGCAGATCGGGTTCAACATGAACCGGACCTCGCTCGTGAACCTCCTCACGCTCACCACCTTTCAAGCCGGTGTGATCGGCCTCGGGCTGAACTACGGCGCGTACATGACGGAGATCTTCCGCGCGGGCATCCAATCGGTGGGGCACGGCCAGGCCGAGGCGGCGGACGCCCTGGGCATGACGTACACCCAGCGGATGCGGCGCGTCGTGTTACCACAGGCGATCCGCGTCATCATCCCGCCGACCGGCAACGAGTTCATCGCGATGATGAAGGACACGGCGCTCGTGGGCTTCCTGGGGGCGTCGGTCGCGAGCGCGGAGCTGTTCCTGCGCGCGCAGCTCGCGTTCAGCTCGAGCATCCGCAACCGGCTTGAGTCGCTGCTCGTCGCGGCCGCCCTGTACTGGCTGCTCACGTCGATGTTCACGTTCTTCCAGGTTCGCCTGGAGAAGCGGATCTCCAAGGGGTACGTCCGCACGCGAGGTGAAGACGGGCGGGGGCGGCAAGCGCACGCAGTACCTTCCCGTTGCGGCGGGCGGCGGGGGCGCGATCGCCGAGATGCCGCTCCCGCCGGAGGAGGAGCAGCCGTGACTACCGACGCGGTCGTCAAGGTCGAGAACCTCCACAAGTACTTCGGATCACTCGAGGTGCTGAAGGGCATCGAGATGCAGGTGAACCGGGCGAGGTCGTCGTGATCTTCGGGCGATCCGGCTCGGGGAAGTCGACGCTCCTTCGCTGCGTCAACTTCCTCGAGGACCCGACCTTCGGCACCATCGAGGTGGCTCGGGATCCGACTCGAGGGTGGGCACCGAACCCGTCACAAAGGCGAGCAGATCCGCCAGCTCCGTCTGCACGCGGGGATGGTCTTCCAGTCCTTCAACCTGTTCCCGCAGATGACCGCGCTCCAGAACGTCATGGAAGGGCCGGTGACGGTGAAGGGTGTTGAAGCCCAGCGTCGCGAGACCGATGGCTCTCGACCTCCTCGCGAAGGTCGGGCTCGTCGACAAGGCCAATCAGCATCCGATCCGACTCTCCGGGGGTCAGCAACAGCGGGTCGCGATCGCCCGGGCCCTCGCGATGGAGCCAGACGTGATGCTCTTCGACGAGCCGACGTCGGCACTCGACCCGGAGTTGATCGGCGAGGTGCTCGCGGTGATGAAGTCGCTCGCCACCGACCTTCACATGACGATGATCGTCGTCACGCACGAGATGGGATTCGCCCGCGAAGTCGCCAACCGGATGATGTTCTTCCACGAGGGCGTGATCCTGGAGGAGGGCACGCCCGATCAGCTCTTCAACCACACGCAGCACCCCGAAACGCGTACGTTCCTCGAAGCGGTGCTGTAGTCGGCGCCCACACGCGGACCGCGAGAGTCGCTGCGCCACAAAGAGAGACGGGCCGCGCCTCTCGGCGAACCACTCGCGCCTTCCCCATACGCGAGTAATCCACACGATCGACGCGGCCCGTCACGCAGTGGTCCCGAGCGACCTGGCCTCGTACCGTTTCCGGCCCGAGCCCGCGGCCAGCGCGGGACCGGAGCGAAAGATAGACTGGAGGTTGAGGGCTGTCAACTCGCGGAGAACCACTGGTCAGCAGTGTTTCTTCCGCAGAGTCGCAGGTAGGCGTCGCGTCAGGGTGTCGGAAGAAAGAGTGACAGGTTCACGCGACGGTGAACGCGGCGAACATGCCCTGCTCGTAGTGCGCGGGGAGGTTGCACACCAGCACGTAGGCGCCGGCGTCGAGGTTCACATCGAGCGACGAGCTGGTGCCCGGAGCGAGGTCCTCGACCTCGTCGATCAGGTCGATCTGATCCTCGGGGATCACTCCGTTCTCCACCGGCAACGCGTCGGGCGCGTCATCGGTGCGCAGGACGACGAACTCGTGCACGCTCGGTCCGTCGTTGTCGATACCGAACGAGATCGGTCCCGCCGCGAACGTGCCGGGCGTCGCCGTCAACGAGAAGTCCTTCAACGTGACGATCACATCGCCGGTCGCCCCCGACCCTGAACCACCGCATGAGGTGGCGGCGATCGCGAGGACGCCGCAGAGCGCGACGAGTCGCAGTTGAGGGTGGCGCGTGCGGGTCGTCACGAGGCGACCGTCACGGCGGGAGCGGGAGCCGTGCGCTCGGCCTTCGCCGGAGGGCGCGACGGCCACAGGACGTAGAGGCTCATGGGGATCGCGTAGAGGAGCCAGGCGAGGGTCTCGCCGACGGTCGGCACTGGCTGCAGTCCGAGCATCCCGGTCAGGAGCGCCGCGCGGACGGACCCGGGAGCCACCAGCCATCGGAGGTCGAACGCCTGCGCCTGCAGCACGTCGATCCAGCCGGCCTCGTGCCCGGTGTGGACGGCGCTCGCCAGCAGGCCCGCGGCGACGAGCACCAGGACGAAGCCCGTGAACCGGAAGAACCGGGACAGGTTGATCCGGACGCCGCCCTTGTAGATCGCGTAGCCCAGGGCCACGGCCAGCCCGACCCCCAGCACCGCACCCGTACCGGTCACGGCCGGCTCATCCGAGTTGCCGAAGACCGCGAGCAGGAAGACCGCGGTCTCGAGTCCCTCTCGGAGGACCGCGAAGAACGCCATGCCGATGAGCGCCCACGCCGACCCCAGGACCAGGGCGTTCTCGGCGCTCGCCTCGAGCGAACCCTTGAGCTCGCGAGAGTGGCGCTTCATCCACACGACCATGTACGTGACCCCGGCCACCGCCAGGAGCGCGAGGATCGTGGCGAGCCCTTCCTGCTGCTTGTGGGGGAGCGCCTGGTCCAGCGCCTCCAGCGCGAGCGCGACGCCCGTGCAGAGCGCGACCGCGAGCCCGACGCCGTACCACATGGGTCGGAGCGCCTTGCGCTCACCGCGCTGGATGAGGAACGCGGCGATGATGCCGACGATCAGCGCGGCCTCGAGGCCCTCTCGGAGTCCGATGATGAACGTGGGAAGCATGTGTGATCCGTCCGTCCTTCGTTCGACCTAATCGCCGCCTGCACCCTATCTAACCCGAGGTTCGGATAGCAACCTCGTTCGGGTCCGAATCACTTGGCCGAGCTCGCACGGGCGCGCGAGGCCCGTCGTCACCGACGACTAGAATCCGCCGCGTGACGCCCACCGACGGGCACGACGAACGCAAGCGGATCTTCCTGCTGGACGGGCATTCGCTCGCGTACCGGGCGTACTTCGCGCTCCCGGCCACGCTCGCCACCAGCACCGGTCAGATCACGAACGCGGTCTACGGCTTCACGTCGATGCTGATCAAGCTGATGGGCGACGAGCACCCGGACTACCTGGCGGTGGCGTTCGACCTCGGCAGGCCCACCGTGCGACTGGAGAAGTACGCCGACTACAAGGCGGGGCGCGCGGAGACGCCCACCGACTTCACGTCGCAGCTCGGGTTGATCGATGAGGTCCTCGACACCCTGCACGTCCCGATGGTGCGCGTGGTGGACCACGAGGCCGACGACGCGATCGGCACGCTCGCCACGGTCGCCGCGGACTCGGGACTGGACGCCGTGATCGTGACCGCCGACCGGGACTTCTTCCAGCTCGTCCGTCCGGGGATCCAGGTGATGTTCAACCGGCGCGGCATCTCCGACATCGTCCTGTACGACGAGGCCGGCGTGGAGGAGCGCTTCGGCGTGCCTCCGTCCAAGTACCTCGAGTACGTCGCGTTGAAGGGCGACCCGTCCGACAACATCCCGGGCGTCCCGGGCGTGGGGGAGAAGACCGCGACCAAGCTGATCCAGCAGTACGGCTCGGTCGAAGAGCTGCTGCTCCATGCCGACGAGCTCCGGGGGAAGCTCAAGGACAACGTCCTCGCGGCCGCCGATCAGCTGGCGTTGAACAAAGAGCTCGCGCGGATCGTCACGGACCTTCCGTTGGACATCGGTCCAGAGGACTGCGTCCTGGGGGAGTGGGACCCCGACGAGGTGCGGCGGCTGTTCACGTCCCTCGAGTTCCGGTCGCTCCTCGACCGGCTGGAAGAGATCGGCGTGACGAAGCCGAAGGTGGAGGTGACCGAGCTGGACCTCCGCGAGACATCGGCGGACGAGCTCGCGCAGATGATCGCCTCGGACGCACCGAAGGGTGTTCGCCTGGACGCGGACCTCCGTGAGGTTCGAGGCGCGGCCGCCTCCCCGGGAGGCGCGCAAGCGGCGTTCGCGCCGTTGGCAGCGTTGGGACCGCTGGCCGATGCGCTCGCGTCGGCGGACGCGCCGAAGTGGACGCACGACGCGAAGGAGCTGGAGCGCGGGGCGATCGCCGCCGGCGTGGAGGTCGCGGGGGTGGTGTTCGATACGTTCCTCGCCGGCTATCTGCTCGACCCCGCGGCGGCGGAGTACCCGTTGCGCGCGTTGAGCGAGAAGTACCTGGGCGTCGACGTCCTCGGCGAGATCGAGGGGCAGGACGAGGGCCAGCTGTTCAGCGACGCCGGCTGGCGGCCGGTCGCGGCCGACGCGGCGGCGATCGCGTTGCTCGCTCCGGTGATGGAGGAGCAGATCGACAAGCAGGGACTCCGCGATCTGCTCGAGACGGTGGAGATGCCGCTCGCGTCGGTGCTCGCCCACATGGAAGAGCAAGGTGTGGCCCTCGATGTCGCCTACCTGGACGGGATGGGCGCGGAGGTTCGCAGCCGGATGACGGAGCTCCAGACCGAGATCTTCCGAGGGGCCGGCGAGGAGTTCAACCTGAACTCGCCGCCGCAGCTCCGCGTGATCCTGTACGAGAAGCTCGGGTTATCGCCCGGGAAGCGCACGCCGAAGGGACAGCTGTCGACCGACGCGAGCGTGCTGGAGAAGCTGCGGGATCATCCCGTGGTCGATGCGCTCCTCGATTGGCGCGAGCTGGACAAGCTGAACTCGACGTACCTGGAAGCGCTCCCGCGGCTGGTCGATCCCCGGGATGGCCGGATCCACACGTCCTTCAACCAGGCGGTGGCGGCGACCGGCCGGCTCTCGTCGTCGAACCCGAACCTGCAGAACATCCCGGTTCGGACCGAGCTCGGCCGGCAGATCCGGCGGGCGTTCATCCCCGGCGACGCCGCACAGGTGCTGGTCGCCGCGGACTATTCGCAGATCGAGCTCCGCATCCTCGCGCACCTGTCAGGGGATGAAGGGCTGCGCGAAGCGTTCGCGTCGGGTCACGACATCCACACCGCCACGTCGGCGCGCGTCTTCGGGATCCCGGAGGACAAGGTGGATCCCGCGCTCCGCTCGCGGGCGAAGATGATCAACTACGGCCTCGCCTACGGGCTCTCCGCGTGGGGGCTCGCGTCCCGCCTGGATATCGCTCCCGACGAGGCGCAGGAGATCATGGACGCGTACTTCGAGAGCTTCCCCGGTATCCGCGAATATCTGGACCGCCAGGTGGACAGGGCAACCGTCGACGGCTACACCGAGACGCTGCTCGGGCGGCGCCGATACATCCCGGAGCTGCATGCCTCGAACCCGCGGGTGCGGGACCTTGGCCGGCGCCAAGCGCTGAACGCTCCCATCCAGGGGAGCGCCAGCGACGTGTTCAAGGTCGCGATGATCGGCGTGGATCGCGCGCTTCGCGAGCAACCGGAGCTCGACTGCCACATGCTCCTCACCGTGCACGACGAGCTGGTGTTCGAGGTCGCGGCGGCCCACGTCGAGGCGGCGGCGGCCCTCGTCAAGGAGCGGATGGAGAGTGCGGTCGAGCTCGACGTGCCGCTGCGCGCCGACATCGGCTGGGGCGCGAACTGGGCGGAGGCCGCCCCCGAAGGCCACTGACCGCGGCGAGGACGTGGCGGGCGGCACGATCTCGAGGTCAGGTACTTGGACGGCCGCATCACGTTGACGATCGCCGGCCGGATCCGGGGCGACGCGGAGCGCGACGGTCTCGTCGGCGGCGACGTCGATCTCGACCGCGGGGTCGTGCCCATCGATCTTGGCCTGGACGGCGTGACGGCCCTCGCCAACCGAGAGGTCAACGGTCTCCCCGTGCCCGATCTTCGCGAGCGACGATCCATCGACGAGCAGTTCGTACTTCCTCGCCCGGTCCCGGTACTTCGTCGGGGGCCGGATCACCCGGATCATCGCCATCGCGCCCTCCTTCGGAGGCGAAGTCTATGCCGACATTGACGGCCTTTGCGCTGGTCACCTACCATCCCTGAGCCGCGAGGCGCACCAGCACCACGGTAAATCTCACATGCCGGTTCGGTGCGCGCCTCGTGCGCGGAAGGGGTTGGTTCCCATAGACACCACCGAAACGGCGGCCGCGCCTGAGCGCGACCTGACGCCGGAAGAACTCGTCATCGCCATGGAGGAGTCCCTCAGGGACTTCAACGACGGGGACATCGTCGAGGGCACGGTCGTGAAGATCGACCGCGACGAGGTCCTGCTGGACATCGGATACAAGTCGGAGGGCGTGATCCCGAGCAAGGAGCTCTCGATCCGCCACGACGTCGACCCGAACGAGGTCGTGAAGGTCGGCGACAAGGTCGAGGCGCTCGTCCTGCAGAAGGAAGACAAGGAAGGCCGCCTGATCCTGTCCAAGAAGCGCGCGCAGTACGAGCGCGCCTGGGGACGCATCGAAGAGGTCATGCGCTCCGGCGAGACCATCACCGGTCCCGTGATCGAGGTCGTCAAGGGTGGCCTGATCCTCGACATCGGACTGCGCGGCTTCCTGCCGGCGTCGCTCGTCGACCTGCGTCGCGTGCGCGACCTGCACCCGTTCGTCGGACAGGATCTGGAAGCGAAGATCATCGAACTGGACCGCAACCGCAACAACGTCGTCCTATCCCGTCGCGCGTTCCTGGAGGAGTCGCAGTCCGAGGGTCGCAAGAAGTTCCTGGAGGGGCTCACGAAGGGCGAGCGCCGCAAGGGCACCGTCAGCTCGATCGTGAACTTCGGCGCGTTCGTCGATCTCGGTGGCGTCGACGGCTTGGTGCACGTGTCCGAGCTGTCGTGGAAGCATGTCGATCATCCTGGCGAGGTCGTCACGGTGGGCCAGGAGGTCGAGGTCGAGGTGCTCGACGTCGACCTGGAGCGCGAGCGCGTGTCGCTTTCGCTCAAGGCCACGCAGGAGGACCCCTGGAAGGAGTTCGAGCGGCGGTACCAGGCCGGCGAGATCATCGAGGGTCAGGTCACGAAGCTCGTGCCCGTTCGGCGCGTTCGTCCGCGTGGCGCCGGGCATCGAGGGACTCGTCCACATCTCCGAGCTCAGCCACGAGCACGTCGACACGCCCGAGTCCGTGCTGTCGGTGGGCGACGAGGTCCGCGCGAAGGTGATCGATGTCGACGTCCCGCGTCGTCGCGTCAGCCTGTCGATGCGACAGGTCACGGACAAGCCGCGCGCCACGGAGATCGAGGTCGAGGTCGAGAAGACCCCGCCCGCCGAGGCCGCCGAGCCCGAGATGGCGCCGGCGATGCTCGAGGTGCCACAGGCCATCCTGGACGCCGTCGCGGAGGCGGAAGCGACCGCGGAGGCGACACCCGAAGCCGAGCCCGCCGTCTCGGACACCGAGGCAGCCATGGACGCGCTCGCGGAGGTCTCGGCATCGGCCGACACCTCGCCGGTCGAGGTCCCGGCCGTCGACGAAGTGGAAGCGCCGGCGGACGAAGCGCCCGCGGCGGCTGAGCCGGAGACGCCTGAGGTCGTGGAAGCGGTCGTCGAGGCGGAGGTCGCGGAGCCGGAGCCGCCGAGCCCGAGCCGGCCGCCGAGCCCGAGGCGGAAACGCCGTCGGACGAGGTCTCGCTCGAGGCCATCCTCGAGGACCTGAAGCGCCGCGAGGGCCGAGCCGAGTAAGGGGAGCCGGGCCCGCAGCGGTCCGGCGCGACATGTTGCTGGTCGGTCTGACGGGGGGGATCGGCTCGGGGAAGTCGACCGTGGCCGAGCTCCTCGCCGAACGCGGCGCGGCCGTGATCGATGCCGACGATCTGGCGCGTCGCGCCGTCGCGCCCGGGACGGACGGCTTCGACCGCGTGGTGGAGACGTTCGGTCGAGAGATCCTCGGCCCGGACGGCGACATCGATCGGTCCCGGCTGGCGGCGATCGTGTTCGCTGATCCTGAGCGTTTGCGGGAGCTCGAGGCGATCGTGCATCCGGAGGTCGCTCGGCTGTACGCGGAGGCGCTCGAGCCGTTCCGAGAGACCGACCGCATCGTCGTGTACTCCGTGCCGCTGCTCGCCGAACGCGGCCTGGCGGACGGCTTCGACGTGGTCGTGGTGGTCGTGGCCGACATCGATCGGCGCATCGAGCGGCTGACGCGCGATCGAGACATGACGCCGGAGCAGGTCCGCGCACGAACGGCCACGCAGCTCAGCGACGAGGAGCGCGCCCGGGTCGCCGACGTCCTGCTCGACAACGACGGGGGGATCGAGCGGCTGGCACCGCAGGTGGAGCGGCTCTGGAACGACCTCGCGAACCGCGCCGAGGCGATCCGGTGAGGTACCGCGCCGTCTTCTTCGACGCCGGAGAGACGCTCGTGCATCCGGCGCCGTCGTTCCCGGAGCTGTTCGCTCAGGTCCTGGAACGCGAGGGCCATCGCGTGCTTCCCGACGACGTCCTGGCCGCATCGCGCGCCGTGACCGCGCGGTTCAGCGAGGCGTCGCGCGACGGGAGCCTGTGGACGACCAGCCCGGAGCGCTCCCGGGCGTTCTGGAGCTCGGTCTACGTGGCGATGCTCGGTGAGCTCGGGCTGCCGTCCCAGGACGGGCTGCGGGATTCGCTGTACGGCGCATTCACCGACCGTGCCAACTACACGCTGTTCGACGACGTGCGATCGGTCCTGGACGGGCTGGCCGTCCGAGGGATACACGCTCGGTCTCGTGTCGAACTTCGAGGCGTGGCTCGACGATCTGCTCGCCGACCTGGGCGTCCGCGACGCGTTCGCGGTGCGGGTGATCTCGGGGAACGAGGGCATGGAGAAGCCCGATCCGCGGATCTATCGTTTGGCGCTCGATCGCGCGGGCGTGGACGCGGCCGACGCGGTCTACGTCGGCGACAACCCCGAGTTCGACATCGATCCCCCTGCGGCGCTCGGCATGTTCCCCGTGTTGATCGACCGAAGGGAACGGCACGGGGATCACGTCGGCGCGCGCATCACGGACCTGGCCCAACTCTCCGAGGTGCTCCATGGTTGAGGACGAACGTCGGTTCACACGCGAGGAGGCGAACGCCGAGCTCCCCGAGCTTCGGGAGCGGTTGCCGCGCTTGCGGGAGTCGCGGCGAACGGTGATCCGCACCAGCGAGCGCATCACCGAGGCCGTCGCCGCGGACGGAGGAGGGGTTGCCGGGAGCGATTGGTTCGAGGCCCAGCGCTCGTTGAAGGCCGAGCTCCTCTACTTGGCGGAACGCGGCATCCTCCTTCGCGATCCCGAGACCGGGCTGGTGGATCTCCCCGGCGAGGTGGACGGGCGTCCCGTGTTCCTGTGCTGGCGGCTCGGCGAGGATGCGGTCGCCTGGTACCACGAGCAGCACGCCGGGTTCACCAGCCGGAAGCCCCTGTGACCATGGCGGACGGGGTCGCGCACACCAGGCCGACGGTGGTCGTGATGGGCGCGACGGCCGACGAGCCGCCGCCGAACATCGACGTCATCGCGGACGATGTGGAGCTCCGGTACGCACCGGATCGCGCATCGCTCGAACGAGCGATCGTCGACGCCGAGATCGTCTACACCTGGTGGGGGGAGCGCGAGGATCTGGAGGCCGCGTGGCCGCTCGCGCGGAAGCTCGAGTGGGTCGCGGCATCGAACGTCGGCATCAACGCACTGCTGTTCCCGGCGCTCGTGGAGAGCGACGTGGTCCTCACGAACGCGCGCGGAGCGGCCGACCAACCGATCACCGAGACCGTGGTCGGGTTCGTGGTCGCCCTGGCGAAGGGGTTCCGTCCGATGTTCGACCGGCAGCGCGCGCACGTGTGGGAGACGCACGAGACCGACCGGCTCGCCGGAACCACCGTGGTGGTGGTCGGTCCGGGGCCGATCGGCCGGTCGATCGGACGGGCGCTCCGCGACGGGCTCGGGATGCGGGTCGACGGCGGTCGGACGCTCCGCACGCGCGGGCGACGACGTGTTCGAAACGATCCGCGGCATCGACGACCTGCACGCGGCCCTGGCCGACGCCGACTACGTGATCGACGCGATGCCGCTGACGCCGCAGACCGGGCACGTGTTCGATGCGGCGGTGTTCGACGCGATGAAGCCGACGGCGCGGTTCATCAACGTCGGCCGCGGGAAGACCGTGGTCGAGGCGGCGCTCGTCGACGCGCTGGCATCGGGGCGGATCGCCGGCGCGGCCCTGGACGTGTTCGAGGAGGAGCCGCTCCCCGCCGACAGCCCGCTCTGGGACATGGAGAACGTGATCGTCTGTCCGCATATGTCGGGCGACGTGACGGGCTGGGACGCGGACTTCGCCGACGTGTTCTACGACAACGTGCGCCGCTGGCTGCAGGGTGCACCGTTGCGCAACGTCGTCGACAAACGGCTCGGGTTCCCGACCGACGATCCGACCTTGCCGTAACGACGGACCGCTCATTAGGGTGGCGGCGTGAGCGACCGGGTGATCGAGGTGCGCGGGCTGCGCAAGTCCTACGACGACGTCGAAGCCGTGAAGGGCATCGACCTCCACGTGGATCGCGGCGAGGTCTTCGCCCTGCTGGGACCCGAACGGCGCCGGGAAGACGACCACCGTGGAGATCCTGGAGGGGTTCCGGAGCCGCAGCGGAGGCGATGTCTCGGTGCTGGGGCACGATCCCGCTCGGCATGACGTGGAGCTGCGTCGCCGGATCGGGATCGTGCTCCAGTCGACCGGGGTCGATCCCTACCTCACGGTCCTGGAGTCGGTCGAGATGTACAGCGGCTACTACCCGAAGCCCCGCGCCGCCGACGAGGTGCTCGCGCTGGTGGGTCTGTCCGAGAAGCGCGATGTCCGCGTGCTGAAGCTCTCGGGCGGACAGCAACGCCGGCTGGACGTGGCGATCGCGCTGGCGGGCGACCCCGAGCTCCTCTTCCTGGACGAGCCGACCACCGGCTTCGATCCGTCGGCCCGGCGGCACGCCTGGGAGATCGTCCGGAGCCTGACGGAGCTCGGGAAGACCGTCTTCCTGACGACCCATTTCATGGACGAAGCGCAGTACCTGGCGAACCGTGTCGCGGTGATCGCCCACGGGGAGATCGTCGCGGAGGGGTCCCCGCAGACCCTCGCCGGCCGGAACCAGCGGCTCACGACGATCCGGTTCCGCCTCCCGCCGGGCGCCGGGCGAGCCGCCGTCGATCGACGGCATCGTCCAGGAGGACGGGGTCTGGGAACTGCGGGCGGAGGACCCCACGACCCAGCTGCATGCGCTCACCAGCTGGGCGCTCGAGCGAGCCGTGCACCTGGAGGACCTCGAGGTGTCGAGGCCGAGCCTGGAGGATGTCTATCTCGAGATCACGGGCGGCGAGGAGGTCAGCGTATGAGCGACGCCAGCCTCGCGTTGCGCCAGGTCGGCTACACGAACAAGGCGTTCTGGCGCAACCCGGCCTCCGCGTTCTTCACGTTCGCGTTCCCGCTGATGTTCGTGGTGATCTTCACGTCGCTGCTCGGTTCCGGCGACCTGACCCTCAACGGCGTGACGATCAACCTGTCGACCTACTACGTCGTCGCCGAGGCGGCCTTCGGCGTGATCAGCGCGACGTACACGAACGTGGCGATCAGCACGACGTTCAGTCGGGACGGCGGCATCCTGAAGCGGACGCGAGGCACGCCGCTGCCCGCGTGGGCGTACATGTCGGGCAGGGTGATCCACGCGATGATCCTGGCGTTCATCCTCGTCGCGCTCACGGTGGCGTTCGGAGCGGTCTTCTACTCGGTGAGCATCCCCACCGGGCTCCCGCTCGCTGCAGTTCGTGATCACGTTGTTCGGTCGGCGGGCTCAGCTTCTGCGCGCTGGCGCTCGCGATCACGGCGGTCATCCCGAACGCCGACGCCGCGCCGCCCATCGTGAACGCGTCGATCCTGCCGCTGCTGTTCCTCTCGGGCATCTTCGTGCCACTCGGAGACAACACGCCGCAGTGGATCATCACGGTCGGCACGATCTTCCCGGTCAAGCACTTCGCCGATGCGATGCGCGCCGGGTTCCTCCCGCAACGTCATGGTCCCGACGCCCACCGGTCCGGTCCAGGCGTTCCCGTTCGAATGGATCGACGTGGTGGTCGTCGCGGTGTGGGGTGTCGCGGGTCTGGTGCTCGCGGCGCGCTACTTCAGCTGGGAACCTCGGAGGTAGGGCGCTGTGCTAGGCTCCGCGCTCGGGCCTGGACGTCTGCGGCCCACCATCTCTGCTGGTGAACGAGGGGGTTCGGCGATGCGGAAGTTCCTGATCGGCCTGATGGCGCTGGCCGTGATCGGCGTGGCGTGCTCGAACGACGACGGCGCCGGAGCCAGCGGGCCGACCGGAGCGACGTCACCCGCGACCGGCGCGACGGGCACCTCGGACCCGTGCGCCGCCGAGAGCCTGAACCTCCTGACGTCGGGAACGCTCACGATCGGCACCGACAACCCGGCGTTCCAGCCGTGGTTCGGCGGCACCGGGACGTACGGGCCGTGGAAGGCGCAGCCGAACAGCGGCACCGGGAACCCGGCCAGCGGCGACGGCTTCGAGAGCGCGGTCGCGTACGCGATCGCCGAGCAGCTCGGCATGACGCAGGACCAGGTCACCTGGGTCCCGATCACGTTCAACGAATCGTTCAAGCCGGGCGACAAGGACTTCGACTTCGACATCAACGAGATCTCGTACAGCCCGGACCGGGCGCAGGCCGTCGACTTCAGCGAGAGCTACTACGACGTCTCACCTGCGCTCGTCGCGCTCAAGGGCACGCCGATCGCCGACGCGACGACGTTCGCCGATCTGAAGGGCTACAAGCTGGGGGCGCAGATCGGCACGACCAGCTACAGCTACATCGTGAACAACATCCAGCCCGATCAGCAGCCGGCCGTGTTCGACCGGTCCGTCGACGTGATCCGTGCGCTCAGCAACGGACAGATCGACGGCTACCTCACCGACGCGCCGACCGCGTACGTGAACGTCTTGATCGGCCAGGTGAAGAACGGCGTCGTGGTGGGGCAGTTCCCCGCGATCGGTGACCAGGAGTACTTCGGGCTCGTCTTCGCCAAGGGCAACCCGCTCGTCGGTTGCGTGAACCAGGCGATCGAGGCGCTGAAGTCCGACGGCACGCTCGACGCGCTCGAAGCCGAGTGGCTGAAGGACGTCACGTTCCCCGAGATCACGCAGTAGTCGTTCGGATGGCGGCGCCGTGAGCGTCGGCGGCTCACCGGACGACGAGGTCGATCGCCTGCTGGAGGAGGCGGGGAGCCGGCGGTCCCGGATCCTCGGCGGGCCCGGTCGCGGGCGCCCCGAGGGCAGACGAGCGGTGTGGATCGCCGTGGTCAGCACGGTCGTGTTCTTCACCGTGCTGGCGGTCGCGATCATCAACGCCCCGGGTTGGCTCGAGGTCAAGGAAGCGTTCTTCAACGGCGAGCAGTTCAAGGAGTCGTTCCCCAGCATCGCCCGTGCGTTCCTCGTGAACGTCAAGCTGTTCCTGATCGCGGAGGTGTTCATCCTCGTCCTGGCGATGTTCCTCGCAGTGATGCGGAGCCTTCCGGGGCCGGTGTTCTTCCCGATCAGGGCCTTGGCCGTCGGATACATCGATCTGTTCCGCGGCATCCCCACGGTGCTCGTCATCTACACCCTCGGGTTCGGGGCTCCGGCACTCGGTGAGAGCGTTCCCAAGTCCCCGTTCTTCTGGGCGGTGGTCTCCCTCGTGCTCGTCTACACCGCGTACGTCGCTGAGGTGTATCGGGCCGGCATCGAATCGGTCCACGAGAGTCAGAGCGCGGCGGCCCGTTCGCTCGGCCTCTCCCGCTGGGAATCCCTGCGCTTCGTGATCCTGCCCCAAGCGATCCGACGGGTGATCCCGCCGCTCTTGAACGACTTCATCGGCCTCCAGAAGGACACGGCGCTGGTCGCGAGCATCGGCGTGGTCGAGGCGTTCCGGCAAGCACAGATCGAGAGCTCGGCCACGTTCAACTTCACGCCGTTCCTCGCGACGGCGATGCTGTTCGTCCTCGTGACGATCCCGCTCGCCCGGTTCACCGACTGGTTGATCGCGCGCGACCGCCGGCGGCGGCAGGCGGGGAGCACGCGATGAGCGAGGCGATCCGGCTCGAGGGTGTGCGGAAGTCGTTCGACAAGCTCGAGGTGCTGCGCGGGATCGACTTGATCGTCGAGGAGCACGAGGTGATCTGCCTGATCGGCGCGTCCGGGTCGGGCAAGTCCACGTTGCTGCGGTGCGTGAACCTCCTGGAGCCGATCGACGCCGGGCGGATCGTGGTCGAGGGCGTCGACATCACGGCTCCCGGCGTGGACGTGAACGCGATCCGCACGCGCATCGGCATCGTGTTCCAGTCCTACAACCTGTTCCCGCACATGACGGTGATGCGCAACATCACGCTCGCTCCGACCAAGGTGCTGGATCTCTCGATCGAGGACGCCAAGGACCGTGCCGATCAACTGCTCGATCGGTTCGGTCTCGTCGACAAGGCCGACGAATACCCCGACCGGTTATCGGGCGGACAGCAACAGCGCGTCGCGATCGTTCGCGCGCTGGCGATGCAGCCGGACATCATGCTGCTCGACGAGGTCACCAGCGCGCTCGACCCGGAGCTCGTCGCCGAGGTGCTCGACGTCATCCGCGAGCTGGCCACCGGCGGCATGACGATGCTGATCGCGACGCACGAGATGGGGTTCGCGCGCGACATCGCGAGCCGGGTGTGCTTCCTGGATGAAGGTGTCATCCTGGAGCAGGGGGCACCGCTGCAGATGTTCAGCGACCCCAAGGAAGAGCGAACGAAACGGTTCCTGCAGCGCATCATCGCCGCGGGCCGGATGTGACGAGGGGAGGACGCGTGCGTCGTTCAGCGTTGCTATCGGCGGTCGTCGCCGCGTCGATCTCACTCGTGGTCGGCGGCGCCTCTGCCGGAACCGCACGCCCTGGGCGCCGCGCGGGTGTGCGGGTCGGCGTGGACCGCGGCGCCGCTCCCCGCGATCTCGGGCTCGGGCGGACTCGAGGACGTCGCGGCCTCGTCGCCGACCGACGCCTGGGCGGTCGGCCATCGCTTCGACCCCGGCGACCAGAAGGGCCACACCCTGATCGAGCATCACGACGGCACGTCGTGGACGATCACGCCGTCCGCGGACGGTCCGTCGGCGCCGCAGAGCGAGCTGTCCGGCGTCGCGGCCCGAACCTCGACGGACGCCTGGGCGGTGGGTTCGTTCACGAAGCCGAACAACCTCGTCCGGACGCTGGTCGAGCGGTGGGACGGCTCGTCGTGGGCCCGCGTGAAGAGCCCGAACGCCGGCCAGCCCGCAGGTGGGCAGCTGAGCGGCGTCGTGGCGCTCGCCGCCGACGACGCGTGGGCCGTCGGCTCGTTCGGGCAGGGCGCGCCCAGTCGGACCCTGATCGAGCACTGGGACGGCGACGACGTGGTCGGTCGTGCCCAGCCCGAACAAGGGACCGTTCCCGAACGCGCTGTCCGATATCGACGCGGTGGCCCCCGATGACATCTGGGCGGTCGGGACGTGGTTCACGAAGGCGTTCGACGACCGGACGCTGACGCTCCATTGGAACGGAACCACGTGGAGCCGTGTCGCGAGCCCGAACGCCGGCCCGGCCTCCGCAGCGAACGACCTCGTGTCGGTGTCGGCGGTGGGGACCGACGACGTCTGGGCGGTCGGTCTCCGCGGCCTCAAGACGCTCGCGCTCCACTGGGACGGAACGGCATGGGCGGTCGTGGCCAGCCCCACGCCGGAGGGGATCGCCGACCTGGCGGCCGTCGTGGCGGTCGCCACCGACGACGTCTGGGCGGTCGGCGGATTCGTCGATCACACCGCGAACGCCGTCCGAACGCTCGTCGAGCACTGGGACGGCACGGGATGGTCGGTCGTGGCCAGCGCGAACAAAGGACCGAGCGACAACCACCTGTGGGGGATCTCGGCGGCGACCGGGCGCCTGCTCGCCGTCGGCGACCGGTTCACCGGCGGCGGCACCGGTCCGCTCGTCCCGCTCGCGTTGGAACGCTGCTAGCGTCCTAGTTCGGCTTCGCGCCGTGCGTGTCGGCGCCGGGTCCTACAATCGCCCCATGCCCCCGTTCCGTATCGCGTCCGACTTCCAACCCGCCGGCGACCAGCCCGAGGCCATCCGCCAGCTCTCCGAAGGCGTGGAGGCCGGCGAGGAGTCCCTGACGCTGCTGGGCGCCACCGGGACCGGGAAGACGTTCACGATCGCCCATGTGGTCGAGGCCATCCAGCGCCCGACCCTGGTGATCGCGCCCAACAAGTCGCTCGGCGCACAGTTGGCGAACGAGTTCCGCGAGGTGTTCCCCGACAACGCGGTCGAGTACTTCGTCAGCTACTACGACTACTACCAGCCTGAGGCGTACATCCCGACCACCGACACGTACATCGAGAAGGACTCGTCGGTGAACGACGAGATCGAGCGGCTCCGGCACGCGGCCACGGCCGCCCTCCTGTCCCGCCGGGACGTGCTGATCGTCGCGAGCGTCTCGTGCATCTACGGGCTGGGCTCGCCCGAGGAGTACGAGGGGCAGATCCTGCGTCCCTACAAAGGCACCGAGATCCCGCTGGAGTTCGCGATGCAACGGCTGGTCGACATCCAGTACCAGCGGAACCAGGTCAGCCGCGCGCGCGGGACGTTCCGCGTCACGGGCGACACGCTCGAGGTCTTCCCGCCGTACGAGCAGATCGGCACGCGGATCGAGTGGTGGGGCGACACGATCCAGCGCGTCACCCAGTTCGACCCGCTGACCGGCGAGATCGTCGGCGAGCTCACCGAGACCACGGTGTTCCCCGCGTCGCACTACGTGGCGAGCGACGACCGGATGAAGCGGGCGCTGGGGACGATCGAGGAGGAGCTGCACCAGCGGCTCGCCGAGCTGAACGATCAGGGCAAGCTGCTCGAGGCGGAACGGCTGCGCATGCGCACGTCCTACGACCTGGAGATGATGCGCGAGGTCGGGTTCTGCAGCGGCATCGAGAACTATTCGCGTCACATCGACGGCCGCGGGCCGGGAACCGCGCCGTACACGTTGCTCGACTACTTCCCCGACGACTACCTCGTGGTGATCGACGAGTCGCACGTGACGGTGCCGCAGCTCCACGGCATGTACGAAGGCGATCTGTCGCGGAAGTCGACGCTCGTCGAGCACGGGTTCCGCCTGCCGAGCGCCATCGACAACCGGCCGCTGCGGTTCGACGAGTTCACCGAGCGCGTGCACCAGGTCGTGTTCATGTCGGCGACGCCCGGCGACTACGAGCTGCGCCGGTCGAAGCGGATCGTGGAGCAGATCGTGCGTCCGACGGGCCTGATCGATCCCGAGGTCCAGATCCGGCCGACGAAGGGCCAGGTCGACGACCTGATCGAAGAGATCCGCAAGCGCGCCGAGAACGACCAGCGCGTGTTGGTGACCACGCTCACGAAGAAGATGGCCGAGGACCTGACGGACTACCTCGTCGAGATGGGCATCCGCGTGCGATACCTGCACTCCGAGGTGGACACGTTGCAGCGGATCGAGATCCTGCGCGACCTTCGGCTGGGGGAGTTCGACGTGCTGGTCGGGATCAACCTGCTGCGCGAGGGCCTCGACCTGCCGGAGGTCTCGCTCGTCGCGATCCTGGACGCCGACAAGGAGGGCTTCCTGCGCTCCGAGACGTCGTTGATCCAGACGATCGGCCGGGCGGCGCGCAACGTGGACGGCACCGTGTTGATGTACGCCGACCGCATCACGGACTCGATGAAGTCGGCGATCAGCGAGACCCAACGTCGTCGGATGATCCAGCTGCAGTACAACACCGACAACGACATCGACCCGCAGACGATCCGTCGCCGCGTCTCCGACATCCTGCTGTCGCTCGGCGGCGACACCACGGCACCCACGCCGAAGCGGGAGCGTCGAAAGCGCCCGACGCATCCCGAGATGCCCGCCGAGGAGTTGGGGCGGTTGATCCAGTCGCTCGAGGAAGAGATGCACGAGGCGGCGAAGGACCTCCGGTTCGAGTACGCGGCCCGGTTGCGCGACGAGGTCGTGGACCTCCGCAAGGAGTTGAAGGCGCTCCGCAGTGCCGGCGTCGCCTAGACGCGAGCCCTAGAGTGACGCCATGACCCGGCTGAGCGTCCGTGCTTCGTTCGCGTGGCTCGGACCCGCGCGGATCCTCGAGGACGCCCAGATCGTCTGCGACGGTGGACGCATCACGTACGCCGGCCCCGCCGCATCGGTCCGGGACGCCGACGAGGAGCTGGTCGTGGACGGCTTCCTCATGCCGGCGGTCGCGGACCGCCACGTGCACATCGAGCTGTCGGATCCCGCCGCCGTGCTGAGGCACGGTGTGACGGCCGTCCGCGATCTGGCGTGGCCACCCGAACGGATCTTCCCGCTCGCCGACGCGTCGGAGATGCCCTCGTACCACGGGCCGTTGATCCGCGCCGCCGGTGCGATGCTGACCGGACGCGGTGGATATCCGACCCAGGCCGACTGGGCGCCCGCGGGCACCGGCCGGGAGCTGACCGGGCCCGACGACGCCGTCGCCGCGGTGGCCGATCTCGCCGGCCGTGGCGCCACGGCGATCAAGGTCTCGCTCAACGCCGAGGCCGGGCCGACGCCGACCGACCCAGAGCTGATGGCCATCTGCGACGAGGCCCACCGCCTCGACCTGCCCGTCACGGCGCACGCGCAAGGCCCCGGTCAGGTGGAGCGCGCGCTGGGCGCCGGGTTCGACGAGCTCGCGCACGCGCCGTGGACGCGGCTGTCCGACGAGGTGATCGAGACCGCCGCGGCGCGGTTGCGGATCGTGTCGACGCTCGACATCCATTCGTACGGGCGCGACACGCCGGAGATCCGCGCTGCGGTCGACAACCTCCGCCGGTTCCACACGGCCGGCGGCACCGTCATCTACGGCACCGATCTCGGCAACGGACCCATCCCGGCCGGCATCCACACCCGCGAGGTGTTGCTGCTCCGCGATGCCGGACTCGAGCCGGAGGAGATCCTGCACGCGATGGTCCGCGCACCGCTCGATATCGACGCCCCGGCCGATCTGATCGCGCTGGGCCGGAGCCCGTTGGACGATCCGACGGCGTTCGACGACCTGCGCCTGGTCGTGCGGGAGGGACGGGTCGTCTCCACCCCGTGAGCGTGGCTTGCCCTCGTTCGGTCGACGCGGTACACAAGAGCTGATGACGGCCGCTGAACCTACCGGTGACCCGAACGAGCGCGAGCCCATCAGCTACGAAGAGCTCGCGCTCGCCGCGCGGAACCATGGGATGCCGCTCGAGGGCCTCCGGTACGACATCACGCCCGTCGGCATGCATTACCTCCTGATCCATTTCGACATCCCGGCCGCGGACGCGGAGACGTGGTCGATCGACGTCGGAGGGCTGGTTGAACACCCGTTCACGCTGTCGGTCGCGGATCTTCGTTCGCGTCCGGCCGTCACGATGCCGGTCACGTTGGAATGCGCGGGCAACGGTCGGGCGCGCCTGGACCCGCGCCCGCTCAGTCAGCCGTGGCTCGACGAAGCGGTCGGGACGGGCGCGTGGACGGGGACGCCGCTCGGTCCGATCCTGGAAGCAGCCGGTCTCGGCCCGACGGCGACCGAGATCGTGTTCCGCGGTGCCGACCACGGCACGCAGGGTGACGTGGAGCAGGACTACGAGCGGAGCCTGTCGATCGCCGATGCGATGCGCGACGACGTGCTCCTGGCGTACGAGCTGAACGGACGGCCGCTTCCTCCGCAGCACGGGTTCCCGGTGCGACTGTTGGTCCCGGGTTGGTACGGCATGACGAGCGTCAAGTGGCTCCGGTCGATCACCGCCGTCGCCGAGCCGTTCGAGGGCTATCAGATGTGGGCCTACCGTCTCCGGCAGGACGAGGAGGACGAGGGCACACCCGTCACGCGGATGGTGCCGCGTGCGCTGATGATCCCGCCCGGCTTCCCGGAATTCTTCACGCGCTCGAGGACGCTCGACGCCGGGCCGGTGACGCTGGAGGGACGCGCATGGTCCGGGTGGGGGAGCGTGGTCCGCGTCGAGGTGAGCGTCGACGGCGGAGCCTCCTGGAGCGACGCCCAGCTGTCGGAGCCGGTGGGCGCGTACGCGTGGCGGCACTGGACCCAGCGCTGGACCGCTGAGGCCGGAACGCACGAGCTTCTGGTCCGAGCCACCGATGAGACGGGTCGCGTGCAACCCACGGAGCAGCCGTGGAACCATCACGGCCTGTCGAACAACCTCGTGCAGCGGATCTCGGTGGTCGTCCGGTCGTCCGCGGCGGACTAGACGAGCGCGCGCAACTCCTCGAAGCACCGATCGATGTCGGCCTCGTCGTTGAAGAAGTGCGGGCTGATCCGCAGCCCGTCTCCGCGGAAGTCCGTGCACACGTCGCGGTCCAGCAGCGCGTGACAGATCTTCCCGGCCTCGGGCCCGACGCCGAGGTTCACGACGCCGCCGCGGGCCGACCGGTCGCGCGGCGTGCGCACCGGCAGCCCGGCCTCGTCCGCGCGGACGATGACGTGATCGGTCAGCTCGCCCTGGCGAGCCCGGATCCGCTCCGGCGTGACCTCGCTGATGATGTCGAGGCCGCCCTGCGCGATGAAGAACACCGGGGCCGGCGGTGTGCCGTGCTCCAGCCGCCGGGCGGTCGGGTGGTAGTCGAGGTGCTGGTTGTCGAACGAGAACGGCTCCCGCGTGGCGAACCACCCGGTGATCGCGGGCTCCAGCGTGGGGAGCAGCTCGCGCCGCGCATAGAGGAAGACCATGCCCGGCCCACCGAGCAGCCACTTGAGCGTCCCTGCGGTGTAGAGGTCGCACCCCAGGTCGTGCAGGTCCAGCGGCACGATCCCGATGCCGTGGTAATCGTCGACGAACGAGAGCGCCCCGCGCTCGCGCGCCATCGTGCAGATCGCCTTCGCATCCACGATCGCGCTCGAGCGGTAGAGCACGCGGTTCACCATCACGACCGCGGTCCGCTCGTCGATCGCGGCGTCGTACGCCTCGAGCGGGATCGTCAGGCCGTCCTCCGACTTCAGCCAGACGATCTCGGCGCCGCGCTTCTCCTGCGCGATCCACACGTGGCCGTCGGTGGGGAAGTCCAACTCGGACAGGATCACGCGGTTCCGTTCGCCGGAGAAGTCCAGGCACGAGGCGATCGTCGCGAGCGCGATCGAGATGTTCGTGCTGATGGCCAGCTCCTCCGTGTCGCAGCGGGTGAGGTCCGCGAACGTCCGTTTCAGCGACGCCATCCGCGGGAAGATGTCCTCCATCCACACGTGGTCCGGCGCGCCTTTGGACGCCCAGGCCTCCATGTACTGGGCGAGATACGTCTGCGATCGCGTCGAGACCGGTCCGAGCGACGCGCTGATCAGGTAGGTCTTGTGTTCGAGGACGGGGAACTCGTCCCGGTACGAGAGCAGTTCACGCTCAGCCGTCGGCGTGCTCCTCGAGGTAGTCCACGTAGAGCGGGCGGAGCGCCTCGCCCAGCTCGCCCTCACCGGCGTCGTACAGATCGTTGATCAGCGCCAACGGACGCGCGATGTCGACCTTGCTCCGTTCGTCGTCGCCGATGATCTCCTCCGCGACCGGCAGCGCCTTCACCAGCTCCCACAGGAAGCCGACGTCGAGGTGGTGTTTCGCGCGCGCGATCGCGCGCTCGTGGAGCTCCTTCGTGGACAGTTGCTCGAGGTCCTCACGCGTGGTCATGCGCCAAGCCTATCGAGCCGCCGGGTCCGGCGGCATGAAGCGCTCGAACCACCCGACCGTTCGGGTCACCAGGTCGAGGATGCCGGGGATCGTGCGAACGCCGTGGCCTTCCAGCGGGTAGAGCACCAGTTCCGCCGGAACGTCACGCTCGCGCAGCGCTCGGTAGAACTCCGTGGCCTGCCCGATCGGGGTCGCGCGGTCGCGCAGCCCGGCGGTGAGGAGCGTCGGCGTTCGATTGCGCTCGGACGTGAAGACGGGGCTTCGCTGCCGATACTGCTCCTCCTGCTGTTCGATGGGTCCGCCCATGAAGTCCTGCACCCACGTGCCGAGGTTGCTGTCGAACCGCTCGGAATACCAATCGGTGACGGGCGAAAGGGACACGGCGGCGGCGAACCGCTGGTCGAGACAGGGCAGCAGCGCCGCCATGAACCCACCGTAGCTGCCACCGAGCACGCCGATCTTCCCCGGATCGGCGATCCCCATCTCCAGCACGTGATCCACGCCGGCGAGGAGATCCTGCGCGTCGGCTCCGCCCATGTCCCCGACGACCTGCGAGGCGAAATCCCGTCCGCGGCCCCACGAGCCGCGCGGGTTGGGCTGGAGCAGCGCGAACCCCCGCGACAGGAGGAACCCCGTGAAGGTCCCCGGCCAGGAGTCGGCGAACGCCCACACCGGGCCGCCGTGGACGTCGAGGATCAGCGGGAACGGCCCGTCGCCGTGTGGCAGCGTCAAGAACGCCTGGATCTCGAGGCCGTCGGGCGCGGTCCACGAGAGCACCGTGCGTGAGGCGACGCTCGATCGGACGACGTCGGTGCCGTCGTTGCTGGTCGAGACGATCGTCCTGGGCTCGTGGCCGGAGACGACGACCAGCTCGGGAGGCCGGGCCGCGGAGTTGAGCGCGATGACGATGTCGTCGCCGACGGGCGCCGCCGCCAGGAAGAACCGGCCGCCGGCCTCGCTCGTCGCCCATCGCTCCTTCGCGATCCCCGCCTCGACGTCGACCTCCAGGACGACCGTCTCCAACCCGCGGACGCCCGTGGCGATCAGGACACCATCGGCTCGCCAGGAGAGGAACGCGACATCGACCCCCAGCGTGTCGGGGCGCCGAACCGTGCCATCGGCGGGATCGATCAGGACGAGGTCGCCGGCGACCACCAGGCGGTCGCTGCAGACGGCTTCGACCACGGCCACGACGTCGCTGGTCGGTGAGCTCGATACCCATCCCAGCTGCACATCCGACTCGAAGAGCGTCCGGTCGGTCCCGGCGGACGTGTCGATCATCACGACCCGTGCGCGGTACCAGGCGCTCTCGCCCGGTTCCTCGGACGCGATCGCGACGACGCAGTCCTCCTCGCACCAGTCCGCCTCCCAGATGTTGAGGTCCGCGCGACACCCCGGCCGGAGCTCATCGGAGGCCATCTCCATGATCATCAGTCGCCGACGGGTGCGATCGACGCCGTCGAAGGAGTCCACCTCCGGTATCCACGGAGGCAGGTCTTCGGACTGGCCGATCACGCCCGAACCCACCGCATCGGACTGCTCGGCCTCGAGACCGGCCACCACGATCATGACCGCGGTCCCGTTGGGCGACCAGGCATGGAGCTCGGCGACGCCCTCAACCACCGGAAGCGCCCTCGCCTCGCCGATCGCGTCCACGTCCAGGGCGTAGAGCTGGTGGCGGCCCTCCGCTGCCCGGTCGGATCGGAACGTCAGCGTCCGGCCGTCCGGCGACCAGCGAGGCTGATCGTCGTCGTGCGGACCGTTGGTGATCTGGCGCACCCAGGATCCATCGGTCGCCGCGAGGCCGATCCGGCCGAGGGTATGTCCGTCGAGCCGCTCCCACTGATCGCCGCGGAACGCGATGCACCTTCCGTCGGGGGATGGGCGCGGATCTGAGACATCCGACGTTCGGCCGAACCCCGGTCCCAATGACCGCCGATAGAAGTCCTCGACGTCCTTGTAGAGAGGAGTGTCGCGAAGGTCTCGTTCCATCGTCGAAGGATAGGCGGTCGTTCGGGCGTGTCACGCGCCGCCACTACACTTGTCGTCGTGGGCACCGAACGTCTCGTCATCCACGGCGCCCGTGAGCACAATCTGAGGAACGTCACGCTCGACCTCCCCCGTGACCAGCTCATCGTGTTCACGGGGCTGTCCGGCTCCGGGAAGTCCTCGCTCGCCTTCGACACGATCTACGCCGAGGGTCAGCGACGGTACGTGGAGTCGTTGTCGTCGTACGCGCGGCAGTTCCTGGGACAGATGGAGAAGCCGGACGTCGACTTCATCGAGGGCCTCTCGCCGGCCATCTCGATCGACCAGAAATCGACCAGCCGGAACCCTCGATCGACCGTCGGGACCATCACCGAGGTCTACGACTACCTCAGGGTGCTCTTCGCCCGCGTCGGCCATCCCCACTGCACGAACTGCGGGCGCCCGATCGGCCGCCAGACGCCCGAGCAGATCGTGGATCAGGTGATGGAGCTGCCGGAAGGCACGAAGTTCCAGGTGCTGGCGCCCATGGTCCGGGGGCGCAAGGGCGAGTACGAAAAGCTGCTCGGCGACCTGGCGCGGAAAGGGTTCCCGCGCGCGCGGATCGACGGCGAGGTTCGTGAGCTCTCCGAGCCCATCCGCCTGCCCAAGAACTACAAGCACACGATCGAGGTCGTCGTCGACCGCCTGGTCGCCAAGCCGGACATCCGGCGGCGCGTCGCCGACTCGCTCGAGACCGCGCTCGAGCTCGCCGAAGGGATCGCGGCGATCGCCGTCACGACGCACGATGGCGGCGAGGAGATCCAGAACTTCTCGCAGGCGCTCGCGTGCACCTTCTGCGGGTTGTCGTTCGATGAGCTTGCCCCCAGGAACTTCTCGTTCAACTCGCCGTACGGGGCGTGCCAGACGTGCGACGGGCTCGGGATCAAGCTCGAGGTCGACGCTGAACTCGTCGTCCCCGACCCCGACCTCACGATCAACGAGGGCGCCATCGCGCCATGGGCCAGCAACACGTTGGAGTACTGGTACCGCGTGCTGGAGGCGGTGGCCGAGGCACACGCGTTCTCGCTCGACACACCGTGGAAGAAGCTTCCGAAGGCCGCGCGCGACGTGGTCCTCTACGGATCGGACGAAGAGGTCTACGTCCGCTACAAGAACCGGTACAACCGGCAGCGCGCGTACCACACCACCTATGAGGGGGTGCTCCCCAACTTGGAGCGGCGGCACGCCGAGACCGACTCCGACGCCGCGCGCGAGAAGATCGAGCAGTTCATGCGTGAGATCCCGTGCCGGACGTGCAACGGCTACCGGCTCCGCGCCGAGAGCCTGGCCGTCACGGTCGGCGGCCTCAACATCTCGCAGCTGACCGAGAAGGCCATCCGCGACACGCTCGCGTTCATCGACGGCATGGAGCTCTCCGAGCGGGAGCACATGATCGCGGAGCGCCTGCTGAAGGAGATCCGCGCGCGCCTGGGCTTCCTGATGGACGTCGGTCTCGACTACCTGAGCCTCGGACGCGCGGCGGGAACGCTCGCGGGTGGCGAGGCGCAACGCATCCGCCTCGCCACGCAGATCGGCAGCGGGCTCGTCGGCGTCCTCTACATCCTGGACGAACCCTCGATCGGGCTCCACCAGCGTGACAACCGACGGTTGATCGACACGCTGCTGCGGCTCCGCGACCTGGGCAATACGTTGATCGTCGTGGAGCACGACGAGGCCACCATCATGGAGGCCGACCACATCGTGGACATCGGACCGCTCGCGGGGGAGCTGGGCGGCGACATCGTGTACTCGGGCGACCTGAAAGGGCTGCTCGAGGAGGAGCGGTCGATCACCGGCGCGTACCTGTCCGGACGGCGCCAGATCCCGACGCCGCAGGTGCGCCGCAAGCGCGGCAAGGGCGTCCTCCGATTGGAAGGCGTCAGCCAGCACAACCTGCGCAACGTGACGGTCGACATCCCGCTCGGGTTGTTCGTCTGCGTCACCGGTGTGTCCGGCAGCGGCAAGTCGACACTCGTGCAGGACGTGCTGCTCCGAGCGCTGATGCAGAAGCTCTACCGTTCGCGCCTGCAGCCGGGCAAGCTCAAGCGCATGACCGGGTGGGAGCAGCTCGACAAGGTCATCGACATCGATCAGTCGCCGATCGGCCGGACCCCGCGGTCCAACCCGGCGACGTACACCGGTGTGTTCGACCACATCCGCAAGCTGTTCGCGCAGGTGCCCGAGGCGCGCATCCGCGGGTTCCAGCCGGGGCGGTTCTCGTTCAACGTGCGGGGTGGGCGGTGCGAGAACTGTGCGGGCGACGGCCAGATCAAGATCGAGATGCACTTCCTGCCGGACGTCTACGTGACGTGCGAGGTCTGCAAGGGCCGGCGATATAACCGCGAGACGCTCGAGGTGAAGTACAAGGGCCGATCCATCTCCGACGTCCTGGAGATGTCCGTCGAGGAGGCGCTCGAGTTCTTCCAGAACATCCCGCCGATCCATCGGCACATGCAGACGCTGTCGGACGTGGGGCTCGGCTACATCAAGCTGGGACAGCCGGCACCGACGCTGTCGGGGGGGGAGGCGCAGCGGATCAAGCTCTCGTCCGAGCTGCACAAGCGCGCGACCGGCAACACGATCTACGTCCTGGACGAGCCCACGACCGGCCTGCACTTCGAGGACATCCGCAAGCTGCTGGGGGTGCTGCAGCGGCTGGTGTCGGCGGGCAACACCGTGCTGGTGATCGAACACAACCTCGACGTGGTCAAGACCGCCGACTGGATCATCGACCTCGGCCCCGAGGGCGGCGATATGGGCGGCCTCCTGGTCGCGGCCGGCACGCCCGAGGACATCGCCGCGTTCCCCGACTCGCATACCGGCAGGTTCTTGGCGGAGGTCCTGGGTCGGCCGGCGGTCGCGGACGCCGAGCAGGAAGCGTTGGAGCTTGTGCCGCAGGCCTGAGGATGCTTGCTAGGATTCCCGCCGACGTGTCCAAGCGCCTGCTGATCCTCACGTGCGCCGCAGCCCTGATCTCGGGTGCCTGCAGCAACCCGCCGGAGGCGCAGGTCAACTTCGGTGAGGGCAAGGAGTTCGTTCCGTACGTCGCCGATCACCTGGACGACGCCGGTCTCGGGAACGCCGTCGCGCTCGACAAGGACGGCGTACCGTTCGTCTCGTACTTCATCTTCCCGGCGGTACTCGAGGAAGGCGCCATCCCGATCCCCCGGCCGATCGGAGCGCCGTTCATCACGACCGGCGGCGACGATCCGAAGGATGCCGCAGCCGTGGGCATCGCCAGCGTCAGCGACGACGGGGTGTGGACGCGCGGCGCCGCGGCCCAGCCGATCGACAGCCCGACCGGTATCAACGTGCCGTACGCCCCGGACACGGTCGACGGCTTGGTCGGCGCGACGGCCGAGAACACGAACGGCACAGACATCGCCGTAGACGCGAACGGCGGCAAGCACGTGGTGTGGGCCGGGCGCGACGGCATCTGGTACGCGACCGGGACGACGTCGTTCACCGGGAGCGCGACCGCGATCGAGGAATGGACCCCGCCGCTCGCCCACGCCGGTCCGCTGGGTCGCCCCTCGGTCTCCGTCGATGAAGGCGGTCAGCCGTGGGTGTCGTACGCGATCGACTCACCAGGTGGGCAGGACATCCGGGTCGCCACGACCGATGGCAACAAGTGGACGGTCGAGACGGCCGCGTCCATCGAAGGGTGTCTCGGATGCCGCGACTCCGGTCCGGCGCCGATCGCGGTCGATGCCGGCGGCCCGCTCGTGATCTACGTCGACGGTGTCGGCCGGGCGGTGATGGCCGCTCGACAGACCGGCGGCACGTGGACCACCGAGGCGGTGCAGACGGGCGTCTCGGCGTCCGGCCTCTCGGTCGCCGTCGACGCCAACGGCGTCCCGTGGGTCACGTACTACACGGGCGACGGTGCGGTGAACCTCGCGACGACGTCGGGTGCGGGGTGGACGACCGTCAAGATCGCCGACGCCAAGCCCGGGAACGGGAGCGGCAACCTGGCCGAGACCACCGGGGTCGCGGTCGACGACGCGGGCACCGTGTACGCGGCCTGGTTCGACGGTGGCGATCAGACCGTGCACCTGGCCAGCAGCGCCGACGGCACGACGTTCGAGCCCGTCGACACGAACGGCACGCTGGGTGGCGCATACCCGTCGCTCGCCGTCACGCCGGACGGCAAGCGCGTCTTCCTCGCCTGGTACGACGTGGCCACGCAGAACATCCTGCTCGGGGTCCTGGGTGACGTGACGGACGTCTTGGTCGCGAACCCGAGCCCGACGCCGGAGGTGGCACCGCCCACGTCGGGGCCGCCGGCCGCGCAATGCCCGAAGAACGGCATCGACCTCGTCGCCCCGGCCGGTGCGGCGGCTAGCGGCTTCGCTGAGACCACGCTCTCCGCGCCAGCCGACACGGACTTCACGATCTGCTTCGACAACCAGGACTCGGCCGTGCAGCACAACGTCGAGGTCCTGACCGGCGAGGGAGGGACGGTCATCGTCTCGGCCGACATCATCACTGGTCCGGCCCAAGAGCTCCTCGACGTGCCCGGTCAGAAAGCAGGGAGCTATTTCTACCAGTGCCTCGTCCACCCCACGACGATGACGGGGACGCTCACCGTCAAGTAACGAACGTCGTTCCGGGACGCGTCACGATCCGACCCTAGAATGACTGGGTGAGCGTCCCCCGACCGGACACGTCGAGCATCCCCGACGCGCCGGGCGCCTACCTCTTCCGCGACGGAGACGGCCGTGTCGTGTACGTCGGCAAGGCTCGATCCCTCCGCAAGCGCCTGGCCAGCTACTGGGGAAAGCCCCTCCATGCCCGCACCCAGGCCATGATGGAGGCGGCGCAGAGCGTCGAGTGGATGCTCGCCTCCGGCGAGGTCGACGCGCTGATGCTCGAGTACAACCTGATCCAGCGCTACCTGCCTCGGTTCAACATCCGGTACCGCGACGACAAGTCCTATCCATACCTGGCGCTGACCGTGGGGGAGACCTGGCCGCGCGCTCAGGTCATGCGGGGCGCGAAACGCAAGAACGTCCGGTACTTCGGTCCGTTCGGCCACGCGTGGGCCATCCGCGACACGCTCGACGCCCTGACCAGGGTCTTTCCGGTCCGGACCTGCACGAACTCGTTCTTCGACTCGCGCGCCAGGGCCCAGCGCCCGTGCCTGTACTACGACATCGGCCGGTGCTCCGGGCCCTGCGTGCCCTCGGTCACCGGGGTCACCGAGGAGTCGTACCGGGCCGACGTCGACGCGCTCGGCGACTTCCTGAGCGGCAACACCAAGCCCGTCGTCGCACGGTTGGACGCCCAGATGCGGGAGTCGGCCGAGCGCCAGGAATACGAGCAGGCCGCCAAACTGCGCGACCAGCTTGCCGCGGCGCGCCGCGCGATGGAGACGCAGGAGATGGTGCTCACCCAGCCCGAAGACCTCGACGTGATCGGCCTCGCGGAGGACGATCTGGAGGCCGCGTTCCAGGTGTTCTTCGTGCGAGGGGGACGGGTGCTCGGCCGCCGCGGCTGGGTGGTGGATCGGGTCGAGGACCTGAACCGAGCGGAGCTGGTGGCGTCGTTCGTCCGTCAGCTCTATATGGAGCGGACCGAGGTGCCGCCGCGGGTCCTGGTGCCGGCGCTCCCGGCGGACCGCGAGGTCATGCAGGCGTGGCTCTCCGCGCGCCGGAGCTCCAAGGTCACGATCGGCGTTCCGGAGCGAGGCGCCAAACGCAAGCTGATGGAGGTCGTGAACCAGAACGCGGCCGAGGCGTTCCATCGGCACAAGCTGCGTCGCGCGTCGGACTTCGGAGCGCGGTCGCGCGCGCTCTCGGAGCTGGCCGATCAGCTCGGCCTGCCGCAGGCGCCGCTGCGGATCGAGTGCTACGACATCTCCAACCTGGGGGAGACCGATACGGTCGGCTCCATGGTGGTCTTCGAGGACGGGCTCCCGAAGCGGAGCGACTACCGGCGCTTCGAGATCAAGGGCGTCCCCGGACAGGACGACTTCGCCAGCATGGAAGAGATGCTCAGGCGGCGGTTCGCGCGGCTGATCCGGGAGCGGGACGAACCCGTCGCGTCCACCAGGCGGCGGTTCGCGTATCCGCCGTCGCTCGTCGTCGTGGACGGCGGCAAGGGGCAGCTCGGCGTGTGCAGCAAGGTCCTGGCCGACGTCGGCCTGGACATCCCGCACATCGGCCTGGCGAAACGGCTGGAGGAGGTCTATCTCCCCGGACGACCCGAACCCCTGATGATCCCGCGCGCGTCCGAGGCGTTGTTCGTCCTGCAACACATCCGCGATGAGGCGCACCGGTTCGCGATCACCTATCACCGCCAGAAGCGGGCGAAGCGCGCGCTCGTCTCACCGCTCGACGATGTGCCCGGCGTCGGTCCCGCCCGGAAGAAGGCGGTCCTCAAGCGGTTCGGCTCGCTCGCACGGCTGCGGGACGCGTCGCTGGACGACATCGCGGCCACGCCGGGGATCGGACCGGAGCTGGCGCGGTCGATCCACGACCGGCTCCACGACGTTGCCGGCGCGACCGACAGGGTGAGTGCCTGATGCCGCGCGCCGTGCGCCCGGTGCCCGATCCCGACGAGGCGCGCGTCGGCCCGGCGTTCACGCTGATCACGGGCGTGTCCGGCGCCGGCCGCTCGGAGGCCGCGCACTCACTCGAGGACCTCGGCTACTTCGTCGTCGACAACCTGCCGCCCGCGCTGCTGCCGAAGATGGCCGAGCTCGCGGCTCGCCCGGGCGGTCCGGCGCGCGTCGCCATCGTGGTGGACGCGCGTGGGGGCGTGTTCTTCGGCGAGCTCTCGAAGGCGCTCGAGGAGCTGGATCAAGAGCGCATCGGGTATCGGATCCTCTATCTGGACGCCGCGGACGACGACCTGGTGAACCGGTACGAGGCCACGCGGCGCCGGCACCCGCTCGCGCCGGCCGACCGGGTGGTCGAGGGCATCCGCAAGGAACGGCTGATGATGGAGAGCCTCCGCGGCGACGCCGACCTCCTGATCGACACGTCCGACCTGACGCCGCACGAGCTCCGCGAGCGCATCAGGGAGGCGTTCGCCGAGGCGCCGCCCGAGCACGGGCTGAAGGTCTCGCTCATCTCGTTCGGCTTCAAGTACGGCGCTCCGCGCGACTCCGACCTGATGCTCGACGTTCGCTTCCTGCCCAACCCGTACTGGATCGAGGAGCTCCGACCGCTGACCGGTGTGGACGAAGCCGTCTGCACGTACGTCCAAGGTCAGCCGCAGTACCGCGAGTTCGTCGAACGTCTGGAGGCGCTGATGGACGTCATCGTGCCCGGCTACATCGCCGAGGGGAAGGCGTACCTGACGATCGCGGTCGGGTGCACCGGCGGTCGTCACCGCTCCGTCGTGGTGGCCGATGAGCTGGCTCGGTACTTCCGGGAACGCGGGCAGCCCGTCGCGGTGGAGCACCGGGACGTCGAGCGGAGCAACGACCGCTGAAGGACCCGGTTCCTTCGGGGCCATCCGTCCCGGTCGCGGGGTGACGCCGTCGCTAGGATGGGTTCGCCCACGCTGCAGGCCACGATCCGAGGAGGACCTCATGACCACGAAGATCGGCATCAACGGTTTCGGACGCATCGGCCGGAACTTCTTCCGCGCCGCCAAGGAACGCGGGGCGGACTTCGACTTCGTCGCCGCCAACGACCTGCTCTCGATCGACCTCATGGCGCACCTGTTGAAGTACGACACGATCCTGGGCACCTACAAGGGTGATGTCGACGTGGTCGACGGAGGCATCAAGGTCGACGGCGACACGCTCACGATCCTGGCCGAGCGCGATCCGAAGGCCCTCCCGTGGGGCGAGCTCGGCGTCGACGTGGTGGTGGAGTGCTCGGGGCTGTTCAGCGATCGTGACAAAGCCGCGCAGCACCTCGATGCCGGCGCGCCTCTCGTCATCATCTCCGCGCCCGGCAAGGACGCCGACGCCACGTTCGTGGTCGGCGTGAACGACGACACGTTCGACCCCGACACACACAAGGTGATCTCGAACGCTTCCTGCACGACGAACTGCTTCGTCCCCATGGTCAAGGTCCTCGATGATGCATTCGGGGTGGAGCGCGGACTCATGACGACGATCCATGCCTACACCGGGACGCAGGCGCTCGTCGACGGGCCGTCGAAGGACCTCCGCGAGGCCCGGGCGGCGGCGCTGAACATCATCCCGTCCTCCACCGGTGCGGCGCGCGCGACGAGCCTGGTCCTGGAGGCGATGAAGGGAAAGCTGGACGGCCAGTCGCTGCGCGTGCCGGTCGCCGACGGATCGATCACCGATTTCACCGCGATCCTCAACCGTGACGTCACGGTGGACGACGTGAACGCCGCGTTCCGGGCAGCGTCCGAGTCCGGCCCCCTCAGCACGGTGCTCGTCTACTCGGAAGCCCCGATCGTGTCCTCCGACATCGTCGGAACGCCCGCGTCGTGCACGTTCGACGCGCCGCTGACCATGGCCATGGGCAACCTCGTGAAGGTCATGGGCTGGTACGACAACGAGTGGGGCTACTCGAACCGGCTCGTCGACCTCGTCGAGCGCGTCGCTGCAGCCCGGTGACGCTGCGAACCCTCGACGACCTCGGGGACACCACCGGCCTCCGCGTCTTCGTCCGCGTGGACTTCAACGTCCCGCTGACGGACGGCGTCGTGACCGACGACTCCCGCATCCGTGCCACCCTGCCCACGCTCCGGGAACTGCTCGAGCGCGGCGCCGCCCTGGTGCTCGCGTCGCACCTCGGCCGTCCGAAGGGTCAGGTGCGCGACGATCTGCGCTTGGCACCGGCGGGCGCGCGTCTGGCCGAGCTCCTCGAACGACCGGTGACGAGCCTGCCGGAGACGACACCGGGCGAGCTCCCCGCCGACGAGGTGGTCCTGCTGGAGAACCTCCGGTTCGATCCCGCCGAGGAGGCGAACGACCCGGCGTTCGCTGGCCGGCTGGCCGAGCTCGCCGACGTCTACGTCGACGACGCGTTCGGCGCGGTGCATCGCGCTCACGCGAGCGTCTCGGCCCTGCCGGAGCTGATGCTCGCGAGCGGGAGACCCGCGGTGGCCGGCCGTCTCCTGCAGCGCGAGGTCGACGTGCTCTCACGTCTGCGGAGCGCCCCCGCGCGACCGTACGTCGCGGTCCTGGGCGGAGCGAAGGTGTCGGACAAGCTCTCGACGATCGACGCGTTGATCGATCACGTCGACGCCATGCTGATCGGGGGAGCGATGGCGTTCACCTTGATCGCGGCCGACGGCGGTGGCATCGGGGACAGCCTCGTCGAACCGGATCGCTTCGATGAGGTCCGGGCGGCGATCGCGCGCGCCGCGGAACGCGGCGTACCCGTCGTCCTGCCGCTCGATGTCGTTGCCGCCCAGGAGATGACGGCCGACGCGGCGTGCACGGTGGTCGCTGCCGATCAGATCCCGGACGGTTGGCGAGGGTTGGACATCGGCCCGGAGACCGTCAGGGCGTTCGGCGCCCACCTCGCCGGCGCCAAGACCATCCTGTGGAACGGCCCGATGGGGGTGTTCGAGCTGGCGCCGTTCGCGGCCGGAACGCTCGGGGTCGCACAGGCGATCGCGTCGAGCGACGCGTTCAGTGTGGTGGGCGGCGGCGACAGCCTCGCGGCCGTCGCCGACGCCGGGCTCGACGACGCGTTCGACCATCTCTCGACCGGCGGCGGCGCTTCCTTGGAGTTCCTGGAGGGCCGCGCGCTTCCCGGCATCACGATCCTGGAGGAGTCCCCGTGACCGAACGGCGCCCGATCATCGCGGCCAACTGGAAGATGTTCAAGACGCACCTGGAGGCCATCCAGGCGGTCCAGAAGCTCTCCTACCTGGTGGACAAGGACGACGCCGAGCGGGTCGAGATCGTGATCTGCCCCCCGTTCACCGCCCTCCGCTCCGTGCAGACCTTGATCGAGTCCGACCGCCTGTCGTTCGGTCTCGGTGCGCAGAACGTCTTCCCGGAGGAGAAGGGTGCGTTCACCGGCGAGATCTCGCCGCCCATGCTCGTCGCGCTGAAGGTGGGCTACGTGATCGTCGGCCACTCCGAGCGCCGGCAGCTCTTCGGCGAGGACGACAAGACCGTCAACCGGAAGGCGAAGGCCGTGTACGCCCATGGGATGACGCCGATCGTATGCGTCGGGGAGACGCTCGAGGAGCGCGACGCCGGCGGGACCGAGTCGAAGGTCCAGCAGCAGGTGGAACGGGCCTTCGACGGGGTCGCGCCCGAGGACGCCGCGACCGCCGTCATCGCGTACGAGCCGATCTGGGCGATCGGCACGGGCCGCAACGCCGAGCCGTCCGACGCCGGACAGGTGATGGCGCTCATCCGCGGGACGATCGCCGCGTCGTACGGCGACACGGTAGCCGGGGCCGTCCGGGTCCAGTACGGGGGGAGCGTGAAGCCGGGCAACATCCGTGACTTCATGGCGCATCCCGAGATCGACGGGGCGCTCGTGGGCGGTGCCAGCCTCGACCCGGAGGACTTCGCGCTCATCGTCCGATACCGCTGAAGGAGCCACCCATGAAGAAGCTGCTCTACGTGTGTCTGGACGGCCTCGGCGATGACCCCATCCCCGAGTTCGACGGCCGGACCCCGCTCGAGGCGGCCGTCACACCCGCGATGGACTCATTGGCGGCGCGAGGACGGACGGGTGTCGTGGTCACGGTCGGCGACGGCATCGCCCCGGAGTCCGACATCGCGGTCTTCGCGATCCTCGGCTACGACCCGCGAGGCGAGCACCCAGGCAGGGGAGTGGTGGAGGCGGTCGGCACCGACATGGACTTCGAGGACGGCGACCTCGCCTACCGGGTGAATTTCGCCACGTGCGAATGGCCGCAGATCGTCGATCGCCGGGTGGGCCGCGATCTGTCGTCCGACGAGGCGGCGGCGCTGGCGCGGGAGGTGAACGAGACGCTCGTCCTCCCCGGGGCGACGTTCACGCTGAAGGCGACCGTCGAGCACCGCGGATCGCTGCTGATCCGGGCCGGGGAGGAGCGGCTGTCCGCGGACGTGACGAACACCGATCCCGCCTACCGCAAGGAGGGCTCGCTCGGCGTCGCGCTCGAGACGTTCGAACCCGTTGTGGCGCACTGTGAACCGTTGTCGGACTCCGACGAGGCCCATCACGCGGCGGAGCTGACGAACCGGTTCGTGGAGGAGTCCGCGAAGATCCTGGACGCGTCGGACGTCAACGTCGAGCGTCGTCGCCGCGGTCAGCTCGCGGCCAACGTGATCCTCACCCGCGACGGCGGCGATCACCTGCCTGTACTGCAGAGCATCGATGATCGCTTCGGGCCGGAGTGGGGGTGCTTCGTGGAGATGCCGGTCGAGCGCGGCATCGCCAAGATGCTCGGGATGCACCCGGTCCCGGCCCCCCGCTTGGGTATCGACGTGGCGATGGATGTCGCCGTCGCCGGGTACGCGGAATGGGCGCGGCTGGCCGTGGACGCGCTCGCCGGATACGACGCGCTCTACGTCCACATCAAAGGACCCGATGTCCCGGCACATGACGGCCGCGCCGAGGACAAGCGCGACGTCATCTCCGCGATCGACGCCGGGTTCTTCTCGGAGGTCCTGCGTTCCCTCGACCTCACGACCACGATCGTGGCGGTGACGGGCGATCACTCCACCTCGTGCGTCCGGAAGGCACACACGGCGGATCCCGTCCCGCTCCTGGTGAGCGGCGGCGGGGTGCAGTCCGACGGTTCCACGTCGTTCGGCGAGCGAGAGTGTGCGGACGGGGCGCTGGGGCGTCTCCGCGGTATCGATATCTTGCCCCGGCTCGCGGACCTGATGCGTGCCTAAGCCCCAGGTGATGCACGTTGCGGTTTCCTGCCGTAACATCCCCCGCTGGATTGCCGCGGAGGGGGGATACTCCTAACATGCGAGCCCTGGTATGAAAACACCACGGGACGTCGAGGGCGACCTCGCAACAGAAGAACTCGTCGACCCGGCGGAGGCCACAGCATCGGCTGACGCCATCATCGCCCCGAAGGACGTCGTCGGCCGCTCTCCGTGGGAGATCTTCTGGCGACAGTTCCGCAAGGATCGTTGGGCGCTCGCCGGCATCGTCATCGTCGTCATCATGATCCTGCTGGCGATCTTGGCTCCGCTGTTCGCCAGGATCGTCCATCACGGCCCGAACGACGTGAACCTGCGGGCGCTCGACGACTTCGGCCTTCCGTCCGGCCCGAGCAAGGAGTATTGGTTCGGGGTCGACGGAACCGGTCGCGACCTCTTCATCCGGGTGCTCTACGGGGCGCGGACGTCCCTCGTGATCGCGTTCTTCGCCACGGGGCTGGCGCTCGTGATCGGTGTGATCCTCGGCCTGGGCGCCGGCTTCTACCGGGGCAAGATCGACACGGTGATCTCCCGGACCACCGACGTCGTGCTGTCGCTCCCCATCCTGTTGCTCGCGCTCGGTCTGGCGTCCGCGTGCGGCGCGAGCGCCGAAGGCTGTCTGGGAGGATTGATCCAGCCGGGCCTGATGCTGGTCAGCCTCATCATCGGGCTGTTCAGCTGGCCGTACATCGCACGCATCATCCGCGGCCAGGTGCTGTCGCTGCGTGAGAAGGAGTTCATCGAGGCGTCCCGATCGCTGGGGTCGTCGAACAGGCGGATCATCATCCGGGAGGTCCTTCCCAACGTGGCCGCGCCGATCATCGTGTTCACGACCTTGATCATCCCCAGCAACATCCTGTTCGAAGCGGGTCTGTCGTTCCTCGGTGTGGGGGTTCCGGACTCGACGCCTTCCTGGGGTGCCATGCTCGCGTCCGCTGGTGACGCGTTCCGGTACGCACCCTGGCTCATGATCTTCCCGGGTCTCGCATTGTTCCTGACGACCCTCGCCTTCAACCTGGTCGGCGACGGTCTGCGGGACGCGCTCGATCCTCGGACGTCCGCCTGACCGTATCCAGGTGAAGGAAGGGACGGGACGGAAGGGAGGACGGGCAGGGAGGCGCAAGGTAAGGCTCTAACAGAGGAAACGATAAGGAACCAGAAGGGGGGTACCGTTGAAACGGACGTTGAAATTGATCGCTGTCGTCGCAGTACTCGGCATCGTCGCCGCCGCATGTGGCGGTGACAACAACGAGGGTGGCAGCTCAGGAGCCACCGGCAACACCGGAGCCTCCGGCGCGACCGGAGGCGATCTCTCGGGCGGGACGCTCAGGATGGGTCAGCTCGCTGACGTCGTCTCGGCGTTCGACCCGCAGAAGGAGTACTACAGCGTCACGTGGGAGTACATGCGCTGTTGCTTGCTCCGCAACGCTGATGTCGTACAAGGGCGTTCCCACCGCCGACGGCGGCACGGAGCTCTTCCCGGACATCGCGGCCTCGGAGCCGACGATCTCGGACGACCAGCTCACGTGGACCTACACGCTCAAGTCCGGCGTGCACTACGGCGACCCGTTCACGGACGTCGAGGTCACGGCGCAGGACTTCATCCGGGCGCTCGAGAGGGAGGCGAACCCGAAGGCCAACGTCGGGGGGTACTCCTTCTACTACAGCGTCATCAAGGGATTCGACGACTTCGGTGCCGGCAAGGCCGACACGATCTCGGGTCTGTCGGCTCCCGACGCCAGCACGTTGCAGATCGAGCTGACCGTCCCGACGGCCGACCTGAGCTACCGCCTGGCGATGCCGGCGGCGTCTCCGATCCCGCCGAACGGTGACGCCCGCACTGGGTGCCGCCGAGGGGCACGACAAGAACTACGGACGCTTCCTCGTGGCGACCGGTCCGTACGAGTTCGAGGGTGCCGACACGATGGACTTCTCGGTTGCCGCCGGCCGATCAGACGGAGGCGCCGGGCTACGTTCCGGGTCGCTCGATCGTGCTCGTCCGCAACCCGGGCTGGGATGCCGCGACCGACGAGCTGCGTCCGGCGTACCCGGACCGGATCGAGGTGTCGATCGGCGGCAACAACGACGACCTCTACAACAAGGTCAAGTCCAACGACTTGGACTTCGTGGTGGACGGCGCCGTGCCGCCGGAGACGATCCGGGACTACACGACGGATCCCGATCTGCAGAACAAGATCAACGTGTATGCGTCCGACGCGCTCCGCTACGTCTCGTTCAACTTCCTGACGCCGCCGTTCGACGACATCCATGTGCGGAAGGCGTTCAACTGGGCGTTGGACAAGGACGGGATGCGACAGCTCCGAGGCGGTGCCACCACCGGTGAGATCGCCGGGCACATCATGGTGAACAGTCTCGAGAACAACCTCCTCGAGACCTACGACCCGTACGCCACGCCGAACTCGGCCGGTGATATCGAGAAGGCCAAGGCAGAGATGGCCCAATCGAAGTACGACACCAACCAGGACGGTGTCTGTGACGCGCCGGAGTGTTCCGCCATCCTGGCGGTGACGGACCGTGAGGATCCGTACCCGAAGCAGGCTGCCCTGATCGCACCGATCATGGAGCAGATCGGGTTGACGTTCGACGTCAAGGAGCTCGAGCGCGGCACGATGTACACCAAGTGCAACGACCTGAACTCGCAAGCCGCCATCTGTCTCGGCCCCGCGTGGGGCAAGGACTACCCGGCCGGCTACACGTTCGCAGGTCCGTTGTTCGACTCGAGTTCGCTCTGGCCGAGCTGCTGCAACTACATGGGGCTCGGCGCCACTCCGGATCAGATCAAGGAGTGGGGCTACACGGACGTGACGTCCGTCGAGAGCGTCGACGACAAGATCGCCGCATGTGGCGAGGTCGAAGGAGACGCCCTGTTCCAGTGCTGGGCGGACTTCGACACGTTCCTGATGGAGGACGTGGTGCCGTACGCGCCGTATCTCTTCGACAACAGCGTGGACATCACCTCGGACAACATCATCAACTACTCGTTCGACCAATTCGCCGGACTGGCTGCGTTCGATCAGCTGGCCGTGGCGAACAAGGGCTGATCGGGGAGGCTTCGAAGCAACGAGGAAGCACGGCACGATGCGGAGGGGGTCGCGGCAAGCGGCCCCCTCCCGTCGAGCCCGGATCCGAGGAGGTGGATAGGTGGGCAGGTACCTGATCCGACGGGCGCTCTTCATGGTTCTGGTGCTCTTCGTCGTGTCGCTGCTCACGTTCATCATCTTCGTCAAGCTCCCGGCCGGAGACCCTGCGCGCCGCGCGGTGGGGCGGAGCACGACCCCCGAGCAGATCGAGGCGGCTCGCAAGGCGTTCGGCTTGGACAAGCCGCTCTACGTCCAGTACGGGAGGTTCGCCAAGGGGCTCATCCCGTGGCCGGGCCTCTTCTTGGACGAGGACGTGTATTACTCGTACGGGAACTTCGTGCCGGTCAAGGAAGAGATCTATCGGCGGTTGCCGGTCACGGTGACGCTCGCCGTCGGCGCCGCGATCCTGTGGATCTTCATCGGCATCCCCATCGGCATCATCTCGGGGATCAAGCGAGGGTCGTTCTGGGATCGCGCCGGCATGTTGTTCGCGCTGATCGGCGTCTCGATGCCGGTCTTCTGGTTGGGACAACTGCTCCTGTACTTCTTCTGGTTCAAGCTGGGTGTCGCCCCGTCCTCCGGGCTGGAGATCGGCTCGAACATCTGGCAATCGATCGCGCAGGGCAAGTTCATCCTGCCCTGGATCACGCTCGCAGTGACGTCCGCAGCGTTCTACGCGCGCATGGTCCGCGGGAACCTGATCGAGACGATGAGCGAGGACTACATCCGCACGGCGCGAGCCAAGGGCATGCCTGAGCGCCGCGTGATCTTCAAGCACGGGCTGCGGGGAGCGCTTACCCCCGTGGTGACCATGCTCGGTCTCGACCTGGGCGCCCTGCTGGGCGGAGCGTTCATCACCGAAACGCTCTTCGGGCTCCCGGGCATCGGCCAGATGGCGGTCCAGGCCATCGGGACCCAGGACTTCCCGGAGGTCATGGGCGTGACGATCCTCGGGGCGTTGTTCATCGCCATCGCCAACCTGGTGGTCGACATCGTCTACGCGTTCCTGGACCCGAGGGTGAGGTACACCTAGTGGCCGAGCCGCTCCTCGACGTCAAGGACCTCAAGGTCCACTTCAAGACCGACGACGGCATCGTCAAGGCGGTCGACGGCGTCTCGTACTCGATCCAGCCGGGGGAGACGCTCGGGATCGTGGGCGAGTCGGGGTCGGGCAAGAGCGTCAGCTCCCTGACGGTCATGGGCCTCACCGACTCGAAGTACGCCGAGATCTCGGGCGAAGTGATCTTCCAAGGCGTCGACCTGTTGAAGCTGCCGCAGGACGAGATGCGAACGATCCGCGGGGCCAAGATCTCGATGATCTTCCAGGATCCGATGACGTCGCTCCACCCGTTCTACCGCGTGGGCGAGCAGATCTCCGAAGCGATCCGCCAGCACCAGAACGTCAGCAAGAAGGAGGCGTTCGGCCAGGCGGTCGAGATGCTCGGCAAGGTGAACATCCCGCGGCCGGAGGAGCGCGCGAAGCAGTTCCCGCACGAGTTCTCCGGCGGTATGCGGCAGCGGGCGATGATCGCGATGGCGCTCGCGCTGAACCCCGACCTGCTGATCGCCGACGAGCCCACCACGGCGCTCGACGTGACCGTGCAAGCGCAGATCCTCGACCTGATCGACCGGCTCAAGGACGAGTTCAACGCCGCCGTCATCATCATCACGCACGACCTGGGCGTGGTCGCCGAACACTGCGACAACATCCAGGTGATGTACGCCGGCAAGGCCATCGAGTTCGGCAACACCGACGACATCTACTACCGGCCGCTGCACCCGTACACGTGGGGGCTGCTGCGCTCGATCCCGCGGCTGGATGCCGAGGAGAAGGAGCCGCTGCACCCGATCCAAGGCCTGCCGCCCTCGCTCATCAACGTGCCGTCGGGCTGTGCGTTCCACCCACGGTGCCCCTACGTCATGGAGGTCTGCCGGACCGACGTGCCGGCGCTGCTGCCCGTGGACGGGCACCACGCGGCCGCCTGCCACCTGAGCCTGTCCGAGAAGGAACGTATCCGCGCGGCAGAGGTCCTGACGCACTGATGAGCGTCTCAGCGACCCCTCGGATCGAACCGCCCGCGGCGCCCTCCCGCGAGCCGCTCATCAAGATCGAGGGCATCAAGAAGTACTTCCCGATCACCCGCGGCATCCTGATCCAGCACAGGGTCGGCGACGTGCACGCGGTCGACGGTGTGGACCTCGAGGTGTATCCCGGCGAGACGCTCGGCCTGGTCGGAGAGACCGGATGCGGCAAGTCCACGCTCGCGCGCGTCGTGATGCGGCTGTTCGATCCCACCGAGGGCAAGATCTGGTTCGAGGGCCAGGACATCACGGCGCTCAAGGGCACCGAGCTCCGCGGGCTCCGGCGCGACATGCAGATGATCTTCCAGGATCCGTACGCGTCGCTGAACCCGCGGAAGACGATCGGATCGATCATCGGCACGCCGTTCCGGCTGCACGGGACCGTGGTGCGCAAGAGCGTCAAGAGCGAGGTCCAGCAGCTGATGGAGCTGGTGGGCCTGAACCCGGAGCACTACAACCGCTACCCGCACGAGTTCTCGGGTGGACAGCGTCAGCGGATCGGTGTCGCTCGCGCGCTCGCGCTCCGGCCGAAGTTGATCGTCTGCGACGAGCCCGTCTCGGCGCTGGACGTCTCGATCCAGGCGCAGATCTTGAACCTCCTGGAGGATCTGCAGGAGGAGTTCAAGCTCACGTACCTCTTCATCGCGCATGACCTGTCCGTCGTGAAGCACGTGTCCGACCGCGTCGCCGTGATGTACCTGGGCAAGATCGTCGAGATGGCCGAGGGCGCCACGCTCTACCGGACCCCGAAGCATCCGTACACCGGCGCGTTGCTGTCGGCGGTGCCGGTCGCGGACCCGAACATCGCGCGGCTGAAGCAGCGGATCATCCTGGAAGGCGACGTCCCGTCGCCGATCGACCCGCCGTCAGGGTGTCGGTTCCATCCGCGGTGTCCGCGGGCGCAGTTCCCCAAGTGTCGGGAGGACGAGCCGGAACTCACGCCGATGCACGAAGGTCAGGTCGCTGCGTGCCATTTCCCGCTCGAAGACCGTATCATCGAGGCTCCGACACCGAGCTGAGCTGGAGTTCTGCATGGTCAACACCATCGTCATCGTCCTGGACGTGCTCTCGGCGCTCTTCCTGATCATCACCATCCTGTTGCACTCGGGACGGGGGAGTGGCCTGTCCGACATGTTCGGCGGCGGCGGCGGCCTGAGCGGCGGCACGGCCATGGAGCGCACCCTCGACCGCATCACGGTCGCGACGGCGATGCTGTTCGGGCTCTGCACGTTCTGGCTCGCGTGGCGCTGGAACCCCTGATCGGGGCAGCCTCGAGCCGTTGCTAGAATCCTGACTCGTTCCACGTCGGAGTGGCGGAACTTGGTAGACGCGCTAGGTTGAGGGCCTAGTGTCCTTTGCGGGACGTGGGGGTTCAAATCCCCCCTCCGACACCCTCTTACCTGCGGAAACGTCGAAGCCCCGGAGCCGTGCCCGCGCTCCGGGGCTTCGTTATTCCCCAGGGCGATCCAACGACCCCGACGATCCGGAGTTCGAGCGCCGCACCGAGGGGATCAACCGTGAGGTCCGACGAACGACCCCGACCTCAGGGGATCAGGTGGAACGTGTCCCGTTCCACGTCATCTGAGATCTGCTCGATGTGGACATCGCCACGCACGTTCGCGAACTCGGCGGTCCCGCCGGTGACCGGGACGTCGAAGGAGGGGGCATCGTTGTCGAACGGCACCATCCCCTGGCCGACGATCTCGCCACGTCCGGTGAAGTCGAACGTGCCCGTGCAGATCGCCCACGAGTTGATGTGCATCGTGCACTCGATCCGCGCCTTCCCCACGACCGAATCGTCCGATTCATCGGTCAGCTTCTCGACGAACATGAACGTGTCCCCAGGTGTGGGGCCTGGCTTCCCCACGTCGACGAACCGATCCTTCGTGGTCGTCCCGAGCACGGTGATCGTCTCGGGTGCCGTGATGTTGGTACCGGCGTTCGCGACGAGGGCTCCACTCGCCAAACCCAGCGCACAGGTGACGCCGACCACAGCCAAGAGCTTCTTCCGCATGGCCTCTCTCCTCTCTATTCGGTGACCTCGGCGATCCGAGATCATCCATCGGCATCGTAGTGTGGCAGTGGCATACCCCGCCAACCTGGCTCCCGCGCAGGCCCGATCGCCTGCCGACGTCGAATCGACACAGAACGATGCCACCAGATCGTTCGGGTTGAACGTGCTTCCCTCCCCAGCACGCCGGCCATCCGCACCGCGGCATCAGCCGCGGCCTCGGGGTCGTCGTACGAATAGATGTTGCTGGTCGTCGTGATCGATGAGTGGCCTAGCTGACGGCTCACGATGTCGAGGGTCATAAGGATCGCACCACCTCACGACGCGCACAAAGCACCGAATGCGTACACCGTCGGCCAGTTCAATTCGTGGGACATGGCCTCAGAGTGGTCAAGACTTACCGCCAGTCCTCTTGCCCGCCCGCCTTTCGACCCTCGCGAGCGTCGCGGCCCATCTCTTCGGCGATGTGTCAGGGACTAGGATGAGGTCATGCGGACTCAGGATCGCAACAAGAAGCTCAGCACGTTCGTCGTGGCAGGGATGACCGCCCTCGTCCTGGTGGCTTGTGGAGGCGGTGACACGGGCGGCGCGGGAGGGCAGAACGCGACGACGCCTGCCAGCGAGTCGGCGGCGGTGAGCCCGGTGGATACGAAAGCGCAGGAAGTCGCGACGGGTTTCGTCGAGGCGTTCGGTGCCTTCGACGCGGACCGGGCGATCTCCTACCTGGCCGACGACGCCGACATCTTGCCGTTGATGATGGCGATAGGCATACGGGATGTGGAGGGGACCCTGGACGAGTTTCGGCTGCTCATCTCCCAGGAGCAGGCCGCGGGCTCCAAACTGACGCTCGACTCGTGTGAGGAACCGGAGAGTTCGGCCTCTGCCACCGAAGTTCGTTGCCCATTCGACATTCATAGCCTCGGGTCCGATGAGATAGGCCTGGGACCGTACAGCGGCAACTTCTTCACACTCACCGTCAGTGATGGGGAGGTCGTCCGAGCCTCCCAGTATCGGAACTTCACCGAGTTCCACCCTCAGATGTGGGTCCCGTTCGCCACCTGGGTGGCCACCAACTACCCGGACGACGTCGAAGTGATGTACCAAGAAGGGGGCGGCGGGGCGCGGCTCACGAGGGAGTCGATCCGGCTCTGGGAGCACCACACTCGGGAGTACGTGGACGAAGTGAAGCAGGAGAACGCCTAGCACTACACGACACGGAACGTCACGCGCTGCAACGAGCCGGTTTCGGTTGAGGGCCCAGTGTCCTTTGCGGGACGTGGGGGTTCAATTCCCCCTCCGATCACCAGATAGCGCACTTCCCAACCTCGCTGAGCCTCGGTTAGGCGGCGACGTAGGCCGCGAGATGCTCGCCGGTGAGGGTGGAACGGGCGGCGACGAGATCGCCGGGTGTGCCTTCGAAGACGATCCGGCCGCCGTCGTGTCCGGCTCCGGGGCCGAGGTCGATGATCCAGTCGGCGTTCGCCATGACCGCCTGGTGGTGCGCGATGACGATGACCGACTTGCCTGAGTCCACCAGCCGGTCGAGCAAGCCGAGCAGCTGTTCCACGTCGGCGAGGTGCAGGCCGGTGGTGGGCTCGTCCAGGACGTAGACGTCCCCCTTCTCAGCCATATGGGTGGCCAGCTTCAGGCGCTGCCGCTCGCCTCCGGACAACGTCGTGAGTGGCTGGCCGAGGCTGAGGTAGCCGAGCCCGACGTCGGCGAGCCGGGACGAGATCAGATGGGCCGCCGGCACCTTGGCGTCGCCGGCACCGAAGAACGCGGTCGCCTCGCTGACCGGCATCGCCAGGACCTCGCTGATGTTCTTCCCGCCGAGCGTGTACTCCAATACCGATGCCTGGAACCGCTTCCCCTCGCACTCCTCGCACGTGGATTCGACGGTGGCCATGACGCCCAGCTCGGTGTAGATGACACCGTTGCCGTTGCAGGTGGGGCATGCCCCCTCGGAGTTGGAGCTGAAGAGCGCCGGCTTCACGCCGTTCGTCTTGGCGAACGCCTTGCGGATCGGGTCGAGCAGTCCGGTGTACGTCGCGGGATTGCTGCGTCGCGAACCGCGGATCGCGGCCTGGTCGATCATGACCACGCCGTCGCGCCCGGCGACCGAGCCGTGGATCAGTGAGCTCTTGCCGGAACCGGCCACGCCTGTGATCACGCAGAGCATCCCGAGCGGGATGTCGACGTCGACGTCCCGCAGGTTGTGCGTCGACGCGCCGCGGATCTCCAGCGTGCCGGAAGAGGAACGCACCGATCCCTTGAGGCTCGCCCGGTCGTCGAGATGGCGGCCGGTGATGGTGTCACTCTTCCGCAGCGCCGCAACGGTGCCCTCGAAGCAGACGGTGCCGCCCTCCGTGCCCGCGCCGGGTCCGAGGTCGACGACGTGGTCCGCGATCGCGATCGACTCGGGCTTGTGCTCCACGACGAGCACCGTGTTGCCCTTGTCGCGCAGCTGCAGCAGCAGGCCGTTCATCCGCTCGATGTCATGCGGGTGCAAGCCGATCGTGGGTTCGTCGAAGACGTACGTGACGTCGGTGAGCGACGAGCCGAGGTGGCGGATCATCTTGGTGCGCTGTGATTCTCCCCCGGACAGGGTGCCCGACGGCCGGTCGAGCGAGAGGTATCCCAACCCGATCTCGGCGAACGCGTCGAGGAGGTGTTGCAGCCCGCCGAGCAACGGGGCGACGGACGGCTCGTCGAGGCTCCGAACCCAGTTGCCCAGGTCGCTGATCTGCATCGAGCAGACGTCGGCGATGCTCTTCCCCTCGATCTTCGACGACCGAGCCTCCTTGCTGAGCCGGGTGCCGTCGCAGTCGGGGCAGATCGTGAACGTCACCGCCCGCTCCACGAACGCGCGGACGTGTGGCTGCAGCGCGTCGATATCCTTGGAGAGCATCGACTTCTGCATCCTCGTGATCACGCCCTCGTAGGTGAGATTGATGCCGTCGACCTTGATCTTCGTCGGCTCGCGGTAGAGGAGGTCGTGCAGTTCCTTCTTGGTGAAGCGCTTGATCGGCTTGTCCATGTCGAAGTAGCCGGAGCCGGCGAAGATGCGGCCGTACCAGCCGTCCATGCTGTAACCGGGGATCGTGAGCGCACCCTGGCTGAGCGACAGGTTCTCGTCGAACAGGGCAGTCAGGTCGAAGTCGGTGACCGAGCCCATGCCCTCGCAGCGTGCGCACATGCCGCCCTGGTAGACGGCGTCACGCACCACGATCCGTTTCCCTTGGCCCTTGTCGACGGTCATCGCTCCGCTCGCCGTCCGGGTCGGGACGTTGAACGAGAAGGCGGTCGGGGGCCCGATGTACGGCTTCCCGAGCCGGCTGAAGAGGATCCGCAGCATCGCGTTGGCATCGGTGGCGGTGCCGACGGTGGAACGCGGGTTGGTGCCTATCCGCTCCTGGTCGACGATGATCGCGGTCGTCAGGCCTTCCAGCACGTCGACCTCCGGCCGCGACAGCGTCGGCATGAAGCCCTGCACGAAGGCGCTGTACGTCTCGTTGATCATCCGCTGCGACTCCGCGGCGATCGTGTCGAACACCAGCGAGCTCTTGCCCGAGCCAGAGACGCCGGTGAACACCGATAGGCGGCGCTTCGGGAGCTCGACGCTGACGTCTTTGAGGTTGTTCACGCGCGCGCCCTGCACGCGGATCAGGTCATGGCTGTCGGCTGGCGAGGTCAGCGATCTCTCACCGCCTTCTTCACGAGGGCGGCGATCTTCTTCTCGTCCGCCGGAGTGAGTTTCGTCAGCGCGTATGAGGTCGGCCACATCGCGCCGTCGTCGAGGGTCGCCGTCTCTTCGAAGCCGAACGTCGCGTACCGAGTCTTGAACTTGTCCGCGCTCTTGAAGAAGCAGACGATCTTGCCGTCCCTGGCGTAGGCAGGCATGCCGTACCAGGTCTTGGGCGAGAGGTCCGGCGCGATGGCAGCGACGATCGCATGGATCCGCTCAGCCATGACGCGATCCGCTTTCGGCATCTCGGCGATCTTCGCGAGCAGGTCGCTCTCGCCGTCCGCCTTGGCCGCTTCCGCCTTCAGCTCCCGGGCGCGCTCCTTCATCGCGGCTCGCTCGTCGGCGGTGAAGCCCTTGTTCCCGGTCGTCCGCTTCGCAGACCCGGGCGTCTTCTTCGCGGTGTTCTTGTCAGCCATCGTGCAGCACCTCCTCGTGTCGGATGGTCCGGCCGCGCGACCTCCGGGCGGCGTTCCCCGGACGGCTCAGCGCAGCTCCTGGATGCGGATCAGGTTGCCTGCGGGATCGCGGCGCGAGGTCGCGCAGGTGCTCCGCTGCGGCGGGTCGACCGGTCACCTGCCAGATGATGCCACGCGGCGCCGGAGGTGCCTATCGCCGCGTCGGCGTTGACGCTGACCTAGTCGTGTGACTCCGCGAGGGTGCGCCTGGCAGCGGCGCGATTGGCCTTCCACGCGTCCTTCCGCCAGTCCACACGATCAGCCTCGCGCTCCCCGCGAGCCAACTCCTCGGCTGATCGGAGCGGTTCACAGCCGGCGTGATAGAACACCCTCCCACGCCCGATCGGCACGACCATGACGTGAGAATGACGTTCATGAACGGGCCTGCCGCACCGCGAGCAGTCGCCTACGTGTGCTCCGTCGTCAGCCATGCCATACAGGTCGACGCTTCGCCGATCCAGCTTGAGCGTGGCCGCTCACCGGGCCGCCTGCCTGAGATCCGGCTAGGCGGGAACGAGCACGATCGAGAATTCCAGGACGCCGTGATCCTCGGTGGTGACGGGTCCGAAGCTCGGGTTCGAGATGCCCCAGTCGGCGAACGTGATGGGGATCGACCCCGCGATCTCGACGTTCGAGCCCGTGTAGCGGCCCTCGATGTCGAACGTCACAGCCTTCGTGACCCCGTGGAGCGTGAGGTCGCCGGTCGCCGTCGCGGTGACGTCGGTGTTCGCGTCCGGCAGGCTTCCCAGATCGATCGGTTCGGTCAGCGTGAACGTGGCGGTGGGGTAGACGCTCGTCTCCATGATCCGGCCGTTGAACTGCTCGTCTCGGCGGGACTCGTCGCTCGTGACCGTGGTCATGTCGACGGTGAAGCTCGCCGTGGTCACGGTGGCGCCGTCGAGCGTCATCGTGCCGGTGATGGCGCTGGTCCGCCCCACCGCATCGGCGCTCTGTCCGAACAGGACCTCGCGGACGCGGTACCCGACGACCGAATCGCCGGCGACCGTCCAGGGGTCGTCGCCCGCCGGTGCGGATCCGGTCGTCCCGGTGGCGCCCGAGGATGCGGATGTCGAACCGAGCGCGAGGGGTGGGGGAGCGTCGCCCTGCACCAGGTGGATGTAGACCCAGGGTCCGCCGACCACCAACGCCAGCACGCCGATCGCGACGATCGACCAGATCTTCCCGCGGCGGCTCATCGGTTCCTCCTGGATCGCGCGTCGTTCGCGCGAACGGCCCACAGTGAACAGGACGGAACTGAGAGCGACCTGAGGATCGCGTGCGAGGTCCCTCGGTCAGTCGCCGCTCGTCGCGAGGCGTTGGGTGAGGAGGTGCGACTCGACGGCGTCGATCTCGCGGAGCCGATCGGCGAGATGCTCCTCCAGCCGTTCGCGATGGAGCTCCAAGTACCGGCGCACGATCTGGGGGTCGTCGGCGGCGAGGAGGGCGTCGATCTCGTCCGACGGCATCTCCTGGCATCCGAGGACGCGTTCCGCCCAGGCGGCATCGGTGTCCTCGGTGTGCGCGTGGAACGTCATGCGCATCGTCCTCCTGGTGACGGATGTGGTCGGCGGCGGGAGGCCCTGGCTCATCGGAGAGCCTCCCGCCGCCACCGATCTAGCCCTGGTTGAGCGGGTTCTGCCAGTCCAGACCCTTGCCGGTCTCCAGCAGCGTCTTGATGTCGCTGAGCACCCAGTTCCAACCGCCGCCGGCGCCCTGGTCTTCCATACCACCGGACAGGAGGAGCTGGAGCTTGGGAGCGCCCTCGAGCTCGTGGATCAACGTGAGCTTCGTGACCCCGCCGGTGCCTTCGACGATCTCGTACGTGAGTCGCGTGAAGCCCTCGGCCGCCATCTGCTCGTCCATGACCATGCGCCACGTCACGACCAGCTTGTGCGGCGGGTCGGCCTCGACGATCTCGCCGTCGATGGCGACGTCCGGTGAGCCCATCGCACGCATCGCCTCGCTCGTCTCGTGCTCGTAGTGCGATCCCGGGCGGAAGTCGCGGTCGAACCCGACCCGTCCTCCGTAGCCGTACCGCTCGGTCCACTCGGGGTCGGTGATCGCGTCCCAGACCGCCTGCGGCGTGGCCCTGATGTAGACGCGGTAGACCTGCGTGGTGACGCTCGTTGCCGTGCTCGTCGTCATCCGATCTCTCCTTCCAGCTCGTGCTTCAGGTCGGCGAGCGCCGACACCTGACGTTCCGTGTACTTGTCGATCCAGCGATCGTGGATCAGTCGGATCGGCACGGGGTTCAAGAAGTGCAGCTTCTCCCGGCCCGATCGCCGGGTGACCACGAGGCCCGCGTCTTCGAGGACCCGCAGGTGCTTCATCACGCCGAAGCGCGTCATCTCCAGCTCGGACTCGAGCTCCGTCAACGTGCGGCCGTCACGCATGAAGAGCCGGTCGAGGAGGAAGCGACGCGTCGGGTCGGCGAGCGCCTTGAACACCTGGTCGTCGTCGGTCACGGTTCGCGAGGATAGGTGACTAATCAGTCACATGTCAAGGTCGGGTTAGAGCCCGGTCTCCGCCACGACCCGTCCGGCGTGCTCGGCTTCCACCAGCGCCTGGTAGTCACGCTCGTTCTGGTCGGCGTACGTAGCGGCGAACCCCGCCATCGCGCGCTCGAACGCGTCCCCCTTGCCCAGGTATGCGGCGATCGCGATCCGATCGCCCCACCGCGCGTGCGCCCGGGCGAGGGTGGCGCCGCACAGGAACGCGTACCGGATGGCGCGTGGAACGCGCATGTGCTCGATGTCGACGCCGCCCTTCCAGTCATGGAGCTGGCGGACGTAGTAGTCGCGCTGCTCCCCGTCGACCCCTTCCAGCCGGAGCCACCCCAGGAAGATGTCGCTCGCCCCCTGCATCAGTCGCTGCCCTTCCGTGACGCGGCGCCCGTGGTTCGTGAACCGGCTCCTGCCCAGGAAGCGTTCCAGGACGGACGGCTGTGCCTCCTTGGCCTGCAACACCAACGGGTCGCCTTCGTCGCGTCCGATGAACAGGTGGATCCACGCACGCGTGCCCACGCTCCCGACGCCGACCACCTTGCGGGCCGTGTCCATGTAGCGGTACTCCTCCAGCGGGTGATGCCGCCGCGAGATGGATCGACGGTACGTGTCGATCAACGATCCCATCCACGCCTCGACCTCATCGTGCGCCGTGCCCGGAGGGAGCAGGTCGTCGAGCGGCACGATCAGCGGAGGGTCCGCAACGAACCGCAGCCTGCCGTCGACCTCGTCGGCCAACCTGGTGAGTACCCGCGTGCTGTCGCGGGTCCGGGCCTTGGCGACCTCGCGCGCCGTCTGTTCGACCTCCTTCCTCCCGACGCGTTCGTCCCCGACCCGGGTCTGCATCCACGCCATCAGATCGGCCACGCGGATGTGCTCGTACCAGGCCTCCAGCGCGCCCATGCGGGCCGCGCCCAGCATCGTCTCGCGGTACCCCTGCACGCCCGCCGTCACGACCTCTCGGCGGTCGGCCGGCGTGAACCCCAGATCCCGCCCGCAGATCTCGAGGCTCGCGGCCAGACGCTTCACGTCCCATTCCCACGGTCCCGGCAACGTCTCGTCGAAGTCGTTGATGTCGAACAGCAGGTGCCGCTCGGGTGATGCGAACATGCCGAAGTTCGACAGGTGAGCGTCGCCGCAGAGCTGCACGGTGAATCCGCTCCGCGGTGTCGCGGCCAGGTCGGCCGCCATGATCGACGCCCCGCCACGGAAGAACGCGAACGGCGATTCGAGCATCCGGCCGTAGCGGATCGGAACCAGCTCGGGCACGCGGCTCTCGGCCTGTTCCTCGAGCAGCGCGACGGGATCTGGGCGATCCGCTGCTGCCTCCCACGATCCGTGGCTCGACCTCGGGGCAGCCCGGCGGGCGGCCTTCCCTCTGGCGGTGCGTTCCGCCGGCTCCAGGTTGACCCACGGGTTCGCTTTGGATGCCACGCCCGTTTCAGCTCCGGTACGGGGGAAGGGATGCCATCGACGTCAGGATAGGCGGCGGGCGTTCCCTCGCGCTACGAGGACACCGCGTCCAGGATGTCGGCGATCGCGGTGCGCGTCAGCGGCAGTGAGAGGAACTCGTTCACGCGGGCGGCTTGTCGTGCACGCTCGTCGGCCGATCCGGCCGTGTCCAGCCATCGCTGGCACGCGTCCTCCCCGATATGGCCGAGCTGCGCGATCAACATCGAGAACGTGCCGGGCCGGTCGATCCTGCCCGGGCCTCCGGCCTCGCGGTACGCGTCGTGGATCGTCCGTGTCCGGTCCGCGTCCGCCATGCCGAACTCGAACAGCACGAGCGCGAGCTCCTGGCTCGGATCGGCCAGACCGCAGTTCTCCCAGTCGATCACGCAGAGTGGACCGTCGGCGGTCCGCAGGACGTTGTCGGCCCACAGGTCGCGATGGCACGTCTGCAGGTCGCCCGGCTCCTCGATGAGCGCCTCCAAGGCGACGAGCTCGTCGCGCATCGCCGCCAGCCGCTCCGCGAACGGAGCCGACGCCTCGAACAGCCCGTGAACCAGCGCATCCCAGCGATCGCTTCCGACGGGCTCGGTGTACCACGGGTCGGTCGGGACCTGTCCGGGGAACGGCAACCGATGGATCGACGCGACCACGTTCCCGACCTCCGTCGGGTCGACGTCCGGGGTCCGCTCACGGAGGTCGACCCATCCGAACGCACGGACCTGCACATCGCCGAACATGGTCGTCGCCTGCCCGGCTCGATCACGGAGGACCGTCGGCACGCGGATGCCCGCGGCGAACGCCGCCTCCTGGAACGCCGCGTGCTCGCGCACCTCGTCGTCCGGGAACGGCTCGAACTGCTCCTTGATCGCGAACGTCCCGCGAGACGTGGTCAGCCGCCAGACCTGACCGACCTCGCCGCGCGCGACAGGTCCGGTCAAGGCGGCACCACCTCCCAGCGAGTAGCGTTCCGCGACGTCCGCGGCGTCGTGAGCCTCGAGCATCGGAGGAGCATAGGCATGCACGAGGGCCTCGCCTGGCTCGAGGGATCCCACGAGGGACGGGAGTGGCTGGCGCGACTTCCTTCGATCATCGAGGAGTGCGCCGATGCATGGTCGCTGACGGTCGGCGAGCCGTTCGCGTATGCGTTCGCATCCTTGGCCATGCCGGTCGAACGAGCGGACGGTTCCGCCGCGGTCCTGAAGGTGTCGTTCCCCGATCGCGAGAGCGAGCACGAGGCCGCAGCATTGGCGCTCCTGGACGGCGACGGCGCCGTGCGGCTCCTCGAGTACGACGAACGCCGCCGCGCGTTGCTGCTGGAGCGCGCGGAGCCGGGCACGCCACTCAAGGAGCTCGGTCTGGATCGCGCGCTCGACGTGTTCGTCGATCTGCTGCCGCGTCTCTGGAAGCCCGCGGGCGCACCGTTCCGGCCGCTCGCCGAGGAAGCCGCGTGGTGGGCCGAAACGATCGTCGAGGATTTCGCTCGTACCGGGCGTCCGTTCGAGCGACCGCTGCTCGAGGCCGCGCTCGAGGCGATCGAGACGCTGAGCCCGACGCAGGGGGAGCAGGTGCTCGTGAACCAGGACATGCACGCGGACAACGTCGTTCGCGCGCAACGCGAGCCGTGGCTGATGATCGACCCGAAGCCGCTCGCGGGGGAGCGAGAGTTCGGCATCGCCGCGACCGTCCGCGGGTGGGAGCTCGGTCACAGCAGAGATGCCGTCGTCCATCGGCTGGATCGGTTGACGGGCGAGCTGCACCTCGACCGCGAACGAGCGCGCGGCTGGGCGCTCGCACAGACCATCGCATGGGCGTTCGACGGCGACGAGGCCGAGCCGGGACACGTCGAGGTGGCGCGGTGGCTGTGGGAGGCTTGACGACGTGAACTGGTGGCGGTCGGGCGTCCTGTATCAGCTGTACCCGCGGTCGTTCGCCGATGCGAACGGCGACGGCCACGGCGACCTGGAAGGGGTGATCGCGCACCTCGATCATCTGGCGTGGCTCGGCATCGACGCGATCTGGCTGAACCCGATCCACCCATCGCCGAACGCCGACTGGGGCTACGACGTCGCCGACTACCTCGATGTGCATCCCGACTTCGGCGATCTGGCGACGCTCGACCGTCTGATCGCCCGCGCGGCCGACCACGACATCCGGGTGGTCCTCGATCTCGTGCCGAACCACACGAGCGACCGACATCCGTGGTTCGAGGACGCGCGAACGAGCAGGACCGCCGAGCACCGCGACTGGTACGTGTGGGCCGACGCGCGGCCCGACGGATCGCCGCCGAACAACTGGGTGTCCGTGTTCGGAGGTGCCGCGTGGACGTGGGACGAGACCACGCAGCAGTACTACCTCCACAACTTCCTGGCGGAGCAGCCCGACCTGAACTGGTGGAACGAGGAGGTGCGGTCGGCGTTCGACGACATCCTCCGGTTCTGGTTCGACCGGGGGATCGCCGGCTTCCGGATCGACGTGGCGCACGGGATCGTCAAGGACGTCGACCTTCGGGACAACCCGCTCGCCGTCGAAGGTGACGATGCGCTCACGCGCTCGCTCGGGCAGCGGCAGGAGTTCAACATGAACCGGCCGGAGGTGCACGACGTCATCCGCCGGTGGCGTGCGATCGCGGACCGATACGACCAGGAGCCGATCCTGGTCGGGGAGACGTGGGTCGCGGATCTGACGCGCTTGATGCGGTTCTACGGCGACGGGACGGACGAGCTCCATCTCGCGTTGAACGTCCCGTTCGTCTTCGCAGAACTCGGCGACGAGATGCGCGTCATCGTCGAACGGGAGGAGGCGGTGATCCCGGCGGAGGCGTGGCCCACGTGGACCGGATCCAACCACGACGCGGCTCGGTTCCCCACGCGATGGTGTGACGGCGACGACCGGAAGATCCGCGCCGCGCTCGTGATGCTCCTCACGCTCCGCGGCACGCCGATCCTGTACTACGGCGATGAGATCGGGATGAGCGACGTGGCCGTACCGAAGGATCGACTCAGGGATCCGGTCGGTCTCCGTGGATGGCCGGCGGAGCCCGGACGCGACCGTGCGAGGACCCCGATGCCGTGGACGGGAGGGGCCAACCTCGGCTTCACCCTCCCGGGCGTGGAGCCGTGGCTCCCCGTGGGCGATCCCGCGATCAACGTTGCCGACCAGCGCGACGACCCCGGTTCCGTGCTCAACCTCACCCGGGCATCGATCGCGCTCCGGCGGGCCAGGCCGGACCTCCGCGAGAGCAGCTACGCCGCGGTGGAGGCACCCGACGGCATCTGGGCGTGGAGGCGCGGGAGCGACACCCTCGTCGTCCTGAACCACTCGGACGATCCGATCGACGAGGACGTCGGCGTGGGGGAGATCCTGTTGAGCTCGCAGGCGAACCGTGCCGGCGAGCGGATCGAGCAACGGGTGCGGGTGGAACCGTGGGAGGCGCTCGTCATCGCGGAGCAGACGGGGGCCTGATTCGCCTATCCTTCGGGGGCGGAAACCGAAGGGGGCTCGATGGCGGAGATCGTGCTGGACGATGTATCGAAGGTGTACGCGGACGGGACGCTCGCCGTGTCCGATCTCTCCCTCGATATCGAGGACGGCGAGTTCGTCGTCCTGGTAGGACCGTCCGGCTGTGGGAAGACGACCGCGTTACGGATGATCGCGGGCCTCGAATCCATCAGCGGCGGCACGCTGTCCATCGACGATCGCGTGGTCAACGGCGTCCCTCCGAAGGAGCGCGACATCGCGATGGTGTTCCAGAACTACGCGCTGTACCCCCACATGACCGTGTACGACAACATGGCGTTCGGGCTCAAGCTCCGGAAGCTCCCGAAGACGGAGATCGATCGCAGGGTTCGTGAGGCCGGCGACATCCTCGGGCTGGACGACCTCTTGCAGCGCAAACCGAAGGCGCTGTCGGGCGGTCAGCGGCAGCGGGTCGCCATGGGTCGCGCGATCGTCCGGGAGCCGAAGGCGTTCCTGATGGACGAACCCCTCTCCAACCTCGACGCCAAGCTCCGCGTGCAGATGCGCACCGAGATCGCGCGGATCCAACACGAGTTGAACGTGACCACGATCTACGTCACGCACGACCAGGTCGAGGCGATGACCATGGGTGACCGCGTGGCGGTGATCCGCAAGGGGAAGCTGCAGCAGGTCGACACCCCGCAGCGCCTGTACGACCACCCCGTGAACCTCTTCGTGGCCGGCTTCATCGGCTCGCCCGCCATGAACATGGTGGAGGCCAAGATCTCCACGTCGAACGGCGCCGCGATCGTGGAGTTCGGTGGGCATACGCTGTCGGTGCCGCCCGAGGTCGTTGCCTCGCACGCGGGCCTCGCGCGAGCTTCGAGGGACAGACCGTCGTCGTTGGGGTTGCGGCCCGAGGACATCGAGGATGCGATCGCTCGTTCCCGAGGCACCCGAGGATCGCCGGGTCCGCGCGATCATCGACCTGCGGGAGTCACTCGGCGCGGACGTCGTGTCGCACTTCACGGTCGACGCGCCGCCCGTGGTCACCGAGGACACGAAGGAACTCGCACATGATGTCGGGCACGACAAGCTCGAGTCCGTGGAGCCCGCCGATGCGGAGCACTCGGAGTTCCTGGCCCGGCTGGGCCCCCGAACCACGGCGGCGAAGGGTCAGCCGATCGATCTGGTCGTGGACGTCACGCGCCTGCACTTCTTCGATCCGGCGACGGGCCTGGCGATCTACGAGGACTGAGCCTGCGCCGCGGCGGGGATGACCCCGTCGCGCGCGACCCCGGCCCAGAAGACGCCGCTATCGCGGACCCGACGCTCCAGCGTGTCGAAGTCGACGTGCACGATCCCGAACCGGTACTCGTACCCGTGCGCCCATTCGAAGTTGTCGAGCAGCGACCACACGAAGTAGCCACGGAGCGGCACGCCGTGATCCATCGCCGTGCGGGCGGCCTCGAGGTGGCGCCGGAGGAAGCTCACGCGCTCGGTATCGTCGGTGGGGTCGATGTCATCGACCGCGTAGGCGGCTCCGCTCTCCGTCACGTAGAGCGGGAGAGCGCCCGTCCGGGACGCCACGAACTCGAGCGTCTCGGTGAGCCCTTCCGGATACACCTCCCAGCCCATCGCGGTGCGTTCCGTTCCCGCTGAGGGATCGAGCGACGGGAGCAGCGGCGATCGCACGACATCGCGGCAGTAGTAGTTCACGCCGACGAAGTCGATGGGCGCCGCGATCGCCTCCATGTCGCCCTCGAGCACCTCGTCGCGTCGCCACCCCCACGCGCGCGCCCCGTCCTCGGGGTAGCCATGGCCCGTGATCGGATCGAGGTACCACCGGTTGAACTGCTCGTGCGCCACCGCGGCCGCCTCCAGGTCCAGGGGATGCGAGCTTGCGGGGTGCTTCGGCTCGAAGTTGAGCACGATCCCCGCCTCGGCATGGGGCGCCTCGGCGCGGATCGCCTGCACGCCGAGCGCGTGTGCGACCAGCAGGTGGTGAGCCGTGGCCAGCGCGGCGTCCGGTTCGGTGCGACCGGGCGCGTGCGAGCCCAGGCGATACCCGTGGTCCGAGACGATGTGGGGCTCGTTGAACGTGGCGAAGTGGCGGACGCGATCACCGAGCCGGGCGGCGATCAAGGCCGCGAACTCGCCGAACGCATGCGCCGTCGCCCGCTCGGGCCAGCCGCCCGCCTCCTCCAGCGCCTGAGGCAGATCCCAGTGGTACAGCGTGACGAACGGGTCGATGTCGCGCGAGAGCAGCTCGTCGATCACCCGGTCGTAGAAGTCGAGGCCCGCTTCGTTGGGCCGGCCGATCCCATCGGGGAGGACCCGAGGCCAGGCGATCGAGAGGCGATACCCGTTCAGCCCGAGGTCGGCCATCAGCTCGATGTCCTCGCGGTACCGGTGGTAGTGGTCGCACGCGACGTCGCCGGTGTCGCCGTTCCGTACCCGCCCCGGGGTGTGCGAGAAGCGGTCCCAGATGCTTTCTCCGCGCCCATCCTCTCGGGCAGCGCCCTCGATCTGGTAGGCCGCGGTCGCGGCGCCCCACACGAATCCGGGCGGGAACTGTCGTTCAGGCACGGGACCCTCTTCCTGGGAGCGCTTCCATCGGTGACGGGTGGAATGTACACCTTACCTGGCCTCTTCGCACTCTCTTGACAGATCCGGACCAGCCGCTAAGGTGAGAGCGCTTCCACCGCTGCGGTGGGCCGAGGAGGGGCAGGTTGGCCGGTACGCTCGACGATCTGGCAGCCTTGAGCGGCGTCTCGCGCGCGACGGTTTCGCGAGTCATCAACGGGGGATCAGTATCAGAGGCCACGCGCGATCGCGTGATGGCGGTGCTCGAGCGGACGGGATACCGGCCCAACCTGGCGGCCAGAACGCTGGCGTCCGGGCGGTCGGGTGTGGTGGGGGTCGTGATGCACGTCGAGTCCCGAGAGCTGTTCCAGGATCCGTACTTCTCCCAGCTGCTGCAGGGCATGAGCGACGCGCTGTCCGAAACGGCGACCGGCATGATGCTGTGGCTCGGGAACCGTTCGAAGGAGGAGACCCTCGACCAGATCCTCGGCATGGGACTCCTCGAGGGCGTGATCGTCACCGCGTACAACCTGGAGGACCCGCTGGTGGACGGGCTGCTGACGTCATCGCTCCCCACGGTGCTCGTCGGTCACCGCCGTGCCGACCGATCCGCGAGCTACGTCGACGTCGATCATGTCCAGGCGGCCGACAGCGTGACATCGCACCTGGTGGACGCGGGGAGGCGCCGGATCGGCCACATCACCGGACGCCGCGGCACCGTCGCTGGAGAAGATCGCATCGTGGGGTATCAGCGCGCCATGGACCGGGCGCGGTTCCCCACGGAAGGACTCATCGTCGACGGGGACTTCCGCAAAGCCTCGGGGGCGTCGGCGGCACTCGAGCTACTCGACCGCGGCGTGGATGCGATCTTCTGCGCGAACGACGCGACGGCCGCCGGCGCCCTTGAGTCCATCCATGCTCGGGGGCTTCGGGTACCGGAGGACGTGGCGCTCGCCGGCTTCGACGACCTGGAGTTCGCGGCGCTGATGGATCCTCCGCTGACGACGGTGCGTCAGGGGATCCGGGCGCAAGGGGCGGAGGCCGCCCATGCGCTGTCGCGGCTCTTGGACGATCCCGACGGCGGCCCGCGTCGTGTGATCCTGCCGACGGAGCTGATGATCCGACGTTCCAGCGTGGGAGGTGTCCAGGCAGCGTGACAGGTCATCGTGAAAGGAGGAGGGATGTGAAGCAGGCCGTGGGCCTGATCTCGTATCTATGTACGAACGTGCGGGGAAGTGCTGAAGCGAGAGAGGGGGCATCACGTGCATCGATTTAAGAAGTTGATGCCACTCGTGATCGTGTTGTTGATCGCGGGTGCGTGTTCGTCGGATGACGACGGTGGTAGTGGGGGCAACACCGGCGCGACCGGCGGCGGGGCCACAGGGGTCCTTCCGGATACCGGCACGGTGAACGTCATGAACGCGATGGAACCGGAAGAGGTCACCGCGATCCAGGCGATCGTCGACGAGAACATCGACGCCGACTACACGGTCGAGCTCGAGGCCGATCCCGACTTCGAGGCGAACCTCCCGATCCGGGCCGAGGGCGGCACGCTCGACGTGGCACTCGTCCCACAACCGGGTGCGGTTCAGGGGATGGCAGCTGACGGGTCGATCGTCTCGCTCGAGGACATGGGCTTCGATATCGATGCCCTGTCCGCCCTGTTCGGCGACTACTACCTGTCGCTCGGGGAGGTCGACGGCAAGCACTACGGCCTGCCGACGAACATCAACCTGAAGAGCATGATCTGGTACCCGAAGAAGGCGTTCGACGCGGCCGGGTACACGGTCCCCGAGACCTGGGACGACCTGATGGCGTTGACCGACCAGATCAAGGCCGACGGTGGCGTCCCGTGGTGCGTCGGGTTCGAGTCCGGCGGTGCGACGGGATGGCCGGCCACGGACTGGATGGAAGACATCATGCTCCGCACGGCCGGGGTGGACACCTACGACCAGTGGGTCAGCCACGAGATCCCGTTCAACGATCCAGCGGTCGCGAACGCCGCCAAGGTGTTCGGCGACGTGATGTTCCCGGAGGGCAACGTCCTGGGCGGAGCCGCGGACACGCCGTCGATCGCGTTCGGCGACGCACCGGGGCCGATGTTCCAGGACCCACCCGGCTGCTGGCTGCACCGGCAGGCGAGCTTCATCAACGCCTTCTTCCCGGAGGGCACCGTGGCGGGCACCGACTACGACTGGTTCCCGTTCCCGCCGATCGACCAGCAGGGTGTGCTGTTCGCCGGTGAGTTCGCGGTCGTCGGGACCAACGGCAACCGTGCGGAGACGAAGAACTTCCTCGACCAGTTCATGGCCGAGAAGATCCAGTGCGCCATCGGTGGCGTCACCGCTTCGTCGCGCATCTCTCCGAACGTCAACGTCGGCCCGGACTGCTACGCGAACTCGATCCTCGCGGACGCATCCGTGGTCCTGACGGAGGCGCTCGCGAGCGGCACGGGTCGCTTCGACGCCTCCGACATGATGCCGGCGGCCGTCGGCTCGGGGAGCTTCTGGACCGGCATGGTGAGGTACATGCAGGACGGACCCGACTCGCTCCAGTCGGTCCTCGACGAGATCGAGGCCAGCTGGCCGACGTCGTAGCAAGGGCTCCAGACATCACCGTGGTGGCGACGGGGACGGCCTTCCGGCCGGCCCCGTCGCCATCCGGTTTGCGCTCGGACGTCTGCCCGGCGAGGATGCTGCCGTGAGGACCAGTGCAGAGCCCGGCGGCGACGTCGGTGCCCCCGAGATCGTTGACCGCGAACGTCGGGGACCGCTCGCGATCGTGATCGGCTTGCTCGTCGCCACGGTGTTCGTGGCGGTGGCCTTCTTCGTCCTGGGCTGGGCGTGGGATCTGCTCCGCGACAAGTCCGCGAACCGCTTCCTGGTCGTCGGCGTCGCGATCGCGATCGGCGTGGGGGGCGTGTTCTTCCTGTATTGGGCGGCGAACCAGGTCATCGATCTGTTCCCGGCGAAGCTGCGTGAGGGCGTACGGCCCTACGTGTTCGTCGGTCCGTGCCTCGTGATCCTCGCGGTGTTCCTCGTCTACCCCGTCTTCAACACGATCTTGACCTCGCTCAAGGACGCGCGGTCGAACAGCTTCATCGGGCTCGACAACTTCCGGTTCGTCTTCAGCGACAGCAACATGCTGAGATCGATCAGGAACACCGCGTTGTGGATCATCGTCGTTCCGTTGGCCGCGGTCAGCATCGGCTTGTTGTTCGCGACGCTCGCCGACCGGCTCCGGCGGGGCGAGGCCGTCGCGAAGTCGTTGATCTTCCTCCCGATGGCGATCTCCTTGGCCGGTGCGTCCATCACCTGGCAGCTGATCTACAGCTACCGGCCGACCGGGTTCGGCAGCAACATCGGGCTCCTGAACGGCGTCATGACCGGTCTCGGCCAGAACCCGGTGAAATGGCTCGAGCTGCAGCCGTGGAACAACCTGCTGCTGATGGTGATCCTGATCTGGATCCAGACCGGGCTTCGCGATGGTCGTGCTCTCCGCCGCCATCAAGGCCATCCCGGACGAGATCATCGAGGCCGCCCGGATCGACGGCGCGTCCGAGTTCCAGGTCTTCCGGCGGATCATGGTGCCGAGCATCCTGCCCACGGTCGTGGTGGTGACGACCTACATGGTGATCAACGCGATGAAGGTCTTCGACATCGTCTTCGTCCAACCGGCGAGCGCTGAGGTCAACGGCACCGTGGTGATCGCAGAGCGGATGATCCGGTGGGCGTTCCTGAACCGGGACAACGGCAAGGGTGCCGCGATCGCGGTCGTCCTGTTCATCGCGGTCGTCCCCGTCCTCATCTGGAACGTGAAGCGTTTCCGCGAGGAAGAGATGACGCGATGAGCACGGTCGTCGCACCTCCCACGACCACCCCCACACCCACCCCCACCCCACCGGTCCAGGAGCCGCAGCCTCGGCGGGGGGGCTGGTTCGTGAAGATCACGATCCTCGTGATCGTCGTCCTCTGGTCGATCCCCACCCTGGGGGTCCTGATCACGTCGTTCCGGCCCGAGGCCCTGACCGACACCACCGGGTGGTGGACGGCGCTCGCGCACCCGTTCGCGGCCGCCTCGTGGACGCTCGAGAACTACCGCCTCGCGCTCGACGCGGGGGAGTTCGGGAACGCGTTCCTGAACAGTCTCGCCGTGACGATCCCCTCGACGGTGATCCCGATCACGATCGCGGCGTTCGCGGCGTACGCGTTCGCCTGGATGGACTTCAAGGGCCGGTACGTCCTGTTCGTGATCGTGGTGGGGCTGCTCGTCGTCCCGTTGCAGATGGCGCTGATCCCGATCCTGCGGATGTACACGCAGGGCATCACCCTGTTCGGACTGCAGATCTTCCCTGACCTCGGCCTCCAGGGAACCTTCCTGGGGGTGTGGCTGGCACACACGGGCTTCGGGTTGCCGCTGGCCGTGTACCTGCTGCGGAACTACATCGGCTCCCTGCCGTCCTCGATCATCGAATCCGCGAAGATGGACGGAGCCGATCACTTCACGATCTTCTGGCGGCTGGTCGTGCCGCTGTCGGTCCCCGCCCTCGCCGCGTTCGCGATCTTCCAGTTCCTCTGGGTGTGGAACGACCTCCTCGTGGCATACGTGTTCCTGGGCGGGGCGGGACAGAACCGTGTCCTGACGGTGGCCCTCCGAGGACTGGTGGGCGCACGCGGGGAGAACTGGCACCTGCTGACGGCAGCGGCGTTCATCTCCATGGCGCTCCCGCTGCTCGTGTTCTTCTCGCTGCAGAAGTACTTCGTGCGCGGCCTCACGGCCGGCTCGGTGAAAGGCTGAGTGTGACGATCACCAGGCGGCGTCCGTCACCACCGGCCGGGGTTGCCCCGCTGTCGCCGCAGAAGAAGTGGCGGGCGATCCTGCTGGCGACACTGGTGCTCGCGCCCGCGTTCTGGGCGATCATCTTCGGCATGGTCGTCGGCGGCATCCGACGCGGCCGACGCCCCCGCAGCCGCCCCGTACATCGCGTTCGGTCTGGCGGTGATCCCCTTCGTGTTCGTCGCGCTCGCGTTCCTGTCCGAGCATCCGCGAGCGCCCGGCGCCGCCGTCAAGGGGATGATCGTCTCGCTCCTCGTCGGGATCCCCGTGTCCGCGCTGGCCCAGGACGCCGTCACGGGGCTCGTGGCCGGGCTCGGAGCGGGCGGGATCTTCGCCATGCGGATGGACCTTTCGGACAGGACGAAGGCGCGGATCATCGCGGTGGTCGCGGTCACGGTGTACTGCTTCTTCCTGTTGCGAACCGTGAGCGGGTTGGCGTTGTTGATCGGACCCGCGCTTCCCTTCACGAGTCTCGGGATCGCCGACCACCTCTCGGAACGACGGGCGGAGCGATCGGCGCCGGAAGGGTAGGTTCCCGAACGCCCGTCGATCGCTAGCCGGGCTTCCGCGCCCTCAGCGAGTAGAACAGCGGGAGCTCGCCTTCCACGGAGTCCGGCTTCACCCACGTGTCGTCGGGCCCTTCCACGGTGAACCCCATGTCCCACGCCGAGAACGGGTACTCCCGGAGGAGCTCGATCGTCAGGCCGGCGTCGATGAGTGCGGTGACGATCTCGCCCAGGCCATGCTGCCAGCTGTACTCCTTCTCGGACTTCACGTCGGCGTTCACATCGGCGTAGGAGCCTTCGACATCGGACGCGATGGGCTCGGCGTGCTCCCAATAGGGGTACCGGAACGCGAGCGGCAGTTCTTCGTCCAAGGCCCACGCGATCGGGTGCGCTTCGGTGAGGAAGAAGATGCCTCCGGGCTTGATGAAGTGCGCGACGACGCGCGCCCAGCCGCGGATGTCGGGGAGCCAACACAGCACGCCCCGCGACGTGTACACGACGTCGAACGATCCATCCAGCCGTTCCGGGAGGTCGTAGACGTTCGACTCGACGAACCGCGCGTCCAGTCCGAGGTCGGCCGCAAGACGCGTGGCCAGGTCGATCGCCTTCGGTGAGAAGTCGGCGCCCGTGACGGTGGCGCCGAGGCGCGCCCAGGACAAACTGTCGATGCCGAAATGGCACTGGAGGTGGAGCAGGGTCTTGCCGTGGACGTCACCCACCTGCTCCATCTCGTAGTCACGGAGCCGGACTCCGCCGTCACGGAACGACCGCAGGTCGTAGAACTCCGACGACTCGTGGACCTCGGTCCACTCGTCCCACAGCTCGCGGTTCGATCCCAAGAACTCGTCCATCCCCGGAGTGTGCCATCTCGTTGCTTGGTCGCGGCGGGGGTCGTTGCTACACTCCGATGCAGATGAGTTGACGCGATCTCCTCGGCAAGTCCCGCGCCCATCGGCGGCGCGCTTGTTCGTGTTCCCACCCAGGAGGTCCACCAGATGCTCATCGCCACTTGCAGCCCGCCCCGTTCAGGTTCCACCACCTTCAGGAGCACCCTGCGATGACCACGCTCGACGTTCGAGACCTGTCCGTGGAGGTCGGCGGCAAGACGGTCGTCAGCGACCTCAGCTTCTCGCTGCGCGCCGGCGACAAGATGGGCGTCGTCGGCCGCAACGGCGCCGGGAAGACCAGCCTGTTGAAGGTGCTCGGCGGAGAGGACCTGCCCCTGCGCGGCACCGTCACCCGAACGGGCGCGATCGGGTACCTGCGGCAAGACCCGCGCCAACACCGGGCCGACGATCACGTCACCGGGCTGGAGCACATCCTGGCCGCGCGCGACCTGGTGGATCTGGCGCGCCGGCTCGAGAAGTCGCGCATCCAACTCGAGGAGTCACACGCGGACAGCAACGTCGCGCGGTTCGCTCGACTGGAGGAGGAGTACCGGGAGCTCGGTGGCTACGCGGCCGAGTCCGAGGCGCGCACGCTGACCGCCGGCCTCGGGTTGGCGAACGACCGCCTGGCGCTCCCCGTCCGGGCGCTCTCCGGCGGTGAACGCCGCCGCCTCGAGCTCGCGCGCATCCTGTTCGGCGGGAGCGACCTGCTGATGCTGGACGAGCCGACGAACCACTTGGACGCGGACGCGAAGCATTGGCTGATGAAGTTCCTGGCTTCCTACCGCGGGGCCCTGATCGTGGTGAGCCACGACCTGAAGCTGCTCGATGCGTCGATCACGCGGATCCTGCACGTCGACCGCGACCAGGTGGTCGAGTACCGCGGGACGTACTCGCAGTACCGCAAAGCGCGGTCCGAAGACGAGATCCGGCTCCGCTCGCTCGCCGGCAGGCAGGAACAGGAGATCAAGCGGCTCAAGACGCTCGCCGATTCGATGCGCGGCCAGACGGCCAAGCGCGCCAGGAAGGCCAAGACGCTGGACACGCGTGTCGAGAAGCTGACGGCGAAGAAGGTCGAAGGCCCGGCACACGAGCGGTCGGTGAAGTTCCGGTTCCCCGAGCCGCCGCACAGCGGCAAGGTGATGCTGTTCGCCAACGACCTCGCGAAGAGCTACGGCGGGCCGCCGATCTTCGAGGACATCTCGTTCGACGTCGGGCGCGGCGAGCGCCTGCTCATCATGGGGTTGAACGGCGCGGGGAAGACGAGCCTGCTCCGCATCCTGGCGGGGGAGTCCGATGCGGATCACGGCACGTTCCGGCTCGGGCACGGCGTCTCGCTCGGCTATTACGCGCAGGAGCACGAGGGTATCCACGAGGGGATGCCGGTCATCGACCACATGCGAGCGGAGTCACGAGCGGAGGACCAGGCGCTGCGCGCGTTGCTCGGCATGTTCCGCTTGTCCGGTGAGATGGCGTTCCAGGACGCGGGGACGCTCTCGGGCGGCGAGAAGACCAAGCTGGCCCTGGCGCAACTGGTGGCGGGCAAGAAGAACCTGCTCATGCTCGACGAGCCGACGAACAACCTGGATCCACCCTCACGCACCGCGATCGCGGAGGCGCTGGCGGGGTGGCCCGGCTCGATGATCCTCGTCAGCCACGACATCGAATTCGTGGAAGCCCTTGCGCCACAGCGCGTGCTGATGATGCCGGACGGGACGCTCGACTATTGGAGCGACGACCTCCTCGAGCTCGTGGCGCTCGCCTGACGGGTATGCTTCGGCGGCTCCGAACAGGTGGAGGATCGACGACGTGAGTGACATGAACGGTTCGGCAGATCTGGTGTTCGTCAACGGCCCCGTCTACACGGTGGATGCGGCCCGCAGCTGGGCGACGGCGGTCGCCGTGAAGGCCGGCACGATCGTCGCCGTCGGCGCCGACAGAGACGTTCGGGCCTGGGTGGATCCGCACACCGAAGTCGTAGACCTGGCCGGTCGCATGCTGTTGCCGGGCTTCCAGGACGCACATATCCATCCGCCCGGCAGCGGCCTCGAGATGCTCCGCTGCAACCTGACCGAGCTCTACGTCCTCGACGCGTACGAGCGGGTGATCGCGGAGTACGCGGCGGCCAACCCGGACGCGCCGTGGATCTTGGGCGGCGGTTGGTACATGGACGTGTTCCCGGGCGGGACGCCGACGAAGGAGGCGCTCGACGCCATCGTGCCCGACCGTCCGGCGTTCCTGACGAACCGAGACGGCCACGGCGCGTGGGTCAACTCGCGCGCGCTTGAGCTGGCGGGTATCACGCACGACACGCCGGACCCGCGGGACGGGCGCATCGAACGCAACCCCGATGGCGAGCCGTCCGGCACGCTGCACGAGGGGGCGATGAGCCTCGTCACCGCCGTCGCGCCCGTCGACACCGACGACGACTTCGCGGCCGGGCTCCGCGTCGCGCAACGCTACCTCCACTCGCTCGGCATCACGGCGTGGCAGGACGCGGACATCTCCGAGGACGACAGCGGTTACCGGACCTTCAACGCGTACGTCGCGGCTGCGACCAGCGGAGACCTCACCGCTCGTGTGATCGGGGCACTGTGGTGGAACCGTCATCGCGGGCTCGAGCAGATCGAGGGATTCGTCGACGCCAGGGCGCGGGGGACCGTGGGGCGCTTCTCGCCGACCACGGTGAAGATCATGCAGGACGGCGTCATCGAGAACTTCACCGCGGCGACGTTGACGCCGTACCTCGACGCGAACGGAGATGCCGACGGACAACGCCGGCATCTCGTTCGTCGACCCCGAACTGCTGAAGGACGCGGTGACGCAGCTGGACGCGCTCGGATTCCAGGCGCATTTCCACGCGCTGGGGGATCGCGCGGTGCGCGAGTCGCTGGATGCGATCGAGGCGGCGCTGATCGCGAACGGCCCGAGCGACAACCGCCACCATCTGGCCCACATCCAGATCGTGCACCCCGACGACATCCCGCGCTTCCGCCGCCTCGGCGCGGTCGCGAACGGCCAGCCGTTGTGGGCGGGCCACGACGGCCAGATGGACAACCTGACGATCCCGTTCATCGGCCCGGAGCGGGCGTCATGGCAGTACCCGTTCGCGAGCTTGGTGCGCGCCGGCGCCGTGCTGGCGTTCGGGAGCGACTGGAGCGTCTCGAGCCCGAACCCCCTCTGGGAGATGACAGGTAGCCGTCGAACGGCGCGGGCCGTCCGACGTCGCCGAGGACTTGGGGGGAGGCGATCACCGAGGTCTTCATCCCCGAGGAGCGGATCGACCTTGCCACCGCGATCGGGGCGTTCACCATGGGTGCCGCCTACGTGAACCACTTGGACCGGTTGACCGGCTCGATCGAGGTCGGCAAGTACGCGGATCTCACCGTGGTGGATCAGAACCTGTTCGAGATCCCGTCAGATGAGGTCTGGAAGGCCGCCGTCGAGTTGACGTTCGTCGAGGGCGAATGCGTGTTCGACATCTCGCAGGCCGGCACGACCGTCTGACCGGGGGTCGACGGAGGTTCTCGAGCCGGCGAGGGAGCGGATGCTAGACTCCCGCCACGGTTTGAACGGTCGTTCAAACATCGCGCCCGTCTAGGGCCGCTCACCGAGAGGAGGCTCCGCCGCCGTGTCCGATACGCGTTCCCCGATCGACCCGGCGCTGCTGCGGCCGGTGCTCGCGCCGACCCTCGGTGCCAGCCGGACGCTGCCCGCGCAGGCGTACCTGTCGGAGGCCGTCCTGACGTGGGAAGCGGAGCATTTCTTCAAGGCCGGGTGGGTGTGTGTCGGCCGTGCCGACGACCTGGCGCAGCCCGGCGATCAACGTGCGGTCCGCGTGGGGGAGGAGGGTGTGCTGCTCGTCCGCGACGAGGCCGGGCGGCTGAACGCGTTCTCCAACACCTGCCGGCACCGTGGTCACGAATTGCTCGAGCCCGGCACGCGGGTGAACCTTCGCGCCATCAAGTGCCCGTACCACGCGTGGGTCTACGGCCTGGACGGCTCGTTGAACGGCGCGCCCCGGTTCGGCGACGTGCCCGGCTTCGACAAGAGCGACTACCCGTTGGTCGCCGCGCGCGTCGCCGAGTGGCACGGCTGGGTGTTCGTGAACGCGTCCGGTGACGCGCCCGCGCTGGACGAGTACGTCGGCAACCTCGACGAGCTGGTCGCTCCGTGGGAGATCGACAGGATGTTCGTCGCGGCATCGCACGACTACGTGATCAACGCGAACTGGAAGACGATCACCGAGAACTACCACGAGTGCTATCACTGCCCGAGCATCCACCCGGCGCTCTGCGTCGTGACGCCCGTCGATTCCGGTGCGAATTTCCCCCACGACGGCATGTGGGTCGGTGGGTCGATGGAGTTGAAGGACTTCGCCCAGACGATGTCGATCAGCGGCGAGAGCGGGGGCGTGCGGATCCGCGGCCTCGACGAACGGCAGGCGCGCGAGGTCTACTACTTCGGGCTGTTCCCGAACCTGCTGATCAGCCTGCATCCCGACTACGTGATGGCCCACCGGTTCGAGCCGATCTCTCCGACGGAGACGAAGGTCGAGTGCCAGTGGCTCTTCCCACCGGAGGCACGAGACGTCCCCGGCTTCTCGCCCGACTACGCGAGCGAGTTCTGGGACATCACGAACCGCGAGGACTGGTTGGCGTGCGAGTCGGTGACGCGGGGCCTGGCCTCGAAGGGCTTCCGCCAGGGACCGTTCGCCTGGAGCGAGGACGAGGTCCACATCTTCATGGCGATGGTGGCGCAGGGGTACCTCGACGGCCGCGCCGGCCGGCCCCCGCAGGTCCACGAGCAGGACGCCGCAGCTGTCTGAGAGACTGCCAGCGTCTGGGCTGACCTGGGGTCAACGGGCGTTCTTGTCAGTCTCCGAGCCTGAACGCACGATACGCCGGGTGTTTCCCAAGCCTGTGAACGAAGGAACCCCGGTCGGTTGACCGCGGGTCGCACGTCAAGTCCAAGGAGGGGTCCATGGCTGAGCCGTTCGACATGAGTCTCGTACAGCGGGGGGCACGGAACCGACGCACGCCCTACTACGAGGCGACGCAGAAGTACGGCCCGAAGGGCATGACGGTCTACAACCACATGTACTTCCCGATCCGCTTCGACACGTTCGAGAACGAGTTCGAAACGCTGCTGAACGACGTCACGCTCTGGGACGTCTCGGTGGAACGGTGCCTGGAGATCAGCGGGCCGGACGGGTTCACGTTCGCGCAGCTGCTCACCCCGCGTGACCTCTCCAAGTGCGCGGTCGGCCAGGCGAAGTACGTGCTCATCTGCGACAGCGACGGCGGGATCATCAACGACCCCGTGCTGACCCGGATGGACGAGAACACGTTCTGGTTCGCGCTGGCGTCCTCCGACGCGTTGCTGTTCGCCCGCGGCTTGAGGAACGCCTACCCGGACCTCGACGTGACGATCAAGGAGGCCGACGTCGCGCCGCTGCAGGTGCAGGGGCCCAAGTCGAAGGACCTGATGGTCAAGCTGCTCGGCGAGAGCATCCTGGATCTGAAGTACTACTTCTGGAAGCACGCCGAGATCGCGGGCGTGCCGGTCGTCGTCACCCGTACCGGTTGGACATCCGAGGTCGGCTACGAGGTCTACACGACCGAGACCTCGAAAGGGAACGACGTCTACGAGGCGCTCATGAAGGCCGGCGAGGAGTTCAACATCAAGCCGACCGGGCCGAGCGACATCCGTCGGATCGAGGGCGCCATCTTCAACTGGGGCGCCGACATGACGTACGACAACAACCCGATCGAGATGGGCCTCGACCGGCTCGTGGATTGGGACACGTTGTCGGACGACAGGTGCATCTCACTCGCGGCGCTGAAGAAGATCCGCGACGCGGGCGTCGGACGGAAGATCGTCGGCGTCGAGATGGACGGCGAACCGTTCGAAGCGCTGAACAACGTGAAGTGGCCGGTCACGGCCGACGGGGCAGAGATCGGCAAGGTCACGTCGGCGATCTACTCGCCGCGCCTGAAGAAGAACATCGGGTACGCGTGGGTGCCGACGCAGTACGCGAACCACGGCACGTCGCTCGGCGTCTCCAGCGAATGGGGCGACCGCAACGCCGTCGTCGTGGAGATGCCGTTCGTCGACCCGCAGAAGCAGATCCCGCTGGCATAGCGGAGACGCTCCACCGTTCGTTGGACGAGGCGCCCTTCGGGGCGCCTCGTCCATGACCTGGCCGCTCATCGGGATCACCCGAACGGCTCGACTTGCCACCGAGGCCCCGTTTGAACCATCATTCAATCGCCGCCAGGGCGTTCGAAGCCCGGCCGATGAGCGAAGGAGACACCTCGAGATGACGAACGAGCGCGAGGAGATGCTCGAGAAGAGCGCCACGCTGTACTTCGGGCCCTGGTACCGCAAGTCGCCGATGTTCGAGGCGACCCGCAGGGCCGGTTGCACCGCCTACGACATCTACAACCACATGTACCTCCCGGGCTACTACGACGACCCCGAGGTGGAGTACTACGCGCTCAACAATGACGTCACCCTCTGGGACGTGGGCGTCGAGCGGACGGTGGAGGTCAGCGGCCCCGACGCCGATCGCCTGATCGACATGATCACCTGCCGCGATCTGACGAAGTGTGCGGTCGGTCAGGGCAAGTACATGTTGGTCACCGCGCCCGACGGCGGCATCGTGAACGACCCGGTCCTCCTGCACGTCGAGAAGGACAGGTGGTGGATGCAGCTCGCCGACTCCGACGCCGGGCTCTACGCGTTGGGTGTCCTCGCGAACTCCGGCCTGGACGCGCAGGTGACGTTGCCCGACGTGCACCCCGTGCAGGTCCAGGGACCGAAGGCCGTCAAGACGCTCCAGAAGCTCGTGGGCGACCAGATCCTCGACCTCAAGTACTACTGGTGCGGCTCGTACGAGATCCAGGGCATCCCGGTCGTGATCAGCCGGACCGGCTGGACCGCGATCCCCGGGTTCGAGGTCAACCTGTTGGACTTCGGCCGCGGCGACGAGCTGTGGGACGCCATCCTCGCGGCCGGCGAGGAGTTCAACATCCGTGCGATCGCGCCGTGCGAGGCGCGCCGGATCGAGGCGGGCATCTTCAACTACGGCTCCGACATCACGCTCGGCGACACGCCGTTCCACGTGATGGGCCTCGAGCGCCTGGTCGAGGAGCAGCCACAGGACTACATCGGCAAGGACGCGCTGGAGCGCATCCGTCGCGATGGCGTCGATCGCAAGCTCGTCGGCATCATCCTGGACGGCGATGAGCTGCGCGCCGAGATGTCCGAGAAGTGGCCCGTCCACAAGGACGGGAAGGTCGTCGGACACATGACGGACGCCGTGTGGTCGCCGGGTCTCAAGCAGAACATCGGATACGTCTGGGTCCCGACAGGGCTGTCGGAGCCCGGCACCACGCTCGACGTCGAGTCCGAGCACGGCCCCCTCACCGGCACGACCGCGGCGATCCCGTTCGTGGATCCGAAGAAAGAGGTCCCCGCGGGGAGCCTTCAATAGTCCTCCGGTAACCTGAGAAGACGCTGAGCGTTTCCGCCGTTCGGCGAACCACACGGCCGGCCGGCTCGAATCACCGGCGTTACCCTGACATCGGAGGTCCACCATGCGTCGTCTCGTACTCCCGATCCTGATCCTCGCCGCGGTGGCGAGCGCGTGCTCGTTCACCGTCGGTTCCAAGACCCCGTCGGACACGACGTCGCCGGCCACGACGCTGAACACGACGCCGATCCCGGTCTCCAACGAACCGGTCGAGGCGGTCGTGCAACGCGTCCTCCCCGCCGTCGTGAACGTGACCACCGACATCTCTCAGGCGAGCGGGAGCGGCCAGGGGGTCGGGACCGGGTTCATCGTGCGATCCGATGGGGTCATCGTGACGAACTGCCACGTCGTCGAGGCCGCCTCGAAGATCACCGTGTTCACGTCCGACGCCAACCCCAAGCAGTTCAACGCCCGCGTGATCGGCTCCGACTGCCTGCACGACCTGGCCATCCTGAAGATCGACGCGAAGGACATGCCGACCGTGACGCTGGGGAACTCGGCCGACCTCGCGCTGGGTCAGCGGGTCGTGGCGCTGGGCTACGCCTTGGCGCTGGAGGGCGGGCCGACGGTCACGTCGGGGATCGTCTCGTCGCTGGACCGGACGATCACCGCGCAAGACCCCAACTGCCTGGTCGAGACGTGCGGCACCGACCAGACGCGGACGTACAGCAACGTCATCCAAACGGACGCCGCGATCAATCACGGCAACTCCGGCGGACCGCTCGTGAACATGCAGGGACAGGTCGTGGGCATCAACTCCGCCGGTGACGACAACGCGCAGAACATCGGCTTCGCGATCGCGATCGACTCCGTGAAGCAGACCATCGCCGACGCGGAGAACGATCCGCTCGCCCCGTCCGCATACTTGGGCGTCAGCACGCAGACCGTGACGTCCGACCTGGCGTTCCAGCTCGGGCTCAAGGTGGACCAGGGCGCGTACGTCCTGGACACGCCCGGTGGCGCTCCGGCGGAAGCCGCGGGGATCCAAGCGGGCGACGTGATCGTCGCGATCGATGGCCACGACGTGACGTCCGGCGAGGACGTGGGCACGATCCTCGAAGGCCTCCAGCCGGGTCAGAGCGTGCCCGTCGAGATCGTCGGTACGGACGGCACCCAACGGACCGTCGACGTGACGCTGGCGACCCGTCCCGCCCCCGCTCAGCTTCCCTGATCGTTCCGGGGTCGTTCCCGGGGTTGGCGACGCACGCACCGTAGGCTTGGTGCGTGCGTCGCTTCCGTCTCCGGATCGGTTCCTTGGTCGGGGTCCCGCTGTGGATCCACGTCTCGTGGTTCGCGGTGCTGGTCCTGGTCGTATGGACCGTGACCGTCGAGTTCGGTGACGTGCTCCCGGGGCTGCCGATCGTGGAGCGTCTGGCGATGGGCGCGATCACCGGTGTCGCGTTCTTCGGCTGCCTGGCGGTCCACGAGGTCGCACACGCCGTCGTCGCGCGGCGCTTCGGCGTCCGTGTGAAGAGCATCACGTTGTTCCTCTTCGGGGGCGTGGCCGAGATCGACGGCGAACTGCCGACGCCGGGTTCCGAGTTCGCGGTCGCGCTGGCGGGTCCGGCAACGTCCGTCGCGATCGGGAGTGTGCTGGCGCTCGGGGCGGGCCTGGCCGAGTGGCTCGGATGGACCGGAGCGGAAGCCGTGTTGCTGACGCTCGCGCTGGTGAATCTCGGTGTCGCGGTCTTCAACCTGGTTCCCGGCCTCCCGCTCGACGGCGGCAGGATCCTGCGAGCCGCGATCTGGCGCGGCACGGGGAACTTCTCGCGGGCGACGCGCGTGGCGGCGGCCGGCGGAGGTGTGGTCTCGGCCTCGCTGGTGGCGATCGGCGTCGTCGCCACGGTGCTCGGACACCCGGAGGGGCTCTGGTACGTGCTGATGGGCGCGTTCATCTGGTTCCTCTCGCGCGCAGCCGGGCGTGCCCTGCCGCCCGCCCGAAGCGGTGCGTTAGCCTTGAGCGGTGAAGGTGAGGCTGCGTAACCCCGACCGCGAGGTCGAGGTCGTGGGGGACAGGGCGGTACGTGCGGTCCTCGATGAGCTCGGCGTGAACCCCGACACCGTCTTGGTGATCCGCGCGGGGGAGCTGGTCACGCGTGAGACGCGCCTGGACGACGCCGATGAGATCGAGGTTCGGCCGGTCATCTCCGGAGGAGCGGCATGAAGTGCAACCGATGCCGTGGACCGGCCGTGATCGAGGTCCGGCGACACAACGCGGCCTACTGCAAGGGATGCTTCATCCATGTGTTCCATGAACAGGTGAAGCGAGCGATCCGGCAGCACGACATGTTCGCGGCGGGAGATCGGATCCTCGTCGCGATCTCCGGGGGCAAGGACTCGCTGGCGCTGTGGGACGTGCTGCTCGACCTCGGCTACGACGTGACGGGCCTGTACCTGGGACTGGGCATCGGCGGCTACTCCGACCGGTCCGGCGACGCGACCAAGGCGTTCGCGGCCGAACGCGACGCGGAGCTCATCGTCGTGGACCTGGAGCGCGATTACGGCTACGACATCCCGACGGCCGGCCGGAAGGGGTCGCGGTCGACATGCGCGGTCTGCGGGTTGTCGAAGCGGTACGTGTTCAACCGGGCCGCCCTCGAGGGTGGCTTCGACGTGATCGCCACCGGCCACAACCTCGACGACGAGGCGGCGACGCTGCTGGGCAACACGCTCCGTTGGCAGACCGAGTACATCGCCCGCCAGACGCCGGCGCTGCCCGGGCAAGGAAGGCATGGTGAAGAAGGTGAAGCCGCTGTTCCGGCTCTCGGAGCTGGAGACCGCCGCGTACGCGTTCCTGCGGGGCATCGACTACGTGGTGGAGGAGTGTCCGCTCGTCGCCGGCAACACGCAGCTCCGGTACAAGGACGCCATGAACGCCATCGAGTCGACGTCGCCGGGGACGAAGGCGCAGTTCTTCCTGGGGTACCTGGAGCGGGGCCGCCCGCTGTTCACGGTCGCCGACGATGCCGTGCTCTCCGCCTGTGAACGGTGCGGCCAGCCCACCACCGGCCGGTTCTGCGCGTTCTGCCGCGCCCGGGCGCAGATCCTGGGGGAGCGGCTCGGACCGCCTGATGGATGTTCGGCCCATGGCAGACCGAGACGTGGTGGTCGAGCTCGCCGACGAGGTCATGCCCGCCGAGATCTACGGGGGAGCTTCGTGAGCGCGTTCGAGGCCGGCGAGCGCGTGATGCTCGTGGATCAGCGCGACCGGACGTACCTGATGACGTTGCAGACCGGTGGGACGTACCACACGCACAGCGGCACGCTGCCGCACGACGACCTGCTCGGCAAGCCCGAGGGCACGCGCGTGGAGACGTCGAAGGGCATGGTGATGACGGCGTTCCGCCCGCGGTTCGCGGACTTCGTGTTGAAGATGCCTCGCGGCGCGCAGGTGGTGTATCCGAAGGACCTCGGCCCGATCATGATGTACGCCGACATCTTTCCCGGCTCGCGCGTGCTGGAGGCGGGGACCGGTTCCGGTGCGCTCACGATCGCGTTGTGCCGCTCGACGGGGGCCGACGGACGCGTCGTGTCGTACGACCTGCGCGCCGATCACCGCGATCAAGCCATCGAGAACGTCGAGGCGTTCTTCGGGAAGTTCCCCGATCAGCTCGAGCTGCGAGATGGAGATATCGAGGACGTTTCGCGCACCGATGATCGCTTCGATCGATGCGTCCTGGATCTGCCGGAGCCGTGGCGCCCGCTCGGCGCGCTGCATCAGGTGATGGAGCCGGGCGGCGTGCTCTGCGCGTACATGCCCACCACGGTGCAGGTGCAGGAGCTCGTACTCGCGTTGCCCGGCAACGGGTTCCAGCACGTCGAGACGTTCGAGACGCTCCGCCGCTCGTGGCACGTCACCGAGCGGAGCGTGCGTCCGGATCACCGGATGGTCGGGCACACGGGCTTCCTCACGATCGCCCGCCATGTCGGCGGCGACCGGTAGCGTCGATCCGCGGACGACCCGAGGTCAGAGATACCTCGTTCAAGGCATCATCGTTCCGCGCCGAAATGCCGTACTAGAGGGGTAAGAAGGCAGTTGCTCGACCTACCGGCCGAGCGAAGGCCCGCCCATATACTGGCGATTCAGCGCACCGGGGGAGGTGACGCAGATGCCCGGTCACGACGAGCAGGTGGAACGGTACGAGACGCAGGTCCACGAACTCCAGACCCAGGTGAAGTTCCTGGAGGAGGAGGTCGGGCTCCTACGCCGCCGTCTCACGAACGCTCCCCGCCAGGTCACGCTCCTCGAGGAGAAGCTCGTCGAGACCCGTGACCAACTCACCCGCGCCATGGGCCAGAATCAGAAGCTCGCCGATGCCTTGCGCGGCGAGCGGCAGCGGATCGAGGCGCTCGCGGAGGAGGTCGAGAAGCTCAGCCAGCCGCCGGCGTCGTTCGGCGTGTACCTCGGCACCAACGAGGACGGATCGATCGACGTGTTCACGGGCGGCCGCAAGATGCGGGTGACACCGGCTCCCGACCTGGACCTGAGCAAGTTCCGCCCCGGATCGCAGGTGATCCTCAACGACTCGCTGAACGCCGTCGAGGTCCTGGACCCCGATCGTCAGGGCGAGGTCGTCAAGGTGAAGGATCGCCTGGGTACGGACCGGGTCGTGGTCGTGGGTCGCGGCGACGAGGAGTTCGTGGCCACGCTCGCCGGCAGCCTGATCGATGAGGTCGTGCGCGCGGGAGACCCGCTGCTCTTCGACCCGCGTTCGGGTGTCGCGCTCGAGCTGCTCCCGAAGGAAGAGGTCGAGCAGCTGGTCCTGGAGGAGATCCCCGACGTCAGCTACGAGGACATCGGCGGCCTCGAGGGCCAGATCGAAGCGATCCGCGATGCCGTCGAGTTGCCGTTCCTGTACTCCGAGCTGTTCCACGAGCACGAACTGGAGCCGCCCAAGGGCGTGCTGCTCTACGGGCCTCCCGGCTGCGGCAAGACGCTGATCGCGAAGGCGGTCGCGAAGTCGCTCGCCGAGAAGGTGGCGGAGCGCACGGGCCGCGACGACGCGCGCAGCTACTTCCTGAACGTCAAGGGACCGGAGCTGCTGAACAAGTACGTCGGCGAGACCGAGCGTCAGATCCGCGAGATCTTCCAGCGCGCGAAGGAGCGGAGCGAAGAGGGACTGCCGGTCATCGTGTTCTTCGACGAGATGGACTCGATCTTCCGCACGCGCGGCACGGGCATCTCGTCGGACGTCGAATCGACGATCGTGCCGCAGCTGCTGTCGGAGCTCGACGGTGTCGAGACGCTCAAGAACGTGATCGTGATCGGCGCCTCGAACCGAGAAGACCTGATCGACCCGGCGATCCTGCGGCCCGGTCGCCTGGACGTGAAGATCAAGATCGAGCGTCCGGACGGACCGCAGGCCAAGGACATCATGTCCAAGTACCTGCACCCGTCGATCCCGATCCATCCCGACGAGATCTCCCGCAACGGCGGCGACGCGGCCCTGGCCACGCAGCGCATGATCGAGAAGACGGTCGAGTACATGTACGAGCCGTCGGATCGCAACCGGTTCCTCGAGGTCACGTACGCGTCCGGCGACAAGGAGATCCTCTACTTCAAGGACTTCAACTCGGGTGCCATGGTGGAGAACATCGTGCGGCGGGCGAAGAAGGAAGCCATCAAGCGCTTCCTCTCGACCGGTGAGAAGGGCATCAAGAGCGAAGACCTCCTGGTCGCGATCCGCGACGAGTTCAAGGAGAACGAGGACCTCCCGAACACCACGAACCCGGACGACTGGGCGCGGATCTCCGGCAAGAAGGGCGAGCGGATCGTGTACGTCCGCACGCTGCTCGGGGACGACGGCGACGGACGCCAGGTGGAGCGCGTGAACGCCGGTCAGTACCTGTAAGGTTGGCCCGTGGCCATCCCCAAGGTCTTCGGTATCGAGACCGAGTACGGCATCACGGCGGCGGGGTCTCCCGACTTCAATCCGGTCCTCGCGTCATCGATCCTGATCTCGACGTATGCCGGCTCACTCCGCCGCATCCGCTGGGATTACGAGCAGGAGTCGCCGCTCCGCGATGCCCGTGGGTTCGAGCCCGTGCCGGCCCGTGAGGGCAGCGACGAAGATCTGGGTCTGGCGAACGTCATCCTGCCGAACGGCTCCCGCTATTACGTGGATCACGCGCATCCGGAGTACTCCACGCCCGAGTGCATCACACCCCGTGATCTGGTCGTGCACGACAAGGCGGGGGAGCGCGTGTTGGAGCGATCGCTCGCCGAGGTCGGGCGCGAGCTTCCTACGGGACCACGGCTGTCGATCTACAAGAACAACAGCGACGGCAAGGGCAACTCGTACGGGACCCATGAGAACTACCTGGTCGATCGGGCGACGCCGTTCGGCGACATCGTCCGTGACCTGACACCGTTCTTCGTGAGCCGCCAGGTCTTCTGCGGTGCCGGGAAGGTCGGTGTCGAGGCTTGGGAAGACCCGGGGCTCACGACGTACCAGCTGACGCAGCGCGCGGACTTCTTCGAGACCGAGGTGGGACTGGAGACCACGCTCAAGCGACCCATCATCAACACGCGCGACGAGCCGCATGCCGATCCCGAGAAGTACCGGCGTCTCCACGTGATCATCGGCGACGCCAACATGTGCGAGGTCGCTACGTTCCTGAAGATCGGGACCACGGCGATCGTGCTCAAGATGATCGAAGACCGGTTCCTGCCGGACCTGTCCATCCAGAACCCCGTGGCCGCGCTGCACGCCGTGTCCCGCGACATCACGTGCACCGTGACGGTGCCCATGAACGACGGCCGGCATCTGTCGGCGGTGCAGCTGCAGTGGGAGTACTTCGAGCACGCGAAGAAGTACGTGGAGCGCGAGGACGATACGCCGGAGAACCAGCAGGTGTTGACGCGCTGGGAAGGCGTGCTCTCCGCGCTCGAGACCGAGCCGCTGACGCTGCATCGTGAGCTCGACTGGGTCGCGAAGTACCGCTTGCTGGCGGCATATCGAGAGCGCGATGGGCTGGGCTGGGACGACCCCAAGCTCCAGGCCATCGACCTCCAGTACCACGATGTCCGTCGCGAACGTGGTCTGTACTACCGACTCGACTCCAGCGGCAAGGTGGAGCGTCTGACGACCGACGAGGAGGTCGACGTCGCGGTGATGGAACCGCCGGTGGACACTCGGGCGTACTTCCGCGGACGATGCATCTCCCGCTACCCCGACGCGATCGCCGCGGCCTCGTGGGACTCGTTGATCGTGGACACGGGAGCGGATGCCCTGCAGCGCATACCGATGCGCGAGCCGCTCCGGGGAACCAAGGAGCACGTCGAGGACCTGTTGCTCGGGTCCGAGGACGCCGCCGCGCTGGTAGCTCGCTTGCGCACCTGAGCGGTTCCGGGGCGAACCTCCCGTAGGATATGAGCGCCCCCGCACGAGGAGACGACGATGCCGCAAGAGCAGGAGCAGAAACGGCCGCAGCGCAAGGGCGGTGGCTCGGGCGATGACGGCTCTGACGCCGATGCCGGGCAGACCACGACGACCTCGAAGGCTGCCGAGCTCAAGGACGAGATGGACGACATCTTGGACGAGATCGACTCCGTGCTTGAAGAGAACGCCGAGGAGTTCGTGAAGAGCTACGTGCAGAAGGGCGGCGAGTGACGGGGCGGATCCAGCCGCCGGTGTCGGGGCCGTCGTTCGGCGCGAACCCGAGCTTCTCCGATCTGCTTCGCGCGACGCAGCCTGAGATCGTGGGCTCTCAGCGAACGATCGGCTCCACGGACATCCCCGTGCCGCACGGCACCACGGTGCTCGGACTGAAGTACGCGGACGGTGTGATCATGGCCGGTGACCGTCGCGCCACGTCCGGATACACGGTCGCGGACGCGAAGATGCGGAAGGTCTTCGCCGCGGACGACTACTCCGCCATCGCCATCGCGGGAGCGGCCGGGCAGGCGATCGAGATGGTGAAGCTGTTCCAGCTGGAGCTCGAGCACTACGAGAAGATCACGGGCGACCGGCTGTCGCTCGAAGGCAAGGCCAACCGGCTCGCCCAGATGATCCGCTCGAACTTCCCGCTCGCGATGCAGGGGCTGGTGGTCGTCCCGCTGTTCGGCGGATTCGACCACGCGACCGGCGAGGGGCGCATCTTCTACTACGACGCCACCGGTGGACGCTGGGAAGAGGACGACTACCAGACCACCGGCTCCGGGGGGCAGCCCGCGAAGAACTCGCTGAAGAAGCGCTGGCATCCCGGCCTGTCTCGCCCCGACGCGCTCCGGGTCGCGGTGGAGGCGCTCGTGGATGCGGCCGAGGACGACGTCGCCACCGGCGGCCCTGATCCCAACCGACGGATCTTCCCGAACGCGCTCGCGGTCACCGCGTCGGGCGCCGAGGACGTGGCCGAGGACGAGATCGCGACCGCGGTCGCCGCCGTGCTGGAGGAGCGCGCCTAGATGTCGTTCATGCCGTACGTCTCGCCCGACCAGATGATGAAGGACCGGTCCGAGTACGCCCACAAGGGCATCGCGCGCGGCCGGTCGGTGATCGGCATGGAGTACGCGCATGGGTTGCTGTTCGTCGCCGAGAACCCATCGTCGACCCTGCACAAGATCAGCGAGATCTACGATCGCATCGCGTTCGCCGGCGTGGGCAAGTACAGCGAGTTCGAGGATCTGCGCATCGCGGGGATCCGGCACGCCGACCTGCGCGGCTACTCGTACGGGCGTGAGGACGTCAAGGCGCGCGATCTTGCCAACGCGTACTCGCAGTCGCTCTCCACGATCTTCACGCAGCAGATGAAGCCGTACGAGGTGGAGATCCTCGTGGGGGAGGTGGACGGCGACGTGTCCGGCACCACGCTGTATCACGTGCTGTTCGACGGCAGCGTCACCGACGAGCACGGGTTCATCGCGATCGGCGGACACGCGGAGGACCTGACGGAGGCGCTCAAGCAGCAGTACCAGGAGGGCTGGGACCTCGCGACGGCGGTCAAGACGGGCGTGATGGCGCTCGGAGCGCCCGATCAACGACAGATCGAGGCGGGCGACGTCGAGGCGGGGGTCCTGGACCGCACCCGCGGGCATCGCCGGAAGTTCCGCCGCCTCGACGACGCCGAGGTCAGTCAGATCCTGTCGGCGAGCTAGGTCGTACCCGCATCCGTCGGAGAACGGCTTAGGCTCTCCACATGGAGCGGCGGATCTTCGGGCTCGAGAACGAGTACGGGGTCACGTGCACGTTCCGCGGACAGCGGCGGCTCTCGCCCGACGAGGTGGCCCGCTACCTCTTCCGACGGGTCGTGCACTGGGGCCGGTCCTCGAACGTCTTCCTGGAGAACGGTGCCAGGTTGTACCTGGACGTCGGTTCCCACCCCGAGTACGCCACGCCCGAATGCGACGATGTCCGCGAGCTGGTCGCCCACGACAAGGCGGGGGAGCGGATCCTGGAGGCGCTGCTCGGGGCGGCCGAGATGCGGCTGCACGAGGAAGGCATCAGCGGCCAGGTCTACCTGTTCAAGAACAACACCGATTCCGCCGGCAACTCCTACGGATGCCACGAGAACTACCTCGTCGCTCGACACGGGGAGTTCGCCCGCATGGCCGACGTGCTGATCCCGTTCTTCGTCACCAGGCAGATCTACTGTGGCGCCGGCAAGGTGCTCCACGGACCCCGCGGCGCGCAGTTCTGCATCTCGCAGCGCGCCGAACACATCTGGGAAGGCGTCTCGTCGGCCACGACGCGCTCGCGCCCGATCATCAACACGCGCGACGAGCCCCACGCCGACGCCGAGCGCTTCCGACGGCTGCACGTGATCGTCGGCGACTCGAACATGAGCGAGTGGACGACGTTCATGAAGGTCGGCATCACCGACCTGGTGTTGCGGATGGTGGAAGCGAACACCGTGATGCGCGACCTCACGCTCGAGAACCCGATCCGCGCGATCCGCGAGATCAGCCACGACACCACGTGCACCCGCAACGTGAAGCTCGCGAACGGCCGCGAGTTGACGGCGATCGAGATGCAGACCGAGTACTACGAGAAGACCGCGCGGTTCCTCGAGCGGCGAGGGACGGACGAGGTCTCGAAGACGCTGCTCGAGGAGTGGCGTCTGGCCCTCGAAGCGCTGAGCGAGGGTGACCCGGAACGCTTGGGGCGCAAGGTGGATTGGGTGACCAAGCGATTGATGATCGAGCGCTACCAAGCGAAGCACGACCTGCCGCTCGCGTCGCCACGCGTCGCCCTGCTCGATCTGGCATACCACGACGTGAACCGCAACCGCGGTCTGTACTACCTGCTGGAGAAGGCGGGCAACGTCGAGCGTGTCTGCACCGATCGCGAGATCAACCGCGCGATGCGTGAGCCGCCGCAGACCACCCGCGCGAAGTTGCGCGGCGATTTCATCCGCCAGGCCAAAGCCAAACGACGCGACTACACGGTTGACTGGGTGCATCTGAAGCTCAACGACCAGGCGCAGCGGACCGTCCTTTGCAAGGACCCCTTCCGCAGCGTCGACGAGCGCGTCGAGCAGCTCATCGCCCACATGTGATGTCGACCATGCCCGGCGACGAGCCCCCGCCTCGACCCGACGCCGCCCACCCCGTCGAGCCTCCCGATCACTCCCTGCGGCTGGTGGTGTGGGTCACGATCGGGGTCAACGCGCTCCTCGCGCTGTTCACGCTGGCCGGTTGGATCGGCCGGCCATCGTCGTGCGACGGTGGGTGCTCGTGGCGGCCGATCGGCGGGATGCTCTGGGTGATCCTGGCGATCATCGACGTCGGCTTGGTGTTGATCTGGGCCGGGATCGGCTACCTGTACCTGGTCGGCGTCGGCCAGCGCATCGGCCACCGGATCGCGGACAAGCGTGAGGGCGATCGCGACTAGGACGAGGCGTCGCGGGCGGCGCGCCAGCGCCGGTTGCCGGCCGCCGTCCGTCCCGCGAGGACGCCCGCGGCGCCCGCCGCCAGGAAGTACGCGGGGTCATCCGCCACGCCCCGACCCATAGAGCGGGGTTCGATGCCTCGATCGGCGAGCTCGGCCAGCGCCGGGCGTCCGTCGACCTCAACGAGCTGATGGCGATCCTCGAGCTTCGCGTTGCGGAGCGCCTCCCAGACCGATCTCCGCTGCTCGTCGTCCTCCAGCGTGGGCACGGGCACGTCGGTGGGCACCAGGCAGACATCGCGGAGGATCGTCAGCGAGTGATGCGAGACGCTCCGGTGTCGCTCCCGCGGATCGGCGAAGCTGATGCGCAACGACGGGATCGGTCGGCCGCCGAGCACGGCGACGGCGTTGAGCGCGTTGCCGTTCGCGAGGGCGCTGACCCCCCAGGTGGTGTCGGTGCCCAGGTTCCCCGGGCCGTCGGCCACCACGATCACGTCCGCACCCAGCACGTCCTTCGCGGCCAGCATGGCGGACCACACGGTGACGGCCTCCAGCTCGCCGCCGAACGCCTGTCCGCTGGTGATCCACCCGTCGATCAGCCCGGCGTCCCGCAGCTCGAACGCCGATCGCGAGAACGCGCCAGGCAACGCCGCGCCGTCCGTCATGACGTAGACGACGCGCGCGTCACCCGCTCGCTTGGCGCCCGCGGCGATCGGTCCGAGCATCGAGTGCAGCGGAGCGCAGACGACCGGCGTCTGCTCCAGGCCGCTCGATCGCTCGAGCTCGTCGCGGTGGGTCTCTTCCACGCTCGACACGGCGGTCTGCAGCGGTGTGTATCGCGCTTTCATCACGCGGCCGGGCGCGTCGTCGCCGCCCACCTGGGCACCCTCCACCGCCACCACGAAGTGCACGCCGCCGGTGCCCAACGCGAGCGAGACCGCGGTGGTGTTGAGGATCACGACATCGCCGACCGTCACGGGTCCGCACAGGTCGGGGTACGCGATCGCCGTGGCGCGCTCGCCGTCGACATCGACCTCCAACTCGTGCGCGCCGGGACGTGCGTCGCCGAACGCGATCACGATGGCGCGTCGCAGTCGGATCATGCGGGTCCCCGGTCGGTCCACACGGCACCGCTATGATGCCGCACGATGGGGGGAGAGGACCGGATGGAGCCGCTCGAACGGCTGTTGAACCTGGTGGGGTTGCTGTTGGAGACCCGCACGCCGCTCACGTTCGAGCAGATCCGAGAGACCCTCGAGCCCTACCGTCAGGAGAAGGTCGACAGCGCCAAGCGCATGTTCGAGCGCGACAAGGACATCCTGCGCGAATACGGGGTGCCGCTGCAGTTGGTCGACACCGACGCGTGGGGGACCGAGCAGGGGTACGTGATCCCCAAGGATGCGTACTACCTGCCCGAGATCGCGTTCACGCCTGAGGAACTCGCCGCGTTGTTCGTTGCGGCGCAAGGTGTGCGGAACGACACGCCGGCAGAGGAAGCCGTGCGGAAGCTGATGGTGGGAGCGGAGGGGAGCACGTTGGCCGGGCTGGCCGGCGGCCCGCTCGCCTCCGGCTCGGACGCCCGGGGGTCCTTGGTCATGGCGGTCGCCGCGGCCGCGCAGGATCGTCGCCGGGTTCGGTTCGGATATCGGACGTCCAAAGGCACCGCATCGGATCGCGACGTCGACGCGTTCACCGCGCTGTTCCGAGCCGGGCACTGGTACCTGGTGGGGTTCGATCACGAGCGCGAAGAGGCTCGATCCTTCCGTCTGTCGCGATTCACCTCGGACCTGACGGACGCGGGAGCGGGCAGCGAGCCGCCCGATGGGTTCCGGGCCGCGGATCTGATCGCGGCCGGTCCGTGGACCGCGGCAGGAGAGGACCGCGCGACGATCGCGTTGTCGCCGGATGTCGCGTGGTGGGCCACCGGCAGCTTGATCGGCGCCGAGCACGTCCGGACGCGCGACGACGGTTGGGATGAGATCACGGTGCCGGTCGCCGACGAACGCGAGCTCGCCCCGATCCTGCTGCAGCTCGGTCCGGACGCCATCGTGGAGGACCCGCCGTCGCTCCGCGATCAGATCGTCGCCCGCCTGGAGGCGCTCCTTGCCTGAGCGGAGAGGGCGGGCACCGAAGACCGCGGAACGGCTGGGCAGGATGCTCGTGATCGTGCCGTTCCTGGTCCAGCACCCGGGGAGCGAGCTGTCGGAGGTGGCGCGGGCGTTCGACGTTCCCGTCGATCAGCTCCGGCGCGACCTCGACCTGTTGTTCATGTCCGGTCTGCCGCCGTACGGACCTGGCGACCTGATCGAGGTGGACGTCGACGAGGACGATCGCATCTGGATCTCGATGGCCGAGCACTTCGCCCGTCCGTTGCGGCTCTCCCGGAGCGAAGCGCTGGCGCTCTACCTCCGCGGGACGGAGTTGCTCGGAACGGCCGGCCTACCGGAGGCGCCGGCCCTCCGCTCGGCGATGGACAAGCTGCGGGCATCTCTCGGACCGGAGACGCTCGGGGATGCCGGTGGCATCGAGACGGCCGACCCGGGAGCGCCGATCGAGGCCCTGGAGCCGATCCGAGGCGCGGCTCGAGAGCGTCGTCGCGTTCGTGTCGACTACTTCGCGCACTCGTCGGGGGAGTGGACCTCGCGGGTCATCGACCCGGAGCAGGTCTTCGTGGCGCTCGGCCACTGGTACGTCGCCGCGTGGGACGTGACGATCGACGAGGAGCGCTTGTTCCGCGTCGATCGGATCCGGCAGGTGGAGATGACGGGCGAAGGGTTCGAACCTCGCGGCCTCGAGGGCGCGGGACGGTCCCTCTACACCCCCACCGAAGAGGACGTCCCCGTGCGTCTGCGGCTGTCCCCGGCGGCCCGGTGGATCGCCGAGTACTACGCGACCACGGACGAGCACGAGGGGGCCGATGGATCGCTGGACATCACGATGCCCGCCCGGTCGCTGGGGTGGGTCGCGAGGCTGCTGCTCCGCGTGGGGAGCGACGCCACCGTGCTGGAGCCACCCGAACTGACGGCCCAGGTCGCCACCTTGGCGAGAGCCACGCTCGACCGATACGGGGAGTAACCAGTCCCCTTGGGGTAGCCCCGTTCGGGGGACAGAAACTCAAGCCGGGTGTCCTCTCCGCCGATAGCTCGGGGTGAGATGACAACCATCCGAACAACCTGCCCCCGCTGCGGAGAAGTGGACATGGGACCCGAGGCGATCCTGCTGTCCGTCCGCGACGACGGACGCGAGGGGAGCTACCGGTTCACCTGCCCGGGATGCGCCGACGATGTGGAGAAGCGCGCGGATCGCAAGATCGTGGCGCTGCTGGTCTCCGCGGGCGTCGACATCGCGCAAGCCGATCGTGAGCACGCTCAGGCGTCCATGCTGTTCGACGGCGCGGACGCAGAGCGGAACGTCCCCGTCGGCCCGGCCTTCTCGATCGACGACGTCATCGAATTCCACTTCCTGCTCCAGGACGATCGCTACATCCAGGACTTCTTCGCGAGCAGCGACGGCGTCTGACGCCGGTTCATCCGTCCCACTCCCTCATGTAGCATCGCCGGATGGCCCTTGCCCCATGGCTGGTCACGTGGTTCGTCGTCGGCATCGTCTCCACGATCGCCGTCCTCGCGTGCTTGATCGGGCTCCTTCGCCACCTGCTCGTCCTGGGTCGGACCGTGAAGCAGCTGCAGGACGAGGTGCGACCCCTCTCCGAGGAGCTCTCCCGGGAGCAGCGTCGAGCGAGCGAGCACGTGTCGGCGATCGGCGAGCGCCGCCGCCGAGGCTCTGCCACGAAGACCCCGGGGTAGAATCGCGTGGGCGGAGGCCCCACACGACACATGCTGAACATCGGTCCGCAGGAGCTCATCCTCATCCTGATCGTCGCCCTCGTCGTCGTGGGCCCTCAGCGCCTGCCCGAGCTCGGGCGGACGATCGGCAGGGCGCTCCGTGAGTTCCGCAAGATCCAGGACGACGTCAAGGACACGATCAAGTTCGATATGAACGACGAGCCGGAGCCGTACGTGCGTCCGAAGAAGACCTCGGCGCCGAGCACGTCGGGTGGCAACGGTGCGAGCGCGAGTGACGCCGCAGCGGCGGAGGGCGACCGCGCGCCGACGAAGGAGCTCCCGGACGCGAACGGTTCGGTGGGACCCGCGGCGCCGGATGAGCTTCCCGCGGTCGGGCCGACGGATGCGGAGATCGACCCCGAACCTCGGGCGTCGGAGTAGTCGACCCGCCCGCCCGTATGAGCGTCTTCGCGAAGCTTCGCCGCCGACCGCCGGAGGAACGCGGCACCATGACGCTCGTCGAGCATCTCGACGAACTGCGTCACCGCCTGATCGTCTGCATGGTTGCGATCGCCGGGGGCGCGGTCGTCGGGTGGTTCCTGTACGGCCCCGTCCTCGACCTGATCCTGAACCCGTACTGCGACTACTGGAAGACGATCCCTCTGAAGCAACGGATCAACCAGACGTGCTCGCTCTTCTTCCAGGAGCCGCTCGGCGCGATGGTCGTGAAGTTGAAGATCGTCGTCTTCATCGGCTTGTTGGTCGCGCTCCCCGTCTTGCTCTATCAGCTCTGGATGTTCATCGTCCCGGGTCTGACGAAGAAGGAACGACGGATGTCGATCCCATTCGTGGGATCGTCGTTCCTCCTGTTCGCCCTCGGAGCGCTGTTCGCGTACATCACGCTTCCGCGAGGCTTGTCCTTCCTCCTGGGATTCGCCGGTTCGAACTTCACCCCCATCCTGACGGGGGACCGGTTCGTCGCGTTCGTGATCCTGGTCGCGGTGGCGTTCGGGCTGGCGTTCGAGTTCCCGGTGCTGCTCGTATTCCTCGAGATGGTCGGCGTGTTGTCGACGGAGAAACTCCGGAAGTGGCGCCGGTTCGCGTTCCTGGGGATCGCGGTCTTCGCGGCGATCATCACGCCGTCATCGGATCCGTACACGATGCTGGCCATGACGATCCCGATGTGGCTGTTCTACGAGGCCGCTATCATCATCGGTCGCCTCATGAAGAAGTGACGGAAGGGTTCAGACCGCATGGCGATCAAGGGGAAGGGCAAGACGAAGGGCCGCCAGCCGGCGCGCGCCCCTCGTCGCGCACCTGTCGAGGTGAAGCCGCCGTTCTTCATGCGACGCCGGGTGCAGGTCTTGCTCGCGTTCGTGGCGGGCATCCTGGCGATGATGCTCGCCGTGTGGATCACGAACGGTCTGCGTCAACAGCGAGCCGACGACAAGGCAGCGACCGAGGCGGCGCAGCAGCGAGCCGCCGGACAGAAATGGAAGACCCAGGTCGAGAGTGAGTTCGGCAAGATCGGCACGATCTCACCCGGCGCGCCCCCCGCGCTGTTCCCCGACCTCACGACCACGATCGCGGCGCTGCAGAAGGGCAAGGTCCCCGATGGCGCCACGTCCACGTTGACGACGACCCAGGCGGGAGCGAAGTCCGCGGCCGCGAACCTCAAGGCGTACAAGCTCGCGGATTCCGTTCGCGACATCGGCATGGACGAGGGTCAGGTCTCGTGGTTCCTGAACTCCCAGGCGCGATACGTGCAAGCGCTCCAGCTGTACGAGCAGGCGGCCGTCATCGCGGCGCTGGCGGTGGACGCGCCTGACGCGCAGCGAGCCGACATCGCCGACTCGGCCGCGGCCATCCAGAAGGAAGCCGATGCGGCGCTCCAGGCCGGCTACAGCGACTACCAGAACGCGCTCGCCTCCGTACAGATCTTCGACTCGCCGCTCACGAGTCTCACGGGTCCGACGGGCTAGGAGCTCGAGCGTGACCGCGCCCGGATCGGTCGTCGTGGTGGCGAACCCGACGGCCGGCGACGGGAAGGCGGGCCGCCTCATCGGCAAGGTCAACGCGATCCTCGAGCAGCTCGGGGTCGATCACGAGATCCGCGTCTCCGGGTCCCCCGAGGAGCTCGAGCAGCTCGCGCACGCCGCCGGCGAACAGGGCGGCATCGTCGCGGTCCTCGGCGGCGACGGCAGCGTGAACCTGGCCGTGAACGGCCTCGCCGGCACCAGCGGCACCCTGGCCGTGTTGCCCGCCGGCACCGGCGATGACTTCGCGAAGGCCATCGACGTCGGGAAGCTGGAGGCCGCCACCCGCCTGCTGGCGGACCCCAAGACGGTGGATGTGGACCTCATCGGCGTCACGGCCGGGGTGGAGCAGCGCCGGTTCATCAACGTGGCCGGCGCCGGCTTCGACTCCGAGGTGTCCGACGTCGCCGCGGGGATGCGCCGACGGCTGGGTTCGCGCGCGCACTACGCGATCGCGACCGTGAAGACCCTCCCGCGGTTCGTCCCGGCGCGCTTCCACCTGGACCTCGACGGGTCGTCGATCGACGTCGACGCGATGCTGGTGGTGGTCGGGAACAGTTACGCGTACGGCGGCGGCATGAAGGTCCTGCCGCAGGCGTCGATCGTCGACGGGGCGCTGGACATCTGTATCGTTACCGCCATGAGCAAAGCGGCGTTCCTCCGAGCGTTCCCGAAGGTCTACGTGGGGAAGCACGCCACGCATCCGAACGTGATGATGCTGAGAGGCACCGACCTCAAGGTCGAGGCGAACCGGCGCGTCTCGGTGTTCGCGGACGGGGAGAAGGTCGGATCGCTCCCGGCCGTGTTCACGGTGCTGCCGAAAGCGCTGCCGGTCGTGGTAGGTCCCAACGCGAAGGCGATCCGATGACCGACGGCGTGCTCCTCATCCACGCGTTCCCGTTGGACGCCCGGATGTGGGAACCGCAGCTGTCGTCGTTCGGCGGCCTCGCCGTCGTCGCCCCACACCTCCCCGGGTTCGGCGGCGCGCCGGGAGCGGGGGACGTGATGACGATGGGTGCGGCCGCGGAACGATGCCAGGCGGCATTGGATGCGGCGGGTGTGGACCGCGCCGTGGTCTGCGGTCTCTCGATGGGCGGGTACGTGGCGTTCGAGCTGTGGCGTCAGGCCCGCGAGCGGTTCGCGGGCCTGCTCCTGGCGAACACGCGTGCCGGAGCCGACAGCGACGAGGGCGCGGCCGGACGCCGGGCGCTGGCGGCACGGCTGACGGCGGAAGGGAGCGGATTCCTGGTCGAGAGCCCGCCGCCGCTCCTGTCGGAGGATGCGAGCGACGATCTCCGTGGCCGGGTACGGGATCTGATCGCCGCGCAGCCGGCGGCCTCGATCGCGGCGGCGGCCCTGGGCATGGCCGAGCGGCCCGACTCGACACCGGATCTCGCGACGATCGACGTGCCCACCCTGGTGGTCACGTCGAACCTCGACACGCTGATCCCGGCCGAGGCCACGTCGCCCATGGCCGATCAGATCCCGGGCGCGGAGCTCGCCATGATCGACGGTGCCGGTCACCTGTCGAACCTGGAGGCCGCGGGCGCGTTCGGCGAGCTGCTCGCGCACCACGTGGAGCGGTGCCTGCCGGGTTGAGGGCCGCCCGCAAGACCCACCCGTAGACTGACGTTCGTGACCACCCCCGCGGTCTTCGCCGCTCGATATCCGTTCCCGCTCGACGACTTCCAGGTGACGGCGGTCGATGCCGTGGACGCCGGCCGCTCGGTGCTGGTGGCCGCGCCGACCGGGTCGGGGAAGACGGTGGTCGCCGAGTTCGCGATCGAGCGTGCGCTGGACCGGGGCGGCAAGGCGTTCTACACGACGCCGCTGAAAGCGCTCTCGAACCAGAAGTTCGGCGACCTGGTGGCACGCCACGGCGCGGATAACGTCGGCCTTCTGACCGGCGACAACGCGATCAACTCCGAGGCCCCCGTCGTCGTGATGACGACCGAGGTGCTCCGGAACATGTTGTACGAACGGAGCGGCACGCTCGACGGGCTCGTCACGGTGATCATGGACGAGGTGCACTACCTGCAGGACCCGTACCGCGGTGCCGTGTGGGAGGAGGTGCTGATCCACCTGGCGCTCTCGGTTTCGGTGGTGTGCCTGTCGGCAACGATCTCGAACGCCGAGGAGTTCGGCGAATGGATCCAGACGCTCCGCGGCGAGACCACCGTCGTGATCGAGGAGCGCCGTCCGGTGCCGCTGGAGCACCACTATCTGGTCGGGCGGCAGCTGCACCCGATGCACATCGAGCAAGAGGGCATCCTGATGCCGAACCCCTATGTCGTGTCGCTCGACCAGCAGGAGCTCCGCGTCAAGGAGTACCGGCGGGTGGGGAGCAACGCGATCCAGACCCAGCGGATGAACCGCCCCCGTGAGGGTCATCGCCGCGTCTACGTGCCGCGTCGTTCGGAGGTCGTGGAGGTGCTCGCGCACGCCGAGATGCTCCCGGCGATCTACTTCGTGTTCAGCCGGGCGGGATGCGACCGGAGCGTGCAGTGGCTCCGGGAATCGGGCATCCGGCTCACGACGCGCGCCGAGGCCGACCATATCCGGGATCGGGCGGAGAGCCGGGCCGCATGGATCGACGAAGAGGACCTGGTGACGCTCGGCTTCTACGACTTCCTCGACGGCCTCACGGCGGGGGTCGCGGCGCACCACGCGGGGATGCTCCCGGTGTTCAAGGAGACCGTCGAGGAGCTGTTCGAGGCGGGGCTGGTCAAGGTGGTCTTCGCCACGGAGACGCTATCGCTCGGCATCAACATGCCGGCCAGGACCGTCGTGATCGAGGATCTCTGGAAGTTCCAAGGCGAACGCCACGAGATCCTGACGCCGGGCGAGTACACGCAGCTGACGGGCCGCGCCGGCAGGAGGGGGATCGACCCGCTGGGTCATGCCGTCGTGGTCTACCAGCGGCAGGTCCCGTTCGAACGGGTCGCGGGCCTCGCGGCCACGCGCACGTATGACCTCAACTCGTCGTTCCGTCCCTCGTACAACATGGCGGTCAACCTGGTGCGCAACTACGACCGCGAACAGGCGCATCAGCTCCTCAACTCGTCGTTCGCGCAGTTCCTGGCCGACCGGGGCGTCGTGCAGCTGGAGCGTCAGCGTGAGCGCGACCTGGAGTCGCTCGCCGGGTACCGGACGAACCTCGTCTGCCACCTCGGGGACTTCGATGAGTACTGGGGTCTGCTGGCCGAGGCGAAACGATCTGCGCGAGGAGGACCGGCGAGGTCGCGAGCGAGAGCGCGTGGATGCGATCCGCACGATCGTGGCCGGCCTGCGGCCGGGAGAGGTCATCCACGTGCCCCGGACCCGCCGCCGTGGCCTCGCCGTCGTCCTGTCCTCGCGCGACGGCAAGCCGACCGTGCTGTCGGAGGACCGGTCGTACTTCCGGCTGTCGGCCAAGGACTTCGACGATCCACCGACCGTGCTCACACGGATCGTCCTGCCGCGTTCGGGGAGCTCACGGAGCGCCCGGTACCGTCGCGACGTCGCGTCGAAGCTCGTGTCGCTCCATATCAAGCGTCCACGCGAGGCGCGGCACCCAGCCGATCCGGCCGTCGAGGAGAAGGCGAAGGAGCTCGAGGCGCGGGCGGCCGCGCATCCGTGTGCCGGATGTCCCGAGCGATCGAAGCATGAGCGCTGGGCCGTGCGCGCTGACGCGCTCGAGGCGCAGCTGAAGGGCGTCCAACGCCGGATCCAGATCCGCACCGAGACGCTCGCTCGTCAGTTCGACCGGGTGCTGGCGGTGCTGCAAGCGTTGGGATACGTCGACGAGTGGACCATCACGCCGAAGGGACGCACCCTCGCGCGCATCTACGGCGAGGGCGACCTGCTGGTGGGGGAGTCGCTCTCGTCCGGTCTGTTCGACGACCTCTCGCCTCCGGAGCTCGCGTCATTGGTGAGCACCGTGGTCTACGAATCGCGCGAACGCGTGCCGAGCCCGGGAGAGCTGCCCACAGGGATCACGCGGGACCGGTTCGAGCTCCTGGAGCGCACGTATCGCCGGATCCGACGGACGGAGGAAGAGCACCAGGTGGAGCTCAGCCGGTCGCTCGACGCAGGGTTCGCCACACCCGTGTTCCACTGGGCCGAGGGGAAGCCGCTCGAGGACGTGCTGGAGGAGACCGAGATGGCGCCCGGCGACTTCGTCCGCAACTGCAAACAGCTGATCGACCTGCTCCATCAGATCGAGGACGTCGCGGAGGGCGACACGGCATCACGCTTCCGCGCGGCGCGTGCATCCGTGATGCACGGCGTCGTCGCGTACACGGGGGTCTAGCTACGATGCCGACCATGACCGCGAGCCCGTTCGGCGCCCTGACGGTCATCGCGAACCCGCACGCGGGGGAGGGGCGGGTCGGACGCGAGCTCTCCGCTCTGGAGCGCGGCCTCACCGATCGAGGTCTGGAGTACTCCTTGCTCGTCACCGACGGCCCGGGCGACGCGACACGGCTGGCGACCGACGCGTTGGATGCGGGCGCACGGTTCCTGGTGGCGGTGGGAGGGGACGGGACGATCCAAGAGGTGGTCAACGGCATGTTCCGGGACGGACGCCCTATCGTGGACGAGCCCGTGCTGGGCGTGGTGGCGGCGCATTCCGGGTGTGACCTCGTGAAGAGCTTCGGCCTCCCCGGCGACGTCGATGCCGCGTGCGGCCACCTGGTGGGGGAGAACACGTACCCGTTCGACGTGCTGAAGGTCGCGTTCACCGGACCCGACGGTGAACGCGCGATCCGCTACAGCGTGAACCTCGCGGAGATCGGCTTCGGGGCCGCGGTCACCGCCCGGAGTGCCGGGCGGAGCGGGCGCGTGCGGTCGTTCGTGTCGTTCTGGTCGACGCTCGCCCGAACCCGCCTGCGGAACGTCCGGATCGAGGCGGATCGCAGCGTGTACGACGGCCCGGCCTTCAACGTGATCGTCGGCAACGCGCAGTTCGCCTCCGGTGGGATGCGGCTGTCGCCGCGCTCGTTCCCGGGTGACGGCGTCGCCGACGTGTTGGTGTTCACCGGTCCCCGATCGGATGCCTATACGCTGCTCCCGGCCATGTACCGGCACGGCGACCACATCCCACATCCGCACATCCGCGAGATGCGCGCCCGGATCCGGGTGTCGATCGATGCCGAACGCCCCCTCCCGATCGTCGCGGATGGTGAGCTCCTGGGGACGACCCCGGCGACGTTCCAGATGGTCCCTCGATCGATCCTGTTGAAGCTATGACGGCCGATCACCTGACCCGGCGGGAGCGGCTGGCCGCGGAAGCGGCGGAGGATCGGTTGGAGGCCGTCGTCGTGGCCCCGTCGCCCGACCTCGTGTACCTGACCGGGTATGGGCCGATGCCGCTCGAACGGCTCACGGTGTTGGTGATCCGGCCGGACGGCGACGCCGTCTTGGTCGTGCCGGAGCTGGAGCGGCAGCTCGCCCTCGACTCCGTCGCCGGACAGACGCTCGAGCCCGAGCAGGTGATCGGCTGGCGCGACGGTGACGACCCCTACGAGCTGGTCTCCTCGATGCTCCCGCGGGAGTGTCGCGTGGCGATCGGCGACCGGATATGGGCCTCGCACGTGCTGGCGCTGCAGCGGACGGCCCCGAGCATCGCGTTCGAGCCCGCCTCCCCGATCATCGGCCGGCTCCGCGCGGTGAAGGATGCCGAGGAGCTGGGCGCGTTGCGACGGGCGGGGCGGGGCGCCGACGAGGCGTTCCGACAGATCTGTGGCATGCGCTTCCTCGGCCGGCGGGAGGAAGAGGTCGCTGCCGACCTGGCGAAGCTGCTGCTGGAGCACGGACACTCCCGCGCGGAGTTCACGATCGTCGCGTCGGGGCCGAACGCCGCGTCCCCACACCACGAGCCGAGCGGACGGACGATCCTGCCGCGAGACGTGGTCGTGATGGACTTCGGCGGCGAGGTGGGGGGTTACTACTCCGACACCACACGGACCGTCGTGGTCGGGGAGCCGCCCGAGGGGTTCGAGGAGGTGTACCGGCTCGTCCAGGAGGCGCAGGATGCTGCGGTGCGTGCCGTCCGACCTGGGGTCGTCGCCCAAGACGTCGACCGCGCCGCGCGCCGGATCATCGACGCCGGCGGCTACGGGGAGCGGTTCTTCCACCGGACCGGACACGGCATCGGCCTGGAGGTTCACGAGCCGCCGTACATCATCGAGGGCAACGAAACGGTGCTGACCCCCGGGATGACGTTCTCGGTCGAACCCGGCGTCTACCTCGAAGGACGGTTCGGCGTCCGGATCGAGGACATCGTGGTCGTGACCGTGGACGGGGTTGACCGCCTCAACCGCTCCACCCGTGAGCTCCAGACCGTCGACTAGCCCGGCGTGTTAGCGCTGATCTCGTGGACGGACCCGCGTTCCCTCCGCCGTATCCATGACCTCCAGGCCCATCGCGTCCAGGCGGTCTCGCATCTCGTCCGCCGTCGCGAAGTCCTTCTCCGCCCGTGCGGCGTCGCGCTCGGCCATCAGCGCACGCATCTCGTCCGTGGGCTCCCAGGCGCTCGTGGCCTCACGCTCGAGATCCAGCCCCAGCACGTGGTCCCACGTGGCCAGGAGCGCGTACTTCTCGCCGTCGAGGACCTCGGTGGAGGAGACGAGCTCGTTCACGATGACGACGGCGGACGGGAGGTCCAAGTCGGTCGCGAGCGCCTCGCGGAACCGGGCGTCGAAGCCCTTCGCGGCGACGCCGAGCTCGGTCGCCGCGGGCGCCCAGCCTGCCATCCGCCGCCGGAGTTGGGTGACCCGGCGGTCGGCGTCCTCCATGGCCTCCCACGTGAAGTCCATCTCGCTTCGGTAACGCGTCTGGAACGTGAGCCACCGGAACGCGAGCGGGTCCAGGCCGTGCTCGATCAGCTCCGAGACGCGCACGACGTTCCCGGTCGATTTCGCGATCTTCTGCCCGGACAGACGGAGATGGCCGCCGTGCACCCAGATCGACACGACCTCGTGCCCCACCGCGCCCTCGGACTGCGCGATCTCGTCCTCGTGGTGGGGGAAGCGCAGGTCGTTGCCGCCCGCGTGGATGTCGAAGCGGTCGCCGAGGTACTTCATGGACATCGCGGAGCACTCGACGTGCCACCCGGGGAACCCGTCGCCCCACGGGCTCGGCCACTTCATGAGCCGGCCGGGGCCCGCCGCCTTCCACAGCGCGAAGTCGGCCGCGTGTCGCTTGCGCGGGTCGGTCTCGAGGTCGCGGTGTCCTTCTCGGAGGTTGTCCAGCGTGTTGCCCGAGAGCTTGCCGTAATCGGGGAACGACGTGACGTCGAAGTACACGCTGCCCGAGTCCACCACGTACGCGTGCTCCTTCTCCACGAGCGTCTCCGTGATGGCGATCATCTCCGGGATGTGCTCGGTCGCCTTCGGCGTGACGTCGGGCGGGCGGATGCCCACGGCCTTCGCATCCTCGAACACCGCACGGGTGTACTTCTCGGCGATCTCGAGCGGCGCCAGTCCCTCGTCCTCGACGGCCAGCAGCATCTTGTCGACGGCCTCGGGGGAGGACTCGTCGGTCATGTGCCCGACGTCCGTGATGTTCATGACCAGGGTGACCGAGAACCCCTCGAGCTCCAGCGCCCGGCGGATGAGGTCGGAGAGCATGTACGTGCGGAAGTTCCCGAGGTGCGCGGTCCGATACACGGTGGGCCCGCACGCGTACATCTTGACGTGGCCCGGCTCGACCGGCCGGACCTCCTCGAGTTCGCGGGTGAGCGTGTTGTAGAGGCGCACGGTCCGCTCAGGATACCCGCGAGCGACCCTCGAACCTGACGCGACCTACCCGGGTCGATCTCCCGTCACGCCGGGCCGATGTCGGGGCGCTGTGGCAGCTCCGGCGGGGGAGGGACGCGGCCGTTGCCGCTGCCGTTCGGGCTCGGCATGGCGGCGCCGACGAGCGCGGGGACGGGCATCGACAGGTCGACGCGGGCGTGCTCGCGATGCGCCTCGAGGGCCGCCTCGTGATACCGCTCCATCGCGTCGGCGAACTCCGAGTCCTGATACGGCTTGCCGTCCACGAGCGGTCCTTGCGCGCCCTCGATGATGGCCTCGATGTCGTCGCCGGAGACCGTCTTGTGCGTCTCGAGCGCATGCGCGACCGCCAGGATCTGGGTGCGGTTCTCCCGGAGGAGCTCCGTCGTGACCTCCAGCATCGCCTGGAGCTTCTCCTCGACGCGCTTCCCCAGATCGGTCTCCAGGAAGTTCCGGTCGGTCCCGTCCTCGGCCGTCCCCGCGCTGCCGCCGACGATCGCGAGCTTCGACACCCCGTGGGAGGCAACGGTGTCGCCCATGGACCAATACCCGAGCATCCGCGCCGCCACCGCCGTCGCGCTCCGCATGTCGCCGCCCACACCGGCGGAGTTGTCGCCGTCGAAGAACAGCCGCTCCCCGGCGAGCGACGCCAGGCTCACGATGATGTCGGCGTCGCGCTCGGAGCGCCACTGGACGAACTGGTCCTCGGGCGGGATCGAGGAAACGAAGCCGCCGATGTCGCCGCGGCGCTCGATCGTCGCCATGTCGATCACCATGTGCCGTCGGGTGCGGTAGGCGGCCACCGCGTGGCACGCCTCGTGGATCGCCACCGCGTGCCGCTCGCGGTTCACGTAGACGCTGTCGTCCGGGAGGCCGTGCTCCTTCAGCTGCTTCGCGCGTGTGACGTCGGCCCAGTTGATGACCTCGCGGCCGTCGCGGATCGCGATCACGAGCGCCTCGTTGACCATGTCCTGGATGCCGGCGCCGGTCGCGTACGGCGTCATCGTGGCCAGCTTGTCGATGTCCTCCGCGGTGAGCTCGTGCTTGACCTTGGCGAAGTAGTAGTCGTACGTGGCCTTGCGACCTTCCTTCGACGGGTAGCCCACCTTGTAGATGCGGTCGATGCGGCCGGGGCGAAGCATGGCCTCGTCGAGCGACTGCGGCATGTTCGTCGCGAAGATGTGCAGGATGCGGTACTTGGGCGGCGGTTTCGGCTTCATGCCGAGCAATCGGCGGAGGTGTCGGTTCACGAACCCACGCGGCTTCTTCAGGCCGGACATCTCCGACAGCAGCGCCTGCAGCGTGCCCATCCCGCCGCCGCCACCCATGCCGCCCATGATGATCGGGTCCTTCGCGACCCCCATCTCCGCGCGGACGACGGTATCGCGAGTGGCCGGCGTCACGTACGCCAAGCCGTTGCATCCCGGGTCGAGCGCGGACCCGCTCCCCGCGCCGTAGCTCCAGCCTCCGCCCTGCCCGCCGAGCGAGCCGCGGTTCCCCAGGGAGTCGGCTTCGTCGAAGAACACGATCACGCCCCCGTAGCGCACGGCGAGCTTGCGGAGCTTCCGGTAGAGGCTCTTCACCTTCAGGATGCCGACGCCCATGAACATCTGGACGAACGCACCCGGGTCGACGAACACGAACGGCTTGGCTGTCTCACCCGCGACGGCCTGGGCCATCAACGTCTTGCCCGTTCCCGGAGGACCCCACAGGAGCAGGCCGCCCGGCACGTAGCCGCCCCGATCCTCGATCGACTCGGGATCGTCCAGGAAGATCATGTTCTCCTGTACCCGCTCCAGGACCGGGTCCTGGCCCTTCACGTCCGAGAAGCGCGTCTCCAGGTCGTCGGGCATGTACGTGTCGATGCCGCCGCGCGAGAGGAACCAGAACAGCCCGCCGAACTGCACGACGATGAACAGGAACCCGAACATCAGCTGGAAGACGAACGGGAGCGCCGCCACGAGCCGCGCGGGAGCCTCGAGCAGGCCCAACCAGACGGGTTCGGTCTTGAAGATGCGTCCCAGGACGCAGCTGAGGAAGAACAGGAAGACGAACAGCTTGAACGCCCGGGCGGCGCGGAACCGGGTCCAGTCGTCGAGCTTGCTCAATCGTTCGTTCAGTCCGCCGAACACGGTCTTCTGCCAGAACCGGTAGTACGTCTTCGAGTGCTCTTCGATCAGGTAATGGAGCTGGCGGAGCACCTCGAGGCCGAGGAGCACCAGGATCCAGGCGTAGTCGTGCATCGCGATCCGCACCGCATCGGAGAACGGGCCACCGATGGGGTTGACCGTGGTGGTCCACACGACCGCGAGGCCGCACGCCCACAGCCCCAGCAGCAGGATCACGAACCTGATGCGATCCCAGAGCGCTGCGGGAACGCGGGTCTCCCGCTCGGAGAGACGTGGACGCGAGACGTGCGGCGGGGCAGGTTGTATCGAAGCGTTGTCCTGCTTGCTCATGGCAACACCGTCCAGGAGTCGACGATCGAGGAGATATCGGAGTCGTTGCGCTGGTAGCACGCGGCGCTGCAGAGCACCGCCATGATGTAGACCTGGCTCGAGTCGGCGTTCACGTACGCCATCTGATCCACCGTGACGTAGTCGGGGCTGAGGAGTGCGGCGTGCACACCGCCCAACAGCGTCCGTTGGAGGTCATCGGCGCCGGATCCCGTCTGATCCACGCTCGCCTGCGCCGACGCCAACGAGCTCGCGCGGAACTGGAAGACGATGTGCACCCCGCGGACGCCGTCCTTGTTGATCGAGTCGTCGTAGGAGAGGACCTGTCCGCTGTTCGGGTCCTGGATGAGCGCGTCGACGGGGAACAGGTAGTTCCGGAGGGCGTTGAAGCTCGAGGTGTCGCGATCGTCGAAGCTGAAGCGTTGGACGAGCGCGACGCCCTGCGGGTGATCGGTGTTCAGCGTGCTCGGATCGAGGATGTGGGCGACGGATGGATGCGGGTCGCCGTCGATGCCGACGAGCCATCGGATCGGGTCGGGCGTCGACGGCTGGGGTCCGGGTGGCAAGCCCAGGAGCGTCTCGCGATCGAACAGCTCCCAGTCGCGCGGCACCTTGAACGCGGTGCGGAGCGACGTGTTCCGCACGTATTCGTATCGGGGGGCCGAACACGCCGTGGCCAGCACGATGAGGGCGATCGAGGCGAGCGCACACGTCCACGGGCGGCCACGAACCGTCGCGGTCATCGCACCATTATGCGGGGTGTTCAGCGAGAGATGGACCCCCAGGGAGGTGATTCCTTCGGCCTACGTGGCGAGCGGTCGGCCCTCGAACGGGATCGACAGCGCGATCGTCGTGCGCGTCGCGACACCGGCCTTCTCCCTGAGGCGCCGGATCAGATCCTCCAGGTCGCCGGTCGTCTTCGTGCGTACCTTCAAGATGTAGCTCGCCTCACCGGCGACGCTCAGGCAGTCCTCGACCTCGGGGAACTCCGCGACGCGATCGGGCAGGTCGTCCGGCTGCTGAGGGTCGAGCGGAGTGGCGGCGATGAGCGCCGTGACGAAGAGCCCGAGGGCCTCCGGGTCCACCACGGCTCGATAGCTGCGGATGACGCCGCTCTGCTCCAACTTGCGGACACGCTCGTGCACCGCCGACGCGGACATGCCGACCCGGGCGGCCACGTCGGCGTACGTGGCGCGCGCGTCCTCCTGCAGCGCCGCGATGATGTCGAGGTCTCGCTCGTCGAGCACGACACCATCATAGGGACGGCAACCAGCCGGGGGACGGGTCGGGGTGTGACCGGCCGATTGCGCGCGTTGGCTCCGCCGATGTAGCGTCACCGCCTCGCGATGCTCCTCCTCGGATCGAACGAGAGGAGGGCGATGGACCGTTGGAGCGCATCCAACCGGCCTCGGCCGAGTCGACCGCTCGGTTGGCAGGTCGTTCCGAAGCCGAGCGGCGGAACGCGCCGAATGGTCGTGCTCGATCCCGCGGACGAGGCAGCGTTCGCGCGCAGCGTGGTCACGCTCGTGCCGACCGTCCGACGTGCGCTCGGACCCGAATCACACGCCAGCCGTGTCGCGGGCTGGGATCCGCACCGCGGGTTGCTGCTCGAACCATGGAGGCAGGCTCGTCGGCGGTGGCACGATGAGGTTCGGCGCATGGGGAGCCAGAGGCATCGCGTCGCGGTCACCGACGTGCGCGAGTGCTACGGGTCGATCGCGTCATGGGTGGTGGAGCAACGGCTGCGGGCCATCGGCGCTCCCGAGGACGGCATCGACGAGGTCAGGTCGTGGCTCCGCGCGTTCCGGGAAGCCGGCGTCGAAGGGCTCCCCGTGGGGCCGGTCGCTTCCGCGGTACTCGCCGATGTCGTGCTCGCAGCCGGGGACGACGCGCTACGGAGGGCAGGTGCGAGCTTCATCCGCTGGGTGGACGACGTCGTGATCTTCGCCTCCGACCGCCGGGGGAGGGGAGCGGCACTGGATGCCCTCAGGGCAGCGTGGGCATCGCTCGGTCTGGAGATGCACGAGCTGAAGACGGTCGTCGTGGACGATCCGAGGCATCTGGCCGAGTCGCTCGGACGGGTGTCGAACATGCGCCCGGCGACCTCCACGCTGCGATAATCGCCCCACCGTGAGGACCCTCTACCGCGCCGCCCGCGTGCACACGCTCTCGTACCCGCAGACCGGCGAGTGGGTCCTGATCGACGGCCGCCACGTCCAGCGCGTGGGCATCGGGGACCCGCCGCACGCGGATCGTGTGGTCGACCTCCCGGGCACCACGATCTTGCCCGGATTCATCGACACACATGTCCACCTCACGCGGACCGGGCTGGCGTTGTCCAACCGTGATGTCGAGGCGGCCGGGTCGGCCGAGGAGCTGCTGGCGCTCGCCCGGGAGCGAGCCGCCGATGGAGAGGGCCCCGTGGTGCTCCTGGGGTTCGACGAGTCCCGCTGGAGCGACCCGACGCATCCGCTCATGGACGCGCTCGACGCCCTGACCTCCCGCCCCCTGATGATCCATCGCGCCGACGGCCATCTCGCGCTCGCCAACTCCGCCGCGTTGGAGGCTGCCGGGCTCCGGTCGGACGAGGAAGGGGTCGAGCGGGACGCAGAGGGCGCGCCGACCGGACGCATCACGAAGGAAGCGGTGGAGCGGCTCGGCCGGTGGGCAGCCGCGTCTCTCGAGGACCACCAGATCCAGGAGCTCCAGCTCCGCGCGGCGGCGTTGGGTGCCTCGAACGGCGTCACCTCGGCGCACGAGATGTCGATGCCTCATTGGCTCGGCCTCCGTGACCTGCAGGTCTTCCTGGGTCACCGCGACCGGCTACCCATCGACGTCCAGCCGGTGGTGGCCACGATGGACATCCCACAGATCATGGACCTGGGGCTCCCGTCGATCGGAGGTGACCTGCCGATGGACGGCTCGATCGGGGCCCGGACCGCGGCGGTCATGGCGCCGTACGCCGACTCGCCCGGGAACGGCATCACCTATCACGCCGATGACGAGCTCGCGGCGTTCTTCCACGCCGGTCACATGGCGGGACTGCAGGTGGGCGTGCATGCCATCGGGGATCGCGCGATCGAGCAGGTCATCACCGTCTGGGAGCGGGTGTACACCGCACTCGATTCGCGTGAGCGTCGCCATTTCCGTGCGCGCCGACACCGCGTCGAGCACTTCGAGATGGCGAGCGCGTCGCAGGTCGAACGCGCCGCGATGCTCGGTCTGGCGGTGTCGGTGCAGCCGACCTTCGATCGCTCCTGGGGTGAGCCGGGTGGGCTCTATGACAGGGGACTGGGATGGGAACGGGCGGGCACGATGAATCCGTTCCGGATGATGATCGAGCGAGGGATCGAGGTGGGCGCGGGATCCGACAGCCCGATCACCCCGTTCGATCCGTTGTTGTCGATCCTGGCGTGCGAGACGCATCACGATGTGGCGCAACGTCTCTCGAGGTTCGAGGCGATCCGCATGCACACGGCGGGAGGCGCGCGCCTAGGGCACCAGGAAGACAAGAAAGGCGCCCTGGGACCCGGCATGCATGCGGACATGGCGGTGTTCGACGCGGACCCGATGTCGGTCGAGAGCGTCGAGGGGTTGCGTCCGATCCTCACGGTGTCGCTCGGACGCGAGGTGTCCGCGCGCTGAGCGCGGTCGTCGCGGTGTCGCACACGGACGTTCGTCGTCGCGCCGTCGGTTTGTCACTCTTTGTCGCCCGGTCGTATTGACGCTCCAGACCTACGTGCCGTAGCTTTCCCCTCGCGCCACCGCCCCGGCGGAGGCGCACGGTAGGACCCAAGAGGCTGAGTAGAGAACGCGGCGCCCCGGCGTCGCGGCCCCAAAGGTCTCTTGGGTCCTTACCTATCTCCAGCCCCCGAACGTTCCCTCGATCGTCGCCCGCGGTGAGCCGCTCGATGCGTCAGAACGGGAATGGATCGCCCCGCGCCAGCGTTGTTGCGCCGGTCTCGGTTGCATCGTCACTCGACGGCAGTACAATCCGCGCGCAATCGAGGCGGTCACGCCCCGGAGGTGGACGATCATGAAGGACACCATGAAAGACACGGACGAACCCGTCGAGGAAGAGGAGGCGGTCGAAGAGGAGCTGGAGGACCTGGAGCCGACCGAGGCCGACCTGGACGAGGCCGTCGTCCCCGCTGAGCCGCCCGAGCCCGTCGATCCCGCCGATCCTGCGGTCGCGGAGGTGGAATCGATCCAAGACCTCCTCGTCAAGCAGGAGGCTCGCGCGGAGGAGGAAGAGGCCGACGAGGAGGAAGACGTCGCCGTCGCGCTCACCAAGGACGAGCGTCTCGAGCCCGTCGAGACCCGGGTCGTTCCCATCCAGGCCACCGAGTTCGTCTGCAAGAAGTGTTTCCTCGTCAAACACCGGAGTCAGCTGGCAGACAAGAAGAGGATGCTCTGCCGGGATTGCGCCTGAGGGCGCGTCCCTCCCTCCTGGTCTCGCTGCCGATCGCGCTCGCGAGCGGGCTGCTCGTGTCCGCCGCGTCGCCACCACTCGGATGGTGGCCGCTCGCATTCGTGGGGGTCGCGCCGTTCCTGTGGCTGCTCCGTTCCGCGGGCGGCGCACGGGGAGCGCTCCTGGGTTTCATCTTCGGGGTCGGGAGCTACGGCGCGACGTTCTATTGGATCGGACGGTTCGGCGAGATGGCATGGGTGGCGATCACCCTGCTGTGCGCCGGCTCCGCGCTCGTGTTCGGTCTGTTCGCCCCGGCGGTCCAGCGTCACGGTCGTCCGCTGCTGACCGCGGTCGGATTGGCATCCCTGTGGACCGTGACGGACTGGGTGCGTACGGCCTGGCCGCTGGGCGGGTTCAGCTGGGGGTCGCTCGGCGTCTCGCAGGTCGACGACCGGACCGTCCTGCACCTGGCGACGATCACGGGGGTGTGGGGCGTGACGTTCGTCGTGCTGGCGGTGAACGCACTCCTGGTGGAGGCGGCGGTCGGTGGCGGGGGAGCGGGCAGGCGTGTGAGCCGGTTGTTGCTGGCAGCGGCGTTGATCCTCGCGCCGCTGCTCATCCCGTTCTCCGTGCCCAACGGTGCCAGCGTCGACGTCGCCACGCTGCAGGTGGACGTCCGGCAGGCGGCGCGGGATTCCTCGGTCGGGGAGGACGAGGCCGTCGCGCGCCTGCATATCGCGCTCCACGCGCAGCTCGCCGCCGATCCGCCGGACCTCGTCGTGTGGGGGGAGGGGGCGCTCGATCCGGGAGCGGCCAACGACGCCGAGACGGTCGCCGATGTGGAGGCGGCGGTCGCGGCCGTGGGCTCGCCGACGCTCGTGGGCGCGGTGCTCAACGACCCCGACGGGACGCAACATACGAGCGTGGTCCTCCTGAACGGGGCGGGGGAGCCGGTCGACCGCTACGACAAGGTGCACCTGGTGCCGTTCGGCGAATACGTACCGTGGCGCGACGAGCTGTCGTGGGTCTCGGCGATCAGGCAGGTGCCGATCGACCGGACGCCGGGGGAGCGGGTGCACACCGTGTCCGTCGAAGGACTCCCCGCGTTCGGCACGCCGATCTGCTTCGAGAACAGCTTCCCGTCCCTCGTGCGTGACTTCGTCCGCGACGGAGCCGCGTTCCTGGTGGTGCCGGTGAACAACGCGTCGTACGGGACCACGGCGGCGTCCGCGCAACACCTGCAGATGAGCCGGATGCGCGCGGTGGAGAACGGTCGGTGGGTGGTGAACGCCGCCGTCTCCGGCATCAGCGCGTTCATCGATACCAGCGGCCGCGTCGTGTCCGACGTGGGGCTGTTCCGCACCGCGATCCTGCGGCACACGATCCGTTCGTCCGACGTCGTCACGCCGTACGTCCGGTGGGGGGACTGGTTCCCGTGGCTCTCGCTCGTGATCGTGGCCGGCATGGTGCTGGTGCCTCGCAAGCGCACCGGTGTCCGTGGGGCCCCAGCGCCCCTGTCCTCGGACCATCGCCGGACGTTGGTCGTCCTGCCGACGTACGAGGAACGCGACACGATCGAATGGGTGCTCGCCCGTCTGCTCGACCTTCCGGAGCGTGTCGACGTCCTGGTGGTCGACGACTCATCGCCCGATGGCACCGGACGGCTCGTGCAGGCCGTATCGGAGGACGAGCCTCGGGTACGGCTGCTCGAGCGTTCGCGGAAGTCAGGGCTCGCGAGCGCGTACCTGGATGGCTTCCGGGTCGGTGTGGCCGACGGGTATGACCTGCTCGTCGAGATGGACTCCGATCTCTCCCACCAGCCCGAAGAGCTCTCCCGCCTCCTCGAGGCGGCCGTATCAGGCCGCGACCTGGTGGTGGGGAGCAGATACGTCCCCGGTGGCTCCGTGACCGACTGGAGCCGCGCTCGGGTGGCGCTGTCCAAGGCCGGCAACGTCTACGCCCGACTGATGCTGGGGGTGCCGATCCGCGACGCGACCAGCGGTTTCCGGGTCTACCGCCGCGAGGCGCTCATCGAACTGACGGCCCGGTCGTTCCACTCGGACGGCTACGGGTTCCAGATCGAGCTCGTGATGCGCGCGTGGAACGCCGGCTACCACGTCGGCGAGGTCCCGATCTCGTTCCGCGAACGCGAACACGGGCATTCGAAGATCTCCCGCACGATCGTCGTCGAGGCTCTGTGGCTGGTCACCGTGTGGGGTGTGAAGGCACGGTTCACGGCGCCTCGCCCGGACGTGGATCCGTCCTAACGCCCATAACGAACATTATGTAACGTTGCGAAGATGAACAGCGTCAGCGGTTCCTCCCCTTCGGGCCTGTTCTAGGGGTCGTTGCTGCGCCCGGTGGTTACCGGGGCGTCCGGGGAACCCCACCGAAGCTTGAGATGCCGGGCCGCGCGCGCTTCGTCCAGCCGGCGGACGGGAGTGGTGACCGGCGCCTCGTGCAACAGGTCCGGGTCGGTCCTGGCCTCCCCGGCCGCTTGGCGCATGGCCTCGGCGAACGCCTCGAGCGTCTCCTTGGTCTCGGTCTCGGTGGGCTCCACCATCATCGCCTCGTCGACGACGAGCGGGAAGTACACGGTGGACGGGTGGTACCCCAGGTCGATCAATCGCTTCGCCACATCCATCGCCCGGATCCCGGTGGCATCCTTCAGCCGCTTGCCGGTGGCGACGAACTCGTGCATCGGCCGTCCGTCAGGGAACGCGAGCGGGAAGTCGTCCGAGATGAGCGCCGCCAGGTAGTTCGCGTTCAGCGCGGCGAGCTCGCTGACCGCCTTCAACCCGTCGGCGCCGTGCAGGAACACGTATGCGTATGCACGGACCAGGACGGCGGCGTTGCCGTGATAGCCGTGGAGACGACCGATCGAGCGCGGACGGTCGTGGTCCCACCGGAACGTGCCCGTCACGTCGTCTCGCTTGACGATCGGTGCCGGGAGGTAGGGCACCAACTCCTCCACCACGCCGACGGGACCCGCGCCGGGCCCTCCCCCGCCGTGCGGCGTCGCGAACGTCTTGTGCGTGTTGATGTGCACGATGTCGAAGCCCATGTCGCCGGGGCGGCATCGACCGAGGATCGCGTTGAGGTTCGCGCCGTCGTAGTACACGAGCCCTCCGACGCCGTGGACGATCCTCGCGATCTCCTGGATCTCCTGTTCGAACAGACCGAGCGTGTTCGGGTTGGTCAGCATGAGTCCGGCCACCTCGTCGTCGACGAGCTTCTCGAGCACGCTCACGTCGACAAGACCGCGCGCGTCCGAGGGCACCGGCACCGCCTGGAACCCGGCGAGGTGCACGCTCGCAGGGTTCGTCCCGTGCGCCGAGTCCGGGATGATGACCTTCGTCCGCCCGCCGCCGCGCTCCGCGTGATACGCGCGCATCATCAGCAGGCCGGTCATCTCGCCGCACGCGCCGGCGGGCGGTTGCAGCGTGGCGCGTGCCATCCCGGTGATCTCGCAGAGCGCCTCCTCGAGCCGCCACAGCATCTCGAGCGCACCCTGGGCCGTCTGATCCGGCTGCAACGGGTGCATGCGCTGGAACCCCGGGAGCGCGGCGACGGTCTCGGCGACCTTCGGGTTGTACTTCATGGTGCAGGAGCCCAGCGGGTAGAAGCCTGTGTCCACGCCGTAGTTCATCTGCGACAGCCGCGTGTAGTGGCGGACCAGGTCGATCTCGGAGACCTCGGGCAGCCCGGGGTCGGCGCGGCGGCGAGCCTCTTCCGGGATCGACGCCTCCGGGACGTCTAGCGGCGCGAACCCGAACGCGGACCGACCCGGTCGCGACCGGTCGATGATCGTGCCCTCTCCCGACGGCGGATCCTGCCGGCGGATCGGAGCGCCGATCACGCGAGCACCTCCGCGAACGCCTGTGCGAACCGGTCGATCTCGTCGCGCGATCGCTTCTCGGTGACCGCGACAGCGAGCGCGCGGCCGTCGGCATCGGTGAGAGGCACGCCTGCCAGGAACCCGCGATCGACGAGCGCGTCGCGCACATCGGTCGCCGGCTGTGGAGTCGTCACGACGAACTCCTTGAAGAACGGCGCCCCGGGGTGGAGCAGGTCGACGCCGTCGACGGCCGTGAGCAGCTCGGCCGCGTATGCGGCCTTCGAGGCGCATTGCCTGCCGAGCTCGGCGAGGCCGGCCGGTCCCAGCCACCCCAGGTAGATCGTGGCGGCGACGGCCATCAATGTCTGGTTCGTGCAGATGTTGGAGTTGGCCTTCTCGCGGCGGATGTGCTGCTCGCGCGCCTGCAGCGTGAGCACGTAGCCCACCTTGCCGTCGACGTCGAGCGTCTCGCCGCAGATCCGTCCGGGCATCCTGCGAACGTCATCCAGGCGGGCGGCGATCAGACCGAGGTACGGGCCGCCGTAGTTCAGGTGGTTCCCCAGGGCCTGTCCCTCGGCGACCGCGATGTCGGCGCCGAGCTCTCCCGGCGGCGACAGGACGCCGAGCGAGAGCGGGTCGAACACCTGGATCGCGCGCGCTCCCCCGTCGTGTGCCCGCCCGAACAGATCACGGACGGGCTCGAGGATCCCGTAGACGTTCGGGTGCTGCACGATGACGGCCGCCACGTCGGGCCCGACCTCGGGCGCGCCGCCGCGTCCGTCCGTCACGGCGAAGAGCTCCGGTTCGTACCCCGCTCCCCTGCCGTAGGCACGCAGGGTGTCCACCAGCCGCGGGTCGACGGCGCCGGAGACGAGCACCCGGTCGCGACCGTGGCCGCGCGCCATGTTCACGGCCTCGACCAGCGCGGTCGCTCCGTCGTACAACGACGCGTTCGAGACCTCGAGCCCGGTCAGCTCGCAGATCATCGACTGGAACTCGAACAGCGTCTGCAGCACCCCCTGGGACAGCTCCGGTTGGTAGGGCGTGTACGACGTGTAGAACTCCGAACGACCGGCCAGCGCCCACACCACGCTCGGGATGAAGTGATCGTAGGCACCTCCTCCGGCGAAACACACCAGCTGGTCGGCGCTCATGTTCCTGGCCGCGAGCGTGCGCATGTCGTGCACGAGCTCCATCTCGGAGATGCCGGCGGGGATGTCCAGCGGCCGGTCGAGGCGCACGTCGGGCGGGATGTCGGTGAACAGCTCATCGACGCTCGACAGGCCGAGCGTCGCGAGCATCTGGTCGATGTCGTCGTCGGTGTGCGGCGCGAACCTCACGAGCGGAAAGTCTACGTCCGTCGTCGCCTAGACCCGGCGATCAACCGGACGCATCTTCGAGGCCGTACTTCGTCACGAGCGAGAGGTAGTCGCGCTGATAGAAGACCTTGCAGCGGATCTCGGGGTAGCGCTCGCGGAGGCGCCGGACCTTGCGGTTCTTCTTCGTGACGAGCTTCTGGTTGAGCGTGGTGATCTCGATGTAGAGGTCGTAGGCGGGGAGGTAGAAGTCGGGCGTGAACCGCTGCAACACGTTTCCCTCGGAGTCCCAATCGATGTCGAACGACGTCGGCTCGTACTCCCACTGGATACCGTAGAAGTCCAGGAGTTGCGCGAACTGGCGCTCGCTGGCATGAGCGAACCCAACGGTGTCGCTCTTGCGGAGTTCGTCGGGACCTGTCGGTTCGGCGCTCACGCGCCCCCGGCTGCCGCCCGACCGGCCTTCCGCGTTGCCAGGCTCCCCTCGAGGTCGTCCCACACCTTGTCCAATGCGATCGCGAAGACGCCCTGGCCCTTGTTCAGGAGGTCGATCACGGCCTCGGGCGAGTGGGCCTCATAGACCCCTCTGCCGTCGGACATGAGCGTCACCCCGTGGGTCGGGCGATCCATCTCCTGGAGATATTCGACCGCCTTGCGCACGCGCTGGAGCGAGATGCCGGTATCGAGGAGGTTCTTGATGACCTTCAGCGTCACCAGGTCCTGGAAGGAATACAGCCGCTGGGTCCCCGAGCCCTGGGCGTCGCGCACGGAGGGCGTCACCAGCCCCGTTCTGGCCCAGTAGTCGAGCTGTCGGTACGTGATCCCGCAGATCCGGGTGACGTCGGGGACGCGATAGCCCTGCTCGCTCATGACAGCTCCGTAATTACGTCGGTGTGTCGCGGAGCTTAGGCGGGTGGTCGAGGCGTGTCAACGGCCGCGCATGGGGATATCCACCACCCGGAGACTCAAGCGTGTCCCCCGAACCGCCGATGCCTGTGTAGACACGAAGGAGCACATCCCCCAAGAGCCCGAGACGAGCACCGAGAGCCTCGTGGAGAACCACATGAGCCGTCTCCTGAAGATCCGTTCGATCGGCATCACCGTCGCGGTCGCGGCCGCGCTCCTGCTGACGTTCGCCCCGATCAGCGCGTCGGCGAGACCGCTCGGCGCTCCCGCTCGGCACGCACCGCGTGCGGCCGTCGGCGGCGATTCGTGGAGGCTGTTCAAGGCCACCAACCAGAGCAGAGGGCGCTTCGACGTGCCGAAGCTCCGGCTGAACCGGGAGCTCTCCGTGATCGCACGGCGCCACAGCATGGCGATGGCGAGGAACGGCGAGTTGTTCCACACCGGCGAACGTCGACGTGTACCTGCACGGCATCCAATGGCACATCTGGGGCGAGAACGTCGGGTACTCACCCGGGGACGTGGAAGGCTTGGAGCAGGCGTTCATGGACAGTCCGCCGCACCGAGGGAACATCTTGAACCGCGCGTTCCGGCAGGTGGCGATCGGTTCCGTGCGTGTCGACGGGACGCTCTGGGTCACGGTCTTCTTCTTCGGCTGATCGCCGCCGATCGCCGACGCCTCCTACCCGTCGAAGTCTTCCGGCCGGACGTTGTCCAGGAACTCACGGAACTTCTCGACCTCTTCCTCTTCGTCACCGGGGATGAGGATCGACGCTTCGGCCAGGACATCCTCCTGCGCGAAGATCGGCACCGACATCCGCACGGCGAGCGCGATCGCGTCCGACGGTCGTGACGAGATCTCGAACGTGTCGCCCGCGCGCTCCAGGTGGATCGTGGCGTAGTAGGTGCTCTCGCGGAGCTCGGTCACGACGATCCGTTGCACCTGCACCGCGAGATCCTCCAGGATCGTCTTCATCAGATCGTGGGTCATCGGGCGCGGGGTCTGCACCCCTTGGAGGGACAACGCGATCGCCGCGGCTTCCGCCGCCCCGATCCAGATGGGGAGGTAGCGCTCGCCTCCACGCTCCCGAAGCAGCACGATCGGCTGGTTGGTCGGGAGCTCCACGCGCACACCGGTCAGTTCCATCTCGATCATGGGCTCACCTGCACTGTACGGGCGCCCTCCAGCACGGGCAACCTCACGATGCGGTGAGCAGCGGCACGAGCGCGTCGGGGTCGGCGCGGAGGGCTTTGAGGTCATCGACCGCGAAGATGTCCGCGAGGTTGCGGTAGCGCTCGCCGAAATCCAACCCGTACCCCACGACGAAACGGTCCGGGCAGTCGAAGCCGGCATAGCGGACGGAGAGCGGCGCGATCCGTCGGACCGCCTTGTCCAAGAGCGCACAGACCTCGATCGAGGCGGGACCGCGCGCCCGCAGGACGGACAGGAGGTACGAGAGCGTCAGACCGGTGTCGACGATGTCCTCGACGAGCAGGACGTCGCGTCCCGTCAGGTCAACGTCGAGGTCCAGCAGGATCTGCACCCGCCCGAGCGACTCCTCCGCATCGCCGTACCGGCTGATGGCGATGAAGTGGATCTCGAGCGGGAGGGGTAGCTGGCGCATCAGGTCCGCGAGGAACACCGTTCCGCCTTTGAGCACCGAGATGAGGACGGGTTCTCGCCCCGCGTAATCCCCGGTGATGGCGCGGCCGAGCTCCTCGACCCGGCGGCGGATGTCCTCGCGCCCGTACAGGACGCTCGCGACCTCCGTCATCGGGCGCGAGCCTAGCAGCCGGACGAGGGCGAACCGCGGAACGACGGGTGAACGGACCGGCTCAGCCTCGCACCGCGTCCACGGCCGTCTCGATCGCATCCGCCACCGTCGCGACGGCTCGTGCCCACCACGGGCGATCGTCGATCGGCGGCGGCGGCGGCACGGACGAGACCACCAACGGGACGCGTCCGACGGTAAGGCCGGGCAGCGTGATCTTCAGCCGGGCGACCCGCTCCCCCGGCGCGGGCGGGTACGCCGCCGACGGATCCACGACGACCTGCTCGCGCACGTCGGCGAGCGCGGCGATCGGGACGAGCGCGGACAGGTCCGCGCCCACCTCGACGGGGACGCTTCCTCCCGGGAGCGTGACGACGCCGTTCGGCTCCCCCGCCGTGACGAACGTGTGCTCCGTGAACGCGGCGAAGCCGTGGTCGAGCAACGTGGCCGCGTCCGAGAACGCGTCGCCGGGCGCGCCGAGGACGACCGCGACCAACCGGCGCCCGTCACGCTCGGCGGTGGCCACCACGCAGTAGCCGGCCTGCGATGTGTACCCCGTCTTCACGCCCGTCGCGCCCTCGTACAGCCAGAGCATCACGTTGCGGTTCTGGATGTGGCGGTCGACGCCGTCGGGCCCGGGGATCGTGTGGAACTGGGTCGCGACGATCGTGTCGAACGCGGGGATCGCCATGGCGGCCCGGGTGAGCGTCATCAGATCTCGCGCGGTCGAGAAGCCGCGATCGTCAAGGCCGTTCGGCGATCGGAACCGCGTCCGGCGCATCCCCAGCGTGGCGGCCCGGGCGTTCATGTCCCGCACGAACCGGGGCTCCGTGCCCGAGACGTGCTCCGCCAGGGCGACCGCGGCATCGTTCGCCGATTGGAGGAGGAGGGCGTAGAGCAGGTTCTCGACGCTGATCTGTTCTCCGACCTCGAGGCCGAGCGCGGAGATCCCCGGGCGGTCGTCCTCGGGGATCGACGCGTTTTCCCCGACGGTGACGATGTCCGACGGCTGGCTCCGCTCGAGGACGAGCAGACCGGTCATGATCTTCGTCAGGCTCGCGATCGCTCGCCTGCTGTCGGGGTCCTTCGAGAACAGCACCTGCCCCGTGTCGAGGTCGGCCAGGAGGGCGCTCGGCGCGGAGAGCACGGGCGGCAGCGCGGCATCCGAGGGCGTGTCGAGCGCCTGCGGGAACGGCGAGAGCGACCCGTTCGGCGGGACCGGCGTGGGCGGTGGCGGCGCGAGCTGCGCCGACGCGAGCCCGATGAGCGACGCCTGCGCGAGGATGCCGACCGCGACGACGAGCGAGACGCGCCCGATGCGCGGACGGCGGTGCGTCACGCGCTCTGCAGGTCGTCCCGCAGGTTGGAGCGGAGGAGCGCCTGCTTGAACTTCCGCGACGTCACCGCCAGATCGGCGAGCGCCTGCGAGGCCGCTCGCCGAGCGTCCGGATTCTTCTGGCGGAGCGTGGGTGCGACGATCGTGCCGAAGAAGTCGGCCTCGCGCTCCTCGAAGTGCTTGTACATCGTGAGGTGACGAGGCTCGACGCCGAAGCGGAAGAAGTCCTTCACGATCGACAGGACGATGTAGTCGTCGCCGTCGTAGTACTTCGCCCCGTCGGGACCGTGCGAGCAGACGATGCCGAACGATTCGAGCTCCTTGATGCGGTCACGCTCCACACCCGTCGCGGCCGACATCTCTTCGAGCGACATCTGCAACCCCGTTGGGGCCTCGGCGAGCTCTTCGGATGCCGTGGTCGTCGAGGCGCCCTCGCTCGGAGTCTCGATCGCCACGCCGTCCTCGTCGAACAGCTCCTCGGCGCCCTGGTTGAGGAGGCGTTCCTTGATGACCTTCAGCGGCAGATACTCGTCGCGCTGCATCCGAAGGATCGACTTCAACCGGTCGACGTCGTCCACGTAGAACTTGCGGTACCCGGACGGCGTGCGCTCCGGCTCGATCAACCCCTCCGCTTCCAGGAACCGGATCTTCGAGATCGTGATGTCGGGGAACTCGGTCTTGACCGAGACCAACACCTCGCCGATCGATTGGTAGTTGCGCGTTCCCGCCATCGTCAACTCACTCCCCTGCCGCGAAGAAGATCAACTTGAACATCCCGATCTGCACCTCATCGCCCGACGCGAGCTTGGTCTCGTCGACCTGCTCGCCATTGACGTACGTGCCGTTCAGACTGCCGCCGTCCTTGACGAAGAACGCGTCGCCGTCGCGTCGCTCGATCGTCGCGTGCGCACGCGACACGGTGATGTCGTCGAGGAAGACGCCACTGTCGGTGTTGCGACCGACCGTCGTGACGTCGTCCGTGAGGAGGAACGTCGACCCGGCGTTCGGGCCACGCTTGACCAGAAGCAGAGCCTGGCCGTGCTCGAGTTCATCATGAGGGAAGGGGAACTCATCCTGCGCCTCATCCTCGGTCTCGACGGGCGTCAAGGACAACGTGGGGTCACCCTGCAGCGCACGCCCACAATTGGCGCAGAAGCGCGCGTCGTCCCGGTTGGGATGTCCACAATGGGTACAGAACACCTTCAGGTCCTCCTCGACCGCCGTCTCCCCCCGAGGGTCGAGGTGGAGGTCCGACCCTCAACCCTTGACGGTCCGTGGACGTTATCGCAGGGGTCACAGAGGGTCAACAAATGGTCGAGCGGTGCCTCAACCCTCGATCCTCCTGAAGCTCGACCGTTGGTCGACTAGCCGGCGCCGTCCTCGACGAACGAGCGGTAGACCTCAGCGGTCATCAGGGCGTCGGCGGCGGCGGGGTCCGCGGGCGAGACCAGCACCAGCCAGCCGTCGCCATACGGTTGCTCATTCACGAGCTCCGGCCGTTCGTCCACCAACGGGTTGCGTTCGACGATCGCGCCGTCGACGGGGCTGAAGACGTCCGACACCGACTTCGTGGACTCGACCTCGGCGAACGCCTGTCCGGCGTGCACGTTGGTGCCGACGTCGGGAAGATCCACGTACACGACATCGCCGAGCGCGTCCTGCGCGAAGTCGGTGATGCCGATGCGCACGACGCCGCCCTCTGGTCGGACCCACTCGTGCTCCTTCGTGTACCGAACGTCGTCCGGGTACTCCACGAGCTCTCCTCCTCATCCGGCGGTCGATCGGTTCGGTCGGGAACGATAGCCGCTCGGACGGCGAGTCGCCGACGGGTCGTCAGGACGTCGTGGCGAGCGCGCGACGGATGTCACCGACGTACGCGCCCGCCGCGACGTAGTACTCGACGATCCCCACCGCGAACGAGGTCCAGCCGACCACGAGTGCGGCGTCGTCGAGCGGGAGCCCCAGGTTCCCCCACGCGATCATGGGGATGGCCAGCATCAGCATGAACGTGGCGACCTTGCCGATGAACCGGACCTCCAAGCGCACGTGGCGGGTGGCGAGCACCGTCCCGCCCACGATCAGGATGACGACGTCGCGGACCAGGATCAGGAGCGCGGCCCACAACGGGAACACATCCCGGACGACGAGCGCGATCAGGCCGGCGGCGATCGCGAGCCGATCCGCCGTGGGATCGAGGACCTTGCCCAGCTCCGAGACCTGGCCGGTGCGCCGTGCCACCCATCCGTCGACCCAATCGGTCGCGACGACGGCTCCGAACAGCAAGAGACCGGCGGTCGTGGTGGGCTCATGCACGATGAGCACCACGAACACCGGTATCAGCAGGATCCGCAGGAACGACAGGAGGTTGGGGATCGTGAACACGGCCGACGAGGTTGGTTCGGGCACGTCGTTCCCTCCCTCAGCCACCTTCGGCTCGTGACCATCGGTCGGACCGGATGGTCGGGACGGCGGGATTTGAACCCGCGACCCCTGGTCCCCCAGACCAGTGCGCTACCAGGCTGCGCCACGTCCCGCGACCTGCATCGTATCAAGGGGGCAGACACGGACCTCTCGCTCCTGCGCGGACGTAGTCCGTATCAGACTAGTGGCGCTTCCCGCCCGGCTTCGGCCCGCGCGTCCGCGGCCTGAACGTCAGCCGGATCGGGACGCCGTCGTAGTCGAAGGTTCGCCGGAGGCGGTTCTCCAGGTACCGCTGATAGCTCGGGTCGGGCTCGCGCGACCCGCCGAAGATCACGAACGACGGCGGCCCTGAGCCCACCTGCGTCGCGTAGTGGAGGTTCCCGGCGTTCCGAGGCGTGGGCAACTGCCGTTGCGCTTCCTGCAGGACCTCGTTGACCTTGGCGGTCGAGACGCGGTGCGCCCAACGGCGATGCAGATCCACCAGGAGAGGCGGGAGGCGATGCACACCTTGGCCGCGCGTCGCCGACGTCCGCATGATGGTGGCGTTCGCGAACAGCGCCGCCTCCTCCGACAGGATCTTGAACGTCCGGTCCTTCTCTTCGACCAGGTCCCATTTGTTCGCGGCGATCAGCAACCCTCGACCTGCGTCCAGAACGCGGACCACGATCTTCTTGTCCTCCGACGTGAATCCTTCCGGCGCCTCGATCACCACGACGGCCACGTCCGCGCGCTCGATCGCGCGGGTCGCACGGACGAAGCTGTAGTACTCCACGCCGCTCACGCGCGTCTGTCGTCGCATCCCGGCGGTGTCGACGAACCGGACGGGTCCGTCCGGCCAATCCAGCAGTGCGTCGACGCTGTCGCGCGTGGTGCCGGCCTCCTCGAACACGACCGAGCGCTCCTCCCCCACCAACGCGTTGAAGATCGACGACTTGCCGACGTTCGGCCTGCCCACCAGGGCGAACTTCGGCTCGGGCTGCGCGCCGTCGCCCTCGGCGCCCTCGATCTCGGAGACCTCGGGAAGCAGCTGGACCAGCCGGTCGAGCAGGTCGCCGGCGCCGCGGCCGTGAAGGGCCGAGACGGGAACGGGCTCGCCGAGCCCGAGCGTGTAGAGGGCGGCCACCTCGGCCTCTTCCCGCTCGCCGTCGACCTTGTTCGCGATCAGCAAGCACGGGAACGGTGGCGCGACGGAGGCGTTTGGCGAGCGACGCGTCCTCCTCGGTGACGCCCGCCTGTGCGTCCACGATCAGCAGGATCAGGTCGGCCTCCGCGGCGGCGCGATCCGCCTGGTCGGCGACGAGCGATTCGATACCGCGTGTGACGCGCGTGTATCCACCGGTGTCGATCAGGGCGAAGCGCCGATCGCGCCACGAGGTCTCGACCTCGACCCGGTCGCGCGTGACGCCCGGCATCTCGTCGGCGATCGTCTCGCGCCGGCCGAACAGTCGGTTGACCAACGTCGACTTGCCGACGTTCTGCCGCCCGATCACGGCGACCTTCGGGAGTTGCGCGGTCATGCGACGAGCTCCGGCATGCGGTCATGCACGATGGCGATCGCGTCCCGGAGCGTGTCGTCGACGGTGCGATCGCTCGTGTCCAGGACGATGGCGTCGGCCGCCGGCTCGAACGGGTTCACCTGTGCGTCCTTCGTGTCGCGGCGGAGCAGCGCCTCCTCGACCTCGTCCGCGTCCGTGACCCCTCGCTGCTCCGCGCGTCGCTCGCCCCGCTTATCCGGCTCGGCGGTCAGGAACAGCTTGAGGGGGGCGTCCGGGAAGACGACCGACCCGATGTCTCGACCCTCGACCACCGCGCCCGGAAGGCCGAGCGCACGCTGACCTTCACGCATCAGGGCGCGCACCTCAGGGTGACGAGCGACGTGGGATACCTCACCCTCGACCCGGTCGCTCATGAGTGCGGGGGTCGGCGATGAACCCTCGACCTCGAGCTCCGGCGGGATGCCGCTCGACAGGCTGAACCTCAACCTCGACATCAACCGGGCGAGCGCGGCGCCGTCATCAGGATCGACGCCACGGTCGAGCGCCGCGAGCGTCAACGCCCGATACATGATCCCGGTGTTGACGTACGGCAAGCCCAGCGCCTCCGCCAATCCGCGCGCCAGCGTGCTCTTCCCGGACCCAGCGGCGCCGTCGATCGCGATGACCCTCAGCCTCGTCACGTCGCATCCTCCACGGACGCGCCGAGCCCTCGGATGGCCTCGACGAACCCGGGGAACGATACGTCGGCCGCTTCCATGCCTTCGATCTCGCTCGGTCCCTCCGCCGCCAGCGCCCCGACCGCGAACGCCATCGCGAGTCGATGGTCGCCTCGGCTGTCGGCGATCCCTCCACGGAGTCCAAGGCCCGGCACCACGAGGTCGTCGCCCTCGACCCCCGCGTGTCCGCCCAGTGCCCGGAGTCCGTCGGCCACGCCCGTGAGCCGATCCGTCTCCTTGGTTCGGAGCTCGGCGGCGCCCGGTGAACCACGTCTCCCCACGAGCCAGTGCCGCGAGGACCGCGAGGATGGGGACCTCGTCGATCACGAGTGGAAGCTCCGACGCCTCGATCACCGTTCCCCGAAGATCCGCCCCCGGCGCCACCCACAGCTCACCGACCGGCTCTCCCAGCTCCTGGCCGGAGGGGCGCGTCTCGGTCCGTACCCCCATCCGTTCCATCACGCTGAGGAAGTGCAGCCGGCTCGGGTTCAGCCCCACCCCGCGCACGGTCAGCTCCGAGCCCGTCAGCGCGGCCGCCGCCACCAGGAACGCCGCGGACGAGACGTCCCCCGGCACGGTGCCGCTGAACGCATCGTGCTGATAGACACCCTGGAGCGTGACCGTGCGTCCCTCGACGGACACGGGAGCGCCCAATGCGGCGAGCGCCCGCTCGGTGTGGTCTCGCGTCGCGGCGGGCTCGGTCACGGTCGTCTCCCCCTCCGCCGCGATGCCGGCCAGCAGGATGGCGCTCTTCACCTGAGCGGTGGGGAGCGCAAGCGTGGTCGCGACGCCGTACAACGGTCCTCCTTCCACCTCGAGCGGGGCGTGCCCGTCCGTCGTGACGACGCCCGCGCCCATCGCCCGGAGTGGCTCGGCCACGCGTTCCATCGGTCGCCTGGACAGGCTCGGATCCCCCGCGAGCACGGTGCGGAACGGCGCGGCGGCCAGCGTCCCGGCCAGCAAGCGCATCGAGGTCCCGGAGTTGCCGCAGTCGAGCGGGCCGGCCGCTTCCGTGAGCGCGGAACGGCCCTCACCCTCGACCTCAAGTGCCGTGAGCTCGTCTTCGGGGTCGCCCTCGTTCCACGTGGAACCGTGACCCTCGGTGCTCGCCACAATGTTGCGAGCCCAAGCCTCGAGTGAAGGTCGACCACGCTCAGACACCATCGCGAGACACGAAGCGGTCGAGCGAACGTCGAGGGAACCCGGAACCCGTACCAGACGGCTGCGTCCGCGCGCGGTGGCGGCGAGGATCAGCCATCGGTGCGCGATGGATTTGTCCCCGGGGACACGGCATTCCCCTCGCACCGTTCCTCCGGGGATCACGCGGATGCGCACGACGACCTCAAGCCAGGCGGATCGGATCGAAGGACCGGGACGCGAGCACGCGGAGCGCGTCGTCGACCGACGTGGCGGCCACGGTGAGATGCACCGTCCCACGACCGCCCTCCGGGGAGTGCACGATCTGCAGGTCCTCGATGTTGACGTCGTGCTCCGCGAGGACGGACGTGAGCTCCGCCAGCGCGCCCGGGCGGTCGGGAGCCTGGACCTGCAGCACGGCCACACCGGCGCGTACCTGAGGCTTGGCCGCGAGGCGCAGCCGCGCCTGCTTCGCGCCGTCGAACGTCCGCTCCACGTCGCTCCCCCTGCCCTCGAGGACCATCGCGCGGAGGTCCGCAAGCCGGGCCGCGTAGAGCTCGATCGCCTCGGCGATCGCCTCGCGGTTCGAGAGCAGGATCTGGCTCCAGAGCGCCGGGTTCGACGACGCCAGACGGGTGAGGTCGCGGAACCCCCCGGCGGCCAACAGCAGGATGTCGGGCTCGTCGGCTTCCTCCGTCGCGGCCAGGCCCATCAAGGCGGTCGATGCCACCTGCGGGAGGTGGCTCACGAACGCCACCAGCCGGTCGTGACGGGCCGGCGACATGCGCACCGGACGCCCGCCGATCCGCCCGACCCAGGCCTCGAGCGCCGCGACCGCGAGCGGATCCGCGTCGTCGTCCGGCGTGAGCACCCACACGATGCCGTCCACCACCGACGCCGAGGCATGTTCGGGACCGGACCGCTCCGAACCACCCATCGGGTGCCCGCCGACGAAGCGCCGAGCGGCCGGACCCGCCAGGTCCGCCACCTCGCGGACCACGTGCTCCTTGATGCTCCCCGCATCCGTGACGATGGCGTCGGGCGCGGCCGCGAGGGCCCGAGCCGCGAGTGCGGGGATGACCGGCACGGGCGCGCAGATGATCACGATGGCGGCTCCCGCGACCGCATCCTCCACGGAGAGCGCGCCGCGGACCGGACCCCGCTCGGCCGCGAGCGCCAGCGACGCCGGATCTGGGTCCCACCCCACGACGTCGCACCCCACGCGAGAGGAGGCCATCGCGATCGAGGTGCCGATCAGGCCGGTGCCGACGACCGCGATGCGCTCAGGGTCGGTCGAGGTCATCGCGTAGCGACTCCGCGCCGTCGAGGTAGACGTGCACCACCTGATCGAGGGTCAGTTCCGAGTGGAAGTGGGCCAGGAGCCGGATCACGGACGGCATCGAACCCTCGACCGGGATCTCGCGGGCGCACATCAGCGGCACCCGTCCCAGTCCCATCCGGCGAGCGGCTTCCGCAGGGAACGCCGAGCGGAGATCGTCGGTGACCGTGAACAGGACGCTGATCAGGTCCTCCTGCTCGATCTCGTTGCGCTCGAGCACGGATGCGAGCAGCCGCTCGGTGGCGTCGAACAGGATCTCGGGCTCGTCGCGGTCGACGACGATGGCTCCACGGGCGGCACGGACCCTCATCAGCGTTCCCTCCCCGGGAGCGGTCGCCCCGGAGCGACAAGGCTACATGTCGGTGACCTGCGCGAGAGAGCGGATCTCCTCCGGCGTCAGCTCGCGAAGCTCGCCCGGCGGCAGGTTGCCCAGCTTGACCGGACCGATCCGCAATCGCACCAGGCGCGTCACCGGGAGACCGACCTCCGCCAGCAGCCGGCGCACCTCGCGCTTGCGGCCCTCCGTCATCGTCAGGCGGAGCGCACCGCGCGGTCCGCTCGCGGCGACGACGCGCACGGCGGTCGGCTTCGCGAGGCCATCCTCGAGCTCCACGCCTCGCCGGATCCGGGAGACCAGACGGTCGGTCGGCGCGCCGTCCACCTCGGCCAGGTATTCCTTCTCGACCGCGTAGCGCGGATGGAGCAGCCGGTTGCCGAGCTCCCCGTCGTTCGTGAGGAGCAGGAGCCCTTCGCTGTCGCGATCCAGCCGCCCCACGGGGAACACCCGAGGGCCGTCCTCCGGCAGGAATCCGCGGATGTCCGGGCGCCCCTGGGGATCGTTCATCGTGGTCACGACGCCCGGCGGCTTGTGCAGCGCGTAGTACCTCACGTTGGGGTCGAGGTTCACGGTGACGCCGTCGACGGCGACCGTGTCCACCTCAGGGTCGACCCGGTCCCCCAGCGTGGCGACCGTGCCGTTGACGGTCACACGAGCGTCGACGATGAGTTGCTCGCAGGCTCGACGCGAGCCGAACCCGGCCCGGGCCAGCGCGCGCTGGACGCGCTCCACGGGCATGGGTCAGACGGGCGCGTCGTCGGACGACCCGGACTCGATCTCCACGGTGTCGACTTCGTCGGAGACGGTGCCGGTGAGATCTACCGTCTCCGACGCGTCGTGGTGGGGGCGGGCTCATCGGCGATCGCCTCCTCGGCGTCGAGCCCCAGGAGCGGGGCGAGCGACGGCAGCGAGGCCAGTGACGGCAGGCCGAGACGCTCCAGGAACCCGGGCGTGGTGCCGTACAGCACGGGACGTCCGGGCGTCTCCTCGCGTCCGGCTTCCTCGATCAGGCCGCGATCCGTCAGCGCCCGCAGGACCCCGTCGGAGTTCACCCCGCGGATCGCGGAGATCTGATGCCGCGTGACGGGCTGCTTGTACGCCACGATGGACAGCGTCTCGAGCGCGGCCTTCGTCAGGCGAGCTTGACGGGAGGACAGGACGAACTGCTCCACGACCGGCGCGGTGTCCGGGTGCGTGTACAGCCGCCACCCGCCCGCGATGTTCCGCAGCACCAGGCCGGAGCCGCGGTCGTCAAGCTCCTTGGCCAGCCGATCGCACAGATCCTCGACGGTCCGCCGGTCCACGTCGAGCGCCTGGGCGAGCACGGATGCCGTGATCGGCTCGTCCGACACGAAGAACAGCGCCTCGAGCGCTCTGGTGTCCTGTCCCGCCGCGGTGCTGTCGACGTGCATCTCTGGTTCAGGCATTCCACTCGACCTCGATCTCTCCGAACGTCGGACCTTGCTGAAGCTCGACCTTGCCTTCACGGTACAGCTCGAGGATGGCCAGGAACCGCACCACGACATGGATCCGGTCCGGGCAGTCCGCCACCAGGTCGCGGAACGACGCCGGCCCGCCGAAGTCCGCCATCCGTTCCCGCACGGCCGTCATCGCGTCCTCGACCGAGTAGCGGATCGGCGTGACGTGCGACAGATCCAAGGTGGGAGGCGGACGGAGCAGTTGCGCGGCGACCCTGGCGAGGTCTTCGGCCACGATCGACTCCATGGGATCGGGATACAGACGTGAGAACTCGGGACCGGGGCCGACGTCGCGGGCGAAGAATCCCGCCTCGTCCTCCAAGCGGCGGGCGATCTCCACCGCGACCCGGCGGAACGCAGCAAGCTCGATGCTCCGCGCGTACGCCAGATCGGGGGATGCGCCGAGCAGGTCCTCTTCGTCTTGCTCGGTGTGCCGCGGCATCAACCGGCCGACCTTCAGCTCCAGGAGCATGGCGCAGATCGCCAGGAACCACGTCGCCTCCTCCAGGTTCCAACCCTCGGCTTCCTTCGCGTGGGCGAGGTACCCGTCCGTCACGGTCGACACCGCGATGTCGCACACGTCCACCTTCTGCTCCATGATCAGCTCCGCCAGGAGACGGAACGGACCGGTGAAGACGGGCAGATCGACCGCGAAGCTTCCGCTGGGAACCGCGCCGACCTCACTCATGCGAAATGCATCGCGTTCCGCACGGCCGCCATCGTGGTCTCCACGATCGGCCGTACGCGGTCGGCACCGGCGGCGAGCACGTCCGAGACCAGCCCCGGCTTCGCGGCGAGCTCCGCGCGACGCTCCCGGAACGGCGCGAGCTGCTCGATGATGCGGTCGGCCAGGTTCGTCTTGCAGTCGACGCATCCCAGCTCGCCCGTCCGGCAGTGCTCGTCGGTCCACTCGAGGATGTCGGGAGAGAACTTGCGGTGCAACGCATATATGGGACAGATCTCCGGGCGGCCGGGGTCGCCGCGGCGCAGCTTCTGCGGGTCCGTGATGAACGACCTGACCTTCGCGCGGACCGTGTCGGGGTCGTCGTCGAGGTCGATCGCGTTGTCGAGGGACTTCGACATCTTCCGGCCGTCCGAGCCCGGGATCAACGGCCATTCGGACAGGAGTGCCTGCGGCTCGAGCAGCACGTCGCCGTACAAGCGGTTGAACCGGCGCACGATCTCGCGCGAGATCTCGAGGTGCGAGACCTGGTCCTCCCCCACCGGGACGAGCGCCCCGCGCACGATCGTGATGTCCACCGTCTGCAGCACCGGGTAGCCGAGCAGACCGAGGTTCGCGATGTCGCGCTCGGCCATGTCGCGCAGCCGCTCCTTGTAGGTCGGGACGCGTTCAAGCCAGCCGAGCGGCGTGACCATGCCGAGCAGCAGCGCCATCTCGGCGACCTCGGGCAGGTCGGACTGGCGGTAGACGATCGAGCGCGCCGGGTCGATCCCGGACGCGAGCAGATCGAGCACCAGCCCCTCGACGGCGGCCGGAAGCGTCTCGGTCCTGTCGTAGTGGGTCGTCAGCATGTGCCAGTCCGCGACGAAGTAGAAGCACTCGTACCCCTCGTCCTGGAGACGGACCGCGTTGCCGACGTTGCCGGCCCAGTGACCCACATGCAGGGGCCCGGTGGGACGGAAGCCCGTCAGCACGCGCGCGCTGCGGTCGGGGGCGGAGGTGGCCATGTCGATGGCCGATGATAGCGCGGCCCTTGCGCCCCACCGTGGAGCTACGACGGCGGGCAGGGCAGGCCGGCGAGCAGCCGGCAGAACGAATCCGTGAGCGAGTTCACGATCGCGATCAGCGGTCCCGCGAACAGGAACAGCACGATGAGCACGATCAGCGGCAGGTACTGGTCGGCGTTGCGGTAGACCTCGGCAGCTCGTGGCGGCAGGGCCAGCGCGAGCATACGCGCCCCGTCCAGCCCGGGGATCGGGATCAGGTGGAACAGCATGAGCGAGAGGTTCGCCAGCATGAACGCGAGCGCGCTCCAATCGGACGTCCCCCGTGATCCCCGTCCGGATCACCAGCCCGCCGATCGCCGCCAGCGCCAGGTTGGCCGCCGGTCCGGCCAGCGACGTCACCACGGTGTCGCGAGTGCGGTTGCGGAAGAAGTTCGGGTCGACCGGCGCGGGCTTCGCGTAGGCGACCGGCGGCGGGAGGAACCCGGCCAGGAAGGCCCACAGCACCAGGATCATGGCCGGCAGCAGTCCGCTGCCGAACGGCTCGAACCACACCTTCGGGTTGAACGTCAGCCGCCCCCACAACCGCGGTGTCGGGTCATGGAGCCGCGTCGCCACGAAGGCGCGCGCGTACTCACGCGCGCTCATGCCGATCAGGAGGGACCCCGCGAGGTAGAGCGCGAACCGGACGCTGAGCCCCGTCACGACGTGCTCTCGATCCAGCGATGGATGAGCGCGGGCGGCGAGACGTCGCCGTCCGTCAGGGTGAACGCCGCCAGCACCCGTCGCGCCGCTTCGGCGGCGTCGTCGGCGGACCGGGCATGGACCTCCCCGATCGGCTGCCCCGCCTCGAGCCGGTCGCCGATCTTGCAGCGGACCACGAGTCCCACGGCGGGGTCGATCGGGTCGCCTTTCCGGATCCGGCCCGCCCCGAGCGCGACGCTCGCCGTGCCGATCGCCTCAGCATCCACGCCGCCGAGCGTACCGGCCCCGGCGGCCTCGATCGGCACGACGACCGGCGCCGAGGGCAGGATCGCGCGCGGGTCGTCCACCACGTGCGGATCGCCGCCCTGCGCCTCGACCATGCGACGGAAGCGCTCGAGCGCCTCTCCGCCGTCCAGCGCGTGCTCGGCGCGTGCCACCGCCTCGTCGTGGGCGGTTCCCTCGGTCGCCTCCAGACCCTTCGCCGCGAAGAGGACAGCGAGGTCTCGCAGCCTCCCGCGGAACGTCCCGCGCAGGAGTTCGACCGCCTCGATGACGTCCAGCGCGTTGCCGATCGCGTCGCCGAGCGGCTGCGACATGTCCGTCACCGCGACGTCCGCGGCACGGCCCCATCCGCGGGCCAGCGCCAGGCACGCCCGAGCCAGAACCTCGGCGTCCTCGGGCGTCTTCATGAACGCCCCCGACCCGGCCTTCACGTCGAGCAGGATCAGATCGGTGCGCACCGCGAGCTTCTTCGACATCACGCTCGCGGCGATCAACGGGACGGACGGCACGGTCGCGGTGGCGTCGCGGAGCGCGTACAGCTTCCCATCGGCCGGGACGAGGTTCGCTGACTGGGCGGCGACCGCGCACCCCACCTCACGCACCTGTCCCGCGATCTCGTCGGGCGACAGGTCGGTCCGCATCCCCGGGATCGACTCGAGCTTGTCGAGCGTCCCGCCGGTGTGACCCAGGCCGCGGCCCGACAGCTTGGCGACGGCCATCCCGAGCGCGGCGGCGATCGGCGCGAACGCGAGCGTCACGCCGTCGGCCACGCCTCCGGTCGAGTGCTTGTCGACGGCGGGGCGGCCCAGATCGCCGAACGACACCGTGTCGCCCGACTCGATCATCGCTCGGGTGAGCGCGAGCGTCTCGTCGTCGTCGAGTCCCCGCAGCAGGCTCGCCATGAGGAACGCCGTGGCGAGCGCGTCGGAGATGTCGCCGGCGGTGTACGCGCGAACGAACGCCTCGATGTCGTCGGACGCGAGCGTGTGCCCGTCGCGCTTGCGCGCCACGATGACGCGGGGATCGTCGAGGCTCACGCGAACCCGATCCGATCCGCGAAGCTCCGCCCGTCGAGGCCCTCGACGTCGACGCCGAGGAGGTGGGCGATCGTATGTCCCAGATCGCCGAACGAGTCCCGGGTCCCGATCTCGTGGGGGCCGCCGGGGAGCCCGGCCGCCAGCAGCGGGGTCCGTTCGCGCGTGTGGTCGGTCGATGCCGACGTCGGGTCGCAGCCGTGGTCGCCGGTGATGAACAGGACACCGCCGTCGAGCGATCCGATCAGGTCGGGCAACCGACGGTCGAACGCCTCGATCGCCTTCGCATAACCGGTGGGGTCGTTGCGATGTCCGTACTTCGAGTCGAAGTCCACCAGGTTCGTGAAGACGAACGCTGGTGACGACCGCTTGAGGTACTCGAGCGTCAACTCCACACCGTGGTCGTTCGAGTCCGAGTACCGGCCCTCCGTGATGCCCTGTCCGGAGAAGATGTCGCGGATCTTGCCGACGCCGTAGACGGGGACACCTGACGCCAGCAGGCTGTCGAGCACGGTCGGGCCCGGCGGCGGCACGGCGAAGTCCCGTCGCTCGGGCGACCGGACGAACGCTCCGCTCGGTCCTTCGAACGGACGGGCGATCACGCGGCCCACCGTGTGGTCGCCCGTGAGCAGCCGCCGGGCGACGCGACTCCACTCGTACAGCGTGGGCAACGGCACGACATCCTTGTGCGTCGCGATCTGGAACACGGAGTCGCCGCTCGTGTAGACGATGGGCTTGCCGGTACGAACGTGCTCGTCGCCGAGCTCCGCGATGATCTCGGTGCCCGACGCCGGGACGTTGCCCAGGATCCCACGCCCGATCGCCTCCTCGAACGGGACCACGATCTCGGGTGGGAACCCGTCCGGGTACAGCGGGAACGGCTCGAGGAGCCTGATCCCCATCATCTCCCAGTGCCCGGTCGTGGTGTCCTTGCCGGCCGACCGCTCGGTGGCTCTGCCGTGACCCGAGCCGGGGTCGGCCCGCGGAGCGACGCCTTCGATGCCCGTGAGGTGTCCCAGACCCAGGGACTCCAGGTTCGGCACGTGCAGACCGCCGACCGCGCGTGCCGTGTTGCCGAGGGTGTCGGCACCGGCGTCGCCGTACCCCTCGGCATCGGGCGCGTCACCCACGCCCCACGAATCGCAGACGACGAGCAGCACCTTCGGGACCGAGGCCTCGCTCATCCCGATCACCGCTTCTGCTTGCAGTCCATGCAGAGGAGCGCCCAGGGACGCGCTTCCAGTCGGTCGGGGTCGATCGGCTTGCCGCACCGCTCGCACAGGCCGTACGTGCCGTCGTCGATCCGTTCGAGCGCTCGATCGACGTCCTTCAGGTTCGAACGCAGGGTCTCCACGACGGCGATCAGTCGAGAGCGCTCCTGGGTGCTGTGCGAACGGTCGGAGAAGCCGGCGTCGTCGACGAACGACACGTCGTCGCTGTCCGGGTCGGCGCCCTGCTCCTGGATCTCGTGGCGCACCAGCGCGCGTTGATCGATCAACGCGACACGCATGCGCTCGACGAGCCCTTCGTCGATCATCCCGCTATCCCTTCCCGTTCGCCCTGCGACGCGCTCGCGGGTGCGACGTGTAGTACACCTCACGGAGGTGGTCCTTGGTCACCAACGTGTAGATCTGCGTGGTGGCCACGCTCGCATGGCCCAGCAGCTCCTGCACGACGCGCACGTCCGCACCGCCTTCGAGCAGGTGCGTGGCGAAGGAATGGCGCAGGGTGTGCAACGTGACCCGGCGCTCGATCCCGGCGGCGTCCACACAGGCGGCGAGCAGGCGCGCGCAGCTCTGACGTGTGAGCCTGCCGCCTCGTTGGTTGAGGAAGAGGGCCGCACGGCTGACCTTCGACGCGAACACCGGCCGCGCGCGGGTGAGGTAGGCCGTCACGGCATCGCGCGCGAACGTCCCCAGCGGCACCTCGCGCTCCTTCCCGCCCTTGCCGAGCACGCGCACGAAGCCCTCCTCGAGGTCCACGTCGTCGACGTCGAGCCCGACCAGCTCCGAGATCCGCAGTCCTGCTCCGTACAGGACCTCGAGGATCGCGTGATCGCGGAGCCCGACGGGCGTCGTGACGTCGGGGGCGTCGAGCAGCCGCACGACCTCGTCCACGGCCAGTGGGTGCGGGAGGGAACGCGGGAGCTTCGGCTGCATCACGGCGGACGCGGGGTCGCGATCGATCGCGCCCTCGCGGAGCAGGAACCGATGGAACGATCTGACGGACGACAGCGCGCGAGCGACGGATCGCGCGCTGTACGGACGCTCCTCGTCGCCCCAGGTCGACGCCGAGATCGACGCCACGAACGAACGGATCGTCGACTCCTCGACATCCTCGGGCACGACGACGTCGCGCTTCGCGCAGAAGGCCGTGTACCGGCGGAGATCGCGGCGATACGCGGCGAGCGTGTTGGCGGAGAGTCCGCGTTCGACGGCGAGATGGTCGAGGTACCGATCGGCCCACACCACGAGCGTCTCCCCCATCGCCCGCAGGCGGCTCAGCCCGGTCCGTCGATCAGGGAGTCGAGCGGCGTCGACGACATGCCGTGCGCCTCCGCGACGCCCTCGTTCGTCACGTGACCGCCGTAGACGTTCACCCCTGACGCGAGCGCGTGGTCGTGGCGGATCGCCTCCTCCAGACCGTGGTTCGCGATCTCGATCGCGTACGGGATCGTCACGTTGGTGAGCGCGTACGTCGAGGTGCGCGGGACCGCGCCCGGCATGTTCCCCACGCAGTAGTGGACCACGTCGTGCACCACGTACGTGGGGTCCGAATGCGTCGTCACGTGTGAGGTTTCGAAGCAGCCACCTTGGTCGATCGAGATGTCCACGACGACGGCACCGGGCGGCATGCGCGCGACCATGTCTTCGGTCACCAGTCGGGGTGCCTTCGCCCCCGGGATCAACACCGCCCCGATCACCAGGTCCGCCTGGGTGACCAATCGTTCGATCGCCAGGCGGCTGGACATGACCGTCTGGATCCGGCCGCGCCAGATCTGATCGACGAACCGCAGGCGCTCCACGTTCTTGTCGACGATCGTGACCTCGGCCTCCATGCCGGCCGCGATCCACGCGGCGTTCGTGCCGGCCATGCCCGCGCCCAGGATCACGACGTGGGCCGGAGCCACGCCGGACGCACCACCCATGAGCACCCCTCGCCCGCCCTTCGGCCGCTCCAGGTTGCTCGCCCCGCAGTGCGGAGCCATCCGGCCGGCGATCTCCGACATGGGTGCCAGGAGCGGGAGCCGTCCGTCCGGAGACTGCACGGTCTCGTACGCGACCGCCGCGACGGATCGGTCGACGAGGAACCGGGTGAGTCCCTTGTCCGCGGCGAGATGCAGGTACGTGAACAGGATCTGCCCCTCACGGAGTCGCTCGAACTCCTGGGGCTGCGGTTCCTTCACCTTGAGGATCAGGTCGGCCGCGGCGAACACGGCGTCGGCGTCCGCAAGGACGTCCGCGCCCGCAGCCGTGAAGTCGGCATCGGGGAGCGCCGAGCCATCACCGGCTCCGGACTGGACCACGACGCCGTGCCCGGCGTGCACCAGCTCGCGGACGCCCTCCGGGGTCGCGGCGACCCTGTACTCGTTGTCCTTCACCTCGGTCGGGATCCCGACGATCATCCGCACGCCCTCCGCCTGGCTCGCTCCGTCGGAAGCCTACTCAAGCCTCAGACGCTCTCGACGGCATACAGCTGCCACGACTCCGGCACGCCCTTGAGGGCGTGCTCGCCACGATCCGCGAACACGATCCCCGAGCCGGAGACCAGGTCCTTCACGGTTCGTGACACGAGCACCTCGCCCCCTCGCGCCGTCCCGGCGATGCGCGCGCCGACGTGGACGGCGACCCCTCGCACCGCATCACCGGCCAGCTCCACCTCCCCGGTGTGCAGGCCTGCCCGGATCTCCAGGCCGAGACCTCGGATGCCCTCGACCGCGGCCGCCGCACAGCGCACGCCGCGGGCCGGGCCGTCGAAGGTCGCGAGGAAGCCGTCCCCCGCCGTATCCACCTCTCGCCCCCGGAAGCGCTCGAGCTCTCGCCGGATCACCGAGTGATGTCGTTCGACGAGATCGCTCCACGCGCGATCGCCGAGCTCCGACGCCCGTTCCGTCGACCCGACGATGTCCGTGAACAGCACGGTCGTGAGCACCCGGTCGATATCGGGGCCGCGCCGAACGCCGGTCAGGAACTCCTCCACCTCGTCGAGGATCCCGTCGACATCCCCCACCCACAAGGTGTGGTCGCCTCCCGGGAGTTCGACGAGCTTCGCTCCCGGGATGCGACCCGCGATGTAGCGGGCTTCCTCGACCATCACGTCGCGATCGTCGATCCGGTTCATGACGAGCGTCGGAACGTGGATCGCAGGGAGCACGTCGCGGATATCGGTCTGCGTGTTCATCCGGAGCAACGCGACGGCGGCCTGTGGACTCGCGCTCCTGCGGAAGTACCGCGCCATATCGCGTTCGAACGCCGCGTCCCCGGCCATGGAGGGTGCGAAGTAGCTGAGATCGACCTCCGTGCCCCACGTGCGTTCGACATCGTCGTACGTGGCCTGCCGCTGCTCGGGCGTGGGTGCCCAGGGGTAGTCGGGCGACCAGATCCGCTTCGCATACGTCCCGATCGTCACGAGCGCCGTCGTCCGTTCGGGATAGGTCGCCGCGAACACCAAGCTCATCACGCCTCCCTCGGAATGGCCGAGCAACGCGGCCCGTTCCGATCCGGCGGCGTCCATCACGGCGCGCACGTCGTCCATCCGCATCTCGATCGTCGGGAGATCGCTCACGGGCACCGGGTCCGACAACCCGGTCCCCCGCTTGTCGAAGAAGATCAATCGAGAGAACGACGCCAACCGCTCCAGCATCCGCCGGTAGTTCGGCTCCTCCCACGCCTCCTCCACATGCGAAACCCACCCGGGCACGTAGACGACGTCGAACGGTCCTCCGCCCGCCACCTGGTACGCGATGTGGGCGTCGCCGCTCTTGGCGTAGCGCGTCTCGGGGACGTTCATGGCAACGACGGCCTGCCGGCCGCGAGCAGCAGCGCGAGCGCGGTCTTCGCGTCGCGGACCTTGCCCGCCCGCGCCGCGTCGACCATCTGCGTGAACGGCATCCGGATCACCTCGATGCCGTCCTCCGCCTCGCTCTCCGGCTCGGCTTCGGTCCGTGCCCAGAACAGATGGACGTACTCATCGGTGAAGCCGGCCGACGCGTAGTAGCCGCCGAGGAACTCGATCTCGCGATGCCGGTAGCCGGTCTCTTCGAACAGTTCGCGCGCGGCGCACGTGAGCGCGTCCTCACCGTCCACGTCCAGCAGTCCCGCGGGGATCTCGGTCAGGGTCTGACGCACCGCTGGGCGGAACTGCTTCACGAGCAGGACGTCGTTCGAGGGGAGGAGCGGCAGGACCGCGGCGGCGCCGAGATGGTGGATCACCTCGTGCGGCGGATGACCGGGCCATCCCTCGACGTCCAGCCGGAGGACGGTGCCCTGGAACGCGGTTCGGCTGCTCGTGGGCTCCGCGCGGTCCGCCATGGCCGGTCGGACTCAGCTGACGGTGACGATGCGCTCCGCTCGGGCGCGGCGGTGGGTCTGCGCCGCGCCGACGAACTCCCGGAAGAGCGGGTGCGGCCGGGTGGGCCGTGAGCGGAGCTCCGGGTGGAACTGACCGGCGATGAAGAACGGATGGTCGGGCAGCTCGATGATCTCGGTCAGCCGCCCGTTGTGAGAATTGCCCGACAGGACCATGCCCGCCTCCTGCAACGTCTCGTGGTACGCGGGGTTGACCTCCCAGCGATGCCGGTGGCGCTCCTCGACCACGGGTGACTGGTAGCAGCGTTCCGCCAGCGTGTCGGGAACGATGTAGCAGGGCTGCGCCCCGAGCCGCATGGTCGCCCCCATGTCGGTCACGTTCTTCTGCTCGGGCAGCAGGTCGATCACGGCGTGGGACGTGGCCGGATCGAACTCGCTCGAGTTCGCGCCCTCCAGGCCGCAGACGTGTCGCGCGTACTCGATGACCGCGCACTGCAGCCCCAGGCAGATCCCCAGGAACGGGACGCCGCGTTCCCGGGCGAAACGCACGGCCGCCACCTTCCCTTCCACGCCCCGCACACCGAACCCGCCGGGGATCAGGATGCCGTCCACGTTCGCGAGCGCCTCTTCGGTCGCGGAGCCGCCCAGGTCGTCGGATGCCACCCATTCGATCTGGACGTCGGCGCCGTGGGCGAACCCTCCATGCTTCAGCGCTTCCATCACCGACAGGTAGGCGTCGCGCATGTTCACGTACTTGCCGACGACCGCGATGCTCACGGGCTCGGTCGCCCGGTCGATCTTGTCGACGAGCGTCTCCCATTCCGTGAGGTCCGGTTCGGCATCGATGCGCAGGTGGCGCGCGAGCTCGGCGTCCAGGCCCTCCTTGTGCAGGACCAGCGGGATCTTGTAGATCGAGGGAGCGTCGATCGCGGAGATCACACCGCTGATCGGCACGTCGCAGAGGAGCGAGATCTTCTCCTTGAGGTTCCGTCCGAACGGACGGTCCGAACGGCAGACGATCACGTCGGGCTGGAGGCCGAGCGAACGCAGCTCCTTCACGGAGTGCTGCGTCGGCTTGGTCTTCAGCTCGCCGGACGGCCCGATGAACGGCATCAACGAGACGTGGACGAACGCGCAGTTGTCACGGCCGATCTCGTTGCGGAGCTGCCGGACGGCCTCCAGGAACGGGAGCGACTCGATGTCACCGACGGTGCCGCCGATCTCCACGACCACCAGGTCGGCGGCCTCGGTCTCGGCGAGCGCCTTGATGCGTTCCTTGATCTCGTCGGTGATGTGCGGGATGACCTGCACGGTCTTGCCGAGGTAGTCCCCGCGGCGCTCCTTCGCGATCACGCTGGAGTAGACGGCGCCGGTGGTGAAGTTCGAGCCACGATGCAGGTCTTCGTCGACGAACCGTTCGTAGTGCCCGAGGTCCAGGTCGGTCTCGGAGCCGTCGTCCAGCACGAATACCTCGCCGTGCTCGAACGGGTTCATCGTGCCGGGGTCGACGTTGATGTACGGGTCGAGTTTCTGGATCGCGACCTTCAGTCCGCGGGACTTGAAGAGGCGGCCGAGGGAGGCGGTGGTGATGCCCTTGCCGAGGCCGGAGGCGACTCCACCCGTGACGAAGATGAACTTCGGTTGCGCTTTCACCACGGGAGACGAGCCTAGCAGAGGCTCCCGACATGCCGCCGCAGTTTCCGTCGCGGATGTGTCCGCGGGGCCGTCTTTCTCACGCCGGGAGGCGTCCGAGCGCGTCGAACCACCGCAGCGGAGGCACCGCGTCGATCACCCGCGAGAGCGTGGCGGTCTCGGCGACGGCGTTGATCGCGACCGCGATCGCGGCGGCGACGACCACCCACGCGTCGCCCAGCACCAGGTACAGACCCAGGCCGATCGTGAACCCGAGCAGGTTCGCTCCCCCGTCGCCGAGCATCGCCCGCTCTCGCAGGTCCGGCCAGAGGGCGAGGACGGACGCGGCCGCCACGCCGGGCAGGGTCGGCAGCGACAGCAGGTCCACGCTCACGAGGCCGAGCATCGCGAGCAACGCGAACTTGATCGCCCGGCCGGGCCGGACGTCGAGTCCGTTCCACACGTTGGCGCATGCCGCGACCAGCACCACCCCGGCCAACCGGATCCAACCGGACCGCCCGGGCTGCAGCGCCACGGCGACGACCGAGGACGCCACGATCACGAGCACCTTGACGATGCCCGTGCTCACGTGGCCCGAGGCCAGCGCTCCGACGTGCTCGCGGATCCCTCGGGGGCCGTCGGGGACCAGGTCGTCGATCAGGCCCGCCGCGAACACCAGCATCGTGGCTGCCAGGGCCCCCCACCCCGCGCGCGACACCGACGTGTCGCCGAACGCGGCGACCGCCGCGGACGAGACGAGGGCGGCACCCGCCAGCCAGAGGCCCAGGGTACGGGGCACCATCACGCCCCGATGGTTGGCGACGACCAGCCGACCGGCCTTCATCGCAAGCGCACCGCCCTCGCCAGCGAGGCCCGTGCGATCTGCAGCCCCTGGCGTCCCCGGTGGATGAAGCCCCCGAGTGACCGGCCGGTGGCACGATGCGTCAGGCCGGGGACCGGGATCTCCACGACCCGGAGCCCCGCCCGGACCGCGTCGATCGTCATCGCCGTCTCCATGCCGAACCCCCCGGCCAGCGGTCGGACGGCGGCCAGACACGCGGCCGTCAACGCGCGTTGCCCGGAGAGCGGAGCCTCGGCCCGATACCGGGCGAGGAGCCGGATCGCCGCCGCGGACGCACGTCTGACCGAGCCCATGCCGCCGCCGGACTGGGGCGGGAAGATGGCGACCGCCATGTCGGCCCGCCCGGACCGCACGACGTCGAGCAGGGAGCCGAGCCCGTCGGCGCTGGCGCCCAGGTCAGCGTCGGCGAACAACCACAGGTCCGCGGGCGGCAGCCGATCGATCGCTCCCTCGACGGCTCCTCCCTTCCCCGCGTGCCCGGGGATCCGCAACACGGTGGCGCCCGCCGCCAGCGCCGCCGCGGAGGTGCCGTCCGACGACCCGTCGTCGACCACGACGACCTCGTCCAACTCGAGGCCCCGGAGCGCCTGGACCGTGCGGGCGACCGACTCCTCTTCGTCGCGCGCGGGGACGACGGCGACGGCCCTCAACGTGTCGCCCGTCATGCCGGCGGAGGCAGGAGCCGCGTGGCGCCATCCTTGACGCCGTAGTCGCCGCCCGCATCGTCGATCAACGCCTCGCCTAATCCGAGCACCATCGCGGACGCGCCGATCGGCAGGTCGACGTTGTCCACCGTCACGAGCGGCGCGACGGACGAGTCGTCCACCGTGGCGCGCAGATCCGTCACGAATCCATCGTCGGACGCCAGGCTCTCACCGGCGCCGGAGACGACACCCGATCCCACCAACTCCGTCACGAACGGTGCCATGAACAGCTCGGACGTGGGAGACGGCTCACCCGCGACCCCCCCGGCGATCGTCACGACCATCTGGCCGCGGCCACCGACGTCGTTCAACGTCGCGTCCGAGATGCTCGGTGCCGAGGACGTCAGGAACCCTTGCGAGAGCAGCTCCCCGAGGTCGTCGGTCCCGCTCGAGAGGTCACCGGCAGGATCCTTCGCCAGGCGATCCGCGAGCGTCCGGGCGGCCTCCGTCGTCAGCACCTCCGAAGGCGTGGTCTGCGACAGCCCCAACAGCGTCGCGAGGTCGGACCTCGAGGCCGGCGTGTCCGCCGCCATGGTCGAACGGACGGTCAGCGTCGTCAGGATCTCCGCCCCCGAGAGGTCGAGAGCCCGCCGGGTTTCCGCGAGCGCGCGCGGATCGACCCCTTCCTGTGTCACGACCACGACCTGACGGCCGAACAGCTCGTCCGCGACCAGGTACGGCATCGCCTGCTCGCTGAACGTGTTCATCGTGTTGAGCTGTGCCTGCAGGTCCTGCTGCTCCTGCTGGAGCTGGCGCAGATCCTGCTTCAACCCGTCGGTCTGGTCGTTGAGGTTCTTCACGAGTCCGGGGTTGATGACCGTCGTGCCGACGATCACGCCCAGCCCGAGGGCCAGGAAGATCGCCATGATCGAGACCAGGTGATACCTCCAGGGGATCACACGAGCCCCTTCAGATGGACGAACCACTCACGCAGGTGCTCGAACGCCAGGTCGAAGAACAGGCGGACCGATGGCGAGATCGCCGTGACGACGACGAGCATCGTCAGGAGTGCCGAACCGATCAGCAAGAACGTGTCGCGGGCGCGCAGCCGGGAGTTGCCGTAGATGCGAGACACACCTTTCGCGTCGACGAGGATCTCGCCCACCCGCAGACGGACGAGGAACGTGCTGCTCATCCCGCTCCGTCCCTTGTCCAGGAACTCCCGGAGGTTGCCGTGCGTGCCCACGGCGACGATGAGCTCCGCTCGCTTCTCGTGTGCCAGCAGGAACGCGACGTCCTCGCTGGTGCCCGCAGACCGGACGGTGGTGTACGGGACGCCCAGGCGCTCCAGGCGCGCGCCTCCCGGCGCGCGCCCGTCCGTGTACGCGTGGAGCACGAGCTCGGTGGGTGGACGGCGGCGCGAACGCCTCAACGCCAGGGAGAGCGCGCGGTCCGACACGCTGTCCATGTCGCCCAGGATCAGATCGGGAACGTAGCCCTCGTCCAGGAGCGCGTCCGCGCCGCCGTCCACGCCGACCAGCACGGGCCGGATATCGCGGATGTAGGCACGGAGGGCGGCGAGATCCTCCCGGTAGCTGTACCCCCGAACCACCACCAGGACGGGCCGACCGGTCGAGATCGTGCGCCAGCTCCGGCAGCCCGGAACCGCCGAAGAGCAGGTCGCGCTCTTCCTCCAGGTACTCGAGGGTGTTCCGGGCGAAGCTCTCGAACCGCTGTCCCAGGGCGTCCTGGGCCTGCTCCATGTCGCGGAGCACGGACGCGTGGCTCTGGAGGATGCCGACCGCCGCCAGCGTCTCCCCGATGAACAGACGGTCGCCCGACAAGCGCACGACGTCTCCTTCATGCACCTTCTCCATCAGGAGCGGCCCGACGTGATCGAGCAACGGGATGCCCGCCTCGACCAGGATCAGCGGGCCGAGGTTCGGATAGCGGCCGCTGATCGACGCCGACGCGTTCACGACGGCCGACACGCCCGCGGCCACGAGTCCTTCGGCCGCCACGCGATCGAGGTCCTCATGATCGATCACGGCGATGTCGCCGGCCCCCGCCCGCGGGACGAGATCCTTCGTGCGACGGTCGACGCGAGCGACGCCCGCCTCGCGCCCGCGCCGGTTCGACCACCGGTGGGACCCCCGGGTCTTGGACGTGGACGTGTGGGACTCCTTCCGAATCTGGCCGTCACGGGCCGTCACTGGCCGGTCGGGCCTTCGAGATGCGTTCCCGCCCGTGCGTGCTGGCGTCACGAAGGAGGGTAGCCCACGGCTACGGTGGTCGCGCAACCCAGGTCGGAGGCCCGGCTCGCCGTCAGGGACCGAGGGCGCCGCGGGATGCCGAGGCGGTCGCCAGGAGCTCTTCCGCGTGGGTGACGGCGCCCTCGCTACCGGTGAGGCCGGCGAGCATGCGCGACAGCTCGTGGACGCGCTCGTCGTCGGACAGAGCGCGCACCGTCGCGGTCCCGGCGTCCTTCTCGACGAGGATGTGGCGGTCCGCGAAACACGCGATCTGCGGCAGGTGCGTCACGACCAATACCTGGCGCCCTTCCGCGAGGCTCGCGAGCCGGCGCCCGACCGCGAGCCCCGCCTCTCCCCCGATCCCCGCGTCCACCTCGTCGAAGACGAGCGTCGGCACGTCGTCGAGGTCGGCCATCACGCTGCGACACGCGAGCATCGTTCGCGAGAGCTCGCCGCCCGACGCGGTCTTGGCGAGCGGCGATGCCTTCTGCCCCGAGGACGGCGCGAGGCGGAGCTCCACGAGCTCGCCCCCCGACGGCCCGAGCTCGGGTGCCGGATCGAGCTCGACCGCGATGGTGGCCCCCGGCATCCCGAGCTGTTGCAGCTCGCGCTCGAGCGCCGCCGCCAACGCCGGCGCCGCGTCGGTCCGGCCGCGCGTGAGGGCGGCGGCCCGGACCTGGAGGTCGGCCTGCACCCGCTCGGCCTCCTCGCTCAGGTCCGCCAGACGCTCGTCCGCCGTGGCGAGCACCGTCAGCCGCGACGACGCCTCCAGGAGGAACGACAGCACGTCGGCCTCCGTCGCTCCGTACTTGCGTTGCAATCCCTTCAGGACCGACATGCGTTCGCGGATCTCTTGGAGGCGCGCGGGGTCGGCCGCCAGGCCCTCGCGATAGCCCCGGACGTCACGGGCCAGCTCGGCGAGCTCGGTGGCCAGGCTCCGCGCCCGCTCGGCCAGTCCGTCGGCGACCGGGTCCAGGCGAGCCGCCTCGGCGAGCGCGTTCGCGGCGGACGCCGCGGCGTCCCCCAGCGAGGCGTCTCCCGCGAGCATCTCCTCGGCCTCCGTCGACCGCTCGAGCAGTCGCTCGACGTGCGCGAGGCGCGCCTCCTCGACGGTCAACCGTTCCGTTTCCCCGTCGCTCGGGTCGACCGCCTCGATCTCATGCACCTGATAGGCCAGCAGGTCGAGCTCGCGCTCACGCTCGCGCGTCGAAGCCTCGAGCGTGTCGAGCGCCGCGCGCGCAGCGCGCCACCGCTCCCACGTCTCGCGATACGCCGCGAGCGCCACGAGATGCGTATCACCCGCGAACCGATCGAGGAATCCTGTCTGCGTGGTCGGCGACAAGAGACGCTGGGCCTGGTGTTGCCCGTGGACCTCGACCAACGCGCCACCGAGCTCTGCGAGGGTCGAAGCGGTCGCGAGCTGCCCGCCGACGCGTGCGCTGCTCTTCCCGTCGGCGTTGACCGAGCGGGCCAGGAGGACCTCGCCATCCTCCGACCACTCGACGGCGCCGTCCATGGCGTCGAACCGCGCCTGGACGCGGGCAGCCTTCGCCCCGTCGCGGACGAGCGAGCTGTCGGCTCGGGTCCCCAACGCCAGCGCAAGGCCGACGGTCACCATGGTCTTGCCGGCGCCCGTCTCCCCCGTGAGGACGTTCAGGCCGGGATGCAGCTCGAGGTCGAGGTCGTCGATGACCCCGAGACCGCTGATGTGCAGCTCCCGGAGCACCCGCGCATCCTATCCCGGGGTACCGACATCGCCGTCGTCATCGTCCGCATCGGTCGGATCGCCGGGCAGCTCGAACTTGTCCCGTACGCGTGCGATGAACGGCGGCGCATCGGCCCGGCGGACCAACCGGGCGGGCAGCTCCGCGGCTCCGATCCGCGCACGGCTCCCGACCGCAAGCTCGACGCTCTCGCGTCCGTCGGCGGACAGCAGGCCGGGTTCGTCACCCACCACCTCCAGGACCACCTGCTGGTGAGCACCCAGGACGAACGAGCGGTCGAAGACCATGTGCGCGGCGATCGGCGTCAACACCAAGCACGCGACGTCGGGGCTGACGATCGGCCCGCGCGCCGAGAACGAGTACGCGGTCGACCCGGTCGGCGTCGCGACCACGACGCCGTCGGCGGAGAACGTCGTGACGTATTCGCCGTCGACCTCGACCGCCAGCCGGATCAACCGGTGCCGAGCACGTTTCTCGACCATGATCTCGTTCAGCCCCCACTGCGGAACGAACGCCGTCCCACCGTCGGCGCGCGCGATCGTGGCCAGCCGCTCCTCGATGGCGGCGCGGCCGGCGAGGGCGTCGCGGATCAGGCCGAGCGCGTCCGCCGGCTCCACCTCGGTCAGGAACCCGAGCCGTCCCACCTTCACGCCCAAGACAGGACAGTCGAGCTCCGCGGCCTCGTGTGCCCCTCGCAGGAACGTGCCGTCGCCGCCGATCGTGACGATCAGGTCAGGGCGTGCCGTTCCCTCGGCATCGCGGGCACGGACGACCTCGACGCCGTCGTCGCGCAGGGCTGCTCCCAGCGCCGCCGCGGCGTCGACGGCGGCGCCGCGCCCTTCGTGCACGATGAATCCGACCACGCTCATCCGGTCAGGCCCTCTCCTTCCGCGATCGCAGCGTCGAGATCGATGGATGCATCATCCACCCCACGGCATCCGTGCAGCAGGAACTCGACGTTGCCGGCGGGGCCACGGAGCGGGGAGGCCACCACCCCGAGCACGCCGACCTCTCGCGCGCGGAACGCGTCCGTCACCTCCGTGAGGACCCTCCGCCAGACGGCGGGATCGCGGACGACCCCGCCGCTCCCCACGTCGGCCGGTCCGGCCTCGAACTGCGGCTTCACGAGCACCACGAACCCGGCTCCGGTATCCGAAACCGTCACGAGCGCCGGGAGCGCGGCTCGCAGCGAGATGAACGACAGGTCCGCGACGACCAGGTCCGGCGCGAACGGAAGATCGGCCGGCTCGAGGTTCCGGACGTTGGTCCGCTCCATCACGGTGACCCGCGGGTCGTTGCGGATCTTCCAGGCGAGCTGGCCATACCCCACGTCGATCGCCGCGACCCTCGCCGCGCCGGCCTGCAACAGGCAATCGGTGAACCCGCCCGTGGACGCCCCGGCGTCCAGGCAGTCGCGGTCGCGGGGATCGACCGCGAACCGATCCAGGCCCGACCGGAGCTTCTCTCCCCCGCGAGAGACGTATCGCCGTGCCGGCCCGATCACCTGCACCGGCGCGTCGTCGGCCACCAGCGAGGAGGCCTTCGTCGCGGGGTTCCCCGCGACCGTCACGCGTCCCTCGGCCACGGCGGCCTGCGCTTCGGCCCTGCTGTTCGCCAGCCCGCGGCGGACGAGCTCGACATCGAGCCGCCGACGAGGCACGCGGCCGATCCCTAGGATGCGGCCGGCGTCGGCTTCGCGGCGGTCTTCTTGGCCGTGGTCTTCTTCGCGGTCGACTTCTTCGCCGTCGACTTCCTCCCGGACGTACGCCGCCCGGACGCGGTCATGCCGGCGCGCCGCTCCAGATCGCGCACACGCTTCTTCACGGCATCCAGGTCGGCTTGCGTCGCCACGCCCACCGAGTTCATCTGGGAGGAGACCTCCCGCGAGACGAACTCCTTCAGGCGCTCGCGGCTCCGCTGGGACCAGACCAACATGTCTGCCGCCAGCTTCGACACCTGCTCCTTCGCGGTGCCGGGGTCGGACAGGCTCTTCGCGAGCTCTTGGGCCTTCGCGGGAGTCAGGTTGCCGATCACGGCTTCGATCGACTTGCGGACCTCTTCGAGTGTCGTCATCAGGGATGCTCCTTCGGTCGCGTCCGGTTGCGTGGGCCAGCATACCCCCGGCCCCCGAGGCGACCCTAGGGCGCCGGCGGTGCGAACAACGCGGAGAGATCGTCGCCCACGAACGTCGGCACGATCTGGGACCCGGCCAGATCGTCCCGCCGGGTGATGCCGGTGAGGACGAGGAGCGAATCCCATCCCAGGCCGGCCGCACCGGCGATGTCCGTCTCCAGTCGGTCGCCGATCACGAGCGGCGTGCCGCCTCCTGCGCGATCGAGCGCGGCGAGCATGATCGGAGCTTCAGGCTTGCCGAACACCTCCGCGTGGGCACCCGTCGTCGTCTCGACGGCGGCGAGGAGTGCGCCGGCCCCCGGCCAGTTCCCGTCGGCGGCCGGATAGGACGCGTCGGCGTTCGTCGCGAACAGGACCGCCCCACGCTGCACCAGGATCGATGCCCGGCAGAGCTTCTCGTAATCGGCCCGACGATCCCACCCCACCACGACGGCCTCGGTCCGGTCGGCTCCGGCGCCGGCGATCGCGATCCCCGCGTCGCGCAGCGCGGACAGGATGCCCTCTTCCCCCACGACGAACACCTCGGAGACGCCGCGCGACGCCAACTCGTGGGCTGTGACCAACGCCGATGTCTCGACGTCGGCGGGCGTGGCGGAGATCCCGAACCCGTTGAGCACGCCGGCGACGGCATCGGGTGTCCGACCTGAGTTGTTCGTCACGAACGCCACGTGCTTGCCCGCCGAACGCAGCCGGGCGATCGCCTCAGGGGCGCCGGGAACGACCTCGGTTCCGCGGTAGAGGACGCCGTCCAGGTCGAAGAGGAACGCGTCGTACGAGTCGGCGAGCACCGTCATCGCGTCGGACGCCGAGCGAGGCATCCGGTTCCGTCCGCGCTCGCGCTGCTATACAAGGGTCATGCCTCGTGTCTTCCCGTTCGAAGCGCTGGTCTACGACGTCGCGATCGCCGGCACGCTCGATCGCGTCACCACGCCGCCGTACGACGTTATCAGCGAGTCACTGCAGCGCGCCTACCGGGCGGAGCCCCTGAACATCGTGCAGATCGACTCGGGAGCGGGAGACGACCGTGCCGGCTATGAACGCGCGGGCACACTCCTACGACGTTGGATCGACGAAGGGGTCCTCGTCCGGACGCCACCCGCGTTCCACGCATACGAGATGCGCCCCAGCCCGACCGAGCGGGTGCGCGGGGTCCTGTGCGCCATGGATCTGCAGGACTGGGGCGGCGATGTCCTCCCCCACGAGGAGACCATGGCGGGACCCGTCGAGGATCGCCTCCGCCTGCTCCGCGCCACGCACACGCATCTGTCCGCCGTGTACGGCACGGTCGGCGGCCCGTGCCCCTCGCTGGGCGATCTCCTGGACGACGTGACGTCGTCTCCTCCCGATGCCGAACTCGTCGACGAACAAGGGGTGTCGCATCGCCGCTGGACGATCCCCTCGAACATGCCGATCGGCGAGTGGCTGGCCGACGAGCCGTTCCTGATCGCGGACGGGCACCATCGGTACACGACCGCGTTGGCGTATCGCGACGAGATGCGAGCCACGTCCGGGCCCGGGCTGTGGGACCGGCTGCTGACGTTCGTCGTGGACGCCGGCTCCGAGCGTCTGTCCGTACGCCCCTTCCATCGTGTGCAGCTCACCGGCGCCACCCCCGAGCCCGGCAGGGTGATGGCCGATCTCGAGGCGCTCCTCGGCAGCTTGTCGGACGACGATCTCCGCGTGGGGATCGTCCGTCGGAGCGGGGCGGACGTGGAGCTCAGCATGAGGGAGCTCACCGGGGAGCCACCGACGGTGCGCGCGCTCCACGAAAGCCTCCTGGATGCGATCGCCCCACCGGGGTCGCTCCGCTTCACCCCCGAGGCCGTTGAGGCGGTCGCGGCCGTGACGAGCGGAGAGGCCGTCGCCGCCTACCTCCTGCCGCCCACCACGCCCGACCGGATCCGCAAGGTCGTGGAGCGCGGGGAACGTCTCCCGCAGAAGTCGACGTATTTCTGGCCGAAGCCGCGGACCGGGGTCGTCCTCATGCCGCTGGATGGCAGCGCCGCATCTTAGGGCGGGTCCTCGACCGGCTCCAGCTTCTTGATCCCCGTGGCGACGACCTCGGTCAGGCTGCGTGCACCTGCACCGCTGCGGTAGAAGCGCCGCGCGAGCGTCCCGTACACGAGCACGTCGTCTCCTTTCGCGATGCCCTTCAGCGCACGTTTGCCGACGGAGGTATGCCACACCGCGATGGGAAGCGGGAGCAGTCGCTTGCCGGTTTCGGGGACGGACAACCGGAGCTCGGTGACCTCGTCCCCGGAAGGCATCCGCCGTTCCACCGGTTCCGCCGCGATCGTTCCCGCCAACACGACGACGTTCACCGTCACCATGGATCAACGACCTCCTTCGGGGGAGGCTCACCGGGGAGGGCCATGTCCGCGAACACGGCACGCTAACACCCGCTACCGACACACCACCGTAGACTCGCGGCGGTGGAACCCGTCACGTTCGAGGTCGCGCCCGGCGTCACCGCGATCGACACGTTCATGGGAGGACGCGAGCGCTATACGGCCGCATATCTCCTCACCGCGAACCAGCCGACGTTGGTGGAAACGGGTCCGGGCACGTCCGTCGAGCCGGTGGCACGCGCGCTGGACGCGCTCGGTATCGCACCCGACGCGCTCGCGCACATCGTGCTCACGCACATCCACCTGGATCATGCGGGCGGGGTGGGCGCGCTCGCCGCCCGGTTCCCGAACGCCACCGTGTGGGTCCACGAACGCGGTGCGAAGCATCTGGCGGATCCGTCGCGCCTGGTGAGCAGCGCGACACGCGTGTACGGCGAGGAACGCATGGCCTCGCTGTTCGGACCCGTGGCACCCGTTCCGGCGCAACGACTCCGGGTCCTCGATGACGGCCACGCGCTGGACATCGGCGGCCGGACGATCACGGCGCTCGACACGCCGGGCCACGCCTCGCATCACCTCGCGCTGGTGGACTCATCCACCGGTGTGGTGTTCACGGGTGACGCGTTGGGGATCCACGTCCCGGACCTCCCGGTCCTGCGGCCGGCGACCCCGCCGCCCGAGTTCGACCTCGAGCTCGCCGTCGCGAGCATCGAGCGGATCCGCGACGCGGCATCGTCCACGTTGTTGTTCGCGCACTTCGGACCGATCGAGGATGTCGACCGCACGTGCGACCTCGCGGTCCGCCGGCTGAACGAGTGGACGGACGCGGTTCGCGGCGCCATGCGATCCACGACCGACCTCGACGAGATCGTCGAGGTCCTCACTCGAGAAGCGGCGCGCGAGACCGTGACCGGGGCAGAGGCGCAACTGGACCTGGATCGGCTCGAGACGCTCGCCGGCGTGCGGATGAACGCCACGGGCATCGCGCGGTACCTCACCAAGCAGGCCGAGCGGGATGCGGGAGCGCGGGAGGAAGCGGGCCCTCAGGCCAGCTGAGCGAGCCGTTCCGCCGCGTCGAACGCGCTGGCGTCGTGGCGCATCACCTTGTGGAACTGCTCGGCCGCCTCCGCCTTGCGGCCGGCCTTCGCGAGGATGTCGCCCTTCACGTACCACAGGCGCAGCGTGTAGGCCTCGGAGACGTCGTCGCGCGTCCGTGCCCTGCCCAGGAACGCCAGCGCCTCCGCGTATCGCTGCTGATCGGCGAGGGCGGATGCCGCCACGATGACGGCCTCGGCCTTCGCCTCGTTCGGCGCTTTCCCGTGCAGCTCCTCCTCGGCGAGCGGCACCGCCTCCGCGGGGCGACCCATGCCACGCAAGCAGTCCGCCATCACGTGGTTCTGGTCGACGCGCCCGGAGATGCGTCGGTACGTCTTCAGCTCCGTCAGCGCCTCCTGCCAACGGCCCTCGCCGTACAGGGCCAGGCCCAGGACCTCGCGCACGGCCGCGGACCTCGACGCGAACCGCTTGGCCTTCTCGGCCTCCTTGATCGCGGCGCCGGTGTCTCCCCGTTCGAGCAGTTCGATCGCGCGCGACAGGCGCGAGATCGCGTCCTGTTGATCGCCCGGCCGGGCCGTGCGCCGTACCTCTTCCAGCACGTCGGGGGGCAGCTGGGTGTTGGAGGGTTTCGGGCGCTTCGAGGCGCTGGTCTGGCGTGGTTTGAGTGGTTTGGGCATCGCGTCTCAGCCTACGGGAAGAACGAGAACGGGCCACCCGAAGGCGGCCCGTTCTCAACGATGTTCCGGCGACGACCTACTCTCCCACCCAGTCACCCAGGCAGTACCATCGGCGCAGGAGGGCTTCACTTCCGGGTTCGGGATGGGACCGGGTGTTTCCCCTCCGCTATGGCCACCGAAACGGTGCTTCGGATCGTTGCCGACCCGACATAGTCGAGGATGCGTCCCTCGAGCAGAGCTCGGGAACTGCGATAGCGAGCGCGAGCGAAGCCAAGCCCTCGGCCTATTAGTACCGGTCAGCTCCACGCGTTACCGCGCTTCCACTTCCGGCCTATCAACCTCGTGGTCTTCGAGGGGCCTTACCTGGTTGACCCAGTGGGAGATCTCATCTCGAGGGAGGCTTCGCACTTAGATGCTTTCAGCGCTTATCCCGTCCGAACGTGGCTAACCAGCCGTGCCGCTGGCGCGACAACTGGCACACCAGAGGTTCGTCCACCCCGGTCCTCTCGTACTAGGGGTAGCTCCTCTCAAATCTCCTGCGCCCACAGCGGATAGGGACCGAACTGTCTCACGACGTTCTAAACCCAGCTCGCGTGCCTCTTTAACGGGCGAACAGCCCGACCCTTGGGACCTGCTCCAGCCCCAGGATGAGACGAGCCGACATCGAGGTGCCAAACCCTTCCGTCGATATGGACTCTTGGGAAGGATCAGCCTGTTATCCCCGGCGTACCTTTTATCCGTTGAGCGACGGCCCTTCCACATGGAAGCCGTCGGATCACTAGGCCCAGCTTTCGCTCCTGCTCGACCCGTCGGTCTCGCAGTCAAGCTCCCTTGTGCCCTTGCACTCGACGCCTGATTGCCAACCAGGCTGAGGGAACCTTTGGGCGCCTCCGTTACATTTTAGGAGGCAACCGCCCCAGTTAAACTGCCCACCAGACGCTGTCCCCGATCCGGATCACGGACCTAGGTTAGAGTCCCAACATGTGAAGGGCGGTATTTCAAGGTTGACTCCACTCCGGCCGAAACCGGTGCTTCACAGTCTCCCGCCTATCCTACGCAACACATGCCAAAAATCAACATCAAGCTACAGTAAAGGTGCCGGGGTCTTTCCGTCCTGCTGCGGGTAACGAGCATCTTTACTCGTATTGCAATTTCGCCGAGTCCCTGGTTGAGACAGCGCCCAAGTCGTTACGCCATTCGTGCAGGTCGGAACTTACCCGACAAGGAATTTCGCTACCTTAGGACCGTTATAGTTACGGCCGCCGTTTACTGGCGCTTAGGTTCAGAGCTTCGCTCCGAAGAGCTAACCCCTCCCCTTAACGTTCCAGCACCGGGCAGGCGTCAGTCCGTATACGTCGTCTTACGACTTAGCACGGACCTGTGTTTTTAGTAAACAGTCGCTTGGGCCTGGTTTCTGCCACCCCATCGAGCTAAGGACGAGAAGTCCTTCACCCTACCGGGGTCCTCCTTCTCCCGAAGTTACGGAGGTAATTTGCCGAGTTCCTTAACCAGGGTTCTCTCGATCGCCTTCGTATTCTCTACGTGCCCACCTGTGTCGGTTTGGGGTACGGGCACCTCAACAGCTCGCTAGAGGATTTTCTCGGCAACATGGGATCACTCGCTTCGCCTGAAACGGCTCGGCATCGTGCCTCGAGGTTGATGACCCTCCGGATTTGCCTAGAGGATCCCTCTACACACTTACCCCAGGACAACCATCGCCTGGGTCGAGCTACCCTTCTGCGTCCCCCCTTCGCTAACCTAGTACAGCGTCGGTCGGTAGCCCCCGAAGGGGTTCCCTTAGTACCGCTGATTCGGTCTTGGCGCGGATGAGGTGGTACTGGAATATCAACCAGTCGTCCATCGCCTACGTCTCTCGACCTCGGCTTAGGTCCCGACTAACCCTGGGCGGATGAACCTTCCCCAGGAACCCTTGGGCATTCGGCGGACGGGCTCCTCCCCCGTCTTTCGCTACTCATGCCGGCATTCTCACTTCTCACGCGTCCACGGCTGGGTTACCCCGCCGCTTCACTCGCGTGAGAACGCTCCCCTACCGATCCCTCGGCCTGGACCCAGGCGGCCTCCCGCCAGGGCCGAGCCATATGAGAGATCCCGCAGCTTCGGCTCCATGCTTGAGCCCCGGTACATTGTCGGCGCAAGACCACTTGACCAGTGAGCTATTACGCACTCTTTCAAGGGTGGCTGCTTCTAAGCCAACCTCCTGGTTGTCTATGCGATCTCACATCCTTGCCCACTTAGCATGGAATTAGGGGCCTTAGCTGGCGATCTGGGTTGTTTCCCTCTCGGACACGGAGCTTAGCCCCCGCGCCCTCACTCCCGGGCTCTAGTTCAGCGGCATTCGGAGTTTGACTGAGTTCGGTAAGCTTGTAGGCCCCCTATCCCAATCAGTGCTCTACCTCCGCTGAAGAACGCCCGAGGCTGCCCCTAAAGGCATTTCGGGGAGAACCAGCTATCACCGAGTTTGATTGGCCTTTCACCCCTAACCACAGGTCATCCCCCAGGTTTTCAACCCTGGTGGGTTCGGTCCTCCACGAGGTCTTACCCTCGCTTCAACCTGCCCATGGCTAGATCACTCGGCTTCGGGTCTAGGGCATGCGACTCTTCGCCCAGTTAGGACTCGCTTTCGCTTCGGCTTCCCGAGAACGGTTAACCTTGCCACATACCGCTAACTCGCCGGCTCATTCTTCAAAAGGCACGCCGTCACCCGCGACCTGGTCACCCAGATCCGAGCTCCGACAGCTTGTAGGCTCACGGTTTCAGGTACTATTTCACTCCCCTCCCGGGGTGCTTTTCACCTTTCCCTCACGGTACTAGTTCACTATCGGTCGTCAGGTAGTGTTTAGCCTTAGGGGGTGGTCCCCCCAGATTCACACGGGATTTCAGGGGTCCCGTGCTACTCGGGAACACCACGAGGAGTCCGTTCACCTTTCGTCTACAGGGTTGTTACCTTCTGTGACGGCCCATTCCATGGCCTTCGACTAGGTGTCGGATTTGTCACTCCTTGAACCTTCCGATGTCGGTTCATGTGGGTCCCACGACCCCGGTGTGGCAACGCCATCGGGCTTTACCACCACACCGGTTTAGGCTGATCCCCGTTCGCTCGCCGCTACTAGGGGAATCGCGGTTGCTTTCTCTTCCTCGCCCTACTGAGATGTTTCACTTCGGGCGGTTCCCTCCACAGGCCCTATGTGTTCAGACCTGGGTGACTGGGCATGACCCCAGCCGGGTTTCCCCATTCGGACATCTCCGGATCATAGCTCTCTCGACAGCTCCCCGAAGCTTTTCGCAGCCAGACGCGTCCTTCATCGGCTCCTGACGCCAAGGCATCCACCGTAAGCCCTTATTCACTTGACTATAGATGCTCGCGCTCGCTATCGAGTTCTCAAGGTGCTCGAAGGCTCGCACCCTCAAAGCTGAACAGTGTGTCCTGATGATGATCCCCCGAGCCGGCAACCCGTTCGCCCCATAGGGACTACTAGCCGTTGTGGTTCGGGAGGGTGTCAAAAGAGTAGCCAGTGCATCGACCTGGAGTCTTGTCGGGTACTGCTGAGTCCATTTCGGTTGATGGAGCTGGACTCCCCGAAGTGCCAAAGGCTCCTTAGAAAGGAGGTGATCCAGCCGCACCTTCCGGTACGGCTACCTTGTTACGACTTCACCCCAATCGCGAGCCCCACCTTCGACGGCTCCCTCCACAAGGGTTAGGCCACCGGCTTCGGGTGTTGCCCACTTTCGTGGTGTGACGGGCGGTGTGTACAAGGCCCGGGAACGTATTCACCGCAGCATTGCTGATCTGCGATTACTAGCGACTCCGACTTCACGGGGTCGAGTTGCAGACCCCGATCCGAACTGAGCGCGACTTTTTGGGATTCGCTCCCCCTTGCGGGATCGCAACCCTCTGTATCGCGCATTGTAGCATGTGTGCAGCCCTGGACATAAGGGGCATGATGACTTGACGTCATCCCCACCTTCCTCCGGTTTGGCACCGGCAGTCTCCCTAGAGTTCCCGGCATTACCCGCTGGCAACTAAGGACAGGGGTTGCGCTCGTTGCGCCACTTAAGGCAACACCTCACGGCACGAGCTGACGACAGCCATGCACCACCTGTGCGGGCTCCGAGGAGCGCCGTATTTCTACGGTTTCACCCCGCATGTCAAGCCCAGGTAAGGTTCTTCGCGTTGCTTCGAATTAAGCCACATGCTCCGCCGCTTGTGCGGGCCCCCGTCAATTCCTTTGAGTTTTAGCCTTGCGGCCGTACTCCCCAGGCGGGGTGCTTAATGCGTTAGCTTCGGCACGGACGGGGTCGATATCCGCCCACACCTAGCACCCAACGTTTACGGCTAGGACTACCAGGGTATCTAATCCTGTTCGCTCCCCTAGCTTTCGTGCCTGAGCGTCAGGTAAGGCCCAGAGATCCGCCTTCGCCACCGGTGTTCCTCCTGATATCTGCGCATTTCACCGCTACACCAGGAATTCCGATCTCCCCTACCTACCTCTAGCCACGCAGTATCGGATGCAGTTCCGGGGTTGAGCCCCGGGGTTTCACAACCGACTTGCGCAGCCGCCTACGCACGCTTTACGCCCAATAAATCCGGACAACGCTCGCCCCCTACGTCTTACCGCGGCTGCTGGCACGTAGTTAGCCGGGGCTTCTTCTGCAGGTACCGTCACTGATCGCTTCGTCCCTGCCGAAAGAGGTTTACGACCCGAAGGCCTTCATCCCTCACGCGGCGTCGCTGCATCAGGCTTTCGCCCATTGTGCAATATTCCCCACTGCTGCCTCCCGTAGGAGTCTGGACCGTATCTCAGTTCCAGTGTGGCTGGTCGTCCTCTCAGACCAGCTACCCGTCGTCGCCTTGGTAGGCCGTTACCCCACCAACAAGCTGATAGGCCGCGGGCCCATCCCTGACCGGCGGACCTTTCCTCGGCCAGCCATGTGATCGGCCGAGAGTATCCGGTATTAGCTCCGGTTTCCCGGGGTTATCCCAGTGTCAGGGGCAGGTTGCCCACGTGTTACGCACCCGTTCGCCGCTGTCCCCAGCCGAGGGTTACCCCTCAACTGGCTCTCGCTCGACTTGCATGTGTTAAGCACGCCGCCAGCGTTCGTCCTGAGCCAGGATCAAACTCTCCGTAGAGAATCCGAAGTCCCCGAGCCCGAAGGCTTGGGGGTTCGTTTTCGGTTGGAGTCGGCCCGATGGGAAAGCACTTCCCTCGGACCGATTTCAGCTGATCCGCCCGTTGTGTCCGGACGTTTCAGTACTACCGTCTGCTGCACTCTGAGACACGGCGAACCGCGCCTCCCAGCTGACGGGAAAGCACTGGCTTTTGACACACTGTTCAGTTCTCAAGGTGCGAGGAGACGCGTGATCCCAGCTGATGACGCCAGAAGAGGCACCTCAGGGTGGGGCGCGCCGGATAGGTATGGTAGCAGCGTTCGCAAGGCCGTCAACCGGGCCTAGGCCAGACGGCCGAACCAGCGCCGCCCCACCTGCAGGACCGTGCCGACCAGGTCCTCACGGCGGGCCTCGTACGAAGGATCCGTGACTGGCTGGTCGTCCAGCTTGACCCCTCCCTGCTCGATCCGCCGGCGGGCGTCGCCGTTGGAGGAGGCCAGGTCGAGCGCAACGAGCAGCCTCGGCAGCCATACGAGGCCGTCCTCGGCGGCTCCGTCCGGGATCCGGACGTCCGGAACCACCGCGGGGAGCTCACGGTCCCGGTGGACCCTGTTGAACCCCTCTTCTGCGCGCTCCCCCGCCCCGGCTCCGTGATAGAGGTCCACCACCGCACGCGCCATCGCCCGCTTCTCATCGTTCGGCTTCGCCGAGCCGGCCGCCATCGCCTCCTCCGTGCGAGCCGCCTCGTCCGAAGGCACCCAGGCGACCAGCCGGAGGTACTTGCCGATCAGCTCGTCGGGGATCCGCATCAGCTTGCCGAACATCTCGTCGGCGGGCTCCGTGATCCCCACGTAGTTGCCGAGCGATTGGCTCATCTTCTGGACGCCGTCCAGCCCTTCGATGAGCGGGACGGTCACGGCGATCTGCGGCGCCTGACCCCACGCCCGCTGGAGCTCGCGGCCCACCAGCAGGTTGAACAGCTGATCGGTCCCCCCGAGCTCGATGTCGGCCTCGACCGCCACGGAGTCGTAGCCCTGCAGCAACGGGTACATGAACTCCATGATCGAGATCGGGCGCCCCTCGGCGTACCGCTTCGCGAAGTCGTCGCGCTGGAGCATCTGCGCCACCGTGTACGAGGAGGTGAGGCGAAGGACCCCTTCCATGTCCATCCCCTCGAGCCACTCGGAGTTGTACCGGATCTCGAGACGCTCATCCGACAGGATCAGGCGGAACTGTTCGAGCATGTGCTCGGCGAACGCACGCACCACGTCCTTGTCCAAGCGCGGCCGTGTCTCCGACTTCCCGGACGGATCGCCCACCCGCGCGGTGAAGTCGCCGACGATCAGGACCGCGACATGGCCTGCGTCCTGGAACTGCCGCAGCTTGTGCAGCACGACGGCCCAGCCGAGCGTCACGTCGGAGGCCGTGGGATCGAGTCCGAGCTTCACGCGCAGGGGTCGTCCGAGCGCGAGTTTCTCCTCGAGCCCGCCCTCGGGAACGATCTCGGCGGTCCCGTCCTTCAGCAGGGCGAGGGGGTCGGGAGCCATGGCGACCGGATGCTACCAGTGCGAAGTGGAGCCACGGGTAGACTCGCTCATGTGAGGAAGAGCCCGGGACTCGCCCTCGTTTCTCTTCGTCGTGCTCGCGACCATCGCGTCTGCGTGCGGCGGCGCTCCTCGTCTGTCCGACTACCGCAAACGGGCGCTCCCGCTGGCGCAGACGTCGTTCCTCTACGCGTCGGACGGCAGCCTCATCACGGAGCTCCATGCGGGCGTCGATCGCGTCATCCTCTCGCGGAAGGAGATGCCGCAGACGATCCGCGACGCGGTGGTCGCCATCGAGGACAAGCGGTTCTACTACCACCACGGCGTCGATCTCCGAGCGATCATCCGCGCCGCGTACGCGGACGTCGAGGCCGGCACGATCGTCGAAGGTGGGTCCACGATCACGCAGCAGCTCGTGAAGCAGCTCTACGTGGGCGACGACGAGACGTTCCAGCGCAAGATCGACGAGGCGCTGTTGGCGTGGCAGCTCGAGGACCAGCTCACGAAGGATCAGATCCTCACGAAGTACCTCAACACCGTGTACTTCGGGCAGGGCGCGTACGGCATCCAAGCGGCGGCTCGCTCGTACTTCGCGATCGACGCGAAGGACCTCACGCTGTCGCAGTCCGCACTGCTCGCCGGTCTGATCCGCGCGCCGAACGACTTCGATCCGTTCGCGCACCCGGTCCACGCTCGCGTGCGGCGCAACACCGTCTTGCGGCAGATGCTCGAGCAATCGTTGATCACCGATGATCAGAGGAACGAGGCCGTCGCCGAGCCGATCGAGCTCCACGCGGTCACGTCCCGGGACCGCTACCCCTTCCCGTACTTCGTCGACTACTTCAAGCAATGGTTCCTGTCGAACCCCGCGTTCGGCAAGACGAGGGAGGACCGCTACCAGCTGCTGTTCACCGGTGGACTGCGGATCACCACCACGATCGACCCCCATCTGCAGGTGGCCGCGCAGAGCGCAGTGCGATCGGTGCTCTCCTATCCGGGCGATCCGTCGGGCGCGATGACCGTGATCGATCCACGGACCGGCTACGTCAGGGCGATGGTGGGTGGCAAGGACGCCGACTATTGGGATGCGAGCTCCGGCGACGGCCGGGTGAACCTGGCGACCGGCGGCAGCACGGGACGCCAGGCCGGCTCGTCGTTCAAACCGTTCGCCCTGGTCGCGGCGTTGGAGAACGGCATCTCGCCGAGCACGGTGTTCCCGGCGCCGTCCTCGATCGAGATCCCGCTGGACAACGGGACGGTGTGGGACGTCTCGAACGCCGAGCCGAGCAGTTACGGCAGCTTGACCCTCGAGCAAGCCACGATCTCGTCCGTGAACACCGTGTACGCGCAACTGATCAACCTGCTCGGGGCCCAGACCGTGGTGGACGTCGCCAAGCGGATGGGCATCCGCTGCTGCCAGCGCGTGTCGGAGCCGAAGCGCCCGCTCCTGCCCTACCTCTCGGCGGTCCTGGGCACGAACGAGGTCAACACGCTCGAGATGACGTCGGCGTACGGGACGCTCGCGGCCGGTGGCCAGCACGTGAACCCCGTGCCGGTGATCAGCATCGTGGACGCGGACGGTGCTCCCGTATGGCAGGCGAGCCCGAAGCCGAAGCAGGTCGTGGACCCGGCCGTCGCGGCGGCCGCCAACGCGATCCTGCAGAAGGTCGTGCTGTACGGGACGGGGACGGCGGCGAACATCGGCCGGCCGCAGATCGGCAAGACCGGCACGAACCAGAACTACGCGGACGCCTGGTTCGTCGGCGCGGTCCCGCAGCTCGTCGCCGGCGTCTGGGTGGGGTTCCCACAGGGGCAGATCTCGATGTACGGCGGGTTCACGCGGATCACGGTCTTCGGCGGGACGTGGCCGGCGCAGATCTGGCGCCTGTTCATGGAGAAGGCGGTGGTCGACCTGCCGGTGCGTGGGTTCCCCACGCCCGAGGTGAACTATGTGGCCGTCGCCGTCGACGTGACGCAGAACCCGTACTGCCTGCCGAACCAGTACACGTTGCCCCAGAACATCCAGACGCTGGAGTTCATCGCGGGGACGGAGCCGACGCAGACGTGCACGGAGCCCACCTCCCTGCAGCAGATCCCGGTGCCCTCCGTCGTGGGACTGTCTCAGGCGGCCGCGATGACGATCCTCGCCGACGCCGGCTTCTACGTGAAAGTGGTCTTGGCGATCTCGACCCAGCCCGCGGGCACCGTGATCTCACAGAGTCCTTCCGCCGGTGTCTCGGCGTTCCAGACGAGCTCGGTGATGATCACGGTGTCGAAGGATCTGTCTTCGCCGAGCCCATAGCGGTCGTCTCGGCGCGCGCCCGAGACACGAACGGATCGTCCGCCACCGAGAATCGCCACGCGTATTCCTTCCCCACGCGGATCCCGACGCGAGGACCGGCAACGATACGGGCGGTCGGCACCGGCGTTCCCTCCGCGATCCACAGGTCGGGGCCGCGGACGAGATCGGTGCCGTTCAGCGCGCGATCGACGCCGAACGCCTGACAGAGCTTGGCCGGGCCCGAACACAGATCGCGCATGGGCTCGCGCCCCCGTCGGGCCCGCATCTCGGCCACGCCTTCGATCGGCTCGGCCGCACGGATGAGCACCGCCATCCCCACGCCGGCGGGGCCCGTGACCGCGTTCATGCAGTGATGCATCCCGTACGTGAAATACACATAGAGATGCCCCGGCGTCCCGAACATCACGGCGTTGCGGGCCGTCCTCCCGCGGTAGGCATGGCTCGCCGGGTCGTGTGGCTCGTACGCCTCGGTCTCGACGATCCTCGCCGCGAGCCGGACGCCGCTCCCCAGCCGGCGGATCAGGATCCTGCCGAGCAGGTCGGGTGCGACCGTGGTGGCGCCGGCGCGCGTAGAAGCTCCTCGGGAGTCGGCGGCCGACGCGTGTGCCCGCCACTCAGGCAGGTCGGCCCTTGCGGAGGAACCGCCGGAGCTTCGCGAGGGGCCAGGTGTTGATCACGTCGTCCTTGGTGAGCCACCCGCGCTGCGCCGTCGCCACCCCGAAGCGCATCAGCGACAGGTGGACCGGCGAATGCGAGTCCGTGTCCACGGCGAACTTCGGCCCGTACCGGCGCGCCCACATGATGTGTTCGTCCTTCAGGTCGAGCCGGTCGGGGAACGAGTTGACCTCGAGCGCCGTGCCCGTCCGCGCCGCCGCCTCGAAGACCGCCTCGAGGTCCAGGTCGACCGGCGGCCGCTTGCCGATCAGCCTCCCGGTGGGATGGCCGATCACGTTCACGTACGGGTTCTCCATCGCGCGGATCACGCGCCGGGTCATCTCCTCACGCGATTGCGTGAAGTGCGAGTGCACCGACGCCACCGTGATGTCGAACCCGGCGAGGAACTCCTCCGGCCAGTCGACGTTGCCGTCCGGATCGATGTTCAGCTCGGTCCCGTGCAGCAGCGTCATGTCGTGGTCCGCCTGCAGCGCGCGGAGACGCTCGCGTTGGGCGAGGATCTTGTCGTCGGTCATCCGTTGCATCGCCAGGTTCGGGGCGTGGTCCGTCACGGCGTAGTACGCGTAGCCGAGCGTCGCTGCGGTGTCCAACATCTCCTCCAGCGGCGCGAGCCCGTCCGTGAGGTTCGTATGGGTGTGCAGATCGCCGCGCAGGTCCTTCAGCTGCAGGACCTTGGGCAGCTCGCCGGCGAGCGCGGCCTCGACCTCGCCGCGATCCTCGCGGAGCGTCGGCTCGAAGTAGGGCAACCCGAGACGCTCGTAGACCTTCGCCTCGGTCTCGGCGGCGAGGAGCTCTCCCGTCTTCGCGTCGAACAGGCCGTACTCGCTGAGCTTCAGACCGGCGCGGACCGCCATCTCGCGGATCCGGATGTTGTGCGCCTTGGAACCTGTGAAGTAGATCATCGCGGCGCCCCAGACCTCCTTGGGGATGACGCGGAGGTCGACCTGGAGCCCGCGGTCGGTCAGGATCGACGACTTCGTGTCACCATGCGCGATCACCCGCGACGCCGAGGGCAGCCCGACGAACGCGTCCATGATCGGCGCGGCGCTGTCGCTCGCGACCAGCAGGTCGACGTCGCCGATCGTCTCTCGCATCCGCCGCAGCGATCCGGCGAACGCCGACCGACCGACCTGCTTCATGCCGTCGAGCTCGGAGAGGAGCGACTCGGCGACATCGAGCGCGGCGTTCACCAGGACGCGCCCGCCTGAGTCCGAGAGCTGCTGCAAGCCGCGGAGGATGTTCTCCTGCGTCTTGCCGCCGAACCCCTTGAGGCCGGCGACGCGTTCGTCCTCGATCGCCGCCACCAGCTCGGGGACGGATGCGACCCCCAGCTCCTGGTACAGCACCATCGCCTTCTTCGGACCCAAGCCCGGGATCGACATCAGCTCGCGAACCCCGGGCGGGATCTGGGCACGCAGCGCCTCCAGGTCGGCGAACGTCCCGTCCTGAAGCAGTTCGACGATCTTCTCCCCGATCGACTTGCCGACGTTCGGGATCTGCAGGATCCCCTTCATGTCGAGCGTGGAGACATCGGCGTGATACCCGCCCACCGAGCGGGCGGCCTTCTCGTAGGAACGGGGCTTGTGCGGATCGGTCGTGAGGATCGACAGCAGGTCCGCGAACTCGAGGAGCGTCTGCTCGATGTCGTCGTTCGCGCGCGCCACTCGGGCCTCAGGCCAGATCGAACAAGAGGAGCAGGAGCGCCTTCTGCGTGTGGAGCCGGTTCTCGGCCTGGTCCCACACGGCGGAGCGCGGACCGTCGATGACCTCGGCCGCGATCTCCTTGCCTCGATGCGCGGGCAGGCAGTGCATCACGATCGCCGTGGGAGCAGCCAGATCGACCAGCTTCTGATCGAGCTGGTAGCCGCGGAACACCAGCTCGCGTTCGTCCGCCTCGTCTTCCTGGCCCATGCTCGCCCAGACGTCGGTGTACAGGACGTCGGCGCCGGTCGCTGCCTCGGTCGGATCATTGAGGAGCTCGACCGAGCCGCCGGTCTCGGCGGCGATCTCCGCCGCTCGCTTCACGACCTGCGGGATCGGTTCGAAGCCGGGTGGGGTCGCCATCCGCATCTGCATGCCGACCTTCGCGCCCGCGAGGAGCAACGAGTGCGCCACGTTATTGCCATCGCCCAGGTACGTGAGCGTTCTCCCCTCGGGCCCACCCAGCCGCTCGCGGATCGTGAACAGGTCCGCGAGTGCCTGGCACGGGTGCTCGAAATCCGACAGGGAGTTCACGACTGGAACCGAGGAGGCCGAGGCAAGCAGCTCCAGCCGTTCCTGCTCGAACGTACGGAGCACGACCGCATCGACGTAGCGGCTGAGGACACGTCCGGTGTCCTCGATCGTCTCGCCGCGTCCCAGCTGGAACTCGGTCGAGGAGATCACGAGCGGATGCGCTCCCAGCTCGGCCACACCCACCTCGAACGACAATCGCGTTCGGGTGGACGGCTTCTCGAAGATCAACGCCACCGATCGCCCGTGGAGCCGATCGGCATACGCGGCGGGGTCGGCCTTCACCTTGGCCGCCAGCTCGAGGAGTCCCGTGAGCTCCGCGGGGGTGAGGTCGTCGACGGAGAGGTAGTGACGCGCCATCGGCGCGCAGTCTATACGGGCGGCCGTTCGCGCGCTTCGCCGCCGCCCTCTCGCAGCTCACCGCCGAGCTCCTCCGCGACCCGCGCTCTGATGCGGGCCACGGCCTCGTCGGCCTCCTCTCGCTCGAGCGTGCGGGTCGGATCGCGGAAGTCCACCGAGTACGCGAGGCTCTTCTTCCCCGCGGGCAGCGGCGGTCCCGAGTGCACGTCGAACAGGACACACGTCGCCACCAGGTCGCCCCCCGCATCGCGGATGGCGGTCTCGACCGCTGCGTGCGCGATCCGTTCGTCGAGCACGAACGCGAGGTCGCGGCGCACCGGCGGGAACTTCGGCACGTCGTGCGCTTCCACGGTCGTCGCCGCGTGCTCCATGAGCAGCGACACCTCCAGCTCGGCCACGGCGATCCGTCCCGGGACGTCGAGCGATTCCGCCACCCGTGGGTGGATCTCGCCCAGAACCCCCACCCGGGCGCCGTCGACCAGGACGAACGCCGAACGTCCCGGGTGGAACGTCCCTCCTGCGACGGGTTCGCCCAGCGTCCATGCGATACCGAGGTCGGCCATCAACGCCTCCACCACACCCTTCGCATCGAAGAAGTCGAACTCACGCCGTCCGATCCATGCGCTCTCGGCGGTTCCGGTCATCGCGATGGCAGCCTTCGGACGCTCCTGCGCCTGACCGTCGACCATGCGGAACACGGTGCTCACCTCGAACATGGCGGTGCCGCGCACCTGTCGGTAGGCGTTGCGACGGATCGCCTTGAGCAACCCGGGGGTGAGGCGGGTCCGGAGCCACCGATCATCGGATTGCAGCGGGTTCGTCACGCGGATCGCATCGGTGTCGCCCGTCAGCTCCTGGTCGGCATCGGACGCGAACGGGAACAGCCACACCTCTCGCAGCCCTGCCCGCATCAGGGCGTCGCGGACGCGGTGACGGAACCGGTACAGCTCCGGCAGCCCACCCGGTTGGCGCACGGGCGGCAACGTCGAGCCGACGCGGTCGTATCCCTGAACCCGCACCACCTCTTCGATCAGGTCCACCTCGCGCTCGATGTCCACGCGGTATCCCGGGATCTCGACGGCGACGTCGTCGCCCTCCGAAGTCCACGGCATCATCAGTCGGTCGAAGACCGCGCTCGCGTCCCTCGGCGTCACGTCGTAGCCGATCAGCTTCGAGGCCCGGCTCGCCCGCATCGTGACGCGCTTCCGGGAGGGAACCGCTCCCGCCTCGAGCGCTCCGCGCAGCACCCGGGCGCCGCACCACTCGACCATCAAGTCGGCAGGCGCGATCCGCTCCGGTCGACGTCGCCTCAGGATCGACGCCCCGCTCGAATCGCATGGAGGCCTCCGTCGAGAGGTCGATCCGCCGGCGCGTGCGCTGGACTCCGCCGCGCTCGAACGACGCCGCTTCCAGCAGGATCTGCTCGGTGGCATCGGAGGTCTCGGCGAGCGCGCCACCCATGACGCCGGCCACCCCGACGGGACGCTCGGCGTCGCAGATCAGGAGGTCGTCGTCCGTCAACGTTCGCTCGACATCGTCGAGCGTGACCATCTTCTCGCCGTCCCGTGCCCGTCGCACCACGATCGCCGGTCCCTTCAGCAGCGCGAGGTCGAACGGGTGAAGGGGCTGCCCGATCTCGAGCATGGCGTAGTTCGTCGCGTCGACCGCCGCGGAGATCGGGCGCATCCCGGCGGCGGTCAGCCGTGCCTGCACACGGATCGGCGACCGGGTGTGTCCGACATCGCGGAGGATGCGCGCGAGGTAGTACGGACATCGATCCGGATCGGCGATCTCGACCGTCGCGACGCCCTCCGCCGGCTCGGTGTCCTCCACCACATCGGTCGGCGGGAGCCTGAACGGCACACCGGTGGCCGCCGCGACCTCGCGCGCGACGCCGATCACCGAAAGGAAGTCCCCACGGTTGGGCGTGACCTCGATGTCCAAGACGGCGTCGTCCAGCCCGAGCGACGTCTTCAGGTCGTCGCCGGGAGCGAGGTCGTCGCCCAGCAACAAGATGCCTTCGTGGGTCGGGGCGATCCCCAGCTCCATCGGCGAGCACAGCATGCCGTCGGAGACCACGCCCCGGATCTCGCGGGCCGTCAGCGGGTCGGGCAGGACGGGCACGCGGGCACCGGGTCCGGCGAGCGGGACGAGATCGCCCGGAGCCATGTTGCGAACGCCGACCACGACCTCGCGTTCGCTCGAGCCGGTGCTCACCCTCGCCAGGCAGAGCTTGTCCGAGTTCGGGTGATCCCGAACCTCGAGGACCTTCGCGACGACCACGCCGTCGAGACCCGCCCACGGACGCTCGATCCGTTCGACCTCGGCGCCCTTCGCCGTGAGCAGCTCGGCGAGATCCTCGGCCGACAGGTCGACGGGACAGCACTCCAGCAGCCACGAGCGGACGATCCTCATGCCACGCCCTGGAACTGCTCGAGGAACCGCACGTCGCCCTCGACGAACAGGCGCATATCGGAGACGCCGTACTGGATCATGGCCACCCGTTCGATCCCCAGCCCGAACGCGAATCCCGTGTACCGCTCGCTGTCGTACCCGCAGTTCTCCAGGACCTTCGGGTGCACCATCCCCGCGCCGAGCAGCTCGATCCACCCGTTGCCGCACGTGCGGCATCCGACGCCGCCGCAGATGAAGCACGAGACCGCGACCTGCGCACCGGGCTCGACGAACGGGAAGTAGTCGGGGTTCAGCCGCACCTTCCGGTCACCGCCGAACATGGCGCGCGCGAACGTCTCCAGCGTGCCCTTCAGGTCGGCGAAGGAGATCCCTTCGTCCACCGCGAGGCACTCGACCTGATGGAAGACCGGGAGGTGCGTGGCGTCGGGGGTCTCGTGGCGGTAGACGCGCCCCGGGGACACGATGTGGATGGGCGGATCCTGGCTCTCCATCGTCCGGATCTGCGCCGCGGATGTCTCGGTCCGCAGCAGCCTGCCCGGGACGTCGACGTAGAGCGAATCCTTCATGGTGCGAGCTGGATGATCCGGCGGGATGTTGAGGGCCTCGAAGTTGTGCCAGTCGTCCTCGATCTCCGGGCCCTGGACCACCTGATACCCCATCCGGGTGAAGACCTCGACGATCCGTCGCTCGACCACGGCGAGCGGATGCAGCGAGCCAGGGCGGGGACGGCGGCCGGGAAGCGTGACATCGATCCCATCCGCCTCGAGCAGACGGTGCTCGTCGGCGTCCTCCAACGCGGAACGACGCTCCTCGACGGCCGACTGCAACGCGTCGCGGACCTCGTTGGCGAGCATCCCCACGACCCGTCGGTCCTCGTGGTCGAACGAGCCGAGCGCGCGCTGGGCCTCCGCGAACCGGGTCTTGCGCCCCAGCACGGAGGACTTGGCTGCCTCAAGTTCTTCGCGTGTGCTGGCCGCGGCGATCGCCTCGAGACCGCGGCCTCGCTCGTCTTCGAGGATCGTGCGGGCTTCGTGGGCGTCCATCAGGCCGCCGAGTCTAACAAGCGGCCCTGGTCAGCCCGCATGGAGGAGCGGTGTCTCGAGGTGGAACGAGAGCCGCCCGTCCTTCACCTCCGCCCACGCGCGCCCGCCCTGCGTATCGGCGACGCCGCGAGCGACGTACAGACCGATCTTGCTCCCGGCGCCGGTACCGGGACGACGAGCCTCGAAGAGGCTCTCCGCATCCTCAGCGGTCAGCTCGGTCCCCTCCCGCCACACGGTGAGGTGCAGTTGGTCGTTCACCCGTCCGCCCTCGATCGTGATCGGTCCCTCACGGCCCCACCAGACCTGCGCCTCGATGAACGACAAGAGCGCGCTCTTGGCACGGGCGGGATCCGTGACCACGACGTCGGCCTGTCCGGCCCAGCGAACCTCGGGATGCTCGGAGTCACGGCGGACGGAGCCGATGACGCTGAGCGCGAGCTCCGAGAGATCGACGCGTTCGGGGAACAGTTCGAGCGAGCCGGACGCCACCCGGCCGGCGTCGACCAACAAGCGCAGGATCGCGTCCATCCGGTCCGCGTCGTACACGATGCCTCGGAGCATCAACGTCCGCTGCTCCTCCGTCATGGACACCCACCGCTTCTCGAGCGCGTAGCCGAACCCCTTCATCGCCGTGAGCGGCGAACGGATGTCGTGCGCCGCCGCCGCCACGATCGTCTCCAGCGCGACGGCGCCGCTGTGACGACGGCGAGCCCACTCGAACAGGCACACGGTGGCGGCTGCCGCGAGGTTCAGCGACTCCGCCTTCCCTCGATGTGGAACTCGGACCCGTCGCGTCCGCCATCGCCAGGATCTCCTCGGGAAGGCCGTGCGCCTCGTTCCCGAACACGAACGCGGTGGGGATCGCTGAGATCGACGGTGTAGAGGTCCTGATCGCCGCGACCGTCCATCGCGAGGACCTGCAGGCCGCGGTCGCGCGAGGCCTGCACCGAGGATCCCGTGTCCTCGCCCCGCACGATCGGCAGATGGAAGATCGATCCGGCCGACGAACGCACGGTCTTCGGGTTGTACGGATCGACCGAGCTGGCCGTGAACACCACACCGTCGGCGCCGGCGGCATCTGCCGAGCGCAGCACCGTGCCGGCGTTCCCGGGATCGCGCACCTCGTGGAGGATCGCGATGCATCCGTCAACGGACAGCGAATCGATCCCGACGTCGAGGAACGGAGACACGCCCACGATCCCCTGCGGGGTCACCGTCGACGTGAGCTTGCCCATCACGTCGACGCTGACGGCATGAACCTCGACGCCCGTCTGTCGAGCCCGAACGGCGAGCGGATCGAGTTCGTCGAGGACGTACAGGGAACGTAGGTCGCCTGGACGCTCCAAGCGCCTCTCCGACGCCCTGGGCACCCTCCACCAGGAAGCACCGATCCTCCTCGCGGAACGCGCGCTTCTTGAGACGGACGGCCGCCGCGATCTTCGGGTTCTTGATGGACGTCAGCACGGGTCTTCGCCGACCTCGAGTTGCCCGAGGTCCACGGCTCCGGCCTCCGTCAGCTTGCGGCGGGGAGCGCCGACTTCGCGGTCTCGACCAGCGAGGCGAACGCCGCGGGGTCGTTCACCGCCAGATCCGCGAGGATCTTGCGGTCGACCTCGACGCCGGCGGTCTTGAGCCCGTTGATGAATCGCGAGTACGAGAGGCCGTGCGGACGGACGCCAGCGTTGATGCGGGTGATCCATAGCCGGCGGAACTGCGCCTTGCGATCCCGGCGGTCGCGGTACGCGTAGTTGCCGGAGTGCATGACCTGCTCTTTGGCCACGCGGTAGCGCGTGTTGCGGCTCCCCGTGTATCCCTTGGCCTTCTCGAGGATCTCGCGGCGCTTCTTCTTCGCGTGGACGGATCGTTTCACCCTGGCCATCTGGTCATGCCCCCAACAGACGCTTGATCTTCTTGCGCTCCGCGGTGACCTCCGACATGCCTTCGACACGCCGGCGCCGGCTGGAGCTCTTCTTCGTGAGCATGTGGTTCCCCGTCGCCTTCCGGTGCAGCACCTTGCCGTTCCGCGTGATGCGGAACCGCTTGGCCGTCGAGCGGTTGGTCTTCATCTTCGGCATCTCGATGTCACCCTTCGTCGGATGCGGGAGCCGCTCCGTTGTCGGTCTCGGCCACTTTGGCCTCGATCTGTTTCTTGGTGGGGGCGATCACCATGATCATGTTGCGCCCCTCCTGCTTCGGCATGGACTCGACGACGATGGTGTCGCCGAGCTCCGATGATCAGCTGGTCCAGGATCTTGCGTCCGAGGTCCGTGTGCGCCATCTCGCGCCCGCGGAACATGATGGTGATCTTGACCTTGGCTCCCGCCCTCAGGAACCGCTCGACGTGGCCCTTCTTCGTGGCGTAGTCGTGCCGGTCGATCTTGGGGCGGAACTTGATCTCCTTGACCTCGACCCGCGATTGCTTCTTGCGGGCCTCCTTCTGGCGGATGTCGCGTTCGTACTTGTACTTGCCGTAGTCCATGATCCTGCACACCGGCGGATCGGCCTGCGGCGCGACCTCCACGAGATCCAGGTCGAGATCCCGAGCCTGTCTCAGAGCGTCCTGGGTGGATACCACCCCGATCTGCTCCCCGTCGGCCCCCACGAGACGAACCTGTGGAGACCTGATCCGGTCATTGATCCTCGGATCTTGCGAGACCCCGCATCACCTCTTTCGAAAAACAAGCACCGGTCGAGCCGGTGCGCGGACTACACGTGGATCTGCCTTGCTGGCCAGTCAGTATAGGTGCCGTCCGCCTCGGGTGTCGACGACGCCTCACCAGTCCGCCTCGAGCGGGCGCCCGTAGGCGTCTTCGAGGCGCTGGGTGTCGTCCTCCGTGGTGTAGCCGTACGCGATCTCGAGCACGCGGCCCCGGACGTCGCCGATGTTGCGGATGCGATGGGTCTCCTCCGCCGCGACCATGAACTCCTCACCCGCCTGGGCTTGCACCACACGGTTGCCGATCTCCACGGTCAGGCCGGGGTCGAGCACCACCCACATCTCATCCCGCATCCGGTGATAGTGGACGCTCGTCTCGTGCGCAGGCTCCACGGTGATCATCCGGACCGACGCGGGTTGGTTGAGGGCATACGTGGCGACCTTGCCCCACGGCTTGTCGATGATCACGAGGTGCCTCCCATCGCCGATCGATCTTCCGATCCCGTCGAGCCCCCGGGCAGCTCTTCCAGGAGCGACGCCATCGACAGGACGGCCTCCGCTGCCTCCCATCCCTTGTTGCCGTGCGCCCCGCCGGTGCGAGCCTCCGCTTGGGAGAGATCGTCGACCGCCAGGACCTCGAAGATGACGGGAACGCCCGTGTCCCGAGCCACGTCCGCGATGCCCCGCGCCGACTCGTTCGCCACCAGATCGAAATGGGCGGTTTCGCCGCGGATCACGGCGCCCAGGCAGATGATCCCGTCGAACCGGCCCGAGCGCGCCAGGCGGCGTGCCACGAGCGGGATCTCGAACGCCCCGGGGACCCATGCGATATCGATGGCTTCGGCGGCCACCCCGAGAGAGGTCAGGCCGGCGACGGCGCCGTCGACCAACTTGCGGGTGATCAGCCTCGTTGAAGCGCGCGGCCACGACGGCGATCCGTCGTCCCTCGCCTCGCGGACGACCCTCGAAGACGCTCACCGTTCGCCCGCTCCGTCCAGCATCGGCGCGTCGTCGGCGAGGCCGCCCAGCAGATGTCCCATCTTCTCGCGCTTCGTGCGCAGGTACTCGATGTTCTCGGGCGTCGGCTCCGTCTCGATCGGGACGCGCGCGGAGATGGACAGCCCGTGGCCCTCCAGCCCCGCACGCTTCGCCGGGTTGTTCGTGAGCAGGCGCATCGTGCGAACGCCCAGGTCGACGAGGATCTGAGCGCCGATGCCGTACTCGCGCGGATCCGCCGCGAATCCCAACTCGGTGTTGGCCTCCACCGTGTCTCGTCCCTGATCCTGCAGCTCGTAGGCGCGCAGCTTGTGGGTCAGGCCGATCGCCCGGCCCTCGTGGCCGCGGATGTAGAGGACGACCCCACGCCCTTCGTCGCCGATGATCTCCATCGAACGCTGGAGCTGCTCGCCGCAGTCGCACCGCAGGGACGCGAACACATCCCCCGTCAGGCACTCCGAGTGCACCCGCGTGAGGACATCCTGCCCGTCTCCGATGTCGCCGAGCACCAACGCGACGTGTGTGCGACCGTCGACCGTGCTTTCGTACGCGTACGAGCGGAACTCGCCGTGCGGCGTCGGGATCGTCGCCTCCGCCACCTTCGACACGAGCGTCTCGTGCGCGCGGCGATAGGCGATGAGGTCGGCGATCGAGATGATCTTCAGTCCGTGCTCGGCGCCGAAGCGGACCAGATCCGGCAGCCGCGCCATCGTCCCGTCCTCGTTGACGGTCTCGCACAGAACGCCGGCCGGGAAGAGCCCGGCGAGCCGGGCGAGGTCGACGGAGGCCTCGGTGTGACCGGCGCGCTTGAGCACCCCGCCCTCGCGGTACCGCAGCGGGAAGATGTGCCCGGGCCTGGAGAGGTCCTCCGGCGCGGTGCCCGGCTCCACGATCGCCCGGATCGTGGTCGCCCGATCCGCCGCCGAGATCCCCGTGCTGACCCCGCGACGGGCGTCCACCGACACGGTGAATGCCGTGTGGCGCTGATCGGTGTTGTCGGCGACCATCAACGGGATCTCGAGCTCGTCGAGTCGATCGCCCACGACCGGCATGCAGATCACGCCGCTCGAATGCCGCACGATGAACGCGATCGCCTCGGGCGTCACCTTCTCCGCCGCCATGATCAGATCGCCTTCGTTCTCTCGATCCGCGTCGTCGACGACGATCACGACCCGCCCGGCGCGGATGTCCTCAACCGCCTCCGGGATCGACGCGAACGGTGATGCTCCCGCGATCATTTCCGTTCCTTCGCTCATCGTCATCGTCCTCCCTGTCCGATCCCGAAGGCCGTGTCGTCGGCCATGAGACGTTCGACGTACTTGGCGATCACATCCATCTCCAGGTTCACGAGGTCGCCGGGCACCAGCGTTCCGAGCGTGGTGACGGCCAGCGTGTGCGGGATCAGGGCCACGCGCATCCCGTCGCCGGCGAGCTCGGCGATCGTGAGGCTCACCCCGTCCACCGAGATCGACCCCTTCTCCACCGCGTAGCGGAGCAGCCGCTCCGGCACCCGCGTCGTGAGCACGGCCCCGCCCTGGTCGTCACGCTCGATGCCGGAGACCTCGCCGACCCCATCGACGTGACCCTGGACGAGGTGCCCTCCCAACCGCGCCGAGAGCGTCACCGGACGCTCGAGGTTCACCGGATCCCCTCGGCCCAGCCTGCCGAGCGTCGACCTGGCGAGCGTCTCCTCGGACAGGTCGAACGACAGGTCCTCGAGACCGCGGGCGACCACGGTCAGGCACACCCCGTTCACGGCGACCGAGGCACCGATCTCGCTGTCGGACACGACGGTATGGCAGCCCACCACCAGCCGGAACGCTCCGGTCTCGAGCACGGTCCCCCGCTCTTCAACGATCCCGGTGAACATCTGCCTCCACCCGTAGGTCGCCGCCGAGCCGCTCGACGGCCACGATGCGCAGCGTGGCTGCGTCGCCGATCGGCGCGAAGCCGTCGCCCATGAGGATCCCCGGCGCCTCGGAACCGCCGATCAGCTTCGGGGCCAGGTACAGCACGACGCGGTCCACGAGCCGGTCGCGGACGAAGCTCCACGCGAGCGTCGCCCCGCCTTCCAGCAGCACGTCCTGCACATCGCGCTTGCCCAGGTGCGCCATCAGCTCCGGCAGCGACACGCCCCCTGTCGCGTCTCGGTCGAAGGAGACGACCTCTGCGCCGTTCGCTGCCCACGCATCGGCGCGCACGCGATCGACGCGCTCGGTGGTTGCGATCAACGTCGGCGCCGAACCGTCGAAGACCCTGGAGTCCGGAGGAACACGCCCGGATGAATCCACGACGACCCGCAGCGGCGGATGCCCGTGGTACGACGGATCTCGGACCGTCAGCGACGGATCGTCCGCGATCACGGTTCCGGCGCCGGCCACGATCGCGTCCGCGGCGCCTCGGAGGACGTGCGCGTCCATCCGCGCGTCCTCACCGGTGATCCACCGGGATGTGCGATCCCGGGCGGCCGTCCTTCCGTCGAGCGATGCAGCCGTCTTCAACGTGACGAGCGGCAGGCCGGTCACGACGTGGCGTTCGAACGCCGCGTTCAGTCTCCGCGCGTCCGGCCCCAGATCTCCGACCTCGACCTCGACCCCTGCCGCGCGGAGCCGTTCGAATCCACGGCCGTCGACCACCGGATTCGGGTCGCCGGTCGCGACGACGACCTGAGCGATCCCCGCCTCGACGATGGCGTTCGTACAGGGTGGCGTGCGACCGACGTGGTCGCAGGGCTCGAGGGAACAGTAGAGCGTGGCGCCACGCGACCGGTCCCCCGCGGCCGCGAGGGCACGTACCTCGGCGTGAGGCGTTCCCGGACCCTCATGCCAGCCCTCGCCGGCCACGTGCCCGTCACGAACGACGACGGCGCCGACCATGGGGTTGGGTGACACCAAGCCGCGTCCGAGCGCTGCGAGCTCCAGCGCACGCCGCATGTGGCGCTCGTGTTCCGCGTGTGCTGCGTCTCCCGGCATCCTCGACCCTTCTTCCGGGGCGAGGTGGGAACGACGCGCGGCTCGCGGCGCCGCGCGATGCACGGAACCGCCACCCCGTCTCCTCCCATCCCGACTTTCACGGTCGGTCCCGGAATCTCACCGGATCCACCCTCACGTGGCTCGCGAGGGGTCGCGGACTGTCACCGCCGGTGGGGAATCACACCCCGCCCTGGAAACGAGCTATCCGTGCGAAGTATACGAGCGACCTCGATGGGAGGTCCAGGCGGATCGGGGCGTTTCAGGGGGCGCGACGGTCGACGGCGTAGGAGGAGCCGGCGTCACGCTTGGCGAACTGCTTCATCTCCGTGGCGACCGCGACGGCCTCGCCGTAGTGTGCGAACGCGCGCCGGGCCGTGGTCGCGATCCCGACCGAGATGGCGACGAGCGGCACGTCCTGCATCACGCCTTTGCGGTCCTCCATCCGGATGAACCCGCGATCGAGGTCCTCCGACTCGTAGAAGCCCGAGCGCGATCCGTCGAACCGCTCGCAGATCCGCTTGGCCACCTGTTCGGCGATGTCGGGGTTCACGACCGCCACGAAGTCGTCTCCGCCGACGTGGCCGACGAAGCCCTCCCCCGGATCGAACTCCACGATCGCGTCCTGGATGATGCGCGCCGTCGATTGGATCAAGCGATCGCCGCGGACGAAGCCCTTCTGGTCGTTGTAGGTCTTGAAGTTGTCCAGGTCGCAGTACAGGACCGCGAACGGGCGCGCCTCGCGCACCTGGCGCTCGATCTCCTCCTGGATCCGGATGTTCCCGGGGAGGCCGGTGAGGGGTGAGAGGTTGCGCATCTCCTTCGCGCGCCGGAGCGTCCCTTTCACGCGCGCCAGGAGCTCGATGGGATCGAACGGCTTGATGATGTAGTCGTCGGCCCCGGACTGTAGGCCGGTCACCTTGTCGGCGGACAGCGCCTTCGCGGTCAGCATGATGATGCTCGTGTTGGCCGTCTGCGGGTTCTTCCGCAGGCGCTGCGCGACCTCGAACCCATCGATGCGCGGCATCATCACGTCGAGGAGGACGAGGTCGGGCCGGAGTTCGCCGGCCTTCTCGAGCGCTTCCTCGCCATCGGCGGCGACGGCGACGTCGTAGCCGGCGGAGCGGAGGTTGACCTCGACGAACCGCGCGATGTCCGGATCGTCATCGACGACGAGGATCGTCTCGGCCATCTAGGCTGCCTCCCCCCGGGCGATGGCCGCGAGCTCGCGGGCGGCCGCGGCGGGATCGGGCGCCTGGAAGATCGCCGATGCGGCCACCAGGACCGTCGCTCCGGCGTCGATCGCGCGCTGCGCGTTGTCGACCTTGACACCGCCGTCGAGCTCCACCGCCGTGGCCAGGCCACGACGATCGACCTCCGCGCGGACCGATTCCAGTCGCGGATAGACCTCCGGATCCAACACCTGCCCGGACCAACCCGGCTTGATGCTCATCAGCATCACGTCGTCCAGCTCGTCGAGGTAGGGGAAGATCGCGTCCACGGGCGTCTCCATGTTGAGCGTCATGCCGACGCGCATACCGGTCCCTCGCGCCTTCGCGATCACCGGTGCGGGGTCCGCGACCGCTTCGTGGTGGAACGAGACCACGTCGAGACCGGCTTCCGCCAGGTCGTCGAAGAGCCCTTCCGGCGCTTCCACCATGAGGTGCCCGTGGAAGACACGGCCGGTCACGGGTCGCAGCGAAGCGACGACCACCGGGCCGATCGTGAGTGGAGGGACGAAGTGCGCATCCATGACGTCGATATGGATGACTTCGGCATACGGCTCGACCAGCTTGACCTGGTCGGCCAGGTGCGCGAAGTCTGCGGACAGGATCGAAGCGGAAAGCACGCCCATCGCGGCTATCGTACCCGCCCGGTCAGGGCCGCTTACGGAAGGCGGCGATGAACATGCCGTCGGAACCATGCCGATGCGGCCACAGCCGCACCCGGGGAGCACGGCCGTCCGGACCATCGATCGCCACGGGTTCCAGCTCGGGCCGATGCTTGACCAGCGCGTCGCAGGCGGCGTCCGTCTCGGCGCGCGGGAACGTGCAGACCGAGTAGACCAGCAGGCCGCCGGGACGCAGTCGGTCGGCGCCGGCGGACGCGATGGCCACCTGGAGTCGCGCGAGGGAGGAGAGGTCGGCTCGTCGAGGTCGCCAGAGCAACTCGGGTCGCCGGCGCGCCGACCCGATGCCCGAGCACGGCGCGTCCACGAGCACCCGGTCGAACGTCCCGTCGATCGCCGGGTGCGTGCCGTCCTGCGCCACGACGAGGACGGGGACGCGGAGACGTTCCGCGGTGCTCCGGACGAGGGCCGCCCGCTCGGGCCGAACGTCCCCGGCGACGACTCGCCCGGTCTCACCGACGAGGCACGCGGCGTGCGCGGCCTTGCCGCCCGGTGCGGCGCACACGTCGAGGACCCGGTCGCCGGGTTGGGGATCGAGCGCACCGATGACGAACGCCGACGCTTGGTCCTGCACCGCGAACCAGCCCTGCGCGAAGCCGCGCAATCGCGCCGGGTCCCCACCGTCGACGAGCACGCAGTCCGGATGGAGCTGCGCCGGCCGGGGGACGTGACCGCTCGCGCGCAACCCTTTGACGAAGGCGTCGACGGTGGTGGTGCACGTGTTCACGCGGAGGCTCAGCAGTCCGCGCTCGCCGAACGCCTCCGCCGCCACCTCCGCCTCGTCGTCGCCGAGGAGCAACCGGAGCTCCTTCACCGCCCACGGCGCCATCCCCGTACGGGTGGAGATGGCCTCGTCGGTCGACCCGGGCGCGGCCGGTGGCGGATCGTCGGCGAGCTTCCTGAGGATCGCGTTCACGAACCCGCGCTCGCGTGGGGTGGCGAGATCGACCGACGCCGACACCGCGGCGTGCGACGGGATCCGCATGAAGAGCAGCTGGTAGGCGCCGAGCCTGAGCGCCGCCCGAGCGCCCGGGCTCATGCGCGCTAACGGCCGCGAGGCTCGGAGTCCGATCGCGCGATCCAGCCCGGGAAGATGGCGGAGCGTCCCGAGCGCGAGCTCCGTCGCGAGGCTCCGGTCGCGTGCGTCCAACCGCGAGCGTTCGAGGAGCGCGGGCAGGACGCGCGTGGAATACGCGTCCTCGTCGGTGACGCGACGCACGGTCTCGACCGCCACCGATCGAGCCGTGGTCATGTCCCGAACCGATCGCCGGGGAGATCGCGAACGCCTCGCGCCCAGTCGGCGGCCGGCATCCGCCGGCGTCCCGTGGCCGCGACCTCCAGCAACCGCACCGTCCCGTCACCCGTCGCCGCCACCACCCCGCCTCGGTCGACGTCGACGATCGTGCCGGGTGCACCCTCGTGCCATCCGCTCTCCTCGGCACGGAGCAGCTTGAGGTCATTCCCTCTGAACGTCGTGTTCGCCCCGGGGTCGGGCGCGAACGCCCGTACGCGACGTACGACGGCGCCGGCGGGTCGCGTCCAATCGACGGCGCGATCCGCTGGTCCCAGCTTCGGCGCCAGCGTGGGGGTGCCTGCCTGTGGCGTGGGGGTCACGTCCTCGAGCGACAGGCGGAGCAGCACCTCCGCGACCGCGTCGGCACCGATCGCCGCGAGGCGCGCGCCCAGAGACCCGGCGTCATCGTCCGACCGGATCGCCTCCTCGCGCCGCGCCAGCACGGGTCCGGTGTCCATCCCCTCGTCCATGCGGATCAGGGTCACGCCCGTGACGGCGTCTCCTTCCAAGATCGCGTGCTGGACCGGGCTCGCCCCGCGCCATCGAGGGAGCAGCGAGAAATGCAGGTTCACCGAGCCGAGGAGGGGTGCGTACAGCACGTCGCTCGCGAGCAACTCGCCGTAGGCGACGACGACCGCGACGTCGGGCGCGAGGTCGCGGAGCTGCGCCACGAACCGCTCGTCGCGCGTCGTCTCGATCTCCTCGAGCGGGAGCGACAGCCGGCGAGCGGCCTCCGCGACGGACGTCGGCGTGAGCTTCGACCCTCGTCCCGCGGGCCGCGGCGGGTTCGTCACGACCAACACCACGTCGACGCCGTTCGGACGAGCGAGTCGTTCCAGGGTCGGGACCGACCACGCGTCGTTGCCCATGAACACCGCCCGGATGGGCGCAGGCATCGCCTACTCCCCGTCGTCGCGACGCCGTTGGCGAGGCTCGGCGATCCCGAGCTCGATCCGGCGGAGCTCGGCCAGGACGGCCTTGCGACCCTCCTCGCTCAGTCGATCGATGAACAGCGTTCCGTCGAGGTGGTCGGTCTCGTGCTGGAAGATCCTGGCGAGCAGCCCCTCCCCCGACATCTCCACAGGATCGCCGGCGAGGTTCTGGCCCCGGCATGTGATGCTCGCGAAGCGTCGTGTGGGATAGAACGGGCCGGGGATCGACAAGCAGCCCTCCTCCTCCACGATCTCGCCTTCCGCCCAGAGCAGCTCGGGATTCGCCATGAATGACGGCCCCGTGACCCCGTCGTCGAACACGAACAGCCGGAGCGAGATCCCGACCTGCGGCCCGGCCAGCCCGACACCCGGGGCGTCATACATCGTCTCCAGCATGTCCTGCGCGAGGCGTCGAAGTCCGTCGTCGAAGTCCTCGACCGGCTTCGCGGGAGTCTTCAGCACAGGGTCGCCCAAGATGCGGATCGGGATGATCACGTCGGCTGCTCCACGGTTCGTACTCTTACAGGTGCGGTTCCGCCTCGACCCGCTCGACGATCGTCGCGCGCCGCGAGATCGCGGATCGTGCGACCGAAACCGTCCACGCGACCGGGCTCGAGCGCGAGCAAGCATACCGTCTGCTCTCCGACGGACGAGACGAGCATCGTGATGGGATCCACGTCCGCGAGCAGGGCTTCGAGCGCATCCGAGCCGACGATCCGGAACACGGCGGACCCGACCGGGAACCCCGCCGCCGCGCGTCGCGCTCCCTCGTCCGCATGGAACCGATCCGGGTTGCCGCGCACCAACGCTTGGATCGCGGGGTCGCCCGGCCGGTCGGCCTGGACGATCGCTCTGCCCGAAGGGCGCGCCCATCCCACCGCCTCCATCCAGGTGGCCAAGCGCCCGCTCGCGCGACGCCAGCCCGGGCCGACGCTCCGCGAGATCCGCATCGAGGATCGCGACGAGGTCGAGGTCGCCGGGGCCGAGGTCACGCACCGACTCCGGCCCGCCCACGAGGATCTCCTTCGCTCTCGGCAGCCGAGCCCTGCCTCGCGCAGAGATGCGGCGGACCGCGACGGAAGCAACCGTCGTCGCCCACTCTTCGACGCGTTCCGCGCCACCGCGCCTGATCCCGAAATCCTGCGCCCCGCAATGCGCGCATCGCCCCGGCGCCGCGCACACGATGCAACGAACCGTGCCCTCTTCCGAGCGGAGCGCGCCGCCGCACGCCGCGCATGCCGCCGGGCGACCGCACGCGCGACAGACCTGCGCCATCCCGTATCCCGGCAGCGGCGCGAAGATGAAGGCGCGGTGCGTCTCCTCGGAGCGCGCGGACGAGTCGGGGCGCGCGTCCTTCCGGACCGGCCCGCACCACCTCCACCGGCGGCCACCGCCGCGCCGACGGAGCGACCTCCATGATGCCGAGCGCGCTCGCCTCCGACGACGGACAGATCGCGGAGAGCACGCACACGGCCCCGCCGAGCCGAGCCCGCTCCAGCGCGACATCACGGACGTGGTAGTACGGCGCCCGATCCTCGCGATGGGCCGGATGGCTCTCGCGGGACACCACGATCGCTCCGACGTTGCCCAAGGGCGCGAACACCGCCGGCCGCGTTCCCACCACCAGGTCGAACCGTCCTCCCGCGATGTCGAGCCACGTCCGGTAGCGCGACCGCTTGTCCCCTCCGACGAACATCGCGACGCGCCCCCCGAACGCCTCCACGATCCCCGCCGCGGTCGCGGGCATCGGCACCGCCTCGGGTACCAACACGATCGCCCGTCGCCCGCCGTCGATGCATCGACGGACCGCCTCGACGGCGACGGCTACCTCGTCCTCCGGAGCCGGTCGAACCACGAACGCCCCCGACCCCACATCGAGCGCGGACGCGAGGGCGTCGCCGTTGCGGTACGACGAGGAGAGCGGTGGAAGACGTGGCCGGGGTTCCACCGCCGCCCTGCCCGTCGGCGCTGTCGCCATCCTCGGCCTCCTCGCCCGCGACCCGAGGCGGCACCGCCCTCCCGATCACCGCGGCCAACGGCGCCACGTACCGCTCGCTCACCCATCGCAACAGACAGAGCATGTCCTCGTCGAAGAAGCGCACGGGCGACACGACCTTCTTCACGCTGAGCGTCCGCGTGCCGAACGACTCTGAGGATCCCAGCACCCATCCCCGGATCAACCGTCCGTGGAACGGCACCTGCACGAGTGAGCCCACTCCGGCACCGAGCTCGGGAGGAAGGACGTACGTGAACGGACGATCGAGGCTGAGGATCGGGCGGTCGATACAGACCGCGACGGGGCCTTCCAAGTCGACCCTTGGCCAGGGTGGTTGTGGCCAACGCGGTCGTCGGCCGGCTAACCGACGGCGCGGCGGAGGTCGTCGACGCGGTCGGTCGCCTCCCAGGGGAACTCTTTGCGCCCGAAGTGTCCGTACGCGGCGGTCTCGCGATAGATCGGACGGGCGAGCCGAAGATCGCGGATGATCGCGGCCGGCCGGAAATCGAACACCTCGCGGACGGCCCCCGTGATGGCGTCCGGATCCGCCTGCTCCGTGCCGAACGTGTCGACCATCATGGACACGGGGTGGGCCGTGCCGATCGCGTATGCCACCTGAAGCTGGCAACGATCCGCCAGGCCGGACGCGACCACGTTCTTCGCGACGTAACGCGCCATGTACGCGGCCGATCGATCGACCTTCGTCGGGTCCTTGCCGGAGAACGCGCCTCCGCCGTGCGGTGCCATACCGCCGTACGTGTCCACGATGATCTTTCGGCCGGTGAGCCCGGTGTCGGCCTTCGGGCCTCCGATCTCGAACCGTCCGGTCGGGTTCACCATCACCTTCGCCGCCGACGCGTCGACGTCGGGGAACTCGCGCAGGATGGGGTCGACGACCTCCGCCTCGATGTCGGGTTTGAGGAGGGTCTCGACGTCGACCTCCTCCCGGTGCTGCGCCGAGATCAGGACCGTGTCGACGCGCACCGGCGTGTGCCCTTCGTACGCGATGCTGACCATGGCCTTGCCATCGGGCCGCAGATACGGAACGACGCCCGCACGGCGGACGTCGGCGAGGCGCCGGGCGAGCCGGTGGGCCATGGCGATCGGGAGCGGCATCAGCTCTTCCGTATCGCGACAGGCGAACCCGAACATCATCCCCTGGTCGCCGGCGCCGAGATGGTCCAGCTCGTCCTCGGAATGCCCTTCTCGGTGCTCCGTCGCATCTTCCACGCCGCGTGCGATGTCGGGTGACTGCTCCTGGATCGCGGTGAGCACACCGCATGTCTCACCGTCGAGTCCGAACTTCGCGTCCGTGTATCCGACCTCCGTCACGGTGCGCCGGACGACGGACGGGATGTCGATCCAGCTGTCGGTGGTGATCTCCCCGGCGACGATCACGAGACCGGTCGTGACGAGCGCCTCGCACGCGACGCGGCAGTTGGCATCGACGCTGAGCAACGCATCGAGCACCGCGTCCGAGAGCTGGTCGGCGAGTTTGTCGGGATGCCCCTCGGTCACGGACTCCGAGGAGAACAGGTAGCTCTGGGTCATGTGCGCGCGAGTATAGCGGCCGTCACGGACGCGGCTCTCCGCGCCCGCTCAGCGAGACGATGCGGTCGCAGATGGCTCCGGCGAGCTCGGCCTTGGTCCATGTGCGGAGCGGCTCGTCGGCGCCTTCGGCGCTCAGGATCATCGCGACGTTCGTGTCCGAGCCGAACCCGGTTCCCTCGCGGCCGACCTCGTTCACCACGATCAGGTCCAGGCGCTTCTCGTACAGCTTGGCGCGACCGGCGGTCTCCAGATCCGACGTCTCCGCGGCGAAGCCCACGAGGATCCGGTCGCCCTTGTGCTCGCCGAGCTCGCGGAGGATGTCGGGCGTCGGCTCGAGGTGGAGCTCCGGCGTCCCGGACTCCTTCTTCAACTTGCCGTCGGAGACGACCTTGGGACGGAAGTCGGCGACGGCGGCGGCCATCACCACCACGTCCGCGTCGCCGGCCGCCGACACGACCGCGCGCTGCATCTCCTCGGCGGTCTCGACGCGAACGGTCGGCACCCCCGGCGGCCCCGGGACGGTATCCGGTCCGAGGATCAGGCGGACGTCGGCCCCTCGAGCCGACGCCTCCCCGGCCACCGCGACGCCCATCTTCCCCGTCGAGCGGTTCCCGATGAAGCGCACGGGGTCGATCGGCTCGTGGGTCGGGCCGGCGGTCACGACGATCCGGACACCGTCCAGGTCGTGCCGGCGCGCGACCGCGCGCTCAACCGCGCGGAAGATGTCCTCCGGCTCGGCGAGACGGCCGAGCCCTTCGTCGCCGGCGGCGAGCGCCCCGACGACCGGGCCGACGAAGACGACCCCGCGCTCGGCGAGCGTTTCGGCGTTCGCGGCGGTGGCGGGATGCTGCCACATGCCGGTATGCATCGCCGGGGCCACGATCAACGGGCTGGTCGTCTCCAGCAGCGTCGAGGTGAGCAGGTCGTCGGCGATCCCGGTCGCGAGCTTCGCGATCACGTTGGCCGTGGCGGGAGCGACGACGGCGACGTCGATGTCGTGCGCGAGGTGGACGTGGACGACCTCGCCCGGGTTGTCCCACAGGGAGGTCTGTACCGGATTGCCGGTGAGCGCCGCGAACGTGTCCGCGCCGACGAACCGCTCTGCCGAGTGGGTCAGGATCACGCGCACGTCGGCGCCGGCGTCGACGAGGAGTCGAGCGAGCAACCCGGCCTTGTACGCCGCGATGCTCCCCGTGACGCCGAGCAACACCCGTCGTCCGGAGAGCGGGGTGCTACTCGTCGACGGGCTCCTCGGGACGCTCGTAGTCGATCTTCCCCTCGGCGATCTCCTCGAGGGCGATCGACAGCGGCTTGTTGGTCAAACCGCCGCTCTCGATCAGCGGCGGGATGAACTCCGCGCGCCCCTCTCCGAGCTGGCTGTAGTACGAGTTGATCTCCCGTGCCCGCTTCGCAGCGAGGATCACGAGCGTGTACTTGGAGTCGACGGCGGCGAGCAGGTCGTCGATCTTGGGTTCGATCATCAGGTCTCCTCAGGATGTCCAGGAGCGCGGTCGGACGAACGGCCGCGTCGGGATGCTTCGATGATAGCAGCGACTTCGTCGGCGGCCCGTACCACGTCCTCGTTCACGACCACGTGGTCGAACCACCCCTGCTGGGTCATCTCCCAGGCTGCCGTCTCCAGCCGCCTCGCGATCCGCTCGTCGTCCTCGGTGCCGCGGCCGCGCAGACGCCGTTCCAGCTCGTCCATCGACGGGGGCGCGAGGAAGATCAGGATGGCGTCCGGGACCTTCTCCCGCACCTGCTGGGCCCCCTTGACGTCGATCTCCAGGATGACGTCCCGCCCGGTCCGCAACGCCTCATCGACGAACCGGCGAGGAGTGCCCGAGCGGTGATCCACGAACGGCGCCCATTCGAGGAGCTCGTCGTGGCGCAGCATCTCGTCGAACGTGTCCTCGGAGATGAAGTAGTACTCGCGACCGTCCTGCTCGTTCGCCCGGGGCTCGCGGGTCTTCACGGAGATCGAATAGGCGAGCCTGCCGTCTCCGGATGTTCGATCCGCAGAAAGGAGCCGCTGAACGACGCTCCCCTTCCCGACCCCCGAAGGGCCGGCGATGACGATCAGCCTGCCCCCGCGAGAGGCCAACCGGTTACTTCTTGAACTTCTCGAGGAGCATCTCTCGCTGCTTGGCGCCGAGACCGCGGACGCGACGGCTGGCGGAGATGTCGAGCTCCTCCATCAGCTTCTGCGCGCGCACCTTGCCCACCCCCGGGAGCGACTCGAGCACGTTCGACACCTTCATCTTGCCGACGATGTCGTCGCCCGACCGGTCCAGCACGTCCTTCAGCGTTCGCTTGCCGGACTTCAGCTCACCCTTGAGTTCCGCGCGCTTCTTCCGCGCCTCGGCGGCCTTGGCGAGTGCTTGCGTTCGCTGCTCTGGTGTCAGGACGGGTAGGGCCATCACGCGCTCCTTTGCTTCGGGCAGGGGTGAGAACCCGGCGAGTATACGCAGCCCCACGAGCGCGACACAACGCGAACATCGAGCACTGCCAGCAGGTTCCGACGTCTCCCGACGGTCGGCTCGGTCTAGCGCGCCTCGCGGAGGATCGCGCGCGCGACCCCGACCGGATCGTCCGCGGCGGTGATCGGGCGACCCACGACGATGTAGTCGGCCCCGTGCTCGATCGCCGCCGCGGGTGTCAGCACGCGGACCTGATCGTGCCCGTTGCCACCCGCCGGACGGATGCCGGGAACCACCAGACAGAACGCATCACCACAGACCGCACGGACGTCCTGCACGTCCTCCCCCGACACGACGACACCGTCCAGCCCGCTCGTCTTCGCCTCGAACGCGAGCGACGCGGCGCTGGCCAGCCCCTCTCCCGACTGGCTGGACAGCACCGTGACGGCGATGACCAGCGGGGGCGGCAGACCGGCCTCGATCGCGCCGCGGTCGGCGCCGGCGCGGGCGGCCCGCATCATCGCCTCGCCTCCCAGCGCATGCACGTCGAACATCTTCACGCCCCTGCGCGCGATGTTGGCCGAGGCGCGCTCGACCGTGTTCGGGATGTCGTGCAACTTGGCGTCGGCGAACACGGGACCGTGAGACCCGATGCGCTGCAGGATATCCGGGCCTGCCGCCCAGAGGAGCTCGAGGCCCACCTTCAACACCCCGACGTGCGGCGCCAGCGCGGACGCCAGCGCGTCCGCGCGTTCGACATCCGACACATCGAGCGCCACGACGAGCGGGTTCTCGGGCCGAGGGATCATGCGGTCGCCGGATCCGCGAACTCGGCCGGCACGCGCAGACGCCCGCGCAGATCCGCTGGCGAGGCGAACCGCTTCTCCTTCAGGTAGTTGGACACGCCGCGCGCGATCTCGACGGAGGCCGACGGATCGATCAAGGTCGCGGTCCCCACCTGCACCGCCCACGCGCCCGCGAGCAAGAGCTCAACCGCATCGATCCCGTTGCGAACGCCACCGACGGCGAGGATGGGCACGTCGGGCATCGCGCGCGAGACCTCGAACACCGCGCGTGTCGTCAACGGCTTCAGCGCAGGACCGGAGAGCCAGCCGGTGACCGGCCCCAACGTCGGGCGGAACGTCGCGGCCTCGATGCCCATCGCGGGCGGAGAATCCATCAGCGTCAGGCCGTGCGCCCCCGCGCGGACGATCCCGCGGGCGAGCTCGACGACGTCGGGCGTGGACGCCGGCAACTTCGCGAAGACGGGGATCATCGACATCCGCGCAACCGCTCCGACGATCTCCGCCGCTCGATCCGCATGAGCGCCGAGGATGGGTCGGTCCAGCTCCTCGTCGGGCTCCGAGAGTCTGACTTCGATGGCCGAGATCTCGGGGCGGCCTTGCAGCACGCTCGTCAGCCGGACGAACTCCTCGAGGGAGCCTCCCGCGATGGACACGATGACGGCTGCGCCGGAGCGCACGTACCGAGGCAGCTCCTCTTCGATGAACGCCTCGATGCCCGGGTTCTGGATCCCGGTCGCCCACGTGATGCCGGCCGGCGACTCGGCGATCCTGGGCGTGGGGTCTCCTCTCCGGGGACGGAGCGTGATGCTCCGGGTCACGACGGCTCCGACCCGGCGCGTGTCGGTGAGGCCCGAGAGCTCCCGGCCGGTGCCGGCGCAACCGGCGGCGACGATGACGGGCGTGGGGAGCGAGAGTCCGGCCAGATCGACGGCGATCGAGCGTTTCACCCCGGCCACGTGCGCACCACCGGGAGACCCTCAGGGGGCGTGGGCAGCATCGTCGGAGCGTCGGAGAGCCACCGATCCCACAGCACACGGGCCGGGTTGAACACGGGGCCGTCGATGCACGACCTCAGGTTGTCGTATCCGCTGCCGTCCTTCCGCGCGACGGGCACCACGCACGTGAAGCAGAGGCCGTACCCGCATCCCATGCGCTCCTCGATCGAGACCTGCGCCGGGATCTGCCGCTCGCGGCAGAAGCTCGCGACGCGCTCCAACGTCGTCGTTGACGCCGCGGCGTACAACACCTGAGCGCCGCACTTCTCGACCATCTCCGGTACGGCATCCATCACCGATCCCCGCTCGCCCAGGCTGCCGTCCGCGGTGACGATCTGGATCGTCTGCGACAGCCGTTTGCCCTCGATCGGCTTGAACACCCGCTCGAGCGACTCGCCGCCCACGATCATGTCGACCCGCTTGTGCCGCGCGATCAGCTCTTGCGCCAAGAAGTACAACGATGCGGCGCCGTGTCCCTCGGCCACCAGGAGGCAGTTCGTCAGCTTCTTCGGATACGCGAACCCTTTCCCCAACGGTCCGATCACGTCGAGGAACTCGTGTGCCCGCGAGTTGCCGAGCCATTCCGTTCCGGGCCCGCTCGGATCGACGACGAACTCGAGGGTGCCGGCCCAACCACCGCGTCGCGATGCCTGATGCACGGCGAAATGTCGGCGCAGCAGGAACTCTCGTCCCTCCGGCATCTGGATGGCCAGGAACTGGCCGGGCCGGGCGCGCTCGGCGATCTCCGGGGCGACGAGCGTGATGGAGTGGTACGCGCCGAGGCGTCGCGTTGAGAGGATCTCAGCCCGGACGCGCTTCATCCGGCCTCGCCCGACACGGACGCGGCCGCCTCCGCGAACGAGATCCGCACCTGCGAGGCGCCCCCGCTCGTCGTTCCGTGATGCTCTTGGAGCGACGACGGCTCGCTGGGACCGCCGCGGAGCGCCTCGATGCCTCGCACCGCCGCGAAGACGCCGGGGAGCGTCGTGATGCACGGCACGCCCGCCGCCGCCGTCGCCGTGCGGATGAAGTAGCCATCGCTTCGCGGACCACGTCCGAACGGAGTGTTGATCACGAGGTCCACCTTCCCACCCCGGATGAGCTCCGCCACGTTGTGGGGTCCCTCCGACACCTTCGCCACGCGTTCGACCGGGATGCCGGCGCGCTCCAGCACGCCCGCCGTGCCGCTCGTCGCGACCAAGCGGAACCCGAGGTCCGCCAGACGCTTCGCGGGGAACACGATCGCGCGCTTGTCGCGATTGGCGACGGAGACGAACGCCGTGCCGCTGGTCGGCAGACCTGAGCCCGTCGACACCAGCGCCTTCGCGAGCGCCATGCCGGGGTCGCGGTCGATCCCCATGACCTCTCCCGTCGACTTCATCTCGGGCCCCAGCACCGTGTCGACGCCCGGGAACCTCCCGAACGGCAGGACCGCGGCCTTCACGGCGGTGTACGGGAGATGCCGGTAGAGGTGCGGATCGGAGGGCAGCACGCCTTCGGCGGCGAGCTCGGCCAGCGACCGACCGGTGAGCACGAGCGTCGCGATCCTCGCCAGGGACACGCCGATCGCCTTCGAGACGAACGGCACCGTGCGAGAAGCGCGCGGGTTCGCCTCCAGCACCCAGACCCGCTCGTCCTTCACCGCCAGCTGCAGGTTCAGCACCCCCAGCACGCCCAAACGCCGCGCCAGCCGGCGGGTGATGTCCTCGATCTCGTCCAGCTCGTCGTCGGAGAGCGTGGCCGGCGGGATCTGGCACGACGAGTCGCCGGAGTGCACCCCCGCCTCCTCGATGTGCTCCATCACGGCGCCGATGAACACGTCGGAGCCGTCGGACACGGCGTCGACGTCGACCTCGATCGCTCCCTCCAGGAACCGGTCGATCAGGACCGGATGGTCGGGCGATGCCTCGGCCGCCGTGCGGACGAACGTCTCCAGGTCGTCGGCGTCGTAGACGATCTCCATCGCCCGTCCGCCCAGCACGTAGGACGGGCGGACGACCACGGGGAACCCGATCTGGGCCGCGATCGCGCGCGCCTCCGGCAGCGTCCGCGCCTCGCCGTGGGGCGGCGCCGCGATGCCCAGCTCGGCCAGGATCTGGGCGAACTTCCCGCGATCCTCGGCCAGGTCGATCGCCTCCGGCGCGGTGCCCAGCACCGGGAAGCCTTCCTCTTCGAGCGTGCGAGCGAGCTTGAGCGGCGTCTGACCGCCGAACTGGACGATCACGCCCACCGGTCGTTCCGCGTGACAGACCGCCAGGACGTCCTCGGCCGTCACGGGCTCGAGATACAAACGGCTGGACGTGTCGTAGTCCGTCGACACGGTCTCGGGATTGCTGTTGACCATGACCGACTCGAACCCGGCCTCCTCCAGCGCGAACGCCGCATGGACGCACGCGTAGTCGAACTCGATGCCCTGGCCGATCCGGTTCGGCCCCGAGCCCAGGATGACCACGCGCGGGCGTGCCGCCGGGCGAACCTCGGTCTCGTCCTCGTACGTCGAGTAGTGGTACGGCGTGCGCGCGGCGAACTCCCCCGCGCACGTGTCGACGGTCTTGAAGACCGGCGCGACCCCCAGCGCCTCGCGGTGGCGCCGGACGGCCGCATCGGTCGATCGTGTCAGGGCCGCGATCCGCGGATCGGACAGACCCAGTCGTTTCGCCGTTCGCAGCTCGTCTGCGCCGAGGGTCGTCAGCGGACGGTCGCGGAGGAGCGCGGCGCCCTCGGCCACCTGCGCGATCTGGTCGACGAACCACGGGTCGATCGAAGAGCGTTCCGCCACCTCCTCCACGGTGTGGCCGGCGGCCAGCGCGGCCTCGACGAGCGCCAACCGGCTCTCGGTGGCGGTCGCGACCGCGTCCAGGACATCGGTGCCGTGGAGCGTCGTCGTGACCGACGCGTCCTTCTCCAACGCTCGCCACGCCTTGCCGAGCGCCTCCTTGAACGTGCGGCCGATCGCCATGACCTCGCCCACCGATTTCATCGTCGACGTGAGCTCCGGATCGGCTCCCGGGAACTTCTCGAACGCGAACCGCGGGATCTTCACCACCACGTAGTCGAGCGTCGGCTCGAAGGCCGCGGGCGTCTCCCCGGTGATGTCGTTCGTGATCTCATCCAGGCGGTAGCCCACGGCCAGGAGGGCGGCGATCTTCGCGATGGGGAACCCCGTGGCCTTCGACGCCAGCGCCGACGACCGCGACACCCGAGGGTTCATCTCGATCAGGACCATGCGGCCGTCGCGCGGGTGCACGGCGAACTGCACGTTCGAACCGCCGGTCTCGACGCCGATCGCGCGGATGCAGCGCAGCGCCGCGTCGCGCATGCGTTGGTACTCCGTGTCGGTGAGCGTCTGCACGGGTGCCACCGTGACCGAGTCGCCGGTGTGCACCCCCATCGGGTCGACGTTCTCGATCGAGCACACGATGACGCCGTTGTCGTCGCCATCGCGCATGACCTCGAGCTCGAACTCCTTCCAACCGGCGATCGACTCCTCGATCAAGATCTCGCCCACGGGAGAGATCTCCAGGCTCCGCCGCGCCAGGTCCGCGAGCTCCTCGCGCGAGTGCGCGAACCCGCTCCCTCCCCCGCCGAGCGTGAACGACGGCCGCACGATGACCGGATAGCCGATCGCGTCGCCCGAGCGTCAGCGCGTCGTCGAGGGTACGCGCGACGTCCGCCCGCGGCACCTCCAGACCGGCCTCGAGCATCGTCTGCTTGAACGCGCTCCGGTCCTCGGCGCGATGGATCGCCTCCAGGCTCGCGCCGATCAACCGGACGCCGAGCCGATCCAGGTCGCCCGACTCCGCCAGCGCCACAGCGACGTTGAGGCCGGTCTGACCGCCGAGGGTCGGCAACAGCGCGTCCGGACGCTCGCGCTCGAGCACGGCGAGCACCGACGTGGGATCGAGCGGCTCGATGTACGTCCGATCGGCGAACTGCGGATCGGTCATGATCGTCGCGGGGTTCGAGTTGACCAGGGAGACCTCGTAACCCTCGCGACGGAGCACCTTGCACGCCTGGGTCCCCGAGTAGTCGAACTCGCACGCCTGACCGATCACGATCGGGCCGGAGCCGACGATCATGATCCGGCGGATGTCATCGCGACGAGGCATCAGGCGTGTTCCATCAGGTCGCGGAAGTCCTGGAACAGATAGCGGGAATCGTGCGGACCCGGAGCAGCCTCGGGGTGGTACTGGACGGAGAACGCCGGCACGTCGATGCAGCGGAGCCCCTCGAGCGTGCCGTCGTTCAGGTTCCAGTGGGTCAGCTCGGCGGGACCATGGTCCGTCTGGCCCACCGGGATGGCGCCGTCGGTGCGCGGCCAGCCCTGGGGATCCACCGCGAAACCGTGGTTGTGGCTGGTGATCTCGACGATGCCCGTCCGGAGGTTCTTCACGGGCTGGTTCACACCTCGATGCCCGAACCGCATCTTGAACGTCCGGCCGCCGAGCGCCAGCGCGAGCAGTTGATGCCCCAGGCAGATCCCGAAGATGGGCACCTTGCCGATCAGGCCGCGGACCGCCGCGATGCCGTACGCGGTGACCGCCGGATCCCCCGGCCCGTTCGACAAGAAGACCCCGTCGAACCCGCCCGCGGCGATCTCGGCCGGCGGGGTCTCCGCGGGGAACACCGTCGTCTCGCACCCCATCACGGCAAGGCGTCGCAGGATGTTCCGCTTCATGCCGTAGTCGTACGCCGCCACCCGGAAGACGGCGCCGTGCGACTCGTCCGCCGGCCCGACCGATGCCGCCGCCTCATACGGCTCGGCGGCCGACACCGTCTTCGCCAGGTCGGCCCCCTCCATCGCGGGCGACGCCTGCACACGGGCGACCAGCGACGAGGCGTCCTGATCGAGCGTGGAGATCGCCGCGCGCATCGCACCGTGGTCGCGGAGCCGCAACGTGAGGCGTCGCGTGTCGATCCCTTCGATCCCGACGACGTCCGCGGCGAGGAGCTCATCGGTGAGGCTGCCGTCGGCTCGCCAGCTCGACGTCCTCCGCGAGGCCTCCCGCACGACGAACCCCGACACCTGCACGCGGGCCGATTCGGCGTCGTCGCGGTTCACCCCGTAGTTCCCCTGCTGGGGAGCCGTCATCGCGACGATCTGTCCCGCGTACGACGGATCCGACAGCACCTCCTGATAGCCGGCCATCCCGGTGTTGAACACGGCCTCGCCGAACGCCTCCCCCTCCGCTCCGAACCCGGTTCCGCGGAACACGGTGCCGTCTTCGAGCGCGAGCAGCGCGGGAGGTCCGGTCACCTGGTGGCCTTCCCGTTCGTCACGGTGAACGCGCCGCGGAGCATCGTGTGGACGACCCGCCCGCGCAGCGTCGAGCCCAGGAACGCGGAGTTGCGGCTCTTCGACGTGAACGGCGCCTCGACCACCCACTCCGATCCGGGGTCGAACACCACGAGGTTGGCGGGGCGTCCGGACTCGATCGGGCCGCCGTGCTCGGAGGCGCCCAGGATACGCGCCGGAGCTGCGGACAGGGCCTCGAGCGCGCGGACGAGCGTCAGCACACCCGGCTCGACCAGCTCGGTCAGCACCGCCGCGAGCGCGGTCTCGAGGCCGATGGTTCCGGGCGGCGACTGGTCGAACTCCGCCTCCTTCTCCTCGACCGCGTGCGGCGCGTGATCCGTGGCGATCGCGTCGATCGTCCCGTCGGCGACGCCGGCTCGCAAGGCGTCGCGATCCTCCGGGCTCCGCAGCGGCGGGTTCACCTTCAGATCGGTGTCGTAGGTGACGAGATCGTCGTCGGTGAACACCAGGTGGTGCGGGGTGACCTCCGCCGTCACACGGATACCCTCGGCCTTCGCCCGCCGCACGAGCTCCACCGAGCGGGCGGACGACAGATGGCAGATGTGGAGCCGTGTGCCCGTCATGCGAGCGATCGCCACGTCGCGGGCCACGATGACTTCCTCCGCCTCCGCGGGTTGGCCCCGCAACCCGAGCGAGTACGAGTGGAAGCCCTCGTGCATCTGCCCGTTCTCGGCGAGCGACGCGTCCTCGCAATGATCCGCGATCACGACATCGTCGAACGCCTTCGCGTAGACGAGTGCGTTGCGGAGCAGCCGAGCGGTGGGCACGCACTTCCCGTCGTCGCTGAACATCCGGACGCCGGCCTCCACCATGTCGCCGATCTCCGCGAGCGACTCGCCCTCGAGCCCCTTCGTGATGGCGCCCACCGGGAACACGTCGCAGAGGCCGGCCGCGGCCGCCAGGTCGCGGACCTCGTGGATCACGCCGGCGTGGTCGGCGACGGGATCCGTGTTCGCCATCGGCGCGACCGCGGTGTACCCACCGACCGCCGCCGAGCGCGTCCCCGTCTCGATGGTCTCCTTGTGCTCGAAGCCCGGCTCCCGGAGATGGGTATGCATGTCCACCAGGCCGGGAGCCACGATCAGCCCGGTGCAATCGATGACCTCAGCATCGGCGTTCTGGATGTCGCCGTTGTCCGCCACCCGCCCGTCCTCGATGAGGATGTCGCGGACGCCGTCCGTCCCGGCGGCCGGGTCGACGACCCGTCCCCCTCGGAGCATCACGCGCTCACTCATCCGTGCTCCCCTCGCTCGAGCCCCCGAGCATCAGGTAGAGCAGCGACATCCGCACCGCGATGCCGTTGGTGACCTGCTCCTCGATGACGCTCTGGGGGAGGTCGGCCACGTCGGAGTCGATCTCGACCCCGCGGTTCATCGGACCCGGATGCATGATCAGGGCTCCCTCCGGCAACATGGCGACCCGTTCGTTCGTGACACCGAACAGCCTCGAGTACTCACGGACGCTCGGGAAGAACTCGAGGCGCTGCCGCTCCCGCTGCACGCGGAGCACGTACGTGACGTCCAGCTTCGGCAACACGCTCTCGATGTCGTACGAGACGTGCACCCCCCACGCCGGAGCGTCCGGCGGGATCAGCGTGGGCGGCCCGACCAGCGTGACGTCCGCGCCCATCTTCACCAGGCCGAAGCTCAGGGACCGGGCGACCCGCGAGTGCATGACGTCCCCGACGATCGCGACGCGGAGGCCCTCGATCCTGCCGAACCGCTCCCGCATCGTGTACATGTCCAGGAGCGCCTGCGTGGGATGTTCGTGGGTCCCGTCACCGGCGTTCAGCACGTGGCCTCGTACCCACTTCGTCAGCTGATGGGGCGAGCCGCTCGACGAGTGCCGGATCACGATCGCGTCGGCGCCCATCGCCTGGAGGGTGAGCGCGGTGTCCTTGAGGCTCTCCCCTTTCGACACGCTCGATCCACCGGTGGTGAAGTTGATCACGTCGGCCGACAGGCGCTTCGCGGCCAGCTCGAACGAGATACGCGTGCGTGTGGAGTTCTCGTAGAAGAGGTTCACCACGGTCCGGCCGCGGAGCGCCGGCACCTTCTTGATGACGCGGGTCCCGACCTCGCGGAACGATTCGGCCGTGTCCAGGATCCGGATGACGTCGTCGGCCGAGACGTCGTGCATCGACAACAGGTGTTCGTTCATCTCGACTCCTCCACGACCACGGCGTCCTCGCCGTCGAGCTCGGACACCAGCACGCGGACGTCGTCGCCACGGTGGGTGGGAGCGTTCTTGCCGACGTAATCCGCCCGGATCGGCAGTTCCCGGTGCCCCCGGTCGACCAGCACCGCCAGTTGGATCCGTTCGGGGCGGCCGAAGTCCATCAACGCGTCCATCGCGGCGCGGATCGTTCGACCGGTGAACAGCACGTCGTCCACCAGGACGACCGTCGTGCCGGTGATGTCGAACGGGATCCGCGTCTCGTGCACCTCGGGCGCCTCGGCCTTCAGCCCGATGTCGTCGCGGTAGAACGTGATGTCCAGCACGCCGACCGGCACCTCCGTGCCCTCGATCTGGGCGATCTCGGCGGCCAGGCGCCGCGCCAGGTGATCGCCGCGGTTCGCGATCCCGACCAGCGCGAGCCCACCGGCGCCCTTGTCTCGCTCGACGATCTCGTGCGCGATGCGGGTCAGCGCCCGGCGGACGTCGTCCGCGTCCAGCAGCTTCCCACTCATGAGAACGCGCCCCTCCGCGTGCGCGGAAGGACGCTCCGGTTGTGTCGCATCTATCGCTCCCTTCCCGGCCTCGCGGGACCGGACTTAAAGGGTGGTTCCTCGATCGCAGCATAGCCGCCGGGTCTGACCCCGGCAAAGCCGCGGGATGGCTCCGTCCACCCCGTTCGGGCGTAGACTTGCTGCGTACCGTCCGATCAGATGATGTGGAAGGTGGTTGGGTAGATGGGACCTGAGTGGATCGTCGTTGGCATCGTCGCGGTGGTGGTGCTGTTCGGCGCGAAGAAGCTGCCCGAGATGGCACGCTCCGTCGGTCGGGCCCAGGGTGAGTTCAAGAAGGGCATCAAGGAAGGCAACGTGGACGAGCCGACCGACTCGACGGAACCGAAGTCCGAGACCCCCAAGCCCGAGTCCCCGTCCTAGTCCCCTCCCGCGTCGAGCTCTTTCGCCTCCTCGTCCGCACCGTCCGCTGGCTGCTCGGTCTCCGGCCGGCCCAGCTCCCGAGCGATCCGCCCCAGGATGCCGTTCACGTACCGGCGTGACTCGTCGGACGACAGCTCGGTCGCCGCTTCCACCGCCTCGCTGATCGCGACGGACGTCGGGATGTCGGCTCGATGCATCAGCTCGAACACCGCGATCCGCATGATGGTCCGGTCCAGCGTCGCCATGCGGGCCACCGTCCACCCCTCCGAGTGCTCCTCCAGCAACGGATCGATCTCCGGGAGATGCGACGCGACGCCGTCGATCAGCTCCTGGGCGAACGGCGTCACGGTACGCCCGGCCTCTCGCCAGTCGGCGATGACGACGTCGGCATCCGCGTCCGTGATGTCGGTCTGGTACAGGATGTCGAGCGCGGTTCGCCTGGCTTCGCGCCGGGTGGTCACGCCTTCACGCGCTCGATGTACTCGCCGGTCCGGGTATCGACCTTGACCTTCTCGCCCTCCTCCACGAAGAGCGGGACCTGCACGACCAGCCCGGTTTCGAGCTTGGCCGGCTTGTACGCCCCGGTTCGGGTGTCACCCTTCACCCCCGGATCGGTCTCCACGATCGTCAGGACCATGGACGCGGGAAGGTCGACGCCGATCGGCACGCCCTCGTGCACCGTGACCTGGGCCTGCCCGCCCTCGACGAGGAACCCGCCGGCGTCGCCGACGAGCGTCCCCGGGACGTGGATCTGGTCGTACGTCTCGAGGTCCATGAAGACGAAGTCGTCGCCATCACCGTAGAGGTACTGCATGTCCTTGCGCTCCACGATGGCCAGGCCCACCTTGACGCCGGCGTTGAACGTCTTCTCGGCGACGGCGCCCGTCTTGAGGTTGCGGAGCTTCGTCCGAACGAACGCCCCGCCCTTGCCTGGCTTCACGTGCTGGAACTCGATCACTTGGAACAGCGTGCCGTCCAGTTCGAGGGTCATGCCGTTCTTCAACTCGTTCGTGGAAACACTCACCGATGACTCGCTCCTCGCCTACAGCTCGATCAGTTCGCGTGTGGACGTTCCGATGACCCGGCATCCGTCCTCGCCGACCTCGACCATGTCCTCGATCCGGACACCGCCGAGCCCGGGCACGTACACCCCCGGCTCGACCGTCATGACCGCGCCGGCGGGCACGACGTCGTCTCCGCCTCGGCGGAAGTTCGGGCCTTCGTGGATGTCCAGGCCGACGCCGTGGCCCAGGCCGTGCGTGAAGAACGCCCCGTACCCGGCGCCGTCGATGACCTCACGCGCCACGGCGTCCACCGCTCCGCCCGTCATGCCCGCGCGCACGGCGTCGATCGCCGCTTGCTGTGCCTGACGGACCACGTCGTGGATCTTCCGCAGTTCGGGGGGCGGCGCTCCGAACGCGATCGTGCGGGTCATGTCGGCGTGATACCCACCGTAGAGGCCCGCGAAGTCCATCTTGATCACATCGCCCTCTTCGAGCACCCGGTGCGATGGGTGGTGGTGCGGTTCGGCGGCCTGCTCACCGAACGCCACGATCGATTCGAACGACAACCCGTCCGCGCCGGCGCGCCGGAGCGCGTGCTCGAGCTCCAGGGCGACCTGGCGCTCGGTCATGCCGACGGCCAATCGCTCGAGGATGTCGTCGAACGCGACGTCGGTGCACGACTGCGCCTCGTCGAGGAGCGCGAGCTCCTCCGCGTCCTTGATCCACCGCAGACGCTCGACCGGCTCGCCCACAGCCACGAACTCGACGTCGGGGATCGCGTCTTGGAACCGACGGAGGTCGCTCACCGTGGCGTCATGTGCCTCGAACCCGAGCCTGCGGATGCCGAGCGTCCCGCAGGCCTCGGCGAGCGGTTCGGCGAACACACCGAGGTACGTCACCCGCTCGAGGTCGGCGACCTCGTGACGCGATTGCTCCGTGTACCGACCATCCGTGAAGAACAGGCTCGTCGTCGGCGACACGATCGCCTGCGCGTTCGAGCCTGTGAAGCCCGTCAGATACCGGACGTTCGTCAGCCGCGTGACGAGCATGGCGTCGACCGCCTGCTCCTCGATCGCGGAGACCAGTGCGTCGCGCCTCACTCGGTGATCCACGGCACCCCCTCTAGAGCCAGATGATAGCCACCGGCTCCGAAGCCGATGATGGACGCGCGGCAGACGTCGGCCACGACCGATGTCCGTCGGAACTCCTCCCGCGCATGGATGTTCGTCATGTGCACCTCGATCACCGGGAGTCCGCTGCCCTCGATCGCGTCCCGGAGCGCGTACGAGTAGTGGGTGAGCGCGCCCGGGTTGACGACGATGGCGTCGACCTCTTCGGCGCGTGCCGCCGAGGAACCACCCCACGAGCGCTCCTTCGTGATCGGACTGTCGCCACGACACGTCGTGGCCGAGCGTGCGTCCACGTTCCGTCACGGCGTCCATGATCTGGGCGAGCGTCTCCGAGCCGTACGTCTGCGGATCGCGTGTCCCCAAAGCGCCGAGGTTGGGACCGAACAGATACAGGATCTTCATGCGTTCGCTCCCATCGCCTGAAGCACCTCTCGGAGCTCGTCGTCCGTGACATCGTCCACGACCACGGGACGCCCGACGTCCCGCAGGAGCACGAAGCGAACACCACCGCGATACTTCTTGTCGAGCCGGAACGCCTCGAGGATCTCGTCGGGACCGGGCAACGACCCGTCGGTCTCCAGTCCGAACGACGCGAGCAGGCGCACCGTGCGTGTGGCGAGCCCGTCGGACGCCATCCCGCGCGCCTCCGCGAGCCGAGCCGCGAACACCATGCCGACCGCCACCGCCTCGCCATGAGAGCGCCCGGCGAAGGCGTCGAGTCGCTCGAGCGCGTGGCCCAGCGTGTGCCCGTAGTTCAGGAACAGGCGCGCCCCGTCGTCGCGCTCGTCCTCGGCGACCGTCCGTGCCTTCGCCGAGACACAGCGGGCCACCAGCGTCTCGAGCGCGGACGGGTCTCGTTCGAGGATCGGGCCGGGGTTCCGCTCCAGCATGTCCAGGAGCTCGAGGTCCAGCGTGAGCGCGTACTTCGCGACCTCGGCGAGCCCCGAGCGGAACTCGCGGTCGGGCAACGCGAGCAGCGTGTCGACGTCGGCGACCACCAGCCGCGGCTGCGAGAACGTCCCCACCAGGTTCTTGCCTTCCGGCAGGTTGACGGCCGCCTTGCCGCCGATCGCCGCGTCGACCTGGGCCAGGAGCGTCGTCGGCACCTGGATGAACGGCACGCCGCGCATGTACGTGGACGCGACGAAACCGGCGAGATCGCCCACCGCTCCCCCACCCAGCGCGACCACCACATCGTCCCGATGCGCCTCCTGGGTGGCGAGCTGATGCAGCAGGGTCTCGTACACCCGCAACGTCTTGGCCGCTTCGCCCTCGGGCACGATCAGCGGGACCGTCGCCAGCCCCGCCCCGCCGAACGAGGACGCGAGCGGCTCGAACCACCGGGCGGCCACCGTCTGGTCGGCCACGACGAACGCCGTCGCCGCTCCGGGCAGGTCGGGGAGCAGGGATGCGATCGACGCGATCGTGCCCGAGCCGACGCACACGTCGTACGGCCGCCCCGGGATCGGGACGGTCACGCGGACCAACGGAGCTCCTCCACGATGGCGTCGGCGACCTCACCCGGCGTGCCCGTCCCGTCCACCACGTGAGCGGCGAACTCGCGGTACAGCGGCTCGCGGTCTGCCAGCAGGCGCTCCAGGTCGCCCTCCTCGCGGATCAACGGCCGGTCGGCAGCGGGACGTACGCGGGCACGGAGATCCTCGAGCGGCACGTCCAGGAACACGGCGACGCCGGTGTTCCGCAGGGTGATGCGGTTGGCGGGCTCCAGGACGACACCGCCGCCGCACGCCACGACGGCGGGGTCATGCATGCTGGCGTCCGTGAGGGCGGCAGCCTCGCGGGCGCGGAACGCCGCCTCTCCCTCCTCCGCGAAGATGTCGGCGACGCTCGAACCCGTCGCCCGTTCGATCTCCGCGTCCAGGTCGATGAACGGGACGCCCAGGCGACCGGCCAGCTCCTCGCCCACCACGGATTTCCCGGCTCCCGGCATCCCCACCAGATAGACGATCACGCGAGCGTCTCCACGTACGCGTCCAGGTTCCGGCGCGTCTCATCCAGCGAGTCCCCGCCGAACTTCTCCAGGACGGCGTTCGCGAGCTCGAACGCGACGACCGCCTCGCCCACGACCCCGCCCGCCGGCACCGCACACACGTCGGTGCGCTGCTTGATCGCCTGTGCCGCGGTGCCCGTCGCAAGATCCACCGTGGCGAGCGGACGGGGAACGGTCGAGAACGGCTTCATCGCCGCGCGCAGACGGATCGGCTGGCCCGTGGACATCCCGCCTTCGATGCCCCCCGCACGGGCGGTCTTCCGGCCGATGCGTCCCTGCGTGAGCACGATCTCGTCGTGCGCCTTGGAGCCTGTCCTGCCCGCCGACGCGAACCCATCCCCCACCTCGACGCCCTTGACGGACTGGATGCTCATGAGCGCGAGCGCCAGGCGCGCGTCCAGCTTGCGGTCGTAGTGCACGTACGAGCCCAGCCCGGGAGGCGCTCCGTACGCCACCACCTCGAAGACACCGCCCACCGTGTCCTTCGATCGGCGGATCCGGTCGATCGCGGCGACCATCTTGCTCGCCGTCGCCTCGTCCATGCACCGGACGGGTGACGCGTCGATCGCGTCCAGATCCGCCAGCTCCGGAACGGTCGAGCGAGCCGGGACCTTCACCGAGCCGATCTGGACCACGTGGGAGAGCACGCCGATCCCGAGTTCGGCGAGGAACGCCTTGCAGCAGGCGCCAACCGCGACACGGGCGGCCGTCTCGCGGGCACTGGCTCGCTCCAAGACGTTGCGCACATCGTCGAACGCGTACTTCTGCACGCCCACCAGGTCCGCGTGGCCCGGCCGCGGACGGGTCAACCGCGCGTCGGGATCCTCAGCGCCCTCCACCGACATGAGGTCCGCGTACTTCGCCTCGAACTCGACGTTCGGGATCGTGATCGCCACCGGGGCGCCGAGGCTCTTCCCGTGGCGCACTCCTGTCAGGATCTCGAACCGGTCCGCCTCGAACCGCTGCCGTCCGCCGCGTCCGTACCCGTGCCGACGGCGGGCGAGCTCCCCCGCGATCTCCTTCGGAACGATGCCCACACCTGCCGGGAGACCTTCCAGGATCGCGACCAGCGCCTTGCCGTGCGATTCACCGGCCGTGAGCATCCGTAGCATCCGCCCATCATAGGGACCGGGTGCGTGGCCTGATGGGGCGGGGGCGGCCCCGAGACGAGGCCGCCCCCGCGCCGGCGACCGCTCCCCCCGTGGGCGGATCGCCGGGACCGGACCCCGTCTACTTGGACGGGGTGAAGCAGAGCGTGAAGGACTCGTCGCCGAACAGGAACGTGGCGCAGTTGCCCGCCACGTCTCGCAGCTCGAAGTTCCCTCCCGCGAACGTCGCACCCTCGGCGGGGTTGTAGACGATGCCGTCGACCTCGACCGTGGCGTGCGAGACGCCGTTGGAGGTGAACGTGTCGATCAGCACGACCGTGTGCCCGCCGATGACCGTCGTCGAACCGTTCGTCGGCGGGTTCGTGGAACCCGTCGGTCCGGGGCCACCACCGGTCGAGCCGGTGGGCCCGGGACCACCCGTCGAGCCCGTCGGCACGGGACCGGTCGGAACAGGACCGGTCGGAACGGGACCGGTAACGCCGCTGGGCGGTGCGATCGTCTGGAACTGCGGCGGCAACGAGAACGGGTCGCGGCCGGAGAAGATCGGGCTCGGACTGGGTCCTCCCTGCGACGGCGAGCCGCTTTCACTCGGACCCGTGACGCCCGGTCCGGTCGCCACCGGCCCGGTCGCCGTGGACGGGCCGACGGAGAGCGGTGGCAGCGCCGGTGCGCCGCCCTTGCCCAGCTGGCCCAGACCGACCAGGGCGAGCACCAGCACCGCGGCCACGATGCCTCCGACCTTCAGCGCCTTGCGATCGCGATCGTTCAGCGGCATCCGTCAGGCTCCCTGGCTCGTCATGGCGGCGGGCGAGGCACTCGCGGGCGGCGGGGTGGCGGCCGGCGGTGTGGCACCGGCGGCCGAGGTCGGTCCGGGCGTGGACCCCGGCCCGGCGCTCTGGTCGCTCGTGAACATGTCGATCGCGAGCGTCACCGTCAGCAGGCTCGCGTTCGTCGCCGATGGTGACGGGGCGATGCCGACCGACGTCGTCTTCGCCGCACGGGGGAGCGTCTCGATCTGGAACAGGAACTCGGTGACCGCGAAGTAGCTCCCGGTGCAGCTGACGGTGTTCGTCACGGTCGAGAGGCCCGTGGCCGGATCGAAGATGGGATTGCTCGGTGTGATGGTCACGATGTCGATCGAAGACTGCACGGCCGCGTTCTGTAGCAAGAGGATGAAGCCTTGCTGATCGATGGTCGGCGGGATGGCCTGCTGGACCCTCCGGATCGTCTCGCGGTTGATCGGCGCCTCGGCCTCCGCTTGCTGCAGCGCGGCCAGTTGCGCCCCCAACGTGGCTTGCTGCGCCTGCGCCTCGGTGAGCGCGGCATCCGCGTCCTTGACCTGGCCTGCCTTGGGCAGCACGAGGAAGAACGTCACGATGAGCACGACCGCGACCACCGCGGCCCCGGCGAAGATCGGCGCGCGCCTACCCCCCACTCGACTCACCCTCCCGGCCGCGAGGCGTGAGCACGTCCTGCGTCAGATCGACGCCGCTGGTGAACGCATACAGTCCGGTGTTGGGACCCGTTTCGGCCGCGCTGGAGAGCCACGGGTTGACCCAACCCTTGACGGATTCCAACCGCGTCAGCCAGCTCGCCAGGCTGTCGAACCCATCCGCGCCGCCGGCGGCCGTGAAGGAGCCCACGAAGCTCGTCGTGGGCGTCGCGGTGGGCACCTCGCCGACCACCGGTGCGGTAAGAGCCGCGTTGAACGCATTGAGGTACGCGTCGGAAGGGATGGTCCGGGAGACGTCCATCAGCATCTGCGAGAACGACACCTCGCCGGCGTACGCCGAGGCGAGCAACGCCTCCTGGGAGGCTGCCTCTACCTGCAACTGCTGGAACTGTTGGAGTTGGTCGATCTGCGCTTGGATCTGCGTGTTCGTGGCGTTCTGTGCAGCGACCTGTTCGTTCACGTCCGACAGCTTCTGGCTCTGCAGGAACCAGTAGCCGAGCAGGAGAACGAGTACCGCTGCGCCCGCCCCGAGGATCAGGATCGTCTGCTGTTTCGTCTTCTGACGTGCGCGAAGCTCAGGGGGAAGAAGGTTGACCTGGCTCACGCGAAATGCCTCCCGGGGATGCCGAGACCCACGGCCACCGCGAGCACGGGCTCCGCTTCAGCGAGCGCCTCTTCCGAAAGGGAGAGTTGGGACTTGGCACGGCGGAACACGTGGCCGCGTTCGATCGTGGCGGGAACGCGTTCCTGCAGGAGCTCCAGGAAGCCCGAAAGCTTCGAGCCTCCTCCGATCACCAGGACGCGACCGATCCGGGCCCCGCGCGTCTGCGCCGTGTAGAACTCCAGCGAGGACCGCACCTCGTCGACGAAGTTCTGCGCACGCTGCATGGCGGCGCGATGCACCTCGTCCAGGTCTGGTCCGCCCTCGACCGCCTCGCCGCGCTTCAGGCGCTCAGCGACGTCGGCCTCGACCCCGAAGTTCCGCGCGATCGCGAGCGTGATGTCGCGGCCGCCCGAGGGCAGGATGCGGACGAACCGGGTCACGCCCTTCTCGTGAACGAGGATGTTCGTGACCGTGGCGCCGATGTCGACGATGGCTTCTTCACCACCCTCTTCATCCTCCATGCCGACCTCGGGCATGCCGACGGCGCGCGCCATGGCGAACGGCACCAGGTCGACGCCCACCGGCTCCAACTTGGCGGCCAGCGCCACGTCGACGACCGTGTTCACCATCGCGCGCTGCGCGGCGACGAGGATCAACCGCAGCATGCGCCGTCCGTCCTGCTCGAACTCGCCGAGCGGGTCGAAGTCCAAGACGGCGTCCTCGACCGGCATGGGGATGAACTCCTGCGCCTGGAACCCGAGCGACGCCCGGAGCTCCTTCTCGGGGAGCCACGGGAGCGCGATCTCGCGAACCACCACCCGCTGGTTCCCCACACCCATGTAGACCTGCCGGCTCTTGAACCCGCCGCGCTGCCACAGCTCACGCAGTGCCTCGCTCACCAGCTCGGGCTGACGGATCTCGCCGGCCTCGACGGCTCCTTCGGGCAAGGGGACCTGCGCCGCGCGAACGACGACCGGGGTGTCCCCTCCCTGGAGCTCGGCAGCGCGCACCGCGGTGGCGCCGATATCGAGTCCGACCCGTACCTTGGCCATCTATGGACCCTCCGTCCGGACGGAGCGTTCCTCTAAGAAGCGCTCGAGGTCGGTCTCGCGCAGCCGGTAGTTCTTCCCGACGCGTACGGCCGGAAGCTCTCCGTTCTTGATGAGTCGATAGACCGTCATGTTCGAGACGCGCATGGCGTTCGCGACCTCCGACACGGTCAAGAGACCGCCCGGCACGAACGGCTGCGACTCGTTCACGAGTTCATCCCTCTCTCCACGTGCTTCTTGTCACCTCATGTGGCACTTGTGCCACATTGGTGCTCATGTGCCTCAAGTGGCAGAATGAGGTCTCTTACGAAACACCAGGGAACAACGGCAGTCAAACATCTCGTACGGAGAAGTTTCCGCAGGTCCGAACGGGTGTTCGAGGCTCAGGACCGAGGATCAGAGACCGAGGCTCGCACGGGGTGCGATCGATGAGGTCATCGACACCGGATCACTGATCGGAAGGCGGCACCGACGTTCCTTCGACGGCGTTTGACACACGTTGGCGATGCTTGAGGAACGACGGCGAGCGAGCTAGATCAAGCCGACGACGCGAGCGACCTCAAGCAATGAGTCGACCCGGCGATTCGGGTCGATCATGTAGGTGCCCAGGCTCCCCGTCTGATCGTCCCAGTACCCGAAGATCTGCTCGTCGGTCCAGCCACGGGAGACCGCGCCTCGGTAGCTGCGAGCCATCTCGTAACCGGACCACAGCGAGTCCGGCGACACGAGGAACCCGCCGCGCTCAGTGTCGTTGGACAACCACACCGCGCCGATGATGCCCCATGTGGTGTCGTCTCGCTCACCGGATACCAGGAGGTAGCGAACGGCGCCTTCCGACTTCAGCTGGTCGAGCACCGCTGTGGGAGCGGGGGTGGCGAACGGAGACGGCTCGCCCCAGGCACCTCGCGTGCGCTTGCGTTCGTTCGTCCGCTCCTCTTCCATGGGAGCCAATGTATGTCACCCGGCTTCGCGGCACAGCCGTCGAAGGCCCATACAAAGGTGCCGCTTTGGTCGTAGGTCCTTCAACATCGGCTGCGCGATCGCTCGGTGAGCTATGGGAACGACCGGAGGTACCAATGGGAGACCTGTTCGCCCCAGAACACCGCGACCAGCGCGCCGGCGGTGAGGAATGGACCGAACGGGATGGCGCTCTTGCGTCCTCTCCCGGCCAGGAGCGCGATGATCCCGCCCAGACCCCCGAGGAGGATGGCGGCTCCCGCGGCGACTCCGACGTATCGGAGCCCCAGCGATCCCATCACCAGGCCGATCAGGCCGGTGAGCTTGACGTCTCCCATCCCGAGCCCTCGCGGAGCGATCACCGCGATCAGGAGGAACACCCCGCCGTAGGCCAACGCACCGATCGCCGCTCGTGAGGGATCGAGGGCTTGACCGATCGCCCAGCCGACGACGATGGCGATCGCGAAGACCGGGAAGGCCGGGTAGGTGATCCGGTTGGGGATGATCTTGTGTTCCAGGTCGATCGCGCCGACGGCGAGCATCACGGCGCAGAACGCACACAGCATCGCGATGACGTAGACGTCGGGATAGACGAGGGCCACGCCGACGAACGATGCGGCGGTCCCGGCCTCCAGTATCGGGTACCGCGCGGGGATACGTGCTCGACAGGAACGACATCTGCCGCCGAGCAGCAACCACGAGAGGACGGGGATGTTGTCGCGGCTTCGGATCTCCGCGCCGCAGTACGGGCACCGGGAGCGGGGCGAGACGACCGACTCCTTCTTGGGGACGCGATCGACCACGACCGTCAGGAAGCTTCCGACCACCAGGCCGAACGGCATCGCGACGAGCGCACGGATCCAGGCGTCGCTCACGCTCGCACCCTACCTGCGGAACCGCCGTTGACCGGGAGCTACGGGTTCGCCACCTCGCGCACGTACGCGATGTCCTCCGTGAACGACGAAACCGTGCCGTAGCCGGGGACGAGGACCGGGCGATACGTCATCGTGAACTGGTTGAGGATCGCGACCGGATCCCCCATGACCTGGCCGTAGAAGTTGTTCTGGTTGGCCATCGTCACGGTGCACGGCGAGTAGAAGAACGACTGCGCGTTCGAGTTGAAGTCGGTGTTGTTCCCGGTCGAGACGGTCTTGCTCGAAGCCCCCGATCCGCAGCCGTCATGGGCGAGGGTCGCGTTCCCGTCGGCGCGCCAGTCGCTCAGGAAGTACACGCTGCCGTTCACCGTGGCCGCGGCCCAGGTCGACGCGTTCGAGATGTCGATCCCCCAGTCGGTGATGATCATCAGGTTGCCCGGGATGTTGACCGTGGAGTTGTTGCTGTTGGTGTACGTGCACGGCGTGGCACCGGTGATGTACACGATGTGGTTCCCGCTCAGGCCGCCCAACGTCGACTCGACGAACGTCTGCGCCGACGTGCAGGCACCGGCGCCGGAGTACGTGTGGATCGTGTACCCGGTCTTGTCGATCCCCGCGTACGTGATCCTGGGGAACACCTGGGTCGGGGGCGTCGGCGACACCGTGTTCGCGTACGTCGTCCCGCTGACGGACACCCCCGAGATCGTGCTGGCGGCGGTCGCGTTCCCTCCGATCGATCCGCTGCCGGAGATGGTGCCGGTCGAGGAGATCACGTTGGTGGAGATCGACGTGGGATTGCTCATCACGACGCTGCCGTTCGCCCACAGCGTCCCGGTGATGTTGGAGTTCCCGCTGATGTTGGCGGATCCGGCCGGCACGTAGACGTTGCCGCGGATGTGCGGGGTGTTCGAGACCGTCAGGTTGCCGGTCAGGATGTAGATGTCGCCGTCATTGCCGTTGTTGCCGTAGACGTCGAAGTTGTTCGGGAAGGTCGCCCCCGACTGGGACAGGATCGCCTGGCCGAACCCGCCGTAGACGGGCGTGAGTCGGATGAAGGTCTGCATCGTGCGAGGTGATTGGCCCGTGACCGAACCGGTGGTGGTGATCGCGACGGACGACGGATAGTACGTGCTGGTGAACGGCGTGGCGCTGGAGCACGGCATCACCGCCCCCGTGGCATCGTAGAACGTGGGCGTGGCGGTGAAGCTGGCGGTTGCGGGCGCCGTCGCGATGGTCTGCGTGACCGGCTGGCAATTCAGCGTCGCGACGGTCGTCGATTGGAGGTACGCGTAGTAGTAGTTGTTGCCGGCTTCGGCCGCATTGACCGATTGCAGACGGCGCCGATCCAGGCCGCTCGACTCGACGTCGTGGACGGATTGGGCGACGATCACCGTCGCCAACGTCAACAGGACCATGCTCACGATGAGGGCGATCACCATCGCCATCCCTCGCTCCTCGTCTCGCAATCGGGTCAACATGATGGCTCCTTCGATCAGGTCGGGATGGGTGGGTCCTCGCACACGTTGACCGGATAGCCGAAGGACGTGTTCCGTCCCGTGATCGAGGACTTCAACCGTTGCGTCGCCTGCGGCGCTCCGGCGAGATCGGTGTTCACCAGGAACGTCACCGTGATCGTCCGGCCGGTCGGGTCGAGCGAGAACGCGGTCGTCGGGGTCCCGCCGATGCGGTTGACGACATCCTCGGCGACGATCTGCCACTCGGTGGCGTTCTCGGGCTGCAAGGGCGGCCATTGCCGGGTCACGAGCTGATTCGAGCTATTGATCGACCACAGGACACACTTGTCTCCGGTCGTCGGGAGGTTCGCCTGCGTGTAGATCAAGAGCGTGTACCCGGTGGGCAAGGCCGGAGACCCGTACGCGGTGCTGGGGTTGTAGAGGAGGTTGCCGGATCGCACCTGGCGGTCGATCGATTGCATGGCCAGTCGCACCTGGTCGATCGTCCGCGATCGGACATCCTGGGCGACGGTGGCCTTCTGGATCGACGTGAGGGTCGAGAGGAAGATCACCATCACGACCGTCAGGATCCCCATCGCGACCACGAGCTCCACCAGGGTCAAACCCCGCTCGGAACCGAGCCGGCGCCGCAACCGATCGATGGTCGTCGCCATGGGGATCACCCGGCCACCGGCGGCTGCCCGTACACGCCGCGCGTCAGGATCGTGCCGAGTTGGAGCGCGATCTGCAGGTCCACCGTGGTCACCCCGTCGACCGTCACGACGTAGTGCACCGTGGCCGAGAACGGCGCGACGCTCGAGTCGACATCGGTCCGGAGTGAGCCACTGGGGTTCGTCTGATGCGTGCCCGGCTGCGCCGCGCTCGACCCGGCGTTGACCGAGATCGTGACCACGACGGCTCGCCCGCCGATCGTGGCTGCACTGGTCGCCGTGGATGTCAGGTTGTTGAGCCCGGCCGCAGTGGGAGCGAGCGACGTGTAGCCGGCGCCGTTCCAGAACTGCACGTTGCCCGTGGGCGTTCCGGTCGACGGCCCAGCCGTGGTGGTCGTTCCCGCCTGCGACGTGACCGTGTCCTGGTACCCGGCCGGCATCCTCAGCAGATAGGTGAACGTCGCGGGCGCGGCGATGCCGGAGGGGAACGCACCGATCCCCAGGACACCCAGGTTCCTCGTCGCGGTGACCTCGATCCTGCCGTCCTGGCCGCTGACCGCCTCGCGGTCGACGAAGGACTTGACCGGGGTGCCGGCCGCCGCCGCCACGCTCGCGAGCGTCGCCGTGCCGAGGCTCGGGACGATGCCACTCAGCCCGAGGGTCGACGACAGCGTGCCGCCCTGTTGCATGCGGCCGCCCGCGCACGGGAGCCCGTCGGTCTCGGCCACGTCGGAGGGCGGCGGGCAGATGTTCGCTCCGCTGGCGACCACGGCCGCGTCGGCGCGACCGGTGTCACCCGGGGGGGCGATGAAGGAGATCGACGTCGAGCCGCTGGAGGACGAGACCGTGCCGCCGATCCCGCCCACCTCCGACGTCGTTCCGTACGTGGCGCCGGGGGCGTTCGGATCAGAGTCGGCGGCTTGCGCACCGCTCACGACCCCACCTTCGGTCCGCGTCCCGAGCGCGTCGGTGATCGACGCGAGCGATTCCGCGAACGTCGCATTGCTGCGGGTCACCTGCTCGTTCTGGAGGTTCGACTCGGTCCCGGTCGTCTGGAGGTAGCCGGTGCTGAACGTGAGCCCCTGCACGGTGCCGGAGATCGTGATCTTCCCGGCGGGGACCTGCGCCAGCCCGTAGAAGAACGGTTGGCACGGGGCGCCGAACGGGTGGGTCGCCGAGTTGACGCATCCGCTCGGCGAAGCGAAGAGGCTTTGGACCCTGACCAGGTTGTTCGTCTTGTTCGGGTAGGCGGCGCTCGCCCATTGGACGACCACGGTGACGCGATACGGCTGCGTCGCCGGATCGTTGTTGGTGATGTACGTGCTCCACGTGTAACCGACGTTGTTGGTGATCGCCGCCGCGGCCACCGTTCCCGAATGGGGGTTGATCCACGGTGTGACGGCGACGCCGCCGGAGCTCACGATCTTCTCCCCCGTCGAGCACGACTCGAATCGGTACACGGTCGGTGTACCGCCGCAGTTGATGATGTTCGCGTCGCCGGCCAGATCCGACGTCAGCAGGCCGGTTTGGATCTTCGTGTACGCCTGCCCCCGGATCTCCTCCATGATGCGGTCCGCGACCCCGTCGAACGTGACGCGCTCTCGCGCGTACGCGATCGACCTGAACCCGACCGTCGCCGTGTAGGCCAGCGCGACCAGAGATGCGAACATGACCGTGATCGCGATGACGGTTTCGAGGATGGTGAATCCACGCTCATCGTGAGCGAGAGCGCGCAGCCGTCGCCGCAGCATGGCTCGAGTCATCCACTTCCTCCGGATCGCACACCTGATAGGACCTACCGATTGAGGCGTCGGCATCGAAGCTGCGCTGCTTGAGCTACCGACGGACGATTTCCCTATATCTCGGTAGTTCGAAAGGATGAGGACGAAGGTCGGTGATCTCCTCCGCCAACTGACGGATGGGACGGCGGAACGGGACCTTCGGACGATGCGGTGATCACGGCGATATTGCCGATACCTTGCCCATGACACGATCGAGCGCACGTCCCCGCACCGTCATCCGGTCCTTCGCGGTCTCATTCCTCACGCTGCTCTGTCTCGGGCTCGTCGCTCCCGCAGCTGGGGCCGCGACGGGAGACGTGACGGAGTTCGCGATCCCCACGCCGGCGAGCCTCCCCCAGGGCATCGTGATCGGCCCCGATGGCGTGTCGTGGTTCGCTCAGCGGAGCGCCAACGCGATCGGGTCCCTCTCGAACGGCACCTTCAGCCAGTACCCGCTCCCGAACGCCGGGTCGGCTCCCTTCTGGGTCGCGCTCGGTTCCGACGGGAACGTGTGGTTCACGGAGCGCACCGGGAACCGGATCGGGAAGATCACATCGACCGGTGAGATCACCGAGTACCTGATCCCGACCGCCGGCAGTCAGCCCGGAGGGATCACGGCCGGGCCCGACGGTGCGCTGTGGTTCACCGAACAGACCGGCAACCGGATCGGACGGATCACCACCGCCGGCGAGATCACCGAGTTCGTCTTGCCGAGAGCATCGTCCGGTCCGCTCGGGATCACGGCAGGGCCGGACGGTGCGTTGTGGTTCACCGAGGTGGGCACCGCGGGGAACCGGATCGGGCGGATCACGACGGCCGGATCGGTCACGGAGTACGCGTTCGTGTTCTCGAACCGGCAACCGACGGATATCACCGTCGGCGGCGACGGCAACCTCTGGTTCACGGAACGTGCCGGCAACGCCGTGGGTCGTATCACGCCCGGTGGGAAGATCGACGAGTTCGTCTTGCCCTCCTCGCTCCCGAACCCCGTCGGGATCGCCGCCGGGCCGGACGGCAACGTCTGGTTCGCGGAGTTCGGCGGCAACAACATCGGGCGGATCGCACCGGATGGGACGATCACGGAGTTCCCGCTCCCCAACCCGAGCTCGCAACCCTTCGGGATCGCCCTCGGCATCGATGGCGCGATGTGGTTCACCGAAGCGGGGGGCAACCGGATCGGACGCATCGAGGTGCAGGTTGCGCCTCCCCCCGACGTCACCCCGCCCACCGTCACGATCACCACACCGGCGGATGGCGCGGTGTTCACGGTGGGTCAGGTCGTGCTCGCTGACTACGACTGCGCGGACGAGGCCGGCGGTTCGGGCCTCGCGACCTGCGCCGGTCCGGTGGCCGACGGGGATCCGATCGACACCTCGCTCGGGACCCACACGTTCACGGTGAACGCGACCGACGTCGCAGGGAACCCCGGTGGAGCGACCGCGACGTACCTGGTGACCGCTCCCCCCGACGTCACCCCGCCCACCGTCACGATCACCACACCGGCGGACGGCGCGGTGTTCACGGTGGGTCAGGTCGTGCTCGCTGACTACGACTGCGCGGACGAGGCCGGCGGTTCGGGCCTCGCGACCTGCGCCGGTCCGGTGGCCGACGGCGATCCGATCGACACCTCGCTCGGGACCCACACGTTCACGGTGAACGCGACCGACGTCGCAGGGAACCCCGGCGGAGCGACCGCGACGTACCTGGTGCTCGGCGATCTGGGCGGTTCGATGTTGCCGGCGCCCGCGTGGAACGACGCGACCGCCGGAAGCTCCCTGACCGTGTCGTTCGATCTCAGAGCCCTGATCGAATTGATCCGGACGCACGGTCGCCCGCACCACGGAGGGCTCGGCGGACATGGGCATGTGGTCCTTTCCGCCCTGTTCGATTACCCGATGACGCAGCGGGTGGACTGCGGCGATCCGACACGCTCCATCGGTCTCGCGCAGCGGGCTGACGTCGACCTCAACGTGAGCCGCGATGGCCGCCTCCACCTGGTCTGGAAGTCGGAGAAGCGGTGGGCGGGGACCTGTCGTGCGCTCGTGTTGCCGTTCGACGGGCCCGACGTGCCGCTCAGGTTCCTCGTGAGATTCCACTAACCTCCCGGCTCGCGGTCCGGTCGATCCGGATCGACGATCGGCCCGACCGTTGCTCGATCCGAGCGCGTTCAGGCATGGAATCATCTTCCTGTGCATCAACGGTCGATCCCGAGCAGCGTCGCCGTCCCGGTGATCGTTCTCGCGATCGCCGCGGGTCTCCGTCTCTGGGGGCTCGCGAGCCCGGACCAGCCCTATGGGGATGAGTCCTACTACGTCTTCGATGCGGCGGCGTACCTCGGAGGTGGGATCGTGGAGCCGATCGGAGCCGACCCTCCGGCCGTCAGGATCGCCGATGAGGGCACGTGGGTACACCCACCGCTCGGCAAATGGATCATCGCGCTGCTCGGGGTCGGCCCGATCGGTCAGCGTTCGATCGGATGGCGCCTCCCGTCGGCGCTGTTCGGGATCGCCGGCGTCGGCACTCCTCTACCTCCTGGCCCTTCGCCTCTGGCGATCGGTCTGGTGGGCGGGCCTCGCGGCCCTGCTGCTGGCGCTCGATGGCCTGCACATCGTCCAGAGCCGGATGGCGATGCTCGACATCTTCCTCACGACGTTCGTCACCGCGGCGGTGCTGTTCCTCGTCCTGGATCGTGAACGGATGGAGTCACGCCGGCCGGTGGCTCGATGGCCTCGGATCGAGCGGCTCTTCGGCTCGCCATATCGCTTGTGGGCCGGTGTCTTCCTGGGATGCGCGATCGCCACGAAATGGTCGGGCGCGTTCGCGCTGCCGTTCGTGGCAGGCCTCTGCGCGATCTGGATATTCACCGGACATCGGCGAGGCGATCGCACGGTGCTCGCCACGTGTTCGACGCTCGTGACCTCGTTCGCCATCGTTCCTCTCGCCGTCTACCTCGTGAGCTACGGAGCCTTCTTCTATCAGCACGGGTTCGCGATCCACGACTTCTGGTCCCTGCAATCCGCGATGCTGCACTACCAGGAAGCGCACGACGTCGTGCAGCCGGAGAACTCCCTCCCCTGGTCCTGGCCGCTCTTGTTGCATCCGGTCCGGTACTTCGAGGTCACGCGTGACGGCGCGTCGAGTGTCGTGATCGCGCTCGGGAACCCGGTCCTGTGGTGGGGCTTCCTCTTGCTGCTGCCCGTCTCGATCGTCCAGATCATCCGCCGGCCAGCCTGGCAGGACGCGGTCGTCTTCGGCGGCTACGCCGCGATGTTCCTGCCCTGGTTCGTGGTCGGGCGAACGCAGTTCATCTGGTACATGCTCCCGGCCGTCCCGTTCATGTGTCTCGCCGTGTCGACGACGCTTCGGCGGATGCCGGCGATCCTCGGACGGAACGCCGCGATCCTGTTCGCAGGCGCGACGATCGTCGCGGCGCTGCTCTTCCTGCCGGCGTGGACGGGGTGGCGCGTCGCCGATCCCTGGATCCGAGCGATCGAGTGGCTGCCCGACTGGTCGCTGTGAACGGAGGACGCTGGAACGTCAGAAGGGGCGGTCCGAAGACCGCCCCTTCTGCTCGCCGAGGCGATCGTGGGTTACGTGAAGCTGCGAAGCTGCGCTGGCGTCGGCGCTGGCCGCGTCGCCAGTGCACGTAGCCAGACCGGCGCTGATGTAGTACGTGCCGGTCGCCGACGGTCTCCCTGATGCCGTAGCACGTGCCCGAAGCCGACATCCGTGCCGCGCCCCAGTGGGTCGCGGTGGGCGTCGTCATGACGCTCACGATCGGAGCGCAACGGTCGACGCAGCGACGCCGCCGTGAGGTCAGCGTGAGCTCCGGTGCGACCGACGGCCATGCCGGCCGCGGTTGCCCCCGCGTACGTGCTGTTGTCCGTGTAGAGCGTCTTCGCAGCCACGAGGGCGTTGCGAAGGTCCGACTGCGCCGCGCGGTTCTGGGCCCGGGTACGAGCGCCCAGGAACGTCGGCAGTGCGATGGCGATCAGGATGCCGATGATCAGAACGACCACCATCAGCTCGATGAGGGTGAAGCCGTCCTCATCCTGCTTGCGCTCGAAATAGCGCTTGAGCATCTGCGTCAACTCCCTTCCTTGGATCTCGGGCACGCCCGTGCGGCGCACCCACTGGGTCAGGGTTTCGGCGGTTCGCGTGTCGCTGCTTGAGGGCGTCGACCCGTCTCCGGCCACGTAATACCTAGGAACGGGTAGATGACGAGCAGGTGGCTACCAGCCGGCGGCGGCCGGAGATGTCGCGGCCGCGTTCGGCGTGCTGCCCACGTCGCCGTGCAGTTCGCCGCGGTCGCCGTCGTCCCGTACCTGGTCCCGGTCGTGCCGTCGAGGATCACGAAGCACGTGCTCGACGCCGACATCCGAGCCGCTGAGAACTGCGTCGCGGTCGAGTGCCACGCTGACCGACCCGGTGCCGTTGCCGCTGGCGCAGGCGGGAGCCACGGGGTTCGTCGCGATCGATGCGCTGACCGGTTGGCACGTAACACATCTCGGGGATGATCGTGACGAGCCCGTTCCGGAATCGTCGGCTGGAGTGAACGTGGCGTTGTCCGTGTAGAGGATCCGCGCCGACAGGACCACGTTCCGCAGATCCGATCTGGGCGGCGCGGTCCTGGAACCTCGCCCGCACCCCGAGGAACGTCGGCAGACCCATCACGATCAGGATCGCCAAGATCATGACGACGACCATCAACTCGATGAGCGTGAAGCCGTCCTCGTCCTCGTGCAAGCGCGTCTGCCAGGTTCGGAGCACCGGCTGCCACCTCCTCTCGTCGTCGTCGAGGTCCCAAGGTCGAGGACCCGTCCGTCGCACCGTCGTTCACGAGATATCGGCAGGATGCCGTCACGGGTTGACCCCTCCGGCTCGCCGACGCGAGCCGGAGGGACAAGAACGATCTTTCGACGTACGTAGAACCACTGGATCTCTACGTACGTGGCCTCACTGGATCAGCTTGATGATGTTGAACATCGGCATGTACAGCGCGATGACCGCCGCGCCGACGGCGCCTCCGATGATCGCGATCAGGAGCGGCTCGATCAGTGACGTCAAGGCGTCGACCGCCGCCTCGACCTCTTGGTCGTAGAACTTCGCGACCTTGTCGAGCATCGTGTCGACCTGTCCCGTCTCCTCACCGACCGCCAGCATCTGGACGACCATCGGCGGGAACACCGCGTGCCTCGCCAGCGGCTTGGCGATCGACTCACCTTCACGGACGCTGGCCTGCACGTCGACGACCGCCCTCGACATCACGGCGTTGTTGACGGTGTCCGCCACGATGTCCAGCGCCTGCAGGATGGGAACGCCCGAACGGAGCAGCATGCCGGCGGTGCTGGAGAAGCGGGACAGCGCGGTCTTGTGGAAGAGCGTGCCGAAGATCGGGATCTTCAACTTGATCGCGTCCAGGTTCGCCCGGCCCTTCTCGGTCTTCTTGTAGCGCTTGAAGAGGAACACCATCACGAAGGTGACGAAGATGAACACGTACCAGTACTTCTTCACCGCGTCCGAGGCCATGAGCAGCACCCGTGTGGGCAGCGGCAACGTGCCGCCCAGCTGCGTGTAGATCGACTTGAACTGCGGCACGACGAACAGCAGCATCGCCGACATGATCAGCACGACGAGCGCGACGACCGCGACCGGATAGGTCATGGCCGACTTGATCTTCTGCCGCAGGTGCACCTCGCGCTCGAGCACGTCGGCCAACCGGAGCAGGACATCGTCCAACATGCCGCCCGTCTCGCCGGACTTGACCATCGCGATGTACAGGTCGTTGAACGCCTTCGGGAACTTCGCCATCGCCCCCGACAAGACTCGCGCCCTTGTTCGACGTCGTTCCGAACAGCGACCAACGTCTTCGCCAGCTCCTTGTTGCTGACCTGTTCGGACAGGATCGAGAGCGCGCGCAGGATCGGCAGACCGGAGTTCACCATGGTGGCGAACTGCCGCGAGAAGATCGCGACCTCCTTGAGCTTGATCTTCGCGGGCTTGATGTTGATCTCGAGGTTGAGGCCCTTCTTCTCCTTGCCGACCTCGAGCGGGGTGTACCCCATCTCGCGGAGGCGCTCCAGGACCAGGCGCTCGTTGTCCGCGACCAGCGTGCCGGTGACGAGGTTCCCGGACTTGTCTCGGACCTTGTACTGGTAGGAATCAGACATAGTCGCCTCCCGACATCATGCCGCCCATGGCCATGGCTCCCCCGCCGTCCATGCCGGTGGGTGCCGAGGCGCCGCCGACCAGGCGTTGGAGCTCCTCGGGGTCGTGGCACCGCTCGAACGCCATCGCCTGGCTGATGCGGCCGGCCTTCACGTGCGCGGCGATCGACATGTCCATCGTCTGCATGCCGAACCGCCCACCCGCCTGCATCGCCGAGTAGATCTGATGCACCTTGCCCTCGCGGATCAGGTTGCGGATGGCCGGGGTCGTGACGAGCACCTCAGCCGCTACCACGCGTCCTTGCCCGTCCGTGGTCTGGAGGAGCTGCTGGGTGACCACGCCTTGCAGCGTGGTCGCCAGCTGCACCCGCACCTGCTGCTGCTGGTGCGGCGGGAACACGTCGATGATCCGGTCGATCGTCTGCGGCGCGTCCTGCGTGTGCAGGGTCGCGAAGACCAGGTGGCCGGTCTCGGCCGCGGTGATCGCGGTGGAGATCGTCTCGAGGTCACGCATCTCACCGACCAGGATGACGTCGGGGTCCTGACGCAGGACGTGCTTCAAGGCCTGCCCGAACCCGTGGGTGTCGGCGCCGACCTCGCGCTGGTTCACGATGCACTTCTTGTGCTTGTGCAGGAACTCGATCGGGTCCTCGACGGTCATGATGTGACCGGCCCGCTCCTCGTTCACGACATCGACCATGCCGGCGAGCGTGGTCGACTTCCCGGAACCGGTCGGGCCCGTCACGACGACGAACCCACGCGGGAAGCGGGCCAGGTCGGCCACCACGCCCGGAAGGCCCAGGTCGTCGAGCCTCTTGATCTCGAACGGGATGAGGCGGAACGCCGCGCCGAGCGCGTCTCGCTGCTGGTAGACGTTCACGCGGAACCGCGCCTGACCCGGCAGCGAGTAGGACATGTCGAGCTCCAGCTCCTGCTCGAAGCGCTCCCGGAGCTTCTGAGGCAGGATCGCGTAGATCATGCCCTGGAGCGCCCGCGGGGTCAGTGGCGGGTATTTCTCCAGCCGCTCCAGCTCGCCGTGCACGCGCACCGTCGGCGGGGTCCCCACCGTGAGGTGGAGGTCGGATCCGCCGACCTCCAGGAGCGCGGTGAGCAGCTCCGGGATCGGGATCTGTACATCTTCTTGATCTGCTTGCATCGCCATCTCACTTCACCACCCTTGCGATCTCTCCGATGGAAGTCCGGCCCATACGGGCCTTCTCCAGACCGTCGTCACGAAGCGTCATCATTCCCTGCTCGATCGCGACCTTCCTGAGCTCATCGGCAGACGCGCGGTCGACCGTGAGCCGTTGGATCTCTTCCGTCATCGGCATGACCTCGTACAGACCTGCGCGTCCGCGGTACCCGGTGTTCGAGCACGCCGAGCAGCCGGTGGGCCGGTAGAGCGTCTCGATCTCCGGGATCAGCCACTCGGGGTACCCGGCGGCCAGCAGTTCGGCGTGTTCGGGCTTGTACGCCTCCTTGCACCGCTCACACAGGACGCGGAAGAGCCGCTGGGCGACGACGCAGTCGATCGCGGAGGCCACCAGGAACGTCTCGACCTCCATCTCGACCAGTCGCGAGATCGCCGATGCCGCGTCGTTCGTGTGCAGCGAGGAGAGGACGAGGTGACCCGTGAGGGCGGCCTCGATCGCGATCGTGGCCGTCTCCTTGTCGCGGATCTCACCGATCAGCACGATGTCGGGGTCGGCACGCAGGATCGAACGCAGGGCCGACGCGAACGTCAGACCGGCCTTCGGGTTCACCTGCATCTGGTTCACGCCGTCCAGCCGGTACTCGACCGGGTCCTCGACCGTGATGATGTTGCGGTCTTCCTGGTTCAAGATGTTGAGCGTCGCGTACATGGTGGTCGACTTCCCCGAACCGGTCGGACCGGTCACCAGGATCGCGCCGTACGGCTTGCTGAACGAGGCCGAGAACCGCTTGAACGCGTCGTCGGAGAAGCCGAGGTCCTCCAGCCGCAGGAGCGCCTGCGACTTGTCCAGCACACGGATCACGATCTTCTCGCCGTAGACGGTGGGGAGCGTCGCGACACGGAGGTCGAGCGTGCGGCCGCCGACGCGCATGCTGATACGGCCGTCCTGCGGCACGCGCTTCTCCGCGATGTTCAGGTCGGCCATCACCTTCAGACGGCTGATCAGCCCGCCCTGGATGTTCTTGGGCGAGTGCATGACGTCGTGGAGCACGCCGTCGACGCGGAACCGGACGCGGACGTCCCGCTCGGTGGGCTCGATGTGCACGTCCGACGCACGGTCGCCGACGGCCTGGGTCATGATCGCCTGGACCAGCTTGACGATCGGGGCCTCCTCGAGCGCCGCCTCCAGCTGTTCGTCGTCGGTCTCGAGCTGCTCGGAGGCCTGCGACGCAAGGGCTTCGACCTGACCGTCCATCCCCGCGAACTTCTGGATCGCCTGCTCGACGTCGGCGGCGGTCGCCACCACGGGCTGGACGTCGCGGTTCGTGATCGTGCGGATGTCGTCCAGGGCGTACACGTTCGCGGGATCCGACATCGCGACCAGGAGCTTGCCGTCGCGTTCTCCGATCGGGATCGCACGATACCGGCGCGCGAGCGCGTCCGGCAGCAGCATCGTGGAGGATGGATCGATGTGGTAGTCGGCGAGGTCGACGAACTCGAGACCGACCTGCTCGGCGAGCGCGCGGACCAGGTCGGCTTCCTTGATCAACTGGAGATCGATCAGGACGCGGCCGAGGGACTTCGGCGTCTTGCGATGCTCCTCGAGCGCCTGCTCCAATTGCGCAGACGTGATGAGACCCTGCTCGATCAGGATCTGTCCGAGTTGCTTCGCCTTTCGCTTGACCGTAGTCATGTCGGTCTACCGGCGTCCGTTCGGTCTAGGTCGTCAGGAACTAGCTTCGTCATCACCGCTCTCAACCTGAAGCAGCCCTGAAAACTCTTTGGCCAACATGACCGGATCCACCTCTGCGTCGGCGTCGAGCTCCATCGGCGCGGGCGGGTCCGCACCCTTGCCGTTGTGTGTGCCGGAGGCATCTGGGGACGTGCCCTTCCCGCCGTCGGTTCCCTCCGGATCGGCGTCCCCGTCGGCATCGGCTCCGTCGGCCGCCTCCGCGTCGTCCGGATCGGCACCGGCGTCCGCGCCGGCTTCGTCCTTCGGATCGGGGGCGGGGCCATCTGCCGGGGTCGCATCCCCCGACCGGCCGACGTTGCTCGCGACCATGGCGAGCTCCTCCTTCACCGGATCGGCGGCGCCGTCCTCGGCGGATGGCGTCGCACGGGACCAATGGCGGGCCTCCGCGCTGTCCGGGGCCGGCGGCCTCGAAGCGGAGCTCCCGTTCGGCGACGGCCGGATCGATGACTGCGGCGTGGCCGCGGGGCCACCGGACGCCTCGGGCACCCGGAGCGTGTCTCGGCGGTTCCTCGACTCCTCGGCGGAGGCCAGGATGCCTTCCAGCTGGTCGATCACGAGCCCGGGACGGATGCCGGCGTTGGCCACGGCGAACGCACCGTACGCGGGCCGCCTGACGTACACCCAGACCTGGTCGCCGAATTCGACGAAGCTCCGCTCGGGGTCACCGAGCGACGCGAACCTCACCCAGGCCGGCTTCACGGCCGTCTCGTCGTCGGGGTAGGAGCCGAGGATCAGCCCGTCCCGGGACAGGATCAGACAGCCGCGCACGTCGGCGACGCCGCCCGCGATGCGATACGCGAGCGCCGAATAGTCATCCATGCCTACATCTCACATCGTCGGGTCGTGTCGAACGCTTGAGCATCCGGCCCCGATGGGCTCGGCTTCCGGCGGGCTCGGGGGTTAGTCGCGGTCGGAGATGGCGGCGAGCGCGGCCGCCGACATGACCTCGAGCGGCGGCGGCTGACCGGTCCACATCTGGAACGACAGCGCCGCCTGGTGCAGGAGGAGCCCGACGCCCCCGAACGCGGCGGCGCCCGCCGCGCGCGCCTGCACCTGGAGCGGGGTCACGGCGGGGTGGTACAGGAGGTCGACCACGAGCGATCCCTCGTCGAGCGGAGGGAGCGGCAAGGTCTCTCCACGCGCGCCGAGCGGCGTCGCGTTGACGACCACGTCCGCCTTGACACCGGCGGCCGCCTCGAACGCCACCGCCTCGACGGGTACCGCCGAACCCCTCGAGTGCCTCGGCAACCTCGGTCACGTGGACCGTCTTCCGTGCCGCGACCGTGATCGAGGCGACGCCCGACCGGGCGAGCGCCAGCGCGCACGCCCTGGCCGCCCCACCCGCTCCGAAGATCAACGCATGACGCCCCGAGGGATCGAACCCGGCGTCGATCTGCAGGAAGCGCTCGAACCCCGGGGCATCGGTGTTCTCTCCGCGAAGACGGTCTCCGTGACAGACGATGGTGTTCACCGCGTGCAGTCGTCGGGCATCATCGGAGGGGTCGTCGACCAGATCCGCCACCGCGGCCTTGTGCGGCATCGTGACGTTCGCTCCCGCGAATCCCAGGGCAGCGAGCCCGTCGAGCGCGGTGAAGAGCTGGAGCGGATGGACGGGCATCGGCACGTAGACCCAGTCGATGCCCAACGCCGCGAACGCCGCGTTGTGGATGGCCGGCGAGAGGCTGTGCGACACCGGCCACCCGATGATGCCCACCGTCCGGGTGGAGCCGGCGACCCGCGCGCCCGGCACCGGTTCATCCAAGGCACTCGGCCTTGTCGGACAGGAACTGGTCGTAGCTCACGCTGAACCGGTGGGCGCCGTTGCTACTGCACAGGACGTAGTAGAGGTACGGCACGTCCGCGGGGTTCAGAGCCGCCCGCAACGACGGGATGCCCGGACTCGCGATCGGTGTCGGCGGCAGTCCCGTGTGCAGGCGGGTGTTGTACGGGCTGTCGATCTTGAAGTCGGAGACGGTGAGTCCGTTCGAGGGATCCGGATCGATGTAGCCGATCGTGGCGTCGATCCCCAGCGGCATCCCCTCGGCGAGCCGGTTGTAGATCACGGCCGAGATCTTCGCTCGATCGGACGGGACGCGGGCCTCCCGCTCGATCATCGACGCGATCACGACGACCTCGTAGTCCGATACACCGAGGTCCTTCGCGTTCGCCCAGTCGAGCCTCTCGGCCTCCGTGTCGAACTGATCCAGCAGGCGCTGGACGATCTCCTTCGCCGTGGCGTCTTTCGCGAACCGATACGTCTCGGGGAACAGGAAGCCCTCCGTCCCCTTGCCGGTCGGGAGGTAGGGATCGAGCGACCAGTCCGTGCTCTGGGCCGCCGTCAGGAACCGGTCCTGCGGGATGCCGAGCGCTTCGTGCACGCGCTCCGCGATCTGCGTCAGCCGGTAGCCCTCCGGGATCGTGAGCCGAGCCGTGGGCACCGGAGGCGGCGGTGTGGACAGCACGAGGAGTGCCTCGTCGAACGTCATGTTCGTGGTCAGCGTGTAGCTGCCCGCTCGGATCGCATCGGCCTTCCCGGTCCCGCGCAACAGGATCCGTCCCACGATGCCGTCGCACCGCAGGACCCCGAGGTCGTGGAGCTGCGAGACGACCTCCTCGCCCGACGTCCCTGGCTCGACCGTGAACGCCACGTCGTGCTTCGGGCCGCTGGCTCCCTCGCAGTGTCCGTAGTAGGCGCCCGCCGCGATCACGCCGCCCACGAGCAGCAGGAAGACGACCAGCAGGGCGAGGAGCGCACCTCGCCTGGAGCTGCCGCCCGGATCGTCGTGCCGGTCCGACCGGCGAGGTTGTCCCTGCTCCACGAGCTGGCAGGATACCCAGCGCGCCGCGCCGAGGACCTGTCGCCGTCAGCGCGTCGCGTCCAGCCAGGCCTGCAGGATGACGGTCGCGGCCGTCCGGTCGACCACCTTTCGCCGCTCCCGCCCGGTCACGCCCGCATCTCGCAACCCGCGCTCGGCCTCCACGGTGGAGAGACGTTCGTCCTGCAGCTCGACCGGGACGGCCAGGATCGAGCGGAGCGCGCCGGCGAACGACTCCGCCTTGACGGCTGCCGATCCCTGTTCCCCGCTCATCGACAGCGGGAGACCGACGACGACGAGCGTCGCCGCGTGCTCCTCCACCAGCGCGGCCACCGCCTTCAGGTCCGCGGGAGCCCCGGTGTGGATCGTGCCGATCGGCACCGCCATCAGCCGGTCGTCGTCGGAGATCGAGACCCCGATCCGGGCGTCGCCGAGGTCGAGACCGATCACGCGACCGGGCCGACTAGTCTGGCCCATACTACTTACCGGCCAGGAGCTCCGCGAGGCGCGCGGGGATGCCGGCAACCGCCTCCTTCACCGCGCCGCCGTTCGGCCCGCCAGCGAACCCCATGATCGGCTTGCCACCCGCTCCACCGCCGATCTGCTTCGCGGCGACCTCGAGCAGCTCGGGGGCCGTCACGCCACGCTCGACCAGTCGCTTGCTGGACGCGGCGACGATCAGCGCCTTCCCACCGTTGGCGGAACCCAGGACGACGGCCGCCCCGCCGTTACCCTCGAGCTTGCCCACCACCTTCTGCGCCAGGGCCCGGAGCTCGTCGGGGTCCACGTCTTCGAGCGCGGCGACCAATCGGACGCCGTCCACATCCGTCGCCTGCTCGGCGATCCGATCGACGCGCGAGTCAACATCGCCCTGACGGATCTTGCCGAGCTCGGTCTCCAGCCGCTTCACGCGCTCCAGGAGTTGACGGGCGCGGTCGATCGCGGAGGCCGGGTCGGTGCTCCCGAGCGTGTCGACCAGCCCCCGGAGCAGCGCGCGCTCCGTGTTGATCTCGCGGAGCGCGTCCGGCCCGACCAACGCCTCCACGCGTCGCATCCCGGCCCCGATCGAGCCCTCGTGGAGGATCTTGATCAACGAGACGTTGCCCGTCCGGTGGACGTGCGTCCCGCCGCACAGCTCGCGCGAGTAGTCCCCCACTTCGACCACGCGGACCAGGTCCCCGTATTTCTCTCCGAACAGCGCGATCGCGCCCTGCGCCTTGGCCTCGTCGAACGTGGTCTCGTAGATCCGGACGGCATCGTCGAGCGCCAGCCGCCGGTTCGCCTCCAGCTCCGCCTCCTCCAGGACCTCGAGCGGGACGGCCGATGGATGCGGGAAGTCGAAGCGCAGGCGCCCCGGCGCGACGAGCGAGCCGGCCTGGCGGGCGTGCTCCCCCAGCAGGTGCTTCAGCGTCCAGTGGACGATGTGCGTGGACGTGTGGGCGCGCGCGGTCGCCTCCCGCCGTTGGGGATCCACCTGCGGGTGCGCCTCCTGCTCGTTGCGGACCTCCCCCGACTCCACGAGACCGACGTGCATGATCGCGTTCGGACCGGCCCACTGCGCGTCCACCACGCGGATCACGCCGGTCGCCGTGCGGATCGTCCCGTGATCGCCGATCTGCCCGCCACCCTCGGCGTAGAACGGCGTGACGTTCAGGAAGACGCGGACGTCCTCACCCTCCTCGGCCACCGGCAGCTCCCGGTTGTCGGCGTCGAGCATCGCGACGATCTGTCCGTCCGCGTCGAGATGCTGGTACCCGACGAACTCGGTCGGGGGCACCGCGCCGGACTCCACGCCGATCGGCACGCGCTTCGCCGCGCCGCGGGCGCGCGCACGTTGCTCCTCCAAGAGCTCGGTGAAGCGCTCGACATCCACCTCCAGCCCGGCCTCCGCAGCCAGCTCCTCCGTCAGCTGCAGCGGGAACCCGAACGTGTCGGAGAGCTTGAACGCCTCGTCGCCGGGCAGGACCTTGCGTTCGGCGTTCTGCTCGACCGCCTTCTCGAACAGCTGCAGTCCCTGACGGAGCGTCGCCGCGAACCGGTCCTCCTCCGACGTCGCCACCTGCAGCACGAACGACTCGTTCTCGCGGAGCTCCGGATAGGCATCGCCCATCAGCTCGACGGTGCGGCGGATCAGCGGTTCCAACACCGGTCCCTCGATGCCGAGCCGGCGGGAGTGCGTCACCACCCGGCGGAGCATCCGGCGCAGGATGTAGCCGCGCCCTTCGTTGGCCGGCTGGACCCCGTCCGCGATCAGGAACGTCGTCGCCCGGCCATGCTCCGCGATCACCTTGAGCGACACGTCATCGCGATCGTCATGGCCGTGATGCTTCCCCGAGAGCGATTCGGCCACCTCCAGCAACGGGACGAACGCGTCGGTCTCGAACACGTTGTCCACTCCCTGCAGCAGCGTGGCCACACGCTCCAGGCTCGACCCCGTATCGATGTTCTTCGCAGGGAGCTCGCCGATGATCTTCAGGTCAGCGTCGACCTGGTCCTGGATGAACACGAGGTTCCAGATCTCCATGAAGCGGTCCTCGTCGACGTCCGGCCCGCCGTCGGGGCCGTACTTCGCGCCGCGATCGACGAAGATCTCCGAGCACGGACCTCCCGGTCCCGCCGCGTGGGTGTGCCAGTAGTTCGCGAGCTGACCCTCATCGTCGAGCCGGCCGCGGCGGACGATCCGCTCGGGCGCCAAGCCGACGGCGTCGGTCCATACCGCCTCGGCCTCGGCGTCGTCCTCGTACACCGTCACCCACAGCAGGTCGTGGTCGATGCCGAAGCCCTCGGTGATCAGCTCGTGCGCCCAGGGGATCGCCTTCTCCTTGAAGTAGTCGCCGAACGAGAAGTTGCCGAGCATCTCGAACATCGTCAGGTGGCGCGCCGTGTGGCCGACGTTCTCGATGTCGTTGGCGCGGAAGCACTTCTGGCACGAGACGGCCCGCAGGTACGGCGGCGGCGCCTGCCCGAGGAAGTACGGGATGAACTGGTTCATGCCGGCGTTCGCGAGCAGCAGGCCCGATTCCGGAGGCGGGATCAGCGACGAGGACGGGACGCGCCGATGTTCCCGCCCTTCGAAGAACGACAGGAACAGCTCGCGGATCCGATGGGTCTCCACGCCGGGCAGTCTACCGACGGCTACGCGGCGGGCGGCTCATCCTGGGTCGGAGCCGGCAAGCCCGCTCGGAGCTCGCGCTCGCGGTCCTCCATCGCCTGCCGTCCTTCGGCGATCGACTCCGACACGAGCTTCCCGAGATCGAGCAATCCGCCCTTGGCCTCGCGCGCGAGCGTGGCGGGTGCCACGCGGGCGGCCTGCTTCTTGGTCCAGCGGGATGCCAGCACCGCGCCCGTGGCGCCGGCGCCGAACCCGAGCGCGACCCAGAACCCTCGTCGGAACACGCGTGCGCCGCCCTAGCCCGGCGGCGGTGACGTGGGCTTGCTGCTTCTTGAACCGGCTGGCGCCCTTCCGCAGGCCCGCCCCGACCGAGATGATCTTCACCAGCGGACTCGAGGCCGCCTGCTCGATCAGTCGGGACAAGCGCTCCACGCGCTCGAGGATGCCGTCGATCCGGTCGATCTCACGGTTCGTCCGCTCCACCGACCCCCGGACCTCGCGCAACAATGGGACGGTCTCCTCACGGGTGGCGTCGATCATCATCTTCGTGCTCTCCAGCACGCGGAACGTGTTCAGCAGCACGACGCAGAGGAAGAGCACGAGCAGTCCCCAGAACGCCGCCAGGATGATCAACGCGGTGTCGCCGCCGCTGACTGCGAGAGGCGCCATGATCCCGTCCTTCCCATGGTCGATGGTCGTATGTGTGGCTGAACGTCGCCGCGTAGCATACCCACGACGGCCGCCCCGATGCCTCCCGGGCTACGTGTCCTCGCCCTCGCCCGACGGTTCGTAGTACGTCGTTCCCTTGAACCTGACCGGCCGGTACTCCTGCTCCACCTGATGGCCGGGGAAGTCGTGCGGGTACTTGTATCCCTTCCCGTGACCGAGCCGTTTGGCGCCCGGATACGACGAATCCCGCAGGTGCTCCGGCACGGGGTCGGCGCTCGCCGCGTCCTCCATCGCCTTCGCGAGCGCGGTGTACACGCTGTTCGATTTCGGTGCGCGCGCCAGGTAGATCGCCGCCTCGGCCAGGTTCAACCGCGCCTCCGGCAAGCCGACGTGCTCTACCGCGTGGGCGGCCGCCGACGCGACCAGCAGCGCGCGCGGGTCCGCGAGTCCGATGTCCTCCGACGCGTGCACGATCATCCGTCGGGCGATGAAGCGGGCATCCTCCCCCGCCTCCAGCATGCGCGCCAGCCAGAAGAGCGCGGCGTCCGGGTCCGAGCCGCGGATGCTCTTGATGAACGCGGAGATCACGTCGTAGTGGGCGTCGCCCTGCCGGTCGTACACGACGGCCTTACGCTGCACCGCCTCAGCCGCGCGATCGCGGGTCACCTCGATCTCGCCGGAGCCTTCGGCAGCGAGCACGGCCGCCTCCAGACCCGTGAGGGCCATCCGCGCGTCTCCGCCGGCGATCTCGGCCAGATGATCGAGCGCCTCGTCGGTGACCTTCACGTCGATCCCGCCCAAGCCGCGTTCGGGATCGTCCAAGGCACGCAGCATCAGCGCCTTGAGTTCATCCGGTCCGAGCGGCTCCAACCGGAGCAGCAGGCAACGCGACAGCAGCGGCGTGTTCAGCGAGAAGTACGGGTTCTCGGTGGTGGCGCCGATCAAGGTGACGGTGCCCGCCTCGACCGCGGGCAGCAGCACGTCCTGTTGCGCCTTCGACCACCGGTGGACCTCGTCGACGAACAGCACCGTACGGAAGAGCCCGCCCTTCGCTCCCTCCATCACCTTGCGCGCGTCCGCGACGCCCGACGAGACGGCGGACAGCTGCATGAGATCGGCACCCACCTGGTTCGCCAAGAGGTGCGCGAGCGTCGTCTTGCCGGTCCCGGCCGGCCCCCACAGGATGATCGACGGAAGGTTGCCGCCGCCCACGAGCTTCGTGAGCGCGGTGCCCGGACCCACGACGTGCGTCTGTCCCACGAACTCCTCGAACGTCCGCGGACGCATCCGCGCGGCGAGCGGCGCGTCCGCCACGCCTACTCCCCGATGATGCGGTCGGGACGGATCCGGTAGAGGACGCGCACAGAACCGGGCACGTACTCCCAGCGCTCACCGTCGTAGTACTTCTGGCTGAGGAAGTCGATGTGCGCCTCCGCCTCGTCGCCCGTCTCGATCGACACGACGGTGCCGCTGATCGCCGTCCAGGTGTAGGGATCGTCCTGCGAGTGGACCGACACGACCACGCGCGGATCGCGCCGGATGTTGCGGTCCTTCTTCCTGCCGACGGCGCTGTTCACCAACACGAGCCCGTCGTCGTCCACGTCGATCCAGAGCGGCGCCGAGTGGGCGGAGCCGTCCTCGTTCAGCGTCACCAGGTGCGCGAAGTTCTTGGCCTTCAACAGGTCGATCTCGCGTTGCGTGAGGTCGGCACGTCAGCTCTCCTTCTTCGGTTGCTCGGCCAGCCGCAGGCCCAGATCCCGGAGCTGTTCGTCCGAGACGGGCGCGGGCGCGCCGGTGAGCGGATCGGCTCCCGACTGGGCCTTGGGGAACGCGATCACGTCTCGGATCGCCTCCTTGCCGGTCAGCACCATCACGAGCCGGTCGATCCCCGGCGCGATGCCCGCGTGCGGGGGGACGCCGTACCGGAAGGCCGTGATCAGGTGCCCGAACTTCTCGTCGATCTCTTCGGACGACAGCCCCAACGCCTCGAACACCTTGCGCTGCAGGTCGGGGCGGTGGATACGGACGCTGCCACTGCCCAGCTCGAAACCGTTCAGGACGATGTCGTACGCCCGCGCCTTCGCGGTCTCCGGAGCCAGGTCCTCGGTCAGCGGGCGCCGTGAACGGATGATGCTGCGCCGCCCAGCGCTGATCCTCGTCGCTCCACTCGAACAGCGGCGGCTCCGTCACCCACAGGTACTGCCACTCGCCCTCGCGCACCAGCTCCAGCCGGGCCGCCATCGTGCGGCGGAGTCCGTCCAGCGCCACCGCCACGCGATCGGCGCGGTCCGCGACGATCAACACCAGGTCGCCGGGGGCTGCGCCGGTGGCCTCGAGCACGCCGGCGACCTCGTCCGCCGACAGGTGCTTCTCGACCGGCGAGCGCACACCGCTCTCCTCGACGACCATCCACACGAGGCCGGCCGCTCCACGACCCTTGGTCTCGGTGACGAGCTGGTCGAGCTCCTTCCGGGAGAGCTGCGCACCGCCCGGCGCCGCGATCCCTTGGATGCGGCCGCCGGACGTCACCACCGATGCGAACGCGTTGAATCCCGTCCCGGCGAACACGTCGTTCAGGTCTGCCAGCTCCATCCCGTACCGGAGGTCGGGCTTGTCGGATCCGTACCGATCGATCACCTCGTTGATAGGTGAGCCGCGGGAACGGCGTCGCGACCTCCACGCCGTGGATGTCGCGGCACGAGCTGCGCGAACAACGGCTCCATCAACGGAGTAGACGTCCTCCTCGTCCGACGAACGACATCTCGAGATCGAGCTGCGTGAACTCGAAGCCACGGTCCGCGCGTGAGGCCTCATCCCGGAAGCACCGGACGATCTGGTAGTACCGGTCCTGGCCCGCGACCATCAGGAGCTGCTTCAGCTGCTGCGGCGACTGCGGCAGGGCGTAGAACGCGCCGGGGAACAGCCGGGCGGGGACCAGGAAGTCCCGCGCGCCCTCGGGCGTGCTCCGCCCGAGCATCGGCGTCTCGACATCCACGAAGCCACGCTCGTCCAGGTACTCGCGGATCGTGCGGATCACGCGATGCCGGAGCGACAGCATCTGCGTCATCTCCGGGCGGCGCAGGTCGAGGTAGCGGTACGTGAGACGGAGGTCCTCGTTGGCTTCGGTCCGGTCTTCGATCGGGAACGGCGGCGTGTCGGACTCGGACAGGATCTCGAGTCCGGTCGCAGCGACCTCGATCTCGCCCGTGTCCAGTCCCGGGTTGACCATGCCGGCGGGCCGCAGGCGGACCACGCCCGTGACGCGTACCACGTCCTCGGCTCCCAATGATTGCGCAGCCTCGTGCGCCTCAGGGGCGTCGGCAGGATGGAACACCAGCTGCACCACGCCCTCCCGGTCGCGCAGGTCGATGAACGTCACGCCTCCGTGATCGCGACGGTGCGCGACCCAACCGCACAGCGCGACCTCGGCGTCGGCATCGCTCGCGCGCAGCTGCCCGCACGCGTGCGTTCGCATCGCCGTCCGCATGTCCGCCATCTAGTCCACCCACCCGTCGAGCTTGGTCAGCCACCCGGCGAGATCCGCCACCGGCACCGACTTCTGTACGCCGTCGACCAACCGGCGCAGCGTGACGGTACCGCCCGCGAGCTCCTGGTCTCCCAGGATGGCGACGAACTGGGCCCCCGCCCGATCGGCCATCTTCAGCTGCGCCTTCAACGGCCGCTCCTCGTGGCTCCCGGCCGCCGAGATCCCCTGGTCGCGCAGGCCGGCGATGAGCCGACGTCCCGCCTGCTCCGCCTCGGGGCCGATGGCCACCACGAAGCACCGCGGCGCTCGAACCGGCGGCAGCGGCGCGCCCTCCGCCTCGATCGCCAGGAGGACCCGATCCAATCCCATCGCGAACCCCACACCAGGCGTCGGCTGACCACCGAGGGCCTCCGCGAGCCCGTCGTACCGCCCGCCCGCGTTGACCGTGGACGCCTGGTCCGATGTCAGCGCGGTCGAGACCCACTCGAACACCGACCGCGTGTAGTAGTCCAGACCCCGCACCAGCCGCGGATCGAGCACGTACGCGACGCCCGCCTCGTCCAGCCCCACGCGCACCGCCGCGTAGTGCGCCGCGCACGCGTCACACAGATGGTCGGTGATCGTCGGGGCGGCGAGCACGAAGTCCTTCCCGCCGTCCACCTTGCAGTCGAACACGCGCAACGGGTTCTTCGACAGGCGCGTCCGGCAGTCCTCGTCGAGCCGGTCGCGATACGGCTCGAAGTAGTCGACGAGCATCTGGCGATACGCGGGCCGGCAGTTCGCGTCCCCGATCGAGTTCAGGTGGAGGTCATAGCGTCGGAGCCCGCGCTCCTGCAGGTATCGCTCGCCCAGCACGACGACCTCGACGTCGGCGGCCGCCCCCTCCACACCGATCACCTCGATGCCGAACTGCCGGAACTCACGCAGCCGCCCCGCCTGGGGACGCCCGTGACGGAACTCCGACCCGACGTAGTACGCCTTGAACGGGTTCGGCAGTTCCTGAGCGTGGGTGAGGTAGGCCCGCATCACGGACGCCGAGCTCTCCGGGCGGAGCGTCAGTGACCGCCCGCCCTTGTCCTCGAACGTGTACATCTCCTTCGTGACCACGTCGGACGTCTCGCCGGACGTTCGGGTGAACAGCTCCGTGTGCTCGAACATGGGCGTCTCGACGTAGCGGAACCCGAACAGGTCGGCGGTCCGATGCGCGGCCTCGTACAGCCCGAACATCGCATCGGCGCGATCGCTCAGCAGGTCCTGCGTCCCGCGTGGCGGAGCCAGTTCCATCAGGCGAGACCTCGCAGGAACGGATTCGTCGCGCGTTCGCGTCCCACGCTGGTCTCCTGCCCATGGCCGGGCCACACCGGCAGCTCGTCGGGGAGCTCGAGGAACCGACGGAGGCTGCGCTCCATGTCGACGGGCGACGAGTTCGGGAAGTCCGAGCGGCCGATCGCCCCCGCGAACACCAGGTCGCCCGACAGCAGGAACGCGTCCGTCCGGAAGCAGCAGTGGCCCGGCGTGTGTCCGGGCGTGTGATCCACCTCGATGCTGAAGCCGGCGAACGCCAAGACGTCGCCGTCCGCGACCGTCCGCAGGTCCTTGACCTCGGACAACGTGTTCGCGAACCCCGGGTTCCACAGCTCGGGGTCCCGGAACGCCACGGCGTCGTCCTCGTGAACGTAGACGGGCAGCGTCGTCGCCCGCGAACGCGCCCGCCTGGTCGGCGTGGTCGACGTGGGCGTGCGTGAGCAACACCGCCACCGGCCGCTTCCCGCTCGCGCCGAGCAACGCCTTGACGCGCTCTGGTTCGAAGCCCGGATCGACGACCACCGCGTCGTCGCTCCCGTCGGCCGCGAGCAACCAGCAGTTCGTGCCGTAGATGTTCCGATCGAAGACGTCGCGCCACATGAGGCGGCCATGGTACCCACCGGCCCACTCGGGCGGCTCGAGCTGATCGGGGCGCAGATCGCATCCACCGACGTGGATGCCTTCGTGGAGTGGGCGCGTTCCGCCAGATCGACCCGGCGCTGACCTACATCGAGCCGGCGTCCAAGACCAGCGTGAACGGCCCGTCGTTCACCAGCTCGACGTCCATGTCCGCCCCGAAGACACCTCGAGCCACGCGGAACCCGCGGCGTTCGAGCGCGGCAGCGAACACCTCGACGCGATCCGACGCGACGTCGGGGGCTGCCGCCGACGTCCATGAGGGTCGCCGGCCCTTCCGAACGTCGGCGTACAGCGTGAACTGCGACACCACGAGGATCTCGCCCCCGACGTCGGCGAGCGCCAGGTTCGTCTTGCCGTCGTCATCGGCGAACAGGCGCAGGTTGCCCACCTTCTCGGCCATCCGCTCGACCTCGTCGTCCGCGTCCTGCGACCCGATCCCCACCAGCAACAGGTAGCCCCGGCCGATCGACGCGACCTCCTGGCGGTTCACGGTCACGGAGGCGCGTGCGACCCGCTGGAGGACGACCTTCACGGCTCAGCCGGGAACGACGCGATACGCATCGAACACACCGTCGACGCGCTTCACCGACGCCAGCACGCTGGAGAGGTGTGCGATGTCGGCCAGCTCGAACGTGAACCGGAGTCGCGTGATGCGGTCGCGGCCCGTGGCCGACGTGGCCGACAGGATGTTCACATGGCTGTCGGACAGGTTCGTCGCGACGTCGGAGAGCAACCGGACGCGGTCGAGCGCCTCGACCATGACGGCGACGATGAACGACGTGGGCTTGCCCTCCGCCCACGTGACCTCGATCAGCCGCTCGGGCTCCCGCTCCAGCGTGTGCGCGTTGGGGCAATCCGTGCGGTGGACCGAGACGCCCTGCCCGCGCGTGACGAAGCCCATGATCTGATCGCCCGGCACGGGCGTGCAGCACCGCCCGAGCCGCACCCAGACGTCCGGGAGCCCGCGCACCATGACGCCCTGCCCCACCTCGGCCTGCTTGCCCAGACGCACCGGACGCGCCAGCGGCACCTCCGTGACGTCGTCCTCCGTCGTGCCGCTCAGCAAGCGGGCCAGCCGCGCCACGACCGACTGCGGCGAGACGTGCCCCTCCCCCACGGCGACATACAGCGCCTCCAGGTCGGGGAACTTCATCTCATCGACCGCGACCTGCGTGAGCACCTCCTCGTTCGCGAGGCGCTTGAACGGCAGGTTCTGTTTGCGCATCACGCGCTGGAGCGCATCGCGGCCATGGTCCATGGCGTCCTCACGGCGACCGCGGGCGAACCACTGACGGATCTTCGAGCGAGCGCGCGGCGTCGTCACGAACTGCAGCCAGTCCTGCGACGGGCCCTCGCCCTGCGCCTTCGACGTCAGGATGTCGACGCTGTCACCCGTCCGGAGCTCGTAGTCGAGTGGCACGAGCTTGCCGCCGACCTTTGCCCCGATCGTGCGGTGGCCGACCTCCGTGTGGATCGCGTACGCGAAGTCCACCGGCGTCGCACCCGACGGCAGGTTCACCACGTCGCCGCGCGGGGTGAACACGAAGACCTGGCCTCCGTAGAGGTCGATCTTCAACCCCTCCATGAACTCGCGCGGGTCGGCCATGTCCTTGAGCCACTCCATCATCTGCCCCAGCCACGCGAGGTCCGCGGCGTCTCGCGCCTGCTTGCCGTTCTCCTTGTAGCGCCAGTGCGCGGCGATGCCGAACTGCGCGGTCCGGTGCATGTCGCGCGTCCGGATCTGGATCTCGAGCGGCTTGCCGCCCGGTCCGACGACCGTCGTGTGCAGCGACTGGTACATGTTCGATTTGGGCATGGCGATGTAGTCCTTGAACCTGCCGGGGACCGGACGCCAGAGCGAGTGCACCGCGCCGAGCGCCGCGTACGTGTCGCGGAGGCTGTCCACCTGGATGCGCACACCCACCAGGTCGTAGATCTCGTTGAACTCCTTGCCGCGGATCACCATCTTCTCGTAGATGGAGTAGAGGTGCTTCGGCCGGCCCTCGACCTCAGCCTTGATGCCCAGCTCCTTGATCTTGCCGCGCAGCGCGGTCGTCACGTCGTCGATCAACGCCTTGCGCTCGCTGCGACGGCCCTCCACCAGGTTCGCGATCTCGCGGTACGGCCCTGGATGCAACGTCTTGAACGACAGGTCCTCGAGCTCCCACTTCATCTCCTGGACACCCAGGCGATGTGCGAGCGGCGCGTAGATCTCCAGCGTCTCGGTGGCGATCCGGCGCTGCTTCTCGGGTGCCAGCACGGACAGGGTCCGCATGTTGTGCAGGCGGTCGGCGAGCTTGATCAGCAGGACGCGGATGTCGCCCGCCATCGCCACGACCATCTTGCGGACGTTCTCGGCTTGCTCCTGCTCGCGGGTCTGGAACTCGATCCGTTCGAGCTTGGTGAGCCCGTCGACGATGCGAGCGACCTCCTCGCCGAAGTCCTCCTCGATCATGTCCACGGTCACGTCCGTGTCCTCGACCGTGTCGTGCAGGAGCGCGGCCGTGATCGTCGTCGTGTCCAGATGCAGCTGCGCCAGGATCGTCGCGACCGCGATCGGATGCTCGATGAAATCCTCGCCCGACATCCGCTTCTGCCCGTCGTGGGACGCTTCGGCCACGGCGTACGCGCGCTGGATCTCCTTGAGGTCCGCCTTCGGGTTGTAGCCGCGAACCAGCTTCAGCAGCGGCTCGATACGGGAGGGCGGTCCCGACTCGCCGGGACGCAGGCGTGACAGCAGACCGCCACGTCGCTGTTCGGCTTTGACCTGTTCGCGACTGTCCACGGGATGCCTCCTCGGAACCAGTCTAGCGGCGAGGGTCTCCAGGACCGGAAGGTCGCGGGCTTCGGGTCAGTACTGGATGAGCGTGAGCAGGTCGTGACCCGCGACCTTGTCGCGTCCGTGCAGGAAGTTCAGCTCGATCAGGCAGGCGATGCCGCACACCGTCCCGCCGATCCGTTCGACGAGCGACGCCGCCGCCTTCGCCGTCCCCCCGGTCGCGAGGACGTCGTCCACGACGAGTACCCGTTCGCCGGGGGTGACCGCGTCCCGATGGAGCTCGAGCGTCGCCGTTCCGTACTCCAGCGAGTACTCCTCCGACTCGGTCGTCCACGGGAGCTTGCCTGCTTTGCGGATCGGCACCACGCCCGCCCCGAAGTGATACGCCACCGGTGCCGCCAGGATGAACCCGCGCGCCTCGATGCCGACGACCTTGTCGACGTTGCCGCGGCCGAAGTGCACGACGATCAGGTCGATGATGGTCGAGAACGCGATGGGATCGGCCAGGACGGGCGTGATGTCCTTGAAGACGATGCCCGGCTCGGGGAAGTCGGGGACGTCGCGGATCAGCTGCTTGATCGCCTCGATGTCCACGACGTCACCGACGCCGCTTCTTCGCCGGCGGCTTCCGCTTGCTCTTCGGACGCGGCCGAGCGGGGCCGCCGGTCCGCGCGGTGGCGCGAGTGGCCGCCGCCGCGCTCGCGGCCACCGGGACCGCGCCCACCGCCTCACCGTCGCCGGCGGCTTCGGTCGAGGCCGCCGCGCCGCCCGCCGGTACCCGCTCCCGGGCGGTCCGCACCTGGCGACGGGCCTCGAGCTGCTTGTACTTCGCCTCGCGTCCCTTGAGGATCACGAGGAACGGCGCCGCGATGAAGATCGACGAGTACGCCCCGGTCGTGACCCCGATGAACATCGCGAACGCGAAGTCCTTCAGCGTGTCCCCGCCGAAGAACAGCAACGACAGGATCGGCAGCAGCACGACGAGCGAGGTGTTCACCGAGCGCATGAACACCTGGTTCAGCGAGTAGTTGACGGTCTCCTCGTATCCCAGCCTGGAGACCATCGCGGATGTCTCGGTGTTCTCCTTGATCTTGTCGTAGATCACCACGGTGTCGTACAGCGAGAACCCCAGGATCGTCAGGATCGCGATGACGGTGGCCGGTGTCACCTGACGACCGGTCAAGGCGTAGATCCCGGCGGTGATGATGACGTCGTGCAGCAACGCCACGATCGCACCGACCGCCATCTTCCACTCGAAACGGAAGCTGATGTACAGCATGATCGCGGCAAGCACGACGATCAAACCGCTCAATGCCTTCTTCGAGATCTCCCTGCCCCACGTGGGACCGACGTCCTGCTGGTTGATGTCGCCGCTGTCGATACCGGCCTGCTTGGCGAGAGCCGTGAGGAGGGCATCGGATTCCTCCCGATCCGTCGTGAGCGTCGTCGTCCGGATCAACACGGTGTCTCCGTTGGCGATCTGCACCTCCGAGTCCGTGTGACCGTTCGCATCCAAGACGTCGGTGACGTCCTGCACGGTGACCGCCTTCGTGAACGTGTACTGGATCTGGGCACCGCCCTCGAAGTCGATCGACCAGTTCAAGCCGCTGAAGATGAGCCCGATCAACGAGAGCGCGATGACGATCCCTGAGAGCGCGAACCACCGGTTGCGGTGCTCGACGATGCGGAAGTTCGGGATCGTGTGGCCGCGGTACGTATCGATCGCGTGCTGGAGGTTCATTCGACGCCCCCGGACACCGGAACGCGAGGCGCGACGACCTCATGCTCCTCTCCGGCCACTCCGCTCTCCAGTCCGAAGCCGCGGAGCGACACGAGCCGCGGGCTCCGCGCGATCAGGAAGACGGTCGGACGCTTGAAGAAGTACACGACGAACAGGTCGAGCAACGTCGCGACGCCGAGGGTCAGCGCGAAACCGCGCACCGAGCTGACCGCCGTGAGGTACAGGACGACCGCGGCGATCGCCGTGATCATGTCGGCGGCGACGATCGTGCGATACGCGCGCTTGAACGCGGGCTGGACGGCCGAGCGCGCGGTCTTGCCGTGCCTGACCTCGTCCTTCAATCGTTCGAAGAAGATGATGTACGAGTCCGCGGTGACCCCGAGCGAGATCACCAGACCCGCGATGCCCGCGAGCGTGAGCGAGTACCCGAACGCGATGCCGGCGAGCGAGACCAGCGCGAGCGCAAGGATCGCCCAGATCGACATGCCGACCCATGCCACGACGCCGAGCAACCGGTAGTAGAAGAGCAGGTACAGGAAGAGCAACACCAGGCCCACCACGCCCGCGATCACACCTTGCTTCAACGACTCCTGGCCGAGCGTGGCGCTGACGGTCAGCGTCTGGAGCTTCTTGAGCTGTACCGGGAGGGCACCGGCGTTCAGGACGGTGGCGAGGTCCTTCGCGCGTTGCTCGGTGAAGCTTCCCGTGATGACGCCGCTGCCGTTCGTGATGGGCGAGTCCACCGTGGGAGCGGAGATGACCTCGCTGTCCAGGATGATCGCGAGCTGCTTGCCGACGAGCTGGGTGGTGACGTCGGCGAAGACGCCCGAGCCCTCCTTCGTCAGGTCGAAGCTGATCTCCCAGCCGGCCACCGAGGTCGAGCTGGTCTGGTACACGGCCGTCGCCTTCTTGATCATGTCGCCGGTCACCAGGACCTTGCCCATGTGGTACTTCGCGCCGTCCTGTCCCATGAACCAGACGTCCTGGTCGGCGAGCGCCTGCTGGTCGGCGGGACAGTCGGGCGTGTCGGTCTGGGGGTCCGAATCACACGTCAGGGCCTGGGACGCGAACGCCGGGTCGCCGGGTTGGAGGATCTCCAAGACCTCTCGCTCCTCGAGACGAGCGGTGGTCCCGATGAGATCCAACAGACGCGATTGACCGGTGTCCTGCAGCTTCCGCTCGGCCTCCACCTGCGTCAGGGAGCACCCGAGGTTGATGTCCGCCGAGCTCACCACGCAGTACTGCGTGTCGAACGACTTCACGGTGATGGCGTCGAGCGCAGCCTGCGCCGACTCCTCGTCGGTGAACCCGCACGGGAGGTTCGTGGCACCGGAGCCGGTCAAGCAGAACTGTGGATCCTCGGCGACCGTGACGCCATCCTTGGCGGCGTTCGCCTTGTCCTCGGTGTCGAAGCAGCCGTAGGACGCTCCCGTGCCGCCGTCATTCACGCACCACTGCCCGGCGGGACCCGAGGCCCCGGTGGCACCGGTCGCACCCGTCGCCCCGGCCGTGTCTTGCGCGACGCTCAGACCCTTGATCGCGGCCTTGGCGTCCTTCTCGGACGCGAAGCAGACGTTCTCCAGCGTCAACTCGTCGCTCGCCAAGCAGCTGAGCGAGCGGTCCGACACCGTGATGCCGTCCAGCGCGGTCTGGGCGCTCGACTCCTGCTGCCGACATCCGTAGTTCACGTCGTCGGCGCCGATCAGGCACGACTGGGTCTTCGCGCGCTGTTCGACGGACCCTTTCGCCAGGCCGGGCAACTGCACCTCGATGTTCTGACCGGAGACGAAGATCTGCGGCTCGCCGACACCGAACGCGTCCACCCGGTTGCGGATGTTCTCCAACGCCTGCTGCATCACCGGATCCGGCGTGTCCGCCGGCGCTTGCAGGATGACCGAGACGCCGCCCTCCAGATCGAGCCCGAGGGATGGCTTCAACGCGCCGGTGGCGAACCCGATCAGCGAGGCCACGACCAGCACCAGGACCATGCCGATAGAGGCCCACAACCAGCGGGTTCCCTTCATGCGAGCTCGGCTCCATTGATCGTGAGCCGGAATCGTGCATCCAGCTGCTCAGCGGCGTGACGACACATCTGCATCCTGCCTAGGAAGATCTCGAAGTACTCCATGACCTGACTCATCCCCGTGTCGATCGTCAGCTCGAGGGTGACGGTCCGGGCTTCCGAGTCTACCCGTAGGAACGATTGTTCGACCGCAGAATTGACGCGGTCGTGGATGTCGATATCGATCTGACCTGACCGGCGAACGCGGCTGCGGTGCACGTCGGACTTGTCCGCCAGGATCACGGCCGCCGAGATGGGCGAGACCGCGTAGCCCTGGTCCTCTTCGTGGTTCGCCACCGCAGCCATGATCGCGGCCAGGTCGTTGCCGGCGGCCCGGTCCTTCAACGCCTGGTAGACGAGGATCGCCCCCGTCTGCGCGTGCGCTTCCCGGGTCAGCATGTTGCCGACGTCGTGGAGGTAGCCGGCGACGCACGCCAGGTCGGCCTCTCGCTCCGTGTATCCCAGCCGATGGAGCACCTGATACGAGATGCTCGCCACGAGGTTCGCGTGACGGAAGCCGTGCTCGGTGAACCCCATGCCCTCCATCACGCGATCCGCAGACGAGATGAACAACGACAGCTCGGGGTCGGCCTGGACATCCGCCAGCGTGACGGACGCGGCCGGAACCTCGGGATCGGGCGAAGAGCCGGGCTCCCCGGGCTCGGTCAGCCGGGTCACGAGAACTGCTGGTCCTGATCCTGGTCCTCGTCCTCGGATCCGTACTCGTCGTCGTCGTCCTCGGTGAGGCGACGCGAGATGCCGGTCTTCACCATCCGGATCTGGGTGCCCGGCGCGATCTCGACGAGCACGGTGCCCTCGTCGTCGTCGATCTCGGTCACCGTGCCGAAGATCCCTCCGGTGGTCATGACGTCGTCGCCCACCTCGACGGCGTTGACCAGGGCCTGCTGCGCGCGCACGCGCTTCTGCTGCGGACGGATCAGCAGGAAGTAGAAGACGCCGCCCATGAGGATCAGGGGCAGGAAGAGGGCGAGCGGGTTGCTGCTGTTCGAGGACTGAGCGATGAGAGCGATCATGGACGGTGAGCCTTCCGTGTGGGCCATGGGCGGTGGCGGCATGCGTGGAGCGATCGGCCCGGAGTCTACCCTCCGACCGGCCGAAACGTCGGAACGTCCCTGCTAGAGGGGCAGGGTGCCCGGGGTCGCGACCCCGAGATGACGGAACGCCCGCTCGGTCCCGACCCGGCCGCGCGGGGTCCGCTTCAGGAACCCGAGCTGCATCAGGTAGGGCTCGACCACGTCCTCGACGGTGTCGGGCTCTTCGCCGACCGCCGCGGCCAGCGTGGACAGGCCCACGGGGCCCCCGCCGAACTTGTCCACGATCATCCGGAGCACGCTGTGGTCGAGCCGATCCAGGCCCAGCTCGTCCACTTCGAACAGCTCGAGTCCCGCGCGTGCCAGGTCGCCCGTGATGGCGCCGTCGTGTCGCACCTCGGCGAAGTCCCGGACGCGCCGCAGCAGCCGGTTGGCGATGCGCGGCGTCCCGCGCGATCGCTTCGCGATCTCGTCCGCGCCGTCGGCATCCGTCTGCACGCCCAAGATGCCTGCCGACCGCCGCACGATCTTCCCCAGATCGTCGACCGGGTAGTAGTCCAGGCGCGGCGAGAAGCCGAAGCGCTCACGCAACGGCAGCGTGATCCTGCCGGGACGGGTGGTCGCGCCGATCAAGGTGAACCGCGGCAGCTCCAGGCGGATGCTCCGCGCGGTCGGTCCCTTCCCCAGGACCACGTCCAGATTGAAGTCCTCGAGCGCCGGATACAGGACCTCCTCGACCGTCCGCGGCATGCGATGGATCTCGTCGACGAACAGCACGTCCCCGTCGTCCAGGAGCGTGAGGATCGACGCCAGGTCGCCCGGTCGGTCGAGCGCGGGACCCGACGTCGGTTGGAACCCCGCCCCCATCTCGTTCGCGACGATCTGCCCGAGCGTGGTCTTGCCCAACCCCGGCGGCCCGCTGAACAACAGATGGTCGACCGGCTCGCCGCGCTGGCGCGCTCCCTCGATCAGCAGCGCCAGCTGTTCCTTCACCCGTTCCTGTCCGACGAACTCCTCCAGGGTCTTCGGCCGAAGCGCGACGTCGAACTCCGGATCGTCGGGCAGGGCGGCCGCTTCGATCAGCCGATCGCCGTCCATCACCGGCCCACCCGCTGCAAGGCCTCTTTCAGGAGCTCGTCGACCGGACGGTCGTCGACCTCCAAGCCGTTGACCGCGCCGCTCGCCTCCTGGGGCGTGAGCCCGAGCGCCAAGAGCGCCTCGCGCACATCCGCCAGCGGCCCCCCGACGATCAGGTCGCCCTCGGCGCCCATGCGGTCGCGGAGATCCAGGACCACGCGCTGCGCGACCTTCTTGCCGACCCCCGGTACCACGGTCAACGCCACCACGTCCCCGGCCACGACCGATCGTCGGAGCGCGTCGGGCGTCAGCGAGGACAGGAACGCCAGCGCGACCTTGGGCCCCACGCCGGTCACTCCGGTCAGCAGGTCGAACAGCTCGCGTTCGTCGGTCGACCCGAAGCCGTAGAGCAGCATCGCGTCGTCGCGAACGATCATCCGGGTGTGGATCCGCGCGCGACGCCCGGCCGGCGGCAGCGAGGCGAGCGTCGACGTCGGCACCAACACGTCGTACCCCACACCCGACACGTCGACGACGACGCGCGCACCGGCCTTCTCCACGATCTCACCCTCCAGGAACGAGATCATCGGGCCTCCGCGCGAGCGGCGGCGGCCGCGAACCGCGAGCGCACCATGTGCGTCACCGCGATCGCGACCGCGTCGGCGGCGTCGGGCTGGGTCGGCACGTCGGCCAGCCGGTGGACGCGGACGAGCGCCACGCGGATCTGCGACTTGTCGGCCGCACCCGAGCCCGTGATCGCGTTCTTCACCTCGAGCGAACCGTACTCCTCGACCGGGACGCCGGCCTCGGCCGCGAGCGCCATGACGACGCCGGTCGCCCTGGCCACGGCCATCGCGCTGGCTTTGTTCACGTTCCAGGCCACCCGCTCGAGCGCCAGGGACTCGGGCCGGTGCTCGGCGATCGTCCGCCGGACCGCGACAGCGATGGTGTGGAGACGCTCCGCCTCGGGCGTCGCCCGGCTGGTCTCGACCGTGCCGGTCCACACGATGACGGGCTTGCGGTCGCGCCGGGCCACGACCGCCAGGCCGAGGCGCGCCACGCCGGGGTCGATCCCGAGCACGCAGGTATCGAACATCTGTTCGTGCAGTCTATGGTCGCTGGAGGGGCCGGGCAATCACTCCGGCGCCTCACAACGAGGCCATGATCTCCTCGGAGATGTCGAAGTTCGCGTAGACCGCCTGCACGTCGTCCAGGTCTTCGAGCGATTCGATCAGCCCCAGCACCTGCCGCGCCTCTCCGCCATCCACCGGGACCGCCGTCTGCGGCAGCATCGTGATCTCGGCGGAGGCGACCGGAACGCCCGCCTTCCCCAAGGCCTCGCTCACGGCCTTGACCGTGACGGCGTCGGTGGTGATCTCCCATGAGCTCTCGGAGTCGTTGAGGTCCTCCGCGCCGGCCTCCAGCGCCAGCTCGAGGAGGCGGTCCTCATCGGGGGCCGAGTCCTTCTCGACCTCGATCAACCCTTTCCGCGCGAACATCCACGCGGTGCTGCCCTGCTCGCCGAGGTTGCCGTTGTGCTTCGTGAACGCGTGACGGATCTCCTGGCCCGTGCGGTTGCGGTTGTCGGTGAGCGCCTGGACCAGCAGCGCCACCCCGCCGGGAGCGTATCCCTCGTACTGCAGCTCCTCGTACCGCGCGCCGTCCGACAGCTCGCCGGTCCCGCGCTTGATCGCACGCTCGATGTTGTCGTTCGGGACCGAGAAGCTCTTCGCCTTCTCGACCGCCGACGCGAGCGTCATGTTGCCGTCGACGTTGCCGCCGCCCTCCCGGGCCGCGACCTCCACGGCGCGCAGGAGCTTGGCGTACATGCTCGAGCGCTTGGAGTCGGTGGCCTCCTTCTTCCGCTTGATCGTCGCCCACTTGGAATGCCCGGACATGTGGCTACACCTTCCTCAGGAAGTAGTCGTGGAGCGCGGTCTCGCGGACCAGCTCGGGATGGAAGGATGCCACGAGGAGCTTCCCGTGCTCCAGCACGACGGGGTGTCCCTCGTGGGTCGCCAAGACGCGGACCTCGGGGCCGAGGTCCTCCACGCGCGGCGCCCGGATGAACACGCCTCGCACGGGGTGGTCGATGCCCTCCACGTCCAGGTCGGCTTCGAACGAGTCCACCTGACGCCCGTAGGCGTTGCGGCGCACCGTGATGTCGAAGAGGTCGAACAGCGGGTCGCCCCCCTCAACGCGGCGGGCGAGCACGATCATCCCGGCGCACGTGCCGAAGATGGGCATCCCCGCCGCCGCGCGCTCCCGCACCGGCTCGACCATCCCACCGGCGCGGGCCAGCTTGCTCATGGTGGTGGACTCGCCGCCCGGGATCACCAGGCAATCGACCCCGGCCAGTTGCTCGGCGGTCCGGACCTCGACGGGCGTCGCACCGGCGTCGGCGAGCACACGAGCATGTTCACGGAAGTCGCCTTGGAGCGCGAGCACGCCGGCCTTCACGGGAGGCCCTGCCCTACCAACCGCGGGTCTGGAGCAGACCCTCCTCGCCGATCTCCTTGATGTCGAGACCGGGCATCGCCTCGCCGAGGCCGCGCGAGACCTTGGCCAGGACGTCGGGATCGTTGAAGTGCGTGGTCGCCTCGACGATCGCGCGCGCACGCGGCGCCGGATCCTCGGACTTGTAGATGCCGGAGCCGACGAACACCCCGTCGACCCCGAGCTGCATCATGAGCGCCGCGTCGGCCGGCGTCGCCAGTCCGCCGGCGGCGAAGTTCACGACGGGAAGCACACCGGTGGCGGCGACGTCGCGCACCAGCTCGACCGGGGCGCCCAGATCCTTCGCGGCCGCCACGTACTGCTCGGGACGGAGCGTGGTCAGCCATGCCATCTCGCGGAGCATCGTGCGCTGGTGACGCACGGCCTCGACCACGTTGCCGGTGCCCGCCTCGCCCTTGGTCCGGATCATGGCCGCACCCTCGGCGATCCGACGGAGCGCCTCGCCGAGGTTGCGTGCCCCGCAGACGAACGGCACGGTGAACGCCCACTTGTCGATGTGGTGCTCCTCGTCGGCGGGCGTGAGCACCTCGGATTCGTCGATGTAGTCGACGCCGAGCGACTGGAGGATCTGCGCTTCGACGAAGTGCCCGATGCGGGCCTTCGCCATGACCGGGATCGTCACGGCCTGCTGGATCTCTTCGATCTTCGTCGCGTCGGCCATGCGGGCGACGCCGCCGTCGCGCCGGATATCGGAGGGGACGCGCTCGAGCGCCATCACGGCGCACGCGCCGGCGTCCTCGGCGATCCTCGCCTGGTCGGCGGTCGTGACGTCCATGATGACGCCACCCTTCAGCATCTCCGCCAACCCGGCCTTCACACGGAACGTCCCGGTCTCCCGCTCCACGCTCGATCCCTCCTGCGCACCCGTCATGGCACGAGTGTACCGCCGGGTTCCCGCGCGGAGTCGTGCCGGGTTGGACAGCGGGCCGTGCTACTTCGTGACGGTCGGGGGGGTGCCCTTGGCCACCATCTCGACCCACGTGTTGCCCGGTGTGAGCGGGATGATCTCCCCGGTCTTGGACACGAACTTGGTCACCGCGCCCATCACGGGCCGGCTCCAGGTGCCCGAGATCATCACGCCGTTCCGCAGGATCCACGCCTTGCCGGTGCCGGTCACCGTGACCTCCGGTGAGTGGTATCCCAACACATCGACGAGGTCGCCCTCGGTGACCACGACCTGCTGGATGATCACGTTGGCGGCGGTGATGGGCGTGCCCGTGTCGAGCGTCATCGGCGCCCCGTCGAGCATGCGCTGCCACCTCTCGGCGCCTTTGTCCCACTTCCACGTGGCGTCGACGGAGTACGAGAACTCCATCGAAACCTGCGACACGCGCTTACCGATGGTCGGCACCGTCTCGTCGAACGGGAACAGCCGGCGCGGGGGCCCTTCCCCCGCCGTGGCCTTCGCCGACTTCGCGCGCAGCTTGGCGGTGTTCACGAACAGGTTGTGCGGCATGTAGCGTGCGTCGTCGCGCCAGAACGCGTTGCCCCCGGAGCTCTCGTCGTAGCTGATGAGTCCCGAGCGCTCGACCGCGTTGACCACAGCGAGCTGACCACCCGAGTAGGCGATCACGGAATGCGGGTCGTACTGGATCAAGACCTTCGGGTCCGTGGTGCGCGCGCTCCGCACGGGACCGACCTGCTTCGCGTCCCCGCATTGATACAGCGCCATGAATCGCGTGATGCCGCCCTCCACGAGTTCCTCGTACACCACGTCGGCGCTCTGGAGGCCGGCGAGCGGGTACGCGTCGGGCGTGTTCTCGACCTTGACGGCCAACACCGGCCGGTGAGGAACCTCGCCGTGAGGCGCCGGCGTACCCGTCAACGGACACGTGGGTGGCGGCTCCGCCTCGTGCGTCGCGCCGGTCACCTTGTCGACGGCCTGCTGGATCACCGCGGGCGCGTGGCCCGTCAGCGCGAGGGCGATGCCGCCCACGGCGACGAGCGCGAGCGCGCCGATGACCGAGACGGCGAGCCGTCCGCGTCGGGTGAGCGCCAAGGTGGGGTCCTCCTGGATACGTCGTGGATGGTTAGACGTTGGTTGTGGGAGCAGATCCCTGAGCGGGAGCCGCGCGAGCGATGGTACCGGCGATGGTGGCCCAGCTCAAACACCTCGCCCATCCGGCGATCATCTCGACCGGATCGTCACATCTCCTCGAGGCGCCGGATGCGCTCCTCGATCGGCGGGTGCGTCGAGAACAGCTTCTCCATCCGTCCCGTCTGCTGCCCCTCGATGCGTGACGGCTGGTCGAACCACAGATGCGCCGTCGCGTTGTTCGCGGATCGCATCGCGTGCGGCGCGTCGGCGATCTTCTTGAGCGCGCTGATGAGGCCGGGCGGATACCGGGTCAGCATCGCCCCCTGCGCGTCCGCCAGATACTCGCGGTTGCGGGACACGGCCAGGCGGATCAGCTGCCCGAACAGCGGCGCGAGGATCAGGAGGGCGAAGCCGATCGCGAACACGATCAGCTCGGCTCCTCCCCCGTTCCCGTTGCCGCGATCGCTCCGGCGCCCGCCGAACCCACCCCACCACCAGCTCCGCAGGAAGAACTCCGAGATCAACACGATGGCACCGATCACCGTCGCCACGATCGTGCCGTACAGGATGTCTCGGTCGACCACATGCGCCATCTCGTGGCCGAGCACGCCCTCAAGCTCGACCCGGTTCATCGTCTCGAGCAGACCCTGCGTGACCGCGACCGAGGAGTGCTCCGGGTCGCGGCCGGTGGCGAACGCGTTCGGCGCTTGCTCGGGAACGACGTACACGGCGGGCTTCGGGACGCCGGCAGCGATCGCCAATCCCTCGACGATGTTGTGGAGCCGCGGTTCCTCCTCGGGCGTGACGGCGCGCGCCCTCGCCGAGGCCAGCACGAGCCGGTCGCCCTTGAAGTACGCGCCGATCTGGAGCACGAGTGCCAGCGCGACCGCGATCGCCACGCCGACCCAGCCGGTGCCGGTGATGAGGCCGATCGCGTATCCCACCGCCGCCAAGAGCAGGAACGAGACGACGAGCAGGAGGACGGTCTTGCGCTTGTTCCCCGCGATCTGCTCGTACACGGCGGGTTAGATGTCGACCTGAACCGGACCACGGACCGGCTCGTCGATCTCGAAGAACGGCTTGGGCTCGAAGTGACCGAGCCCGGCGATCACGTTCGCGGGGAACTTCTGGATCAGCGTGTTCAGCAGCGCCACCTGGTCGTTGTAGAACTGCCGCGCGTACGCGATCTTCGACTCGGTGCCGATCAGCTCCTCCTGAAGGGCGAGGAAGTTCTGATTCGCCTTCAGGTCGGGGTAGGCCTCGGCGACCGCGATCAGCCGACCGAGGCCGGCCGTGACGGCGTTCTCGGCGTTCGCCTGATCCTCGACGCCGGTGGCGCCCATGGCACGGGTCCGCGCCTCGGTCACGTGCTCGAAGACCTCGCGCTCGTGCGCCGCGTATCCCTTCACCGTCTCGATCAGGTTGGGGATCAGGTCGTACCGGCGGCGGAGCTGCACGTCGATCTGAGACCAACCGTTCTCGACGCGGTTCCGGAGCGTGACGAGCCGGTTGAACGTGAACACGGCCCAGAGCACCAGGACGACGACCACGGCGACGAGGATCCAGACGGCGAGCATCGGGGCCTATCGTATCGGGCCGGTGGCGACCGCCTGCCGATAGAGCGTCTCGAGCCGCGCGCCCACCACGCTCCAATCGAACGCGGCGGCCCGAGCGCGACCCGCCGCCGCGAACCGCTCCGCCAGCGCCGGATCGTCCAGGATGGTTTCGACGGCTGCCGCGATGGCCGCCGGGTCGCGGGGCGGGACCAGGAACCCCTCCACCCCGTCCGTCACCACCTCGTCGTAGCCGGGAACATCGCTCGCGACGACGGGCAACCCTGCCGCCATCGCCTCCACCAGCACGATGCCGAAGCTCTCACCCCCGATCGACGTGCCCAGGTACACGTCGCACGCCCGCTCGAACGGCGGCAGGTCGACGTTGGGCACGGCGCCGAGCATGGTCACGCGTGCGCGAACATCCGGCGCGAGGACGTCGGTCGCGGCCCGCTCCGGACCGTCGCCCACCACGATCAGACGGAGCGTGGGACGCTCCGTGGCCGATCTCCCGAACGCGGCGACGGCAACCGGAAAGCCCTTGCGCTCGTCCAGCCGGCCGACGAACAGCAGCTTCGTGCCCTCCCCCAGGTCCGCCGGCTCGGCACCGGCGAACCGCCCGACATCCGCGCCGTTCGGCACGATCTCGAACGCCCCACCGATCCGGGCGGCCGCGGCGCGCTCGGCCACGCGCGACACCGCGATGCGCACGACGATGCGGCGGGCGGTGCGCCTGATCAGCGGCGCGGCCGCGTCGTAGAGCCGGGACCGGACCGCGCCCGTGTGGAACGTCGCCACCACGGGCGCCTCCGCCGCGTGCGTCGCCCACATCGCCGTGCTCGGCGTGAACGGTTCGTGGACGTGGACGACGTCGGGCCGGAAGGCTCGGAGCTCGGCCCGAACGCGTCGGACGGACCACGGGCGTGGGTCGATCGGCGCGTTCGATCGATTGAACGTGATGTCGACGGGCCGCCCGACCGCACGCACCCACGGTTCGATCGCGCCGCTCCTGACGGGCGCGAGCACGACGACGTCGTGACCGAGCTGACGCATGTGTGTCGCCAGCTCTCGGACGTGGACCTGTACGCCGCCCGGGTCGTCCCAGGCGTACGGGCAGGCGAACGCGATCCTCACAGCCAGCCCGGCTGGAACATGTGCCAGTCGGACGGGGCGGCCGCGATCGCCTCCTCGAACGTGCGGGCCATCAAGCGGGTGAGCGCGGTCACGTCGGCTCGCCGGTCGCCGGTGGGCTCGATCGTGAGTGGTTCGCGGATCTCGATCCGCCAACCGCCGGGCGTGGTGTACGTGGGGGTGACGATGAGCGGCGCGCCGGTGGTGAGCGAGAGCAGCGCCGGGCCCGCGGGGATCGAACGCTTGCGCCCGAACATCTCGACCTCGACGCCGCGCCCCGTGAAATCGCGATCCGCCACCAGCGCCACCATCCGGTTCTCGCCGAGCGCCATCGCGAGCTTCCTGCCCACGTTGGGATCCGAGAGGCCGACGACGTCCATCCCGATCGAGTTGCGCAGCTCGACGAAGAGGTCGTAGAGCCGGCGCGGCTGGAGCTCCTCGGCGACGGCGAGCGCGGGCAGCCCGATGGCTTTCATCCAACGACCCGCGGCGTCCCAGTTCCCCAGGTGCGGGAGGGCGCAGATCCCGCCCTTCCCGGCGGCTGCCGCGTCGTGGAGCCGGTACTCGGTGTCGCAATCCACCCGCGCCACGATCTCCGCGTCGCTCAGCTCCGGGAGGTGGAACGATTCGACGAAGTACCGCGCGTACAGCTCGAACGCCTCGCGCGTCGACGCGACCACGAGCGGGTCGTCGACCGGTCGACCCAGCACCTGGGCCTGGTTGGCGGCCACCACGAGCCGGGCCTTGGAGGACAACCGGTACGACAGGCGGCCGAGGCGCGTCGCGACCGCGGTCCCGGTCTTCTCCGGCATCGCGCGGGAGACGCGGGCCAGCGACCGGTACGCCAGCACGAACGCGCGCTGCACCGCCGTCTCGTCGTCGGGCGGGAGCGCTTCGATCGTCTCGTCCGGCGTCGTGGTCACGCGCGCTCCTCCTTCGCGACCTGGCTGGTCCGCACGATCACGGCCAGCACGGAGATGGCGCAGGTCGCCCACGTCGTCCAGGCGAGCCATCCGAACGCCAGACCGGCCACGATCAGCGCGTAGCGGATCCCACGCGTCACATGGCTCTCCTCGACCGTGTAGCCGAGCGATGCGCCGCGCGCCCGCACGTAGGACGAGATGAAGCTCGCGCAGAGTGCCGCGAGCGCACCCGCGGCGATGTGGGGCTCGAGGTCGCGAGCGGTCCAGGCGATCGACGCCAGGATCACGCCGTCCCACAGCCGGTCCAGGAGCGCGTCCAGCATCCGGTCGAGCGCGTCGCCCGCGCCGTGGTTCGCCCGGTGGCCACCGATCAGCAGGAGCACCGCCGAGACGCCGGCGCAGGCCGCGGCTCCACGCGGCTGACGCGCCAGGATCAGGGCGCCCGCCGCCACCGCCAGCGCCGCCCCGATCACGAGGGAGAGCCGTGTGGCCGTCGTGCGAGGATGCGCGGGGACGTGGATGGCCATCTGGATTCGGCGCGAGCCTAGCACTTGACTAGAATCCCCCGGACCCGCCCCGGAAGGAGCTCGTGTTGAAGACCTACGACGCGAAGGACATCCGCAACGTCCTGCTGGTCGGCCACGGTGGCTCGGGCAAGACGACGCTGCTGGAAGCCATGCTCTATACGTCCGGTGCGATCACGCGGATGGGCACCGTGGAGGACGGCAACACGGTCTCCGACCACGATCCCGACGAGCAACGCAAGAACATCTCCGTGTCGCTGTCGATGGCGCCCATCGAATGGGACGGCGTCAAGATCAACGTGCTGGACGCCCCCGGCTACGCCGACTTCATCGGCGACCTCCGTTCCGCCATCAGGGCGGTGGACGCGGTCATCGTCGTGGTGTCCGCGGTCGACGGCGTCGAGGTGCAAACCGAGGCCGCGTGGGAGCTGGCGGTGGAGGCCGGTCTGCCTCGCGCGATCTTCGTGAACAAGCTCGATCGCGAGCGTTCGTCGTTCCAGGACACGCTCGACCAGCTCGTGTCCTCGTTCGGTAACCAGGTCGCCCCGCTCGAGCTGCCGATCGGCGCCGAGACCGAGTTCTCCGGGATCGCCGACCTCCTGCACGCGAAGGCCGATCGCTACCCGAACGGCCCGGTCGCCGAGGAAGGCGAGTGGCCCGACGAGCTCCACGCGGTCGCCGACCCCTCCCGCGAGAAGCTGATGGAGGCCGTGGCCGAGGCGGACGACGAGCTGATCGAGAAGTACCTGGAGGAGGGCACGCTCTCCGAAGAGGAGATCGCCGTCGGCGTGAAGGCCGGGTTCGCCAACGCGCGGATCGCCCCGGTGATCTGCGGGTCGGCTGCCAAGGCCATCGGGATCGACCGCTTGCTGGCGTTCATCGCCGAGGAGTTCCCGTCGCCGATCGATCGCGGTGCGGTGACCGTGACGTCCAAGACCGGTGAGGAGAAGGAGCGAGACAGCGACCCCGCCGCACCGTTGGCTGCGTTCGTCTTCAAGACCGTCTCGGACCCGTTCGTGGGCCACATCACGATGTTCCGTGTGTTCTCCGGCCGGCTCCGTCCCGACTCGTCGGTCTTCAACGCCACGCAGCACACCGAGGAACGGATAGGTCAGCTGTTCTCGTTGCGCGGCAAGGAGCATGAGAACGTCTCCGAGGTTGCCGCCGGAGACATCGGGGCCGTTGCGAAGCTCCAGCACACCCACACGGGCGACACGTTGTCGACGAAGGACGACCCGGTGCAGCTGCCTCCGATCGAGCTCCCCGAGCCGCTGCTCGCGTACGCGGTCGAACCGAAGACGAAGGGCGACGAGGACAAGCTCTCCACGGGTCTCGCCCGCCTCCGCGAGGAGGACCCGACGCTTCGGGTCGCGCGCTCCGACGAGACGCACGAGACCGTGATGTACGGCATGGGCGAGGCGCACCTCGAGGTGCAGATGGAGCGGTTGAAGCGGAAGTTCGGCGTGGAGGTCGCGACGCATCCCGCCAAGATCGCGTATCGCGAGACGATCAAGACCAAGGGCAAAGGGGTCGGACGGCACGTGAAGCAGACGGGCGGCCACGGCCAGTACGCGGTCTGCACGATCGAGATCGAGCCGCTCCCGCACGGAGAGGGCTTCGTCTACGACAACAAGATCTTCGGCGGCGCCATCCCGTCGCAGTTCATCCCGTCGATCGAGAAGGGCATCGTGAAGACGATGTCCGACGGCGTGGTCAGTGGGAACCCGATGGTGGACATCAAGGTGACGTTGCTCGACGGGAAGTTCCATCCCGTCGACTCGTCCGACATGGCGTTCCAGATCGCCGGATCGCTCGCGTTGAAGGAAGCCGTCGAGGCAGCGGGCGTCGTCTTGCTCGAACCGGTGGTCGACCTCGAGGTGATCGTGCCGGATGCGTACACGGGCGACATCATGGGCGACCTGAACTCGAAGCGCGGAAAGATCGGCGGCATGGAGCAGATCGCGGGAGGCAAGCAACGCATCCACGCGGTGGTGCCACAGGCGGAGGTCGCGCGTTACGTGATCGACCTGCGCTCCATGACGGGCGGCCGAGGGGCGTTCTCCATGACGCTCTCCCACTACGAGGAGTTGCCGACGCACCTGGCGCAGAAGGTCATCGCCGAGCACCAGAAGGCGCGCGAAGAGGCGCAGAAGAAGTAGCCGGCGGGGCTCGAGGCGGTCACAGCCTCGCCTGGAACAGCGGCGCGAAGTCCAGCGGCGCCGTCAGCGCGGCGATGAGCAACGCCGCCCATCCGATCAGGAAGCACGCGCCGCCGATCGGGGCGACGGCGCCCCATCGGCGCTCCCCCGTGAGCGACAGCGTCACGAGGCTGCCGCCGAACACGACCACACCCACGATGAACGCGAGGCCCGCAACCGTCTCGGACACCTGATCCGGTCCGAGCGTCCGGAACCACACGACGGCGAACAGCCCGAGGGCGTGGTACATCGTGTAACGGGTCGCGGTCTCGAACGTCTGGATACGCTCCGGCGGCACACGATCCCGCAGCGCGTGCGTCCCGAACGCCCCCGCGCCCACCGCCAGGAACGCGAACGCCGCGCCGGCGACGAGGAAGATCCGGTCCATCCGACCGCCTCAGACGAGGCCGTCGAGGAACGCCAGGAGCGCGCCGTCGAACTCGAGCGGCCGACGAAGGTTCACCACGTGATCTGCGCCGTCGATCTCCACGCGCTGCGCGTCGAGGACACCCCGGGCGATCAGATCGCCGGTCCTGCGCATGTACGGCGGGTCGTGCTCCGCGATCATGACGAGCGTCGGCACGTCGATCTCGCCGAGCCGCAGCGCCGCCGGCGGGTCGAGCTCCTCCTCCCCGCTCTCGTCCATCGTGAGCTCGTGGATGTTGTCGAACGCGATCTGGCGGATCCGCCTGCCGGCGTCGTCGTCCGTCCCGAGCGGCGCCCAGACCTCCAGGCGCAGATCCTCCGCGCGCTCCAGATCACCGGCCGCGACGGCCTCCTCGACCGGCGCGTTCCACGCCTCCCACCAGTCCTCCTCCTCCTCGAGCGCCTCGAAACCGCCCAGTCCCGACGCCGCCACCACGAGCGCGGCGACGCGGTCGGGATGCTCCAGGGTGAAGTCGATCGCGATCGCGCCGCCCATCGAACACCCGACCATGATCGTTCGCGGTACGTCGAGAGCGTCCAGCAGCGTCTCAAGGTCCCGGACGTGCGAGTACGGCTCCCCGGTGAGGCGACTGGAACGTCCGTATCCCCGGACGTCGTAGCGGATCACGCGGAACGCTGCCTCGACCAGCACCGGCACCTGCGGGTCCCACGTCCGCGAATCCCAGAGCCCGGGGTGGATCAGCGTGATCGCGGGACCCTCGCCGGCCACCTCGTAGTACAGGGAACCACCCGGAACATCGACCGACCCGGTGCGCACGTCCGCCATCACTCGAAGCCCGGCTTCAATCGGAGGTACGTCTCCGCGAGCAGCTCGGGAAGCACGCGTGTCTGTCCCACGACGGGCATGAAGTTCGTGTCACCGCTCCATCGCGGGACCACGTGCCAGTGCAGGTGCCCCGGGATCCCCGCCCCCGCGATCCGTCCGAGGTTCAGTCCCACGTTGAACCCGGCGGGATCAGACGTCCGGCGGATCGCGGCGAGCGATCGCTGCAGCAGGGCTTGGAGCTCGCCGTTCTCCTCGGTCGTGACCGCCTCCAGGTCCCCGACGTGGCGGAGCGGCACCACCAGCAGGTGTCCCGGGTTGTAGGGGAACTTGTTCAGGACCACGTACGCCAGGTCGCCGAGGACGAGGACCCGATCTGGCTCGGTCTGTGGGATCGAGCAGAAGACGCAGCCGGCGTCGTCGGGCTCCTCCTTCGCCTCCTGGATGTACTGCATCCGCCAGGGGCTCCAGAGGTGATCCGTCACCCGGTCAGCCCCCGAACCGCGTCTGGGTCAGCGCGCGAGTCGCGACCTCATCGACGAGCGCGGCCACGACGTCGTCGAACGCCAGGCCGGGCGTCTCGTTGCCGTCGCGGTCGCGGACCGTGAACGTGTCCGCCTCGATGTCGCGGTCCCCCACCACCAGGGTGTACGGAGCCTTCATCAGCTGCGACGCGCGGATCTTCTTGCCGACGGTTTCTTTCGAGTCGTCGACGAACGGCCGTAGCCCGGCCGCCGCGGCGCGCGCCGCCAGACCCTCGCAGTAGTCGACATGGCGGTCCGCGACCGGGACGAAGCGGATGTGCTCCGGTGACAGCCAGAGCGGGAACGCGCCGGCGTAGTGTTCGATCAGCACGGCGCTGAAGCGCTCCAGCGTGCCGAGGATCGCGCGATGGATCATGACGGGGCGGTGACGATCGTTGTCGTCGCCCGTGTACTCCATGTCGAACCGCTCGGGCAGCGCGAAGTCGCACTGCACCGTGGTGAGCTGCCACAGCCGGCCGATCGCGTCCTTGAAGTGGAAGTCGACCTTCGGCCCGTAGAACGTGCCTTCGCCGGCCGCCTCGGTGAAGGGCAGGCCGCTGCGCTCGAGCGCCATCACGAGCGCCTCGGTGGCGCGCGCGGCCATCGCATCGTCCAGGATCGTCTGCCCCGGCAGCGTCGACAGGTTGATGATCGGATCCCCGAACCCGAACGTCGCATGGATCTCGAACGTCAGCTCGAACACCTTCAGGATCTCGTCGATCAGCTGATCGGGCGTGCAGATGATGTGCGAGTCGTCCTGCGTCCCCCCGCGGATGCGGAGCAACCCGTGGAGCGCGCCCAGGCGTTCGTGGCGGTAGATCGTGCCCAGCTCGGACAGGCGCATCGGCAGATCGCGATACGAGCGCACCTGCGACTTGTAGACCAGGACGTGGAACGGACAGTTCATGGGCTTCACGTAGTAGTCGCCCGTATCCGTCTGCATCGGCGGATACATGTTGTCCGCGTACTTCGCCAGGTGCCCGGACGTCTCCCAGAGCACCGACCGCGCGATGTGCGGCGTCACGACCAGGTCATAGCCGCGGTCGAGGTGGAGATCGCGCACGTAGTCCTCGAGCTGCTTACGGAAGATCCCGCCGCGTGGATGCCAGATCCACAGCCCGGGCCCGAGCTCGTCCGGCGACGAGAACAGGTCGAGCTGCCGCCCGAGCTTGCGATGGTCCCGCTTCTCGGCCTCTTCCAGACGTGAGAGGTACGCATCGAGGTCGGCTTCGCTCGCCCATGCCGTGCCGTAGATCCTGGTCAGCATCGGGCGCTGCTCGTCGCCGCGCCAGTACGCACCGGCGACGTTCGTCAGGCGGAACACGCCCAACCTTCCCGTCGAGGGCACGTGGGGACCCAGACACAGGTCGGTCCAATCGCCGTTGCGGTACAACGTGACGGAGTCCCCGCCGCCGACCTCACCCTCGACCACGTCCTCGCCCAGGCCCTGGATGATCTCGACCTTGTACGGCTGGTCGGCGAGCCGATCCAGCGCATCGGCGCGCGAGACCTCCTCGCGGATGAACGGCACGTCGGCCGCCACCAGCTCGCGCATCCGGGCCTCGATCGCGGGAAGGTCGTCGGACGAGAGCGGCTCGGGAAGCTCGATGTCGTAGTAGAACCCGTCCTCGATCGACGGGCCGATCGCGTACTTCGCCCCGGGGTGCAGGTCGCACACGGCCTGTGCCATCACGTGAGCGGTCGAGTGCCGCAGCACGTGGAGACCGTCGTCGTCCGACGCCATCACGGCTTCGACCGTCGCATCCGACGTGGGCACGAACGACAGGTCGCGCAGCTCACCGTCGACCCGTGCCGCGATCGCCTCCGGGGGCAGCACCGAGCCGATCGGCTCCCCTTCGGGGAGGTCGGTCTCGGACCCTTCGACGAGCTTCATCCGCGGCATGCGGGCCATGATATCGGCCGGCCGCCGGCCTACTCGTACGAGATCGACTCCAGCACGTCCAGCTTGGCCGCGCGACGTGCCGGCCAGATGGCGGCCAGCACGCCGGCCAACGCGGCGAAGACCACGTAGATGACCAACGTGCCCACCGGGATCACCAGCTCGGTCACGCCCTCGCTGGCCAGCGCCTGCTGCAGCGCGAACCCGAAGAACACCCCGATCACGACCCCGAGGAGCGCGCCGATGATCGAGATGATGACCGACTCCCACCGGATCATGCGCTTGATCTGCTTCCGGCTCATGCCGACCGCACGCAGGAGCCCGAGCTCGCGCGTCCGTTCGAAGATCGAGAGACCGAGCGTGTTCACGATGCCGAAGAGCGCGATCAGGATGGCGAACGCCAGGAGCGCGGAGATCAGGCCGAGGAGCTGATCGATGAAGCCCGCCTGCTGATCGCGGAAGGCCGTCTGATCCTGGACCTCGACGTTGCCGAACTCCGACGTCGCCGCGACGACCGACGCCTGCACGGTCGCGGCGTCGGCCCCCGGCTCGAGCTTGACCATCACGAACGCATCGAGCTGCTGCTGGAAGTACTGATCGTAGGTGTCGAGCGAGACCACGTAGTTCGTGCCGAGCAAACTGTTCTCCGAGAACGTCCCCCCGATCACGAGCGGCGCTTTCCCGACGGTCGCGAACTCCGTCGCGATCGTGTCGCCGACCTTCCAGCCTTCGTCCTTCATGACGTCGTCGAAGACGACGATCTTCCCGTCCTCGAGGCCCTGGATGGCCTCCGGCGACAGCTCGAGCGTCGCCACCTGGTCGACCGTCGCGGGGTCGACCCCCGTCAAGAACGCCGTCTGCCCGTCGACGCGGAACCCTCCTTGACGGAACTGGGAGACCGAGGCGACCCCGTCGACGTCGCGGACACGATCCGCGACGTCGGGGCTGAACGGTGTCTGCGACGACGTGGTGAGCACGAGGTCGGCCTTGAGCGCCTTCTCGAGCGTGAGATCCAGCGATGCCTTGAGCGACGCCGCGAGCACCGTCACCATGGCGACGAGCCCCAGTCCGATCATGAGCGCGGACGCCGTCGACGCCGTCCGCCGGGGGTTGCGCATGGCGTTCTCACGACCCAGCTTGCCCTGGATCCCCAGGCGGCGGATCGGGGCCCCGATCACTCCCGCGAGCGGGCGCGCGCCGAGCGGCAACAGGATCGCGATGCCGACGAACGTCGCCGCGGCCCCCAGGCCGATCAGCGAGCCGGCGTTCGACGGGATTGCCGAACAACCCGTAGAGGAGCGCGGCCACCGCTGCGCCGGTGAGGATCAGCCCGACGATCAGCCGGCGTCGCAGGGAGCCGCTGGCGCTGTCGGCCGATTCACGCAGCGCCTGCACCGGCGCCACGCGCGCCGCGCGGCGGGCCGGGAAGATCGACGAGATGATCGTGACGACCGTGCCCACCACGAACGCGACGACGACGGTGCGCGGCTCGAGCTGGAGGGACGTGCTCGGCAGATCGATCCCGAACGCGGAGAGCAACCCCTTGAGCGCGATGGCGATCCCGATCCCGGCGATGAGACCCAACACCGACGCCAGCAACCCCGTCACGAACGCCTCGACCACCACCGAGGTCATGACCTGCCCGCGGCTGGCCCCGATCGCCCGGAGCAACGCCATCTCCCGCGTGCGCTGCGCCACGATGATCGAGAACGTGTTGAAGATGATGAACGCGCCGACGAACAGCGCGATGAACGCGAAGACGAGCAGCGCCGTCCGGAAGAATCCCAACGCCTCCTGCAACTGCTTCGCCTGCTCGTCGGCGACGTCCGACGACTTGACGGCCTCGATCCCCTTCGGGAGCTCCGCTTGGATGCTCGTTCGCAGATCCGGTACCGATGTGCCGTCGTCGGCGACGACGTCGATCTGGTCGAACTCCCCGACCTTGTCGAGCACCTTCTGCGCGGTGGCCACGTCGAACGCGGCGAGCGTGGCACCCGCGAGGTTGTCCGCCTCGCCGAACCCGAGGATGCCCGTGATCGTGAACTCCTGCGGCGGCCCCTGGAACAGGATCGTGATGGTGTCGCCGATGGCCAGATCGAACTTCTTGGCCGTCGCCGCGTCGACGCCGACGTCCGTCGGGCCGGCAGGCGGCTCCCCTTCGCGGAGCGAGAGCGGCGATGTGGGACCGTCGGTCCAGCTCGCGCCGAGCGTCGGAGGACCGACACCGCCGATCGCGTCACCCGTCGCGGGATCGATCATCTGCGCGTATCCGGTCACGGTCCCGGAGGCGTCCGCGACACCCGGCACCGCCTGCACGGTGGCCAGGACGTCCTCCGGCACCGGGTTGCGCTCGTCGCCACCGCCGCCACCGGGCCCCAGCTGGCTGGGGGTGAACGCCGCTTCGGCCCGAACGATGATGTCGCTCCCGGCGGAGACCTGCGTGAACAGATCCGAGAACGCCTTGTTCATCGTGTCGGTCAGCACGAACGTGCCGGCGACGAACCCCACGCCGAGGACGATCGAGAGCGCCGTGAGCGTCAGTCGGAGCTTGCGGGCACGCAGGCTCTTGAGGGTCGCGCGGAGCAGCGGTCAGCCCTCCAGCGACTTGAGGCGATCCAGGACCCGGTCCGCGGTCGGCTCGCGCATCTCGTCGACCACATGACCGTCCGCCAGGAAGATCACGCGATCCGCGTAGCTCGCGGCGTTCGCGTCGTGCGTCACCATCACGATCGTCTGCCCGTGATCCTTGACGGCCGAGCGGAGGAACGTGAGCAGCTCCGCGCCCGACTTCGAGTCGAGGTTCCCCGTCGGCTCGTCGGCGAACACGATCTCCGGACGCGAGACCAGCGCCCGGGCTCCCGCCACGCGCTGCTGCTGTCCGCCGGAGAGCTGACTCGGCCGGTGTGTCATGCGATCCGTGATCCCGATGGTGGAGACGACCTCGTCGAACCACGCCTCATCCACATCGCGCCCCGCGATGTCGAGCGGCAGCGTGATGTTCTCGCGCGCCGTGAGGGTCGGCACCAGGTTGAAGGCCTGGAACACGAACCCGACCTTGTCGCGACGGAGCTCGGTGAGCCGCTTGTCGTTCAGCACGGTGAGATCGACGTCCCCGACGAAGACCTGCCCGCTCGTCGGCGTGTCCAAGCCGGCGAGGCAGTGCAGCAACGTCGACTTCCCGGACCCCGACGGACCCATGATCGCCGTGAACTCACCGGCGGCGAGATCCACGGTCACACCGCCCAGGGCCTCGACGGCGGCGTCGCCCTCTCCGTAGACCTTGTGGAGGTCGACCGCTCGTGCGGCTGCCGGTCGGATCGGGACTGGCGGTACGGGCATCTCGGTCATTGGTCCTCCAGCGTCGATGTGGGTGATACGCCGTTGGCGGAGCGACGTTCCATCGGATCGGTGGGCGCGGCAGGTTTTGAACCTGCGACCTCTCGCGTGTGAGGCGAGCGCTCTCCCGCTGAGCTACGCGCCCGATCGGTTCCGTAGCCTAGCAAGTCGAGGGCTCCCGGCCCCGAGGACGGCTCGCAGCCGGTGTCCGGACAAGGTGACGGCGGCACGTGCCCGCGTCGTGCCGCCGTCGTCGCCGGATCCGAAGACCCGGACGTTTGTCACTCGTTTTCGGCCGGAAGTGTTTCATGCTGACACGACATCTGCAAGGTCGCGATCGGCCCGCGGAACCGGCCTCTCGTGCGTGGGGCCGGTCTCGGCCTTGGCCGTCGCGAGCGAGCGGTTGCCCTCCGGGTCAGCGACGGTCCGGCAGTATGAGGGGCATGGAACCTCCCGTCGGAACGACCGCCCGTTGGGTCGAGGCCAGGCTGCGTGCCGCCGGCTGTGTCTTCGCCGAGGACGAAGCGCGACTGCTCATCTCCGCCGCCACGCCGGCCGACCTCACGTCCATGGTCGAGCGACGAGCCGCCGGCGAGCCCATCGAACACGTCATCGGATGGGCGGAGTTCTGCGGCATGCGGATCGTGGTGGATCCGGGTGTCTTCGTCCCCCGACGACGCACGGAGTTCCTCGTCGCTCACGCGATCGCCGTCACCCGGCCACGAGCCGTCGTCCTCGACATGTGCTGTGGCTCCGGCGCGATCGGCGCCGCCATCGCCGCAACCATCGGCGCCATCGATCTCCATGCCGTCGACATGGATCCCCGCGCAGTGGCGTGCGCCCGCCGCAACGTCGCGACGGCGGCCGGCGAGGTCTCCCAAGGCGACCTCTACGATGCGGTGCCCGCGTCGCTGCGCGGTCGCGTGGACGTGCTGGTCGCCAACGCTCCGTACGTCCCGACCGACGACATCGCGCTGATGCCCGCGGAAGCGCGTGTCTACGAGCCGCGTGTGGCGCTCGACGGCGGCCCGGACGGTCTCGACGTCCAACGGCGAGTGATCGATGGAGCGCCGTCGTGGCTCGCGCCGCGAGGCTGCCTGCTGATCGAGACGAGCGCCCGACAGGCGCATCAGACCGAGGAAGCGTTCGTCTCGAGCGGGTTGAGTGCGCGCGTAGCGACGTCCGATGCCTTGGGCGCCACCGTCGTCATCGGGACCAGACCGTCAGACGCATCCGAGATCTTGCGTTAGTCGCCCAGGATCATCGAGCCGACCTGCTCAGGGAGTCATCGTCGAGCGCGCGAACCGAGCGGGCGTGGTGCCGACGTGTCGCTTGAAGTGCCGGGTGAGATGCGCCTGATCGTGGAAGCCGACACCCACGGCCACCTGCGCGACCGGCTCACCCTCCAGCAAGCGGCGACGCGCCGCATCGATGCGGCGACCGAGCAGGTAGGCGTGCGGCGGGATGCCGAACGCCCTGGAGAAGCACCGCACCAGATGCGTGGACGACACGTGGAGGATGCGCTCCGCCTCCCGCAACGTCAGCGGCTCGAACCGATGCTCGTCGAGGAGGTCGCGGAGATCGGACGCAACGAGGTCCGGCGGTCGGCCGACGTGGTCGACGGGTCGATCCCCGAGATGGTCCCGGAGCCGCGCTCCCACGACGGCCAGCATGGCCTCGGCCGCGAATGGCTCCCCCGGCTCCTCCAGCACGCCGTGGAGCGCATGGATTCCCCGGACGAGCGCAGGATCCTCGATGTCGGGATCGTCGACGGCCCGGCCGATCAACCGTTCATCCAGGACATCGGTGCCGACGTACAGGACACGCTTGCGGAACCCCTCGGTGCCGGCTGCCCGGCCATCGTGCACGACGTGCGGCGGGAGGATCGTCACCTTCGTCCCGGCTGCACCGCGATGCGTGGCCTCGAGGTCGTACCGGATCGCCCCCTGGTCGACGATGAACACCGTCCACGTGTCGTGGGTGTGCGGTGGATACGCGTGGTCCACGAACCGGGCGTGGAAGACCTCGTGGATGCCGGGCACCGCCGGCTTCCACGCGCGGACCCATTCGCGATCGGCAGCCAAGACGGGCCGATCGTACAAGACCCCGTGCAGCCCGGGGTCGTTGGATGGGCGCATGAGGAGCCTCTGTAGCGACGGTTCGTGAGAACGCTCGCGGCGTTCGCGGCGTTCGCAACCGTGGGGACCGTGTCGCCCGGTCCGAACAACACGATCCTGTGGGCATCGGGGATGCGATTCGGCTTCAGCGACACCCTCCCACACGTCATCGGGACCGCGATCGGGATGGCCGCGCTCGTGGTAGGCGTGGCCGCGGGGATCGGCGCCGTCCTCGACGCGGTTCCGGCCGCTGAAGCTGCCCTGAAGGTGGCGGGATCGGTGTACCTGTTGTACGTCGCCTACGTGGTACTTCGGAGCGGCCACGTCGGAGCGAGCGACATCTCGCACCCACTCACGCTCTGGCAAGGGATCGCGTTCCAGTGGGTGAATCCGAAGGCATGGGTCTTCACGATCGCGGCGGTCGGCGCGTTCCTCCCACCCACGCTCCCCCGGCCACTCGGAGTGATGTTGCTCTGCCTCATCCTGATGGTGGTCGTCATCGGGTCGTCATCCGCGTGGGCAGCGGGGGGCGCCGGGCTCGGTCGGTTCGTCGAGGACGAGCGCTCACGTCGCGTCATCAACGTCGTCCTCGCCGCGTTGCTCGTGGCGTCGGTCGCGCTGATCTGGATCTAGCCGGAAGGCCGGGATCACCGCTGAGAGCGTCCACCCTTCCGTCTCGGGTGGAGGCGTTAGTTCGTCGTCGCGTCCTTTCTTGCGACTTCTTAGCCGGGGACGGGAGTGGCCTCCTCCCTGAGTTGACCTAACCCGGATCTTCGGGCGATCACATCGATGCGTCGCATCAGCTTGCCGATCTCGAGCTTGTTCTCGCCTTCCTTGGTCGCGAGGTCCGGGCACGGAGCGAGCCCAGGATCCAGCGGGATTCCTGCCGCAGCCAGCCGCTGTTCTTTGCTCGCTGGCTGCCCGCGAAGAACGTCAGGTAGACGTCTCCCCTTGTTGCTCCCTTAGATGCAGTTGAGAATCTCGCGCTTCGTGTCGTAGTCCGGCGCGAGAACGCCCGACTCGCGTAGTCCGGCCGGCTTCCGGAGCTGACCGATCGCATCACTGTCCTTCGCGGCAGGGTCTGCCTCCGCCGCCCGCTGCCACCCGAACTGACGAATCAGCAGCCGGTGCCAAGGGTTGGCCGCTATCCAGGGGTTCAGCAGTGCAACACCCAGGCAGTACTTGCTCATCCGAACCGGACGCACCCCCATGGAGGCCAATAGCGCGTCGGCCGGTCCTGGTCCCGACAGACTCTTGGACTCAATCAGTGCGAGATCGTCCGTCTGATGGCTGCTCCAGCGATCGGACCAGCGAAGGTTGACGTCGATCGTCAGCCGTGACCGACGCTCAAGGTCCACGAGCGTCGCGCGGCGGTAGGTGGTGGTCAGGGCAGGCTGAAGGGCCGGCACCGTGGATCCATACGCACGTGCGATCACCGTATCGAGAAACGCACGGCCTTCGCAGGTCAGCTCTTCTCGACGCTGGAAGTCGTAGCGCAAGCGTTCCTTCACACTCTGGTCACGCCGGCCTTTGAGCTTGACCTCGAACATCGTGTCCACCGTGTCGCAGTAGCTGCGGGTTCGGGTCTTGTAGCGCTTGCGCCTGCCCTGCACGTGGTGGCGGTAGAGCGTGAAGCTGTCCGTGTCGAAGTAGACCGACTCGTAGCTGAAGATGCGCCGCCCGTCGATGTCCAGAGCGGCGAGCGTGTGCGGGAGACGGTCGAGAAACGAGGGCAAAGCCTCGAGCGGCAAGATGTACTTCAACTCAAGTCGAGTGATGAGTTCCGCCACGGAGAGAACATGGTCCAGGCTCACGGCGGACCGTTGCCTCAAGTGACGCTCGACAGCGGACAAGGTTGGCTTCCCTCGGCCGACGGCGCGCTCTTCAGCGACCCCGGTGCTCATGCGGTGGCCCCATTGGGGTGCGCAGCCGCCACTTCCTCGAGTGGAGCCTGGGGGGCGCGCGGTACGCGCGGCACCTTGAAGCGCACATCAACCATCGTGGTGTCAGCCACGAGGTCGAGCTGCAGGACGACTAGATGGCGGACATCCGCGCCGAGCAGGCGCTCAAGAGCAAGCTCGAGCTGCCCCCGATCTGGGTAGGCACGATCAAGGGTGATGTTCTGCCGCTGGCTGCGGGCTGTGAGTCGAGGATGATCGACGATGTACATGACGGCCACGAGCGTGCCCGACAGCACTGGGGCGAGCCACAACGGCCTAGCCGCCAGACCGGCGATGAGCCCTAGGGCGAGGGCGATGAAGTAGTAGGCGATCTCCTCCTGTGTGATCGGGTCAGATCGCAGCCGGATGATCGACAAGATGCCGAACAGGCCGAGGCCGAGGCCGACCCCAGCGCTACTGCCCGCAAGTATCGAGACCACCGCGAAGACCCCGACGTTGAGCGAGAAGTACGCCAACAGGAGATCTCGCCGGTAGTAGCGGCGGAAGTAGATCCCGTAGGCAAGGATCCCGATGGCCACGACGTCGGTGACAATCTCCACAAAGAGCACTTTCATGACGCCCGCCTCCCACCCCCCTGGGTCGTACCATCCGCCGGTCACATCTCGCGACGTTCACCCGTTGTTCATGCAACGGTTCAAATAGCACGCATCTCATGCTGCTGTCTATGGACGAACGGCCAGGGATCGATGACGTCTCTCCGAAGTAGGCGACATTTCCACAACATGCCCTCTGACCAGCAGTTCGTTTGGTGGGCGCTAGAGGATTGACCTCTGACCTCTTCCGTGTCAGGGAGGATTCGCCCCGCACCGTCGTTGTTGGTCAGAGCGTTTCCGCTGGGCAAAGAAGTCGTACCCCGCACAAACGCGCAGCCCTGCTGGCGTTCCTCGGGGACAGAGAGGGCGCCCGATGCTGCTCGAGCCGGAGGGCGACTTCTGAAGTGTAAGAGCCTCGGAATAGCGTCCGCTAAGTGGGAACGCATGACCCATGAACGGCGCCCGCCTTCCCTCGAGGGCGGGCGTTGTGGTTCCGACGGATGCTGCCCTAGATGGGGGATGCAGGGGTCACCACGCCGCGCCTACGCTTCGCGTTGCCTACGACTTCCCCGGATGTCATGAGCACGGCGGCCGCTCCCTCCAAAGGGGCGGTCGCTGTGTTTCCTATACGGGACTAGTCTGCGTCCCTGCCTGACGACCTGATCCGCGAGATCGAGGCCGCTGCGCTCCTGGGCGTGTCCCATCAACGTGTGATCCAAACTCCGTGCTGAAGGCAAGCTCTCTGCCGTTGAGGTATCCGCCATAGGCCGCACACGCATCCTGTACCGGCGGACCGAAGATCGAACGTCTCCGGGCAAGAGCGGGCGTCGGACGGTACGGACGGAGCTAAGTAGACCCGGACTCTCGGCTCGGCCCTCGCCGGGGGTACGCGAGCCTGGAACCAACAAGGGGCCAATGGTTATGTCCTCGCTAGCCCCAGGCTCGCGAGGTAACTCTGCCGAATCGACGATTGCCGAGCTATCCACCAGAAGTCCAAAAAGCTCGAGCGGATCGACGTGGCGCGTCATCGACCCCTGCCACGCCCTTGACACTAGGGTCGACCGGTGCTCGACCGTGAGGGCAGCCCGTGGCCGATTGCTCCATTGAATCCAGCTACGCGCCGGCGACTACTTGACCGCCGAGATCGGACGGTCGAGATGGATCCGATGGGGCCGGCTCATGGGCCCTCGTCGAGGCGGGGGCGGTGCACGTCTACTGGGCCGAGGAGATGGTCAACCGCGTCGCCGACGCGCCGTGGCATCGGGCTGCACCTCGGCGGCGCATCGTGAAGATGCTTGTGAAAGCTAGATTCACGGAAGGTCGATTGCCGCTCCAAAGCACCCGCGAGTAAAGGCTTGCACCACCAGGTCCAGAGCGAACCCAAACGGGCGGATGGAGGATGTCGAGCGCTGGAACGTTGGAGTCAATCCCCATGCCAGGAACGCCGCGAAACGCGATGGAGGGACAGTTGAACCATACCCTCAACGTCGGGGTCGTACCTGTCCACGTTCGCTTCAAGGATCCACATGATCATCGTCTGTCTGTGACGTTGCGACGCACGTTAGCTTGCGGGACCTCCTCCTAAAGGAGGCACACCCCGACAGGCGTTCCGAACCCTCCCACGCGACATGTAAGCCCTGCACAGCACGTGCCGCTGCCGAAAGGACCGGAGCAGAACCCGCCGATGCCAACGCACGGGGAGCTAGGACTGCACAGGTGGATACTCGGGTTACAGAAGCCGGAACAGCACACAGCGCCTGGATCCGCGCAGTCGTTGCCGTTCGACAGGCACGGAGGCGGACTCCCAGCATGTGCGGGTGTGGTCACGCTCTGGATGACGGGAACCGTCCAGGCCATTCCGGCAACGATCGCGCCCTTCTTGAGCACCTCCCGCCGGGAGCTACGACGAGGCTCGTCCTGATCGCCCATCGTGCGATGAACGATGCCGCCGGGTGCCGAGACGAAGCAAGCGGCAACAACCGTAGGTTTTCTCCCCGCAGTTCTCCATCGACCCGGGTCTTGTCGCCGGCGCCGCCGAGTTGAAACGACTAGGTCGTGTCTGGACCTACTGTGACGTCTCCCAGAGCACCGCCTCAGCCTGCTCAAGCTGCATCAGAACTTGCTCGAGTGCTGGGACCGGTGCTCCCGTCACCTGCTCGTCAGCCCCGTCGTACATCTCGAGCGCGAGCGCGAGACAGCTCCGCGCCGCGTCGATGTATTCACGACACTGGATGACTTCCCTTGAAGCGCTCGTTCCTCGCGAAGGTACAAGCCGCTCCGACGACACGAGCCGCATACCTCACCTCCGGGTGCTTGATCGGGGTGTGTCACTCTCCCCCTCCGTTTCCGAACACACATGAGCCGTTGCGCGTAGAGGAAGCACGTTCGGCCCATGACCTAGGCGTGAGGTCGTCGTCGGCTTGATGGCGGCCTGCCTGGTCGTCGAGGGCTAGGGCCTTCGATCCAGGAAGCGAAGCGGCCCCATCTGGGTCAAGCGTCAGACGGCCGAGCTCGGGCGCGGCTAGAAAGCAGAAACCCTGAAAACCGGCTGGAAACGCGGGGCGGGTTGAAAGACAGGCTGGGAGATCTCCCGTGAGAGAGCTCAGAGTTCGCATGGCCCCTGGGCGCTGGCGCGGGTTGTTCTCCCGATATCCCCGAGGAGATGTGCCCGTGAATCGCGCTGAAGTTTTCGGGCGCCCCACCCGGTTGTCCGCCGGTTAGTTGAGCTTGCCCGCCAACTGAACGAGGAACCCCGCCACCATCACGAGTGCGCCGATCAGGGTTCACCTTCGCTGCCGGTAGGCCTTCCCACTCGGATCTCTAAGGAACTTGATGACGCCGAGCGCAATCGCCAACGCGTCGATGGCACCGAGGCACCCAATCCCAGCTCACCCGTAGTCAATGCCTACCTCGACGACTGGTGGCGATATCGAAATGGCTGCTCTTTCTCGGATGATCTGGACCATCTGCGGCCAAATGTTGAGCGAGCAGCCTCATCTGAGTGTGCGAAGCAGAGCATCCCGGTATTGTACTGAGACAGGGTGGTCACACAGCCCGGCGCATGGCAGCGTCGCTCCTGCTCAGACCTCTTCTCGACGTTCATGCCCTTGAACGTAGTGAGGTTCCGGCCGAATCTCATCGGCTTGTCGGCTCTTTGGGGTCGACAAACGTCTATGACTCCCTAGGTCGAAAGTCGCCCCTACCCCTTCAGCCGATCCGCTCCACCCTTGCGTCGGTTGCACGATCGGTGGGCCGGCCGAGGTTGCCGAGATGCCCTCCCCCTTGCTCAAGGGGATGACGTGGTCGGCCTCGAGCTGATCGTCGATCCGAACGACCTCCGACGTCAATGGGCACCTCGTGGAATCGGTGCACGAGCGCCGATCGAAACCATGAGCCCTCTCGGCCCTGACCTAAGGTTCCGAGCAGATGACCCCCGGGACCGTCCGAGCTGTTGACCTGGCGTTGGCCCCCCTCGCGGGCCGTGAGAGCCGAACCGAAGAGAGTCCAAGAACCGTGTGTGCAGGGGCTTTGGTGAGTGGGCGCTGGAGGATTTGAACCTCCGACCTCTTCCGTGTCAGGCCAGACGTTGGTGCTAGGACCAAGGGCCGATGTAGGGTCCCCCAGCCTTGTCTACGCTTCGCGGTGCCCGGGACCTTCCTCACGAAATGTCGGTCGAAAGGATCGTGCCATGACCCCCGTCAGCACACGGCGCCCACGCGCCACCCTGCTCATCGTCCTCGCTCTCACCGGCGCGATGCTCGTCCTCGGTACAGGGGTCGGCCACGCGTTCCAGATCTCCCAGCCGGCGGTGGTCTCCGCCGATCCCGTCAACTTCACGCCGAACATCACCAACGGCAAGGTCGAGGCGATCGTGCAGGTCGGGAACCGGATGATCGTCGCCGGCACGTTCACCCAGGCACAGAACGCCGGCAGCACCACCACCGTGACGCGGAACCGCATCCTGGCGTTCAACGCCACCACCGGCGTGATCGACACGGCCTTCAACCCGAACGTCAACGGCGAGATCACCTCCATGGTCGTCGCTCCCGGAGGCACCGCGGTGATCATCGCGGGCTCGTTCACCTCGGTTGGCGGCGTGGCGGTCACTCGGATCGCGAAGCTCGATGCCGTGACCGGGGCGCGCATCACGGCGTTCACGGCGACCGCTGCAGGCACCGTGAGCGACATGGCTCTGTGGGGGAGCAAGGTCATCCTCGGTGGGTCATTCAACAGGGTCGACAACGTGGCACGCACCAAGGTCGCGTCCGTTGACGCCGTCACCGGCGCGCTCGATCCGAACGTCAACCTGTCGGTCACCGGCCTGTTCAACGGCGGATCAACCAACGTCCAGAAGCTCGACGTCTCCCCGGACAACACGAAGCTGGTCATCGTCGGCAACTTCACCACGGTGGCTGGTCAGTCTCGCGTGCAGATCGCCTTGATCAACCTCTCTGCCGGTCCTGCCACCGTGGCGAACTGGCAGACGAACGACTTCTCGGGCATGTGCGCCGGCGTTTTCAACACATACATGCGGGACGTCGAGTTCTCTCCCGACGGCGCGTACTTCGTCCCTGTGTCAACCGGCGCCGGTTACTTCCCCACGACCCTCTGCGACACCGCGACGCGCTGGGAGACGAATGCCACCGGCACGGATCTGCATCCGACGTGGATCGACTACTCGGGCGGTGACACGCTACACGGCGGTGGCCATCACCGGAACGGCGATCTACGTGGGCGGGCACATGCGGTGGCTCAACAACGACATCGTGGGCGATGTGGCGGCCGCCGGCGCCGTCTCACGCGCGGGGATCGGAGCGCTCGATCCGCAGAACGGCATGCCGTATCGCTGGAACCCGACCCGGGACCGCGGGGTCGGCGTGTTCGCGTTCCTCGCCACCTCCACCGGGCTCTGGGTGGGGCATGACACCGTGCATCTGGGTCATGAGACCCACAACCGGATCGGCATGTTCCCGCTCGCGGGTGGGACGACGCCCCCGGTCGGGGTCGACTCGACGCTCCCCGGCACGCTCTACGACCTGCCACCGATGCAGTGCTCGGCCGGGGCCACGCCGTACCTGTATCGCGTCAACGCCGGTGGGTCGACGATCGCCGCGAACGACTGCGGTCCGGATTGGTCGGGCGACCCGGACGCCGACAACCCGCTCCGCAACAGCGGGAGCAACACCGCCGACTGGGGCGCGAACGGCACGCAGAACGGATCCGTCCCGTCGACGACGCCTGCAGGCGTCTTCTCAACCGAGCGTTGGGATCCGGGCGACGATCCGGAGATGGCGTGGGACTTCCCCGTCCCCAGCGGGACCAACGTCCAGGTCCGGCTCTACTTCATCAACCAGTACGACGGAACGAGTCAGGTCGGGCAGCGCGTCTTCAACGTGTCGATCGACGGCACGACCGTCCTGCCCAACTTCGACATCGTCGCCGACACCGGGGGCACCCAGATCGGCGAGATGAAGTCGTTCAACGTCACGAGCGACGGGCACGTGAACATCGACTTCGGACACATCACCGAGAACCCCTTGGTCAACGCGATCGAGATCGTGAACCCTGCTCTCCTTCCCGGACCGCAACCCATCGCGGCCAACTTCCTCGGCCGGCGGAGCTTCGACGGCACGACGCTCGGAGTCGAACTCGACGTTCAACACCCCCGGGACCGACTGGTCGCAGGGCCGCGGCGCGTTCTTCCTGAACGGTCGGATCTACGCGGGCTGGTCGAACGGCCGTCTCTACCGCTGGACGTTCAACGGAACGACCCTCGGACCGCGCGTCGACGTCTCGGCCCAGGGCAACTACGTCCTCGGCCCGACGTGGCTGAGCTTCTCCGACGTCACCGGCATGTTCTGGAACGACGGGAGGCTCTACTACACGCGATCGGGCGATCCGAACCTGCACTTCCGCTACTTCACGCTCGAGAGCGAGCTGTACGGGAGCGTTGAGTACACGGTGAGCGGACCGGGTATCGACGGACTCGACTGGAGCACGGTGAAGGGCCTGACCGAGGCGAGCGCCCACATGTATTGGCAGACGGACGACGGGACGCTGCACGAGATCGACTTCTCGGGCGGAAGTCCCGTCGGTGGCACCGACAGTGTTGTAGGCAGCCTAGGGAGCGAAGGCTCCAACGGCCTCTTCGTCCTGCCGAGCTAGTCGGCCCGACGGGCAACCGAACCCAACAGACCCGCAGGCCTTTCGCCTGCGGGTCTGTTGTGGGGAGATCGAATGCTTACCCTGCCGGGTGCACGTTCGGCGGCACCGACGGCCGGACCCTGTTCGTGACAGCGCGAGAAGGTCTCTACCGGGTGAGGTTGGCGAACCCCGGCGCTTACTAGGTAGGTGGATCGTGTGTGGAGCGAGCCTGGCTCTTCGTTTCTGCTGGCTCGACCTGTTCTTGGTGGGCGCTGGAGGATTTGAACCTCCGACCTCTTCCGTATCAGGGATGTGTGCTGCGGGCGGCTGAGCAGCACCTCCGCAGGTCAGGGACGAGACACGCTGGAGTCAGAGGAACCGCGTGTACTCTCCTTGCGATGATCGCCCCCGGCGGCGTTTCCTTCCGCGCCCTCCGTTCGACCGCGATCGCCGCGATCCTCTTCGTGGGCGGGATCGCATGTGCGGGCGATCCAAGCGTCTCGGCGACGTACACGCCCACACGGTCCACGACCGCTTCATGCGCTTCGGGGGAACGAGCTTGCCTGGCTTGGGACGATTTCGATCGCAGCCCGGGACCGGTCGTCGACGCGCCCTCCGGACAGGCCTGGGAGACCTGGACGATCTTCTATCCGGAGTTCCATCCGGTCTTCACGACGGATGGATCCCGGGCCTCGATGGCGCCGGGCGCTGATCACGGTCAGGTGTGGCTCGCGACGATCGACTCCGGTCGCGCGACCGGGATCCGCGTGAGCGCGGACATCACCATGTCCCCGACGCCCCTTCGCGCGAACGTGGGCCTGTTGGCGCTCTTCAAGGATGCGCGCAACCATCTCAGCTGCAAGATCGAGGTCTCGGCACTTCATCCCCAAGGTCTCATCACGTTCGGAGACCAGCTGAACGACGTCTCGGGCTACCGACTGGCACCGCTGCAGCACATCGGTCTTGAGAACGGACATACGTACCACCTCGAGCTCACGGTTCCTGACGACCCATCGACCGATCCCGTCCGCTGCGACGTGTCAGGCGGGGGCATCGAGCCCGTATCGGTGGAGTTGCACTTGAACGATGACGAACTCGCGGCGTACGGGGAGGGAACGAAACAGGGGCTCCGGATCCACATCATCGATGACGAGGATGACGGCGGGTCGACGTGGGACAACTTCGAGGTCCGAGCACTCGTGTGAGCGTGTGCGTCGTTCGAATCGCGACGCCCAACCGCACCGACGGAGAGCCCCGAGGTAGGTGGACACCCGCCAACGGATGGCCATGGCCATGACCAGGGCTTCTACGTAGTGGGCGCTAGAGGATTTGAACCTCTGACCTCTTCCGTGTCAGGGAAGCGCTCTCCCCCTGAGCTAAGCGCCCGTACTTGGGGACTGTATCAGTGACTTGAAGGCGACTCGAGGCGGGGACCGGAATCGAACCGGTGTGCGGGGCTTTGCAGGCCCCTGCCTAACCACTCGGCCACCCCGCCGGACGGGCCATGCTAACAGGGGCCTTCCCGCAAGCCTGTGCGACGGTGACGCGAGCCTTGGAACGTGATCTTCGGCACGAAACCTCGACATTGGGACTAGGCGGGTCGGCTATTCTTCGGCCGGATCAAGGACGACCGGCCAGGTATCGGACCGTGCAGGGTGGCGAGCCGCCGGCCACTGGATGCTGAGCGCGTCGCTCACGGTGGCGTCGTTCTCCATGGAGAACGCGAACGTCGGGGCCGTTCCTGCGGCGGCCGTCGTGGTGGAGCGAGTCCGACCCGCACCGGTCGTCTCGAAGGTGTCATTCCGACGAGCCGCGATTCGCTCAGGAAATCCGGTTTGCCAAGAGGAGGCGGGCGGAGGAGTGCCTAGGCTCAACACCTCTTGGACGTCGGTGGGACCTCCCGCCCCCATCTTCGTTCCTCAGTCGGCGATATGTGCATTCCCGTCGAACATGGCGGCCTCGATGCCCTGCCGAGCCGTCGGCATGGATGTCATCGTGCGCCAGGTGTTCGTGGTCGGTCGTACGCCTCGACCGTGCTGAACGTACCCTGCCCGCTCCGGTCACTGCCGATCACCAACACCTCATCGCCGAACACCACCGTGGCGCCGCCGACTCGCAACGTCGGAAGTGGGGCCATCCCGGTCGTCCATCGACCCGTGGCGAAGTCATACACATCGTTCTCCGGACGGGCGCCCGACGTCGATCGTCTCCCCGCGTTGAGCGCGGAGTCGGAAAGTACGGGCGCACGGAGTGCCGTGTGAGCTTCGGGAGTCGGAAGCTACGCGGCGAGTACTGACTCCATTTTCCCGAGAATGGACCGAACGTCGCATTGACCCCCAGACAAGCGGGGTGTGTACTTCGCTTCCCCTTCCCCTAGGAGAGTCACCTTGGACTTCCTCATCAGCACCTTCTTCGTCATGTTCGTCGGTTCGGCAACTCTCATCGGAGCCATCGCAGTAATCGGGCGACGCAACAACCGGCCAGGCGACTCTTGATCTGAGACCGGGGTTCACGAAGAACTCGTACTGGCCGGGCGGCGATGGCGGGCACGCCAAGCGCGATCCGTTGGCGCAGGCGACGGGACGGGAACTACGCGAGAGACAATGTCAATGCGTCGACGGTTCCGCGAGAGCCTCGGGCCGCCGCCTCGCCGATCCGTGGTGTAGCAGCGGAAGCATGCTCCGGCGTCATCTGGGGTCCTATCGCCTCCCCTTTCGGTATCGGGCGGCTCCGGCGAGGGTTCATGCGAGGGCACCCGAAGGTGGAGATCGGAGCGAACCGTGATGCGGCGGAATCAGGAAGGCCGATAGGCGAGGGCGCTTGAGCAGCGGAGTTGACGCTGTCGACCCGGCCTGACTAGGGTGCCGACAGGCCACTCCTCCAGGTGTTGGACGAACCGGAGGAGCATCTACGGTACCCCTTCCCCCCGGATGCTTACCTTCAATTCAGCCATGCCCACCTGGCGGTGACGGCTCGGTCTGGCGTAGGAAGTAAGGGGGTGATCGAGAGCCAAGACCTTCCTGAAAGGCGTGTCGGCTTCGAGCTGACCAACACCCTAAGGGGGCGTAATACGTGGAGAACATCAGCCCAGCACCGTCGAACCTTTCCTGGAAACGCAATATCACGACCTTCCTGATACTGGCTCTGGTTGCCACCGCCTTGGTGCGCGCCGGAGCAGCGTTTCCCACGGCCCTGAGCACACAGGCCCTCTTCCCCTCCAACGGGATATACATGGGGGCGTATGTGGGGCCACGGGCCGGTGAGTCGCAGAGCGACGCGCTCGTGCGGGTTGAGTCCCAGATCGGACGGAAGTTCGCGATAGACCACTACTACTATCAGTGGACCGACTCGTTCCCGAACGCGGCGCAGGCATCAACCGTCGCTCAGGGTCGGATCCCGTTCATCAACTGGAAGGCTGGGGCCAGATGGAGCAGCATCGCCAACGGCTCCCAAGACGCCACCATCATCTCCCGAGCCGAGGCGATCAAGAACTTCGGTAGCCCGATCTACCTGAGCTTTCACCATGAGCCCGAGAACGACCTCAGCGCGATGGGAACGCCGAGCGAGTATGCCGCAGCGTGGCGCCACATCGTGGACGTCTTCCGTGCCCTGGGAGTATCGAACGTCGCATTCGTGTGGACGATGATGTCCTGGACGATGGACGCGCGCTCCGGCATGGACCCGTTGTCCTACTATCCGGGTGACGCCTACATCGACTTCGTGGGATCCGACGGATACAACTGGTATCCGGGTCGCGAAGGTGACAAGTGGAGCTCCTTCGACGCGGTCTTCACCGGTTCCAACGATTTCGCCCTCGCGCACGGCAAGCCGTGGATGGCGGTCGAGTACGGGGTTCAGGAAGATCCGGCGGTCCCGGGCCGGAAGGCGCAGTGGCTCCTCGACATGCTCGTCACGGCCAAGACGTGGCCCGCGCTGAAGGGCCTGATCTACTTCGATCTCACCAAGGCCTACCCGTGGGACACCGACAGTTCCGCGTCCGCGATGGCCGCCTACCGGCAGATCGGGGCGGACCCATACATGAACCCGATCCCGGGCGCACCGGTTCCCGTTCCCACTCCGGCTCCGAGTCCCACTCCGGCTCCGAGTCCCACTCCGGCTCCGAGTCCCACTCCGGCTCCGAGTCCCACGCCGGCTCCGAGTCCCACTCCGGCTCCGAGTCCTTCGCCGACTCCGAGTCCTTCGCGGGGTCCGAGTCCCACGCCGATTCCGAGTCCCACGCCGGTTCCGAGTCCCACCCCGGTTCCGAGTCCCACGCCGGTTCCGAGTCCCACCCCGGTTCCGAGTCCCACGCAGGCTCCGAGTCCCACGCCGAGTCCGACTCCCACCCCGGTTCCGGAGATCCCACCGCAAGGGCTCGCCAACACGTTCAACGACGGCGTGCCGGGCGAACCACTGTCGACCGGAACCGCCACCGGCGGGGGGAGTCCCTTCGACATGATCGGAGACGGCGGCGGATCGCTGACCTTCGATGCCACCCACTCGCGTGGCCCCGGACTCGCGGTGAAGCATGAGGTCGGCTACCACGGCAACGCCTACTACGGGTGGGGCAGCGAATTCGCATGGGCACCGACGTGGTTCGGGCGGGTGTACGTCTGGTTCGACTCGCTCCCCGATGGCAGCGCACGCCTAGTACGAAGTCGGGGCGACGGCAGATTGCGGTTCGCGATCGATCTCCTTCCGAGCGGACGTCTGAGTCTGAAGGACTCCGAGAACGAGTCGATCGTCACGACGTCATCGTCGATCCTCACAGGGGGATGGGTGCGGATCGAGTGGATGGTCAACCATGCCGTCGGATCGGTCCAGATCTTGATGTTCAACAGCCCGAACATCACGACTCCGACCGAAACGCTGCTCTCGCCGGACGGGATCGCGATCGGCCCAAACACCGACCAGGTCCATATCGGACGATCCGGGTCGCAACTCTCGTCGACCGAGTTCTGGACCGACGACCCGGCCATCAGCACGGGCGGATTCGTCGGACCGGTCCCCTGATCCGAGGGCGCGCGGAGTCCCGGCGATGGCAGTTGCCGGGACTCCGCGCGGGGGCGTATGAAGGGACCTCGACGACCAAGCCGACCGCGATCATCTCTCGCCGAACGGCGGCGAGAGATGATCAAGAGGCTTCTGCAGATCGAGCAGCGTCTCCTCATGTTCCTGCGAGATGTCGAGGCGGCGCTCGGCACCATCGGATTCGGTAGACGCGCTCGTGAACGGGCGGGATGAGCTCGATGTCGCGAGACCGGAGGTCTCGACGAGCCTCAAAGTCGCCCTCGATCAGCCCGGCGTTTGATCCACCACGACGTCGTCGAAGTTCACGGTCCAGGTCTTGGCGGTGGTGTCGCCGATCTCCACACGACCGACATCCGTAGTGCCGGTGTTCGATGCCCAATCGCTCACGATTACCAGGCCGTCACGGTAGAGATCCCATGTGGACGTAGCGCCGACGGCGCCGCAGAGTTCAACGGTGTGCCAGCCGGTACCCATCGCCACGCCCGACCACTTCTGCGTGCCGTCCACGTCCGACTTGACGTACAGGACACCTGCCTGGTTCGCGTATACGCGCACCACGTTCCCGTTGGCGGCGGTGCGCAAGCGGAACACGACGACCGTCGGGCTCCCGATGGAAGTGATGTTGACGCGAGTGCTCATGCACACGTTGTTGAAGGACCCGGTGAGGGTCTTGAAGGCGAAGCCGGCTTGCGACGTGAGCTGGCCGCGGGCGCTAGGCGGAGCGACTCCCCCGGAGGCGTTGTCGATCGCGAGATTCGTCACTCCGGACCAGTTCGCGAACCCGGCGCTGAAGTCGTCGCCGAAGATAGCTGACGCTGACGACGACACCGTGATGGGCGCGGAGGCCACGCTCATCTGACTGACATTGCCGATGGCATCCGTCGCGTCCACCCTGTACGTGTGCGAGGTGCCCGCGGTGAGCCCGCTATCCGTGAACGACGTGTTCGTGGTTGAACCGATCACGGTCTGGCCGCCGTCCCGATAGATCCGATAGGTGATCGGTGGTGAGGTATCCGTGGAGCCCGCCCAGCTTATCGAGATGCTGCCGGCAACGGGGCTTTGCCCGGTTGGTTGCCCGGGCACCGTTGGCGGCGTGGTGTCGGACGCGGTCGCGGAGAACACGAACAGTCCGCCCGATGCCCAGTTGGTGCCGGCCGACGCCGGGCTTACCAAGGACTCGGTTCCCGGGACGGGGGCGGTCCCGCCGAAGGTCATCGACGAGAGATCGTTGTTCGTGCGCGAGAAGTAGATCTTGCCGTTCGCCAGGGTGAGCCCACGCGTGGTGCTCCAGTTGAGACCGTCACCGTTCCCGCTGACGACGAACCTCTCGGCACCCACGACCCGGCTCTCAGGTGTGAAATACCGGAAGTACATCTGGGCATCGTTGTTCACCGTGTAGTAGATCCCGCCGTTCGCGTAGAACATCCCCGTGATGCTCGCGATCGGGAAGTTCGTGAGCCCGTGCAGATCGAGCTGCTGGGCGGGGCCGACCGCCGTTCCGTTGAACGTGCGCGCGAAGAGGCCTCCGCCGCTCGTTCCGTAGTAGAGCACTCCTTGGAGCGCGAACATCCCCCGCAGTCCGCGCCAGTCGATCCCCGGGGTCGCGAGGTTCGTGGAACCACCGAGGGTCGTGCCATCGAACGAACGGCGCGTCAGGAACCCGATCGGACCCGGAGCGGGAGCCGGAGGCAGGTCCGTTTGGACGTTGTACAGGGTGCCGGGCAGCGTGTACGGAGCCGTCGAGGGCACAGAGGTGCCGCCCGCCGTCGGGAAGAACGCCAGCTTCCGGTGCGTCTCTCCACCGATCTGATCGGTGTCGCTTCCCACCCACAGGCCGACCGAGGTCGCGACCATGTCGAACACGCCGACACCCCGGGTGCGGCCCGGATTCCACGAGAACGGCAAGCCGTTGACCGGATCGAGGGCCGCGATGCCCTCGCGCGGGACGGCGCCAGGGCCGGCTTGGTCGCCTGCGAACGGGTTGTTCATCCATCGCTGGTGACCGCCGACGTAGATCGCCGTGCCCGTCACGGCAACGCTGTACAGCGTGTCGCCACCCGTGTAGTCGATCCACGTAGGTTGGAGGGATGTCCCGGTGGCGGTGGTCGGCCATCGTGACGTTGCGTCGCACAGGGTGCCGGCGGAGTATGCCCCGGTGGTGACGATGACGAAGTACGACCCGTCGGGCGCGAACGCGACGTCGCGCATGTAGGTGTCGAACGCCCCGATCGCGCAGGGCGGCGTGAAGCGGTCGGTCGACCAGTTGCTGACGCTCGCGGGGATGGTGCTGAGATCGATCATGCCCGCTTGCCACCGCGTGAGGCCGTTGATCTTGGTGAAGTTCCCGATCACGACCATCTTGGTGCCGTCTGGGCTCACCTCGAACTTGTACAAGGTGGGGTTGACGCCTGCTTTGCGAGAATCCGTGAGCGGCAGGTTGAGGTTCGCGCTGACGGCCCCGGTCGTCGCGTCCACCGCCGCGAGATTCTGCCGAGGCAGGTTCTTGATTGTGACGAACGCGCCTCCCACATACAGGGTCTGTCCCCGCACCTCGAGATCTCGAACCGCCCCCGACGGCTCGGAGGCAAACGCGGTGACCAGCTGCCCGCTGATCGCGTTGAGCTTCGCGAGCCGTCGCGCGGTCACGCCGTTCACGGTCGAGAACGTTCCTCCGACGAAGATGCCGCCGTCCGGGCCGAGCGCGAGAGCGTTGACCTCTCCGTTGATGTTGGGGACGAACGTCGTGTCGATGGTGCCGCTGGTTGCGTCGAAGGCGAAGATGTTGTTCCGGGTGAGGGTCGCCCCTCCACCCGAGGCTTGGACCTGCGTGAAGAGGCCGGCCGCCACGATCCGGTTTCCGACCGGAAGCAGCGCGTTGATATGACCGTCCAACACGTGAGGGGTGAAGCCGGAGGGGTTGTCGCTGACGATGACCGACTGCGGGACGTCAGTCGCAGACGCGGGAGCCAAGGGCGCGACCAACCCGATGGCCACGAAGAGCACGATGGTGAACGAAGGGACGAGCAGTCTTGCGGAGCGACGATGCATCTCGGAACCTCCGACGACGGGGGACGACCGTAGGGCCAAGCTACTCTGTGGTTCCATGCCACCGCGGTTTCACACCAAGAAAGAGTGACAAAACGCGCGTGTCGTCAGCGCCTACCACATCGGACGTAACCCGGCTGACCCGCGGCTGGTGAACGGACCGATAGGACCGAAGGCGACCTTCGGGGGTGATCGACGCGGCGCTCCGGGAAGAGGATCTTGGCGGCCGCCAACGACGCGATCCCCTGGGATGCAGCCGTCCACCTGGCGCTCGGCCTCGGACCAGAAGTGTGACCCGTCGGGACTCGCGCGTCACGAAACCGTCCCTGACCTAGAGCGGACGACGGGATTCGAACCCGCGACCCCCACCTTGGCAAGGTAGCGCGGGCCGGATTGGCTACCAGCGACGATAGGGCGGAACCCGCTCCGACCTGCGGATACCCTACCCCACCGTTGTCGTCGATTCGCGTCGGTTCGCGGTCGTCTGCGGGACGCATGCGGGACGGATGCAGTCTTTCTCGGACTAGTATCGTGCATCCTTAGGCGACCAGCTCCTTTTCTGGCGTGACGACCTTAGGCGGCCGCTCGCCGGGCGGCGCAGGCCGAACCTCCGACACGGGCGGCATCTCGATGCCGCGGAGAGTCAGTTGCCCGTGGAGCGCGATGTGAGCGACGATCGGGGCGAGCACGTTTCCCGTCAGGAGGAACGCCAATGCCTGGATGCCGCAGCCCACTAGGGCACCTCCAAGCATCTTCCTGCCGGCCCTCGCCCGGAACCCCCGGTATCCGAGGTGGTGGACCAAGATCACGAACAACGCTCCGACCATCGCGAGTGCCCCCGAGCCCACCTCTGCCCATGCGGTGTCGGTCCACCCAAGCGCCTCGGTTGCCTGCCAGATAACCAGGACAGGCAGCGTTGCGAGCAAGACCGCTTCCGCGAATCCGTAGACGATCCCTTCCCATAGGAGCCGTCCGACGAGCTGAGAACCCTCAGGGCGTGGTCCCCCGGGCAGACGACGGACGAGTGGTGTGACCACCCCGGTTGCGACGAGACCTCCGAGGATGCCCCCGACCCACCCCGCCGCGCAAGGCGTACGAAGGGAAGTCGCGCGCTTTCATAGGGTTTCGGAACCGAACCTACTTCGGATGGGCGAGCAGGCAACCTAGGCTAGATCCACGCGACACAACGACCCTTCCCCGCGTCGATGAGACGGCCGCTGTGTCGCGAATGGTCGGGGTCACCCCCCGGTGGTCCCCGGCGGCTCCGAGGCTAGCGAGCGGGCCGCCCTCCCACACCCTCCGATCGACGTATATCTAGCACGGCATCGGGACGTATCGGGTGTGTCCCGAGGCGCAAGAAGGCAAGGGCAGCCTCCGTGCGGTTCTGGACACCGAGCCGCCGGAAAGCGTCCCCGAGCTGGGCCTTCACCGTGGACGGCGCGATGTGCATGCTATGCGCGATCTGGTCGTTCGTGAGGCCTTGGGCCACCAGTTCGAGCGTCTCTGTCTGGCGCGGTGTCAAGTGGTTGTCGAAGTCATTCATGCCTTAGCTAAACGCTGTAGGCCGTTCGGGGTTGCTTCTTGACAGGCGGCTTAGCCGCGCCTTGAAGGACGTGGCCTAACTAGGGGAGAGCTATCTTCAATCCAACTGGAGGGCAATAGGTCCTCTGACCTGGCGGTTCCTCGGTGGGCGCTGAGGGTCTCGACCCCCGACCTTCGCTAGACGAAGCAGAAGGTCAGGAGGCGGCGCAGGTGTTCAACCAACCTCAGAGTTTGGTTTCGGCTTGCGCCTCTGACGAGCCGCCTCAACGCTCGCTCTCAACGCCTCCATGAGATCTTCCACGGCAGACGACTGTGGTTCCTCTGGTTCATCGGCGATCTCTGTAGGCGTCTTCTCCGCGATGATGCGCAGAAGTTCCTCACGGTATTCATCGGAATAGACCGATGGGTCCCACTCCGTTTCGAGCATCGAGATCAACTGTTCGGCCATCGCCACCTCACGAGCCTGTACCTCGACGCCTTGGAGCCACGACACGATCTCCTTCGGGTTCCGGACCTCATCACCGAAGTACAAGGTCTCCAGCGCGAGCACCTCAGCCGTCGCCCGGATCGCGACCAGGTGGGGTTTCGTTCGAAGGACGAAGCGACCGATACCGACGCGACCCGACGCCTGCATCGCCCGCAATAGGAGTGTGTAGGGCTTGGCGGCGTGGGTCCCGTATCGGGGGGCGAGGAAGTAGCTCTTCTCGAAGAAGATCGGATCGATCTCATCAAGACGAACGAAGTGCTCCAGGTCGATGGTGTGGCTCGGCTGCGGGCGAGCCCGCTCGATCTCCTCGGGTTCGAGCGTGATGAGACGCTCGCCATCGGCCTCATAGCCTCGCTTTAGATCGTCATACGCAATCTCGACTTCATTCGCCCCACCCCGATTCGGTTGATCGGATGAACTCGGTCGATCGGCGTTTTCGGGCAGTGGCTCCGACTCGCTGCTGCTAACGGAGGAATCACCGAAAGAGGGGAGTTGCTGGACATCGCGCTCAGCCTCACTCACCTCGACGAAGCGTCGATAGCGCACGCGCCTCCCGGCATCGTCCACCAGGTGGAAGCGGACATCTTTGGGCTCCGTCGCGGCATAGAGGGAGACTGGGATGTTCACGAGCCCCAGGTTCAGGCTGCCTCTCCACACGGACTTCGGCATGGCCCCAGACTATCCCGGCTGATCAGTAGCGGTCCTTGTCATAGACCCGGTTCACATTCGCCTTTGAGCCGCATCTTCTGGTGGGCGCTGAGGTCTCGAACCCCCGACCTTCGCATGTGGGAGGCGATGCTCAATCAACGCCGATGGTTGACTCCGACCAGTGATCGGGTTGAACCCGCCGACCGGCGCTGAGCCACAGCGAGGAGCGGCCGTGGGACACACACACGCATCCTGTACCGGCGCGCAGAAGTCGAGTGTTTCCGGGCAGAGCGAGGAGTCGGTCGCTACGGGCGGACGTAGACGACGCCGAGGTGTTCGATCCAGGCACGAGGCGTCCGAATCGCGATGCGTCCAGGATGGCGCTCAGGTCGATGTCGTCCGACTCACCCTCGATCGTCCAGAAACCAGCGTGACGCGTCGGTCAGTCGTCGGCTTCTTTCCTCACCCGCCGACGATTCCGGACCAGATCCAGAGCGCGAGGCCGAGGACGACCGGCGCGACGACGAAGACGAGGAGGAACGAGATGAGAAGGAACTTCCAGACGCTCATATGCTCGTTCTTCTTCTCCTCGGGCACGGCCACGCACCTCCTAAGCGGAGCGGTGCGGCGAGCTTACTTCGGCGCAACCTTCCGCCTAGACGGCGATTAGGGATGTCAGGCGCGACCCTCGCGAGCTACTGGGTCAGCGAGGATGGTGCTGGGTCGATGTGGTCCGGCGCCGGGACACTCTCTCCCTCGACCGTCAAAACGACGGCGTCATCCGCTCAGCTCGGGATCAGATCGGCTGCCAATCCGGTTCGAGGTCGAACGTGCCAGCCGCGATGAACCGCACGACGAGCCCGTCATCCAGGCTCAGGATCGCGATGTCCTCTCGCCCCCTCCGGTTGTTGGCCACGGTGTACGCGATGCGGGTGCCGTCGGGCGACCAGACGGCCGCCCACTCCGTGGCTGGCCCGTCGGTCACCCGTCGAGGGTCCGAACCGTCCGCGTTGATCGTGTAGAGATCCCAGCTCGCGTGGCGTCTGCTGCGGAAGAGGATCGTCGAGCCATCGGGTGACCAATCCTCGGCGACGTCCGAAGCTCGATTGCGGGTGAGTCGGGTCGGATCGGATCCGTCCGCGCCCATCAGGTAGAGGTCGGAGCGAGGGAGCCCGTGTGTGTAGAGGATCGTGGTGCTATCGGGCGACCACGCCGGCAGGAAGTCGGCCTCCCGATCGTGCGTCAGCTGCTGAAGGTCGGTTCCATCGGCGTTCGCCGTACAGATCTCCGTCCGCGGGTTACCACGCCCGCACCCGAACACGATCCGCCCACCATCAGGGGACCACGCGGGCTGGAAGCCTTCGATGCCTAGCGCGCTCGCGTTCGACCCGTCGGCGTCCATCACCCAGAGCTCACTCCGGATGCCATGGATCCGCTGGAACACGATGCTTCTGCCGTCAGGCGACCATTTCGGCCGGTAGTCCTGGCCGCTGGTCAGACGCGTTAGGTCTGTCCCAGACGGATCCATCGTGAAGATGCCACCGTCGGGTGCTTCTCGAACGAAGGCGATCAGCCCTGGCTCGCCCGAAAACGTCGCGCGCGCCTCGTGGCCTGCCGAAACAGCGACGCCAGCCAGAAGCACTGCGGCGATGCGCGCGAACCTTCTCGAGGTATGCACCCTGCCCAAAGACGAGACTCGGGCGGAGATGGTTCCCTGCTCCGCATGTGGCGCTGAGATCTACGGTCTCAAACTCCCGATTTTCGCCTGTGGGAGGCTACGCTTCGACCAACGCCGACCCTTTGAATCCCGTCTCGCGGACCGAGGCGGGATGGTCAAGGTCGAACCTTACGCGACCGAGTGGGTCCCATCAGAGTCAGGATGCCCTACCAAACCGCGCGTCGCATCTGGAGGTTGTCAGACATGTGCCAGACCCCGGATTGGCCGCCACGGTGCCCGCGAGGATCACCCATGGCCACACCAGAGGTCGGGCCGCGCCGATGTCTCGGGATATCGAGGACCTGACCGTTGACGCGCCTGCGGACCATCTCTACCAACGGAGGCAAAGCCAGCCCCGCTGGCTGACCGACTTGCGGCCGGGGCGTCAGAGGTGTACGTGATAGCTGCGCGATCGAACCCAAGCTGCCATCCGAGGGCTTCCCCCGAGTCTCAGGTTCCCACTCCGGCAGGAAGCCCACCTAGGAGGAGGTCATGAGACGAAACCTCAGGCGAGGCGCGGTCCTCGCGGGAGTCACGCTCGTGCTCACCACCCTTGTCGCGATGCCGGCAAAGGCGGCCTCTTGCACCTTCTCCGGTGGGGTGCTTTCCCTTAGCGGTACGTTGGACGAGTCGATCACGCTCCAGGTGCTCGGCGACGGTTCCAACCGGATCCTGGTGAACGGGGTCGATACCTCGGCAGCCTGCGGTCCAGCGCAGGTAGCTACGACCTCGAACACCACGGCGATCAATATCGCCGGCGACACGCACAACCAGACGGTGAACGTATTGCTGTACGACACCGTCGGCGCGACGATCAGCTGGGGAACCATCAACTGGACGATCGCTCTCGGAGGTCAGCTGTTCTCAGACTCGCTCACGATCGACAACTCCGGCGGCGACCTTCCCATTCATGTCGTCCTCGGTGCCACAGGAATCGATCTCAACGCAGACGGGAACCTGGACGTCGTCACCGCTGGTGTCCAGAGCTACACGGTGAACGGCGGTCCAGGGGACGACGTCATCTCTGCGGCTGGCGACGCCACCACAGGCACGATACTCGGCACGTTCGTCACGGCTAACGGGAACGATGGGAACGACGCGATCACCGGGGGTAACGGCAGCGACGTCCTCGACGGCGGAGCGGATGCCGACACCATCGAGGGAGGGCTGGGCAACGATTCCCTTGATGGGGGCATCGGGGCCGCTTTCTTCACGGATGAGGACCTCGTCGACTTCTCAGGTGCGTCGAACCCCGAGATCGTCAACCTGACGGGCGGGACCGCCGTCGGCCAAGGCCTCGACGTCGTCTTCAATTTCGAAGATGTCATCGGATCCAGTCAGAACGACACGTTGATAGGCGATGGCGAAGCGAACAGGTTCCTCGGAGGAAGCGGCGCCGATGTGCTCTCCGGCCTGGCCGGAGACGACTTCCTAAACGGAGGTCGAGGCAAAGACTCAGTGGACGGCGGTGACAACACCGACACGTGCGTTCACGGCGGAGACAGCTTCGCCTCGTGCGAGCTCTTCGCAGGCGGGGGTCCTGGGAGTCTCTAGTAGAACGCGGAAGAGGCGCGGGTGAATGTGGACCTTCGGCGGGGGTGTGGCCTCAGACTGCCTGGATGCGCTCGGTCCCGCGCAACTCCCGCTCCTTAAGGACCCAATCACCGATCGCCCCGAGGGGGTCCTCAGCCGATAAGTTCGCCTGTGCGGAGCCTCCGACGAGACGCTCCCGAACGTAGACCAACGACCGCTGAGAGCACATGCTTGGTACGTAGGGAGTGTTGTCGGGGCAATCTTCTGCTCCCTCGGCGCTTCCATCATTCCGCTGGCTTCACACCTCTCGCGGACTCGAACCCGCCGCAATCCAATGGGTCCCATACACGTCACGAATGGCCTCCCATTACCGCGAGCCGGTTCGGGAGGTGTCAAACACGTGCGCCGGGTTATAGGGCCGTCTCGACCGAGAAAGGCCGATCCTGGACGGTTACGAAGCGGCGGAGCCTGGCCGAACTCCCGGATCTGGTCCGCTCGTAGGCCTTCGAGCGCGATGACCCTCGCGAGATCGGGCTCATCTTCCGCGGAGAGACGGGCGCTCCCGTTCGGCGCAAGACGTTCCGCCGGGTGTGGACGAAAGCGCTCCGGGACGCCGGGATCGACGAGCCGGTTCGCGTGGAGTGGCTCAGGCACTCGGGAGCCTCCTCGCCTCCGCCGCGTCGAAGGATATGGTCGCCGTCGCCCGGCGCCTGGGGCATACGTCGACGCGGATGGTCGACCAGGTCTACGTGGAGCTCTACAGCGAGGTTTCGAGGGACGTCGCGGACGCGATCGACGCGCTCGTAAGGGCCTCCACCGATGCCGTCGTGGCGTCGTCCGCGGGACCGTTGCGGGACGGGGCCGGTCGGATCACCGCTCGCCGGCGCGGCCATAGTCGCTGACCTGCGCGTTCTCTGGAGCGGACGACGGGATTCGAACCCGCGACCCCCACCTTGGCAAGGTGGTGCTCTACCAACTGAGCCACGTCCGCGTGTTCATGCAGGCTAGCGCGGTCTGGCGCCCCCTTCAACCGGGATGCCGAACCCCCGTGGATCATGCGGTGCC
>CAWIFZ010000002.1:0-108477 GCA_963835415.1 uncultured Actinomycetes bacterium | reverse complement strand
CCCTGCTCGATCCGGAGCACCACCTGATCCGAGCCGGTGGGGGTGGTTGTCCCCGTGCTGCCGGTACCGCCCGTGCTGCCGGTGCCGCCGGTTCCATCGCCCGGGCCATCGCCCGAGGAGTTCGCGCACGCGCCGGCGAGGAGCCCGAGCGAGAGCACCGTCGCGCCGAAGAGCTTCAACCGCATGGTCCGTTCCTCCTGGGTCGGTGTGCGGCCTTGGACGCCGTCCTCACGTCTCGAGGTTCCCATGCTTCGCGATAGGCTCCGGCCCATGCCGGGGACCATGCGCGCCTTGCGGAAAACTGCCCCGCGCGCCGGCGCCGAGCTGGTCGATATCCCCATCCCGTCCCCCGGGGAGGGCGAGGTCCTTGTCCGCGTCCATGCCACCTCGATCTGCGGCACCGATCTGCACATCTACGACTGGAACGAATGGGCCGAGAAACGGATCACGCGGATGCCGATGACGTTCGGGCACGAGGTCGCGGGCACCGTCGAGGCCGTCGGGTCAGAGGTGCATCACCTGGAGTCCGGCGCGTTCGTGGCCGCAGAGACGCACGTCTCGTGCGGACGGTGCTCCACCTGCCGGACCGGCCGCGCGCACATCTGCGAGAACCTTCGCATCTTGGGTGTCGACATCGAGGGCGCGTTCGCGGAGTACGTGGTGATCCCGGCGGTCAACGCGTGGGTCGTCGGTGAGGGGATCCATCCCGACGCCGCATCCATCATGGAGCCGTTCGGGAACGCCGTGCACGCGGCGTTCGGGACGGGCGGCGGCGAGGACATCGCGACCAACGCCGTCGCCGTGATCGGATGCGGGCCCATCGGGTTATTCGCGATCGCGATCGCGCGCTCGCTCGGCGCCTGGAAGGTGATCGCCGTCGAACCGAACGACTACCGCCGCGACATGGCCGCGGGCATGGGCGCGGATCTCTCGGTCGATCCGACGGACGTGGATCCGGTGGATGCCGTGATGGACGCCACCAAGGGGACCGGGGCGGAAGTCGTGCTCGAGATGAGCGGGAACGCGCGCGCGATCGATCAAGGCACGAGGATGCTGGCTCGCGGCGGGCGGATGTCGCTGCTCGGTCTGCCCGACGGACCGGTGACGCTGGACCTGAACGATCAGGTCATCTTCAAGGAAGCTCGGCTGCAAGGCATCACGGGACGTGAGATGTTCCGCACGTGGCAGCAGACGACGACGCTCCTGTCGACGGGGCGCGTGGATGTGGGGCCGGTGATCACGCATCGGTTCCCGTTGGAAGACTTCGAGGAGGCGTTCGCGACGACCGCCTCCGGACGATCGGGGAAGGTCATCATCCTTCCCGGGGAGTGACGTGATGGGAGCGCTCGACCATCTGAAGGACGAGCTCGCCACGCTCGGCGAGGACGGATTGTTGCTGCATCCGCGGACGCTCGAGGGTGCCACGGGCGCCCGCGCGCGGTTCGACGGTCGCGACGTCATCAACCTGGCGTCGAACAACTACCTGGGGCTGGCGAACCACCCGCGGGTGAACCTTGCCGCGTCGAACGCGGCGCTCGAGCTCGGCGCGGGGAGCGGGGCGGTGCGGACGATCGCGGGCACGATGACCCTGCACCGCGAGCTCGAGCGGCGGTTCGCCGACTTCAAGCACGCGGACGAGGCGCTGATGTTCCAGTCCGGGTTCACGGCCAACGCGGGCACGGTGGCGGCGATCTTGTCCAAGGAAGACGTGATCGTCTCCGATCAGTTGAATCACGCGTCGATCATCGATGGCGCTCGACTCTCGCGCGCCGAGATCAAGGTGTTCCCGCACAAAGACGTCGATGCGGCCGACGCGCTGCTGGCCGAGACCGCGCGCCCTGGACGGCGTCAGCTGCTCATCACCGACGGCGTGTTCTCGATGGACGGCGACATCGCGCCGTTACCCGGACTCGTCGAGGTCGCGGAGCGGCACGGCGCCGTCATGATGATCGACGACGCGCACGCGAGCGGGGTGCTGGGCAAGGGAGGGGCCGGGACCGTCGATCACTTCGGTCTCCACGGACGGGTCGACATCCAGGTGGGGACCTTGTCGAAGGCGATCGGCGTGCTCGGTGGGTTCATCGCCGGTCCGCATCACCTGATCGAGTGGTTGGAGAACCGTGGACGTCCATTCCTGTTCTCCACGAGCGCCCCGCCGTCCGTGGTTGCGGCGTGCATCGCCGCCCTCGACGTGCTCCGTGACGAGCCCGACCGCCTGGATCGTCTGTGGACGAACACCGCGATGTTCAAGGAGCTCCTCCATGCGCTCGGGTTCGATACGGGAGCGTCCGAGACGCCGATCACACCCGTCATGACGGGCGACGAGGAGAAGACGCAGACGCTGGCGCGCCGCCTCTTCGAGGAAGGCGTGTTCTGTCCCGCCATCGTGTTCCCCACCGTCGGACGCGGGAAGGCCCGGGTACGGACGATCGTGACGGCCGACCACACGGAGGACGATCTCCGCGAGGCAGCCGAGGCGTTCGAGCGTGTCGGTCGCGAGCTGGAGCTCATCTCGTGACGGATGACGACGGTCGACGGTCGCTCGCGGCGGTCCTCGGGCAGCAGTGCGTCCTGCCGCTCGTCGAGGTTGACGATGCCGCGAGCGCCGTCGCGGTGGCGCAGGTGCTCGTCGATGGCGGGCTGGCGGTGATGGAGATCGCGCTCCGCACACCCGGCGCGCTCCCGGCGATCGAGGCCGTGCGAGCGTCGGTTCCCGACGCGGTCGTCGGCGTGGGCACCGTCATGGTGCCCGCTCAGCTGTCCGACGCCCTCTCGGCCGGCGCGGCGTTCGCGGTGAGCCCCGGATCGAGTGACGCGCTGTTGTCGACCGACTGCGGCGTCCCGTTCGTCCCGGGCGTGGCGACGGTGACCGAGCTGATGCGTGTCGTCGCGTCAGGCGTGCGCGAGGTGAAGTTCTTCCCGGCGGAGGGGACGGGAGGGGTCGCCACGCTGTCGTCACTGGCCGCGGTGGCGCCGTCGGTCCGGTTCCTCCCCACCGGAGGGATCGACGCGGATCGAGCGCCCGGCTACCTGGCCCTCGAGCACGTCTTCGCCGTCGGCGGCAGCTGGGTCTGCCCACCGGGGCTGATCCGCGACGGCTCCTGGGATCTGATCGCCGAGCGCGCGCGCTCTGCTTCGCGACTCACCAGCGCGCGGCCGTGACGCTCGTCCTGGTCGTCGGCGAGCCGCTCGTCGAGCTGTTGGAGGATCCGCCGGGAACGACGCGACGGGGGTTCGGGGGCGACGCGTTGAACCTGTCCGTCTACCTGAAACGCGAGGAGCCGGGGCTCGACGTGGTCCTCGCGACCGCTGTGGGCGACGATCCGGACAGCGACGCGTTGCTCGCGCTGTGTCGAGATGAGGGCATCGACGTCTCGCGTGTCCGACGCGTGGCCGGCGCCGAGCTCGGCCGGTACCGCGTGACCGTCGATGCGACCGGCGAGCGCTCGTTCACGTACGAGCGGAGCGGCAGCCCGTTCCGCGGAGCGCTGGACGACGACGATCTCTATCCCGATGCTGCCGTCGTTGACGCGATGTGCTTCAGCGGTATCGCCATGGCGGTGCTGCACGACGCGGGGCGGCGGAGGCTCCTCGCCGATGCGACCGCGGTGCATGAGCGCGGTGGCACGGTCGTCTACGACCCGAACCATCGGCCCGCGTTGTGGGCAGACGACGACGACGCACGTGCGTGGACACGGCGCGTCGTGCCGATCGTCGACGTGCTGCTGGCCTCGGTCGAGGACGGACGCCGACTGACCGACGGCGGCACGCCGGCTGCGATCGCGGAAGCGTTCCGGGCGATGGGTGCTGGCGAGGTCGTGGTGACGGATGGGTCCGACCCGTGTGTGGTCGCGGCCGGAGGTGTCGTCGAGGACGTCCCTTCGACCGTGCCCGAGCGGGTCATCGACACGACGGCCGCGGGGGATGCGTTCGACGCGGGATACCTCGCGGCCCGGCTGGGCGGCGCGGCTCCGCTGGTGAGCGCTCGTGCCGGGCACGACGCGGCCGCGACCGCGGTCGGTCATCGCGGCGCGCTCGCGCCGAGGCTCGGCGGATAGCCGGAACTAGTCTGCGACAGACGAGACCGGCAGCGCGGCGGACTTCGACCGGATGCCGGCGATCAACAGATCCAAGCCGTACTCGAAGCGCTCGTCGAGGTCACCTTGCATCAGGTACGGCAGCGAGGCCATGAAGCATGGGAACTCGTCCGACGGGAGCGCCGCGACGAGCCCTTCGGGGGTCGGCGGCGCGTCCGTCGGTCCCGACGCGTGCGTCACGCCGATCTCGAACATCACGAACCCGACGATGAACCCGCCCAACGCGCAGAACGCCTTCACGGCGTCGTCCTCCGGAAGTCCGACCTCGCGCAACAATCGGAGCGCCGTCTCGGTCGGTCGCATCGATGTCGGCGTCATCTCGAACCGTTTCGATTCCGAGATCAGCACCATCATGTTCGGGTGGGTCCGCAGGATCTGGCGCCACGATCGGGCCGCCTCGCGCGCGCGCTCCTCCCAGTCTCCCTCGGTGCCCGGATCCGAGAACGTGGACAACACCCGCTCGCGGATGCCGAGGAGCAGGTCATCCTTGTCGCGCACGTGGTGGTAGAGGGACATGGCCTCGACGCCGAGCTCCCGGCCGACCCGCCGCATCGAGACCGCGTCGAGCCCCTCGTCGTCCATGATCTGCAACGCCGTATCGATGATCCGGTCGCGCGATAACTTCTCGCGTTGTTTGCTCTCCGTTCCCAATGTCATCGCAGGTTTCCTTGAGATAGTGGTTGACGACTTACACCGTACACATGTAAAACATACACCGTAAGCATACACCGTACGTCAATGAGCAGCGGCGGCTGAGACGCGAACCAGAAAGGTGGCACGATGAGGATCAATCCGGAATCGTTGGCCCGAGCGAGCAGCCGGCACCCCTGGAGGGTCATCGGCGTCTGGGGCGTCCTGTTCTTCGTGATGGTGGGCTTGGCGTCCACGCTGCTCGGCGACGTCCTCAACAACGACATCTCGTTCACGAACCGGCCGGAGTCGATCAAGGCGCAGGAAGTGATCGACGAGCAGTTCACCGCCGCGCAGCAGGGCGCGAGCACGGAGTTCGTGATCGTGCACTCCGAGACGCTCACGGTCGATGACCCGGCGTACAAGGCGTACGTGCAAGAGCTTCAAAGCGCCCTTGCGGCGGAGTCGGACCTCGTGGTCGGCACGCCGACGACGTACTACGACGCGCTCGAAGCGTCGCCCGACGCGGCGGCGGGACTCGTTTCCGAGGATCAGCACTACACGTTGATCTCGTTCTCGATCGCGCAGGACGACACCGCGACCGTCGAGGGCGTCCGGGACGTGCTCGCTTCGACCACGGCCGACGGGTTCACCACCCAGTTGGCCGGACAGTCGACCCTGAACGCGGACTTCACCACGATCGCCGAGGAAGACGCGCGCAAGGGTGAGTCGATCGGGATCATGGTCGCGCTCGTGGTGCTGGTCGTGGTGTTCGGTGCGATCATCGCGGCCCTCGTGCCGATCGGGATGGCGATCGTCGCCATCGGCATCGCCCTGGGGATCACCGCGCTCGTGGGGCAGATCGTCGAGTTCAACCTGTTCGTCTCGAACATCATCTCGATGATCGGTTTGGCGGTCGGGATCGACTACTCGTTGTTCATCGTGTCGCGGTTCCGGGAGGAACGGAAGAAGGGCTACGAGAAGCTCGATGCGATCGGTGCCGCGGGGGCCACGGCGAACCGCGCCGTGTTCTTCAGCGGCATGACCGTGGTCCTCGCGCTGCTCGGCATGTTCATCATCCCGACGACGATCTTCCGCGCGCTCGCGGCCGGCGCCATCTTCGTGACGTTGGTGTCGATCATCTCGTCGATGACGCTGCTTCCGGCGATCCTGGCGAAGCTCGGGGACCGGATCAACTGGCCGCGCCTCTCCAAGCGCGCGCGCCTGGACACCCCGTACGACGTCCCCGGCGGCTTCTGGGACCTCATCTCGCGAACGGTCATGAAGCGCCCGTGGGTCTTCCTGATCGGCAGCGTGCTGATCATGGGATACCTGGCCTCGTTCTACTTCCAGCTGAACAAGGGCAGCTCGACGAACATCAGCCAGCTGCCGGACGTGCCGGCGAAGGCCGCGTTCATCACGCTGGAGCGCGAGTTCGCCGGCGGGCTCACCGACCCGGCGGAGATCGTGATCACGGGCGACGTGACCTCGGCCGAGGCACAGGCGGGCATCACGAAGCTGCAGGACGAGATCGCCCAGAACCCGGCGTTCTCCTCCGCCACGCAGGTCGCGACCGCGGAAGACGGCTCGGCCGTCATGGTGTCCGCGTTCTTCAGAGGGGAGACGCAGAACGACGCGTCGTTCGGTGCGATCGAACAGCTCCGGGACGAGGCCGTCCCCGCGGCGTTCGGCAGCGTGCCGGGCGTCGAGGTGTTCGTCGGAGGGAACTCGGCGATCTTCCTGGACTTCCTGCACGTGACGGACACGTACCAATGGATCGTCCTGGCGTTCGTGCTCGGTCTGTCCTTCCTGCTCCTGATGGTCGTGTTCCGTTCGCTGATCCTGCCGATCAAGGCCATCCTGATGAACCTGCTGTCGGTTGGCGCGGCGTACGGCGCGGTGACGCTGGTGTTCCAGAAGGGCGTGGGGATCGGGTTCTTCAACTCGATCGGGTTCCAGTTCCATCAGAGCGAGGCGATCGAGGCGTGGTTGCCGCTGTTCCTCTTCTCGATCCTGTTCGGGCTCTCGATGGACTACCACGTGTTCCTGCTGACGCGGATCCGTGAGGAATACGACAAGACGCATGACAACACCGAGGCGGTGGCGTACGGCCTGCGGACGACGGCCGGCATCATCACCGGCGCGGCCATCATCATGGTCGTCGTGTTCACCGGGTTCGCATCCGGACGTTTGGGTCCGTTGCAGCAGATGGGCTTCGGGCTGGCGGTCGCGGTGCTCCTCGACGCCACGATCGTCCGGACGTTCCTGGTGCCGTCGGGCATGCGCCTGCTGGGCGACTGGAACTGGTACCTGCCCAGCTGGCTGCAGTGGTTGCCGCAGCTCCACGTGGAGGGCCACGAGCCCATCCACGACGAGACGGTGACGGTGCCGGACACACCGGCAGAGTTGATCGAGAAGAGCTAGGCGTTGGAACGCGTCTCGTCCGGTTCGCCGTTCGAGCCGACGATCGGGTTCAGCAGGGCGGTGCGTGCCGGAGACCGGATCATGGTCTCCGGCACCGCGCCGGTCTGGCCCGACGGCGAGGTCGATCCCGATGTCGCCACCCAGATGCGCCGCTGCCTCGAGATCGTGACCGACGCGCTCGCTGGGCTCGGCGCAGGACCCGCCGACGTGGTGCGGACCCGGACATACCTGGTCGATGCGGAGGATTGGCCCGAGGTGGGACGCATCCACGGCGAGGTGTTCGGCGACGTCCGTCCGGCGTCGACGATGGTGGTGGTGGCCGCGCTCCTGGACCCGCGGTGGAAGGTCGAGGTCGAGGCCGACGCGGTGATCGGCGCCGGGGGCGGCTAGTCCGGATCCAACCGGAGACGCCGCTTGGTCTCATCGAGCCGGAGCTCGCGGAGGGCGTCGCGTCCCACCCATCGCGCACTGGTCTCCGTGGATGCGGCGAGCATCTCGGCCTGAGCGATCGCGGCCGCGTTGAGCGCCAGGTTCCGTTTCCCGATCTGACGGAGGGCCCAGCTGACGGCCTTCTTCACGTAGTTGCGATCATCGGTCGCGCCTCGGCGGATCGTCGGGAACCACGCAGTGAACACACCGTCCGGTGACATCCGGTCGTGGACGGCGCGCGTGGCGATCAACACGAACCCCGCACGCTTCACGAACGTCTCGTCCCGTTCCGTCCACGCGCGCGCGGCCGGTACCGCATACGGCGTTCGTTCGAACAGGTTCCCGACGACTTGATCGCAGATGTCCCACGAATCGAAGTCGCGGGCCCATGCATCCATCTGCTCACGCGTCACGTCTGCGGGATCGTCGACCAGGGATGCCAGGATCCGTGCCTCGTGGATGCCGGTGCTCCATAGGTCGAGCGCCAGCAGGTGATCCGGCCCGAGGCGGCGGCCGAGCTTCCTGAGGTGAGGGAGCGACACCCCGATCGCTCGCTCGATGTTGATGCCGACGCGTGCCATGCCCGGGAGGCGCGCGGGGTCGGCGAGCGCGTGAAGCTCGGCAACCACGCCGCGCGTCGCGGCGGTCATCACTCGACGGGAACGCGATCCACGCATCGATGCTACGACGGCGCTCTGGGAACATCGCCTGATGGGAACGGAGGTCGTCGCGCGGAGGCGGTCCGTCCTGGCATCCGTCGTCGCGGACGCTGTCGCGTTGATGGTCTTCGTCGTGGCGGGGATCCGATCCCACCACGAGGTCGGCGCGCTCGACCTGTTCCTCCGCAACGCCGTCCCGCTGGAGGTCGCCTGGTTCGCCGTCTCGATCGTTGCGGCGACCTACCGCCGGCCGGGGATCCGAACGCTGCTGTGGACGTGGGTCGTCGCCGTTCCGGCGGGCCTGATCGTGCGCTCGATCTGGGTGGGCTCGCCGAGCGGGAGCCGTCTGCTCGTGTTCGTGGGGATCGGGATGGCGTTCACGTTGGTGTTCCTGCTCGCGGGTCGTGGGATCGTCGGCCTGATCGACCGGCGACGGAGGAGCTCCGAGCGTTACTCGCGCCGTTGACCCCCGACGAACGCGAACAGGTGCTCGCGCTCGCGCGCGAGATCGCGGACCGTCAGTAGCGGTAATCCCGGGTCGGCGGCTGCGTCGGCGGGAGCTGACGTTCCATCTCCTTGGTCAGCCTCCTCGCCTGTCGCCGCACCATCACGTACGCGATGTAGCCCAGGACGAGCAGCGTCATGAGGATCGTGAGGACGATGAACACCGTCGCCTTGATGACGAGCCCCAGCACGCCGAACGCCGCCGCGATCAAGATGAGGAACAGCAGGATCCATCCCATGGCTCCAGGCTACCCCGTCGGCCGCGTTCCGTTGTCGGGTGCGGCGTGTCGCATCGTCAGACATACTCGGCGCGATGGTCGATCACGACGACTTCCGTTCACCGCTCGCGCCGGACGCGAACGCCGGCAGCGTGGCGATCGTCACGGGCGGGGGTACGGGCATCGGCAGGGCGACGGCGATGGAGCTGGCCAGGACCGGAGCCAAGGTGGCGATCTGCGGACGCCGCCCCGAGCCGTTGGAGGCCGTCCGTCAGGAGCTCGATGCCGCCGGCTCCGAGTGTCTGGCGATGTCCGCCGACGTCCGCGAAGCCGAGCAGGTCGTGGCGTTCCTGGAGGCGGTGGACGAACGGTTCGGCGCGGTCGACATCCTGGTGAACAACGCCGGGGGGCAGTTCGCGGCGCCGCTCGAGGCGATCGCGCTCAAGGGGATGCGGGCCGTGCACCGGCTGAACGTCGACGCCACGTGGGACGTCACCCAGCGGGTGGCGGAGCGCTGGATGATCCCGGCGCGCAAGGGGTTCGTGGCGTTCCTGGGATTCAGTCCGCGACGTGGTGTCCCCATGATGATCCACTCCTCGACGGCGCGGTCGGCGCTCGAGACGTTCGCGGCGGGGATCGCGCAGGAGTGGTCGAAGTACGGGATCCGCGCGGTATGCATCGCCGCCGGACTGATCCAGTCGGAGGGCGTGCTGCAGTACGGCGGTCAAGATGTCGTGGACGAGTTCGCGACGCACGTGCCGATGCGGCGGGCGGGCCTCCCCGAGGAGGTCGCGGCGACGATCGCGTTCCTCGCCTCACCCGGCGGCGCGTACATCACCGGGACGACCGTGGTGGTGGACGGCGGCTCGGACGCCTGGGGCCTCGGGATGCTCCCGCCGGAACGCGAGCTGTAACGCCGGCCCTCCGGATACCGCTCGGCCGCGCCTGCGTACTACGCTGTCGCTCCCTGCACACCTCGCGCCCGGGAGGGATGGCTCATGGCTGACATGCTCCAGAACTACATCGACGGGAAGTTCGTGGACGCCGCGGACGGAACGGGGTTCGACGTCTTCAACCCTGCGACGGGCGAGGTGATCGCCACCGCGCCGGACTCGAAGCAGGCCGACGTCGATGCGGCGGTGAGCGCCGCGAGGCGGACGTTCGACGACGGGACGTGGTGGCCGCGGACCACCGAGCGCGAACGCGGAAGGATCCTGCTGCGCGCCGCCGACATCGTGCGACGCGAGCACGAGCACCTGGCGCAGCTCGAATCGCTCGACTCCGGGAAGCCGATCGGGGAGGCCCGGGAGGACATCGCCGAGGTCGCGTTCATGTTCGAGTACTACGGCGGCTGGGCGACCAAGATCTACGGCGACATCCCCCCGGTGGGACCCGACGCGATGTCGCTCGTCGTGAAGGAGCCCATGGGCGTCGCCGCCGCCATCACCCCGTGGAACTACCCGATGATGATGGCGGTGCAGAAGGTGGCGCCGGCGATCGCGGCCGGGTGCACCGTGATCCTGAAGCCCGCGGAGCAGACGCCGCTGACCGCGCTCGAGATCCCGAAGATCCTGGAGGAGGCGGGGCTTCCCGCCGGTGTGCTGAACGTCCTGACCGGGTTCGGCGAGACGTGCGGCGCGCCGCTCACGTCCCACCCGAACGTCGACAAGGTCGGGTTCACCGGCTCGAAGGACGTCGGCAAGATCATCATGCGGACGGGCGCGGACACGTTGAAGCGCGTCACGCTGGAGTTGGGCGGCAAGTCGCCGAACATCGTGTTCGCCGACGCGGAGTTCGACGCGGCGATCCAGGGGAGCGCGAACGGCATCTTCTGGAACCAGGGCGAGATCTGCTCGGCGGGCTCGCGCGTGTTCGTCGAGCGCGCGATCTACGACGACGCTCTGAACGCGCTCGTCGGCCACGCCCAAGCCGTGACGCTCGGGGACGGCAAGGACGAGGCCACGACGATGGGACCGCTCGTGTCGAAGGAGCAGCAGGAGCGCGTGCTCTCGTACATCGAGATCGGCCAGGGCGAGGCGAAGATGGCCGTGCAGGGCGAGTCGCCGACCGACCCCAAGCTCGCGAACGGCTATTTCGTGCCGCCGACGATCTTCGCCGACGTCGACAACAACGCGCGGATCGCCCGGGAGGAGATCTTCGGACCGGTCATGTCGGTGATCCCGTTCACGTCGGCCGACGAGGTGATCGAGTTGTCGAACGACAACGAGTACGGCCTGGCCGCCGCCGTGTGGACGCGCGACATCAAGAAAGGGCTCAACACGGCGAAGGCGCTCCGCGCCGGGATCGTGTGGATCAACGACTCGCAGCCGGCGCCGACCGAGACGCCCTGGGGCGGTTACAAGCAGTCGGGGATCGGTCGCGAGCTGGGTCGCGAGGGACTGGACGATTACCTCGAGGCCAAGCACATCTACGTGAACCTGGCCGACTAGTCGGTCGCGATCAGGCGCGCATCTCTCGGGGCCAGCATGCCGCCGGCGATGATGCCGAACGTCGCGATGACGATCACGCTCATGGCGGCGCGGAGGCTGAAGCTCTGCGCGATCCAGCCGAGCAGCGGCGGGCTCCAGATGAATCCGGTGTAGCCGACCGTCGTGACGGCGGCGATCGCGTTCGTGGGATCCTCGCCCGAGTCGCCGACCAGACCGAACGCCGCCGGCACCGCGGCGGAGAGCGTGAAGCCGAGCACCAGGTAGCCGAGCGCGACCACGAACACCTGGTCGGCGGCGACCGCGATCGTGCCACCGATCAGCGAGCCGAAACCGGCGACGAGGATCGTCGTGCGCCGTCCCATCCCGTACAGGACGCGGCTCGCGAAGAGCCGTCCGAACAGCACGGCGGACGCGAACGCGACGAACGCCATGGCGGCGGTGCTCGCGGACGCTCCGAGTTCGTTGCGGAGGTACAGCCCCGACCACACATCCATCGATCCCTCGATCAGGAACGCGGACAGGACGATCAGCGCAGGCACCAGGAGCTTCGGCGTCCGGAACAACGCGGAGATCGAGAACAGCGTCTGCGTGCCCTCGACGTGCCGCTCTCTCGGTACGGCCGATGACGTCCAGACCGAGGTGACCGCGAGCGCGATGCCCGCGTACGCGAACCCGACCCGGAAATCGATATCGGCCGCCCGGAGCGCGCCGGCCACGGACGCCCCGGTGATGCCGCCGAGCGCGTACGTCGCGTGCATCCATTGCAGGACGGGCTTGTTCGTCCGGGCTTCGGACCGCTGCGCCGCGACGTTCATGTACACGTCGACCAGGCCGTTCCCCACACCCAGGAGCGCGAACGCCACCAGGATGGCGTCGGCGGGCAGGTAGCCGACCGCGAACGTCGCGACGCTCATGATGCCGAGCGAGAGCGGGACGGTCGTGGACAGCGCGAACGGCTGCAGCCGCGGTGCCACGAGCAGCATCACGCCGACCGCGATCAAGGACAGCAGCGTGTAGTACACGCCGATGCGCGCGTCGGTGATCCGGTGGGAGTCCTGGAACTCGAACACCAGGATCACCCACACGCCCCAGAACTGGCCGAACGACCAATAGCCGGCGAGCAGCGGGGCGATGTCGTTGCGGGAGGCCGCCTGACCGCCCGTCGTCGGCGAGGTGGTTCGCGGCTCGCTCACGCACGCCATCATCCCACCGGGTCACGCGCCCTCCGCGCTTGACCCGTTCACCCGACCGCGCAGTATGCTCCGCGGACGATGGCCGGAGGAGAGGTACAGCTCGTCGATCTGGTGAAGCGTTTCGGCGATTTCACCGCGGTTGGCGGGATCAACCTGCAGATGCCTCCCGGCGAGTTCTTCTCGCTGCTCGGGCCGTCGGGCTGCGGGAAGACCACGAGCCTGCGGATGATCGCGGGGTTCGAACGCCCGACCGAAGGGCAGATCCTGCTCGACGGTGTCGACATGGCGCAGACCCCGCCGCACAAGCGGAACGTCAACACCGTGTTCCAGAGCTACGCGCTGTTCCCGCACCTCTCGGTGGAAGAGAACGTCGCGTTCGGCCTGCGCTACAAGAAGGCGTCGAAGCAGGAGACGAAGGAACGGGTGGGTCGCGCGCTCGAACTGGTGCAGTTGGGCGGGTTCGCGAAGCGGCGTCCCGACGCAGCTCTCCGGTGGTCAGCAGCAGCGCGTCGCGCTCGCGCGCGCGTTGATCTTGAACCCCGCGGTGCTGCTGTTGGACGAGCCGCTCGGCGCCCTGGACGCCAAGCTCCGCAAGCGGTTGCAGATCGAACTCAAGGCCTTGCAGGAAGAGGTCGGCATCACGTTCATCTACGTCACGCACGACCAGGAAGAGGCCCTCACGATGTCGGACCGCATCGCGGTGATGTCGCAGGGGCAGGTCGAGCAGGTGGGCCCGCCGAAGGAGATCTACGAGGAGCCGCGCACGGCGTACGTCGCGGACTTCCTCGGCGTGTCCAACCTCATGGAGGGCACGGCGGAGGGGCAGGGCACCGGCGGGTGTCGCGTCACGCTCGGTGAGTTCGCGTTGATCGCGGGCGAGGGCGAGTCGGACACCCGTGGCGCGTCGAAGATCACGATCCGGCCCGAGCGCGTCGACCTGGAGGCCACGGGCTCGACGGGCGAGAACCGCGTCCCGGGCATGGTGGAGCGCGTCGTCTACGTCGGCTCGATCCTGCAGGTGTTCGTCACGCTCGCTCCCGGCCAGCGCATCCAGGCGTGGATCCAGAACGACGGCGGTGCGGTGCCGTTCGAGTCGGGAACGCCGGTGGCCGTGCATATGCCGCGTGAGGCGTTGCGCGTGTTGCCCGACTCGGGAACGCCCGTCTCGCTCACGAGCGATCTCGAGGACGCCGAGGCGAGCTGAACGCGGCTACAGGTCGACGAAGCTCCCCGCGTCGCCGCCCTGACCCCGGTTGAGCCGCTTGTACACGGCCCATCCCAACGAGATCACGAGCAGCGTGGCGACGAGCATGACCGTGGCCGCGGCGTTCACCGCCGGCGTCGGTGCCGAGCGGGCGGCCGAGTAGATCTTCACGGACAGGGGTTCGGTGTCCGCTGCCCCCGACAGGTACCGCACGGTCACGAAGTTGTCGACGGTGTCCGCAAGGACCAGGGCGACGCTCGCCAGGATCGCGGGGGAGAGCAGCGGGAGGAGCACGCGCCGCAGCGCCTGGCTGGGTGTGCCGCCCAGGTCCATCGCCGCTTCTTCGTACTCGGGTCCGATCGTGAGTAATCGAGCTCGGACGATGATGAACGGGTACGACAGCTGGAACGTCACCAAGCCCAGCACCTGCGCCGTGGTCCCCAGTTCGGGAACCAGGCTCTTGAGGAGGTAGCTGAACGAGAGGAACAGCGAGACGCCCAGGATGATCTCGGGCACGACGAACGAGAACAGCATGATGAAGTTGGCACCGGCGGCGGGGCGTCCGCGCCAGCGATCGATCCCGATCGCGAACGCCGTCCCGAGCGGCACCGCGAGGATGACCGTCAGGATGGACAGGCGCACCGTCTGGGTCATCGCCGTGCGGAGCGTCGGATCGTGCCACAGCGAGTCGAACGGGTCCTGGTACCACCAACGCATCGAGAACCCCTGCCACGTGCTCCGGGAACGTCCGGCGTTGAACGAGAAGATCACGGCGATGACGACGGGCACGATCGACCAGAACAGGTAGCCCCACGTGATGGCCTGGAGGAACCGTGGCTTGCGCCACGGGTTGTTCAGCCAGCCGTACGACGCGGTGGTCGTCGCCGCGATCTCGCCGAGACCGGGGGTGCCGTGCAGGGCGGTGTCCACCCCGTCGCCGCCGTTCATGTCCGCCTCTCGGCAGCACGCTTGGTCGCCCGCAGGTAGTAGAGCATCGGGATCATCACCAGCGCCACCAGGATCAGCGTGAGGGATCCGAGCTCCGGGCCTTGGCCGGACTGACCGACCGCGTTGTCCAGGAGGTTGCCGTACATCGACGTGGTGGTGGTGCCGAGCAGGTTGTTCGTGAAGTAGTCGCCGAACATGGGCAGCGACACGATCACCAGTCCGGCGAGGATCGCGGGCTTCGACAGTGGGCAGCGTGACGCGCCGGAACGTCTGGAACGGGCTCGCTCCCAGGTCGCGCCCCGCTTCGAGCAGGTTCTGGTTGATCCGATCGAGCGAGCCGAACAGCGGCAGGATCATGAACGGGATGTAGCCGTACACCAGCCCGAGGATCACCGTGACGGGTTTGCCGGCCAGCCACTCGACCGGTGCGATCCGGAAGATCCCCAGGAAGTCGTTGATGTAGCCGTCGGGCTGCAGGAGGCTCTGCCACGCGTAGATCCGCATCAGGTAGCTGATCCAGAACGGCGCCACCAGGAGCACGAGGATCAACCCTTTCCGCTTCCCCGCGAACCGTGCCGTGTAGTACGCGACCGCGTACCCGATCACCAGGCAGATCGCGCTCGCCGCCACGACGTACTGGAGCGTGCGGACCAGTGGATCGAAGTAGATGCCCCCGGCCCCGAACTTCTGCAGCGTCGCGGTGAACGTGGTGAAGCTCCACCACCACGGCTGGTACACGGGGAGCGGCGTGCGGAAGAACGGATCGACCGTGCCGAACGCGACGGAAACGACGACGTAGAACGGCAGGACGAAGAAGACGAGCAGCCAGATCAGGCCGGTCGCGGTGAATGCGGGCCAGTACCAGCGTGGGTAGTCCACGCCGGTCCGTTGATCCGAGGCGGACCGATCGCGGCGTTTCCTCCGCCGCGGCGCCGCCTCGGCGCTAGCCACCGGCCTGGATCTCGTTCCACGCGTCGAGCCAGATCTGGTCGGCCTCGGGGGTCAACTCGCTCTGGATGTAGCCCTGCTTGAAGTCTTCCTCGCCCACCACCGCCTTGGAGAGCGCGGGCGCGACGACCCCGTCTGCGATGAGCCTGTCCGGATCGATCGACGTGAACGGCGGCTGGTAGCCGTTCCAGTCCGCGAAGTTCATGTAGCCCCACTTCTCGTCGAGGAAGAAGTTCAGGAACTCGTGCGCGAGCCGGGGGTGCGGCGCGTTCGCGGGGATCGTGATCGTGTCGTTCCCGATCAATCCCTTCTTATCGTCGGGATACCAATAGCCGAGCACATCTTCCGACGTTCCCTTCGGCAGGTAGTACTTCGCGCCGACGATGTCTCCGGACCACGACTGGGAGACCGTCACCTCGCCTTCGGAGAGCTTCACGTACGTCCCGTTGATCGCGAGCCGCGCGCCGTTGTCGTTGATCATCTCCAGGATCGCGTCCTTCGCGGCGCCGATCGCCGCGGGATCGGTCGAGTCGGGATCCGTGACGCCGTTCCGCAGCAGCATCATGCCGAGCGCGTCGCGGTACGAGTCGTAGTACGCGACCGAGTCCTTGAAGCTCGGGTCGAAGAACGCGTCGTAGCCGAGCTCGGCTCAGCCTGTGCATCCTCCACACGGTCCCGGCGATACGCGACGCCCGTCGTGTAGATCACGTACGGCACGGTGTAACGCGCCTCGAGGTCGTACCACGGTCCCGGATCGGAGAAGACCGGCCAGACGTTCGCCGGCAGGTTGGGGAGCAGCTCATGCTGGAGCGGCTGGAGGTTGTCGCTCGCGACCAGCCGGCGGATGTAGTCCGTGGTCGGGAAGAAGACGTCGGCGGTGACCTGGCCGGCCACCAGCTTCTGGATGCCCTCTTCCATGTTGTTGAACGTCGTCCACTCGACCTTGACGTCGTACTCGTCCTCGAACGCCTTCAGGACCTTCTTGTAGAAGTACGCGTCCCAGTTGTAGACCTGGAGCACGCCGTCGGTCTCGATCGGCGTGCTGGCCGCGATCGGCTCTCCGTTCATCGGGAGCAGGACGGGGTTGTTCGGGTTCGCGATCGGGATCTCGCCGAGCGGGGTCGAGCTGGCGTCGCCGCTCGGGGTGGTGCCCGGCTTCTGACACGCAGCCAGGATCGCGGCGAGGCTGGGGACGGCGATCGCGGTTCCCCCCGCACGCAGGAGGAAGTCTCGTCGGCTCATCGGGTGCGGACGTCGTCCAGATGCCATCGGAACAGTCGCCTCCTCGTGTACGGGCGCCGGACTGACCGGCGGTTCAAGCGTACGGGGTGAGTACCACAGCCGCGCCGCGCAACGCAAGGTCGCGGGGCGGCCCTCACCGGGTGCATCCTTCTCCTGTGGATACGGTCGGCAAGGTGGTCGTGGTTGGCGCGGGGCTGGCCGGACTCGCGGCGGCGAGGACGCTGACCGACCACGGATGCGACGTGACCGTGCTGGAGGCCCGTCAACGCGTGGGCGGCCGCGTGTGGTCGGTGGCGCTGGAGAACGGTGAGATCGCCGAGCTGGGTGCCGAGTGGATCATGCCCGGCGACGCGGAGGTCGAGGCGTGGGCCGACCGCTTCCACGTCTCGTTCGCGGAGGCGGGGGTCGACTATCGCCGGCGGGAGGCGCGAGGGCCCGGCGCCTCGAGCTTGGAGGATCAGGACGCCTTCCTCGCGGCCGCCGACGCGGCCTTCGCCGCGCTCCCGGCGGACGAATGCGCCGGCTTGACCCTGGGAAGGTTCATCGACGCGCTGGACGCGCCCGGCGATGGCCGCGACGCGGTACGGATGCGTCTGCAGGGGACGAACGCGATCGACCTGGGCCGGGTGGCCCTGCGCGTCGTCGGGGGGGCCGACGGGTTCGCCGCGCCCTCGGCCACGTACCGCCGTATGACCCGCGGCAACCAGTCGCTGCCGGACGCGATCGCGGGCTCGTTGCCCGACGTGCGTCTCGGACATCGGATCCGGTCCGTCACGCACGGCCCCGCCGAGGTCGTGGTCCAGGTGGAGGGGGACCTCGACGTCCGCGCGGCCGCCGTCGTCGTGGCGCTCCCCGCGCACGTGGCTGCCGGGATGCGATTCGAACCCAGGCTCCCCGACGACCTCGGGAACGCGCTCCGTGAGCTGCCGATGGGATCCGCGTCCAAGCTGGCGGTGGCCGTCGACGGATCGCCGGAGCCACGAGCGGTGCAGAGCGCGGAGCTGCCGTTCTGGTGCTGGGTGGCCAACGGAGGCGACGGCGTCCCACGGCGGTGCATGACGTCGTTCGCCGGATCCGAGCTCGCGCAGGTGTCGCTCGGGGCGGCCGCCGGGGACCCAGGTCCGTGGCTCGAACGGTTGTCGGCGATGAACCCCGACCTGACGTGGTCGGGAGCACCCGTGATGAAGACGTGGGCGCTCGATCCGCTGGCGGCCGGCGCGTACGTCGCGTGGGACAACCGTTCGTGGGATCGGATGGAAGAGTTCCAGCGGACCGTGGGGCGGGTGGCGTTCGCGGGGGAACACACCGCGGGCGCCGATCACCACGGCACGATGGAGGGGGCGCTCCGATCAGGTGTGCGCGCGGCGATGCAGGTGCTCGAGATCATCGGCTGACGGCTCCGCGACCCGAGCCGATACGATGCCCGCCCGCGCCCGAACACCTGGCCGATGCGGGAACCGCCCGACGAGAGAGGGAGAGTCCCATGACCGACGCCGCCGTCGACGAACCGCTGGTCCTGACCGAGGACATCGGACCGGTCCGTCGTCTCACGATGAACCGTCCCAACGCGCTGAACGCCTTGTCCCACGACCTGATCGAGGCGCTCTCCGATGCGTTCCGTGCGGCGGGCGGGGACCCGGACGTCAGCGTGATCATCCTGCGCGGTGGCGGCCGGGCGTTCTGCGCCGGCTACGACCTGACGGAGGACGCCGCCGGCGGGGTGCTCGATGCCCGGCACTGGCACGAGGACCTGGCGCACTCGACGCAGGGCATGCTCGAGATCTTGGACAACCCCAAGCCGGTGATCGCGCAGGTGCACTCGTATTGCCTGGCCGGCGGAACGGATCTGATGCTCGCGTGCGACCTGGCCGTGGCGTCGGACGACGCGTACTTCGGCTACGTGGACGTGCGCTTCGGGTCAGGCGTCGTGTCGATGTTCCTGCCGTGGGTGGTCGGCGTCCGCAAGGCGAAGGAGCTGCTGTTCACCGGCGAGGACCGCGTGCCGGCCGATGAGGCGCTGCGGATCGGGCTGGTGAACCGCGTCGTTCCGGCCGCTGACCTCGACGCCGCCACGCTGGCTCTCGCGGACGAGATCGCGAAGAACGAGCCGTTCGTGGTGCAGACCACGAAGCGCGCCGTCAACCGCGCGTGGGACGTGGCCGGCTTCCGTGCGGCGATGGCGGCGAACACGGAGCTGGACGTGATGATCGAGACCGCGAACCTCCCGGCCCGCGACGAGTTCCGCCGGATCACCGAGGAGCAGGGCCTGAAGGCCGCGATCGCGTGGCGAGACGCGAGGTACCGGGGCGAGTCGTGACCCGGCAGGTTCGGCACCGATGGAACCTCGAGCCGCTGCTGGCGCCGCGCTCGATCGCGATCGTGGGCGCGTCCGAGAAGCCCGACAGCTGGGCGCCGGAGATCGAGCGTTCGCTCCGGCACGTGGGATTCGACGGCGAGCTGTATCCGATCAACCCGAAGTACGACGAGGTGTGGGGCCGGCGCTGCCGTGCCTCGGTGAGCGAGTTGCCGCGCGGCGTCGATCTGGCGGTGATCGTCGTCCCGGCGCGCGTCGCGGTCCGGATGGTCGACGAGTGCGGCGCGGCGGGCGTTCGGTCCGTGATGGTCGTGTCGTCGGGGTTCGCGGAGGCGGGCGACGCGGGTAGGGCGCTGCAGGCCGAGCTGCGCGAGACGGCGTTGCGGCACCGGCTGCCCGTGCTCGGACCGAACGTCGAGGGATTCGTGAACTACGTGGACCGCGTGGCCCCGTACGGCACGTCGCCGCCACCCGAGCCGGTCGCCGGCTCCATCAGCGTGATCTCCCAATCGGGGACGGTCGCGTGGGCGCTGAACCAGCTCGCGTCCGACCGCGGCGCCGGGCTCCGGCTGATCCTCGGGGTCGGCAACGAAGCGGTGCTCGGTCTCGGGGACATGTTCACGTGGGCGGCCGCCGACCCGCACACGAAGGTCGTGTGTACGTACATCGAGACGATGCGCGACGTGGACGGCATCGGTCGCGGCCTGGATGCCCTCCGCGCCGCGCGCACGCCGGTCCTGGTGTGCGCGCCACAGGGACGGAGCGAGGCGGCGCGACGGTCGATCGTGGCACACACCGGCGCCCTCGCCGGGAACACCGTGCTCCGTGACGCGTGGCTCCGCGGGCGGGGCGCGATCCTCGTTGAGGATCCGGTCACGATGTTCGAGGCGGCGCTGTTGTTGGCGTTCGGCACGAAGATGCGGACCGACGGCGTGGCGGCGGCGCTGCAATCCGGCGGGGCGTGCACGCTGTTCGCCGAGGCGGCCGGCGCGCACGGGCTGTCGCTGCCGGAGTTCTCGGCGGCGACGAGACGAACGCTCCGGAAGGCGCTGCCGCACTACGCGTCGCAGAACAACCCGTTGGACGTGACCGGACAGGCGGCGGTGGAGACGGAGATGTTCTGCGCGGCGTTGGACGCGCTCGCGCACGACCCCGCGGTGGGGCTCGTGGCGTTCGACGCGTTCCCGCCGCGCGAGGAGGGCGAGGATGTCTGGGCCGAGCCGATCCTGCAGACCGCGCGACGCTTGCGGAAGGAGACCGGGGTGGTGTTCGCATCGGTCGCCATGGGTCCGCTCGGATACGGCACGATCGGGAAGCGGTTCGTCGCCGGTGCGCGGCTGCCGTTCCTGCAGGGACATCGCGCGGCGACCGGGGCGATCCGCGCCCTCGTCGAGCTCCAGGGCTCGCGCGCGCGGAGCGTTCCGGACCTGCCGCCGCACCCGGGTCGAGCGAAGGCGCTCCGGCTGTTGCGCGGGCTCTCGGGCCCGATCGATGAGGTGCGGGCCGGCGCGTTGCTCGAGCTGTACGGGGTGCGGCGGCCCGCGGAGCGGGCCGCCGCGTCACCCGCGGCCGCCGCAACGGCCGCCCGCGTGCTCGGGTTCCCGGTGGCCGTGAAGGCGCTCGCGCCCGAGCTGCCGCACAAGGCGAAGCTCGGGGGCGTCCGACTCGGGTTGACGGATCCCGGCGATGTGGAGGTGGCCGCCGCCGACGTGCTGCGGGCGGCGCGCCGGGCCGGTGCGGCCGCTCCGCGCGTGCTCGTCCAGCGGATGGCGACGGGCACCGAGGTGCTGATCGGCGCGGTCGTCGACGGGTCGTTCGGGGCCTGCATCACGATGCGGCCCGGCGGGGTGCTGGCCGAAGCCGGCGCCGCGGCGTTCGCCGCGGCGCCCCTCACCCGTGCGCAGGCCCTCGCGTTCGTCCGCGCGCAGGCGGAGGCCTGCGCGCTCACGGAGGACCGGCACGACCTCCGCGCCGTCGCGCGCGCCGTCGAGGCGATCGCCCGCGCCGCGCACGACCTCCGCGACCGGCTGACCTCGCTCGAGGCGAACCCGTTGCTCGTCGGCGAGCGCGGCGCCGTCGCCGTGGACGCGTTGGCGGAAGCCGGGCATCCGGCGTGATCTACGGCCTCGTCGCGGCCCTGGGCTTCGGCCTGGCCGACTTCGAAGGGGCGATCGCGGGACGCCGTATCGGCAGCCTGTGGACCGTGATCCTCGGCCAGACGCTCTCGGCCGTCGTGATGACCGTGGTGTTCCTCGCGACGGACGCGCATCTGTCCATCCTCGGCCCGGTCATCGGGTTCGTCGTCTTGAACGGGATCGCCTCCGCCGCCGCGTATCAGACGCACTACCGAGCGCTCGAACTGGGGCCCGTCGCGGTGGTGTCGCCGATCGGCTCCGCGTACGCGGTGGTCGGGGTGCTGCTCGCGGTGGTCTTCCTGGGCGAGCGTCCGGGCTCCGTCGCCCTGGTCGGGACGATCGTGACCGTGTGCGGCGTCGCCCTGGTGTCGACGGATCTCCGGGAGTTCCGGGCCGGCATCCGCGGCGTGGCGCGCGGCGTCCCGTGGGCGCTGGTCTCCACGGTCACGTTCGGCATCGCAGGGTTCCTCCTGGGGTACCTCTCGCAGCAGGCCGGGTGGGTGGCGGGGCTCTGGGCGTCACGGACGGCGCAGGTGATCTGCTACATCCCGCTCGCGATCATCGCCCGCAAGCAGCTGCCGCAGATCCGCGATCGCCGCGGGCTCACCTTCGCGTTCATCGCCGCGGTCGCGGACATCGTGGGCGTGATCGGCCTGTCGGTCGGATCGGAGCGTGGGTTCGTCTCGGTCACGCTCGCTGCGAGCGCGGTGTTCCCCCTCGTCGCCGTCGTCCTGTCGTTGTTGATCCTGCACGAGCGGCTGGTGCCGAACCAGTTCGCGGGCATCGCGCTCGTGGTCATCGGGCTGTTGATGCTGGGGTTCGGCAGCTAGTCCGCGACGGACTACTGAGCGGCAGGCGCGAAGAACTCGACCGGGATGCCGTCGGGGTCGCGGGATGTCAGCACGTGGCCGTAGCCCGCATCGACCAGCGCGCCGTGCTCCACGCCGAGCTCATCCAGGTGGCGCTCCCACGCTTCCACCTCGGCGCGGTCTGCACACGCGATCGAGAGGTGGTCGAGCCCGACACGCCGTTCGTCGAAGCGGCCGTCGGGGGTGCCCTCGTGCGCCGTCAGGCCGATCACCAGACCGCCTTCGGATCGCATCAACGCGCGGATCCAGGTCGGGCCCTCTCGATCCGCGGTCTTCGACATGCCGAGCACGCGCTCGTACCAGTCGACGCTCCGTGGCAGGTCCGTGACCGAGAGCGTGAGGTGATGGAACGTGGACGGCGACCTCATGCGCCCACGCCGTGCCGATAGAACTCGATCTTCTCCGGCGGGAGCGGCGTGTTGCCCAGGATCAGGTCGGCGGCCTTCTCGGCCACCATCATGACCGGCGCGTAGATGTTGCCGTTCGTCACGTACGGCATCACCGACGCGTCGACGACGCGCAGCCCCTGCAGGCCGTGCACGCGCATGGAATCGGGATCGACCACCGACAGCTCGTCCGTCCCCATGCGACACGTGCACGAGGGATGCAGCGCGGTCTCGCCGTCCTTCGCGACCCACGCCAGGATCTCGTCGTCGGTCTCCACGCTCGGACCGGGCGACAGCTCGCCCGCGTTGAACGGGTCGAACGCCGGCTGGTTCAGGATGCTCCGCGCCACGCGGATCGCCTCGACCCACTCGCGCCGGTCCTGTTCGGTCGACAGGTAGTTGAAGCGCAATGCCGGATGCACCGCGGGGTCGCGACTCGTGATCTTCACCGAGCCGCGCGAGTCCGAGTACATCGGGCCGATGTGCACCTGGTAGCCGTGATCGCTCGCCGGTGCCGAGCCGTCGTAGCGCACGGCGATCGGCAGGAAATGGAACATCAGGTTCGGGTACGCGACGTCGTCGTTGCCGCGCACGAACCCGCCGGCCTCGAAGTGGTTCGTGGCGCCGGGCCCGCTCCGCAGCACGAGCCACTGCAGGCCGACCCACGGGCGCCATCGCCACTTCATGTACGGCGCGACGGAGACGGGCTGCTTGCACGCGTACTGGATGTAGACCTCCAGGTGGTCCTGCAGGTGCTCGCCGACCCCGGGCAGGTCGTGCACGACGTCGATGCCGAGCGCGCCGAGCTCGCCCGCGTTGCCCACCCCCGACAGCTGCAGCAGCTGGGGCGAGTTGATCGCGCCGCCGCACAGGACGACCTCGCCGGCCATCACGCGCTTCACGGCGCCGCGATGGTGCGTGTACTCCACGCCCACCGCTCGATCGCCCTCGAACAGGATCTTCGTCACGAACGCCCGGGTCTCGACGTCGAGGTTCGGGCGGCTCATGACCGGATGGAGGTACGCGCGCGCCGCGGACAGCCGGCGTCCGTTGCGGATGTTGCGATCGAACGGCGCGAACCCCTCCTGACGGAACCCGTTCACGTCCTCGGTGAGGGGGTAGCCGGCCTGCTGGACGGCCTCGAAGAACGCCCCGAACAGCGGGCTGCGGGCAGGACCGCGCTCCAGGACGAGGGGGCCGGCGTGGCCGCGGAACTCGTCCTCGAGGCCGGCCGCCATGCAGCGTTCCATCCGCTTGAAGTACGGCAGGCAGTGCGCGTAGTCCCAGGCGTCCATGCCGGCGTCGGCGCCCCAGCGCTCGTAGTCCAGGGGGTTGCCGCGCTGGAAGATCATGCCGTTGATGCTGCTGGAGCCGCCCAGGACCTTCCCGCGCGCGTGGTAGATCCGGCGCCCGTTCATGTGTGGCTCGGGCTCCGACTCGTACTTCCAGTCGTAGAAGCGGCTCCCGATCGGGAACGGCAGCGCCGCCGGCATGTGGATGAAGACGTCCCAGAGGTAGTCGGGGCGGCCCGCTTCCAGCACCAACACTCGGTTCGCGGGGTCGGCGGAGAGGCGGTTGCCCAACGCGCTTCCAGCGGAGCCGCCCCCGACGATCAGGAAGTCGTACCGGTCGCGCGCCATGGCCGGGATTCTGCCCGAGCCGAGCCGCCGCTGCACGGCGTGGTTGCACCTGACGCAACCGTTACCTTGCGCGCGCGACGACTGAGTCCCACTATCCAGCGGTCGGGTGCGCGCCGCCACCCGGGGACGGGGGATGCCGGTGGACGAGCCGAGTCAGGTCGCTGTGTCCTGCCGCAACGCGTGGAAGATCTACGGGCCGAACGCCGATCGGATCGTCGGAACCCCCGACGCGGACCTGCCCCGCAGCGAGCTCCTCGAGAAGACGGGCTGCGTGGCCGCCGTGCGCGACGTCTCGTTCGACGTCCACGCCGGGCGAGGTCTTCGTCGTGATGGGGCTCTCCGGCTCCGGGAAGTCCACGCTCGTGCGGATGATGAACCGGCTGCATGAGCCGACGGCCGGTCAGATCCTGCTGGACGGCGAGGACATCCTCGGGTTCGACGACGACCGCCTGCGCGAGGTCCGGCGACGGAAGATCTCGATGGTGTTCCAGCACTTCGGCCTGTTCCCGCACCGTCGGATCGTGGACAACGTCGCGTTCGGCATGGAGGTGCAAGGGATCGACAAGGAGACGCGCATGGCGCGTGCCGACGAAGTCCTCGAGGTCGTGGGCCTGGGTGGGATGGGCAACGCGTATCCCGATGAACTGTCCGGCGGGATGCAGCAGCGCGTCGGCTTGGCGCGCGCGCTCTGCACGGACCCCGAGATCATGCTGTTCGACGAGCCGTTCAGCGCGCTCGATCCGTTGATCCGCCGTGACATGCAGGACGAGGTCGTCCGTCTGCAGCGCGAGCTCCGCAAGACGATGATCTTCATCACGCACGATCTGATGGAGGCGCTGAAGCTCGGCGACCGGATCGCGATCATGAAGGACGGGCGATTCGTCCAGATCGGCACCCCCGAAGAGGTCGTGGCGCATCCGGCCGACGACTACGTCGCGGACTTCACCCGCGACGTCCCGCGTGCGCACGTCCTCACCGTCCGCACGATCATGCGCGCGACGAACGGTGAGACCGACTACGCCGGCGACATCGCGGCCGCCACGATCGTGCAGGAGGTGCTCCCGCTCATGGTGACGAGCGACCGTCCCTACCGCGTGGTGGAGGGCGCCGAGCAGGTGGGCATCCTGGACCGCGCGGCGGTCCTGACGGCGATGATGGAGAGCGCGGGCTGATGGCGGTTCGCACGCCGCCGACCACGGATCTCGAAGAGCTCGGAGCGCCCGAACGGACCGTGGTCGTTCCGGCGGCACGACGCCGGCTGTCCGGCCCACTCAGATATGGGATCTGGGCGATCGCGGTGATCATCGTGATCGCGATCGGACTGCAGCTCTCCGGCGGGTTCCCGGAGTCGTTCACGGTCGACGTCGCCGCGAAGTTCAACGCGTTCAACGACTGGGTGATCGCGAACCAGCGCACGAGTCCGCTCTTCGTCAACATCCTGGATCCGCTGCGGAACGGGATCCAGTCGGCGTACGACCAACTGATCCTGGTCCTCGCGCGCATGACCTGGCTCGGGTTGGTCGCGCTGGCCGCGGCGATCGCCGGCCTGGTGGCCGGCTGGCGTCTCGCGGTGCTGGCGGCGTGCGGCTTCGTGTTCATGGGAGTGCTCGGACTGTGGGTTCCCAGCATCGAGACCCTGGCGCTGATCCTGTTCGCCGTCATCATCGCGCTGCTGATCGGCATACCGGTCGGGATCTGGGCGGGAAGGCGTCCCTCGGTCGAACGGGTGATCCGTCCGGTGCTGGATGCGATGCAGACGATCCCGGCGTTCTCATACCTGGTTCCGGTCGTGCTGCTGTTCGGCATCGGCGTGCCGACGGCCCTCATCGCCACGGTGATCTTCGCGATCCCGCCCGCGATCCGGCTCACCGGTCTCGGTGTGCGTCAGGTGCCCGAGACGTCGCTCGAGGTCGGACGTTCGTTCGGATCCACGTCGCGGCAGCTCCTGCGCCGGGTGCAGCTACCGCTCGCCAAGCCGGCGATCCTTCTCGGCGTCAACCAGACGATCATGATGGCGCTCGGCATCGTGGTGATCGCGGCCTCCGTGGGCGTCGGCGGCCTGGGTCAGGTGGTGCTGGACGGGCTCAACAACCTGAACGTCGGGGTTGGCGCTCGCGGGCGGCCTCGCCATCGTCGCCCTGGCGATCGTGCTCGACCGGACGACGTCGGCGTGGGGTGTCCGCGACCGCAAGCGGCGCGGATCGACCACGGTCCGCGTGTACGGGCGCGAGGTCTCCCGGCTCGTGGCGGTCATCCTGACGTTCGCGCTCGTGGCGATCGCGGTGTTCATCGGTCGGCAGGTGCTTCGCCAACAGGATTTCCCGTCGTCGTGGACGGTATCGATCGAGGCTCCCGTGAACGAGGCGGTGTCGTGGATCCTGCGCACGTTCGGCGGGGTGACCACGGCGATCACGAACGTGACCGTGAAGTACGCGCTGGATCCGCTGAGGAGCTTGCTGACCGACGTGCCGTGGTGGATGGTCGCCGGCTTCGCCGCGCTGATCGGATGGCGCGTGTCCCGACGGTGGGGGCTCGCGGTGCTCGCGTTCGTATGCATCGCGGCGGTCGGCGTGCTCGGGATGTGGAACGAGTCGATGGACACGCTCAGCCAGGTCATGGTGGCGGTCGTCGTGTCGGTCGCCCTCGCCATCCCGCTCGGGATCTGGTGCGCTCGCAGCGATGGGGTGGAGCGGGGGCTCCGTCCGATCCTCGACATGATGCAGACGATGCCGCAGTTCGTGTACCTCGTGCCGGTGGTGGCGCTCTTCGGGCCGGGACGCGTCCCCGGCGTGATCGCCGCCCTCGTCTACGCGCTGCCGCCGGGCATCAGGCTGACCAATCTGGGGATCCGCCAGGTCCCGACGGAGATCGTCGAAGCGGCGGAGGCGTATGGAGCGAACGGATCGCAGACGCTCTGGAAGGTGCAGGTGCCGCTCGCGCGTCCTTCGATCCTGCTCGGCGTGAACCAGACGATCATCATGGTGTTCTCCGTGGTCATCATCGCCGGCCTCATCGGCGGTGCCGGCCTCGGACTCGAAGTGGTCAGGGGACTCTCGCACGACCCCGGCGCCGGCATGGTGGCGGGGATCTGCATCATGCTCCTGGCGATCGTCATCGACCGGATCACCCAAGCGATGGGTGAAGCCAACCGCGTCTCCGCACCATCCAGCCGTTCGTTCCGATGGAGGTCCGGCCCATCCGCGAACGGCGCTGTTGCCGTAGCTATTGGTGTCTCCGAGACGACATCCCAACAAGGAGAGGAGTCGACATGAAGAAGCGACGGTGGGGGTTCCTCGCGGTGCTCGCTGTGGTGGCCACGCTCGCGGCCGCGTGTAGCGACGTGAGCGACGACAACTCGGGAGGGTCGACGGGGGCATCGGGCGCGACCGGTGGCGCCGCCGAGGTCCCCGATAACTCCGGCACGACGATCAACCTCGCCATCAGCCCGTGGACCGGATCCGATGCGAACGTGGCGCTGGCCCAAGTCCTGCTGCAGGACAAGCTCGGGTACACGGTCAAGACGACCAAGATCGACGAGTACGCGCAGTTCCCGGCGCTCGCGAACGGTCAGTTGAGCGCCACGCTCGAGGTCTGGCCCTCCGGTCACGCGAAGGACTACAAGAAGTTCATCGATGGAAACAACGGCGTGGTGGACGGCGGCGATCTTGGTGTCACCGGCCAGATCGGGTGGTGGATCCCCACCTACATGCTCACGGATCACCCGGAGCTCGCCACGTGGGAGGGTCTGAAGACCGACGCCGACATGTTCAAGACCGCGGAGAGCGGTGACGCGGGCCAGATCCTCGACGGTGACCCGAGCTTCGTGACGTTCGACCAACCGATCGCGGACAACCTGGGGCTGAACCTGAAGGTGGTCTACGGCGGCTCTGAGGCCGCCGAGCTGGCAGCGCTCGATGCGGCGTACCAGAAGGAAGGCCCCATCCTCATGTACTTCTGGACGCCTCACTGGGCGCAGTCGAAGTACGACCTCACCATGGTCGCAGTTGCCCGAGATGACGTCCGGCCTGTGAGGCGGCGGCCGCCGACGACGTGTCGAAGTACGCGTGCGGCTACCCGCCGGATCCGCTCTACAAGGCGTTCAACGCCGATCTGCAGACCGACGCCCCGGCGGCATTCGCGATGCTGTCCGCGATGTCGTACACGAACGACGATCAGAACTCGATCGCGCTCGACATCAACAACGGGATGTCGCCGGAAGAGGCGGCGCAGAAGTGGATCGACGCGAACCCGGACATCTGGCAGCCGTGGGTCGACGCCGGCCTCGCCGCGCAGGGCTGAGCACGGACAGAGACGAGCGAGACGTCCTCGGGGGCGGCCCTTCGGGCCGCCCCCGTACGTCTCGTGGAGGCGTGAGCCCATGACCGAGCACGTGCGCATGTTCGTCGACGGCGACTGGGTCGACGGTCAGGACGGCGCGGTGTTCGACGCGATCGGCCCGTCGACCGGCGCGGTCGTGGGCAGCGTGGCCGAGGGGACGCGTGGCGACGCGCAACGAGCGATCGACGCGGCGAACCGGGCCTGGCCCGAGTGGGCGGCGCTCTCGGTGTTCGACCGGGCGGCTGCCATGGAACGCATCGCCGAGGTGATCGACGGACGACGGGACGACCTCGCGCACACGCTCACCCTCGATCAAGGCAAGCCGCTCCGCGCCGAGTCGTACGACGAAGTCGCCGAGCTGATCACGTACTTCGAGATGGCTGCCGCGGACGCCCGGCGGATGGAGGGTCTGATGCCGCCGTCCGTCGACGCGAACAAGCGCGTGCTCGTGTACCGCGTGCCCCGTGGGGTGGTCTCGATCATCAGCCCGTGGAACTGGCCGTACACGATGCCCGCCGAGATCCTGGCGCCGGCGATCGCGTACGGGAACACCGTCGTGTGGGCGCCGGCTCCGACCACGTCGATCTGCGCGGCGAAGCTGGCGGAGTGCATCGAGGCGGCCGAGATCCCACCGGGCGTCGTGAACATGGTGACCGGACCGGGACCCGTGGTGGGCGACGAGATCGCCGCCAACCCGGGCACCCAGACCGTCGGGTTCATCGGCTCGATCGCCACCGGGTTGACCGTGGCCGCCCGCGGCGCCGGCAAGGGATTGCTGCTGGAGATGGGCGGGAACGGGCCGCTCGTGGTCATGGACGACGCCGATCTGGATGCGGCGGTGGCCGCGACGCTCACGGCCTGTTTCCTGAACGCGGGGCAGAGCTGCACGGCCGGCGAGCGGATCCTGGTCCACGAGGACGTGCGCGACGAGTACCTCGGCCTGCTGACGGCCGCGATCGACAAGCAGATCCGGATCGGCGATCCGTTCGACGACGCCACCACGCTCGGTCCGGTGAACAACGAGCCGACCGCCGCCAAGACCGAGCGGCACGTGCGCGACGCGGTCGAGCACGGTGCCGTGGTGCTGGCGGGCGGCAGCCGCGCGCCGAGCAACGGGAGCGAGCTGTTCTTCGAGGCGACGGTCCTGGATGGCGTCACGCCTGATATGGAGATCGCCCGAGAGGAGACGTTCGGCCCGGTGGCGCCGGTCTCGACGATCCGATCCGTCGACGAAGCGATCCGCGCAGTGAACGACTCGCCGTACGGCCTCCTCACCGCGATCTTCACCCGCGACCTGGGGGCCGGGTTGCGGTTCGCCGAGGCCGTGCGCGCGGGATGGGTCAACGTCAACGAGGGAACGAACTACTGGGAGTCGCACCTGCCGTTCGGTGGGCGTGCAGGCTCGCAGAGCGGTGTCGGACGCGTGGGCGGCCGGTTCTCCATGGATCGCCTGACCGAGCTGAAGACCGTCGTCATCGACCTCGGCTGACCGTGACGCGACCGACGCTGCGCGCGCGCCTGGCAGAGGGTGGAACCGCGCTCGGCACCATGGTGTTCGAGTTCCACACGCTCGGCCTGCCGCGCATCGTGGCCAACGCCGGCGCGGACTTCGTGATGCTCGACCTGGAGCACACGGGTTGGGGGATCGAGGGGATCCGTCCGCTGCTCGCCGCAGCGGGCGCGCACGACGTCGAGCCACTCGTGCGCGTGCAGGGGTCGGCGCGTCAGCTGATCTCGCCGGCGCTCGACGTGGGAGCGCGTGGCGTCATGGTGCCGATGATCGGCGACGCGATCGAGGCCGAGCGCGTCGTGCAGGCGGCTCGCTTCGCTCCTCACGGCAGCCGCGGCTTCGGTCTGCTGTACGGCGATCAGCTCTCGGCGGGCGTCGGCGAGGCGATGCGCGCCGCCGAGGAGGGGACGCTCGTGATCCTGCAGATCGAGACCGAGGCCGGCCTCCATCACGTCGAGGAGATCGCTGTCACCCCGGGCGTCGACGTCCTCTGGGTGGGGCAGTTCGACCTGTCGATCGCCATGGGCATCCCCGGGGCGTTCGACGATGCGCGCATGACCCAGGCGGAAGACCGCGTGCTGGCCGCCTGCGCCGATGCGGGCATCGCGGCGGGCGTCCTGGTCGGTTCCGTTGACGTCGCGCGATCGATGCTCGCCCGCGGGTTCCGCATGGTCGCGCTCGGCTCCGATATCGACCTCTACGGCGGCGCGCTCCGCGCCGGTCTCGAGGCGCTCCGAACGGGCGGCTGACAGCAGTCTGAGTATGTTGCTGAGAACGCAACGCATAGCTTGTCACCGCAACACCTGACGTCCACCATGACCACAACACGCCTGATACACCGTGAGTTGGAGAAGGGAAGCGGGATGCGCGACCGGGCGCAGACGGTCATCGTCGGCGCGGGCATCGTGGGCGCGAGCGCCGCCTATCACCTGGCGGAGCTCGGATCGACCGATGTCCTGGTGATCGACCAGGGCCCGCTGTTCGAGACGGGCGGGTCGACGTCGCACGCTCCCGGCCTGGTCTTCCAGACGAACGGCTCCCGCACGATGTGCCGGATCGCGCAGGACACCGTCCGCCTGTACGGCTCGCTCGCCGTGGACGGCGAGCCGGGTTGGTTCGGGGTCGGCGGCATCGAGATCGCGACCACCCCGGAACGGATGGCTGAGCTGCGGCGGCGGCAGGGGTTCGCCCGCTCGTACGGCATCGAGGACACGGCATTGCTGACCCCGGCCGAGACCGCGGAGAAGGTTCCGCTCGTCGACGCGGCCGCGATCCTGGGGGCGTACCTCGTGCCGAGCGACGGCATCGCGAAGGCGGTGCGGATCGTGACGGCCCTCGCCGCGAAGGCGTCCGAGCGGGGCGTCTCGTTCGAAGGTGGCGTCACCGTCACCGGCTTCGACATCCGCGACGGTCGCGTGCACGGCGTGGAGACCGACCGGGGGCACATCGACTGCGAGCGGGTGTTGATCTGCGCGGGCATCTGGGGGCCGACCGTGGGCGCGTTGGCCGGTGTGCCGGTGCCGCTCGTGGCGGTGCAGCACCAGCTCGTGTGGACGGATCCGATCCCCGAGCTCGCCGGCGAGACACGCGAGGTCGTGCACCCGATCCTTCGTCACCAGGATCACGCGATGTACTTCCGCCACCGTGAGGACCACTACGGCGTCGGCAACTACCGACACGAGCCGATCGTCACGCCGCAGCGCGACATCCGTCGGCACGGCGACGGGCCGATGCCGTCGCTGATGCCGTTCACCCCCGCGGACTTCGCTTCGGCCGAACGCGAAGCCGAGCGCGTGCTTCCGGCGCTCGCCGGTCACATGCGTCCCGCCGATCCCGCCCGGTCGATCAACGGGATGTTCTCGTTCACGCCGGATGCCGGCTCGATCGTCGGCGAGTCGGCGAACGTCCGCGGCCTCTGGCTCTGCGAGGCGGTGTGGGTCACGCACGGTGGTGGGATGGGACAGCAGGTCGCCGAGTGGATGGTGAACGGTGAGCCCGGCTACGACCTGGCCGAGGCGGACGCGAACCGCTTCTACCCGTTCCAGACCACGCCGCCGTACGTGCAGGTCAGAGGCGCGCAGCAGTACCGCGAGGTCTACGACATCCTGCATCCGCTGCAGCAGATGGCCGCGCCACGGAAGCTCCGGCTGACGCCGTTCTTCGACCGCCACGCGGCGCTCGGCGCGGAGTGCTTCACCGGCGCGGGATGGGAACGCCCGCAATGGTTCGAGGCGAACCGCGCGCTGCTCACGGGCGCCGACTGGGAACGCCGAGACGCATGGGCCGCCATGAACTGGTCGCCCGCCGTGGGCGCCGAGCACGTGGCCACCCGCGAACGCGTGGCGCTGTTCGACATCACGCCGTTCGCCAAGCTCGACGTGACCGGACCGGATGCGCTCGGCTACCTGGAGCGGATCTGCGCGAACCGGATCGACCGGCCGGTCGGCTCGGTCGTCTACACGGCGATGCTCACGCCGTCGGGCGGGATCCGGTGCGACCTGACGGTGACGCGCAAGGGTGACGAGCTGTTCCGCGTGGTGACCGGCGGCGGCTCGGGCCAGCACGACCTGGCGTGGATGCGCGCGACAGATCCGCGACGGCGAGCGCGTGACGATCACCGAGCGGACCGGCTCGCTGTTCGCGCTCGGGCTGTGGGGCCCGAGGGCGCGCGACGTGCTGCAGGCCGTCACCGATGCCGACGTGTCGAACGACGCGTTCCCGTACCTGACCGCGCGGTACCTCAACGTCGGCGAGGTCGGACCGGTCTGGGCGCAACGCATCTCGTACGCCGGCGAGCTGGGTTGGGAGCTGTACGGGCAGTTCGCGATGGGCGATCGCGCGTGGGACCTGCTGTGGGAGGCGGGTCGCGAGCACGGCATCGTCGCGGCCGGGTCCGGGGCGTTCGACTCGCTCCGGCTGGAGAAGGGCTACCGGCTCTGGGGGCAGGACATCAACCCCGAGCACGATCCGTTCGAGGCGGGGCTCGGGTTCGCTGTGCGCATGGACAAGGGCGAGTTCCAGGGACGGGCTGCGCTCGAGGCGATCCTGGACCGAGGGCACTCGCACAAGCTCGCGTGCATGACGTTCGACGACCCGGCGACGGTCGTGATGGGCAAGGAGCCGATCTGGTCCGGCGACCGGGTCGTGAGCTACGTGACGTCCGCGGCCTACGGATACTCGGTGGGTCGCGGGATCGTCTACGGCTACCTCCCGGTGGACCTCGCGGGCGAGGGCACGTCGGTCGAGGTCGAGTACTTCGGCGAACGACATGCGGCCACCGTGGCCGCCGACCCACTCTGGGACCCCAAGGGCGAACGCCAGAAGGTCTGAGGACAGATGAGGAGACCATGACGACGAAGAGCTGGATCTGTCGGCGCTGCCCGACGACGAACTGACGAAGCAGATGCACGACGACCTCTACGACGGATTGGCTCCCGAGATCGTCGAGGGGACGAACATCCTGCTCGGGCGGGGATGGTCCGCCGATCGCGTGCTGAACGAGGCGCTCGTGGAGGGCATGCGCATCGTCGGGCATCGACTTCCGCGACGGCATCCTGTTCGTGCCCGAGGTGCTCCTGGCCGCGAACGCGATGAAGGCCGGGATGGAGATCCTGCGCCCGTTGCTGGCCGAGACCGGCGCCGAACGGATGGGCACGGTCGTGATCGGCACCGTGAAGGGCGACATCCACGACATCGGCAAGAACCTGGTGGCGATGATGCTGGAGGGCGCCGGCTTCGACGTGATCGACCTGGGCATCAACAACCCGGTCGAGAAGTACCTGGCCGCGCTCGAGGAGCACAAGCCCGACATCCTGGGCATGTCCGCGCTGCTCACCACGACGATGCCGTACATGAAGGTCGTGATCGACACGATGGTCGAGCAGGGCATCCGCGACGACTACATCGTGTTGGTCGGCGGCGCGCCCTTGAACGAGGAGTTCGGCAAGGCGGTGGGAGCCGACGCGTATTGCCGCGATGCCGCCGTCGCCTCCGAGACCGCCCAAGCCCTGGTGATGGCCCGCCGTGCCGCCGCGACTGCTTGACGACGAGGTCACGTTCGAGGCCGAGGCGGGCGGGCCCTCCGGTCGCGTGCTCGTCGTCGCGTGCGGCGCGATCGCCCGCGAGGTGCTTGCCGTGATCGACCTGAACGGCTGGACCCACGTCACGCTCCAGTGCCTGCCGGGCAAGCTCCACAACACGCCACGTGAGATCGCCGCCAAGGTCGACGCGAAGCTCGCCGAGGCGGAGGCGTCCGGTGCGTACGACGCGATGTTCGTGGCCTACGGGGACTGCGGGACGGCCGGCGCGCTCGATGAGGTGTGCGCGGCCCATGGCGTCGAACGGCTGCCGGGGGACCACTGCTACGGGTTCTTCGCGGGCGTCGATGCGTTCGCCGCGATGCACGAGGACAACCCGTTCACGTTCTACCTGACCGATTTCCTGTGCAAGCACTTCGACCGGCTGGTCGTGCAGGGGCTGAAGCTCGACACGCATCCGGAGCTGCTGCCCATGTACTTCGGGAACTATCGGCGGCTCGTGTACCTGTCGCAGACCGACGACCCCGCGTTGGTGGAGCAGGCACGCGCCGCGGCGGTGTTCCTGGGTGTGGACTTCGAGCATCGGCCGAGCGGGTACGGCGACCTGCAGCCGTCGCTGGAGACGTTCGTGGGAGCGGCGCATGGCTGAGCTGACCGTGATCTGGTGGCGGGCGATCCCCGCGCAGGTCGTCGTGCGCGAAGGCCGGACCACGGCCCGTGTGCAGCTCACGAGCCGGTTCCAGGAGGCGATCGACATGGCCGCGACGCGGGTGGGGCTGATCGGCACCGACGACTACCTCAACGAGTGGCATCGCGAGACGCGGCCGTGCGGCGACGACCTGGACGAGGAAGCGGCCGCCGAGGCGGAACGTCTGGAGCGGGCGTATCCGGACGCGACGCTCGACGCGCTCGTGCGCTCAGGCGGACTGACAGAGGATGGAGCGACCTCATGACCGACACCGTCGTCAGCTCCGCCACGCGCGAGGTCGTGATCGGCAGCGGTCGTCCGTTCGTCATCATCGGCGAGCGCATCAACCCGACCGGCCGCAAGAAGCTCGCCGAGGAGATGAAGGCCGGCGACTACTCGACCGTGATCGTCGACGCCTTGGCGCAGGTCGAGGCGGGCGCGCAGATGCTCGACGTGAACGCCGGCATCCCGCTCGCCGACGAACCCGCGATCCTGGCGGAGACCGTGCAGCTCGTCCAGTCCCTCACCGACGTGCCGCTGTCGATCGACTCGTCGATCGTCGCCGCCTTGGAGTCCGGACTCGCCGTGTATCAGGGCAAGCCGCTCGTGAACTCGGTGACCGGTGAGGACGAGCGGCTGGAGCAGGTGCTGCCGCTGGTAGCGAAGTACGGCGCCGCGGTCGTCGCCATCACGAACGACGAGACGGGCATCTCCGAGGACCCGAACGTGCGGTTCGCGGTCGCCGAGAAGATCGTGCATCGCGCGGCCGACCACGGCATCGCCAAGGAAGACATCGTCGTCGATCCGCTCGTGATGCCGATCGGCGCGATGGGTACGGCGGGTCGGCAAGTGTTCGCGCTGGTGCGGCGTCTGCACGATGAGCTCGGCGTGAACTCCACGTGCGGCGCGTCGAACGTCAGCTTCGGTCTGCCGAACCGGAACACGCTGAACGGCGCGTTCCTCACCATGGCGATCGCGTCGGGGATGACCTCGGCGATCACGAGCCCGCTGCATACGGAAGTGCGGGCCGCGGTGATGGCTGCGGACGTGATGATGGGCAACGATCCGGACTGCCAGGAGTGGATCGCGCGGTTCCGCGAGCAACCGGCGGGAGCGGGCGGCGGCCGGCGAGGGGGCCGGGCGGGGAGGCGCGGCGCGAGCGCCGACGCCCTCGAGGCGCCGCCGGCACCGTGAGCGCCGAGCCCGAGGCGCTCGTCGTCTTCACCCCGTCCGGCAGGCGCGGGCGGTTCGCGCACGGGACGAACCTGTTGACGGCTGCCCGCTCGCTCGGCGTGGACCTCGACTCGGTGTGCGGCGGCCGGGGGATCTGCGGGCGGTGCCAGGTGGTCGTGAGCGAGGGTGACTTCGCGAAGCACGGTATCCGCTCGGGGGCAGACCATCTCACGGCGTTCTCGCTTCCCGAGCAGACGTATCGCGACCGGTCCGGGCTGGCGCCGGAGCGTCGGCTCGGCTGTCACGCGCAGGTGATCGGCGACCTGGTGGTGGACGTGCCGCCGGAGAGCCAGCTGCACCGGCAGGTCGTGCGGAAAGACGCCGACGCGCACGCGATCGAGGTCGATCCGATCGTCCGCCTGCACTACGTCGAGGTCCGGGAGCCCGATATGGCCGATCCATCCGGCGACCTGGAGCGGCTGCTCGAGGCGCTGGACCGCGACTGGGAGCTCACCGGTCTCTCGTGCGACGACCACGTGTTGGCCGGGCTGCAGCGCGCGCTCCGGACGGAGAACTGGACCGCCACCGTCGCGGTGCACGACGGTGCGACGATCGTCGGCGTCTGGCCCGGGTTCCGTGACCGCGTGCTGGGCGTGGCGTTCGACATCGGTTCGACGACGGTGGCCGGGCAGCTGTGCGACCTGGCGAGCGGCGACGTCCTCGCGGTGAGCGGCGCGATGAACCCGCAGATCCGGTTCGGTGAGGACCTCATGAGCCGCGTCTCGTACGTGATGATGAACCCGGGCGCGGAGGCGCAGCTGACGGAGGTGGTCCGCGCGTGCGTCGACGAGCTGATCGCCGACCTGTGCGTGCAGGTGGACGCCGACCCGGCCGACGTCCTGGCGCTCACGATCGTCGGCAACCCGATCATGCACCACCTGTTCCTGGGTCTCGACCCGACGGAGTTGGGGGGCGCGCCGTTCGCGCTGGCGACGGACGGCGCCGTCCATCGCCGGGCGACCGACGTCGATCTGCATTGTCCACCCCGGCGCCCGGGTCTACCTGCTGCCGTGCATCGCAGGGCACGTCGGCGCGGACACGGCCGGGGTCATCTTGTCCGAGGCGCCGTACCAACAGGAGATCGTGAACCTGATCGTCGACGTCGGGACGAACGCGGAGATCGTGCTGGGCAACAGGGACAGGATGCTCGCTGCCTCCAGCCCCACCGGCCCGGCGTTCGAGGGGGCGCAGATCAGCTGTGGCCAGCGTGCGGCGCCGGGGGCGATCGAGCGCGTGCGCATCGACGAGCGAACGCTGGAGCCGCGCTTCACGGTGATCGGGGACGACCGCTGGTCCGACGAGACCGGCTTCGACGCGTCGACGGTCACGGGCGTGTGCGGCTCCGGGATCATCGAGGTGATCGCGGAGATGTTCCTGGCCGGCATCCTGACGACCGACGGGGTGATCGACGGCGCGCTCGCGGCCCGCACGCCCCGGATCGTTCCGGACGGCCGGACGTTCTCGTACGTGGTGCACGACGGCGCGCCACGTCTGGTCATCACGCAGAACGACGTCAGGCAGGTGCAGCTCGCGAAGGCGGCGCTCTACGCAGGATGCCGGCTGCTGATGGACACCCTGGGGATCGCCACGGTCGACCGCATCCGCCTGGCCGGCGCGTTCGGCGCCCACATCGATCCCGTCCACGCGCTGGTCCTCGGTCTGGTGCCGGACTGCGATCCCGACCACGTGACGTCCGCGGGCAACGCGGCGGGCACGGGCGCGCGGATCGCGCTGTTGAACCGCGCCGCGCGCGCGGAGATCGAGGACGTCGTCCGCCGGGTCGAGAAGATCGAGACCGCCATCGAGCCGAGGTTCCAGGAGCATTTCGTCGGTGCGATGGGCATCCCGCACACCACGGAGCCGTCCCCGCGGCTGTCGACGGTCGTGCCGCTCCCCCCGCCGCGGAGCTCGGGCGGCGCGACCGGGGACGAGCGCCGCCGACGCCGTCGGGAGCCCGCGCCCGCCACCCCCACGAACGAGAGGAGCACCTGATGAGCGAACCCGAAGCGACCGATGCGCCCCGACGGCGGACCGGGGGCCGCGCCGGCCGCCAGGCGGCGCGCGCGGCATCCGCGCCCGACCGCGTTCCGTACATCACGCGCACGCTCCCGCCGTTCGAGGTCCTGACCGAGGAGGGGCTCGAGATCATCGAGCAGAACGCGGACACGATCCTGGAGCAGGTCGGGATCGACTTCCGCGATGCGCCCGACGCCCACGAGCTGTTCAAGGCGGCGGGTGCGGACGTGCAAGGCGACCGCGTGCGGTTCCCGCGAGGGATGTGTCGCGAGCTGATCCAGGCCACGGCGCCGGAGCGCTTCACGCAATTCGCGCGCAACCCGGCGAACAACGTCGAGATCGGCGGCATGCACACGGTCCTCGCCCCGGCGTACGGCTCCCCGTTCGTCCGCGACCTGGAGGGCGGGCGCCGCTACGGCACGCTCGACGACTTCCAGAACTTCGTGCGGCTCGCGTACATGGCTCCGTACCTGCACCACTCGGGCGGGACCGTGTGCGAGCCGGTCGACCTCCCGGTGAACAAGCGGCACTACGACATGGTCTACGCGCACATGCGGTACTCGGACAAGCCGTTCATGGGCTCCGTCACGCACCCTCAGCGCGCGCAGGACACGGTGGACATGGCGCGGATCCTGTTCGGCGCCGACTACCTCGAGGATCACGCGGTCGTCCTCAGCTTGATCAACGCGAACTCCCCGCTCGTGTGGGACTCCACGATGCTCGGCGCCGCGCGCGCCTACGCCGAGGCGAACCAGGCCGTGATCATGACGCCGTTCATCCTGGCGGGCGCCATGAGCCCGGCGACCGTCGCCGGCGCCGCGGCGCAGACGCTCGCCGAATCGATGGCCGGCATGACGTACGTGCAGCTGGTGCGCCCCGGCGCTCCGGTCGTGTTCGGCTCGTTCGCGTCGTCGATGTCGATGCAGTCGGGCGCGCCGACGTTCGGTACCCCCGAGCCCGCGCTCGTCCTCTACACGCTTGCCGCGTGCGCGCGCCGGCTCCGCGTGCCGTTCCGCAGCGGGGGGTCGCTCTGCGGGTCCAAGATCCCCGACGCCCAGGCGGCCTACGAGTCGGCGAACACGCTGCAGCCCACCATGCTCGGCGGGGTCAACTTCGTCCTGCATGCAGCCGGCTGGCTCGAGGGGGGACTGACCATGGGTTACGAGAAGTTCGTGCTCGACCTCGATCAGTGCGGCATGATGCACGCGTTCGCGAGCGGCGTGGATCTGTCGCCGAACGGTCAGGCGCTGGAGCCGATCATCGAGAACGGCCCCGGCCAGCACTTCCTGGGGACGGCGCACACGCTGGCGAACTTCGAGACGGCGTTCTATCGGTCGTCGATCGCCGACAACAACAGCTACGAGCAGTGGGAATCCGAGGGGTCGCTGGACGCGACTCACAGGGCGAGCGTGATCTGGAAGAAGATGCTCGCCGAGTACGAGCCGCCGGCGATCGACGAGGCGGTGGACCAAGAGCTGCGCGAGTGGATCGAGCGGAAGAAGGCCTCCTTCCCCGACTCGAACGTGTGAGGAGCATGGCGGTGGCGGGCAAGCGACGCGACGTGGAAGCGATCACGGCCGAGGTGGCCGATGCGCTGCGCGCGCTCGTCTCCACGCCGAAGTTCGAGCTGATCCCGCTGTCGAACGCCTTGGAACGCGCAGGGTCGCTGCCGCCAGGGGCGACCGTCACCGTGACCGCGTCGCCCAGCCACGGGATCGAGGCGACGTTCGACCTGTCCGAAGACGTCGCCGCGCTCGGCCACGAGGCGATCCCCCACCTGTCGGCGCACATGATCCGAGGCCGTGAGCATCTACGCGAGCTGCTTCAGCGGGCGAGCGACACGGGGATCCGGAGCGCGTTCGTCGTGGGCGGCGACGCCAAGGACCGCGGTGAGTTCCACGACGGGGCTCTCGCTCCTGCGGGCGATGGACGAGCTCGGTCACCCGTTCCTGCAGCTCGGCGTGCCCGCGTATCCGGAGGGTCATCCCGACATCGCCGACGACGTGTTGCTCGCGGCGCTGATCGAGAAGCAGCGGTACGCCTCGTACATGGCGACGCAGATGTGTTTCAACCCGGACGCGATCACGGGCTGGGTCGCGCGGCTGCGTTCGCAGGGCGTGACGATGCCGATCCACCTGGGCGTGCCGGGTGTCGCCGAGATCACGAAGCTGATGCGGGTCGCCGCGCGGATCGGGGTCGCCGATTCCGCCCGCTACCTGAAGAAGAACCGCAAGATCGTCGGTCACCTGCTCTCACCCGGGAGCTTCGGTCCCGACGCGTTGCTCGAAGGGCTGGGCGCGACGGTTGCCGATCCCACCGCGGCGATCCAGCGCCTGCACGTGTTCACGTTCAACGAGGTCGGGGCCACGGTCGCCTGGCAGCAACGCATGCTTGCCGAGCTGGGCGAAGTGGCATGACGGAGAGTGAGGAGGCGATCGTGGTCGATACGGAACGTCAGCGGGATGAGCTCGTGGAACGGCTGTTCGCGGCGAGTCTGGGCATGGGGGAGTTGCTGACCGTCTATCTCGGCGACACGCTCGGCTTCTATCGGACCCTCGACCGGGTCGGCGCGATGTCGTCCACGGAGCTGGCGAAGGAGGCGGGGACGTCCGAGCGGCTCACGCGGGAGTGGCTCGAGCAGCAAGCCGCAGCCGGGATCCTCGACGTCGACGACCTATCGGCCGACGCCGACGCACGCCGGTATCGGCTGCCGGCGGGTCACGCCGAACCGCTGCTCGATCTCGACAGCCCGTACTCGATGTCGCCGGTGTGCAAGTCGTTCGTGGCCATATCGAGCGTCACGCCCGAGCTCGTCGCCGCCTTCCGTTCGGGGGGCGAGGTCCCGTGGAGCTCCTATGGCCGCGACATGATCGAGGCGCAGGGCGACTTCAACCGGCCGTGGCTCGTCGCGTCCCTCGGCACCGAGTACATCCCCTCGATCCCGGACATCCATGACCGGCTCCAGGAACCGGGGGCGAGGGTGGCCGACGTCGCGTGCGGGGTCGGTTGGGCCGCCATCTCGCTCGCCCGAGCGTATCCGAACATCGCCGTCGACGGGTTCGACCTCGATGAGCTCTCGATCGAGATCGCCTCCAAGAACGCGGAAGAGGCCGGGGTGGCGGATCGAGTGCGGTTCGAGGCGAAGGACGCGGCAGACACCGCGCTGGAGAACCGATACGACCTCGCGATGGTGGTGGAGTCGATCCACGACATGTCCCAGCCGGTCGCGGTCTTGGGCGCGATCAGGAACATGCTCAAACCCGGCGGGACGTTGATCGTCGCCGACGAGCGAACCGAGGACGCGTTCACGGCTCCCGCGAGCGAGACGGAGCGGTTCTTCTACGCATACAGCGTCCTGTGCTGCTTGCCGTCCGCGCTGGATGACGAGACGTCGGCGGCGACCGGCACCGTCATGCGGAGGTCGACGTTCGAGCGCTACGCGAAGGATGCGGGGTTCGATGGGGCGTCCGTGCTGCCGATCGAGCACGACTTCCTCCGCTTCTATCGGCTCGATCGCTAGCTCGTCGCGGCGTCAGGCTCCCGAGGCGTCGAATCAGCCAGTCGACCAGGTAGTCGGCGAACGACGGCCGGACCAGGATCCCCGTCGAGTCCGATCGCTCATGCAGGATCACCTGTGCGCGCGCGAGCATCGTCTGCGCGCACATCCCCGGCCGCCACGCGCGAGGGTGCAGGTCGATCGCGCAGCCCTTCGACAGGACCTCCTTCGCGCGCGGGCCGGACAGCTCGAGCGCGACGCGGTTCGCGGAGACGTCGACGATCGACCGGTGCGAACCTTCGAGCGCTGCGCCGAGCTCGCCGACGATGTCCGCCCCGGCGCCGGGTGGCCCGAGGACGAGCCACTCGTCGGGGCCGAGCCACAGCGCGGCGCGCGGGCCTTCCTCCCACGCCGTGTTCGGCGTCGTGGGCAGCGGGTACGGCGCTCGTCCCCCCAGCGCGGCATCCACCCGGACGTCCACCTGCGCGAGGAACGGGACGTGCTCGACGATCACGCCGCCGCCGGTGCGCACGCCGATCGCCGTCAGGTCGTCCAACCGGTGCGCCAGCGGGCTCCGCGCGCGTTCGTCAGCCGTCACGCCGCGCTCCCTCCGGGTCGTAGAAGACGGGTGACGTGACCACCGCGGCGATCGTTCCCTCGGGCAGCGGCGCGTGGATCGTCCGGCCGTGCATCGCGTGGCCGCCCTCGACCATCGCGAGCGCGAAGGTGCGGTCGAGGATCGCGCTGCGGTAGCTCGACGTCACGTGCCCCACCATCGGCATCGGGATCCGGCCGGTGTCCTCCGCGACCAGCTGCGCGCCCTCGGGGATCAGGACCTGCGGGTCCGTTGAGAGCAGACCGACGAGCTGCTTGCGATCGGACCGCATCGTGTCGTGCCGTCGGAACGAGCGCTTCCCCAGGAAGTCCGAGTCGTCGTTCCGCACGATCCACGACATCCCCAGGTCATGCGGCGTGACGGTCCCGTCGGTGTCCTGCCCGATGATCGGGAACCCCTTCTCCGCCCGCAGCACGTGCATCGCCTCGGTGCCGTACGGCGTGATGTCGAACGGCCTCGCCGGCCGTCATCACGGCCTCCCACATCGCGTGGCCGTGCCAACCGGCCACGTTCAGCTCGTACGCGAGCTCGCCGCTGAAGCTCACGCGCGCGATCCGCGTCGGCATACCCGCCACCGTCCCCTCGCGGAACGTCATGAACGGGAACGCGCCGGCGGACAGGTCGACGTCGGTGCCGAGCGCGTCCAGCACGTCGCGGGCGCGCGGCCCGTTCATCGCGATCGTCGACCACTGTTCGGTGACGCTCGTGCAATACACGCGGAGGTCCGGCCACTCCGTCTGCAGCCACTCCTCGAAGTGCTCGAGCACCTTGGCCGCGCCGCCGGTCGTGGTCGTGACGAAGAACCGGTCGTCGGCGAGCCGCATCACGACCCCGTCGTCGAACGCCATGCCGTCCACGCCGCACATCAACCCGTAGCGGATCGACCCGGCGCGGAGCGTCGACATGCGATTCGTGTACATGCGATCGAGGAACGTCGCCGCGTCGGGGCCGATCACATCGATCTTGCCGAGCGTCGACGCGTCCATCACGCCGACGCCGGTCCGTACCGCCAGCCCTTCGCGGAGGACCGCTGTATCCATCGACTCCGACGCGTCCGACGGGAAGTACCACGGACGCTTCCACTGCCCGACGTTCTCGAACGCCGCGCCGCGCTCGACGTGCCACGCGTGGATCGGCGTCACGCGCGCCGGATCGAACAGGTGACCGCGGTCGGCGCCCGCGAGCGCCGCGAACGAGACCGGCGTGTACGGCGGACGGGCGTTCGTCGGGCCCTGCGCATCCGGTCCGGCGCCGAGCGCCTGGTTCACGATCGCGGCCGTGAGCACGCCCGACGTCCGTCCCTGGTCGAGCGCCGTCCCGATGTACGTCGCGCGCTTGATGTGCTCGACCGAGCGGAGGTCATGTTCCACCGCGTCCAACACGTCGCCCACGGTCTGGTCGCGCTGCATGTCCACGTAGTGGTGCGCGTAGTCGTCGGCCGGAACGAACCAGTACGGCTCTGAAGTCGGGACGTCGCCGGCGGCGGCTCCCACGACCGACAGCCAACCTGGACCGGTCCCATCCGGGACGAAGCACGCGCGTGGCTCGTCGTAACGGAGGCCGCCGCCGATCGCACGCCAGAGCTGCACGACCGGGCTCCATCCGCCGGAGACGAGCAGCAGGTCGGCGTCGATCGTGTCCCGCTCGCCCGCCGGACCCTCGAGGTGCACGGCGGTGACGCGTGACTCGCCGTCGGTCCCGGCGACCGCCCACCCGCCGCGGACGTCGATCCCCCGCGCTCGCGCGGCGTCGGTCGCCCGGCCGCCTGCCGTCCCGACGTCCACGATCGCCGCGATCTCGACGCCGGCGTCCGCCAGCGCGAACGCGGCATCGTGACCTCGGTGGTTCGTCGTGAACACCACGGCCCGTGTGCCCGGCACCACACCGAAGCGATCGAGGAACGTCCGGGCGGACGTGGCCAGCATCACTCCGGGGCGATCGTTGTCGGCGAACGCGATCGGACGCTCGTGCGCCCCGGTCGCGAGGACCACGTTGCGGGCGCGCACGTGCCACACGCGCTCGACGGGACGAGACCGTTGATGGATCAGCACGTAGCCGTCGTCGTAGACGCCGAGCGCGGTCGCGCGTGCGAGCACGTCGACGTCCGGCGAGACCTCTCCGGGCAACCACCCTCGTGACTCGACCAACATCGAACGATCACCTCGAGCGGCGGCGGCGTTCGCCTCCGAGACGCCTTCGACGCTCGCGCCGATCACCAGCGTCTCGACGTGGGCATGGCGGTGTTCGCTGCGAACGGGAGGCACGCCCTCGGCCGGGAGCCGCCCCACGCCGGGCACGCCGTGTGCGATCAACCCGTCGACCAGATCGACGGTCGTCGCGGCGACCACCGGATCGACGAACGGCGCGTCCAGACCGACGAACGCGCACGGCTCCTCCGCGCCCGCCGAGTACACCCCACGCGGTCGACCCTGGATCGGCGAGCGACACACCACGTCCACGCCGTTCGCGAGCAACGCGGACGCCAACGTGTCGCCTTCGAACCCGGACAGTTCCCGGTCGTCGAAGGTGAACGACAGTGCCCTCGAACGGTCGATCGCGTCGCCGCCGGTTCCCGGTCGCCTCATCCCGACCCGCCGCGGATCTCGTCCGTCGATGTGTCGCGGACGACGTCGAACCACCGCCGGCACCCGGCTGCATGCATCCACCGCTCCGCGAAGTCGCCCTTCGGGTTGTCCCGCATGAACAGGTAGTCGCCCCACTGCTCGTCGGAGAGCGCCTCGGGGTCGCTCGGATACGACAGACCGGCCTGGCCGCCGTACCGGAACTCGGCCTCGTCGCGCGGACCGCACCAGGGGCAGGGGATCAGCAACATCTCGGCATCCTCAGTGCGCCACCGCGGCGGCGCCGTGCTCGTCGATCAGCGCCCCGGTCGTGAACCGTTCCAGCGCATAGGGTTCGGCGAGAGGATGCGGTCGGCCGTTCGCGATCGTGTCGGCGTAGACCCATCCGGAGCCCGGCGTCGCCTTGAAGCCGCCCGTGCCCCATCCGCAGTTGATGAGCAGGCCGTCGACGGGCGTGAGCCCGATGATCGGCGACGCGTCTGGGCACACGTCGACGATGCCCCCCCACGTCCGTAGCAACCGGGCGTGCGCGAAGATCGGGAACAGCTCGATCGCCGCTGCCATCTGGTGTTCGATGATGTGGAACGCGCCGCGCTGTGTGTAGGAGTTGTGCGCATCGATGCCCGCCCCCATCACGAGCTCGCCCTTGTCGGCCTGCGAGACGTACACGTGAACGGCGTTGGACATCACGACGCATCCGAGCACCGGTTCCAGCAGGACCGAGACCAAGGCCTGCAGTGGGTGGCTCTGCAACGGCAACCGCAGCCCTGCCATCGAGGCCAGCACCGACGTGTGGCCGGCCGCGGCCAGCGCGACCGTGTTCGCGTGGATCGTGCCGCGCGTCGTCTCGACGCCCGCCACGCGACCGCCGTCGCCGCGCACGAATCCCGTGACCTCGCAGTGCTCCACGATGTCAACGCCGTGGCGATCCGCTCCGCGAGCGAACGCCCACGCCACCTTGTCGTGGCGGGCCACGCCGCCCCGCCGCTGCAGCGTCGCCCCCAGCACCGGATAGCGCGCGTCCGGCGAGACGTTCACGATCGGACAGAACTCCTTGACCTGTGATGGATCGAGCCACTCCGCGTCGACGCCGTTCAGCCGGTTCGCGTGCACGCGCCGCATCGACGTCCGGACGTCGCCCAGATCGTGCGCCAGGTTCAGCACGCCGCGCTGGCTGAACTGGATGTCGAAGTCCAGTGCCTCCTCGAGCCCCTCCCACAGCTTGAGCGAGTGCTCGTAGATCGCCGCGCTCTCATCCCAGAGGTAGTTCGAGCGGATCACCGTGGTGTTCCTGGCCATGTTGCCGCCGCCCAGCCAGCCCTTCTCGATGACGGCGACGTCGGTGATGCCGTGGTTCTGCGCCAAGTAGTAGGCGGTGGCCAGACCGTGTCCGCCGGCCCCGACCACGACCACGTCGTAGCTGGACTTGGGCTCGGCCGCCCGCCAGTACCTCGCCGGTTCTCCGCTCATCCAGTCCGCCTTGACAGCCGTCGAGGCGTAAGCATACGGTCCCTCCACGTTGCACTGAGCGGAAGGTGTTGCGTCATGCGAGACGACGGTACGGCCAATCTGCAGTCGGTCTCCAGGGCGATCCGGGCGCTGGAGCTGATCGCGGAAGCGGGTTCACTCGGGGTCACCGAGCTCGGTCGCGCGCTCGACGTCCACAAGGCGACCGCCTCCCGATTGATCGCCACGCTCGCGGAACGAGGCCTGCTGGAGCGCGATCCCGTGACCGAGAAGTACCGGCTCGGCTTCGGCCTGATCCGCCTGGCCGGCGCGGCCATGGCGGGACTCGACCTGGTCCGCACGGCGCACCCCATCCTGGAGGACCTCGCCGAGCGCACGCGCGAGACCGTGAACCTCGGCGTCCTCTCGGGCGACGCGGTCGTGTACGTCGATCAGATCTCGGGGACACGCGCGATCGTCAGCGTCAGCTGGGTCGGTCGCAGTACGCCGCTGCACTGCTCGTCCAACGGCAAGGTGCTGCTGGCCAACATGCCCGACGACGAACGCGACCGCTTGCTCGCGCGCCCGCTCGAACGTCCGACGGCGTCCACGATCGTCGACGTCGCGGCCCTGGTCGCGCAGCTCCGCGACATCCGCGTCCGCGGGTACGCGCAGACGCTCGAGGAGCTGGAAGAGGGATTGAACGCGGTCGCCGCGCCGGTCCGCGGCGCCGATGGTCAGGTGGTCGCCGCCCTGTCCGTGTCCGGACCCGCGTTCCGGATGCGCCCGGTGGACCTGCCGCGGATCGCGCGGCTCACCATGGAGGCGGCGGGTGCGGTCTCGCGCCGTCTCGGATACGTGGAACGCGGTCGGACGGCGGCCGGCTGAGGCCGGACGCGGGAGAGGGAGCGCAGATGTCGATCGGGTGGGACACGAACCGGCGGCCCGCCGACACGTTGCTGGAGGCGATCGGCCGCACCCCGCTCGTGCGGCTCCGCCGCGTCGCACCCGACGACGTCGAGCTGTTGGCGAAGGTCGAGTGGTACGGACCGACCGGCTCGGTGAAGGACCGGATCTACGAGCACATGCTGGCGAAGGCAGAGGAGCGCGGGGATCTCCAGCCGGGGATGACGATCATCGAGTGCACGACGGGCAACGCCGGCATCGCATGCGCCGCCGTCGCGGCGATCAAGGGCTACGCGTGCGTGATCGTCATGCCCGAGGGCATGAGCGAGGAGCGCAGGAAGATGATCCACAGCTACGGAGCGACGCTCGTGCTGACCCCCGGGGCCGGGACCGACATCGATCTCGCGATGGCGAGGATGCGCGAGATGGTGGCGGCCCAGCCCGGCCGTTACTTCGTGCCGGCGGAGTTCGAGAACGCCGACAACCCCGCGGCGCAACGCGTGTCCGGCGAGGAGATCTGGGAGCAAACCGGCGGTGCGGTGCATGCCGTCGTCGCGGCCCAGGGGACGGGCGGATGGATCAGCGGCGTGGCGCAGGCGCTGAAGGCCCACGACCCTGCGGTCCGTGTCTACGCGGCCGAGCCGGCCGAGTGCCCGCTCATCTCCGAGGAGCGGTGGGGCACGCACGGCGTCCCCGGTATCGGCGACGGGATCATCCCGCGCAACCTCGACCTGTCGTTGATGGACGGCATCGTGACGACCTCCACGTCGGAGGCGTTGGACATGGCCGGGCGTCTCGCGCGTGAGGAAGGATTGCTCTGCGGCCCGTCGTCGGGCATGAACGTGGTCTCGGCGTTGAAGGTGGCGGCCAAGCACCCGGAGTTCCATCGGATCGTGACCGTCATCGCCGACACGGGGCAGCGCTACCTCTCCGGCGAGCTGTACGGCGAACGTCCCGACGTGGACGAGCCCGAGCGCGATCACCAGGTCGACGCCGAGACGCGGGAACGCCTCGCGGCTCACCGCGATCGGTTGGAGTTCATCAGCTGAGCCGTTGACCGTCCGCTCGGCGAAGCGCAGCCGAGCGCATCCTGAACGGTCGTTCAGTCCGCACGCTATGCTGCGGCCGTGAGCAGCTACCCCCTGTCCGAAGACGACCGCGCGATCGCCGATCGTGCTCGGCGGTTCGTCGACGACGAGTTGATCCCATGGGAGGTCCACGCGGAGGAGCACGAGGGCCTGCTCCCGGAGGACACGCGGGAGCGACACCGCCGCATGGCGATCGAGCTCGGGTTCTCCGGCATGAACATGCCGGAAGACATCGGCGGCGGCGGGATGACGATGCTGCAGCAGACCCTGGTGTCGGAGCAACTCGGCCGCGTCACGAACGCGCTCGGCTGGTGCGTGCACACGCCGCCCGCGTGGGCGCCCGCGGTCGTCACGCCGGAGCAGATGACGCGATGGATCGAGCCTTCCGTGCGTGGAGAGCGACACGAGTGCTACGCGATCACGGAGGAGGGCGCAGGCTCCGACGTCGATGCGATCGCCTCCACCGTCCGTCGCGATGGCGACGACTACGTCTTGAACGGCGTGAAGATGCACGTGACGTCGTTCAACACCGCCAACTACATCCTCTTCCAGGGGAAGATCGCCGAGGGCGAGCACGCCGGCGAGCACGCCATGCTGTTCGTCGATCACGACACGCCGGGCATCCGGGTCGTGCGGGTGCCGCGCTACTCCCATACGTACGCCGACCAGCACGCGATCGTGGCGTTCGAGGACGTGCGTGTCCCCGCGTCGAACCTGATCGGCAGCGAGGGGGACGGGCTCGCGTTCACGTACGAGTGGTTCCGCTACGAGCGGTTGATGATCGCCGCCCGGTGCTGCGGCGCGGCGGAGCGGCTCGTCGAAGAGGCGACCGCGTTCGCCAAGGAGCGCGTGCAGTTCGGCAGGGCGATCATCGAGAACCAGGCGATCGCGCACATGCTCGCGGACTCGCTGACCGAGCTTTGGGCCGCGCGGCTCATGACGTATCGCCTCGCCGAGAACATCGACGCCGGGCTCGACGTGAAGCTGCAGCACACGCAGTGCTCCATGGCCAAGCTCTACGCGAGCGAGATGGCGGGGCGCGTGGCGGATCGCGCCGTGCAGATCTTCGGCGGTCGTGGGTACATGCGCGAGAACGTCGCCGAGCGCTTCTGGCGCGAGCTGCGCGTCGACCGGATCTGGGAGGGCACGTCCGAGATCCAGCGGAACATCGTGGCCGACCAGCTGGCGAAGCGCGGCGTCCTCGGCCTGCTCGGCTGACCTGCCGGCCGTATCCGGACCCCGTTCACGCCGTTCTGCGGACGCGGTACCATGGTCGTTCACCACGGAGAAGGCCGCCCGACCGCCTCCGATGCAAACGGGTCCATCGGATCGGTGTTACCGGGGCTCCTGAGGGAAGCGGGGACCGCCCGCGGCGTGTGGGACACGTCGAGCGTGGGTACCTCGCGGGACCAGGACGACGGACACATGATCGGAACGGGCCGGACACCGGCCGTTCATAGATGGATGAGACCGTGGACGAGGGAACGACGGAGGAGCGAGACATGGATCCGCTCAGCATCTGTTTCGTGGGCACCTACCCGCCTACTCACTGCGGCCTGGCCACGTTCGGGCAGTCGCTGCGCAACGCCATGGCGCCTCCGAACAGCGCGGTGATCCGGGTGCTCGAGGAGCCGGAGCCCCCGAACCAGCCCGAGGTCGTGGCCGAGTGGTACTGGGGCGATCGCGTCTCGCGGAACGCCGCGCTCGCCGAGATGAAGGACTACGACGTCGCCATCCTGCAGCACGAGTACGGCATCTACGGCGGCGAGGACGGCGAAGACGTCGTCGGATTCGTTCGCGCGTCTCCGATCCCCGTCATCGTCGTGCTGCACACGGTGCTTTCCGAACCTTCACCGCATCAGCGCTTGGTGTTGGAGGAATTGATGGAGGCCGCCGACGTGCTGGTCACCATGACCGACGCCGCGCGACGCCGATTGATCGCCGTCCACGATGTCCCACCCGACAGCGTCGTCGTCGTCGCCCACGGGGCGCCGCCGAACATCGAAGGGCCGCGCATCATCCATCGTGCCGAGCCGGTCGTCCTGACGTGGGGGCTGATCGGTCCCGGCAAGGGATTGGAGTACGGGATCGGGTCCATGGCGTACCTGAGCGACCTGGATCCCGCGCCGGTGTACGTGGTCGCGGGACAGACGCACCCCAAGGTGTTGCTCCGCCAAGGTGAGCGCTACCGCGACGGGCTCCGCCGTCTGGCGGCCGAGCAGGGCGTGAGCGACCGCGTCGTGTTCGAGGACCGCTACCTCGACACGCCGTCCCTGCGCTCCCTGATCCGGAGTGCCGACGTGGTGCTGTTGCCGTACGACTCACGCGAGCAGATCAGCTCGGGCGTCCTGGTCGAGGCGATCGCGGCGGGCAAGCCCGTGGTCGCGACCGCCTTCCCGCATGCGATCGAACAGCTCGCGATCGCCTGCGGCATCGTGGTTCCGCACGAGGATCCCGAATCCATCTCGAAGGCGCTCAGGCGTCTGCTCACGGACGACGCGTTGGCCGGATCCATGCGCGGCCAGGCCGAGCGTGAGGCCGAACGGCTCGCGTGGCCGGCGATCGGTCAGGAATACCTCCGACTGGCACACCGAGTGTTGGCGGAGCGGGAAGCGGCCGCATGACCCTGCCGGAGCCAACGCTCCGACATCTGCAGCGCATGACGGACGACACCAGCCTGTTCGAACATGCGATCGGTTCGCTGCCCCATCGAGCGCTCGGTTACTGCACCGACGACGCCGGCCGAGGTCTGGCGGTCGCCGTTCGGTCGGAGGACGCGGTCGCCGAGGAGCTCGCCGAACGATGGCTCGCGTTCCTGGTGCAGGCGCACGACGGCGACGGCAGGTTCCGCCTGCGGATGGGGTTCGATCGGCGATGGACGGACGACCCGTCCTCTGACGATGCCTGTGGCCGAGCGATCTTCGGCATCGGCGTCGCCGCCGCGATCGCGCCTTGGACCCACATCGGTCGCGAGGCTCGCCGTCTCTTCGAGCTCGTGGCCCCGTTCCGTTCCGTCTACCCGCGCGCGACGGCACACGCCGTGGTGGGCGCGGCCGAGCTCACCGTCGCCGACGCGGCTTGCGTATCCGCGCGGTCACTCGTGGAGGACGGGCTCGCCTCGCTGCCCCGCGGAACCGACGACGCCCGCTGGCCGTGGCCGGAGCCCCGGCTCGCGTACGGGAACGCGCTGCTGCCCGAGGCGCTGATCGCCGGCGGCCACGCGATCGGCGACGACGACGTGGTGGACGAGGGCCTCCGGCTGCTGCGATGGCTGGTCGCCGAAGAGACGCTCGGCGATCACTTCAGCTTCGCGCCGGCCGCCGGCCGCGGCCCCGACGACGCGCGTCCGGCGTTCGATCAGCAACCGATCGAGGCGGGTGCGCTCGCCGATGCCTGCGCTCGCGCGTTCGCCGTCACGCACGACGACTCGTGGCTGGCGGCGCTCCGCTCGTGCGCCGGATGGTTCGACGGGGAGAACGACGTGGAGGTCGCGATGTTCGATCCGGAGACGGGCGGGGGCTTCGACGGGCTGGAGGTGGACGGGGTCAACCAGAACCAGGGCGCCGAATCGACGATCGCGTTCGTCTCCACGATGCAGCACGCGCGGATGTTGGAGCGTGGCTCGGCGGTTCAGCGAGCGGCGTGGAGCGCGGCCAGCAGCTGATCCTCCTGGACCATCGCGGCGCCGACGCATCGGTCCGCCGCTCCGTACGTGAAGTAGATCACGCCGTCCTCCCGCCGATGCGCGCCCTGGACGAACACCACGTTGTCGACGTCGCCGGCACGCTCCCACGGAAGCTCGGGTTCGAGCAACGGGTCGGGGAGCTTCGAGATCATGCGCCCCGTCGCCGCGTCGAGCAGCGCGACGTTCACGGTGTAGGAACCGTCTCCCCGACGCTCGTGGAAGAAGAGCAGCAGTCCGTCCGACGTCGGGATGGGGGGAGCGCCCGCGCCCACGCTCAACGCGCCCGGTGTCGGGGAGAGGATCGTGTGCGTGTCGAGATGCTCCAAGTGATCGTTCCAATACGCAGCGTCGCCATGCCACATCGCGTCGAGCGAGTCGAAGACGGCCATCTGGATGTTGGGGTGGATGCGGTGCATCAGCGCGACACGTCCGTCCGCGAGGTTGAAGACGACGGCGTCCTTGTTCCCGATGTGTTCCGGTCCGATGACACGGGCGCTCGATCCGTCCAGATGGAAGCGGCCGTCATCGAAGACCAAGCGATGGACCCCGATCCTCCACGGCAGTCCCGTCCATGCGGGGGGAAGGTTCGTGTAGGTCATCACGACCTTGGAGTCGCCGTTGCTGCGGACCACCTGGACCCGCGGGTCCTCGAACACGTGGTCGCCGTCCTCACCGGAGGTGGCCAGCACGTATCCGAACGAGTAGTTCACGCCGTCGGTCGATGTGAAGACCAAGATGTCCGACACGTAGTCCAGGAAGCGCGGTCCCTCGCCGGGGTTCGGGTGGTAGCCGTCGCGAACGCCGCGGGCGAACAAGTGGTACGTCCCCTCGTGGACCAGGAGCCCGGCGTTGAAGATCGGGTCGTAGCCCGGGACCGCCCGTGCCTCGACCACCGGCCTGTGGGAAAGTCGGGTGACGAGCGGCGAGAAGGTCTCTGGCTGCTGCATACCAGCGCGGGAGGATAACCCGCGAGCGCGAGTATCACCCGTAACTCTTCCATCGGAGTGGAAGAGGCGCAGATTGAGGGATCGGAGGAAGCTCCCATGTCGCACGAGGTCGACCCCCGAGAGCTGTTCAGCCGTTTCGACGGCAACCCCATCATCAAACCGGCCGACTTCTCGCGGATGGTCAACGCGGCGTTCAATCCGGCGGCGGTGTCGTTCGAGGGTCAAACGTTGCTCCTCATCCGGGTCGAGGACCGGACCGGGCTCTCCCGGCTGGTCGTTGCTACGAGCGACGACGGGTTCACGGATTGGCAGATCGACATCGATCGCGGGATCGCCCCGGATCTGGGCCGTTTCGAGGAGCAGTGGGGGGTCGAGGACCCCAGGATCACCGGCACGGACGACGGCTACCTGATCGTCTACACCGGCTACTCACCGGGGGGCCCGCTCGTCTGTCTCGCCACGACCACCGACTTCCGGACGTTCGAGCGCCGCGGCGTGATCCAGTCGCCCGAGGACAAGGATGCAGCGTTGTTCCCGCAGAAGTTCGGCGGTCGATGGGGGCTGATCCATCGCCCGGCGGCCAGAGGCTCCGAGCACGGTGCCCACGTGTGGCTGTCGTGGAGCCCGGATCTGCGTCACTGGGGCGACTCGCAGATCCTGCTGCCCGCGCGCAAGGGCGCATGGTGGGACGCCGACAAGATCGGGCTGGGGCCTCCGCCGCTGCTGACCGACCAGGGATGGTTGCTCTGCTACCACGGGGTCCGGGTGACCGTGTCCGGGTCGATCTACCGGCTCGGCCTGGCCCTGCTGGACCGCGACGACCCGACGAAGGTGATCGCGCGGGGCAACGAGTGGGTGTTCGGCCCGCAGACGATCTACGAGCGCTCGGGCGACGTTCCCGACGTCGTGTTCCCGTGCGGATGGATCCTGGGCGACGACGGCGACACGATCAGGATGTACTACGGCGCGGCGGACTCCACGGTGTGCGTCGCGACGGCCAGCGTCCGGGAGCTGCTCGAGCACCTGTCGAACCATCCGGTCGTGCAGGGCTCGGAGGTGCCGCGGCTGGACTTCGCCCACGAGTAGCGCTCGTCCGGCCTCGGCTACCATGGCTGCTCGACGCCTCGACAGGGGTTCCCCGAGCGATCACGGGAGTGAGACATGGAGCGGATCGGGCACTACATCGGTGGGAAGGTCGTCCTGGGGGAGTCCGGTCGCACCGGCCCCGTGTTCGACCCGGCGACGGGTGAGCAGACCCACGAGGTCGACCTCGCGAGCGTCGACGAGGTCGATCGTGCCGTCCAAGCGGCCGCCGAGGCGTTCCCGGCCTGGCGCGCCACGTCGCTCGCCAAGCGCGCGGAGATCATGTTCCGGCTCCGCGAGCTGGTCGACCTCCACCGCGCGGACATCGCGAAGATCCTCACGGCGCAGCACGGCAAGGTGCTCTCCGACGCCATGGGCGAGGTCGCACGCGGGCTGGAGAACATCGAGTTCGCGTGCGGCGTGCCGAACCTGCTGAAGGGCGGGTTCAGCGAGCAGGTCTCGACCGGCGTCGACGTGTACTCGATCCGCCAGCCGCTCGGCGTGGTCGCCGGGATCACCCCGTTCAACTTCCCGGCCATGGTGCCCATGTGGATGTTCGCGAACGCGATCGCGTGCGGGAACACGTTCGTGCTCAAGCCGTCGGAGAAGGACCCGGGCGCGTCGCTCTACATGGCCGACCTGCTGAAGGAAGCGGGCCTCCCCGACGGCGTCTTCAACGTGGTCCAGGGCGACAAGGTGGCGGTCGACGCGATCCTGGAGCACCCGACGATCGCGGCGGTGAGCTTCGTCGGTTCCACGCCGATCGCGCGATACATCTACGAGACGGGCACCCGCAACGGCAAGCGCGTGCAGGCGCTCGGCGGCGCCAAGAACCACATGATCGTCCTGCCGGACGCGGACATCGAGATGGCGGCCGACGCTGCGGTCTCTGCCGGATACGGCTCTGCCGGAGAGCGATGCATGGCGATCTCGGTGATCGTCGCGGTCGGCGACGTGGCGGATCCGCTGGTCGCCGCGATCCAGCAGCGCCTCCCAAAGGTGAAGGTCGGCCCGGGCAACGATCCGGAGTCCGAGATGGGACCGCTCGTGACCCGCGAGCATCGCGACAAGGTGGCGGGGTACCTGGACGCCGCGCGCGAGCAGGGGGCCACGGTCGTGACGGACGGACGCGAGGACGCGAGGTTCGGCGGCGACGGGTTCTTCCTGGGCGTATCGCTGATCGACGACGTCCGGCCGGACATGTCGTGCTACACGGACGAGATCTTCGGACCGGTGCTGTCCGTGGTGCGCGCGTCGTCCTATGACGAAGCGCTGGGCATGGTGAACGACAACCCGTACGGCAACGGCGTCGCGATCTTCACGCGGGACGGCGGCGCGGCACGACAGTTCCAGTTCGACGTCAACGTGGGCATGGTCGGCGTGAACGTCCCGATCCCCGTGCCGGTCTCGTACTACTCGTTCGGCGGATGGAAGGCGTCGCTCTTCGGGGATCAGCACATGTACGGCCCGGACGGCGTCACGTTCTACACACGGCAGAAGGTCGTGACATCGCGCTGGCCCGATCCGGGGACGAGCAGCGTCGACCTTGGATTCCCACGGACCCGGTGATGGCCGAGACGAAGGACCTCCTCGCACGCGAGGAGGAAGCGTGGGGCCGGATGTGGGCGGCCGTCGAGCGCGTGCCCGCCGGTGACCGCACGCGTGAAGGCGTGGTGGGCGACTGGTCGGTCCAGGACATGGTGTGGCACTGCGCCCGATGGGCGGACTTCTGCGGCGAGCATCTCGAGATCATGCGCGGCGGGAACTGGTCGGATCCGTTCGAGGCCGAGTCCGATGCGTACTGGGACCGGATGAACCAGGACATCGCCGATGCGTCGAAGGCCATGGCGTGGGACGACGTCACGACCGGTGCGGCCGCCGGCCGCGAGCGCGTCAGGACGGCGCTGGCCGAGCTCGGTGAGATCGACGACGTTGCCGGAACGTGGTTCGCGGAGGAGACGTACGTGCACTACGACGAGCACGCGGAACACATCACGGCGTTCGCGGACAGCCTCCCCGCCTGACACGCCTCCGCGTCGCCGGCGCGGATATCGAGGGTCGTCGCCAGGGAAGCGGAGCCTCCGGCTACCGGCCCGGGTCGCGCCGGCCGTATCCTTGCACCACCCGCACGAGGAGTTGTCAGTCATGCAGACCGATCGCAGTCGACTCGAGCACCTGCGGAACGACCGCGAGCCCTGGAGGCCGAGGCCCACGCTCGGCGGCGACGATTACACGAGCATGGAGGTCTACCAACAGGAGCGCGAGAAGATCTGGTGGGGCGACTGGGTATGTGCCGGCCGCGCCGAGGAGGTCGCCGGCGCCGGTGACTACATCGTTCGCGACATCGCCGGCGAATCCGTCCTCATCACCAGGGATCAGGCGGGCGAGCTGCACGGGTTCTACAACGTGTGCAGCCATCGCGGCACGAAGTTCGTCGACGACATCGAAGGGACGGGGAACGTTCGGAAGGCGTTCGTCTGTCCGTACCACGCATGGACGTACGACCTTGCGGGCCGGCTGATCGGCACGCCGAACGTCAAAGAGGACGAGCTCTTCGACCGTTCCGCGTATCCGTTGCACAGCGTCACGATCGACAGCTACGCGGGGTTCCTGTTCGTGAACCTCTCCGGCGAGCCCCGTCCGTTGCTGGAGGCGCTCACCGACGGCGCCGAATCCATCACGGTGTTCGAGCGGTTCAAGATGGACGAGCTGCGGATCGGCGCGCGGATCGTCTACGAGGTCGATGCCAACTGGAAGATCGTGGTCGAGAACTACAACGAGTGCCTTCACTGCCCGCAGATCCATCCGGAGCTCGTGCAGGTCGTGCCGCTCTTCCGCTTCGGCGAGGTGTGGGACGAGGAGATCCGCGACGACGGCAACCGCATGGTGGATGGCGCCACGAGCTTCACGATCAGTGGGACGTCGGAGCTCCCCAAGCTGCCGGGCCTGCAGCCCGAGGACTACGAGATGTACTACGGCTCGTACGAGTTCCCGAACCTCATGTTGAACCTGCATCCCGACTGCGGCATGTACTACATCGCGTACCCGAAAGGTCCGAACCACACCACCGTGGTAAGCGAGTTCCTGTTCCGCCCGGAGACGATCGACGGTCCGAACTTCAAGCCGGAGCCGGTGATCGAGCTCTGGGACCTGATCTCGCGCCAGGACTGGGAGGTCTGCCAGCGCGCGCAGACGGGCGTCGGTTCGCGGGCGTTCACCACCGGCATCTACCCGCGCCAGGACCGGTTCCTCTACTGGTTCAACGAGGAGTACCGGCTGGCCATGGGTCGCGCGCTCGAAGGCTAGCCGGACCGCGATGACCGACCTCACGTTCCTCGGCGTGCCGATCGACTCCGTCGGGCGCGCCGGCGGCACCGAGCACGGTCCGGCGAAGTTGCGCGCGCTCGGGTTGGCCGACCTCTGCGAGGCGGACGCCGGCGATCTGGACGTCCGGATCCGCGGCGAGGTTCGGGATCCGGTGACCGGCATCCTCGGCAGCGCCGACGTGTTGACGACGACCACCGCGATCCGGCAGGCGACGGCTGCGGCGCTCACGTCGGGCGAACGTCCGTTCCTGGTCGGCGGCTGCTGCACCGTGCTGCCGGGCGCACTGGCGGCGGCTCGCGACGTCCTCGGGCGCACCGCGGTCGCGTACCTCGACGGGCACCTCGATCTGTCGGACGGCGTCACGTCGCCGACCGGTGAGGCGGCGGACATGCCGCTGTCGGTGGCGCTCGGCCGCGGCCCTGCGGCGTGGGTGGAGGTATGCGGCGGCGCGACGTCGCGGGTCGAGGATGTGGTGCCGATCGGCTTCCGCGATCCGGACGAGGTGCCGACGCTTGAACAGATCGCACCCGAGCTCGGGCCGGCGTTCCGTCCCATCTCGAAGGACGAGGTCCAGACGGAGGGGCCGGCGGCCGTCGGCGAGCGTGTCGCGGCGGATCTCGCATCGGGGGCCGGCCGGTTCTGGATGCACCTGGACGTGGACATCCTGGGCGAGGACGAGTTCCCGGCCACCGACTACCTGATGCCCGACGGGCTCGATATGGATGAGCTCGTCGCGTTGATGCGGCCCTTGGTCGGGTCCCCGGCGCTCATCGGCGTGTCGATCGGTTGCTACAACCCGGAGAAGGATCCCGGGGACGTCTACGGGCGTGCGCTGGTCGACGCGTTCAGCGCGACGCTCGCGTCTTAGCTTCCGAACCGCTCCCGCGCCTCCGAGATCGTTTGGATGTCGGGCATGCCCTCGCGGGCGCCGGCGGTGCCGACGGAGAGGGAGGCGGCCATGACCGCGTCGCGGACGGCTGCAGAGAGTTCGGTGCCCACGCGAGACCGGCGGCGAGCACGCCGTTGAAGCAGTCGCCCGCGCCGGTCGTGTCGACAACCGGGACGCTTGGAGCGCGGACGCTCCTCCGTGACCCGTCGGGCCGGTGGATCACCGCACCCTCGGGACCGCGTGTCTCGACGACGACGACACCCTCTGGGATTGCGCCGAGCGTCGAACGCTCGTGCTCGTTGGGGGTGACGTACGTCGCGAGCCCGAGCAGATCGTTCGCCCACGGCTGCGGCGGCGCGGGGTTGAGGATCGTCGTCACGTCGTGGTCGCGTGCCCACTGCAGCGCGGCTCGCACCGTCCGCTCGGACACCTCGAGGCTCACGAGCAGCGACGTGCGGCTCCAGCGTCTCGAGCGCGCCGACGACGTCGCTGGGCTCGAGCGACCGCGTTCGCGCCCGGTGCGACCGAGATCTGGTTCTCGCCGTCTACGCCGACCGCGATGAGTGCGACCCCGGTCGGAGCGTCTCGGTGTGCTCACGACGTGTGCGATCTGGACGTCGTTCGCGCTGAGTGCCTCCAGCGCCGCGCAGCCCAATCGTCATCGCCGACCGCGCCGAGCATCCACACGCCCGTCCGGGGCTCGCCTTCTCGGTGGAACATGCGCATGTTGCGCGATCGAGAGGGCCCGTGCGGTCGCGACCGCCTGATTCCCACCCTTGCCGCCGTGATGTTGCGCGAAGTCCCCGCCGGTGACGGTCTGTCCCGGGACCGGGCAGCGGGGCACCGGAGACGACGACGTCGACGTTGATCGCGCCGAGGACGGCGACGATCGGCGCCCCCTCGACCCTCATCCGACCCGCCTCACGCGCATGCCTCGACGAGCGCGGCGAGACGGCCCACGAAGCGCGTCATGAACGCGGGCGCGTCCACGTCGATCGCCACGCGCGCGTTGTCCTCGGGCATCCATCCCGTCGGCCACGGGCTGCGACGGATCCCGCGCAGGTCGGTCACGGTCGCGCCGCGCGTCCACGTCCCGTCGGTCTCCACCTCGACGCGCGTCGTCTGCAACGTCGCGAGCGACGGGTCGATCGCGATCGCCAGCGCGAGCGGGTCGTGCATCGACGCGCCTTCGCTCGATCCGTACCGCTCGTAGAACTCGATGTAGAACGGGACGGATCCTTGCAGGAACGCGGCGAGCGGCGAATCCGGCGCGGGGGCGCACATCTCGTTCACGCCGTCGCGGTCGAGCTTCACCCGCTCGGTGACGTCGAGCCCCACGCCCACGGGGAGCTTCGCTTCCGGCGCGCCGGCGAACCCGCGGAACACGGCCTGTGCGGCCTCGGGATCGACCCAGATGTTCGCCTCGGCGGCCGGCGTGACGTTGCCCTGGTGGTCGAACGCGCCGCCCATGATGGCGAACCCCTTGAGCAGGTCGGGGAGTGCCGGCTCCTCCGAGAGCGCCAGCGCGACGTTCGTGAGCGGGCCGGTCGCGACCAGCAGCACCTCGCCGGGACGTTCGCGCGCCGTCTCGACCAACAGTCGCGCGGCGTCGCGGTCCGATGGCGCACGCGACGCGGGCGGCAGCTCGGCCTCGCCCAGACCGCGCGCTCCGTGCACGACCGGGAACGCCATGTGGTCGCGGACGAGCGGCCGTCCGGCACCTCTCGCGACCTCCACGTCGGCGTAGCCGCAGAGCTCGAGCACGGCCAGCGTGTTCTCGGTGGTGTGGTCGACGTCGACGTTGCCCATCACGGTCGTCGCCGCCGATCAACGTCACCTCGGGCGACGCGAGGGCGTACAGGATCGCGAGCGCATCGTCGACGCCGGTGTCCACGTCCAGGATCAGTGGGATCGGTTCCATGGCTGCACAGGCTAGGGGGTCGGGACCCGATGCGCCCAGGGGTGGTGCTACGCCGTGGCGCCGGCCGGTGCGGGCTCGAGCGCGAAGCCGATCAGCTTGGCCGCGACGTCGCGACAGACGTCGCGCATCCGCACGGGGGTGAACGCCGTGTCGTTCATCAAGACCTGGATCGCCAACCCGTCGATCATGGCTCCGATCTGCTGGCCCAGGTCGTCGGCGTCGACGCCGGGCGGGAACTCCCCGGCCTCGCGTCCCTCGCGGATGATGTCGGCGATCGACTGGCGCCACCGGCGGTCGAGCGCCTCGCGCTCCTTCGCGAGCGCCGGGTCACGGAGCGCGCGCACCCAGATCTCGATCCAGAGCGCCCATTCATCCAGGCGCTCGTACTCGGGCAGGAGGCCGGGGACGGAGAGCTCGATCAGGCGGTCCAGCTGTTCCCGCGCGGACGTGATCCGGCGGAGCTCGCGCGAGAGGCGCAGATAGAACTGGTCGTTCGCGTACGTCAGCGCCTCGACCAGCAGCCGGTCCTTCGACTCGAAGTAGTACAGGATCAGACCCGGCGAGACCCCGCACCGTTCGGCGATGTCGGAGATCCGTGTCTCGGCCAGCCCGCGATCGGTGATGACGCGGGCGGCCGCCTCCAAGATCTCCTGATGGCGGTCCTTCGACTGCTTCTGTCGTGTGCGACCCATCCGTGCTCCCGTGTTGAACGGCGTACAGCCCACGCGGCCGTGCACGCCTGGAATCTGTATGACGATTCAGGAGACTGTACGCCCCTGAGCAGCGATGTCAAAGCTGCAGGCAGCGGCGTTCGAGTTGACTGGTGATTCAAAGTCAGGGGATAATCTGCCATCCGCGCCACACCGGCGCGTGCCAGTCGGGGTTCAACGAGCCAGAGGGGAACGGATCGGCATGGCGAACGTCTACGACGCGATCATCATCGGCGGGGGGCACAACGGGCTGACGAGCGGGGCGTACTTCGCCCGCGCCGGGGCGCGGACCGTGGTGCTCGAGGCACGAGGCAAGACCGGCGGCGCCGCGGATACCAGCGCGCCGTTCCCCGATCACCCGGAGATCAAGGTCACGACGTACTCGTACGTCATGTCCCTGATGCCACCCACGATCATCCGCGAGCTGAACCTCAAGCAGCACGGCTACGACGTCACGCCGTTCGGCCCGTATTACCAGGCGTTCCCCGACGGCCGCGCGATCACGGTCTACGCCGACGACGCGAAGAAGAGCTACGACTCCATCGCGCAGTTCTCGAAGCACGACGCCGAGATCCTGCCGAAGTGGGAGGCGTGGCTGAAGGGTGTGGCCGACGTGCTCGGTCCGCTGCTGCTCCAGGTGCCGCCGAAGCTCGGCTCGCTCGCGATCGGCGACCTGGTGGCGAGCGCGCAGTCCGCGTGGAAGATGCGCAAGCTCGGCACGCGTGGCGTCGCGGACGTGACCCGTCTGTTCACGATGAGCGTGAGCGACCTGTTGGACGACTGGTTCGAGTCGGACGCGATCAAGGCGATGCTGACCGTGAACGGGGTGATCGGCACGTGGGCGGGTCCGGACGAACCCGGCACCGCGTACGTGATGCTCCACCACTCGATCGGCGACGTGGGCGACGGACACCTCGGCTCGTGGGGCTTCCAGCAGGGTGGGATGGGCGGCGTCTCCGATGCGATCCGTCGCTCGGCGGAGTCCTTCGGCGCCGAGATCCGCACCGACGCGCGCGTGAAGCAGATCCTGGTGCGCGGCGGCCGTGCGGTCGGTGTGGCCCTCGAGAACGGTGAGGAGCTCCGCGCGCCGGTCGTCGTGAGCTGTATCCACCCGCAGATCGCGTTCCTCGATCTGATCGAGCGGCACGAGCTGCCGGCCGACTTCGTCTGGGACATCGAGCGGTGGAAGACCCGGAGCGGCGTCGTCAAGGTGAACGTGGCGTTGTCCGAGCTGCCGGACTTCATCGCGAACCCCGGGAAGAACCAGCAGGACCACCACACCGGTTCGGTCGAGCTCTGCTTCAGCCCGCAGTACGCGGAGCGCGCGTTCCAGGACGCGCACATCGAGCGCAAGGCCGCGGTGGCGCCGTTCGTCGACGGCACGATCCCGACCACGCTCGACAAGCAGCTCGCGCCCGAAGGGGTGCACGTGTTCTCCATGTTCAGCCAGTGGGTGCCGGACGACTGGAACAAGGAGCCCCACCGCGACGAGCTCGAGCAGTACGCCGATCGGATCATCGACAAGTACACGGAGCTCGCGCCGAACTTCAAGGCTGCGGTGATCGACCGCCAGGTGATCGGGCCGTACGACATGGAACAGGACCTGGGTCTGTTGGGAGGCAACATCTTCCACGGCGAGCTCAGCGTGGATCAGCTGTTCCACATGCGCCCGGCGCCGGGCTACGCCGACTACCGCACCCCGATCAAGGGCCTGTACCACGGCTCCTGCGCGACGCACGGCGGCGGCGGCGTCAACGGCATCCCCGGGTGGCAGGCCTTCAACATGGCGAAGAAGGACAAGGCCGTCGGCCACAAGTGATCAGGTAACGAGTAACGGGTGACGGCAGCCAGCGGCGACCCCGACGAACGGACCGCGCTCGAGCGCATGCTCGAGGCGCGTTCGGTCGCCGTCGTCGGTGCCAGCGTCAAGGAGGGCTCGCTCGGGCAGCAGATGATGCTCGAGCTCCTCCGCGGAGGCTTCGACGGCGCGATCTATCCGGTGAACCCCGGCTACGACGACGTCCTGGGACATCGGTGCTATCCGTCGATCGCCGACGTCCCCGGGTCCGTCGACCTGGCGATCCTCGGCGTCGCGAACCATCGGATCGAGCAGGCGCTGGGCGACGCGGTCGCGGCCGGGGCGCGATCTGCCGTCACGTTCTCGTCGCTCTACGAGGCCGAGCCGCCGCGACCCGGGATGCCGCCGCTCACCGAGCGCGTCGCGACCATCGCGCGCGACGCCGGCATCGCGATGTGCGGCGGCAACGGCATGGGGTTCCTCAGCCTCGACGCCGACCTGCGTGCGACCGGGTTCGCCACGCCCGACCACATCAGGCGCGGGCCCGTGGCGCTCGTCAGCCATTCCGGGTCGGCGTTCGCGGCCCTGGCGTTCAACGACCGCGGCATCGGCTTCAACGTGATCGTCTCGTCCGGGCAGGAGCTGGTCACCGATGTCGCCGACTACATGTCGTACGCGCTCGCCAGATCGTCCACGCACGTGATCGCGCTGTTGATCGAGACGATCCGGCGTCCGGACGCGTTCCGTGCCGCGCTGGCCTCCGCGGCCGATGCGGACGTGCCGGTGATCGCGTTGAAGGTGGGGCGCACCGAGCGCTCGAAGTCGATGGTGACCGCGCATTCCGGCGCCCTCGCCGGCGAGGACGGCGCCTACGAGGCGTTGTTCGAGGCGTATGGCGTCGTGCGCGTGGCCACGCTCGACGAGATGGCCGACGCGATGGAGCTGTTCTCCAGTCCTCGGCGCGTCACGACCGGCGGCGGCATCGCGTCGATCCACGACTCGGGAGGCGAGCGCGTGTTGTTCGTCGACGTCGCCGCCGACCTCGGCGTGCCGTTCGGACAGATCTCGGAGGCGACGACCGCGCGCATCCAGGAGGCGCTGGATCCCGGGCTGGAGGCGGCGAACCCCCTCGACGCGTGGGGGACGGGCATCGACGCCGACCGCATCTTCATCGAATGCTTCCACGCGCTGCACGACGACCCCGACGTGGCCGCGCTCGCGTTCGTGGTGGACATGACGCGGCAGGGCGAGCCGTTCGACGCCGGGTACCTCCACGTGGCGCGCGAGGTGTTCAACTCGACCACGAAGCCGTTCTGCATCGTGTCGAACCTGGCGAGCGCCGTCGCGAACGACGAGGCGGCGCTCGTGCGCGACGACGGTATCCCGGTGCTCGAGGGAACCGCGTCCGGCTTGACCGCGCTGCGACATCTGCTCGCGTACCGGACGGGACGCGAGCGGTCACCGGCGATCGCCCCGGAGCCGGTCGCGGACGACGTCCGCGACCGGTGGCGGGCACGGTTGGCGACCGGTGCCGAGTTCAGCGAGCTCGAGGCGCTGGCGCTGCTGGCCGACTACGGCGTTCCGGCCGCGGATGCGCGCGCGGCGGCGAGCGTCGACGGCGCCGTGGCGGCGGCCGACGAGGTCGGCTGGCCGGTCGCGATGAAGACGATGGCGCCCGGCGTGCAGCACAAGTCCGACGTCGGTGGGGTGGTGCTCGATCTCGCCGACGCCGACGCGCTCCGATCGGCCTACGAGGACATCGCGTCCCGACTCGGTCCGCACGTGGTGGTGACACCGATGGCCCCTCCCGGCGTGGAGGTCGCGCTCGGCATCGTGCGCGACCCGCAGTTCGGAGCGCTCGTCCTGGTGGCGGCCGGAGGCGTCCTCGTCGAGGTCCTCCACGACCGTCGGCTCGCACTGCCGCCCGTGGACGCACGCGGGGCGCGGGCGCTGATCGATCGTCTCCGGATCCGGCCGCTGCTCGATGGTGTGCGCGGCGCGCCTGCCGTGGACGTCGACGCGATCGCGCGTGCCGTCTCGCGGCTCTCCGTCATGGCAGTGGATCTCGGCGACCAGCTCGACGCGGTGGACGTCAATCCACTGATCGCCACGTCCGACGGGTGCGTGGCGGTCGATGCTCTCGTGATCCCTCGCCGGCCGTAGGCTGCTTCGGAGCGCACACCTCGAACCGGGCTGAGCCAGACTAGAAGGGTTCCTCGACCGGGTTGGTACCTTCCGGCCAGCCGGGGTAGTCATCCGGATAGTCGAACGGATCGCCGTACGTCTTGGCCTGAGCGGTCGCGATCGCGGGCGGCCGCGGCGGAGCGCTGAAGTCGAAGACGTGCTCGAAGTTGTGCGTGTTGGCGATCCGGGGCGTGAGCGGGTCGAGCCCCCAGTTGTCGGAGATGAATCGGAGCGGGCTGGAGAACTCACCCATCTCGTCGTCGATCAGTCCGCGCCGCGTGTACGGCGAGATCGTCAAGAGCGGGACACGGAAGCCCGAGCCCCACCTCGTCCACCACGGGGGGCATCACGCTGTCGTAGAACCCGCCCCACTCGTCCCATGTGATGAAGATCGCCGTCTGATCCCACATGTCGCTCTTCATCACGGCGTTCACGACGTCGGTCAGCCAGTTGTGCGCGAACGACGAGCTCGCCGGCGGGTGATCGGACAGCTCGAACTGCGGCGTGACCCACGTGACGGCCGGGAGCGCGTTCGCCTGGATGTCGTCGATCAGGCGATCGATCGGGTTCTGCGCGTGCTCGTGCCACAGATCGGTGTGGAAGACGTCGTGGATCCCGTTGTACGCGTTCCAGAAGTAGCCCACCTGCCCGGGGACAGCCGAATAGAAGCGCCAATCGACGCCGATCTCGGTGAGTTGCTGGCCGACCGTCTTGAAGTTGAAGCAGGAATCGTGCTTCGACAGGTTCCCTTTGTCGTCCTTCACCAACACGAAGACGTCGTCGCCGAGCGCGTCGCAGCCCCAGCTCTTGAACGGTTTCTCGCCATCCTTGCCCGGACGCGTGAGGATGTTCTCCGGATTGTCGATCACGCCGCCCGACTGACCGGCGATGAAGAAGAAGTGGTTCGGGTACGACGGACCGAGCGCCGACGCGTAGAAGTTGTCCGATAGCGCGTACTCCCGCGCCCAGTGCCAGTAGTTGGGAAGTTGTTGTTCCTGGAACTGCGAGTACGACCACGGGTCGCCGTACGCTCCGCCGCGCGAAGCCGTCGAGCTTCCCGCCGTTCAAGCAGCTGAGCGCGGCCGCGCGATCGTGCGGGAGATCCCCGGGCAGCCAGTCGGGACACTTGATCAGCGCCACCTCCTCACCCGACTTCACGCCGACGGTCGTCCCGTTCACACCGGGGAACCGGCCGAAGAGGTTGTCGAAGCTCCGGTTCTCCATCATCACGTAGATGACCTGCTTGATCGGCCACTGGGTGTCGATCGACGTGGTGGTGCTCGGGGCGACGGAACGGATCACGCGTCCGCCGGTGCACGAGAACAGCACCCCGCCGGCCACGGCCATAGCTGAGCGCTGGAGGAATCGGCGGCGACTGACGGGAAGCGGGTGCGCGTCGCCACGTTCCTCGTCGGTGGGGTGGACGCGGTCGGGCATGCGCATCAGTTCTACCAAGGATCCAGGCTATGGGTATCCTCGTGGTCATCCCCGACCGGCGGAGCGTTCCGTTTGCGCACGACCCTCATCTCGATATGCGTCGGCATCTCGGTGCTGCTGTTCGCGGCGTGCGACGGTGGGGATCCGCCGGTCTCCACGCCGTCCACGTCATCGCCGATCGCACCGTTGACGCCCGGGTCGCCCACGGCGTCACCGACCCCACCCGCGCTCCCGATCGTGCCGCCGCCGACCAGCGGCCCTCCGACCGGGACGTGCGATCAAGGATGGGATACGCCGAAGGCCGGCACACCCCCGTTCACGGAGCCGCTCGGGATCATCCGGCGGACGACGGGCGTGAAGGGGCCGCTCGTCGTCGTCGACATGCGCCACTTCATCGGCCCCGAGTCCCCACCGTCGGACAAGGGGTACCTGCTCGAGATCGAGCGCTGGTACATCAAGCTGTACGCACAGGACGACATCACCTTCCAAGGTCGGTTCCTGGTCGAGTCGAGGACGTTCGGCCGTGGATTGTCGGCTGTCGCGCCCTACGACACCGAAGGGTTCGCGTCGCCCGACTGGGTCGGGTTCCAGTTCGACAGTGCGCACACCGCGATGAAGAGCTACCCGGGGCTTCCCGGACGGTGGTCGGGCACCCCGTACGATTTCGTCCGCGGCGGAGCGGGGCTCAAGATTCCGGGGCTACCTGACGAAGTCCTTGGGTGTCTAGCCGGCACCTAGGGACGGCAGGATGGGTATCTATCAGAGCTCGGGCCGAACGCGGAATCCGCTCGGCGCCCTCGCGGTCGCTGTGGGGATGTTGGGCGCCGGCGCCTCGATCATCTTGTGGGCGTACCAGTACGACCCCACCGGTGCGCTCGTTCGATCGGTCGCGTCCAAGCTCGGACCGGGCCTCGTCCTGGGCGACGCCCTGGTGTTGTTCGCCGCCATCTTCGGTGCCTTCGCGGTCCTGTCGGCCATCGCGCTGTCTGTGGGTGGGAGCCCCCGCGCGAGCTCGGTCGTCGCGATCGTCCTGGGCGTGATCGCCCTCAGCTACCCCGTGCTCCAGTGGTTCAAGGTGTTCACGCGACCGTTCCTACGGAACGGGTTGACGTGAGGACCGTCCTACCCCTCTGACGGCCACGTCGTGTAGGTGCCGGCGCCGCGCTTGCGCAGCTCGTTGCCGATCACGACCCGCTGGATCTCCGATGTGCCCTCCCAGATCCGGTCGACCCGGAGCTCACGCCACATCCGTTCGACCGGCTGTTCGCGCATGTACCCGCGCCCGCCGTGGATCTGGACGGCCTTGTCGATCACGCGCCCGGCCGTCTCGCTGCAAACGAGCTTGACCGCCGACGCCTGCGCGTGCAGCTCCTTGCGCGTCATGCCGCCGCGCGCCGCCATCCAGCACACCCGGTACAGCATCGACGTGGCGGCCATGATCTCGGCGGCCATGTCCGCGAGCATGAACTCGACCGCTTGGAACTCGACGATCGGACGTCCGAACTGCTCACGTCCTTCCGCGAACGCGAGCGACAGCTCGAGCGCCCGCGCCGAGGCGCCCATCGTCCGAGCGCCGATCATCAGCCGCTCCTCGACGAACCAATCCTTCGTGAGCTCGTACCCCTGTCCCACCTCGCCGAGCACCGCGTCCGCCGGCAGCCGCACGCTTTCGAACGCGAAGATCGGGTGCTCGAACACGAACGTGTGGGTGTACTTCGGGGTTCTGACGAGGCGGACCCCGGGGAGGTCCTTGTCGACCAGGAAGACCGTGGGCTTCGCCGGATCGCCGTCCGCGTGTGCGTGCACCAGGAAGAAGTCCGCCACGTCGCCGGACGTCACGTGCCACTTCTCGCCGTCGAGCACCCAGCCATCGCCGTCGCGGCGTGCCACCGTGCGGACCATGGACGGGTCCGAGCCGGCGTGCTCCTCGGTGATCGCGTAGGCATCCCGTCGCTCGCCTCTCGCCGCCGGCCGGAGGTACCGCTCCTTCTGCGTCTCCGTGCCACGAGCGAGCGGGATCGACGGTCGCCACGGGATGTCCCAGAGCGCACCCGTGGCACGGCCCCACTGCTCCTCGACCAGCATCTGCTGGAACGTGTCGAGACCCTGACCCCCGTCCTCGGGGGCGTGGTTGATCGCGTTGAAGCCGGCATCGAGCACGGCCCGTTTCGCGGTGGCGGCTTCCTCCGGCGTGAGGCCGTCGTGCTCCTCACACGCGTCCTCGAGCGGGATCAGCACGTCGTCGGTGAACGTCCGGGCTCGGCGTTGGAGCGCGGCGTCGTCGGCGTCCAGGCGGAGATCCATGGATGGCATCATGCACGAACGGTTCGTCGCTCGGTAAGCTCGCCCGCCATGAGTTTCGCCGAGCACGACGTCGTGATCGTCGGCGGGGGCCACAACGGTCTCGCGTGTGCCGCGTACCTGGCGCGTGCCGGGCTCGACGTCATGGTGCTGGAACGGCGTGACGTCCTGGGCGGCGCGGCCGTCACGGAGCAGCCGTGGCCCGGCTACCAGATCTCCAGCGCGTCGTACGTCGTCTCGTTGATGCCGCAGCGCGTCGTGGACGAGCTCGAGCTGAAGCGTCACGGCTACGAGGTCTCGATCATCACACCGGACTACTTCGTGCCGTTCCCCGATGGGACGTCGCTCACGCTCTGGGGCGACATGGCGCGCGATACGGAGAACATCGGACGGTTGTCCACGCATGACGCCGAGGCGTGGGTGGCGTTCGACGCCTACTTCGAACGGGTCGCCAAGCTCCTGAAGGATCTGCTGTTCGTCGTGCCGCCGAACATGCGGATGGCCGAGGTTCCCCGGTGGGCGAAGACGGCCGGCCGGTTCCGCGGTTGGACCGGTCGCGACATCCACGAGCTCGTCCGGCTGTTCACGATGAGCGCCGCCGACTTCCTCGACGAATGGTTCGACGACGACCGGGTCAAGGGAGCGCTTGCCACGCAGGCGATCATCGGCGCGTGGTGCGGGCCGATGACCCCGGGCTCGGCGTACGTCTTGATGCACCATTGGATCGGCGAGGTCGACGGCCACTTCGGCGCGTGGGGCTGGGTGAAGGGCGGCATGGGCGGCGTGTCGCAGGCCATGGCCCGCGCGGCCGAGGCCGCCGGGGCGACGATCCGGACGGATGCGCCGGTCGCGCGCGTGGCGGTCAACAGCCAAGGCCGTGCCGTGGGCGTCGAGCTGCAGGACGGATCGTTGATCCGGGCGAAGGCGGTCGTGTCCAATGCCCATCCGAAGACCACGTACCTCGACCTGGTCGGCGAGGAACACCTCCCCGACGACGTGGTCCGCGATATCCGTCGGTATCGCTCTCGCTCGGGCTCGGTGAAGATCAACATCGGCCTGGCGGAGCTCCCCGTGTATCCGGCATGGGACCAGGACGGCGACATGCATCGCGGGCTCACGGCGCTCTCGCCGTCCATGGAGTACCTGGAGCGTGCGTTCGACGACGCGAAGTACGGTCGCGCCTCGGAGCATCCGTACGCCGAGGTGATGTTCCCGACGGCGCACGAGCCGGGGCTGGCCCCCGGGGGCAAACACATCATGATGGCGTTCACGCAGTACGGCCCCATCGAGCTCCGCGAGGGATCGTGGGAGACCGAGCGCGAGGCGTACGCGGAACGCGTCATCGCGGACATCGCGCGCTACGCGCCCAACCTCCCCGGTGCGATCGAGCACATCGAGGTGCTGACGCCGCGGGACCTTGAGGATCGGTTCGGGTTGCTCGGCGGCAACATCATGCAGGGCGAGCTCACACCCGATCAGATGTTCTCGTTCCGTCCCATCCCGTTCTACGGCGACCATCGCACGCCCGTCGGGGGGCTCTACCTCTGCGGTGGCGGGACGCATCCGGGCGGCGGCGTGATGGGCGTTCCCGGTCGGAACGCCTCGACCGTCGTGCTGAAGGACCTGAAGCGCGGCCGCGGCGTCGTCCGCATCCGCGACATCGTGACGAGCCGATGAACCTGTCGGACCTGGCTGCGGCGGTCCGGTCGGGCCGGACGTCGTCGTCCAGCCTGGTCGAGCTGTCCCTGGACCGGATCGATCGCCTGAACCCTCCGCTCAACGCCGTGATCCGCGTGCGCGAACAGGCGTTGGACGACGCCCGAGCGATGGATGCACGGATCGCCGCGGGCGAGGACCCGGGTCCGCTCGCCGGACTTCCCCTGCTGGTGAAGGACATGGAGGCCGTGACGGGCATGCCCTCCACGTTCGGGTCGTTGACGTTCGCGGACGCGGCACCCGCCTCGTCCGACGGGCTGGTGCCGCGCAGGCTGCGCGCGGCCGGCGCCATCGTGGTGGGCAAGACGAACCAGCCGGAGTTCGCGTTCGCGGGATTCACGACCAATGCGTTGTACGGCACCACCACGAACCCATGGGGGACGGACTGGTCGCCGGGTGGGTCGAGCGGGGGGTCCGGGGCTGCGCTCGCATCGGGGATGGCGGCGATCGCGACCGCCACCGATGGTGGGGGTTCGATCCGGATCCCCGCGGCGTTCTGCGGATTGGCGGGGCTCAAGCCGACGAACGGCGTGATCGGCCGCGACCCCATCCCCGATTGGATCGACCTCTCGACGTTCGGACCGCTCGCGACGTCGATCGCCGACGTGCGCCTGTTGCTGTCGCTGGAGGCCGGACCCGTCCCGGGCGACCCCTCGGCGCTGCCGTTCCCGCTCCTCTTGGGAACCGGGCTCCCCACGCGCGTCCTCGCCGTTCCCCGGTTCGAGGGAGCCCATCCGCTCCCCGACGGGGTCTCGGAGCGGTTCGACGCGGCGATCGCGTCGGTGGAGCATGACCTCGGTCTCCCGGTGGAGATGCTCGGGGCCGGCTCGGTGTTCACGCACGGCTCCACGGGTGACGATTGGTACACCCTCACCGCGTTCGAGCACTTCCACCGGCTCGGACGTCCATTCATCGAGGCGAACATGGACCGCTTCACACCTGCGTTCGCGGCGCCGATGCGCATGGCGCTGGGGACATCGCCGGAGACCTACATGGCCGCCAGGCGCCGGCGGTTCGATCACGTCCGCGACCTGGATCTCCTCCTCGGCGACGACACGGTGCTCCTCACGCCCACGATGTCCGTCGAGGGGTTCGGTCCGGCGGGTTCCGGCCCCGACCAACGCGAGGAGGCCGACGCCTACAACACCGCCGAGACGAACATCACCGGGCATCCGTCCCTGACCGTGCCGGCGGGCATCTGTCCGAACGGCATCCCGTTCGGTCTCCAGATCACCGGGCCACGGTTCCGCGACGACCTCGTCCTGAACCTGGGAGGGGTGTGGGAGGCCGCCAACCCGTGGCCGCTCGCCGCTCCGGGGTACGAGCCGTTCGCGGTCTGACGCGGCCGTTCAGGACGCGAGGTCGCGTCGATCGAACGCGACGATCGCCAGGATCAGTGCCACGGCCGAGATCGCGATCAACACGAGGAGGTGCGGCAGGCTGAAGCCCGTTCGGAGCGGATCGTGGTCGATGTAGTGGTAGAAGGGCGAGAGGACCTGGAGCCGCTCGATGGACGTGACGCTGGGCGCCAGGACGTTCAGCAAGTAGCTCGCGACCGCCAGGGTCGTGGCCACCGCGATGGCGACGCCACGACGCCCGCGCCAGCAGCCGACCGCGAGCGCGACCGCACCGAAGCTCACCGCGAGGGCGACGGCCGAGACGGACGCGGCCAGGATGTCGATCAGGGCGACATGCAGCCCGAACGCGGGACCGAAGACCGCGATCGCCGCCACCAGCACCAGACCGACACCCGCCGTCGCACCCACCATGGCCCAGAACTTCTGCAGGACGGCGGTGCGGCGGGTCACGGGGTTCGCGAGCAGCAGATCGAGCGTCTTGCGCTCCTCCTCCCCGGCGATCGCCCGCGCGCCGGCCCCGATCGCGAGGATCAGGAGCAACAGGGGTCCCATGGTGCTGAAGATCTCGCTGCGGAGGTAGCCCACCGGCGAGGAGATGGTGCCGGTGCCGATCGCGTTCCGCAGCGCCTCGGGAAGGGACTCGAAGTACTTGTCCAGCTGCGCCGCGTTGGCCTTGATGCTCGGATAGAACGACGCGTAGAGCAGGACGAGTGCCGCCACGCCGATCGACCACCCGATCAGGGCCCGGCGCTGGTCTCGGAGGGTCTTCGCCGTGATGATCACGTCGCCGCCTCCGCGTCCGGCCCGTAGAACGTCAGGAAGATGTCTTCCAACGTGGGCTCGTGGCTCGTGAGGTCGACGACGTCGAAACGCGCCGCGGCCTTCACGACACCATCCATCGTTCCGACGACGGTGCAGCGCATCACGTCGCCGTGGACCTCCACGGCGCGAACACCGGGCAGGCCGGTGAACGCGTCGGCCGGGACCGGTGAGGCGAAGCGGATCTCGAGCTCGCGCGCTGCGCGTGTCTTGAGCGAACCGATGTCTTCCACCGTGATCAGGCGGCCGTCGCGGATGATCCCCACGCGATCGCAGACGCGTTCCACCTCGGGCAGGTCGTGCGACGAGAGGAAGACGCTCTGGCCCGCCGCGCGTGCCTCCAACACGAGCTCGTGGAACCGTTGCTGCATGATGGGATCCAGTCCTTGCGTCGGCTCGTCGAGGATCAGCAACGCCGGACGGTGCATGAACGCCTGGATCACGCCGAGCTTCTGCTTGTTCCCGTGCGACAGCGAGGCGACCTTCGCGGACAGATCGCTCTGCAACCGATCGGCCAGCGCGTCCACGAGCTCCCGGTCGACGCCCCCGCGGAGCGCTCCGAAGAAGTCCAGGTATTCCCGCCCCGTCAGGTGCTCGTACGGAACGAACTCGCCCGGGAGGTAGCCCACCCGGCGGTGGATCTCGACGCTCGACGTCGACGACTCCATGCCGAAGACGGTGGCGCGACCCGACGTCGGTCGGATGAAGTCCAGGAGCGTGCGGATCGTCGTCGTCTTGCCGGCGCCGTTGGGGCCGAGGAACCCGAACACCTCGCCGGCCTCGACCGTGAGGGAGACGTCGACGATGCCGCGCGTGGCCCCGTACGACTTCGTGAGATGTTCCGTCACGACGACGCTGTCGGGGGTCATGGACCCAGGTTGTATCCCATCCGGCGCGGGAGGTGCGCGACGAAGTCCACGATGGGACTCGGCTCCTCCCCCTGGTCCTCGAGCTGATCCTTTCGCCAGATCGCCTGGTTCGCGACGTACGCGCCGGGTGAACGGATCGGTTCCGGCGGGAAGCGCATCGGTCGCTCGGTCACGAGCGGCAGACGGAGGATCTCGCTGTCCTTCCCGAGTGCCATCGTCGCGAGGATCTGTCCCCCCAGGTGGGAGGGCCCGACCCCGTTCCCTGTGTAGCCGTGTCCGTAGTGCACGTTCCCTCGTTCGAGGGAGCCGAAGAACGGCAGGTGGTGGCCGGCCACGTCGATCGGTCCGCCCCACGCCGCCTCGATGGGCACGTCGGCGAACGACGGGAACATCCGGTACAGATCCTCGGCTGCGATGCGCACCGCGCGTTCGTCCCACGAGAATCGCGGCCCGATCGAGCGTGCCAGCCCCGGCTGCATGCCTCCGACGCCGAACGCGATCCGGCCGTCGGGCGTGGTGCGGACGTAGTGGAGCGCCGCCCGGTGGTCCCACAGGCCCATGCCGTTGGTCCACCGGATCTCCTCGAGCTTCTCCGGGGCCGGCGCCGTGAGCGCGATGTAGCTGCCACGGACGGTGAGCAGCCGCCGGAACCGCTTCCAGTGAGCCGCCCACGCGTTCAGCGCGACGATCGCCACGCCGGCTCGGACCGTGCCACCCGGCGTCTCGGCCACCGCCGGCGTCCCCGCGCCGAACCTCGTGACGGGCGACTGCTCGTAGATCCGCACCCCGCGCTGGAGCAACGCGCGACGGATCCCGCGTGCGAGACGGGCGGGTTGCACCGTCGCGCCCATGGAGGTGTAGATGCCGCCGTGCAGGCGGGGAGTGTCGATCAGTTCGCGGACGCCGTCGCGATCAACCACTCGGAAGAGATCGGGTACGCCCAACCGGTCCGCCGTCATCACGTTGTCGGCCCAGTACCCGATCTGGACCTCGGAGCTGGCGGCGCCGAGGTCCCCGTCCGGACGGAACCAGGCATCGAGTTCCTGCTCCTGGCAGAACCGCCCGATCCCGGCCACGCTCTCCTCACCCGCGCGGCAGAGCGCGAGCGCCTGCGCGTCCCCGAATCGTCGGCTCAGCTCGCCGAGCGCGCTCCACCAGCTGTTGACGAATCCGCCGTTGCGCCCGCTCGGGCCGCCCCCACAGATGTCCTGCTCGAGCAGGACGATGTCCAGGTCCGGCTCCGCCTCCTTCAGGAACCACGCCGTCCACATCCCGGTGTAGCCGCCACCCAGGATCACGACGTCGGCGGCGGTGTCGCGGTCGAGCGACGGGGCGGGCTCGCCTGCGTCCAGGGCGAGCGCGTCGTGCAACCACCAGCTGCGACCGGCGTCCGCCGGGATCGCGGGAGCGCTCATGGCTTCCACGCTCGAGCGACGGTCGCGGGATCGATCGAGGCGACCATGCCGAGGAGCAACACCAGCGCGACGCGGGTTGCGGTGGACGCGTGCAGGTTCTCTTCCTCTCTGCTCTTCCCTCAGGAGGCCGGTGACGGCTCCGGCTGTGAACGGGGCCAGGGCGGAGGATATCGGACGGTCCGCGCAGACCACTGTTCGCCTCGGTTGGTACGGTGTGTGCCCCTCACCCGCTCCTCCAGGAGGCCCCCGACATGGCAGACGACCGCCCTCGCAGCTGGGAGGTCACCGAAGGTCCCCAACGAGCGCCGGCCCGTGCCATGTTGCGTGCCGTGGGGTTCTCGGAGGAGGACTTCGGCAAGTCGCAGATCGCCGTGGCGTCGTCCTGGAACGAGGTGACGCCGTGCAACTACCACCTGGACAAGCTTGCGGCGCTCGCGAAAGAGGGCGTTCGGCAGGGCGGCGCCGTCCCGATCGAGTTCACCACGATCGCGGTCTCCGACGGTATCGCGATGGGCCACGAGGGCATGAAGGCTTCCCTGATCAGCCGCGAGGTCATCGCCGACTCGGTGGAGCTCGTGATGCATGCCGAGCGGTTCGACGGCCTGGTGGGGATCGCCGGCTGCGACAAGAGCGAGCCGGCGATGTTGATGGCGATGGCGCGGCTGAACCTGACATCGGTCTACCTGTACGGCGGCACGATCCTGGCGGGCACGTATCAAGACCGCGACATCACGATCCAAGACGTCTTCGAGGCCGTCGGCGCCCACGGGAACGGCACCATGAGCGACGACGAGTTGCTGCAGGTCGAGCGCGCCGCATGCCCCACCACCGGGTCGTGCGCCGGCATGTACACGGCGAACACCATGGCCGCGGCGGCCGAGGCGATGGGCATGTCGCTCCCGGGTGCGGCCTCGCCCCCAGCCGTCGACTACCGCCGGGAGGTGTTCGCGCGAGAATCGGGGCGCCAGGCCGCATGGTTGCTCGCGAACGACGGCCCGCGCCCTCGCGACATCATCACGAAGGAGGCGCTCGAGAACGCGATCGCGGTCGTGATGGCGGTCGCCGGTTCGACGAACGCCGTGCTGCATCTGCTCGCGATCGCGCGCGAGGCGCGCGTGCCGCTCGAGCTCGACGACTTCGACGCGATCTCGCGACGTGTTCCGCATCTGGTCGACGTCCGACCCGCGGGGAAGTTCGTGATGCAGGACCTGGATCGCGTGGGCGGCGTCCCCGTCGTGATGAAGGAGCTGCTCGACGCGGGGCTCCTGCACGGCGATGCGATCACGGTGACCGGCAAGACGATCGCCGAGAACCTGGCGGAGCTGGCGCCGGTCGCGCCGGACGGCTCCGTGATCCGTCCGTTCGCGGAGCCGATCCATCCGACGGGCGGCACCGCGATCCTCCGCGGTTCGATCGCTCCCGACGGTGCGGTCATGAAGATCGCCGGTGCGGAGGGCATGGTGTTCACGGGGACGGCGCGGCCGTTCGACTCGGAGCACGACGCGTTCACTGCGTTGACCGCGGGGAGCATCGCGGCCGGCGACGTCATCGTGATCCGCTACGAGGGTCCGAAGGGCTCGCCCGGCATGCCGGAGATGCTCGCGGTCACGGCGGCGGTCGCGGGCGCCGGACTGGGCAAGGACGTCGCGCTGATCACGGACGGGCGCTTCAGCGGAGCGACCAAGGGGTACTCGGTCGGCCACATCGCGCCGGAGGCGTTCGTCGGGGGGCCGATCGCGTTGATCGAGGACGGTGACCGGATCGTGATCGACGCGGACGCGCGCAGGCTCGATGTCCAGGTGGACGACGCCACGCTCGCCGCCCGCCGTGCCGCGTGGAAGGCACCGGAGCCACGGTATACGAGCGGCGCTCTGGCGAAGTACGCGAAGCTCGTCGGATCCGCCGATCACGGCGCGGTGACGGGATGACTGGATGACGTTCAAGTTCACTTCCCCGCAGGCCTTGCAGTGTCGCGAGTGCGGCCAGCAGTACGCGGTCGAGCCGCTCACGATCTGCGAGGAGTGTTTCGGTCCACTCGAGCCCACGTACGACCTGCAGTCGATCGACGGCGAGGTGTTCCGCAAGCAGGCGGAATCGGGCCCGCGGACGCTCTGGCGGTACGAGTCGCTCCTGCCCGGCGGTCCCGGGATCGACCGGATCGACCTGGGCGCCGGCTTCACCCCGCTCCGTCGGGCGGCGAACCTGGGCGAGCGCCTGGGTCTGGAGACGCTCTGGATCAAGGATGACTCGGTCAACCCGTCCAACTCGTTCAAGGATCGCGTGGTCTCGATCGCCATCACCATGGCGCGCGCGTTCGGTTTCGAGGCGGTCTCGTGCGCATCCACCGGCAACCTGGCGAACGCGACCGCCGCGCATGCGGCGAAGGCCGGGATGGACTGCTACGTGTTCGTCCCCGACGACCTGGAACGCGCGAAGATCCTGTCGACCGAGGCGTACGGGGCGAAGGTGGTCTTGGTCAACGGCAACTACGACGACGTGAACCGGCTCTGCTCGGAGGTGGCGGAGGCGCTGCCGTGGGCGTTCGTCAACGTGAACATGCGGCCGTACTACGCGGAAGGCTCGAAGTCGCTCGGGTTCGAGACGGCCGAGCAGCTCGGCTGGCGCCTCCCCGACCACGTCGTCGTGCCGATCGCGTCGGGGGCGCTGCTGACCAAGATCCACCGTGCATTCGGCGAGCTGATCGCGATCGGGGCCGTCGACGAGAAGCCGTACCGCGTGTCGGGGGCGCAGGCACAGGGGTGTTCCCCGGTCGCACGCGCGTTCGCCGCCGGCGAGACCGAGGTCAAGCCCATGAAGCCCGATACGATCGCGCGGTCGCTGGCGATCGGGACACCCGCCGACGGCCCCTACGCGCTCCAGGTGTCCCGGGCCACGGGCGGCGAGATCGAGGCGTGTACCGAGGACGAGATCGTCGACGGCATCCGCCTCCTCGCCGAGACCGAGGGCGTGTTCACCGAAACGGCGGGGGGAGTGACGATCGCCGTCCTGAAGCGATTGGTGGAGCGCGGCGTGATCGGACACGGCGAGGAGACCGTCGCGTACGTGACGGGCAACGGCTACAAGACGATCGACGCCCTCGAAGGGCGCATCGAGCCCACGTTCCACGTGGAGCCCGACCTCGACGGCTTCCTCGAGGCGCTCGACCGTCACCTGGCCTGAGCTCGCTACGCGAGCACGTGCCTGGGCCTGAGCTCGCTACGCGAGCACGTGGAAGATGAAGTTGTAGCCACTACCGTCGGACAGCACCGTCAGCTCCATGCTTCCGCGGGCGTCCTTGTACTTGCCGCGTCCGCCGGTGATCGCCATGACGCTGTCGTGCGTGTCGAAGAAGGGGCCCTCGACGGTGATCGCGCCGCCCTTCAGGAAGTTGATCCAGGTGCACTCCCACGAGCCCTCCGTGGTGTTGATCCGGATGCAGCTGCCCTGGTCGCGACCGACCTTGTCGACGTTCGTCTCGTCGTAGAGGTCGTTCGCGAACGTCAGCAGGTCACCGCTGGAATCACCCGTCGGGCCGGTGTCGACCACGAGGTCGGTGGTGGCGCGTTCGACGACGTGGATCACCGTGGCCGCCCGGCGGTGAGCGGTGCCGGCCTGTGCCACGTATCCGGCCACGAGCACGGCGGCGATCGCGGCAGCCGCGATCACGAAGGTCTTCCGCATGTCGATCTCCCTCCTGTCGAAGATGGTCTGCCACGGAGTGTGACAGCCGCACGTCTCGCCTGCTGAAGGGCCGACCGATGCCGTATTGCATTCCTGAACGGAACGGGACACACTCGCTCCCGTTCGGTCATCTGACCGAGCCGCGAGGGGGGTCGCGGGCGGGTGTTCCCGCGCCTTCTGACGGTGAAGGGAGGGGATGCATGTCGAGCCATGAGACCGATCAGGCGGCGATCGACACCGCCGATCTGGAACGGTTCGGATACAAGCAGGAGCTGAAGCGCGAACTCGGAACGTTCAGCTCCTTCGCGGTGGCGTTCAGCTACATCTCGCCGTCCACGGGCATCTTCGCGCTGTTCGGTGTCGGCATGGCCGCACTCGGTGCGTACCTGTTCTGGACGTGGCCCGTCGTGGCGCTGTTCCAGTTCATCGTGGCGCTCAACTTCGCCGAGCTCTCGAGCCATTTCCCGGTTGCCGGGTCCGTCTACCAGTGGACGAAGTACCTGTCCGGGCGGGGCTACGCGTGGTTCACGGGCTGGTTCTACCTGATCGCCGGGATCCTCACGGTGGCGTCGGTCTGCGCGACCTTGCCGATCGCCCTCCTCCCGATGATCAACAACATCTTCGGCTCGGAGTTCAACACGAGCCTCGGAAGTGCCGACCAGGCGGTGGTGGCGGTCGTCACGCTCGTGCTGATCACGGTGCTGAACATCTACGGCGTGCGCTTGGTCGCGATCGTGAACAACACCGGGGTCGTCTTCGAGATCCTCGGCATGGTCGTGTTCGCCATCTTCCTGGCCATCGCCCACAACAACCAGGGGCTGGGCGTGATCGTCGACTCCCAGAAGACCGGGAACATCTTCGAGTTCCCCGCGCCGTTCAGCATGGCGTTCTTCCTCGTCGGGATGTTCATGAGCCTCTACGTGATCTACGGGTTCGATACCGCGTCGACGCTGGCTGAGGAAACCCGCAACCCGCGTCAGGAGGCGCCCAAGGCCGTGCTGGCGTCCGTGATCGGATCGTTCATCATCGGCGCGATCTTCCTGTGGGGCGTGCTGATCGCGGTGCCCAGTATGGGCGATGCCGTGGCGGGATTCTTCGGACCGCAGGCCGTGATCGAGAGCGTCATGACGAAGACCGGTTCGACGCTCTACCTGCTGGTCGTCTCGGCCGCGATCTTCGTCTGCTGCATGTCGATCCTGACCTCGACGATCAGGCTCGGCTTCGGCATGGCTCGTGACAATCAGTTGCCGTTCTCGGCGACGATGGCGAAGGTCAACCCACGGCTCCACACGCCGGTCGGGGCGTGCATCATCATCGGAGCGCTCGCGGCGATCCCGTACCTGCAGTTCTCGGGTCCGACGGTCATCGCCGTCGGGGCGACCGCCTCCATCTACCTCAGCTACCTGCTCGGGAACCTCGCCGTGATGCGGGCGCGAACGCGTGGATGGCCGAAGACGAAGGCGCCGTTCACGCTCGGAGCGTGGGGCAAGGTCGTCAACCTCGTCGCGATCCTCTGGGGCGCCCTGATGCTCGTGAACTTCCTCACCCCTTCGTCGGCGAACGGAGCCTTCGATCCGAACGCGTCGGGAGCGAACTACCTGCGGATCTTCGCCAACCCGAAAGCGACGCAGACCGACTGGTACACCGAGGGTGATCAACTCGTCGACTTCAAGATCAAGTTCTTGAACGACATCCCGATCATCTGGCTGGTGTTCGGCGTGGTCTTCATCCTGGGCTTGATCTACTACTTCGCGGTCCAGCGGAACAAGCCGTACGAGCCGGCGGTCATCCCCGAGGACGAGGACCTGGCCGGGATCGCGCCGGCGGTGTCCGCCTAGCCATACCGGTCTCCGGGGGCGGCCGCTTCGCGGCCGCCCCCGGCACCGGAACCGGAGGTAGCCTTCCCCCATGAAGATCGTGACGACACCCGCGGCCGATGCGTTCATCCAGGAACGCGGCGGCAAGGTCTGGGTCTGGCTGGATCCGCGTCGCGGCCTGATCGGGTCCTACGTCTGGCTGGAATCGCACTGTGAACCGCCCGGGGCGAGCCGCCGAAGTCGTTTCACCCGCAGCTCCAAACGCCCACACGGGTTCGCGGTCACGTCGGGCGCGGGGATCGAGGTCCACCACGACTTCGGCAAGCTCGACGCACCCGACGAGCTCCACTTCGACGTCAAGGGACTTCGCAACAAGACCAGGCGTCTCGAGGCGTACTGGAACGGCTGCGTGTTCGTAGGGCAGGACGTTCCGTCTCCCGCGGAGGACCGCCGGTCCTAACGGGCGGTCAGGACCGGATCCGTTCGCCCTTCGGATCCCACAGCGGCTCGTCGGCGACCACCGCGGGGACCCGGTCGCCGAACACCTCGACCTCGAACGCCGTGCCAGGGACCGCCAGGTCGACCGGCAGGTACGCGAACGCGATGGAGGAACCGACCGCGTAGCCGATGCCGCCGCTCGTCACTCGGGAGACGACGTCGCCTCCGCGGAAGACCGGCTCGTTGCCGAGCGTCATCGCTCGCGCGTCCGTGAGCGTCAGACACGACAGCCGGCGCGCCACCCCGGCGGCGAGCACCCGCTCCAACGCCTCGTTGCCGATGAATCCCGGCACGTCCATACGAACCGCGAACCCCAGTCCCGCCTCGAACGGGTGTTCCTCGGGCGTGATGTCCGATCCCCAAGCGCGATACCCCTTCTCCAGACGCAGCGAGTCGATCGCGCGGTAGCCGGCGGGGAGCATGCCGTGCGGCTCGCCGGCCGCGACCAGCGTGTCCCACAACGCGCCCGCGAACTCCGCGCCCGGATAGAGCTCCCAGCCCAGCTCCCCGACGTACGTGACCCGCAACGCGAGGCACGGCACGTCGCCCACCACGATCCCGCGCGCGCTCATGTACGGGAAGCCGTCGTTCGACAGATCGTCGGACGTGACGCTCGACAAGACGTCGCGGGCGCGCGGACCCCACAGCCCGAAGCAGCCGAGCGATCCGGTGACGTCGCGGACCGTCACGTCGTCGAACCCTCCGTCGCCGTGCTGTTTGCGGATCCACCCGATGTCGTGGTTGCCGAACGCGGTCCCGGTCACCAACATGAACCGGTCATCCGCCTGCCGGGTCACGGTCAGATCGCATTCGATGCCGCCGCGCGTGTTCAGCATCTGGGTGTACGTGACCGACCCGGTCGGCCTGTCGACGTCGTTGGCCGACAGCCGCTGGAGGAACGCTGCCGCACCTCGGCCGATCACCTCGATCTTCGCGAAGCTCGACTCGTCGAACAGTCCGGCGCGTTCGCGGGTCGCGATGTGTTCGGCGGCGATGGCGCTCGACCAGTGCTCGCCCGCCCATCCGCGAGGACGGAGCCGCGCCAACGAAGGGTCCTCGTTCGACGCGAACCAGTTCGCACGCTCCCACCCCGACTTCTCGCCGAACTCCGCGCCGAGGTCGGCGAGCCGAGCGTACGTCGGCGCCGTCTTGAGCGGTCGTCCCGCCTGTCGTTCCTCACCGGGGTAGTGGATGTCGTAGTACGTCGAGTAGACCTCGACCGCCCGCTCGCGGGCGTAGTGCCGCGACCGGTACTGCGCGCCGAAGCGACGGATGTCCATCTTCCACAGGTCGTACTCCGGCTCGCCGTGCACGATCCAATCCGCCATGACCTTGCCGATCCCGCCGGCCCCCGCGATCCCGTGCGCACAGAACCCGGCGGCCACGAAGAACCCGCGGACGTCGGACTCGCCCAGGATGAACTCGCCGTCGGGCGTGAACGCCTCCGGGCCGTTGATCATCGTGACGACCTCGGCGGTCTGCAGCACCGGCACCAGCCCGAACGCGTTCTCGGCGAGCTGTTCGAACCGCTCCCAATCGTCGGGCAGGAGCTGATGGTTGAAGTCGGCGGGCGGTCCGTCCTCCACCGCCCACGGCGCCGGGTTCCGTTCGTATCCCCCCATCACCAGACCGCCACCGGCCTCGCCGCGGAAGTAGACCAGTCGGTCCGGATCGCGCATCGTCGGCAGGTCCACGCTGCCGCCCTCGACGGGTTTCGTCAGCAGGTACTGATGCGCGAACGGGACGATCGGCACCTCGACGCCCGCCATGCGACCGATCTGGTTCGCGTAGATCCCGCCGGCGTTCACCACGACGTCCGCCGCGATCGAGCCGTGCTCCTGCGTCTGGATCCCGCGGACGCGACCGTTCTGCACATCGATGCCGGTGACCCTGGTGTTGGTCCGGATCTCCGCACCCCGACGGCGGGCGCCCTCCGCCAGCGCGAGCGTCAGGTTCGTCGGATCCAGGTGCCCGTCGGTCGGGATGAACGCCGCGCCCAGCACGCCGGCCGGATCGAACAGCGGGAACCTCGCGCGCGCGGCCTCCGTGGAGATGACTTCGAGCGGCAGGCCGAACGTGTGCGCCCAGCCCTCCTGCCGGCGGAGCTCTTGCATCCGCTCGTCCGAGGACGCCAGCCGCAGGGATCCGACCTCGTGCCACCCGGGGTCGACGCCGGTCTCCGCCCCCAGGCGCCGGTACAGCTCCGCGCCGTACATCATCATCCTCGTGAGCGAGACGCTCGAGCGCAGCTGCCCGACCAGGCCGGCCGAGTGGAACGTCGAGCCCGACGTCAGCTCGCTCCGGTCGACCAGGAGCACGTCCTGCCAACCGAGCTCGGTGAGGTGGTAGGCGATGCTCGCGCCGCCCACCCCGCCGCCGATCACGACGGCGCGGTACGCGTCGGCCATCTAGACGGGCTCCGCCGCGGCCGCGCGCAGCCAGTCGTCGAACCGTTCGTCCGAGGCGTTCGCCAGACACCTGGTGAAGTGGCGATCGGCGTACTCCACGTAGTCGAAGTCCAACGTGGAGATGGCCTGTTGCACCACGCCCCACATCGCTTCGCGGAAGTCCGACATGATCCGCATCAGCTGCAGGCGCGCGCGGTGCGCGGCCGTGACGTCGCCGAAATAGAGCCGCAGCAGCAGGTCCTGCGCGCCCGTGGAGAGGCCGTTGTTGATCGAGAGGTTCCCCAGGTCGAAGAAGAGATCGCCCATACCGCCGTACTCGTAGTCGACGATCCACACGTGGTCGCCGTCCAGCAGGAAGTTCGCGTTCAACAGGTCGTTGTGGCACGGACGGTCGGGGAGCGGATGCTTGGAGAACGCGGCCTCGATGTCGCCGGCTCTGGCATGGACCTGTTCGAACGCAGGCGGCGCCGCGACCCCGCGCTCGGCCGCGATCCCGCGATAGTCCTCAACGATCCGGAACACGGGGAACGACGACGGGATCGGCGGGCCGGAATGGATCGCCTGCACCGATCGGACGACGGCGCGCAGCACGTCCTCGCGCTCCAGGTCCTGTTCCGGGATGTGGGCGCCCTGCACGAACCGCGTGATGAGCGCGCCGAGGTCGGGGAGGAACGCGAAGACCTCGGGAGCGACGCCGGCGGCCGCGGCGGCGGAAGCGGCCTCGTTCTCCGCGGCGCGATCGATCCCCAACAGATCCGTATCTTTGCCCGAGAGCCGGACCACGAACGACGCGCCGCCGATGTCCACCTTGAAGTTGCGGTTGGTGATGCCGATCGTGATCGGCGTGACGTCGGGATCCTCGCCCTCCCACTCGGGGATGGCCGCGATCACCGCGGCGAGCGCAGGATCCAACCGCTCGTCCACGCCGCGGACGCTAGTCGCGATGTTCGTTCGCGGTCAAGCGTGAACGAAGCCGGGCGTTCGTCGGCTCGGCGCTAGCCTTCGCGGCCGACCACGAACCAGATCCCGTGGACCGGCTCCTCGCCGAGGTTCCACAGCCGATGCGGCGTCGTCGAGTCGAACCCGATCGAATCGCCCGGCCCGAGCTTGTGCTGTTCGAAGCCGAGCTGCAGTCCGAGGTGCCCGGACAGGATGTAGCCGTACTCGCGGCCCGGGTGTCGCATGACGACGTTGTCTCCGGCCGACGACCCTCCCACGTCGTAGACCACGTGGAGGAAATCGACGTCCTCGTGACGATGGGTCGTCAGGCGCTCCCAGCGGACGCCTGAGTCGAGATCGATCACGTGACGATCGTCGGGATGGACGACCGGATCGTGCTCAGCGGCGGCGTCGGTCGGCTCCGCATCCGGCGAGGCAAGGGATCCCTCGTGGTTCTCGTGTCCGCGGAAGATGTCGTCGACCGAGACGCCGAGCTCGGTCACGATGGCGTAGAGCGTGCTCACGGACGGCTTGGACTGGCCGGATTCGATCTGCGAGATCATGCTGGCCGAGAGCCCGATCCGGCGGGCCAGTTCGCGCTGACTGATCCCGACCCGATCACGCTCCTCGCGGAGCCTGGTCCCGATGTCTTCAAGCTCGCCGGCCATCAGCACCTCGACGTGTTCGTTGGCCGCAGGATAGCCATCGATCAGCGAGACTACTAGAGGCGGATCGCGGTGTGCAGCATCGCTGTTCGCTCAGCTCCCGCCCCTCGAAGGGAAGCCCGTTCCGCACGGCGCCGGCGGGTGCGGCGTTCCAGGTCAGTGCCCCTGGCAAAGCCGCAACAAGATATGTAGTGTCCCTGAACGGTGAGGGGCGCTCGTTCAACAGTGGGAGTTATCGGGGTGCGTGGAGACCCCGGCAACCGCATCGACGAGACGGTGAGATCGGTAGAGCGCGGAGGTGGCGCGTGACGTCGAAGACCCTGCTCAGCGGTGGCTGCGTCCTCACCCTGGGCGCGAAGACCCCCAACTTCACCGTCGCCGACGTCCTCATCGATGGGAGCGTGGTGGCCGAGGTCGGCAGGGGACTCCGTGCGCGGGACGCCGTGCAGGTGGACGCGAGCGACACCATCGTCATGCCCGGCTTCGTGGACACCCACCGACATGCGTGGACGTCGGTGTTCCGCAACCTCGGGGAGGGCGCGTCGGTCGCGGGGGAGCCGGCGCCGGCGGCGATCAGCGATCACTTCGAGCCGGAGGACGTGTACGCCGCCACCTTGATCGGCCTGCTCGGGGCGGTCGAAGCGGGCATCACCACGGTCGTCGATTGGTCGCACGAGCGATCGGACGCCGGTTCCGAGGCGGCCGCGCTCCAGGCGCACACGGATTCCGGTGTGCGCACCGTGTACGCCACGCACGACGCTGCATCCGGACCGCGAGGCCGCCCATCTCACCGAGTTCGCCGGACCGCTGACGAGTATCGCCTTCGGCTCCGTCCTTCCCGCTGATCTCGGCTCGGTCGCCGGTGACTGGGCGGCGGCCCGGCAGCTCGGCCTGCGGATCCATGCCCACGCCGGTCCGCAGAGCTCCGGGAACCGCGTGATCGCGGACGCGGCGGGCCAGGGACTCCTGGGCGAAGACGTCACGCTCGTGCATCCGTCCGGGCTCGACGATGCCGATGTCGATGCCATCGCGTCGTCGGGAGCGTCGGTGTCGCTGGCGCCGTCGAGCGAGATGGCCGGAGGGATGGGATCGCCACCCATCCAGCAGCTGATCGACGCCGATATCCGCCCGGGCCTGGGGATCGATACGGAGCGGATCACCCCGGGTGACATGTTCGCCCAGATGCGGGCGACCATCTCGATGCAGCACGCCACGGTCTTCGACCTCAAGCTGGCAGGGAAGGCCGGCGTCCCGCATCTGATGGGGACGCGCGATGTCATCCGCCACGCCACCGTCGACGGCGCGCGCGTGGCCGGCGTGGGCCGGCTGACCGGATCCATCGAACCGGGCATGCAGGCCGATGTGATCGTGCTCCGGACCGACCGCCCCAACGTATTCCCGATCAACGACCCGATCGGAGCCGTCGTGTGGGGCATGGATACGTCGAACGTCGACTGGGTGTTCGTCGCCGGACGGGCACTGATGCGCGCGGGCGTGCTCCAAGCGGACGTGCCACGGGCCCGGGATCTGGCGGTGGCGGCTCGGGAACGGATGGTTGCCGCCTCCGGTCTCGCGGTCGGCGTGGCGCCGAGAGGTGATGGGTGAGCCGGCCCCGGACCCCGTCGTCGGCGGTGACGTCGTTCGTCGTGGCGTCTCGCTACCTGCCGGTGTACGTCGCGATCGCGCTGCTCGTCGTCGTGGCCTCGATCTGGGCGCCCGCGACGCTCAGCGGCCCCGCCCTGAACTCGATCGCGCCGTTCGGCACGTTCCTGGCCATCACGGCGCTCGGCCAGATGCTGGTGATCATGACCGGGGGGATCGACCTCAGCGTTCCCGGCACGTTCACGCTCGCGGCGGTCGTCACCGTGGGACTCGCGCAGGGTGCCGACGATCGACTCTGGCCCGCGATCGGCGTTGCGCTCGCCCTGGCAGCCCTGGTGGGGTTGATCAACGGGATCCTCATCGGGGGACTCGGGCTCAACGCGCTCATCGTCACGCTGGCGGTCGGTCAGATCGTGACCGGGATCGCGATCCGCTACTACACGAGCGAAGCGATCCAGACGCCGGTCCCCGCGAAGCTCTCCGCATGGACGTCGGCGCGGTTCCTCGGGGTGACGCGGACGTTCTGGGTGGGGGTGGCCTTGACGGTCGTCCTGATCGTCATCTTCCGGTTCACCACGCCGGGTCGCAGGTTCCAGGTGGTCGGCGCCAACCCCACCGCGTCGCGCATCGCCGGCCTGCGGGTCAACCTGAACCAGATGTCGGCCTACGTGCTCGCGTCGATCCTCTACGGGGTCGCGGGGATCCTGCTGGCGGCTGTCCTGCGCACCGTCAGCATCACGATCGGAGCTCCCTACCTCCTTGGGCCGATCGCCGCCGTCGTCATCGGCGGCGCGTCGCTCACCGGGGGGTTGGCCAGCCCGCTGTCGACGTGGGCCGCGGCGTTCTTCTTGGCGGGCCTCAACCAGATGATGCGCGTGATGGGCCTTCCCACGGCCCTTCAGTTCGTCGTCTTCGGCATCGTCATCATCGGCGGCATGTTGGTGTCGGGCGACCGGATCATCCGGGGCGTGGAGCAGGTGCTTCGAGAGCGGAAACCACCGGATGTCGCGGAGGCTCGAGCCGTCGGCGCCGGTGACGGGATGTGATGAGGAAGGAGGCACGTATCAGCGAGTTCGATCGGTCAACGGGTGGCGAGGGCCATCGACCCACAGGGAGGGGGAACATGCAACGGATCAGGATCATCAGGATCATCGGAGTCATCGCCGTGCTGGCGATGGTCGCAGCGGCGTGTAGCAGCGGTGACGACGAGAGCGGCGGAACCACGACCGGGACCACCGGCGGCGGCGCGACCGCGGCCACCGGGAGCACGGGTGCGCTTTCGGAGTTCGGTGAGAGCACCGACGCGGATCCGGCATTGATCGAGAAGGCGCTGGGCTCCGTGGAGCCCGTCGGATGAAGCCAGCTGGAACATCATCCTGGCGTCCGTGGCGCGGGCGTCCCAAGATCTCGACCAGGCCACGATCGACAAGGCGATGGAGTGCTGGGCCGCGACGCAGTGCGACACCGGCACCGGCGGCGACATCGTCATGGGGTACGCCGACGGCGGCGGGTTGAACGTCTGGCGTCAGGTGACGCGGATGGAGGCCATCCTGCAGGCGCTCACGTACCCGGAGATCGGCAAGATGATGTTCCGTGACGCCCAGTGGAACCCGGACCCGGCGGTCGCCGCCGGCGACATCCGGTTCCTGATCCAAGCCGGCGTCGATTTCATCATCGGCTATCCCGACCAGGGCACGAACATCGCCGACGCCATCCTGGAAGCCAAGGACGCCGGCATCCCGTACACGACGTATTCGGCGGGATGGGTGGGGCTTCCCGACCAGGAAGGGGCGCTCGTCCCCGGCACGGACTACCTCACCGTCGTCGGCGAGGACCTCTGCGCGCTGGGCCAGAGCTTCGCTCAGGTCATCAACGACGGGGTCGGTTCCGGCAAGGTCGGGGTCATGGGCGGCACACCGGGCAACGCGCTGTCCCTGGGATGGGAGCAGTGCTTCAGTCCGGCGCTGAACAGCGGGATCAAGGAGCTCGGTCCCGCCGACACGTACTGGGCGAACGACATCGCGCTCCAGACGGTCAACGGGTGGCTGTCGACCGATCCCGACATCAAGGGTTACGCCTACGAGTACGCGGACGGTCTGAACACGGCCATGCAGGCGTACGACGACCTGGGGATCCCGGTGAACGACCTGACGGTCGCGCTGCGGACCGATGAGCAGACCATGTTCTGCACGTGGAAGAAGATGGACAACCCCAACTTCCACATCTGGTACTCGGCGGGCGGCAACTTCCAATCGCGGACGGCCGTCACCGCCTCGATGATGTCCCTCCAAGGTGCGGAGATCCCCGCCGAGATCGTCGTCCCGCATGTCATGCGGGAGGTCACGGCGTCGGACTGCAACCCTGACCGGGTGACACCGACGGTGTCCGGAACCTCGCTGGTCCCGGATAACGTGCTCGCCCTCATGTATCCGAACGGATGAGCAACGACGATCCCGAAGGAGGGTCGACGACCGGAGGCGTGGTTCTCGAGCTGCGTGGCTGTTCCCGGCAGTTCGGTGCGGTACGAGCGCTGACCGATGTCAGCTTCGATTGCCGTGCCGGGGAAGTTCATGCGCTGGTCGGTGAGAACGGCTCCGGGAAGTCGACCCTCCTGGGGATCGCGAGTGGGTTCGTGGACCCCGATCTGGGCTCGGTCCAGATCGGGGGCCAACCCCTGCGCCGGGACTCGCCGGCGGAGGCCAGGAAGCTCGGGCTGGCCATGGCGTACCAGGACACATCGCTGATCCTGGACCAACCCGTCAAGAACAACCTCTACCTCGCGGCACCACCCGAGCAACGACCGCGCTTCTGGCGGCGCAAGCGTTGGTCGCGGCGTGTCCTTCGGGAGTTCGATCTTGACCTCGAGCTGTTCCCGGACGCACCTGCCGGCATGCTCACGTTGGCAGAGCGTCAGCTCTTCGAGGTCGCGAAGGCGCTCGTCACCGATCCCAAGGTCCTCTTGCTCGACGAGCCCACGACCGCGCTGGGCCCCACCGAGGTGGAAGCGCTGCACCGCACGATCGCGGCGTGCCGAGATCGTGGTGTCGGCGTCGTGTACGTGAGCCACCGTCTGCCCGAGGTGCTCGAGATCGCGGATCGGATCACCGTGCTGCGCGACGGCCGGAGCCAGGGGACGTTCGATGCCCGAGGAACCAGCGAACCGGAGTTGGTCGACCTGATCGTCGGGCGGCCGTTCGAGGCGGCGTTCCCGCCGCCTTCGCCCGAGACCGGCGAGGCCCGCGAGGTCCTCGTGGTGGACGGCCTCCAAGGCCAGTCCTTCGGCCCCGTCAGCTTCACCCTGAAGAGCGGGGAGATCGTCGGTATCGCGGGCGCGGAGGGCAACGGCCAGCCCCAGCTCTTCGACTGCCTGGCGGGCCGCCAGCCGCCGAAGGCGGGTCGCGTCGTCTGCGACGGCAAGGAGCTGATGCTGACGTCGACGCACGAGGCGGTGCGATCGGGGATCATGCTGCTGCCGGGCGACCGCAAGCGCGAGGCGTTGATGCCGGTGCTCGGCGTGCGGGTCAACGCGACGATCCAGACGCTCCGCCGGTTCAGCGTGTTCGGGTTCATCCGCCGGCGTGGGGAACGCGCGACGGTCGAGGGATTGGTCGAGCGGCTCGAGATCCGCACGCCGTCGCTCGAGCAACCCGTCCAGTTCCTCTCCGGTGGTAACCAGCAGAAGGTCGCGGTCGCGCGTTCGTTCCTCCGGGAGCCGACGGTCATCCTCGCGTACGAGCCCACGCAGGGCGTCGACGTCGGCTCCCGGTTCGACATCTACGCCGCGTTGCGTTCCCGGACCGATGCCGGAACCGCCCTGCTCGTGAAGTCGAGCGACCCTCTCGAGCTCACCGGTCTGTGCGACCGCGTGCTGGTGGTCTCGCGTGGGCAGATCATCGAGGAGATCCCCGGGGACGAGCTCGACGAACGCCGCATCGTCGAGGCCATCGTTCGCGGGCCCGGCCTGTCCAAGGCCGGACGCTCATTCCTGGGTGTGGCCATGCCAAGGAGCCCGTCCTCTCAGGACACGACGTGAGCGGACGTCTCGACTCCACCAGGCTCGCGATCCGTAAGGTGATCCGCGACGCCCGCGACAAGAACAAGTGGCGCAAGATCGTCCGGTTCCGACTGTGGATGCCGGTGGTGCTGCAGCTCCTGCTGATCGTCGCCGTCGCGTGGTACACCAGCTCGCGGTTCCCGGGCTTCATCAACCGGGCGAACGTCAACGCCATCCTCTTCCTCGCCGTGCCGCTGGCGGTGGTAGCGATGGGGCAGACGCACGCGCTCCTCGTCGGGTACCTCGACCTCTCGGTGGGAGCGATGGTCACGCTCGGCGTCGTGGTCGCGTCCTTCCTGATCGGTCCCGAGTCAAGCGCCACCCAGATCCTGCTCGGCGTTGCGGCGATCTTCGGCTGCGGGCTCGTCCTGGGAGCGGTGAACGCCGGCCTGGCCCGGGGACTCAAGATCCCGTCGATCATCGCCACGCTGGCCACGCTCAGCATCCTGAACGGGATCTCGCTGACCCTGCGGGAGACGCCCGGGGGGATCCATCGACCGCGGATTCACCTCGTGGCTGGGCAAGGACCTCGGGCCGTTCCCGATCGCGTTCATCGGCGTCGCGGTGGCGGCCGTCGCGCTCGACTACTGGCTCCACGCCAGCGGCTCGGGCCTGCAGCTCCGCTCCACCGGGTTCGACGAGCGATCGGCGAAACGGAGCGGGGTGCGCACGACGTGGATCCAGGTCAGGGCGCTGGTGCTGTCGGCCCTGTTCGCCGCCGTGGCGTCCTTCTTCGTCATGGCCCGCTCCGGCATCGGGAACGCGCAGATCGGCGACAGCTACGCGCTTGCCAGCATCACGGCCGCGGTGCTCGGCGGAGCCGCGTTGTCCGGGGGACGGGCCACGTTCATCGGTGCGGCGGTGGCGTCGGTGCTCCTCGCGTTGATCCTGAGCGCCCTCCCGTTCCTGGGCCTCAGCGCGGAGCACGGCCTGATGATCACCGGCGTCCTCGTGCTCCTCGGGATCGTCTTGTTCCAGGCGGGCGACATCAAGGAGCTCGTGAAGCGGAACTACAAGCGAGCGCGGCGCCTGGCCATCGGGAGCCGGGTCGCGGCGACGACGGAGATCCCCGACCTCTACCCCTCGGGTCCCGACTTCCGGGTGGTGCCGACGGGCAGGACGCTGATCCGCGGCGGCACGGTGCTCAGCCTCGATCCGGACGTGGGCGACTTCAGCACCGCGGACGTCCTGATCGAACACGGCGAGATCGTCGCGATCGCCCCCGGCCTGCAGAACGGGGAGGCCGAGGTGATCGACGCGTCCGGCATGATCGTCATGCCGGGATTCATCGACTCGCACCGGCATATCTGGGAGGGCCTCCTACGCAACATCGGCACCGACGTGCCGCTGGAGGGGAGGTCCGGCTACATCTCGTTCGTGCTGCACAAGCTGGCGCCGGCGTTCCGTCCGGAGGACGCGTACATCGGCGATCTGATCTCCGCGCTGGGAGCGATCGACGCCGGGATCACGACGCTGCTCGATTGGTCGCACATCCAAGGCTCACCGGCGCACACGGACGCGGTGATCCAGGCGCTCAAGGACTCCGGCCTGCGAGCGACGTTCGCGTACGGCTTCCCGTGGTGGGGCAAGTGGGAGGAGCGCCAGCCCAGCTGGTTCGTCCGGGCGGCGACCGAGCACTTCTCCACGCCGGATCAGATGCTCACGCTGGCGCTCGCCGCGCCGGGCCCCGAGTTCACCGACTTCGAGGTCACGCGCGATCACTGGAAGCTGGCGCGAGAGGCGGGAGCGCGGATCACGACCCACGTGGGCGTCGGGAGCTACGGACAGGACGCGAAGGTCCAGGAGTTCGGAGAGGCGGGGCTGCTCGGGCCCGACACGACGTACATCCACTGCACCACGCTGAACGACACCGAGATCCAGATGATCGTCGACACCGGTGGCACGGTATCGCTGGCGTCGCCGGTGGAGATGATGATGGGCCACGGCATGCCCCCGATCCAGAAGTTCCTCGACCGCGGGCTCCCGCCCGAGCCTGAGCGTCGACGTCGAGACCAACGTGCCCGGCGACATGTTCAACCAGATGCGCTCGGTACAGGCGCTCCAACGGGCGTCGGCGATGGCCTCGGGCAAGGCGCTGCTCTCCACGAAGGAGATCCTGGCGTGCGCGACGATCGAGGGCGCCAGGGCGCTCGGGCTCGACGCGAAGGTGGGGACCCTGACGCCGGGCAAGCAGGCCGACCTCATCATGCTGCGCACCGACCGGATCAACGTGACGCCGCTGAACGACCCGGCGACCGCGGTCGTCGCGGGCATGGATACGGGGAACGTCGACACGGTCATGATCGCCGGGCGGGTGATGAAACGCCACGGCGAGCTGCTCCACGTCGACTGGCCGGGCGTGAAGCGGATGGCCGTCGAGTCTCGGGACTACGTCGTCGCGAAGTCGGGATTCAAGCCACCGAGCATCTGAGGCACGACCGTGGCGTCACGTCGGCCGCACGGCGGTCACCCATCGGCGGGTTGACACGAACGTTCTCGCCCGTACACTGGCTGGACCATGTCGACAAGCAGGCTGTTCGAGCGCAGCGTCCTCGTACTTATCCGGTAGGCGCGGCTGGGCCCTCGCGGCCCGTGACCGCGCCGATACCCCTCGCCACGCGAGGGGTTTTTTGTACCCCGGAACCATGCGACGGCGAGCGGAACGGATCGGGAACGATCCGAGAGGAGGAGCACACATGCGGTACGAGTTCGAGCGAGACGGGAACGTCGTCGCCAGCGTGCTGTGGGAGGGGCCCGGCCAGGTCAGCGTGGAGGCCGAGGACTCCTCGGTCCGCTCCGTCGTCGACCGCTACCTGTCTTCGGAAGTGGTGTATCTCGGCTCCGGCTTCGACTTCGGCGACGAGCAGCGCGACGACGTCCTGCAGATGCGCCGTCGAGACTGGACCCCATGGGAGTTCGAGCGGGCGTGTCGCAACCTGTCGCATCGTCTGTCCGCCACCGTGAAGCGCGTCGAGACCGGTCCGGTCGAGGCGCGCACGGAGGAGGTGGCCGCCAGATGAAGGTGACCGGCGCGCAAGCGCTGTTCAAGTCGCTCGAGGGCGAGGGCGTCGACATCGTCTTCGGCATCCCCGGCGGCGCGATCCTGCCCGCCTACGACCCGCTGCTCGACTCCAGCGTCCGGCACGTGCTCTGCCGCCACGAGCAAGGGGCCGGCCACGCCGCCGAGGGGTACGCGTGGGCGACCGGCAAGGTGGGCGTCGCCATGGCCACGTCCGGCCCGGGCGGCTGCAACCTCGTGACCGCGCTCGCCGACGCGAAGATGGACTCGGTGCCCATGGTGGCCATCACCGGTCAGGTCCCGACCCCGGTCGTGGGTAACGACGCGTTCCAAGAGGCGGACATCACCGGCATCACGATGCCCGTGACGAAGCACAACATGCTCGTCACGGATCCGGGCGAGGTCGCCGAGGCCATCCGCGAGGCGTTCCACATCGCGCGGACGGGCCGACCCGGACCGGTCCTGGTCGACCTGCCGAAAGACGTGCTGGTCAACGAGACGACGTGGAAGTGGCCGGACGGCGTGACCCTGCCGGGCTACAAGCCCACGACCAAGGGCAACGTCCGCCAGATCGCCGAGGCCGCGAAGCTCATCATGAAGGCGAAGCGCCCCGTGCTCTACGTCGGCGGCGGCGTGATCAAGGCCGACGCGTCGAAGGAGCTGTACAAGCTGGCGACGAGCGGACAGCTGCCGGTCGTCACCACCCTGATGGCCCGCGGCGCGTTCCCCGACTCGCACGAGCTCTGCCTGGGCATGCCCGGCATGCACGGCAACTACACCGCGGTCACCGCGATGCAGAAGGCCGACCTGCTCGTGGCGCTCGGCGCGCGGTTCGACGACCGGGTCACCGGCAAGCTCGACGCGTTCGCGCCGGACGCCACCGTGATCCACGTGGACATCGATCCCGCGGAGATCGGGAAGAACCGCGTGGTCGAGGTGCCGATCGTCGGCGACTGCAAGGACGTGATCGGCAAGCTCGCCCACGAGATCGGCAAGCGCCAGGACGAGGCCGGCGGCGTTCCCGACCGGACGGCCTGGCTGGGACAGCTCGAGGCATGGAAGCAGGAGTTCCCGTACGCCTACGACCAACAGCCCGACGGCCCGCTTGAAGCCGCAGTTCTGCATCGAACGGCTGCGCGACGCGGCGGACGAGGACGCGATCGTCGTCTCGGGGGTCGGACAGCATCAGATGTGGGCGTCACAGTTCTGGCACTTCGAGAAGCCGCGCCGGTGGATCAACTCCGGGGGCCTGGGCACGATGGGCTTCGCGGTGCCGGCGGCGCTCGGCGCTGCCGCCGGCATGCCGGACAAGCGCGTGATCGCGATCGACGGGGACGGCTGCTTCCAGATGACGGCCCAGGAGCTCGCCACGTCGACCACGGAGAACATCCCGTTCATCACGGCGATCATCAACAACGCGTACCTGGGCATGGTCCGCCAGTGGCAGGAGCTGTTCTACGACGAGCGATACAGCCAGGTGCACCTGACGTACGACACGCCCGACTACGTGAAGCTGGCGGAGGCGTACGGGTGCGTCGGTCTGCGTGCCGAGCATCCCGATGAGGTCGACGCCGTGATCGAGAAGGCGCTGTCGATCACCGATCGGAGCGTCGTGATCGACTTCCGCGTGGACTCCCGGGAGATGTGCTTCCCCATGGTCCCCGCGGGCGCGTCGAACGACGAGATCATCACCGGCCCGGAGGGCCTGAAGCGGGCGAACGATCCCGCGGAGGCACCCATCGCATGAGCACCCTCCACACGCTGTCCGTCCTGGTCGAGGACCGTCCCGGCGTCTTGACGCGCGTGGCCGGGCTGTTCGCCGCGCGCGGATTCAACATCGACTCGCTCGCGGTCGGTCCCACCGAGAAGCCCGGCATGTCGCGGATGACGATCGTCGTCACGGTCGACAAGAAGCCGCTGGAGCAGATCACGAAGCAGCTCAACAAGCTGATCAACGTGATCAAGATCCTGGAGCACGAACCCGCCGACACCGTGGAGCGGGAGTTGATGCTGGTGAAGGTGCGGGCCGAAGGAGAGGCACGAGCGCGCGTCCTGGAGTTCTGCCAGGTGTTCCGTGTGCGCGTGTCCGACGCCACGCACCAGACGCTCACGATCGAGGCGACCGGCTCACCGGACAAGCTCTCGGCGCTGCTCGAGCTGCTCGGGGACTTCGGGATCGTGGAGCTCGCACGGACCGGGCGGATCGCGCTCACGCGCGGGAACCGCGGCATCCGCGAGCGTTCGCTGCGGTCCGCGAAGGCGGCCGGCGGCGAGGACGCATCGTGGGACGGCGGCGGGGTGTGATCGCTGGAAGCTAGTCTGAACCAGACTAGTTGCGACGAACGAGGAAGGACGACGACGACGATGGCCACGATCTACTACGAGAAGGATGCGGACGCGGGGGCGTTGCAAGGGCAGAAGATCGCGATCCTGGGGTTCGGGAGTCAGGGCCACGCACATGCGCTGAACCTCCGCGACTCCGGCCACGACGTCCGCGTCGGCCTGCGTCCCGGGTCGTCGTCGCGCAAGGTCGCCGAGGACGCGGGCTTGCGTGTCCTCGACACAGGTGACGCCGTGCGCGAGGCCGACGTGGTGATGGTGGTCCTTCCCGACACCGCACAGTCCAAGGCGTACGCCGACGACATCGGACCCAACCTCGAGGCCGGCAACATGCTGATGTTCGCGCACGGCTTCAACATCCATTTCGGCACGATCACACCTCCCGAGGGAGTGGACGTCACGATGATCGCCCCGAAGGGACCCGGCCACCTGGTCCGCCGGACGTATGAGCAGGGCATCGGGACGCCCGCGTTGATCGCCGTGCACCAGGACGCGACCGGGAAGGCCCATGAGCGCGCCCTCGCGTACGCGGTCGGCATCGGTGCCGCGCGCGCCGGCGTGCTGGAGACCACGTTCAAGGAAGAGACCGAGACCGACCTCTTCGGCGAGCAGGCGGTGCTCTGCGGGGGCGCGTCGGCGCTGGTCCAGGCCGGGTTCGAGACGCTGGTCGCGGCCGGGTACCAGCCGGAGAGCGCGTACTTCGAGTGCCTGCACGAGCTGAAGCTGATCGTGGACATGATGTACGAGGGCGGCCTGTCGTGGATGCGCTACTCCATCTCCGACACGGCCGAGTACGGCGACTACACGCGTGGACCGCGGGTCATCAACACCGAGGTCCGCGCCGAGATGCGCCGGATCCTCGACGAGATCCAGGACGGCACGTTCGCCAAGGAATGGATCGCGGAGGCCGACGGTGGGTTCACCAGCTTCCTCCGACTTCGGGACCAGGCGCGCACGTCCCAGCTGGAAGACGTGGGACGGGGGCTGCGCCAGATGATGCCCTGGTTGGAGAGCGAGACGAAGGTGGTCCCCACATGAAGGAAGGCAACGTAGGCGACGGCAACAACGTACGGATCTTCGACACCACCCTGCGGGACGGCGAGCAGGCTCCCGGGATCGCGCTCACGCGCGCCGAGAAGGTCGAGATCGCCGAACAGCTCGCGCGACTGAACGTGGACATCCTCGAGGCGGGGTTCCCGGTCTCGTCGGACGGCGAGTTCGACGCCGTGGCCGAGATCGCGTCCAGCGTGCGCGGTCCAGTGATCGCGGCCCTCGCGCGCACCACCGAGGGCGACATCGTCCGCGCCGCCGAGGCGCTGAAGGGCGCGGAGGACTGGCGGATCCACACGTTCATCTCGACCAGCCAGATCCATATGGAGGACATGCTCCGCATGTCCCATCGGCAGGTGCTCGACGCGATCCGCGACAACGTGAAGCTCGCGGTCAGCTACACGGACGACGTCGAGTTCTCCGCGCAGGACGCGACCCGTACCGAGCTGGACTTCCTGCTGGAGTGCTTCCGCGTCGCGGTCGAGTGTGGCGCGACCACGATCAACGTGCCCGACACCGTCGGGTACGCCACACCCACGGAGTTCGGCGAACTCGTGCGGATCGTGCGGGAAGCCACGCCCGACGCCGTCGTCATCTCGACGCACTGCCACAACGACCTGGGGCTGGCGGTCGCGAATTCGCTCGCGGGGATCGAGAACGGCGCCAGGCAGGTGGAGGTCGCGGTGAACGGGATCGGCGAGCGGGCGGGCAACTGCGCGCTGGAGGAGATCGCCATGATCGTCCGGACTCGCGGGCAGGCGTTGGGCGTGACGCACGACCTCAACACGAAGGAGATCATCCGCACGTCGCGGCTGGTCTCGATGACGACCGGCTACAACGTGCAGCCGAACAAATCGGTGGTGGGGGCCAGCGCGTTCGCGCACGAGAGCGGCATCCATCAGCACGGCGTGCTCAGCAACCGCGCGACCTACGAGATCATGGACCCGCTCGCGGTCGGCCTGGAGGGGAACCGCCTCGTCCTGGGGAAGCACAGCGGCCGACACGCGTTCGTCGACGCGCTCGACAAGATCGGGCTCGCGGTGGACGCGGAGCACCTGGACCGGGCGTTCGCGCGCTTCAAGGATCTGGCCGACCGGAAGATCCAGATCACCGACCAGGACCTGGAGGCCATCGTCGGCGAGGAGCGTGGCTCGGCAGAGGAGGGCGTTCTCGTGCTGGAGTCGCTCCAGGTGGGCGGGGGAACCCATCTCTCGCCCAGCGCCACGGTCCGGCTCCGGCGCGGCGACGAGCTGATCGAGGAGTCCGCGTTCGGCGACGGGATGATCGACGCAGCGTGCGGAGCCATCCAGCGTGCCGCCGGTGTGGAGGCGCGCCTCATCCTGTTCAACGTCTCGTCGGTCACCGGCGGGTCGGACGCGCTCGGCGATGTCGTGGTCCAGCTCGACGTCGACGGCCGGCGCGTCACCGGGCGTGGCGTGTCGGTAGACGTCGTGGAGGCCAGCGCCCGCGCGTACCTGGCGGCCATCAACCGCGCGCTGCGGGTCGCGGGCCCCCAGGAACCGGTGGATCCCGCGGCCGAGGTCATGCCGTGACCCACACGATCGGGGTGATCCCCGGCGACGGTACCGGCCCGGAGGTCGTGCGCGAAGGCCTGAAGGTCCTCGAAGCCGTGCGCTCCGTCGAGGGGTTCGACGTCGAGGCTCGTCGACTTCGACCTGGGGGGAGAGCGTTACCTGCGGACGGGCGACACGCTTCCCGACGACGAGCTCGCGCGCCTGCGAGAGATGGACGCGATCCTCCTGGGCGCGGTCGGCCACCCCGACGTGAAGCCCGGGATCCTCGAGCGTGACCTGCTCTTGCGCGCGCGGTTCGAGCTGGATCAGTACGTGAACCTTCGGCCGATCATCCGCTACCCCGGCGTCCAGACGCTCGTGCCGTCGCACGGCGAGGACGACGTGAACATGGTCGTCGTCCGCGAGAACTCAGAAGGGCTGTACAGCGGCGCCGGCGGGTTCCACCGCAAGGGGACCGAGCACGAGGTCGCGGTGCAGGAGTCGATCAACACCCGCCACGGCGTGGAGCGGATCGTGCGGTACGCGTTCGAGCTCGCGATGCGCCCCGACCGGCGCCGCAAGCTCACCCTCGTCCACAAGACGAACGTCCTGACGTTCGCCGGCGATCTGTACCAGCGCGTCGTGAACGAGGTGGCGGCCGAGTTCCCCGACGTCGAGACGGACTACGTCCATGTGGACGCGTGCTGCATCTACTTCCTCGACCAACCCGCGCGTTTCGATGTGATCGTGACGGACAACATGTTCGGCGACATCATCACGGACCTCGGGGCGATGATCCAAGGCGGCATGGGCATCGCCGCGGGCGGCAACATCAACCCGGCCGGCGTCAGCATGTTCGAGCCGATCGGCGGCACCGCCCCCGACCACGTGGGCAAGGCCACGATCAACCCGCTGGCCGCGATCGGAGCGGTCCAGATGCTGCTGGCGCAGCTCGGCGAGGACGGGGCGGCATCGCGCGTCTCGGAGGGCATCCGCTTCGCGTGCACGAAGATGGCGTCGATGCGGGCCGGCGAGATGGGCTATGCCACACCCGAGGTCGGCGACCTCGTGGTGGAACGGGCGACGGCATGACGGCCGCTGCGACGTCCGGCGTGCGCCGCAAGGTCGAGCTGTACGACACCACGCTCCGCGACGGTGCGCAGCAGACCGGCCTGTCGTACTCGATCGAGGATCGCCTGCGGATCCTGCACAAGATCGACCAGCTCGGGGTGCCGTTCATCGAGGGCGGGTGGCCGGGAGCGAACCCCCGCGACACGGAGTTCTTCCGGCTCGCCACGAAGGAGACGCTGCAGCACGCCGCGCTGACCTCGTTCGGGATGACGCGGAAGGCGGGCGAGGGCGCGGAGGAGAGCGCGGTGCTCCGCGAGCTGCTGGACACGGGCACCGAGGTCGTGTGCATCGTCGGCAAGGCGTCGGACGTCCACGTCACCGAGGTGCTCCGCACCGATCTGAAGGAAGGCGTCGCGATGGTGCGCGATTCCGTCGCGTTCCTGCGCGCGCAGGACCGCCGGGTGTTCTTCGACGCGGAGCACTTCTTCGACGGCTACCTGAGTGACGCGACGTACGCGATGGATGTGCTCCGGGCCGCCCAGGAGGCGGGCGCCGATCGCCTGGTGCTGTGCGACACGAACGGCGGGATGCTCCCGGCGGATATCGCGAGCATCGTCGCCCGCGTCGTCGCGGACATGGGCCAGACACCTGTGGGCATCCACGTGCACAACGACGCCGGATGCGCGGTCGCCAACTCGCTGATCGCGGTCGAGAACGGCGCCTTCCAGGTGCAGGGTGTCGTGAACGGCTACGGCGAGCGCACGGGCAACGCGGACCTGATCCCGATCGCCGCGAACCTGGTGCTGAAGATGGACGCCGATTGTCTGCCCGACGGCGCCGAAGAACGGCTCACGGAGGTCGCGCATTTCGTGGCCGAGGTGGCGAACCTCGCCCCGGACTCGCGCCAGCCGTACGCCGGCCGGTACGCGTTCACGCACAAGGCCGGGCTCCACGCGAGCGGCGTCGCCCGCCTGGAGGATGCGTACGAGCACGTGCGACCCGGGTCGGTCGGGAACCGGCGCGGCATCGTCGCGAGCGATCTCGGCGGTGCGGCAACGCTCCGGATGAAGGCCGAGGAGTTCGGGGTCGAGCTGTCCGAGCAGGCGATCGGCCGCCTCGTGACCGAGCTCAAGGACCGGGAGAGCCGCGGATACACGTTCGAGGTCGCCGACGCATCGCTCGAGCTGCTCATGCGACGAGCGGGCGGCTGGGAGCAGGCGTTCTTCACGATCGAGAGCTTCCGGGTCCACATCGAACAACGCATGGAGGACGAGGAGGACGCGCTCGCCGAGGCGACGGTCAAAGTGGTCACGAACGGCACCCGCCACATCGAGAGCGCGGAGGGCCACGGGCCGGTCGGGGCGTTGGACAATGCGCTCCGCAAGGCGCTCACGAACGAGTACCCCGCGCTCGACGACATGAACCTCGAGGACTACCGGGTACGCGTGCTCGACGAGACCGTGGGCACCGGCGCGACCGTGCGCGTCCTGATCGACACGTCGAACGGCGAGCGCGAGTGGACCACGGTGGGCGTGTCGGAGAACATCATCGAGGCCTCGTGGGAGGCGCTCGTCGACGCCTACCTGTACGGCTTGCTCCATCCCCGGGAGGATCGTCAGGCGTGAGCTCGGCCGGTGTCGTGATCCGCGAGGCGACTTCGGACGACGCTCGGGCCATCGCCGAGGTGCACGTGGCGTCCTGGCGCTGGGCCTACCGCGGCGACCTGCCCGCCGAGTTCTTGGACGGGCTCACCGTGGACGACCGGGAGCGCGAGTGGCGCGAGTGGCTCACGCCCGAGCAGGGAGCCGGCACGTTGGTCGCCCTGGAGGGCGGCGTCATCGTCGGTTTCTGCAGCTTCGGCCCTTCCCGGGATGACGACGCCGACGAGCGGACCGCGGAGGTCCGCACGATCTACCTGCGGGAAGAGGTCGCCGGTCGCGGGATCGGGCGCGACCTGTTCGCGTCGGCGAACGATCGGCTCCGCGATCTCGGCTACCGGCGGGCGACGCTGTGGGTGATGGCGTCGAACGAACGATCCAGGCGCTTCTACGAGCGGGCCGGTTGGTCCTGGGACGGGAGGACCAGCGCTCACCGGATCGACTGCGGGAACGTCCCGATCGTCCGGTACACGGCTCACGTGTGAGGATCCGCCCAGGCCGTATCGTGTGCGGACCGATCCATGAGACGTGAAGGGAAGGAGGTGGCCCCGTGGTGCGCAGATGAGCTCCGAGTAGATCGCGCACCCGGTCGGGTGCATCCGTGATGCAACTCGAGAAGGAGGCCCACCGATGTCCCACGCACCTCTGGACGGTCTCGACCGCGTCCTCGACGTGGCAGGAGAGACGGCAGCATCCGTCGACCGCGACGCCCGCTTCCCGCAGGAGACGGTCGACGCGCTCGCTGGAACGGGCCTGCTCGGCCTGACGGTTCCGCCGCCGGCCGGCGGCACCGGAGGCGGTCCCGCCGAGTTCCTCCAGGCGACCCGCGCGCTGGCGGCGCGGTGCGCATCGTCGGCCATGATCTATCTGATGCACGTCTGCGCCGCCCAGGTGACGCTCGCCGGCACGCCGTCCGGGGACTCCGAGGCCCTGCGCGGCCTGGCGTCGGGGGAGCGCCTGGGCACGCTCGCGTTCAGCGAGCGAGGATCGCGCAGCCACTTCTGGGCGCCGGTGAGCCAGATCGCCGGTGGGAAGATCACCGCACAGAAGTCGTTCGTGACCAGCGCCGGCCACGCGAAGACGTACGTCGTCTCGACCCGTCCCGAGAGGACGGAGGAGCCGTTGGCATCAAGCCTGTACCTGGTGGGCGACGACGCCTCCGGCATCGACGTCGGTCCGGCGTGGGACGGCTTGGGCCTGCGCGGCAACGCGAGCGCGCCCATGATGTTCGACACGCCTGTCGCCGACGGAGAGCTGCTCGGCGAGGCGGGAGCGGGGCTCGACCTCATGCTCGGCGTGGTTCTCCCGTGGTTCCAACTTGGATCCGGCGCCGTGTCGGTCGGGATCGCCGAGGGCGCGGTCCAGGCAGGTGTCGCGCATGTGACCGGTGCGAAGCTCGAGCATCTGGGACAGACGCTCATCGAGCTCCCGACCGTCCGTGCACGGATCGGGCGCTCGCAGACCGAGGTCGATGCGATCGGCGGCTTCCTGTCGGACCTGGCCCGTCGTATGAGCGAGGGCGATGCCGGCGCGCCCGTCTTGTCCGCGAAAGCCGCCGCGAACGAGATGGCCATCAGGGTCACGTCGGAGATCATGCAGGCGTGCGGCGGCGCCGCGCTCGGCCCGGCGCTCCCGATGCAGCGGTCGTTCCGCGACGCGCGCGCCGGGTCCGTGATGGCGCCGACGACCGACGTCCTGTACGACCTGGTGGGCAAAGCGCTCGCCGGCATGCCGCTGCTGTAGGAGGTGACCGGGGATGACACAGGAGTTGATGCTCGGCGCGGTCGCCTACGACCAGAAGGTCGTGCCCATCTGGGAAGGCATCCGCGAGTACTTCCGCGGCGCCCCGGTCGAGATGGATGTCGTCCTGTACCTGAATTACGAGGCGCAGGTGAACGCGCTCCTTGCCGGCAAGATCGACATCGCGTGGAACACCAACCTGGCGTACGTGCGAACGTTCCATGCGACGCACGGCGCATGCCGGGTCCTCGCGATGCGTGATACCGACGTGGCGTTCTTCACGATCCTCGTCGGACGGGCGGGGGCGTTCTCGGGTGTCGAGGACGTTCGGGGGCGAACGCTCGCGCTCGGCAGCGCGGACTCGGCGCAGGCGGCGATCATGCCCGTCCACTACCTGGCGCAACAGGGACTGCGACCGGGCGAGGACGTCACGCTGCTCCGGTTCGACAGCGACGTCGGCAAACACGGCGACACGGGCCGCAGCGAGCGGGAGGCGCTGGCGGCGGTCCTGGACGGACGCGCCGATGTCGCCGCGGTGGGGGCGGCGTCATGGGACGTCTTCGTGCGGACGGGCGAGGTCCCTCCCGGGGAGCTGGCGCCGTTCTGGACGTCGCCGCCGTACGCGCACTGCAACTTCACCGCGATGCCGTCGCTGAACGCCGAGGTCGCGGACGCGTGGGTGACGCACCTGCGCGCGATGGACTGGCAGCAGCCGGAACATCGCCGGATCCTCGAGCTGGAGGGACTGCGCGAATGGCTCGGACCGCACCTCGACGGCTACGCCGACGTGTTCGCCGCGGTGGAGGAGCAAGGGATCGCGGCTCGATGGTGAACGAGCGGAAGTCGAACGACGAGCCCGCGGCCCGCTACGACGCGGAAAACCTCGGCTTGGCCGAAGGACTGCTGTTCGCGCTGGACGTGTGCTTGTCCGATATCCAGCCCGGCGAGATCCTGGAGCTCTCCAGTGCGAACGCCGGTCTGGTCCACGAGCTCCCGGCGTGGTGCCGCGGCACCGGCCACGAGCTGGTGGCGAGCGAGCCCGATGGGGACCGCACGTCGTACCGGATCCGCCGGGGCGACCGTGCGGCGCTGATGTTCAAGGATCTGCCCGACTGGGGTATCCGGGCGCCGATCCGCACCGACGGCGAAGGGTTCGACACGAAGGACTGGCTCATGGGCAAGGCGGGGCTGATCCCCGACGACGCGGATCCCGCGACCGGGTTCTCCCCGCGCGGCGCGGTGGTGGAGGAGGGCTCGCCACGGTTCCCGTTCACGGTGAACGAGCTCGACCGCGTGTGGGCGCACAACGTCGCGTCGCTCTACGAGCAGGCCACCGGGTCCCAGTGGGACGCCTCGCGCGACATCGCGTGGGCCGACCTGCCGGAGTTGCCCGTCCACGTGGAGCGTGCGGTGTGCCAGATCATGACCCACCTCGCCGAGAACGAGTACGCGGCGCTCTACGTCCCGGCGAAGTTCATCCCGCGGATCCACCCTCGGTTCACCGAGGTCGTGATGTTCCTGTCCACGCAGGTCGTCGACGAGGCGCGCCACATCGAGGCGTTCACGAAGCGGGCGCTGGCCAACGGCGGAGGTCTGCAGTACTCGACGGCGCAGACGCAGGCGTCGCTGCGTTCGCTCCTCGAGCAGGAGGACTTCTCGCAGGCATCGTTCCTCCTGTCCGTCCTCGGCGAGGGCGCGTTCCTCGAGTACCTGTCGTTCATCGAGCGATACGCACCGGACCCGGTGACCGCGGACATCGTGCGCCGCGCCCGCGTGGACGAAGCGCGGCACGTGGCGTTCGGAGTCGAGCACGCCCGGCACTTCCTCGCGGCGGATCCGGAACGCGGCGAGGTGCTCCGCGCAGCCGTCGAACAGCGAGCGTCGTTCCTGGCCGACGCGTCCGCCTCCAGCCCGCATGTGGAGGAAGCGCTCGTCGTGCTCGCGTCGGGAGGGATCTCGGCGGATCGGCTGGGCGACGGCGTGCGAGCCGTCCGCGATCTCCACCGGACGATGCACCGCCGGCGGGTGGGGCGTCTCCTTCAGCTCGGGTTCGACGACGACACGGCCGAGCAGATCTCCGAGCTCCACACCGCGAACTTCATGTAGCCGGCGCGGTCGCACGGGCGTTGACGAGCGCCACGATCGCGTCCTCGATGCGCACGGCCTCGTCCTTGCTCATGCCCTGGGACAGGATCGAGAACTCCACCCAGTCATGGACCTTGCGGGACCAGACCCAGCCGGACAGCGCGGAGACGTCCGTCAACGTGCCGGTCTTCGCCCGGACACGAACGTGGCCAAGCCGGCCCTCCAGCGTGCCCTGGCCGCCCGTGGGCAGCGCGAACCGCAGGTCGGATGCCCATGGTTCGTCGTCAACGCGCCACAGCAGACGCACCATGCCCTGACTGGTCACGCGGTCCGCGTACGACAGCCCGGAGGCGTCGTGGTGCTCGAATCGGGGGGCGCCGTTCGCCTCGGTGAACGCGTCGATCGCGGCGGCGCCGGCGCCGATCGAGCCCGTCCCCGAGACCTCGGCCCCGAGGACCTTGCCCAGCACCTCCGCGTCGAAGTTGACGGAGTCGACGTTCATGCGCCGCAGGATGTCCACGATCGGAGCGGACGAGATCGTGGCGATCTTCACCCGTGGCCCGTCGGCGGCGCCCATCCCGGCTGCTCCCTTGACCACCACGTCTCGCCGGCGGAGCGCTTTGGACAGGAACCGGGCGGCACGGAGCTCAGGGTCGCCGATATGCCTCCCGTCGGGTCCGACGTTGCCGCTGAACGTCAGCGCGGTCGGGATGGCGACCTCGATCGCGGGGAAGTCGTCCTTCCACCCCTCGGCCCACCAGTCGCGCTCGAAGGGGCCGGTGTCGCCGATCACCGATCCCTCGATCCGTGTCACGCCCGCCTTCGCGATCTGTCCTGCGAGCGCGTCCAGCGCGTCGGGAGCGAGCTCGGGATCGCCGTGCCCCACGAGCCACAGATCCCCGTCGATCACGCCGTCGACGGGCGCGGCCGATGCCATCGCACGCGTGGCGATCACGCGGTCGGGCCCGACCGCCTGCAGGAGTGCCATCGAGAGGAGCAGCTTCTCGTTCGAGGCGGGCGGACGCGTCACCCAGCCGAGGTGTCCGTACCACATCGCGCCGTCATCGCCGATCGTCACGGACATCCGTCGTTCGCCGATCAGCCCGTCGATCCGTGCCTGCCACGCCGGGCCGGGCGCCTCGCGCGGAGCGGGATGGCGTGGGACCGAAGGCGCGTGAAGCGCGGCGGTCGCCGCCGTGGCCGTGACCGGGACGCCGGCGACCACGGAGGTCACCAGGAGGGCGGCGAGGACATGACGGGCGCGCACGTTCGCACGATGGTACGAGGTTGGTCCAAGAGGCGGTCCCGGTGTTCTACGTGCCCTGCGAGAGCGCCTGCACCTCAGCGTGCATCTCGTTGCGCTCCTCGAGCAACGTCCGCAGCGCCTTCGGGTCGAGCGGCCTCGCGAAGAAGTAGCCCTGGCCCAGGTCGCAGTTGAGCTCCATCAGCCGCTCCAACTGATCGGCACGCTCGATGCCCTCGGCGACCGGCTTCAGGTTCAGGATGCCCGCCAGCTCGATCACCGCAGCGGTGAGCGCCGACGACTCGCCTCCGTCCGCCACCTCGTCGATGAACGACTTGTCGACCTTGAGGATGTCCACCGGGAACCGACGCACGTAGTTGAGCGACGAGTAACCGGTGCCGAAGTCGTCGATCGCGAGCAGCACGCCGAGCGCCTTCAGCTGCTGCAGCCGTTCGATCGCGAGCTCCATGTCCTGCATGACCATGCTCTCGGTGATCTCGAGGATCAACGTGGGGGCAGGCAGGCCGGTCTCGGCCAGGATGTCGCGCACCTCGTCCACGATCTCGGGACGAGCGAGCTGACGGGCCGACAGGTTCACGGCCATGTGGAACGCCGGCTCCATGGGGAACTCGCCCTGCAGCTCCACCGCGTAGCGGCACGCCTCGCGGAGCACCCAGCGCCCGATCGGGACGATCAGCCCCGTCTCCTCGGCGAGCGGGATGAACTCGAGCGGTTGCACGATGCCGCGGTCGGGGTGGATCCAGCGGATCAGCGCCTCGACGCCGGTGATCTTGCCCGTATCCAGCTCGATGACCGGCTGGTAGTGCAGGATGAACTCGTCGTGCTCGAGCGCGCGCTGCAGGTCGGCCTTCAGCTCCAGGCGGCGCAACGCGGTGTCGTGCATCTCGGGCTCGAAGACCTGGTACCGGCCCTTGCCCTTCTCCTTCGCCATGTACATCGCGACGTCCGCGTTGCGCATGAGCGCCTCCGACGCCTCCTCGCCGCCCTCTCCCGCGCTCTCGGAGACGGCGATGCCGACGCTCGCCCGGATGAACACCTCTTTGCCCTCCAGCGCGAACGGGACCTCGAGCATCTGCATGATCCGATCGGCGACGTCCGCGGCCTGGATCCCTTCGCCACCGTCCTCAAGGAGGATCGCGAACTCGTCGCCGCCCAGGCGGGCGGCCGTGTCCGCGGCGCGCAGCACGTTCTTCAGCCGGTCGCCGACCTGGAGCAGGAGCCCGTCTCCGGCGGCGTGCCCCAGCGAGTCGTTGATCGTCTTGAAGTCGTCGATGTCCATGAACAGCACCGCGATGGGCTTGGCGTCGCGCTCCTGTCGCTCGATGGCGTGCAGGACGCGATCGCGGAACAGCGCCCGGTTGGCCAGGTTGGTCACGGGGTCGTGGAACGCTTGGTGCTCCAGCTGCCGTTCGAACTGCTTGCGTTCCGTGATGTCACGGGTGTTGAGCACGATCCCACGAACGTTCGGATCGTGCAGCAGGCTCGTGCGGAGGGTCTCGGTCGCCAGGTAGGTGCCGTCGCGATGGCGCAGCCGGAACTCCAGGAGTCCGGTGTTGCCCTCCCCGTCGCCGGCGGACGTGAGGAACGACAGGACCCGCGTCTTGTCGTCTTGGTGCACGAGGTCGATGAAGCGCGTGCCCTCCAGCTCGCCGGGGTCGGTTCCGAGCACCCGAGAAGCGGACGGGCTCGCGTAGCGGACCACGGTGGTCGGCTCGATCACGGCCACCACGTCCGAGGAGTTCTTGACCAGCGACGCGAACCGCGCCTCGCTCTGACGCAGCAGCAGGTCCTCCGTGAGCGCCGCACTCTCCAGCGCGAGCGCCACCTGCGACGAGAGCGCCCGGAGGCTGTCGGCGACCGACGACGGCATCTCCTGGGGGGTGGCCACGACCATCATGCCGCGGAACTCGTCGCGCATGAACAGGGGTGCCACGAGCACCGAGCCCTCCTCGTGGACGGGGAGGTTCAAGGGTTCGCGGATCGTGCTCTCGTGCGTCTGCACGACGTAGGCGTCGCGATCGAGCAACCGCTGCCGTTTCCATTCCTGCAGGACGCCCAGCGAGAAGCGAGCGTCGACCGCATCCGTCGTGTCCCCGTCGGCCGCGACCACGATGAATTCGTCTGTCCCTTCATCGGATACCTCACAGAGGCGGATCGCCGCGCCCTCACCGGCGAGCGTCCGTGACGCCTCGATCGCGGCATCGTGGATGGCCTCTCGGTTCGTCGCGGTCACGAGCGCCACGCCCGCTTCGCGCAGCGCCCGCTCGCGTCCGGCCGACTTCTCCTGCTGGCGGACCAGGCCGGACATCCTCGCGATGACGAGCAGGAACAGGATGATCGACGCGACGATCACCACCATCTGGTCGG
>CAWIFZ010000001.1:0-231453 GCA_963835415.1 uncultured Actinomycetes bacterium | reverse complement strand
CGGCGACGCGGCGGCGGATGGAACCTGTGTCGATCGCGGCCTAGCGCCGGCCGACTTCCGGGAGGTAGCCTCCCGGGATGGGGCATACGCACGCGTCACCGCAGCAGGAATGGCACGATCTCTTGAGCGGGACCCACCCGCTCATGCAACGCGGCACCCCGCTTCGCTTCCTCCCTTCACGTCCGAGATGCCGGATCTGCCGGGCGCCGTTCGGCGCGCCCAGCTCGTTCATCCTCAAGCGGTACGGGTTCACCCCGTGGTCGAAGAACCCCAAGATGTGCTCGCGCTGCTTCGAAAACCTGGGTGGTCGCTCGGCGATGTGCCCTCCCGCCGAGGAAGGCGAGGAGGTCCGTGGCGCCGAGATCGACCTGACGATGCTGTTCGCCGACGTCCGTGGTTCGAGCAAACTGGCCCGGCAGATGCCCGTGTTGGATTTCACACGCCTCATGAACCGCTTCTACGGTGTCTCTCGCGAGACATTGATCGATCACGACGCGATCATCGAGAAGTTCGTCGGTGACGAGGTCGTCGCGCTGTTCATCCCGTTCATGGCGGGGACGGATCATGTGAAGCGCGCCGTCGAGGCGGCTCTCGCGCTCCTACGAGCGACGGGCCACGGAACGCCTGAAGGTCCGTGGGTCCCTCTCGGAGTCGGCGTGCACACCGGCTCCGCATTCGTCGGGATCGTGGGACAAGGCGAGTCGAGTGATTTCACGGCGCTCGGGGATCGGGTCAACATCGCCGCGCACCTGGCCTCGCAGGCCGCGATCGGCGAGATCCTGCTGACGGATCCGGTCGGCGAGAGCGCGGGGCCGCTCGACGGCTGTCTCGAGCGGCGTCACGTGCTGTTGAAAGGACACCCGATCGACGCGCTCGTCCTCCCGGCTTCGGTCGTCGCGGCGACAGCTGGCTAGGTCCGGCGGCTCGCTCCAAGACCGCGAGGTGCCAGACCAGCCGCCGACGGCCTCGACGACCGGGTGGATCCCAGCTGCCCGGACCGGCGCTCGACCGCCTCCAGGTCAAGCACGGACCAACGCCTCCGACTGGTAGGACTCCCTCAGCTATCTATGTCGAGTGAGCTCGTTCGCCATCACGGGTCGAGGGAGATGATCCAGCGCTTCGGGTTGCAAACATCGACGTCGGCCTGGCCTCGCCGGCCCTTGTACTTCCCGGTCCCACCTCCCAGGCCCAGCCGCCCCTTGAACGACGGCCGATCGTTGTGCTGGATCCGCTCGGCGACGCCCTGGAAGACGAGGGTATCCCCGTCATCGAGATCGAACGTCGCCGAGACGAGCAAACGGTTGCCGTGCCCGAAGGTCGTCTCCACGATGGCCACGAGTCCGATCAGGTCACCGAGCTCACATTCACCGGCCTCGTCGTGCACCTTCTCGATCCGAAGGACCTGGGCGCCGTCGCCGCCCAGCTGGACGTCGTCATCGTCTCCGACGTCACTCAGCCATGTGAACGTGGTTGTCTCGATCATCCCTGTCCACCTCCTCGTCGGTCCCTCGGAGCCTAGGCGGTGACAGTGCGCTCGAGCAAGCGGCGGCTACCGACCGGGTGAGGTGATGCTCAGGAGCTCAGCGTGATCGCCTCGGCGAGGAGCGCGTCCGTCTCGGCGAGCATCGGGGCGGCATCGACCCCTTCGAAGATCTCGCGGGCGTCTCGAAGGATGGTCTCGGCCTCGTCCGCTCGGGCGAGGCCGAGCAGACACCGTCCCTCACCGAGGAGGGCGAAACCACACTCAGGCACGACACCGAATCGCTTCCAACGACCTGCCGCATCGGCATAGGCCTTCGACGCCGTCCGGAGGTCACCATCGTCCTCGGCCAACGCAGCGTTCGCGGCGACGAGCGCGTGCTCGCCGTAAGGGTGGTGGGGCTCGACGCCGTGCACGAGCCGCTCGGCGAGCTTCCGATCGCCGACCGCCAGGGCGGTGCGGACCATGGCCGGGAGATACGCGGCGAAGTTCAGGGCCTCGCGAACGCCGGGGGTCGCCTCGACCTCCGTGAGCAGCGCCGCCGCCCTGTCCGCCTGACGCAGCCCTGCTCGCGCGAACGCCGATGACCCCAGGCCGATGAGGACGTCCTCTGCCGATCCCGTTTCGCGCGAGGCCGACTCGAGCCAATCGAGCGAATCGGCCATCCGGGCTGCCTGCCCCCGCATCGTCAGGATCCTGAGCTCCAACGCGCGAACCTCGGTGAGCACTCCGACGTCCTCGGTCTCGAGGCGTTGGGCCAAACGGGCGGCCCCCTCGAGTGCCTCATCCAGCGTCCCGCTGTCCACAAGCTCATCGAGGGTGCCCGCCATGGTCGCGTCGACCATCTCCGCGAGCCCTCGCGCTTGCGCGAAGGCGATCCCCGCTCGCATCACCTCCAACGACGCGTCAGGACCTTCGAAGACCCAGAGCGCCGCCCCCAGGTTGTTGTGGAGCCGGGCTACCTCGCGTCCCTCCCCGGCCTCCGTGGCGAGCGCGATCGCCTCGCGCATGTCATCGAGACCTCCGAAGTCCCCGCGATCACCCCGCGCGAGGCCCCGGAAGCCCAGGGTACGCGCGGGGCGCTCGAGACCGAGCTCCTCGGCGAGTGCCAGCGCCCGCTCGGTGAGCACGATCGCGTGCTCGGACTTTCCCAACAGCGCCTCGACGCGACCGACCTCCGTGAGCGCCCCGACGAGGTCGGGGGAGGGCCCGAGCGGCTCGAGCAGCGCGAGTGCATCCGTCGGCAGGTCAACCCATCGCCGATCCCCGAGGCGGGACGCGACGTTTCCGAGTGTTCCCATGGCGCGAGCCGCAGCTGGGAGATCGCCGCGCGCGGTGAACAGCCCGACGGCCTCCTCGAGGGCGTTGAACGATTCGGCCAGGCGCCCTCCCTGGAACGCGGCCTCGCCGAAGCGAAAGAGTGCCGCGGATCGGTCGGGATGTCCTTCCGGAGCCAACGCGAGCGCCCGCTCGAGACTCGTGATCGCCGTCGCGGTGTCGAGACCGAGCGCGCGTTCGCCGGCGAGCGAGAGGAACCGCAGTGCCGACTCCTCGAGGTCGGTGACACCCGCTGTCTGCCCCGTCGCGCGGGTCAGCTCCAGCGCGGTGGTGTAGTGGTACGCGAGCATGTCGGCGTGATCCTGAACGCGCTCGGGGGTCTTGGATTCGATCCAACGAGCGGCCGCGACATGTCGAGCGGCTCGTGACGATCTGGGGAGCTGTCCGTAGGCAACGTCTCGGGTGAGGATGTGCCAGAAGGCGTATTCGACTTCACCCTCGATCGAGGAACGGCGGGCCGGGCGAACCAGCTCCTTGCGGGAAAGCTCTCTAAGTGTGTCGGTCACGCCTCCGAGGTCACGGTCTCCCATCTCTGCGACCGCACCCGCCCAGAAGACCTTCCCGACGACGGCCGCGTCCGCGAGGATCGACTTCGTATCCGATGGGAGCGTGTCAAGTCGTGCGGCGATCAGTGCCTGGACCGAGTGAGGGAAGGGCAACTCCGCGCCTTCCCGTAGTTCCCAACGCTCGCCTGTCTTCACGACCATGTCTCTGTCCTTGAGCAGCCGGACGAACTCCTCCGCGTAGAGCGGGTTCCCCCCGGCACGATCAAGGATCGGCCGTTCCAGCCCGGCAGGAACAGCGGTGGTCTCCAACAGCGCGAAGAGCAGACGCCGGGTCTCATCTTCCGAGAGCGGCGTGAGGTTGATCCGCATCGAGTTCCGTAAGCCGTTGGTGTAGTTGGGATACCGTTCGAACAGCTCGGGGCGAGTCGTCACGACCACGAGCAGAGGCACGCCCTCGGCGCGTTCGACCAGATGCTCCAAGAACGCCAGCATGGACTCGTCGGCCCAATGCAGATCCTCAAAGACGAGGACCGCGGGCCCCTGTTCGGCGATGTACTCGAGGAACCGTCGCCAGGCGGTGAACAGCTCCTCGCGATCGGCCGATGACGAGGCCTCGATGCCGAGCAGCGGCCGCAACCGTTGGCGGAACCATGCTCGTTCCTCGCCCTGAGGAAGCACAAGCTCGAGCTTGGCCTGAGCGACGGACGTCGTGTCGGATTCCAGGATCCCCGCGTGGGCCTTGAGGATCTCGCCCAAAGCCCAATAGGTGATGCCCTCCCCGTACGGCAAGCATCGTCCCTGTCGCCAGGTGGTGAGGTCGGGCTTGCTGTCGACGTAGAGCCCCAGTTCGGCGACGATCCGGCTCTTGCCGAGCCCGGGTTCGCCGACGACCGTGACGAGCTGGACCGAAGTCGCGGCGACCGTCTTGTCGAAGATCCCTCTGAGGATCGCGAGGTCGATCTCACGGCCGATGAACGGCGTGTCGTGGGTGCGGGTGAGGTCGGTGCCGAGGTGTGCCCTGGTGGCCTTGGCGTGGAAGATCCGGACGGGCTCGGCCTTGCCCTTGAGGGTCGCCGGCTCCAACTCCTCGTAGTCGAAGACGGCCGAGGTCGCTTCGTAGGCGGCGAGCCCGACCGCGACGCCCATCTCCGGGGCCACCGACTGGATCCGCGAAGCCGTGTTGATCGCATCCCCGACGAGCAGTCGCTCTCCCGAGCCCGGAGTGATCCCGAGCCGGACCAGGGACTCCCCGCTGTTGATCCCGACCCGGAGGCGGAGTGGGGCGCCACCGACCGCTTCGAGCTCCTCGGCGTCCTCGGTGATCCGAAGCCCTGCGCGTACGGCCCGCTCCGGGTCGTCCTCGTGAGCGGCAGGGATGCCAAAGATCCCGACGACGGCATCGCCTATGAACTTCTCCACGACCCCGCCGTAGGCCTCGATGCGGGCCCGGGTCATCCCCTCATAGTCGGAAAGCATCCGGTCAACGTCTTCCGGATCGGCAGATTCCGTGGCCGCGGTGAATCCGACCAGGTCGCAGAAGAGGGCGGTGATGTCCTTGCGCTCCTCGACGACCGGACGAAGAGGCGCCTTCAATGGCGCACCACAATCGCCGCAGAATCGCTGCCCGTCCGGATTCGGGTACGAGCACGATGGGCACGTCGTCATCCAACGACCCCTTGCGACTCCTCGCGACCCAGCTCGAGGGGATCCGTCGAAGTTTCGCCCATCCGCGCCTCGCTCGCCGGTATGAGCCGTGAGCATGCCATACCGCGCGGCGCCTGCGGTCCGCACTAGGCGGCGATCGCCGAAACCCATGGTCGGGCTGAAGGCCTTTCAGGAGCTCTGCACGGAAGACAACGGCGCGGTCGGCTGGCTCACGGCGATGACGTTGAACGCAGTGACCGGCCGCTGGAAACCCTTCAGCATGAACTCGCCGGCGGGTTCCACCTCGACGTCGGTCTCGACCTCCGCGTAGAGCAGCGGTGCGATCAAGACGTGGCCGTCCGCTGCTTCGTCGGCGAGCCGCGCTGCGAGGTTGGTCACCGATCCGATCGCCGCGTAGTCGGACCGTCCCTCGAACCCGACCTCGCCGCACGTCGCGTAGCCGAGCGCGATGCCGGCTCCCATGCCAAGCTCGTACCCCCGCTTGCGCCACGCCGACGTCAGCTGGGCCATCTCCTCCCGGAGCGCGCACGCCAACCGGATCGCGCGGAGCGGCGCGTCGGGGACCTCGTGGGGGTCGTTGAAGAACAGTTGAACGCCGTCGCCCTCGAGGAACCCCACGGTCGCGTCGAAGCGCCGCACGAGACCGCCGATCACGGAGTGGAACTCCCCGAGCACCTGCATCAGCTCCTCAGGCTCGACCGCATCGACGAAGCTGGTCCATCCGCGGAGGTCGGCGAACAGCATCGCCACCTTGCGGCGATGGCTGCGGAGGATCGCGTCGTCACCCGACGAGATGATCGCGTCGACGAGCTGCGGAGAGAGGAACCGCCGGAGCTTCCGGACCCGCTCGAGCTCCACGACCTGGGTCTGCACCCGCTCCTCCAGCGTTCGATTCAGCTCGGTCAGCTCCGCGGCTTGCGACGTGATCGTGTCGTGGTAGCGCTTGATCCGCAGGAGCGACCGGACCCGCGCGAGCAATTCGTCCTGGTCGAACGGCTTGGCGATCAGATCGTCCGCGCCCGCCCGGATCGCCTCGGTCCTCTCCGAGGTGCTGGCCGTGATCATGATCACCGGCAACATCGCGGTGTCCTCGCGCTCCCGGATCCTGCGACAGACCTCGTACCCGTCCGGCTGCGGCATCACGACATCGAGCATCACCAGGTCCGGCTTGGCCGACGCGACGAGCTCGAGCGCGCGTGCGCCGTCGGTCGCGGAGACGACGTCGTAGCCTCGCGGCGCGAGCACGGCCTCGAGCAGCCGCACGTTCGGAGCGACGTCGTCCACGACCAGGATCCGGGCCTCGCCGCTCATCCGACCCGTCCCTCGCAGTGCTCCCGGACGATCCCGATCAGCTCCCGCACGTTCACGGGCTTCGACACGTAGCCGTCGAAGCCCTCCGCCAGGAACCGCTCGCGGTCCCCTCGCATCGCTTGTGCGGTCAGGGCCAGGACCGGGATCGTCGCCGTGCGCGCGTCCGCCCGCAGTCGATGGAGCGCCTGGACGCCGTCGATGTCCGGGAGCTGGATGTCCATGAGCACCAGGTCCGGCGTGTGCTCGGATGCCATGTCGACCGCCTCGCCGCCCGTCGTCGCCTCGAGCGTTCGGAAACCGGTCGCGACCAGGACGTCACGGAACAGCTTCATGTTCTTCTCGTTGTCCTCGACGACGAGGATCTGCTCGCCCGTCATGACGTGACCGACCGTGCGGGCAGCGCGAAGGTGAAGGTGCTCCCGTGACCGAGCTCGCTCTCGAGCCAGATCCGTCCGCCGTGGAGTTCCACGAACCGCTTCGAGAGCGCGAGGCCCAGGCCGGTCCCCTCGCGATGCCCGACACCTGTCTCGCTCTGCTGGAACTCTTCGAAGATGCGATCCCGATCCTCGGGGGCGACGCCCGGGCCGGTATCGGCGACCGAGACCCTGAACTCGCCGTTGACCCGCGTCGCGCTCACGTCGACCTCCCCACCGGCCGGCGTGAACTTCACCGCGTTCGAGAGCAGATTGAAGATGACCTGCTTGATGCGTCGCTCGTCGCCGTCCACCACGTCGACCTCCGGATCGGCGGCGAACGCGACACGGACCCCGTCCTCCGTCGCTCGCTCGCGCACCATCACCACGCCGCGCTCGATCGCCTCCCGCAGGGAGAACGGGTGCACCTCGAGCTCGACCTGTCCCGCCTCCACCTTGGAGAGGTCGAGGACGTCGTTGATGAGCGAGAGCAGATGGCTCCCCGACGAGACGATGTCATCGAGGTACTCCGCCTGCTTCTCGTTCACCGGGCCGACCATCTCGTCCTGCAACACCTGCGAGAAGCCGATGATCGCGTTGAGCGGCGTCCGCAGCTCGTGGGACATGTTGGCCAGGAACTCCGACTTGTGCTGACTCGCCGCCTCGAGCTCGGTGTAGAGGCGCCGCAGCTCGTCGTTCATCCGGTTGACGTTGGCGCCCAGCGCGCCGAGCTCGTCTCGATTGTCGACCTCCACGTGGCCCGAGAAGTCGCCCGACGCGATCGCGGCGAGGCGAGTGTCGATGTCCTGGATCGGCCCGATCACCGACCACGAGAGGACGAACCCGAGCAGCAGCGCGAGCACGATCGCCCCCGCCGCGACGCCGATGAACAGCGCGCGCGAGCTCGCGAAGGAGCTCGCGTTGCCGAGCGATCAGCTCCTCAACCTCTGCCCGCGTCCCATGCGCCAGGTCCGCGGCGTCCTGGTAGAGGTCGGTCGCGAGTTGCTTCGGCATCCGCTCGCAGCGGCAGCATCTCCTCGCGCAGTTCCCTGTCTGCGTTCGAGATGGTGGTGTCCTCGCTCCCGTAGTGGGGGATGATCTCCTCTACGAGCAATCTCGAGAGCGTCTCGGCCTTGTTCTTGATCCCGTCCAGGATCTTCTGGTCGTTCGGAGGCGGCGTGAACAGGAGCTGATCCGCGGCCGTGTGCGCCCCGATCCGCTCGGCCGCGTCGACGGCGAACAGGTCGACGGCGAGCGAGTACGTCCCGGTGATCTGTGGGACCGCTGCATCCGCCCAGATGTTGCTGAACTCCTTCGCCACGTTCGCCGACAGGACGCCCCGGAGGTGCTCGGCCTCGGCCTGGAGCTGGCTGTACTGAACAGCCCGCTCTTGGAGAGGCCCGACGCTCGCGACGCGGTCGTTCGACTGGCCGAGCACGCCGAGCCCCAACAGTCCGACCGCGACCAACAACAGTGCGGTGCCGACGAACGCGATCAGCAGCTTCGTCCGAACGTTGGCCGGCAGGCGCGCGACGGCCCTGACGATCGGGTCGCCGATCCGTCGTCGCCCCTCCCGGGCGACCCGCGACTCCTGCTCCTCGGCCAAGATCTCAGACTTCCAGGACGGTCGTCCCGCCGACCATGTTCGTGATCAGCCATTTCCCGTCGATCCGGGCCACATCGAAGTCGGCGGTGGTGGTCGACACGACTTCGCCTGTCTCGATATCGACGTAGTGACACTCGAAGTGCAGCGTGCCCCGGTCGCCATTGACGGTGATCTCGAGCTTGTACGCAGGGTGATCCGAGAGCCAGTGGTTCTCCGGCTCGAACGACGCCGAATTCTCCAACCAGAACTGTCGGATCTCCTCCACTCCTGATGCGGTCGCGCCTGGGCCAACCGTCATCGTCGCGTTGGGCGCGTACAGGCTCATCATCAGGTCGATGTCTTTCGTCGTCGTGGCGTGGTGGAAGTTCTTCTCGATCTGATCGATCTCATACCTGTCTTGGTCCAGTCGTGCCTGCTCGTCGGCCGAACCGGTCCCCGAACCGCTACAAGCGACGAGCACGACCGAGAGGAGAACGACGCCAAGCGCGCCACCGATCAGAAGCTTCCGCATCTTGAGCCCCCTTTCACCCAGGCCAATAAAGCCGTCGGCGCTCGGCGATGTTCACACCGCCGAGCCCATCCGTCCAGAGGCTAGCGAGCGCGTCGGTCTCGGCCCACCTGGCCAACCGTCCTTCGTGGGGGTGCTGGCACGGTATTGCCGCCCCTCGCCTTCGTCACTCCGTCGTAGCTGCGCAGTATTGGCGCACCTGCTCCGGGAACGTGCGCACGTGGATCGGCTTCTCGAGCCATCCGGCGAAGCCAGCTTCCTCGAGCCAGTCTTCGCTTCCCGCGAGCGGCAACGCGCTCATCGCGACCACGGGGATCAAGGCCGTTCGCTCATGTGCCCCGAGCCTCCGCGTCGCATCCGCTCCGTCCATGTCGGGGAGCCGGAGGTCCATCAGGATCACGTCAGGCCCGTGCTCCCGCGCGAGCGCGATCCCCTCCGCAGCCGTCGCCGCACCGAACGTCCGGAACCCCGCGGCACCCAAGACGTCGAGAGCGAGCTTCCGGTTCCGGTCGTTGTCATCGACGACGAGGACGCTGGTCACGGGCGTATCCTCGCGCCATGCCCATCCGGCTCGTGATCGCCGATGATCATCTGCTCGTGCGCGAGGGCGTGCAGCGGCTGCTCGAGGCCGATCCCGAGATCGAGGTCGCGGCCGTCTGCGGCGACCTCGACTCCCTGCTCGCCGCGGTGGAGGCGGAGCGCCCGGACGTGGTCGTCACCGACATCCGCATGCCTCCCGACAACACGGATGAAGGGATCCGGGCTGCCGTGCGGTTGCGGACCGAGCGTCCCGAGGTCGGCGTCGTAGTGTTGAGCCAGTTCGCGGTTCCGGGCTACGCCCTCGCTCTCCTCGAGGGCGGCAGCGCAGGCCGTTCCTACCTCCTCAAGGAGCGTGTGCTGGAACCGGACCAGCTCGCGTCGGCGGTCCGAGCCGTCGCGAGCGGCGGCTCGGTGATCGACCCGAAGGTCGTTGAGGCGCTGGTCGCGGAGGACACTCGGGGCGAGCAGTCGCCGATCAAGAGCCTGACCGCACGCGAACGCGACGTGCTGCGCGAGATGGCGGCCGGCAAGAGCAACGAGGCGATCGGCGACTCCCTCTTCCTCGCCGAGCGGTCGGTCGAGAAAGTGATCCATTCGATCTTCCTCAAGCTCGGGCTCAGCTGGGAGCCGTCGGTCAACAAGCGCGTCAAGGCCGTGATCCTCTACCTGGCGGAAAGCGACTAACGTCATCGCGCGATCGGCAGGGAGCCGACCACGGTGGTCCGGTTGCGTCCCCTGGGTGATCGTCACCTGGCCGCCCAGCGCTTCGACACGATCGTGCGGGGCGCGGCGTTCCGATCCCAGGTCGCCGTCCGCGTCGATCTCGAACGCGAGCGCGTTCGCCTCGCCTCGGACGTGCACGACCACCGGCGTGCCGTCCGGCGCGCGCTCGAACACGTCGAGTGCGCAGAAGTAGACGGCGCCGACGATCTCCGGCGGAGACGTCATGACCGCGTCGGTGTCGACGTCGATCCGCGCCTGCGCGCCTGCGCGGCTCGCCGCCGCACGGAGCTCCGCGACGAGTCCGCCCACGTCGAGCAGCGGAGGGAACACCCGCCTTGCGAGCTCCTGCACCTCCTTCAGCGCCCGCCGCGCTTCGCGCTGCAGCTCCTCGAGGATCCTCCTCGCCCCCGCGGGATCGGCATCGAGCGAACCCGCCGCGACCTCGAGGCTGGCGGCGATCCCCACCAGATCCTGCAGCACGCCTTCGTGCAAGGCTCGTTCGATCCCGCGACGTTCGGCATCGGCGACCAGCGCGAGTCGCTCCCGAGAAGCTCGGAGTTCCCCGATCTCGCGGCGCAGCCCCTCCAGGGTTGACTGCTCGTCGGACTGCTCGGTCTCCAGCGGATGCCTCCTGCGCCTGGGTCCTCGGCAGTTGTCCGTCATCGCTCGGGCGGCGTCAAGCCGCCAGCACGGTATCGGACCGGAAGGCAGCATCCCGGTGTTCGCCAAGGCTCCACCGTATCGCCCGGCGGGAGCGACCTCCTAGCGTCATCGAACCAAGGCCAGCAGTCATGGAGAGAGGAGGGATCTGCGGCCCATCGGCCTCGTAGACGTGGACGGCCCAGCGCCGTTCGGAAGGAGGGAATGCATCGTGACGTACAAGAATGCGATATCTCGCATCGCCCTCGTGGCGATCGCGACGGCGCTCACCGTCGCAACGGTCGGGCCCGTTGTACCCGCAGCCGCAGCATCGTCGGACACGGTCCTGAACTGGAATGCCACGACCGTGGCGGCGCTCATGAACCTGCCGACGGCCACCACGCCCGGGGCCGGTCAGCCCCCGACCGTCGGGGTGATCCACATGGCGATGGTGCAAGGAGCCGTGTATGACGCCGTGAACTCGATCGTCGGCGGATACGAGCCGTACCTGGACGTCGCGGCGGCGTCTCCGGGAGCGTCGATCGATGCGGCGGTCGCGACGGCCGCGCACCACGTGTTGATGCAGGTGATCCCGCTCGTGGCGCCGCTGACGGAAGCCTCGATCAGGGACGCGATCCTGGCGAGGGTCCAGACGCAGTACGAGTCTGAGCTCGGCGCGATCTCTCCCAGTGACGCGAAGTCGGACGGCGAGACGGCGGGTGCCGCCGCCGCTGCGGCGATGCTCGCGAACCGTATCGGCGACGGGCAGTATCCGACGACCCCGTTCGCCTTCACGCAGGGCACGGGGATCGGTGAATGGCGTCCGACGAACGGCGCGAGCGACCCGTTCGCGTGGGTGGCGCACGTGCGTCCGTTCACGCTGCTGAGCGCGTCGCAGTTCAGGACGGACGGCCCCAACGCGGTGTCGAGTGCCGACGTACGCCACGGAGTACGCGGAGGTCAAGGCGTTGGGGGCTGCGACGGACAGCAGCCGGACGCCCGAACAGACGGCGCTCGCGACGTTCTACATCCCGAACCCCGTCGAGATCTTCAACCGCACGTTCCGCACGATCTCGACCTCGACGTCGCTCGGCGTCGCCGATCAAGCGCGGCTCTACGCGATGCTCAACCTCGCCGGCGCCGACGCGTTGATCAACTGCTGGGACGACAAGGAGTTCTGGCACTTCTGGCGGCCGGTGACGGCGATCCAGTCGGGTGCCGACGACGGGAACTCCGCGACCGACGGGGACACGGCCTGGGCGCCCTTCATCTCGACGCTCCCCGGACCGACCGCGGGATCCTTCCTGCCGACTCCTCCGTATCCCGATCAGCCGTCCGGCTACAACTGCCTGACGAGCTCGATGATGCACACGGCGAAGCGGTTCTTCGGGGACAAGATGACGTTCACCGTCGAGCGCACTCCGGCGAGGAACCGCGCGCACGTACACCCGGTTCACGGATGTCGTGAAGGACACGATCGATGCCCGCGTCTACCTCGGTATCCACTTCCGGACGGCGGACGTCGATGGTGCGAACCTCGGCAAGAACGTCGCGAATTGGGTGGGATCTCACTTCTTCAAACGGGCGTAGACCCGCAGTCCGGAAAGAGGCCAGAGGGTCTGAACCCTCTGGCCTCTTCCGTGCGAGCGATCGGCTTGGTTGAACCCGAGTGAGCCCCTTACGTAGAGAAGGATGCGTAGGTCGATATCGGGCCATTTGCCCGATATTTGGACCCTTTGGCCGCTAGAGCCGTTCGCTCCTCGCCCGTACCGTTGTCCCACCTCAGTCATACGACGTAGGCCGTGCCACGACTGGCGGTGGGAGGCCGGGTGACAACCTCCGTAGTCCTGAAGGATCACAAGATCGGTGTCGTCCTCGTGGAGCAGACGACCGTGGTGCGTGCCGGTCTGCGTCTCCTCCTGACGACCGACGAGAGCGTCAGGATCCTTGTCGAGTCGGGGGACGCGATCGAGTCGCTTGCACAGATCAAGCGGATCCGCGTCTCGATGCCCGTCGTCGTCCTGGTCGGGATCGAGATGGACGGTCCGCACGATGCGTTCTGGTTGATCCGGACGGTTCGCGAAACCTCTCCGGGGATGATCGTCATCGTGACTGGGACCGACCTCGACACCGCGGCGATCTCTCGGGCGCTCTTCTTCGGCGCAGACGGCTTCATCAACACCGCCATCGAGCAGCTTCAACTGGTGTCGGCCGTCCGTCGCGCGGCGAGCGGGGAGATCGTGCTCGAGGGGCTGCCACGAGGTGCCCTCGGTGAGATCGTCGAGGGCTTGGGCACCGGTCGCGGCCCCATGTTGACGGACCGTGAGCGAGAGGTGTTGATCGCGGCGGCCGACGGGCTCACGGCCCGGCAGATCGCGCGGCGCCTGGGCGTCGCCGAGCGGACCGTCACGACCCACCTGAACCACATCTACCGGAAACTGGGGGCGAACGGACGCGTCTCCGCGCTCTCGGCGGCCGCACGCCTCGGTGTCCTCGACGGTGTCGCAGGCCCCCGTCGCGGGAACGACGCCATCGCAGAGATCGCCACCATCGCCTGATCGGTTCGGCCGCTTCGTTCCCTCGATGACCTGATCGTCTGCACGGCCTCGCGTCACTGATCCGGGGTCCCCCTCTCGACCGACCTACGCGTCTCCCCGTACGCCGTTGTTGGCACGCGGCGCTCCACACAAGAACGGATGGGAATTGCACAGCGGCTCCTCCTACCGTTCGCGACCAATGGATCACACGGATCACATCGGGAGGGGGTGACACATGCTTCTGAACACCTTCGTTCGGGCCCAGGTTGGTTGGGCCGAGTTCCGCGGTGCACTGCGTACACGCCTCGTCGACATCGCGGGTAGCGAGCGCGGCGGCGTCGCGGCCGAGTACGCGTTGCTGATCGCCCTGATCGCCGTCGTCGTCGTCGTCGGCGCTGCGGCGCTCGGGATCGCGATCAACGCAGCGTCTCCAGGACACCGCCGACTGTGTCGGCGCAGCGCCCACCTGTTAGGGCGTACCGAAAGAGCGGCCTCGCCGGCCGCTCGCTCCCCCTTCCGGACGAGGTGGGAGCGAGGGACCGGCGAAGACGGAACGGGAAAGGGTAGGCATGAGGATGACGAAAGCGCAGTCGAGGTTCAGCGGCCGGTGCTCTGAGGAGCCTGGCGTCGCGGCCGTGGAGTTCGCGCTGCTCGTTCCCCTGCTCGTCGTGATCCTGTTCTCGATCACCTCGTTCGGCATCGCCCTCAGTCGCTTCGTCGCGTACACGAGCGCGGCTCGCGAAGGGGCGCGCTACGCCGCGGTCCATTGCCAGCCGGACGCAACGCAATGCACCATCGCGTTGATCCAGGCGCGCGTCGCGGGGGCAGCGGTCGGCAACCCGATCGGGCCAGTGACGGTGAACCGAGACTGCAAGACGGCGATCCCGCCCGGGCAGGTCGTCACCGTCTCATGGATCCAATCGATCCCCATCCAGATCCCGATGCTTCCGGACCTCAGCAAGACCATCACGATCAGTGGGTCGTTCCGATGCGAGTGAGGCGCCGATCACTCGACGGGGAGGAGGGTGTCACCGCCGTCCTCATCGTCCTCGCGCTCACGTTCCTCCTGGGGATGGTCTCGATGTCGGTCGACGGCGGCTTCCTCTTCCTGAAGCGTCGCGCGATGGTCACCGCCAACGATGCCGCAGCGTTGGCAGCGGCCCTGTCGTGCGCGAAGTCCGAAGGGCAGGGCACGGCCGACGCCAAGGCCGACCTCCTCGCCGTCGACAACGTCAGCAACGCGACGAGGTTCGCGGCTCCCGCGTACACCCCCAGCTGCAACTCCCCTTCGGGCAAGGTCACCGTGAGCTACCAAGGCAACCAGGCCTTGTTCTTCTCCCAGGTCGTTGGCATCAGCTCACCGAAGGTCGTCCGCACACAGGCGACGGCCACCTGGGGGGGAGCAGGGGCGGCCGACGGCGTGGTCCCTTTGATGCTGTCGGCCAACGGGGGACTCGGCAACTGCGACATCCCCATCAACGTGGTCATCGGGCAGCACTGCAAGTTCTGGTGGGACAACGATCTCATCTCGAACGCCCAATGGGGCATCATCGACGTCCTCAACGGTTGGGACGTCGCGCGGACTGGGAGTTGCACCGGCAACCTGAGCGCGAACAACGTGAAGCAACTGATCGCAGGAACGATCTCGGCCGGAACGCTCTCGTTGAGGAACCCCCCTCCGACCTATGCGTGCGTGAGCTCGGGATTCCAGGGAGCCGCCCTCACCAACGCGATCACTGACGAGCAGGGGGTGCAGGTGATCATGCCCGTCAACGACGCCTTCCAGCAGGTGCAATCCAACGGCGCTCTCTGTCCACCGAACACGAGCTGTACGGTCGGGAAGTACGCGATCATCGGCTTCGCGACCCTCGAGATCTACGCCGCCGCTCAGGGGCAAGCGGCCAAGACCCTGTGCCCGGGCCACACCGGCAACAACGGGAGCGTTCGCTGTCTCGACCTTATCTGGCGTGGCTACCAGACCGGTGGACTGAGCCCCGGCGGCGGAGGCAGCTTCGGCTTCAACTCCGTAGGCCTCTCGGGATGATCACCCCATTCGAAGGGAGCATGAGATGAAACGCGGTACCTCGATCCTCGTCCTCACCGTCCTCCTTGCAGCGGCAGGCACCGGCCTTGATCTACCTCTACCTGAAAGGCGCTGGAGATGCGACCGATCGCAACGCGACCACCGTCTCGATCATCGTGTCGAAGAGCGATATCCCGGCCAACACCGAACTGAACCAACTCGTGGATGCGGGAACCTTCGCGACGACGACGATCGCGCGGGACGACCTCCTGCCGGGAGCGATCACCGACGTCGCACAACTCCGGGGTCAGACCGCGGCCTACCCGATCCTCGCCGACGAGCAGATCGTTGCGGCTCGACTGAAAGGCGAATTGCAGGCGAGCGGTGGGGCGCTGGGTATCACACCTGGCCACATCGCCGTCACCGTGCAGGTGAGCTCGCAGCAGGGGATCGCCGGGATGCTGACGACCGGAGATGAGATCACCGTGTACGCCACGTTCGAGAGCGCCCAGGTGATCAAGGGGGACATCAAGCAGGCCCTCTCGCCTACCTCGCCCACGCTCGATCAGCAGGACATCGGCAGCTTCACCGTGACGCTCGTCCCGACCGTCCGAGTACTCAACACGCTCCTGCCGACGACGGCGACGGGTGACTCGGCTGGGGGCGACTTGATGCTGACGCTGGACCTCACCAAACCGGATGCACAGAACCTCGTCTACGCGCAGGAGAACGGCCACCTGTGGTTCGGCCTGCTGCCGCCCGGCGAGAACGGTCGACCCATGACCGCCTCCACGATCCCGTTCAAGCTCCTGCTCGGGAAGCAGATCTGATGTCGGGCTCTCACGTGATCGCCGTCGGAGGGCCGCCGACGTTCCGGCCCCAGATCGCCCGGGCGCTTCGGACCGACCCTGAGTTGATCGACTGGGTCCAAACGGCGTCGGCCGCCGAGGCGGCGGCGGAGCAGAGCGCGACCGCGTACGAACTGCTCGTGCTGTCTCCGCTCGTCGACGAGGCGGAGGCGGCGACGCTGGCTCGCGCGCTCGCGAAGCGCTCTCCCACGACGGCGGTGGTGGTCGTGCGCGACCGGCCCCTCGACGGAGCCATGCCGCGACTCGTCCGCGCCGGTGTTCGCGACGTCGTTGACCTGTCGACCGGGCTGGAGGAACTACAGGATGCCCTCTCGCACGCTCTCGCGTGGAGCGAGAGCGTGCGGCAGGTCGGTGGCCAGAACGGCAACGGGCACGCCGCCCGAGGTCGGGTCGTGTCGGTCTTCTCCACGAAGGGAGGCACGGGCAAGACGTTCATCGCGACGAACCTGGCCGCGGCGCTCGGCGAAGTTGCCGGAGCGAACGTCGCCGTCCTCGACCTGGATGTCGACCTCGGAGATGTGTTCGCGTACTTCGGGAAAGAGCCGAAGCGCTCGCTGGCGGAGGTCTCCGCCGAAGTGGCTCGGGGTGCGCGACCGGACGAGATGGTCGAGCTCGGCATGCAGCTCGCCAAGCACGTGATCGGCTTCGGCAGCCCGCAAGACCCCGGCGCGACGGCGATCACGCCCGAGGCGACCGCCGAACTGGTTCGGACGCTCCGGTCCGCGTTCGCCTACACGATCGTCGACGCCACATGCGACTACACGGACCACGTGATCCAGGCCCTCGAGCTCTCGGACGACGTGCTGTTCGTGACCGGTCTAGACGTGATCTCGGTGCGGCACCTGTCATTGGGCATGAGGACGCTCGAGGACCTCGGGGTTTCGCGCGACCGCATGCGCGTGGTCCTGAACCGCGCGGACAGCAAGGTCGAGCTCTCGGCGGGCGACATCGAGGATGCCTTGGGGCTCAAGATCGACGCCCTGATCCCCTCGAGCGCGCTCGTTCCGCGGTCGGTCAACCGGTCGGAGCTCTTGTGGTTCTCGGAGAGACGTTCGCCCGTCGCCAAGGGGATCGCCGACCTGGCCGACCGGATCCGGCAGGGGTCGGAACGATCGGCGGCCGTCCCTCGTCGCCGCTCACGACACAACGGCGGGAGACACCAGCAGGGAGGGAACCGATGAGCATCTCGGAACGGCTCGGCCGGATCGACCGCCCCGACCGCACCACGGAGGTCCGTGACCGCGTGCAGGTGCGGCTGGTGGAGTCCCTGGGACCCAAGCTCTACGACGCGGAGATGTCCGAGCTCGCTCTCGAGGATCTCGTGCACAGCAAACTCCGGGAACTGCTGGATCAGGAGGCGGTTCCGCTTTCCACGCACGAGAAGGCCAGCATCATCCAGCAGGTCGGGGACTCGATCCTCGGCCTCGGACCGCTCGAGCCCTACGTGCGCGACCCGAACGTCACCGAGATCATGGTGAACGGTCCTGACTCGATCTACATCGAGCGGGCCGGCAAGCTCTATCCCACCGATGCTCGGTTCGTGAACGATGAACAGCTCCGGCGCACGATCGACAAGATCGTGGCACGGGTCGGCCGCCGGGTGGACGAGGCCTCGCCGTACGTGGATGCGCGCCTCGCCGACGGCTCGCGCGTGAACGCGATCATCCCGCCCCTCGCGATCCACGGAGCAGCGGTCACGATCCGCAAGTTCAGCGCCGATCCCTTACCGGGCCGAGGACCTGATCGCATTCGGGACGATGGATCGCACCGTCGCCTCGTTCCTGCACAGCTGTGTGAAGGGCCGGATCAACATCCTGGTCTCGGGCGGGACCGGCGCCGGCAAGACGACCACGTTGAACGTCCTCTCCTCGTTCCTGCCCGAGGACGAGCGCATCATCACGATCGAGGACGCCGCCGAGCTCCGGCTGCAGCAGCCGCATGTCGTCTCGCTCGAGTACCGGCCCCCGAACATCGAAGGCCGGGGCGAGGTCACGATCCGTGACCTGGTCCGCAACGCGCTCCGCATGCGTCCGGACCGGATCATCGTCGGCGAGGTCCGCGGCGGCGAGGCGCTGGACATGCTCCAGGCCATGAACACCGGTCACGACGGCTCGATCTCACGATCCACGCGAACACGCCCAGGGACGTCCTGTCCCGACTCGAAACGATGACGCTGATGGCCGGCATGGACATCACGATCCGCGCGGTCCGCGAGCAGATCTCTTCCGCGATCAACCTCATCGTGCAGCAGTCGAGGCTGCAGGACGGCACCCGCCGGATCACGCACGTGACCGAGATCGTGGGGATGGAGGGAGACGTCATCACCCTGCAGGACCTGTTCGTGTTCGACATCGAGTCCACGCTCGACGATCAGGGAGCGGTGCGCGGCAAGCTCCGCGCCACCGGACTGCGGCCACACTTCTTGCAGAAGCTCGCCGACCGGCAGGTCAAGCTGGACGTCAACCTGTTCGAGCCCCCGCCGGGGATGGAGCCGTGGTGAAACGTTCGGCCGTCGCTGTGACGTTCGCGCTGCTCCTCGTGGCAGGCATGGGATCCGTTGTCCACGCCGGCGGGATCGTCCAGATCCGCGGGGTCGACTCCTCGAAGTACCCGGACGTGACGTTGACGGTCTCCGTCGAGGGAGCAGCGATCTCGGAAGCTGATCTGGTCCTGACAGAGAACGGCAGAGCGATCCACCCATCACGATCCGGGACCTCGGCTCATCCGGCACGAACGTCGACGTGGTCCTCGCGATCGACACCTCGAACAGCATGCGAGGCGAGCCCATAGCGACGGCCTTCGACGCTGCGAGGACGTTCGTCGCCGGCGTGTCCACTTCGGTGCGCGTCGGGGTATTGACCTTCGCGGGGACGCCCGAGGTCCTGGCTCCGGTGGGCGCATCCCAAGAGCAGCTCGCGACACTCCTCGCGAGCCCGCCGCCGACGACCCAAGGCACCGCGCTCTACGACGCGTTGGCCGCGGCAGCCGCCATGTTCTCGGGTCGCGGGCAGCACAACGTGATCCTGCTCACCGACGGACGGAGAACGGCGGGCTCGACCGACCTCGACGCGTCCATCGCGGCCGCGCACCGCGCCCGAGTGACCGTGTTCCCGGTCGGCCTTCGGGGCGATGCCACCGACGCGCCGACCCTGCAGAGGATCGCCGATGGCACGGGCGGCCTGTACGCGGGAGCCACGAGCGCCAGCCTCGACGCCGCGTACTCGAGCCTGGCCGACCGCCTGACGCGCCAGTACCTCGTCACCTATCGATCTGAGGCTCCCATCGGCACGACGTCCACCGTCGAGGTCACCGTGGGTGATTCCAGCGATAGCGCCTCGTTCCTGGCACCGTTCCCGGCCGGAGCCAACTCCGCGCATCGGTCGGCGTTGGAGGAGTTCCTCCAGGGTCCGTGGGGCATGACCACGGTGCTCGTCGTGTGCTTCCTGACATTCCTCCTCGCGCTCGACACCCTGCTCGGTCGGCGAGCCCAACGCAAGCGGAATCGGGAGCTCGCGGATCGGATGCTCGCCCCGCCGTCGCTCGACCTCAAGCGTCGGCCGAGCGGCCGGACCGGACCCCTCGCGTGGATCCCCGACCCGGTCACCTTCGCGGCCGAGAACGCGATCCCCGGGCAGCTCTCGGGACGGGTCGCGGGCGCGCTCGAGCGAGCCGGGTGGGCCGTCCGGCCCGGAGAGTTCGTCGCCGTGTGCATCGGCGTGGCGGTCGTCGGCGGCGCCTTCGGAGCGGTGGTGGTGCCGATGCACGTGCTCGGCCTCCTGCTCGGCGTCGTCACCGGGGCGATCCCGCTGTTGTTGCTCTCTCGGGCGACCGATCGTCGGCAGCGGGCGTTCCAGGAGCAGCTTCCCGACCTCTTGACGGTCCTGTCGACGTCGCTCCGCGCCGGCCACAGCTTCATGCAAGCGCTCGACACGGTGACCCGAGAGGCCGAAGAGCCCGCGACATCCGAGTTCACCCGGATCGTGACCGAGATCCGACTCGGGCGATCGACCGACGATTCGCTCCTCGCCTGCGCCGATCGGATGGGAAGCGATGACTTCCGTTGGACGGCGATGGCGATCAACATCCAGCGCCAGGTGGGCGGCAACCTGGCCGAAGTGCTCGAGACGGTCGCCGACACGTGTCGTGAGCGCGAGATGATCCGACGACAGGTCCGCGTGTTGTCCGCCGAAGGACGTCTTTCGGTGTCGATCCTGTTCGCGTTGCCCTTCCTGCTGGCCGGATACCTGCTCGTCGTGAACCCCGAGTATCTGTTGACACTGGTTCATGAGCCCATCGGGATCATGATGCTCGGCACCGCCGGGCTGCTCATGTTCGTGGGGCTCATCTGGATGCGAAAGATCGTGAGGATCGATGTCTGAGATCTACCTACCACTCGCCCTCGTCACCGTCTTCGCCACGGTCATCATGCTCGGCATGTCGCTTCGCGTGTCGGCCCAGGCACGCCGGCCCGTCGAGGCCCTCCACGAGCAGCTCCGGCAAGCGGGAGTGGCCGTGAAGCCGACCGGTCTGCAGCAGCCATTCAGCGAGCGGGTCCTCGGGCCGGCGGTCTCTGGGCTGGCGGGACTCGCTCGGCGTCTCACCCCGGCTGGTTCCAGGGATCGGATCTCGCGGAAGCTGATCCTCGCCGGTAGTCCTGCGGGTTGGGATGCCGAGCGAGTCCTCGCGTTCAAGGGTCTCGCGTTGGTCATGGGCGCAGGGTTCGGCTGGCTGATCGCCGGCGCGTTCCATCTCGACGGGATCTTCCGGATCGGCGCGATCGTGTTCTGGGCCGCGTTCCTGTTCCTGATCCCGGGGTCGATCCTCGGGCAGTCGGCGATGAGCCGACAGGATCGCCTCCGCCGGTCGCTGCCCGACACGATCGACCTGCTGACGATCAGCGTGGAGGCGGGACTGGGCTTCGATGCTGCGCTGTTGCACGTCCGGCGGAGCGTCACGGGCCCGCTCTCCGAAGAGATCGGCAGGATGTTGCACGAGATGCAGCTGGGCGTCTCCCGAGTCCAAGCGTTCCGGCACCTCGCGGAGCGGATCGACATCCCCGAGCTACGAGCGTTCGTTCTGGCGATGGTCCAGGCGGACGTGTTCGGGGTGAGCATCTCGAGCGTGCTGCGCACTCAGGCAACCGAGATACGCATGAAACGCCGGCAACGAGCCGAGGAGACCGCGATGCGGGTTCCGACGAAGCTCCTGTTCCCGATGCTCTTCTGCGTCTTGCCGGCGATGTTCGTCGTCCTGGTCGGTCCGGGCGTCCTCCAGGTCGTCAAGTCGTTGTTCCAAACGCACATCTTCTGACGAGCCATCACGGAGGAGCGATGCCTGGGCGACTGACCTACGACCTGCTGTACCGGACCGGCGCCGCGGATGCCGCGCGTGGATGGGACCGGGGTGTCGGATCCGAGCTCGTGGAGCTGGTGGGTTCGGGACGCGTCGCGTCCGGCGTGGGATCGCCCGGACGTGCCGTGGACCTGGGATGTGGGACGGGGGCCAACGTCCTGCTCCTCGCCGCGCACGGCTTCGATGCCGTCGGCGTCGACTTCTCCAAAACGGCGATCGAGATGGCGTCCGACGAGGCGGCCGCTCGTTCCCTCGGCGAACACGCCCGCTTCGTGTGTGGCGACGTCACGGCGGACGAGATCCCGGGAGCGGAAGGCCCGTTCGATCTGGTGGTGGTCTACAACACGCTGCAGGATCTCCGCGGCCGGGCGCGGATGGCGCTCGTGCGAACGATCCATCGGCTCGTCCGACCGGGAGGGCAGGTGGTGCTGTGGTGCTACTACGCCGATCCTCGCGACCTCCCGCTCTACAGCTTCCATGGGCCGTCGCGGCTCCTGCCGTTCGTCGTCCGCCCCGACGAAGAGCGGGCGTTGTTCGGCGAGACGTTCGAGATCGAGCGTCTCCCGGCACCCGGGCCGGCTTCCGGAGCCGCATGCTTCTTGATGACCCGACGTTGACGCCTGCCTGATCCCATACGCACGTCTGTCTTCGGGTTGCACTCGAGGCTGAAGCAGTTCTACTCGAGGGCCTTCGTACAACGTTCCGCGTATGCCTCCCTCCAACGAAGAGCGGATGGGAACTCCGCACCGCTCGCCGGTAGCGTCGCGAGCGACACGATCGCCGCCACGAGAGGGAGGCAAACGCACGATGACGCGCAGGGGTGGCATCTGGTCTCGTCCGGATGGCCCGCCGGTAAACGCGCAGATCATTGGCCTTTCGAAGGGTGCGAATGCGGCCGTTGACCTAGTGCAACGCTGCAAGGTCGCCCCCATCATCCCTAGGAGTCATGTCAGCCGGATCGGGGCGATCACGTCACCCACCCGACCGGAGCGGAGCCGAACGGATCCCTGCAACGTGAAACCAGCCGGGAGCAGATCCGGCACCGAGAGAAGGGGGCTCGGGCGAGATACGGGCGAGAGAGAGGCAAGAGAGATGTCAAGGAATCGATCGAGTCGGTGGACGAAGCGCTTCAAGACGCTCGTCGCGCTCGCGCTGTCACTGCAACTCCTGACGTTCTCGGGCGGATCGATCTCCGCCGCGTCCGCGCAGGAGGCTCCCCCCTCACCGACCGACTCGCCCACTCCTCCTCCGTCTCCTGATCCCTCGCCCTCTCCGTCTCCTTCACCCTCGGCCACCGCCACGCTCCTCCTGACAACCGTTCCTGGTCTGACCGCGGCCCAGCAGGCCGATCTCGTCACGCTCCACGGCGCCACGCTCGAGTCCTCGATCCCGGCGCTCCGTATGCTCTTCGTGTCGGTGCCTGCCGACTCGGTCCAGTCCTATGTGGACTCCTTCGCCAGCGACCTCGCCGTCGAGAGCGTCGACGCCGACAGGACGCGCGAGGCCGAGGCCGCGCCGTCGGATCCGTCGTACGGGGACCAGTGGGCCCTCCCGAAGATCGGTTGGGACCAGGCGTACGGCTCGGTGAGCTCCGACGGGTCCCCGACCATCGCCGTCCTCGACACGGGTGTTGATGCCGGCGTCACCGATCTCTCCGGTCGGACCGTGGCCGGGTACTCAGCATTCGGCACCGATCCGGCGACCGATCCGAACGGGCACGGCACGTGGCTCGCGAGCATCGCGGCCGCGGCGACCGACAACGGCAGCGGCATCGCCGGCGTCGACTTCGCGAACGTCAACGTCATGCCGGTCCAGGTCCTCGACGCGAGCGGCACGGGCCAGGACAGCGACATCATCTCGGGCGTCGTCTACGCGGCCGATCACGGCGCGGACGTCATCCTCATGGGCTTCAGCAACCCCGGCCGGAGCGACGCGCTCCAGGCCGCCGTCGACTACGCATGGTCCCACGGTGCCGTCCTCGTCGCGGCCGCCGGCAACGACGGATCGACGTCCCCGACGTTCCCCGCCGGCCTCGAGAAGGTTGTCGGCGTGGCAGCCACCGATCAGAGCGACTCACTGTGGTCCGGTTCGAACTCGAGCCAAGCGGCGTTCATCTCGGCGCCTGGCGTGGACATCGCGGCCGACGACGCCTCGGGCGTGGTCAGCATCACGGGCACGAGCGCCTCGGCGGCCATCGTCGCCGGTACGGCCGCTCTGCTGAAGGCCAACACTCCCGGCGCGGGCCCCGGCGTCATCGTCGGGCGGCTCGCACGGAACACCGACGCGGGCGGCGCCGGCAACGGTCGGCTGAACCTCGTCCGGTCCCTTAGCGACAGCTCCACCGATCCGGTCGTTCCCACGGGTGCCCCTGGCGGCGGCCCGGTTGTTGGTCCATATCACGCGGCCACGAACGGAACGATCACTGGGACCGTCACCGACTCGTCGACGGGGCTGCCGATCTCAGGAGCTACGGTTTCCTGCGCCGTCACGCCCGCTGGGTGCAACAACATCGCCAGCACGACAACCGCAGCCAATGGGACCTACTCCCTCGCCATCCAATACGGCGGTTCCACGGCGACGGCCTCGGTCACGGCATCCGCGTCAGGCTACACATCCGTTACCGCGAACGTTTCCGTCGCGAGCAATGCGGGCGCGCGGAACTTCTCGCTCGCGCCGTCGAACACCGCCCCCTCCGCCGACAACAAGACTGCCTCCACCAACGAGGACGTCGCGGTCGGGATCACGCTCACGGGCTCCGACGGTCAGACCTGCCAGCTCACCTTCTCGATCGTCGCTGGACCGACCAACGGCTCTCTCGGCTCGATCTCCAACAACGCTTGCGTCTCGGGCACGCCGAACAACACCGACAGTGCGAGCGTCACCTACACGCCGAACGCCAACTACAACGGATCCGATTCCTTCACCTATAAGGTCAACGACGGGACCTCCGACAGCGCGGCGGCGACCGTCTCGATCACCGTGAACTCCGTGAACGACGCCCCGAGCTTCACCAAGGGCGCCGACCAGACCGTGAACGAGGATGCGGGCGCGCAGTCGGTCAGCGGTTGGGCGACCGCGATCTCCAAGGGCCCGGCGAACGAGTCGGGCCAGGCCGTCGACTTCATCGTCACCAACAACAACAACTCGCTGTTCTCGACCCAGCCGACGGTCTCGGCGACCGGGACCCTCGCCTACACCCCGGCCGCCAACGCCAACGGCTCGGCGACCGTGACGGTCAAGATCCACGACGACGGTGGCACCGCCAACGGTGGTGTGAATGAGAGCCCGACCCAGACGTTCACGATCACCGTGAACTCCGTGAACGACGCCCCGAGCTTCACCAAGGGCGCCGACCAGACCGTGAACGAGGATGCGGGCGCGCAGTCGGTCAGCGGTTGGGCGACCGCGATCTCCAAGGGACCGGCGAACGAGTCGGGCCAGGCCGTCGACTTCATCGTCACCAACAACAACAACGCGCTGTTCTCGACCCAGCCGACGGTCTCGGCGACCGGGACCCTCACCTACACCCCGGCCGCCAACGCCAACGGCTCGGCGACCGTGACGGTCAAGATCCACGACGACGGTGGCACCGCCAACGGCGGGGTCGACACCAGTGCCGCACAGACGTTCACGATCACCGTGACGGCGGTGAACGACGTCCCGGTGGCGGCAGGGCAGTTGGTCACGACGAACGAGGACACCGCCAAGATCATCACCCTTTCCGCCACCGACGTGGAGACATGCGAGCTCACGTTCTCGATCGTCACCGGCCCGACGCACGGCTCCCTCGGAACGATCACCGGCAACGACTGCGTCGCGGGTTCGCCGAACATGGACACGGCGAGCATCACGTACACGCCGGCCGCCAACTACCACGGATCCGACTCGTTCACCTTCAAGGTGAACGACGGCACGGTCGACAGCAACACCCCAACGATCTCGATCACCGTGACCTCTGTGAACGATGCGCCCACCGCCGACGCTCAGGCGGTCTCGGCCACAGAGGACATCGCTAAGACGATCTCCCTGACAGGCTCGGACGCCGACGGCGACGCGCTCACCTTCTCGATCGTCACTGGTCCCTCGCACGGCACACTCGGCTTGATCGGCACGGTTGGGTGCTCCGGAGTGCCGTCCAGCTGCTCGGCCAATGTCACGTACACGCCCGACGCCAACTACAACGGCTCGGATTCGTTCAGCTTCAGGGTCAATGACGGCACGGTGTACAGCTCAGCTGCCACCGTGTCCATCACGGTGGCCGCCGTGAATGACCTCCCCTCGGCAGACGCAAAGACCGCAACAACTGACGAAGACGCTCCGAAGACCGTCACCCTTACAGGTTCCGACACAGAGGGGAGTGCGCTCACCTTCTCGATCGTCTCGGGTCCATCGCATGGCACTCTCGGCTCCATCGGCACCGTGACGTGCTCCGGGATCCCGTCCAGCTGCTCAGCCGATGTCATCTACACCCCGGCCGCCGACTACAACGGATCTGATTCCTTCACCTACAAGGTGAACGACGGTACTGATGACTCGAACACGGCCACGGTTTCGATCACCGTGAACGCCGTGAACGACGCCCCGGTCTGCCAGGACGTGTCGATCACCACCGCGAGGACACTGCCGGCGAGACCTCTCCCAACTGCTCGGACGTCGACAGCGCCACCCTCACCTACACGGTGACCGACGCCTCCGACGGGACGAGCGGGTTCGCCGCGAACAAGATCACCTACGACCCGGACGCGGACTTCAACGGCGTGACTCCTTCACCTACACGGCCAACGACGGCGCGCTCGACTCCAACGCCGCCGACGTGGACGTGACCGTCAACGCCGTGAACGACGCCCCGGTCTGCCAGGACGTGTCGATCACCACCTACGAGGACACTGCCGGCGAGACCTCTCCCAACTGCTCGGACGTCGACAGCGCCACCCTCACCTACACGGTGACCGACGCCACCCACGGGACGAGCGGGTTCGCCGCGAACAAGATCACCTACGCCCGGACGCGAACTTCAACGGCGTGACTCCTTCACCTACACGGCCAACGACGGCACGCTCGACTCCAACGCCGCCGACGTGGACGTGACCGTCTACCCCATCAACGACGCCCCGAGTTTCACCAAGGGCGCCGATGAGACCGTGAACGAGGATGCGGGCGCGCAGATCGGTGAACGGTTGGGCCACGAACATCTCGGCCGGTCCTTCGAACGAGTCCTCCCAGACCGTCGACTTCATCGTCACCAACGACAACAACTCGCTGTTCTCGACCCAGCCGGGGGTCTCGGCCACCGGGACCCTGACCTATACCCCGGCCGCCAACGCCAACGGCTCGGCGACCGTGACGGTGCAGATCCACGACGACGGCGGCACGGCCAACGGCGGGGTCGACACGAGCGCCGCACAGACGTTCACGATCTCGGTGACGCGCGGTGAACGACGCCCCGGTCGCGGGCGACGATGCGACTCGACGAACGAGGACACGGCGGTCGCGACGGACGTCGATCGCCAACGACACCGACGTGGACAACACGAACGAGCCAGCTGTCGGTCGAAGCCGGGCTCGCTGACGGCGACCAACGGCTCGGCGACGCTGGATGCCGACGGCCGGACGATCCACTTCACGCCGGACCTGAACAAGAACGACGGCAACGTCGGCGCCGGCCGGGTTCACGGTCACCTACAAGGCGACCGACGGCGACCGAGTCGACTCGAGCGCGGCCGACGCTCACGATCTCGGTGAGCGCCGTGAACGACGCCCCGGTCGCGGTCGATGACGCGAACTCGACGAACGAGGACACGGCGGTCGCCAGACGTCATCTCCAACGACACCGACGTGGACAACACCAACGCCCAGCTGTCGGTCAAGCCGGGCTCGCTCACGCGCCACCAACGGCTCCGCGACGCTCGACGCCGACGGTCGCACGATCCACTTCACGCCGGACCTGAACAAGAACGACGGCAACGTCGACGCCGGCCGGGTTCACCGTGACCTACAAGGCGACCGACGGGACCGATGACTCCAACACGGCCACCCTCACGATCTCGGTGAGCGCCGTGAACGACGCCCCGGTCGCGGTCGACGACGCGAACTCGACGAACGAGGACACGGCGGTCGCCACGGACGTCATCTCCAACGACACCGACGTGGACAACACCAACGCCCAGCTGTCGGTCAAGCCGGGCTCGCTGAGCGCCACCAACGGCTCCGCGACGCTCGACGCCGACGGTCGCACGATCCACTTCACGCCGGACCTGAACAAGAACGACGGCAACGTCGGCGCCGGCCGGGTTCACCGTGACCTACAAGGCGACCGACGGGACCGATGACTCGAACACGGCCACGCTCACGATCTCGGTGAGCGCCGTGAACGACGCCCCGGTCGCGGTCGATGACGCGAACTCGACGAACGAGGACACGGCGGTCGCCACGGACGTCATCTCCAACGACACCGACGTGGACAACACCAACGCCCAGCTGTCGGTCAAGCCGGGCTCGCTGAGCGCCACCAACGGCTCCGCGACGCTCGACGCCGACGGTCGCACGATCCACTTCACGCCGGACCTGAACAAGAACGACGGCAACGTCAACGCCGCCGGGTTCACCGTGACCTACAAGGCGACCGACGGGACCGATGACTCCAACACGGCCACCCTCACGATCTCGGTGAGCGCCGTGAACGACGCCCCGGTCGCGGTCGATGACGCGAACTCGACGAACGAGGACACGGCGGTCGCCACGGACGTCATCTCCAACGACACCGACGTGGACAACACCAACGCCCAGCTGTCGGTCAAGCCGGGCTCGCTGAGCGCCACCAACGGCTCCGCGACGCTCGACGTCGACGGTCGCACGATCCACTTCACGCCGGACCTGAACAAGAACGACGGCAACGTCAACGCCGCCGGGTTCACCGTGACCTACAAGGCGACCGACGGGACCGATGACTCCAACACGGCCACCCTCACGATCTCGGTGAGCGCCGTGAACGACGCCCCGAGCTTCGACAAGGGTGCCGATCAGACCGTGAACGAGGACGCGGGCGCGCAGACCGTCACCGGGTGGGCCACGAACATCTCGGCCGGTCCCTCGGACGAGTCATCGCAGACCGTGACCTTCATCGTCACCAACAACACGAACAGCGGCTTGTTCACGGGACCTGGCCAGCCGGCCGTGTCCTCCAACGGCACCCTGACCTACACCCCGGCCGCCAACGCCAACGGCACCGCGACCGTCACGCGTGAAGACTCCACGACAACGGTGGGACCGCCAACGGTGGGGTGAACGAGAGCGCGACCCAGACCTTCACGATCACCGTGAACGCGGTGAACGACGCCCCGAGCTTCACGAAGGGCGCCGACCAGACGGTGAACGAGGACGCGGGCGCGCAGTCGGTCAGCGGTTGGGCGACGGCGATCTCGGCCGGTCCGGCGAACGAGTCGGGCCAGGCCGTCGACTTCATCGTCACCAACAACAACAACGCGCTGTTCTCGGCCCAGCCGACGGTCTCGGCCGACCGGGACCCTCACCTACACCCCGGCCGCCAACGCCAACGGCTCGGCGACCGTGACGGTCAAGATCCACGACGACGGCGGCACCGCCAACGGCGGCGTCGACACGAGCGCCGCGCAGACGTTCACGATCACCGTGACGGCGGTGAACGACGCGCCGAGCTTCACCAAGGGCGCCGACCAGACCGTGACCGAGGATGCCGGCGCGCAGTCCGTCGCCGGCTGGGCCACCGCGCATCTCCGCTGGGCCCGCCGAACGAGTCGGGCCAGACCGTCGACTTCATCGTCACCAACAACAACAACGCGACTGTTCTCGACCCAGCCGACGGTCTCGGCCGACCGGGACGCTCACCTACACCCCGGCCGCCAACGCCAACGGCTCGGCGACCGTGACGGTGAAGATCCACGACGACGGCGGCACCGCCAACGGTGGGATCGACACGAGAGCGCCGCACAGACGTTCACGATCACCGTGACCCCCGTGAACGACGCCCCGGTCATCACCTCCGCCACGTTCGGCGTGACGAACGTCCCATGCCCCGCTACCGCGGGTGGGACCAACGCGACGCTGACGGTGACGTTCACCGACGCTGATTCGGGCGACACGCACTCCGCGACGATCGATTGGGACAACAACCCAGCGACGATCGGAGACAACCAGAACGTGGGTCCCGTTACCTCACCGTTCAGCCGAAGCCACAGCTATCTCGCGGGTACATACACGGCGAAGGTGACCGTGACGGACGCGGCAGGTCTATCCGACTCGAAGACCGCATCCATCAAAGTGAACTACAACGCGAGCGGGATCCTCCAACCGGTGAACGACACGCAGGCCCACAACGACCCAAGCATCTTCAAGTTCGGGAGCACCATCCCCGTCAAGGTGCAGTTCTTCAACTGCGACGGGACGATCGCCAGCAGCGCGCTCAGCGTGAAGATCGAGGTCAGGAAGACCGCCGGCAGCACCCCGAACTCCGGAGTCGACGAAACGATCACGAACACGAACTCACCCGACAGCGGAAGCTACATGCGCTGGTCCGGGGGGATGTACCTGTACAACCTGAACACGAAGTCGCTAAGTGACTCGAGCGCCACGTACCACATCACTCATCACGGTGGAGTCGACCGGCCAGACGGTTGAGACCGACTTCGGCACGAAGGCGAAATAGCCCCACCGCTTCGGCGAGAAAGAGGGCCGGCCCGGAAGGGCCGGCCCTCACCCGTTGCCGCCGAGCTCTGACCCTCCTGGAGGGTGCGTTTGGTCGAGGCGCCGAGAGCCTCAAGCGACTGTCGTTCCACGGTCCTCAGTTCGCACTTCCACCGGCCCTCGTCGATGATGGTGTCCAAGAACACCAGCAGCTTCCCTGGAGCGAGGATGTCCGAGCCAGCCGAGCACGAAGGACCGGCGAACGGGTCTCCGAAGGCGGTGGGGAGGTAGTCATGATGGGTGTGGCGGTGGCTGAGCGGCTCCTGAGAGCCATGAACGCCCACGACATCGAAAGCTTCGTTGACTGTTTCGCGCCGGGTTACATGAGCGAACAGCCGGCCCATCCGGATCGAGCGTTCAGTGGGCGCGATCAGGTCGATACGAACTGGTCATCGATCTTCCGTGACGTCCCGGACCTCAGCGCAGAACTACTCCGCACGTCCATCTCGGACGACGAGGAATGGAGCGAGTGGAGGATCCATGGGACGCGACGCGATGGCTCGCCGATGGAGATGCGAGGCGTCATCATCAGCGGGATCCGTGAGGGGAAGATCGATTGGGCACGCCTCTACTTGGAGCTCGTTGAGGACGGCGGGGCCGGGATCACGAAGGCCGTCGAGGACATCACGCTCGGGCGCACATGAGCGTTCGCCCTGGTGATCGTCGTCACGGGCCGACCGATCACGTGGGCAGGCTTGCGGCCCGAAGACCCCAGCAACGGCCTGACCCGTCGTCGCGCGCCGGTGTAGGCTGCGCGCCATGGGCAACAGCGGGAAGAAGCGCAAGGGTCGGCGTCACCTGCCGAAAGCGGGAACCGCGACCGACCTGGAGCAGATGCACCATCAGGAGCACCGGGAGATCGCGCACAACATCGGGCTCGACACCCACGACCGCTCGGCCGGTGGACGCACGGTGACGTACGTCGTGATGGGCATCGCGATCGCGCTCGTGGTGATCGCCGTGCTCGGGTTCTGGCTCTTCCAGTGGGTCTGGTGACGAACGCCGGTCTCACCGGGCCGCGCTAGGCTCGCGAGATGCGCAAGCTCGAAGGCGATGCGTGGAAGGACTTCGTGCTCGCCGAGCCGCGGCCGGCGGTGTGCGCGATCGTGTTGTCCGACGGGCGTCCGCACGCGACGCCGGTATGGATCGACCTCGACGGCGACGAGATCGTCTTCACCACCTGGCACGAAGGCGTGAAGGCACACGTGCTGACCCGCGAACCCCGCCTGTCGCTCTGCGTCCAGGACGACCAGCGGCCGTTCGCGTTCGTCTCGATCCAGGGAGTCGCCGACGTGATCGACGACGTGGAGGCCGTCAAGGTCTGGGCGGCGAGGATCGGCGGCCGGTACATGGGCGCCGACCGCGCCGAGGAGTACGGCCGCAAGAACGGCGTGCCCGGCGAGCTCCTGGTGCGCGTCCGTCCGACGAAGGTCGTGGGGTACGTGGAGATGGCGGGCCCGGCCGCGAGCTGACCACGCCGGGTATCGCCGAGCCGCGTTAGGCTCGCGGCATGCAGCGCATCGTGATCTTCGGCGCCAGCGGGCGCACCGGTCGTTCGGTCGTCGCCCAAGCGGTGCAGCGCGGCGACGAGGTGGTCGTGCTGGTTCGAGACGCCTCCAAGCAGTGGTTCCCGGACGCGGTGAACGTGCGACAAGGGTTGCCGTCGGACCCGCGCGACGTGGAGGCCGTGCTGGTGGGTGCCGATGCCGTCGTCTCCGCGCTCGGCCCGATCGCCGAGGAGACGACCACCGAGATCTCGGACGCGACGCGCGTGATCGTCGACGCGATGGAGCGGCTGGGTCCGCGGCGGATCGTGATCGCAGCGAACGCCAAGGTGTTGGACGACAGCGAGGTCACCGGGCCGTACGCGAACGTCACCGCGGAGCACCGCCGCGACGCCGAGATCCTGCGCGCGAGCCGTCTGGATTGGACCATCCTCGCCGCGCCGATGCTCACCGACGACGCGGCGACGGGTGCCGTGGTGCCCGTCGTGGACGGCAAGGCTCCCGGCCGCTCCGTCACCCGCGGCGACTTCGCCATGACGCTGCTCGACGCGATCGGGACGGAAGCGTGGATCGGACACGTCGTGGGCGTCTCCAACCCGCCCGTCGTTCGGTAAGGTCGCGCGATGGCGTTCCTCGATCCCGGCGATCCGAAACAAGCGCGCGCCGACGGGAAGCTCCGCACCGAGGTCGCGGTGTGGCTCACCACGGTCACCCCTGACGGGCAGCCGCAGTCCACGCCGGTCTGGTTCCGATGGGACGGCGACACGTTCCTGATCTACAGCCAGCCCGATCGGCCGAAGGTGCGCAACATCGCGAGCGATCCGAAGGTCTCGCTGCATCTGGTCGGCGACACGGACGGCGAGGACGCCATCACGTTCGAGGGGGAGGCGGTCGTGGACCCGTCCGCGCCTCCCGCCGATCAGCTCGCCGGCTACATGGTGAAGTACACGCGTCTCGTCGAGGGGTTCGGATGGACGCCGGCGAGCATGGCGGCCGACTACTCCGTGGCGATCCGCGTGACGCCGACGCGCGTGCGCATCCTGTAGGCATGCTGGAGCTGCTCGACCTCTCCCGTCGGTTCGGGGACATCGTCGCGCTCGACGGCGTCACGTTCTCGATCCCCGACGGCGAGATCGTCGGGTTCGTGGGACCGAACGGCGCGGGCAAGACGACGACGATGCGCATCGCCCTCGGCGTCCTGGAGCCCGACGCGGGCGACGTCCGATGGAACGGGCGTCCGATCGACGCGGAGGCGCGACGGCGCTTCGGGTACATGCCCGAGGAGCGCGGCCTGTATCCGAAGATGAAGGTGCAGGAGCAGCTGGTGTACCTGGCGCGGCTCCACGGGCTGTCGCGGCCCGACGCTTCGCGTCGGGCCGCCGAGACCATCGAGGTCCTGGGTGTCGCGGAGCGAGCGAACGATCGGGTCGAGAACCTCTCGCTCGGCAACCAGCAGCGTGTCCAGCTCGCCGCCGCGCTCGTCCATCGGCCTGACGTCTTGATCCTGGACGAGCCGTTCTCCGGCCTCGATCCCGTGGGCGTCGACGCGCTCACCGGCGTCTTGCGCGGCGAGGCCGAGGGGCGAGGGGTCCCAGTGGTGTTCTCGAGCCATCAGCTCGAGCTGGTCGAGCGGCTGTGCGATCGCGTGGTCCTGATCGATCACGGGCGGATCGTCGCGGCAGGAACGATCGAAGAGTTGCGCGCGTCGCGTGAGCAACGCCGGCTCCGTGTGCACGTCACCGGCGCTCCGGAGGACTGGTACGACGCCATCCCCGGGGTCCGGCTCGTGGAGGCCACGTCGAACGACGGTCTCGTGCTGGAGCTGGCCGATGGTGTCGACGAGCAGCGGGTGCTGGATCTGGCACGAGGAGCCGGCGATGTGACGCACTTCAGCCGGGAGCGCGCGTCGCTGGCCGAGCTCTTCCGGGAGGCGGTGCAGACGTGAGTCTCTCCGGCGGTGGCGTGGGTTCCGATGCGAGGGAGACCGACCGCGGGACGTGGTGGCTCGTCGCGCAGCGTGACTTCTGGTATCGCCTGCGGGACAAGGGGTTCGTGATCTCGAGCGGCATCACGCTGGCCGTGCTGACCGGGCTCATCCTCCTCAGGGCGTACGGCGGCAGCGGCACGCCGACGTTCGATCTGGGGCTCCTCGGCACCGGTTCGACACGACTGGGCCCGCTGGTCGTGCAGGCCGGTGACGGGCAGGGGACCGACGTCCGCACGCGGCCGGTCGCGGATCGTGACGCCGCCGAGGCCGCGCTCGCGGATGGTTCGGTGGACGCGGTGTTGGTCGACGGCAAGAGCCTCCTCGCCGAACGCGAGGTGCCGAGCGAGCTGGAGACCGCCGTGCAGACCGCCGTGGTCGCCGACGGGATCCGGACCACGCTCGAGGCGAACGACGTCCCCCCCGACGAGATCTCGCAGATCCTGACTCCCACGCCCGTCCCCGTCGAGACGCTCGAGCCGCAGGATCCGAACCGCGAGACGAACTCGACGGTGGCGTTCATCGCCGTCGTCATCCTGTACGGACAGCTGTTCGGCTACGGGGTCTGGGTGGCGACCGGCGTGATCGAGGAGAAGGCGTCGCGTGTGGTCGAGATCCTGCTGGCCACGATCCGAGCGCGGCAGCTGCTCGCGGGCAAGATCCTGGGGATCGGCACGCTCGGGATGCTCCAGCTCATCGTGATCGCGGCGTACAGCATCGTCTTGGCGTCGCTGACGGGCGCGCTCGACTTCCCCGCCCATGCGCTGGGAACGGCCGCGCTCGCGATCGGGTGGTTCATGCTGGGGTTCGCGTTCTACGCGTCGCTGTTCGCGGTCGCCGGCTCGCTCGTCTCGCGCATGGAGGAGCTGCAGAACGTCATCGTGCCGCTCAACCTGGTGATCCTGGTCTCGTTCTTCCTGGCGATCGGCGCCACCAGCGATCCCAACTCCACGCTCTCGGTGATCGTGTCGATCGTGCCGTTCTCATCCGCGTTGGCCATGCCCGTGCGGATCTCGCTCGGCGCGGCCACGCCGTTCGAGATCGTCGCCGCCCTGGTGGTGTCGATCGGATCGACGGCGCTGCTGATCCCGCTCGCCGGAAGGATCTACTCGGGAGCGGTGCTGCGGACCGGCGCTCGGGTGAAGCTCCGCGACGCCTGGCGCTCGGCGTCCAACTAGGCCGTCGTGACGAGGGCCGGCTGGACGCGCGAGAACCTGAAGCACGGGGCCGCGATGCTCCGTTACGGGCGACACCCGGCGGCGACGGTCTACGACAGCATCGGCGAGGACTTCTTCATCGCGCTGGCTCCCGGGTGGTTGAACCTCGGTCTCTGGGAGGGAGACGGGAGCGATCCGGCGGAGGCGGCGATCGCGGTTCGCCGGTTGGTCGAGACGATCGCCGACGCGCTACCGAACGGGAGTCGACGTCCTCGATGTGGGGAACGGTTTGGCGGCGCAGGATCCGGTGATCGCCGCCGTCGCGGAGACGCGGCGGCTCGTCGCGCTCAACATCACGCTGTCGCAACTCGTGGCCGGGCGCCGGCGGCTGGCTGAGGCCGGTGCGCGCGCCGTGAACGGCGACGCGACGAGGCTGCCGTTCGTCGACGGCTCGTTCGACGGTGTGATCAGCGTGGAGGCGGCGTTCCACTTCCCATCGCGCGCGCGATTCTTCTCCGAGGCGTTCCGCGTCCTGCGGCCGGGCGGCGTGCTCACGATGTCCGACATCCCCACGTACCGGTACCCGCGCGGTCCGCGCGAACTGTTGGCCGCGTTGTCGCAACTGCGGGTGTGGGGCCTGGGGAAGCACGCCGCGGCCACGCCGGTCGAGATCGTGCGCACGGTGGAACACGCGGGGTTCGTCGACATCGAGACGCAGCTGGTTGGTGAGCGTGTGATCGAGCCGGCGCTGCGGTTCGTGCGGGGGCGCCTCCGCTCGACGCGCGGGGAGGCGACGGGCTCCTACCGCCTCGCCGCGTCCATCATGCTGTCGCAGGTCGAGCTGCTCTGGGACCGCGGCATGATCGACTACCTGCTGCTGCGGGCCACGAAACCGACCACCTAGTCCGCCTCAGACTAGGAGCGGCCCTGTCAGCTGCGGGTGAACGGCAGCTTCTCGGTGAGCCAGCCGACCAGGTCCGCGGGGCTGCGGCTCTGCTGCCACAGCTTGCCGGGTCCGGTGAACGTGGCGACCAGACCTTCGCCGGACAGGATCGTCGACTTCCATCCGCCGACCTTGTTCACCTGGTAGCCGATGCCCTCCTCGAACGCCACGATGTGACCCGTGTCGACCTTGTACGACTCACCGGCCGGCAGGTCCATCTCGAAGATCGCGCCGTAGCTCGCGACGAGCATGTCGCCGGAGCCGCTGCACCGCAACATGAACAGACCTTCGCCGCTGAAGAACGTCTTGGCCCCGCCCCACTTCGTGTCCACGGTGACGCCGGCCTCGCTCGCCAGCCACGAGCCCGACTGCACCATGATCGCCGTGCCGTCCGAGGGGACGGGCAGATGGATGATGTCGCCGGGAAGCGCCGGCGCCACGATGACCTCGCCCGGTCCCGCGCTCGCGGTGAACGTGTTGATGAAGAAGCTCTCGCCGCCGAGCACCGACCGCTTCAGACCACCGAGCAATCCGCCCTTGGCATTCGTGACGATCTCGACGCCGCCGCTCATGCCGCTCATCGCGCCGGCCTCCGCCTGCAACCCCTCTCCCTGCGCGAGCTTCACGTTGGCCATGGCGAACGACGGACCGAACCGGATGTCGACGTTGAGCACGCTGCGCCTCCCTCATCTCGGTGCACGGGTGATGCGCCGAGTGTAGGCGTCGGGAACCGGGCCGAGACCGGAGCGGTCGGTCAGCCGAGCTCGCGGCGGAGCGCCGGCAACGGGAGCTGACCGAGTGCGAGCAGCCGGTCGTGGAAGTCGGGGAGCGAGAACGCGGCGCCCTCCCGCTCGGTGGCGGCCCGTCGCGCGCGTTCGATCTCGATCATCCCGATCATGTACGAGAGCGCCTGCCCCGGGATCGCGATGTACCGGTCGATCTCGATGACCGCGTCGACGTGCGGTGTGCCGATGTCCTCCATCGAATCGATCGCCTGCTCGCGCGACCATCCGAGCGCGTGGATGCCGGTGTCGGTGACCAGACGCGCGGCGCGCATGCCCTGCGCCTCGAGCATGCCGAGCCGTTCCCAATCGTCGAGATACAAGCCCATCTCGTCGGCCAACCGCTCGCTGTACAGGCCCCACCCTTCCGCGAACGCGCTGCTCGCGAGGATGCCGCCGAACCGTCGCAGCGCGGGCCGGTCGGGGAGCTCCTGCTCGATCGAGAGCTGGAAGTGATGCCCGGGGTTCGCCTCGTGGTACGTGAGGCTCGCGATGTGATGGAGCGGACGACCGGGAAGGTCGGATGTGTTGATGTAGTACGCGCCGCGCCGCGATCCGTCCTCGGTCGGCGGGTTGTAGAAGCCGAGCGGCGTGTCCTGTTCGCGGAACTCCTCGACCGGCCGGACGTCGCAGTTGTCGTGCGGCATGCGCCCGAAGAACGCGCGGGAGGCCTCCCAGCTCCGCTCGACCTGCTCGCGTGCCAACGCAAGCAGCGCGTCGCGGGAGGTCGCCGTGTTCGCGCCGCTCGCCTGGTGCGCCGCGATCGCGTCGGCGGCGCTCGTGTATCCCAGGCGGTCCGCGATGGCCGCGCGCTCATCCTGGATCCCCGCGTACCGCTCGAGCCCGAGCTCGTGTACCTCGTGCGGGTCGAGCGGCAGCGTGGTCCACGCCAGGATCAGTGCGGCGTAGAGCCCATCGCCGTCGGGGAGCGCCGACAGTCCGATCGTCTCCGTGCAATGGGGGAGGTATGCCTGCAGCGTCTCCCGGTAGCGCGCGAACGCGGGGTTCACCACGTCGCGGACGACGTCCGCGATCCGCTGCGCCGCGTCGGGGTCGCCCGCGACCGGCGCGATCGCCGGCGACGCCTCGGGAGCCAGGGCCAGCAGACGCTCCAGCTGCGCGACCGCCCGCTCCGTGACCAGACGCGGCGACGTCACGCCGGACTCCAGGCCTTCGCGTGCGATGCCGGCCCAGGCGTCCATGTACGCCGGGAACGCGCGGAGACGAGCCTCGTAGCGATCGATCCGTTCGGGGGTGTCGGCGGCCTGCATCGAGGCCACCTCCGCGAGCGTCTGCGCCGGCCCGAAGAAATGGGCCGCCGCGCGGAGCCGATCGGTGCCGTGGTCGAGCTCGGCGATCGCCCTTCGGGCGATCGCCTCCAACACGTCGAGCGTGCCGCGCATCGTGATGTCGAGCGTGGTCCGGTCGATGGAGGCCAGCTCGTCCAGCGCCGACTGGTTCACGGCGCGCGAGCGCTCGCGGCCCTCCTCGCTCGGATCGCTCAGCCGATCGTCGAAGCGCTCGTCGCCGATCATCGTGCCCAGCATCGGCTCGAGCTCAAGCAGGTCTTCCCAGTAACGGTCGGCGAGCGACCGCGCGCGTTCGGTCTCGTTCATCTCTTCGATGCTCCTGGGTCTCGGTCGGATCGGGCTCGGTGGACTACAGGAGGCCCAATGTACCGGCGCCGTCCACCTGGAGCGCGGCGCCGCTGACGAACCCGGCCGACCCGGAGCACAGGAACGCGACCACCCTGCCGAAGTCGTCGGGGTCGCCCATCCGGCCGCTGGCGCCCAGCGCCGTGGCGCGTTCGGTGGCATGCAGCCCCGGGCACGCCAGGTTCAACGTGATGTTGTCGGCGATCAGGTCCTGCGCGGCCGTCTTCGCCCACGCCCACAAGCCGGTCCGCGCGGTGTTCGAGTACGCCAAGCCGGGGAGGGGTTGCTTGATCGAGTACGACGTGATCAAGCAGATGCGGCCGCCGCCGGCGGAGCGCATGTGCGGGACCGCGGCCTGCACCAGCCGGATCGAGGTCAGCAGGTTGGCGTTCACCGCGGCGAGCATCGCGTCGTCCTCGACGTCGAGGGAGCGCGCCGGCGGGGGACCGCCGGCGTTGGCGACCAGGATGTCCAGCCCACCGAACCGCTCGACCGTGGCCGCGACCAGGCGCGCCGGCGCGTCGGGCTCGGTCACGTCCGCCGGGATCGCCAGGACCTCGCCCGGCAGCTCCGCCGCCGTGGCCTCCAGCGGCCCGGGGCTCCGGGCGCAGATGGCGACGCGTGCACCCTCCCGCGACATCGCAAGCGCCGCACCACGTCCGAGCCCTTTGGAGGCGGCCGTGACCAGCGCGACCTTCCCCGACATCCCCAGATCCATCGTGGAGATGCTACGGCGAAGAGGACCGGGTGGCCGGGCCGAAGCGCGGTCCCGGCGTACCCTGGTTGCGATGTCTCTCCGTCGGCTCCTTCCTCCGATCGCCGCCTGCGCTGCCGTCGCTGGCGCTCGTCATGACGCTGTTCTCGGCCGCCGACGGGCGGGAGCCGGGAGCGTCCGCACCGGTGTTGCGCCACGATCCGAACATCGCTCCGTTCCAGGGCATGGGCGTGTGGATCGACATCTACGACGACGCCGCGTGGGCCGATCCCGCTGCCGCCGTCGCCGACATGGCCGAGCACGGCGTGCACACGCTGTTCCTGGAGACCTCGAACTTCCACCGGCCGTTCCCGTTCGTGAACAAGCCGGGCGTGGCGGCGTTCGTCGACGCGGCGCACGAGCACGGGGTCGACGTGGTCGCGTGGTACCTGCCCGGGTTCATCGACGTGGGGCTCGACGCCAAGCGATCGAAGGCCGCGATCCGCTTCCGCACGGATGCGGGCAACGGGTTCGACGGGTTCGCGCTGGACATCGAGGCTCCGGACGTCGCCGACGCCGGCGTGCGGACCACGCGGTTGTTGGGTCTGTCGGACCGGCTCCGCAGGTTCGCCGGCGAGGACTACCCGCTCGGCGGCATCGTCCCGTCGCCGCGCGGGATCGTCGTGCACGAGGAGTACTGGCCGGGCTTCCCCTACGCCGACCTCGCCGCGGTCTACGACGTGATCATGCCGATGTCGTACTTCACGTGGCACCACCCGACCGGCGACAGCACGCACCTCTACCTCACGCAGAACATCCGGATCATCCGTCGCGAGGTGGGCAGCGACCAGGTGCCGATCCACGTGATCGGCGGCATCGCGCAAGAGGCAAGCCTCGCCCAGGCACAGGCGTTCGTGAACGTGCTCCGGGAACGCGGGGCGATCGGGGGCAGCTACTACACGTACACGGGTGTGCACGGCGAGGAATGGTCCGTGCTGCAGCAGATCCCGGCCAACCCCGTCGAGTCGCCCGCGATGCCGGTCGCACCCGGCGCGGCGGAGCTCGGCAATATCGCCGGCTCCGACACGACGCACGCCACCGGCGTCGTCTACGCCGTGGGCGGCTTCGCCGGCGATCGAACGCTGACGTACGACGCGTTCGACGCGCAGGAAGGCGAGATCACGATCTACGTCAACTGGGTCGCCCGCGCCACGGTCGACGTCGGCCCCGACGGGGCGTGGACGGGTCCCCGCGAGCTGCTGATCCCCGACGACCTGCTCGTGGACGGGCAGACCAACACGGTCGCGTTCGTCCCGAACGACCCGTCCGCCACATGGGGCGTCCGGACGGTGTCGATCGCGAAGGGCCCTTGAGTCCCCACCCTGGTTGACCCGCCCTCGGGGCGTGGATACCCTCAACCGCATCCGACCCGAGGGGGACTCTCGCTCCATGCGATCACGATGGGTTCGCGCCGCCGTCCTGCTGGGCATCGCCGTCGTGGCGGTCGCGTGCAGCAAGACGCTCGACACCGAAGGGCTTCAGGCGCAGATCGCCAACCAACTCAACACGCAGCTCCAGACCACGGGGATCACGGTCGACTGCCCCGACGACGTCAAGGCCGAGTCCGGCAACGAGTTCCAGTGCACGGGGACGGTGCCGGACAGCGGCACGATCACCATCAACGTCAAGCAGACGGACGCCGAGGGGCACGTCACGTGGGAGGTCGTCGACGGGACCGGTGCCACCGGAGCCAGCGGGCCCACGGGCACGACGTAGGGAGCTCGACGTGCTGCTCGAGAAGAAGCGCCTGGTGATCACCGGCGTGCTCACGCCGCAGTCGATCGCGTTCGCCGCCGCGCAGGCGTGTCAGGAGCAAGGGGCGGAGATCGTGCTCACCGGCTTCGGCCGAGGGATGAGCATCACGCAGAAGGTCGCCAAGCGTCTGCCGGACCCGCCCGACGTGCTCGAGATGGACGCGAACGAGCCCGCGCAGGTCGACGCGCTCCGCGACGAGCTGGCCGCGCGCTGGGGGACCGTCGATGGCTTCCTCCACGCGATCGCGTTCGCGCCGCAGGACGCGCTGGGCGGCAACTTCCTCCACACACCATGGGAGAGCGTCGCGACGGCGTTCCAGACGAGCGCGTACTCGCTGAAGGCGATCGCGGCCGGCCTGCTGCCGCTGATGGAGGAGCACGGGGGCTCGATCGTGAGCCTGGACTTCGACGGCCGGTTCGCATGGCCGGTCTACGACTGGATGGGGGTCGCCAAGGCCGGTCTCGAGTCCGTCTCGCGCTACCTCGCCAGGGATCTGGGCCCGAAGGGGATCCGCGTGAACACGGTCTCCGCCGGCCCGCTGAAGACGATGGCCGGCAAGGGGATCCCCGGGTTCGACCAGATCGCCGACACGTGGGCGCGCCGCGCGCCGCTCGGCTGGGACACGTCCGATCCGACCCCCGTGGGTCGTGCCATCTCGTTCCTGTTCTCGGACCTGTCGTCGGGGATCACCGGCGAGATGATCCACGTGGACGGCGGCTTCCACGCCATGGGGACCGACGTCCTTCCCTGACGGCCGCTACTGGAGCCTGATGCCGAACTCCGCCGCCACCACACGCTGGGTCCTCGAGATCACGTGGAACGCCTCCTTGAGGCCTCGCCGCGTGACCGCGCCGAGCGTTGACGGATCGACGAAGTCGTCGGGCTGCTCTCCGCGCCGAACCTGATCCGCCTGGTGGCGCAGGCGCACCTCCCAGAGGAACGTGAACGCCTCCGAGAGCTCGTCGGCGTCCGACCCGTTCCAAGGTCCCTGCGGCCGCCGCGCCCGCCAGCCGGTCCAGCGTCTCCTTGGCGGGGATGCCCGCCTTCACGCCCTCGAGCCGCGCGATGTTGCCGATCAGCGTGATCCCTCCGTGCTTCACGTCGAAGCGACCGGTGTGCTCTCCCTTGCGTTCGAGGACGAGATCGCGAAGGAAGCCCGTGGGCGGCCGATCCGCGAGGGCGCGGTGCGCCAGGTGTCGGAGGAACGCCGGGTCGCGGCCGGCTTCGCGGATCGCGGCTTCGAACTCGGGCTCGGGGTCGAGCGGACCCGTGACCCGCCGGAAGTCGTACACGATGGACGAGAAGATGCTGCCGGACGGGCTCAGGTCGTGTCTCCAGGTCTCCAGCGCCTCGATCCATCCTTCGAGCGAGCGTCGCATCGACGGATGGGTCGCCATGGCGTCGCCCTTGCAGCGCGGGATGCCGGCGTCCGCCAGCCCTCCGGTCACGAACTCCGCGAGCTCTGCCAGCGACGCATCCACCGCATCGACCGATCCGTCCGGGGCGTCGAATGCGAGCGCGTGATCCTGATCGGTGGACAGCGCCTGCTCGCGGCGAGCGGCGCTTCCGAGCGCGAGCCACGCCCATGGGGTGGAGGGTTCGCCGAAGCGCTCGATCCCGAGCGTGAGCAGTCGCGTGGTCATGGCGTCGACCACCAGCGCGACGATGCGACCGACGCTCACCGGCTCCGAGGTGGCCTCCACCAGGGACAGAACGACCTGCGGGAGACCGCGCCCTGCCGCGGCGACCTCTTCACGTGTCCGCGCGCGCTCGATCTGTCCGCGGATCGAGAACGGCGTGTCGCGTCCGATATCCATCAGGTCCGTCGACGTCACGACGCCGATGATCGAGCCGTCCGGGCCCGTGACCGGGGAGTGGTGCACCCCTTCGGCGAACATCGACAGCAACGCCTCGGCGACCAGCGCGTGCTCGGGCAGCGTCTTGACGGGGAACGTCGCGATCTCCTCGACGGGTGTCTCCGGGCTCCGGTGCGACGCGAGCACGCGCGACCGCAGGTCGCGGTCGGTCACGATGCCCCACCCCTGGCGCATGGGGACGAGCAGACAGGAGACGTGTTCCGCTGCCATCCGCTCGGCGGCGGCCGACACGCTCATCCCGGGGTCCGCGGCGACGGGGGAGCGGCGGACCAATCCGCCGACGGCGCGGAACGAGAACCCCGGCGGGTCCATCGCCCCGTGCCCGGCGGCGAGCCGCGCCCGCATCGTGCCCAAGACGAACGACCGCCCCGCGGACGTGCCCAGGATCTCGTCCGCGACGTCGGCGCGGATCAGGTAGCAGAGGGTGTCCTCGTGCGCACGTACGGTCGATGTCGGGCTCTCGTCGGCCAACAACGAGAACTGCCCGAACACCTCGCCGTCGCTCAAGAGGTCATAGAGCCTGCCCTCCGCGATCAGCTCGACGGCGCCCTTGCGGACCACGTAGAGGTAGCGCGCCGGCTCGCCCGATTGCTCCAGGATCGCGGCGCCCGCCGGGAAGTGCTCGATCTCGACCGCGCCCGCCACACGAGCAAGCTCGTCGGGGGCGAGCGCGTCGAACGGCGGGTACCGCGAGAGGAACGTCGCCACGTCCACGGCGCGAGTATGCAGGGGTTGGGGGGCGGTGCGCTCGCGCGAGGTGGCGAGGCGTCCACGTTCACATCGTGTCGATGTCGGCCTTCGTCAGCTGTGACGTGTACGGTCCGCGCCCGTACGCCGTGGCCGAGCCCGCCCGCGCGGCCAGCTTGATCGCGGCCGGGATCTCCATGCCCACGGCGAGCGCGTAGGCGAGCGCGGCGGCGAAGCTGTCGCCGGCGCCGTACGCGTCGGCCGGCGTGTCCGGATCGTCGTCCTCCACGACCGACGGACTCTTCCACCGCCCGCTCTCACCGTCGCGCTCCCAGGTGCCGCCCGCCAGCCCGGCCGTCCGAACGAACAACGTGGCGGGGTTCGCGAGCGCGCCCGAGTCGAACGCCTCCGCCTGGTCCCGCGCGCTTCCCACGAGGACGTCCGGTGTGACCCCCGACGCCGCCAGCCCGGCGAGCGACCGGCTGGTCACGACCATCAGCTTCGCCTTCCTCGCCGCGGCGAACGCCTCCGGGTCGCCCGCCGTCACGTACGAGACGTCGGCGTCCGTGAGGAGGTCCCACGGCAAGGGGTCGGTGCCGCGCGGTTCCAACCGTTCGCCGAGCGTCACGATCGTCCGCTCGTTGCCGTGATCGATCAGGGCGACGGCGCGCCGGGTCTTGTCGTCGCGGATCGCGGCGTGCACCGTGAGTCCAAGCGCCGTCAGCCCGCGTTCGCTGGCCTCACCCAGCTCATCGTCGCCGAACGCCGTGAACAGGTCGCACGACCCGGCGAGCTTCGAGAGCTGCACGGCGGCGACGGCGCCACCGCCTGCCGGTTCATCCCACGTCTCGGACGTGTTCACGATCTCGCCGGCTCGGGGCACGCGATCCACGAGCCCGAACGTGACCCACTCCACATGACCGACCACTGCGACACGCATCCGCACAGTTTGTCAGGTGGAGGCGAGCTGTTCTCGTAAGCTCGCGACATGCAGGCGGATGTCCGACTGACCGCGTTCAGTCACGGCGCCGGGTGCGCGTGCAAGCTGGGGCCCGGCGACCTCGGCACCGTCATGGGCATGCTCGGGCCGGTGCGGATGCCCGACGAGGTCCTCGTGTCGGCAGAGACCGGTGACGACGCGGCGGCGTGGCGCATCGGCGACGGGCGAGCGCTGATCGCGACCGTCGACGTGTTCACACCGATCGTGGACGACGCGTACGACTGGGGGCGGATCGCCGCGACGAACGCGTTCAGCGACGTCTACGCCATGGGCGGCACGCCGGTGATGGCGCTCAACGTGGCGGGCTGGCCCGTCGACGACCTCCCGCTGGATCTGCTGGCGCGCGTCCTGCAGGGCGGCCAGGAGGTGGCGGCCGACGCGGGCGCGGTCGTGGTCGGCGGTCACACGATCACGGCGACCGAGCCCATCTACGGGATGGTCGCCCTCGGGTTCGCCGACGCCGACCGGCTGGTCCGCAACTCCACGGCCGCGCCCGGCGAACGGCTGTTCCTGACCAAGCCGATCGGCACCGGGCTGATCGCGACCGCGATCAAGCGGGGGAGCGCCACGGCGGAGCAGGCGGAGGCCGCGGTGCGGACGATGACCACGTTGAACGCCGCCGCGGCCGGAGCCATGGTCGAGGCCGGCGCCGCCGCGGGGACCGACGTCACCGGGTTCGGCCTGCTCGGCCACCTGCGGAAGATGCTGGAGGCGAGCGGGGCGGCGGCGCGCGTCGACGCGTCGCTCGTCCCGATGCTCCCCGGCGCCCTGGATCTGGCCCAGCGGGGCGTGGTCTCGGGGGGCACCGGCCGCAACCACGCCTGGCTGAACCCCACCACGGACTGGGGAGCGCTCACCCAGCCCGAACAGCTCGTCCTCGCCGACGCGCAGACCTCCGGCGGCCTGTTGATCGCCACCCGTCACCCCGAGGCGCTCCGGGTCGCGCTGGACGCCGGCGGGGTCGCGCACGCCGAGATCGGCGAGGTCGTCGCCGGTCAGCCCGGCCGCATCCGGGTGGACGGTCGGCTGCCCACGTAGCGCAGCAGGAATATCCCAGTGCCTTGGTAGCATTTGCACCTGCAACGGGCGGCACCTGCGCGCCCCCAAGACCGGACATGAGAGTCATGACAGAGCTTGACGGCGTCCTCTACAAGGAGATCGTGGAGCACGGCTTGCGCGAATTCCCCAATGAGTGCTGCGGCATCATCGCGGAGGACGGCGACGGCCGTCCGGTGAAGGTGTATCCCGTGCGGAACATCGAGGCCAGCCCGTCGCTCGTATCGACTGGACGGCAAGGAACAGCTGCCGCGTCTCGGAAGAGATCGACGAGCGAGGCTGGAGGACGTGGGCGTTCTACCACTCGCACACGCACTCGCGGTCGTACCCGTCACGACACGATCAAGCAGCTGGCGTTCTATCCCGAGACCCGCTACGTGATCCTGTCGCTCGGAGGACCGAGAACGAGCCGGTGCTCCGCTCGTTCTTCATCCAGGACGGCGAGGTCACCGAAGAGGAGCTGACGATCGCATGACGGCCCCCACGCCGATGTTCAACGAAGACCAGGTCCAGCGGTACTCCCGCCACATCATCCTGCCCAACATCGGCGGAGCCGGGCAGCGCAAGCTGCTCGACGCCAGCGTGCTGGTGATCGGCGCCGGCGGGCTCGGCTCGCCCGTGGCGATGTACCTGGCCGCCGCCGGCATCGGGAAGATCGGCATCGTCGACTTCGATCGCGTGGACGTGACGAACCTGCAGCGCCAGATCCTGCACACCACGGCGGACGTCGGCCGGTCCAAGGTGGAGTCCGCCGTCGAGCACCTCCGCGCGATCAACCCGACGATCGAGATCGTCGCCCACGACACCTTGTTGTTCAGCACGAACGTGTTCGACGTGATGGAGCCGTACGACGTGGTGATCGACGGCACCGACAACTTCCCGGTGCGCTACCTGGTGAACGACGCGACCCAGTTCATGGGCAAGCCGCTCGTCTACGGCTCGATCTTCCAGTGGGAGGGCCAGGCGACGGTCTTCATGCCGGGCCAGGAGGCGCCGTGCTACCGATGCCTCTTCCCCTCGCCGCCGCCGCCGGGGACCGTGCCCAGCTGCGCCGAGGGTGGCGTGTTCGGTGTCCTGCCGGGCGTGATCGGCTCGATCCAGGCGACCGAGGCCATCAAGCTGATCACCGGCGAGGGCGAGTCGCTCGTCGGCCGTCTGCTCCTGTACGACGCGCTCCACATGGACTTCCAGGAAGTCAAGATCCGCTGGGACGCCGACTGCCCGGTGTGCGGAAAGGCGCCGACCATCACCGAGCTGATCGACTACGAAGCGTTCTGCGGCGTCCCCGCCCGAGCCGACTAAGGAGTCCGTGACCGATGGCCGTGACCGTGAAGCTCCCCACGATCCTGCGCAAGCACGCTGACGGCGAGGCGAAGGTCGGTGCCGACGGCGCCACCCTCCGTGACGTCTTGTCCGACCTCGAAGGGAAGTACCCCGGGATCACCAAGAACGTCCTCGCCGAGGACGGCGGCCTCCATCGGTTCATCAACGTCTACGTGAACGACGAGGACGTGCGGTACCTGGGTTCGTTGGAGACCGAGGTCGCCGACGGCGACACCGTCTCGATCCTTCCGGCCGTCGCCGGCGGCTAGCGGGCACTTCGCCCGTCTCGGCCGGCCCCCTGCCCGGCCGCTGGGATAATCCATCCGTGCGCTACGACGACATCCTTGACGCGATCGGCAACACGCCGCTCGTGGGCATGCCCCGCATGTCGCCGAAGCCCGCCGTTCGCTTGTGGGCCAAGCTCGAGGGCAACAACCCGACCGGGTCCACGAAGGACCGCATCGCCAAGAAGATGATCGAGGTGGCCGAGGCCTCGGGCGAGCTCACGTCCGACCGGACGATCCTGGAGCCCACGTCCGGCAACACCGGCATCTCGCTCGCCATGGTCGCCGCCCGCAAGGGCTATCGCCTCACCGTCGTGATCCCCGACAACGCCAGTCAGGAGCGCGTGGGGCTGCTGCGGCTGTTCGGCGCCGAGATCGTCTTCAGCGAGGGCGACCGGGGCACGAACGGCTCGATCGAGGTGGCGCGTCGGTTGGCGCAGGATCCCAAGTACTTCATGCCGTTCCAGTACGGCAACGAGGCGAACCCGCTCGCGCACTACGAGGGGACGGCCGCGGAGATCCTGGCGGACCTGCCGACGATCACGCACTTCGTGGCGGGCATGGGCACCGGGGGCACGCTGACCGGCAACGGGCGCCGGCTGCACGAGCACGACCCGAACATCCAGGTGATCGCCGCCGAGCCCGAGCTCGGCGACCTGGTCTACGGGCTCCGATCGCTCGAGGACGGGTTCGTCCCGCCGATCTTCGATCCGACCGAGGTCAACCGGAAGTTCCTGGTGAACTCGTCCGACGCGCTGCGCGCGAACCGCGACCTCACGGCGAAGGAAGGCATCTTCGCGGGGATCTCGTCGGGAGCGGTCGTGCACGTCGCGCAGCGCATCGCGTCCGAGATCGACGCCGGCGACATCGTGTGCCTGCTGCCCGACGGCGGATGGAAGTACCTGTCCACCGAGGCGTGGGCGGAGGACATCGAGACGGCCGAGAAGGGCGTCGCGGAGTCGCTCTGGTGGTAGGTCCGTCGTGAGCGACCCGCGGCCGATCGGCGTGTTCGACTCCGGCGTGGGAGGTCTCACCGTCGCTCGCGCGATCCTCGATCTGCTGCCGCACGAGCCGCTGATCTACGTCGGCGACTCGGCGCGCTTCCCCTACGGACCCAAGCCCGTCGACGAGATCCGTCGGTACGCGATCGAGATCGCCGACTACCTGGTGCATCGCGACGTGAAGATGTTGGTGGTCGCGTGCAACTCGGTCGAGGTTGCCGCGCTGGGCGACATCGCCGTGCGCGCGGGCATCCCGGTGGTGGGCGTCATCGATCCCGGCACCCGCACCGCGGTCCACGCCACGCGCAACGGCGTGATCGGCCTCATCGGCACCGAGGCCACGGTGACGAGCGGCGCGTACGACCGCGCCGTCGCCGCCACCGGCGCGCGCGTGAGGCTCCACTCCCGGGCCTGCCCGGTCTTCGTCGAGCACGTCGAGCGGGGCGACACCACGAGCGATGCATTGCGAACCGCCGCGGGAGGGTATCTTGTGCCGTTGGTCGAGAGGGGCATCGATACGTTGATCCTGGGATGCACGCACTACCCGCTGCTGTCGGGCCTGCTCCAGCTGGAGCTCGGCCCGGACGTCGTGCTGGTGTCCTCGGCCGAGGAGACCGCCAAGGACGTGTATGCCACCCTGTTGCAGGCCGGGATGGAACGTGACGAGCCGACCGCTCCCGTGCACGAGTTCCTGTCGACCGGGGATCCCGAGCTCTTCCAGCGCCTCGCGGAGGTCTTCCTGGGTCCAGAGCTCCTCGAGGTCCGCGCCGCCCAGGCCCAACCCGTCGGCGGCGGCTCGTGGAACTGACCATCCTCGGGTCCAGCGGGACCTGGCCGGGACCCGGCCGGGCGACGTGCGGGTACCTGCTCAGCCACGAGGGAGCGCACCTGTGGCTCGACGCGGGCGCCGGAACCTTCTCGCGGCTCCAGCAGTGGATCCGGGTGGACCAGATGACGGGCATCGTGATCAGCCACGGGCACCCGGACCATTTCTCGGACATGTTGATGTGCTTCTACGCGCGCCGGTACGGAGGGCTCGGCGAACCCGGCCTGCCGGTCTTCTCACCCTCCGACTTCACCGACAAGGCGGCCCTGCTCGTCGCCGAAGACGGCGTGAAGGTGCTGCACGAGGACTTCGCGTTCACGGCGCTGAAGGACGGCGACGAGTTCACGATCGGGCCGTTCGAGATCCAGGCGATCGAGATGGTCCACATCGGCGGGGAGGCGCTCGGTTATCGGATCCGCGCCGGCGGCGTCTTGCTCTCCTACTCGGGTGACGCGGGCCCCTCCGACAACCTCGTCGAGGTGGCGCGCGACGCGGACCTGTTCCTGTGCGAGGCCACGTACCAGGAGGCGAACTCCAAGTTCCCGTTCCACTCCAGCGCTCGGCAGGCGGGTGAGCACGCGACCAAGGCCGGCGCGAAGCGCTTGATGCTCACGCACATCGTCCCGACGCTCGATCCCGCGGTGTCGGTCGCGGAAGCCGCAGAGGTGTTCGCGGGCCCGGTGTCCGCGGCCGAGGAGGGCACGGTCGTGGAGATCACCTCGTGACACGTCCCGACGGACGCGCGAACGACGAGCTCCGGCCTGTGACGTGGGAGCTCGGCTACCAGGAGTGGGCTGCCGGTTCCGTGCTGCTCTCCATGGGGAAGACGCGGGTGCTGATCGCGGCTTCCGTCTCGGAGGACGCGCCGCGCTGGCTGAAAGGCACGGGCAAGGGCTGGGTCACCGGCGAGTACTCGATGCTTCCCGCCTCGACGAACGAGCGGTCGTTCCGCGAGGTGAACAAGGGACGTCCGGGCGGACGCACCCAGGAGATCCAGCGGTTGATCGGGCGCTCGCTCCGCTCCGTGACCGACCTGGCGAAGCTGGGGGAGCGGACGATCACGATCGACTGTGACGTGTTGCAGGCGGACGCCGGCACGCGCACCGCGTCCATCACCGGCGGCTACATCGCGCTGGCGATCGCGCTCAGCGGACTGGCCGAGCGCGGCGTGGTCCCCGACGACGTCCTCATCGACGGCGTGGCCGCCGTCTCGGTGGGGATCGTCGACGGTGAGGCGCGGCTGGACCTGTGCTACGAGGAGGACGCCGGCGCCGATGTGGACTTCAACGTCGTGATGACGGGGTCGGGCGACTTCGTCGAGGTCCAGGGGACCGCCGAGGGTGCGCCGTTCACGCGGAACCACCTGGACGCGTTGCTCGATCTGGCGGGGTCCGGCATCGCGGAGCTCACGAAGATCCAGCACGAAGCGCTCGGCGCCTGACGGCCGGATGCCGCTCCCTCCCCGTATCGCGATCGCCACCCGCAACGACCACAAGCTGCGTGAGCTCGGGCGGATCTGCGCCGATTGGCCGGTCACGTGGCTGACGATCCACGACCACGACGGCCCCTGGCCCGACGTCGAGGAGACCGGCGACACGTACCTGGAGAACGCGCTCCTGAAGGCGCACGCCGTCTCGGCCGCGCTCGGGGAGCCCTCGATGGCGGACGATTCCGGGATCGAGGTCGACGCGCTCGGCGGCAAGCCCGGCCCGCGTTCGGCCCGGTTCGCAGGTGACACGGCCACCGACGACGAGAACCTCCGGGCCATGATCCAAGCCATCGCCGGGGTGCCGGCGGGCGGCAGGAGCGCTCGCTACCGGTGCGTGGCCGCCGTCGCATGGCCGGACGGCCGGGCGGTCCACGCCGAAGGCACCTGCGAGGGCTCGCTGATCGGCAAACCTCGGGGCACCGGCGGATTCGGCTACGACCCGATCTTCGTGCCCGTCGGCTGGGACGAGACCATGGCCGAGCTTTCGCCGGAGCAGAAGGACAGGATCAGCCATCGTGGGAGGGCGTTCCGAGCGCTCCGGGAGGTCCTGGAGGCGTCCACGGAGCCGATCTGACCGGGATATCGGCCGGATCGACGGCCGCATATCGCCCATGTACCTGACTCAAGGTAGACGCCCGACCCGCCGACTCCTTCTTTGTGACCGCAACGACCGAAGCCGGAGCTGCACCGCGTCCTGTGCGCAAGAAGCGGCAGGGCACCGAGGGGTTCTTCGACGGCAAGTCCCCGGGAGTGGTCTACGCCGTTGGTCTGTCCTTCACCGCCGTCTTGCTGGTCCTGGACTTCCTGTCGGGCGCCCGGATCTCCTTCGCCCTCTTCTACCTGATGCCGATCGGCCTGGTGACGTGGAACCTGGGGCGGCGCGCGGGCATCGGCACGGCGCTCCTGTGCACCGTCGCCAGCTTGGTCGCCGACCTCATGGTCCCGGGCGCCGAGCACGACCTGGTCCCGTACTGGAACGCGATCGGTCGGTTCGCGGTGTTCATCGCCTTCGCGATCCTGCTGGCCACGCTCCGGGACACGCTCGTCGCCCAGCGCAAGCGCGCGGAGCGCGAGCACGAGGTCTCGAGCGGGCTCCGCGAGATGAACGAGGTCAAGGACACGCTGTTGCACGCGGTCTCCCACGACCTGAAGGGGCCGCTCGCCGGCATCATCGGCGCGATGTCGACGCTCCGTCGCGGCAACGAGCTGCAGCTGACGGGCGACGAGGTCGAGAGCCTGTATCAGATGATCGAGCAGAGCGGTCGCAAGATGAACCGCCTGATCGACGACATGTTGGACCTCGAGCGGCTCGACCGCGGACAGGTGCAGCCGGAGCGCGAGCCGACCGATGTCGGCGAGATGGTGCGCCGGGTCGCGCGCGAGGCTCCCGGCATGGATACGCACCCGGTCCGGATCGACGGCGAGCAACTGCTCGCGAACATCGATCCCGCCAAGGTGGAGCGCATCGTCGAGAACCTGTTGGTGAACGCCGCGCGACACACGCCCGGTGGCACGCCCGTCCACGTATCGGTCGCCTCGAGCGACGACGGCATCATGCTCGTGATCGAGGATGAGGGCCCCGGTGTCCCGGAGGAGCTGAAGAGCACCTTGTTCGATCCGTTCCGCCAGGGACCCACCGCTGCCGGACGTGGCGTGGGCATCGGCCTGTCGCTCGTCCGGAGCTTCGCGGAGCTGCACGGCGGCAGCGCGGAGATCGAGGACCGCGAGGGCGGCGGCGCCCGCTTCGTGGTCTTGCTCCCGTGCGAGGTCAAGCCGCTCGAGCCCGCCGGCGCACATCTCCGCGCCGTCTGATCCGCCTCTTCGGTGCCGCTGCCGCGACTCGAACGCGGACGGGCGTGAGCCCACATGGACCTAAACCATGCGTGTCTACCAGTTCCACCACAGCGGCGCGAACAGGAGCTTATCCCGTCGTCCGAGCCCCTCCGACGTTCGGCCGAGTGACCTTCGCTGGATATGAGCCGATAATCCACGGATGACGTTCCGCCGCTCGCTCGCCCTCATCGTGGTCGGCACCCTCGCCGGGGTCGCCTGCACCCGTGCGTCGGCGACGGCTCCCGAACCGAGCCCGTCGGTCCCAGTGGCCTCGCCCTCACCCTCACCGGTCTCCGTGGTGGCCCAGGCCCCGAAACCCGATCCCGTCCTGCCGAACGGCACGTTCGTCGCCCGTTCCAACACGGAATGGCTGACGATCTGGCGTGGGCCGTCCGTGGACGCGGGTAAGCGGTACGCCTTCCCCACGAAGAACCCCGTCGGGCAAGACCTCGAGTTCTTGGTGGCGAAGACGGCGCGGGATGAGAGCGGCGGCGCCTGGTTGCGGATCATGCTGCCGATCCGACCGAACGGTGCGGCCGGCTGGGTGCGGATGGGAGCGGTGACCGTGCACAAGGTGGAACAGCGGATCGTCGTCGACCTCTCCGACAAGACGCTCCGGTACTACCGCGAGGGCCAGCTCGAGCACGACTTCTCGGTGGGGATCGGCCGTCCCGAAACGCCGACCGCGACCGGCACGTTCTTCGTGTGGGCGCAGGTGCCGCAGGCGAGCCCGTCGGGTCCATACGGCGTGTTCGCGCTGGGCCTCTCGGGGTTCTCGCCGGTCCTCAAGGACTGGCCCGGTGGCGGCCGGATGGCGATCCACGGCACCGCGTATGCCGGCGATCGAGGGCTTGCCGTGTCGCACGGCTGCGTGCGGGTCTACAACGACGACATGGTCGACCTGCGCCGCGTTCCCCTTGGCACGCCCGTCGTCATCAAGCGCTGAACGCGGTTCAGCTGGCGGCCGGTGGGAGCTCCATCGAGGCCCGGAGCTCCAGGAGCGGCGTGTCGGGCACGCGGATCAAGCCTCGCGTCGGCCGGTCGAGATCGAACGTGACGAGGATCAGGAACGACACGAGGAGCGCGGCCAGGACGACGGCGTAGATCCCTCGCCCGATCATCGAGAGATAGAACGAGAGCAATCCGAGCGCCGCGGCGGCCCCGAAGACCTCCAACGCCAGGATGGGCGAGGGCACACGGTTCCCGCGTGTGGCGACACGCGTGGTCTGCATGTCGATCATCTCGTTGAGGCTCTCGACGTACAGCCGAGGTGCGCTCTCGAGGGGTGCCGCGTCGAGCGCGTCGTCCGCGAGCCCCCAGAGCTCTCGCTGGATCGTCTGCCCCGCAGCCACCGCAGCGTCCTCATCGGCGCTTCCAGGCACGGAATGGGACAGCGCGATGCTCGTGTCGGTGTAGTCCCTCAGCAGGTCGAGAGAGGAGGTTCGCATCGGGCTCGGACAGGGTCTGCGCCCGGAGATAGGTGGTCCCGATCGCGTTGGTCTCCTCGACCATCGCCACTCGCCTGGACTCATAGCGCCCCATCGCGAGCGCCAACCCGAACGCCAGGACCAGCGCCATCATGCCGAGGAGCGCGGAGTGCAGGACGGCGAACGGCTCGCGCAGGACATCGGACCGATGGCGCAACCGTCGTCCGAGGAAGAGCCCCAACGCCGTGGAGCCCAGGATGATCGCGAAGATGATCAACGCGAGCGCCCAGCTGTTCAGACTGAAGAACAGTGATGTCCTCCTGATGGAAGCGCGACCTGCCTCCGTCGGCGTCGCGGGAGACCGAGGCTAGACGGCCGTATCGGCGCCTGCAACCGTCTTCGCCTGCCATCTCCGAGCGGATGGAGCCTCCGTGAGAGCATCGCGTTAGCCACGGAACGAGGAGACGTGAGATGAGCGAAGCGATGGCATCGAACGGGGAGCCCGGACCCCCGCCCGTCGCGTTCCGAGGGGAGCGTCGATGGCCGATGGCGCTCGCCGTGCTGGTGGCGGCGATCCTGCAGATCATCGTGCCCCATCGGGGCCGCATCCCTGTGTGGTTCGTGTTCCCCGTGTTCGAGATCGTCCTGCTCGCGTGCATCGTCATCGCCGATCCGGGCCGGATCGACAAGCGGTCCCCGGCGCTTCGGACCGCCACGATCGCGCTGATCGCCGTCATGACCGTGGCCAACTCGCTCGGCGCGGTGCTGCTGATGTACGACATCATCGCGACGGTGCACGGCATCAACTCCACGGACCTCCTCGGGCGAGGCGCGCTCATCTGGGTGACGAACGTGATCGTCTTCAGCCTCTGGTACTGGGAGTTCGATCGGGGTGGACCGGCAGAGCGGGCCGCCGGGTCCGCACGCTGGGCGAGCTTCGCGTTCCCGGAGAACGCCACTCCCGAGTTGGTCCCGGAAGACTGGATGCCCACCTACCCGGACTACCTCTATCTCTCATTCACGAACTCGACCGCGTTCAGCCCCACAGACACGCTGCCGGTGCGCATGTGGGCGAAGATGACGATGTTGGTGCAGTCGGTGATCGCCTTGGTGACGGCGATCCTCGTGATCGCCCGCGCCGTGAACGTGCTGCCGGGCTGACGATCCTTGGGGTTCCGAACACTGGACGTACGATGTCGTGATGGTCGAGCTGCACCTCATGACGACGGCGTTGCTGGGGCGGACCGCGACGCATCTCCGCATCGATCACGACATCGATCCGGAACCGGATGACTCCCTGAGCCGACGGGCGCGCACACGAGCGAACAAGGGCCGTCACGCCCGCGCACACGGCGCCACCGCTTCCGGTGTGACCGATACGGGAAGGCGGCTGTGACCCACCCGGAACCCCGTCGCGGGCGACGAGACCGCCACGCTCCTCGGCTCGCTGGAGCGCGTGCGCGCGTTCCTGGAATGGAAGTGCGGAGGACTCGACGCGGCCGGTACGCGAGAGAGCCCCCGGTTCCTCCCACCAACCCAGGGGCTCTCGCGGTGGGCGGGAGACGATGGGTCGCTCAACAGCCCACGTGGCCGGCGGGGAGGGCGAGGGGGCGCCTTCGCCTGCAGGCTGCCCTGGGGGAAGGTCGTCTTCGCAGCCCTCCCGACGCCGACCACTTCGACACTACGCCCCGTCGACGCGGAGTGAATCGGCCGGGTGGGTGTCACCCATCCTGCCGACAAGGATCGGGGCACTGACACACCCCGATCCTCGCCCACGACCCAACGACCGGACTGACCTGCGATGATTCCCGGTGGGCCCCCGGGGATTCGAACCCCGAACCTGCGGATTAAGAGTCCGTTGCTCTGCCGGGTTGAGCTAGAGGCCCGGCGCAGTCTAGCAACTGCCATCGGACCGATCGGAATGGGGTGACCGAGGGGACTTGAACCCCCAGCCTCCAGGACCACAACCTGGCGCTCTAACCACTTGAGCTACGGCCACCACGTGCGGTCATCACGATACCAACGGCTGTCCGAGTGAGTGTCCGACCGACGAACTCCCTGCGGAACGTCGTTCAGATGACCGGGCTTCCCAGGCCCAGGGGCGTGGGGTATCATGACCGAAGGTTTGAACCGCCGTTCAATCACAGCTTGCGGGTCGTCCCGCGGGGAACGGTGGTTCCTCGCAAGGAGGCGGAACCCATGGTCGTCAAGGAGACGATCGACATCGACCTCGATCGCATCGACGTGCTGATCGAGGAGGAGGAGGCGAAGCTCGAACCGAAACACCGCGCATCGATCGCGTATCGCGAGGTCGCGGCGCGCACGATCGCCGGAGGCGTCGCCTCCAGCTGGCAGGCGTCCCCGCCACACGTGATCTACATCGACCACGGCCTGGGCAACCGACTGTGGGACATCGACGGCAACGAGTACCTCGACTTCCACCTCGGGTACGGGGCCATGGTCGCCGGTCACGCGCACCCCAAGATCGTCGAGGCGGTCAAGCGACAGGTCGAGCGCGGGACGCATTTCGCCCAGCCGACGAAGGACCTCGACGCGGTCGGCGACAACCTGGTCGAACGCTTCGGCCTTCCGCTCTGGCGGTTCTGCAACTCCGGCACGGAGGCCACGCTCGAGGCGGCACGCTTGATGCGAGCCAACACCGGCCGCGAGATGATCATCAAGATCGAGGGCACGTATCACGGTCACCACGACGCGTTGATGTTCTCCGTCGGACCTCGATCCCGCGAAGATCGGCCCGCGTGAACATCCGAACACGGTGCCGCAGGCGCTCGGTATCCCGAAGGCGATGGCGGACATCGTGCGCGTGGTGCCGTTCAACGACCTGACCGAGGCGGCGCGCGCGTTCGAGGAGAACGAGGGCAAGGTCGCGGGCATGATCGTCGAGCCGGCCATGATGAACTGCGGCGTGATCCTGCCGGAGCCCGGGTACCTCCAAGGGCTCAAGGACCTCGCGCACAAGCACGGTGCCTATCTGGCGTTCGACGAGGTGAAGACCGGCGCCACGATCGCGTTCGGGGGCGCCGTCGAGGCGTTCGGCGTGACGCCCGACATCGTGTGCCTCGCCAAGGCCATCGGCGGCGGCCTGCCGTGCGGCGCGATCGGCGCCACCCGCGAGCTGTACCGGCCGGTGGTCGAGGACGAATACGACATGGCCGGCACGTTCAACGGCAACCCGCTGACCATGGCGGCGTGCAAGGCGACGCTCACCGAGGTCCTGACGCGTGACGCGTACGACCACCTCAACGCGATCCACAAGGTCCTCGCCGACGGCTGCACGTCCGTGATCGAGAAGTACCGGTTCCCGGCGTACGTGACGGGCTTGGGCGCGAAGGGCTCGGTGATCTACAGCCGCACGCCCGTGCGCGAGTATCGAGATGCGGTGGGGATCGACGAGCGGATCACGTACGCCGCCTGGCTCTTCCAACAGAACCGCGGCGTGTTCAAGTCGCCGTGGTCGAAGCAGGAGACCTGGACCACATCGGTCTTCCACACGGACGAGGACGCCACGCGGTACGTGGACAACTTCGAAGAGCTCGTCAGCGCGATCACGGCGTGACCATGAGCGTCGTCGAGTTGTCCGTCGAGGTCGATGACGGTCGGTCGCTGACCGTCCGCGTGGCCGGACCCGAGGACGGTGTCGTGCTCGTCGCGCACCACGGCACGCCGTCAACCGGTCGCCCGTTCCCTCCGTACGTGGAGGCGGCCGAGGAGCGCGGTATCCGGCTGGTCACGTACTCCCGGCCCGGATACGCCGGATCCACTCGCGAGGCCGGCCGCTCGGTGGCCGATTGCGCCGCCGACACCGCCGCGATCGCCGACCACCTGGGTGCCGAGCGGTTCTACGTGACCGGGCAATCGGGCGGTGGTCCGCACGCGCTGGCGTGTGCGGCCCTGCTGCCGGACCGGGTCATCGCGTGCGCCACCACCGCGGGCGTCGGGCCGTTCGACGCGGACGGGCTCGACTTCCTGGCGGGCATGGCGCAGGAGAACATCGATGAGCTGGGCGCCGCCGTCGAGGGCGCGGAAGCGTTGGAGGAGTTCCTCCAGATCGATGCCGAGAAGCTCCGGGGAGCGACGGCATCGGATATCTCGGACGCCCTCGGTGGCTTGGTCTCGCCCGTCGACGTCCGGGCTCTGACCGGAGCGTTCGCCGAGCACGCGGTCGCGATGTTGCACGAGTCCATCTCGACCGGCATCTGGGGGTGGTTCGACGACGACATGGCGTTCGTGCGCCCGTGGGGATTCGACGTGGCGGAGATCACCGTCCCCGTCACCGTCTGGCAAGGAGCCCAGGACCGCATGGTGCCGTTCGCGCACGGGCAGTGGCTGGCCGCGAACGTCGCGGGCGCCAAGGCTCGTCTCCTGGAGGACGAGGGGCATCTCTCACTCATCCTGGGTTCGTTCCCCGAGATCCTCGACGACCTGATGGCCGTCTCCGAGGTCTGAGCATGGCGACCGAGACGGAACGCGACGTCGTGGAGATCGACATGGCGTTGGTCGAGCGACTGCTGGCCGACGAGACCGCGGCGCTCGACCTGAAGCACGCCGGCAGCCTCGCGTATCGAGAGGAAGCGAAACGCCGGCTCCCCGGCGGGGTCAGCTCGTCGTGGCAGTCCTGGCCGCCGCATCCGATCTACGTCCGTCGCGGCGAGGGCGCGCACGTCTGGGACATCGACGACAACGAGTACGTCGATTATCACAACGGGTACGGCGTCATGGTCATGGGGCACGCACACCCGAAGATCGTGGAGGCCGTGCGCGAGCGCGTCGCGTTGGGAACGCATTTCGCGCAACCGACGGAGGACGGGTTGCTCGTGGCGGACCTGCTCGCGGAGCGGTTCGAGTTGCCGTACTGGCGGTTCGGCAACTCGGGGACCGAGTCGACGCTGGATGCGACGCGCATCATGCGCGCGCTGACCGGTCGCAAGCTGATCCTGAAGATCGAGGGGACGTATCACGGGCACCACGACTCGTTGATGGTCTCCGTGTTCCCTCCGCCCGACGCGGCCGGTCCGCGCGACCACCCCGCATCGGTGCCGCAGACGCTCGGACTGCCGAACGAGTTCGTCGACCTGGTGGTCGCGGTGCCGTTCAACGATGCGGCGGCGGCCGAGCGGGCGTTCCAGGAGCATCCCGACCAGATCGCCGGCATGATCGTCGAGCCCGCCATGACGAACTGCGGTCTGGTGCTGCCCGATCCGGGATACCTCCAGTCGCTGAAGGACATCTGTCATCGTCATGGCGCCTACCTCGCGTTCGACGAGGTGAAGACCGGATGCACGCTCGCGTGGGGCGGCGCCGTCGAGGCGTTCGGCGTGGTGCCCGACCTGATCTGCCTGGCGAAGGCGATCGGCGGCGGCCTGCCGTGCGGCGCGATCGGCGGGACCGAAGAGGCGATGGGCATGGTGATCCGTGGCGAGCTCGATCAGGTCGGCACGTTCAACGGCAACCCGCTCACGATGGCGGCCGCGAAGGTGAACCTGGGCGAGGTGCTGACCCGAGATGCGTACGGTCAGCTGGAGCGGATCAACACCATCCTGGCCGGGTGCGACGACGTGATCGCCGGCCACCGGCTGCCTGCGAGCATGAAACGCCTGGGCGCGAAGGGCTCGATCGACTGGCGGTCCACACCGATCCACGAGTATCGCGACCTCTGGGAGATCGACGACCGCGTCCCGCAGCTGGCGTGGCTCTGGCAGCTGAACCGCGGTGTCTTCAAGTCGCCGGGTTCCAAGTGGGAGAGCTGGACCACGTCGATCGTGATGAGCGACGAGGATGCCCAGCGGTACGTGGACAACTTCGCGTCGTTCGCCGAGGCCATCGCCGGCTGAACGGCTCCGGCGCCATCGGGTGCGTGCGCGGCTCCCCATGATGCGTCAGCATGTGCCCGATGGATGACGCCGGCCAAACCCCCGAGACGACCCCCGAAGACTCCGGCGAAGCGTCTGCGCCGCCGTGGATCCCGTGGTTCCTGCGGCAGGCCACGATCCGCGGCATCATCATCCTGATCGCCGGGATCTGGGGCGTGAACCTCATCATGGACCTCACGTCCAAGCTCTCCAGCGTCATCGGCATCCTGTTCACCGCGTTCTTCCTCTCCTTCGCGATCGAGCCCGCCGTCAACTGGCTGGCCGCGCGTGGCTGGCGCCGCGGCTCCGCGACCGGCCTGATCTTCCTGGGGGTGTTCCTGGCGGTCGACCTCCTCATCGCGCTGGTGATCCCGGCGGTCATCTCCGGCACGAAGCAGCTGATCGCGTCCGCGCCGCAGATGGTCGACACGTTCGTGCGCTGGGCGAACAAGGTCGGCTGGCACATCTCCGCCCAGAACCTGACCGACCAGATCGAACAGCACGCGCAGGACCTCGCGGGGTCGGCCGCGAGCCTTGCCGGCAACGTGTTCGGCATCGCCGCGTCGATCCTGGGCGGGATCTTCCGATGGGCGACGATCGCGCTGTTCACGTTCTACATCGTCGCGGAGGGACCGAAGCTCCGGCGGATCATCTGCAGCGCCCTGCCCCCGAAACAGCAGGAGCACATGCTGTTCGTCTGGGATCAGGCGATCGACAAGACCGGTGGGTACTTCTACTCGCGCCTGCTGCTCGCCGTGATCAACGGCACGGGGATGTACATCACGTTGCGGGCGTTCAGTGTGCCGTTCGCGGCGCCGCTGGCGATCTTCGAGGGACTGGTGTCCGAGTTCATCCCGATCGTGGGCACGTACATCGCGGGAGCGGCGCCGGTGTTCGTGGCGTTGCTGTCCTCTCCCGCCGCGGGTATCGCGGCGCTCGCCTACGTGTTGATCTACCAGCAGATCGAGAACTACTGGCTGAGCCCTCGGCTGACCGCGAAGACGATGGCGTTGCATCCCGCGGTGGCGTTCGCGGCGGCACTGATCGGCGGCGCGATCGGCGGGATCCTCACGGCGTTCCTGGCGCTGCCCGTGGCGGCCGTTGCCCAAGCGGCGATCGCGGAATACGGCAAGAAGTACACCGTGGTCGAGGACGACCTCACGGCGCACCCGGATCCGCCCCCTCCCAGGGAGCATCGGACGGGGAGGTTGACCAAGATCCGCGACGACATCGCGATGAGGGCGGAGGGCTCGATCATCAGCCGGTCGACCAGCAGGACGGCGACGGCTCCGACACGTGAGTCCGGCTCCACTCATCCTCTCGCGTGAACAGGCGCGGCGCCTCGCCGTCATCGGCCAGATGCTGTCGGCTCCGCAGCCTCGATCGATCCAGGAGGTCGTGCGCGGGCTGGGCGAGGTCCAGATGGATCCGACGAGCGCGGTCGCTCGGACCGAGCACCTCGTGTTGTGGAGCCGGCTGGGCACGCGGTTCCGCGTGGCCGACCTCGAACGGATGCTGTGGGACGAGCACTCGCTCTTCGAGTACTGGGCCCACATCGTGCCGGTCGACGACTACGACATCCATCGCGAGTCGATGCGACGGTTCCGGCGGCAGGTTCCCGGAGAGTCGGGGCGCCGGGTGTACTGGCGCGAGTGGATGGCCGCCAACGCGACGTTCCGACGGTACATCTTGCGCGAGCTCCGGCGCCGCGGTCCGCTCCGCACGCGCGACCTGGAGGACCGTGCCGTCGAGGGGTGGCAGACCGGCGGGTGGAACGATCAGGGCAAGTCGACGGCGATGATGCTCGAGCTCCTCTGGGCGCGCGGCGAAGTCATGGTCGCGGGCAGGGACGGACAGCTCCGGCTCTGGGACCTGGCCGAGCGAAGCCTGCCGATGGGGAGACCGCGATCGTCGCCGACGGCGATCGCTCGTCGCGTGGTGGAAGGGCAGCTGCGTGCGCGGGGCGTGGCCACGCCGAGACAGATCGGCTGGACGTTCGACGGGCGTCCTCCCGGATGGGACCGCGCGCTCGACCGGTTGGTCCGCGAGGGCGTCGCGATCCCTGCCCGCGTCGGCGACCTCAAAGGTCCCTGGTACGTCCACGCCGATGTGGCCGATCGTCCGTTCCGGCCGCGCACGACGCTCCTGTCACCGTTCGATGATCTGGTGTCCGACCGAGACCACACCGAGGCCCTGTTCGACTTCCGGTTCCGGATCGAGATCTACGTGCCGAAAGCCAAGCGCGAGTTCGGCTATTTCGTGCTGCCGATCCTGCACGGCGAACGGCTGATCGGGCGGATGGACGCGAGGTTCGACCGCGCGACCAGCGTGTTCCACGTCAACGCGGTGTATGCGCAGGAGGGCGCGCCGGCGGATGCCGGCGCGGCCGTGCGACGGACGATCCAGGAGCTGGCGGACTGGCGGGGTGCCACCGAGGTCCGCTTCACTCGCGAGGTGCCGACGATCTGGCGTTCGCAACTGACCTGAGGTCACGCCGGTTCGAGGCGCCCCGACGTGCAGCGTCACTACACTCCGTGACCGAACGACATCTCGGCCAAGAGACTCTGGAAGGACGGTGCATCGATATGCCGAAGGGCATCCTGGAACGGCTCGCGGACGGCCCCGTGCTGGGCGATGGCGGCTACCTGCTGGAGCTGGAGAAGCGCGGATACGTGCAGGCGGGACCGTTCACGCCCGAGGTGGTGATCGAGCACCCGGACGCCCTGGAGCAACTCCACCGCGAGTTCCTGCGCGCCGGCGTCGATGTGCTCCAGACGATGACGTTCTACGCGAGCGACGACAAGCTCGCCACGGTCGGCCTCGCCGACAAGGTCGACGACATCAACCGCAACGCCGTGCAGATCGCGCGGAAGGTGGCCGCCGAGGGTGACGCGCTCGTCGCGGGGAACCTCTGCCTCACGTGGGCCTACGACCCCGCCGACCCGTCGAGCGCCGACCACGTCCGAGCGCTGTTCGACCGGCAGCTCCAGGACCAGCTCGACGCCGGCGGTGTGGACTTCTGGATCGGCGAGACGTTCTCGTTCGTGCAGGAGGCGATCCTGTTCATCGAGCGCGCGAAGCTCACCGGGCTGCCGGTGATGGCCACGATGTGCTTCGAGCAGCCCGAGCCCGTGTCGTACGAGGGCGACTCGCCCGCCGACTGCGCGCGCAAGCTCGCCGATGCAGGGGCAGACATCGTCGGGGTCAACTGCCTGAACGGCCCGGAACAGATGCTCCCGATCGCCGTCGAGATGCGTGGCGCCGTGTCCGGATACGTCGCGGCGCAGCCGGTGGGATACCGCACGACGGCCGAGCAGCCGGACTTCACGGCGACCGGGAACTTCCCGTACGAGCTGGATCCGCTGCAGCTCTCCCGCAAGGAGATGGGTGACTTCGCGCGCGACGCGCAGGAGGCCGGGCTCAACTACATCGGCTCGTGCTGCGGTTCCGTCCAGGGCCACGTCCGCGCGATGGGCAAGGTCCTGGGGAAGATCTCCTCCGCGGAACGCGAGTGGAAGTCCACGTCGGGCAAGGCCATGTCGGCCTACGAGTATCGCGAGCACTCCGAGACCGAGGTCTGACCCGCGTGAGCGAGCGGCGCGACTTCGACGTCGCGGTCGTCGGCCTGGGCGGGATCGGCTCGGGCGCGGCGTACTGGGCGGCGAAGCGCGCCGGGGCCGGCGTGCTCGGCCTGGAACGGTTCGAGTTCGGCCACGAGCGCGGCGCGTCGCAGGATCATTCGCGGATCATCCGGCTGAGCTATCACACGCCGTCGTACGTGCGGTTCGCGCGCGACGCGTACGCCGCGTGGGCCGACCTGGAGCAGGCGTCGGGGGATCGCGTGATCGTGAAGACCGGCGGCATCGACCTGTATCCGCCCGACGCCATGGAGTGGGCGCCGCACTACGAGCGTTCGCTGGACGAGGTGGGGCTGTCCTACGAATGGATGGACGCCGGCGAGGCGATGCGACGCTGGCCGCAATGGCGTCTGGACGACGACACGCGTGTGATGTTTCAAGAGGCGTCGGGCATCGCCGCGGCGGCGACCGCGAACGCGGCGCACCGTCGGGTGGCCACCGAGATGGGCGCCACCCTCGTCGACCACGCGCCGGTGACGTCCGTGCGGGACCTGGGCGGTCGAGTACGAACTGGTGGCGGGCGGCGTCACGTATCGCGCCGAGCGGTTGATCGTGACCGCCGACGCATGGACGAACGAGATCCTCGAGCAGCTGTGGCGTCGGATCAACCTGACCGTGACGCAGGAGCAGGTGCACTACTACGCGTCGCGCGACCTGGACGCGTTCGCTCCGGATCGCTTCCCGATCTGGATCTGGATGGGCGACCCGTCCTTCTACGGGTTCCCGGCGTTCGGTGAGGCCGGCGCGAAGATCGGCCGCGACGTGGGCGGGCGCGAGGTGACGGGCGATACGCGCTCGATGGATCCCGACCCCGAGTACGCCGCCGTGCTCGACGCGTTCATGCGGGAACATCTGCCGGGCGGGTTCGGTCCGTACATCCGACAGCGCACCTGTCTCTACACGATGACGCCCGATCGGGACTTCGTGATCGACCTGGTGCCCGGGCACGAGCGCGCGGCCGTGGGACAGGGCGCGGCACACGCGTTCAAGTTCGCGAGCGTGTTCGGCAAGTCGCTCGTGGAGATGGTGTTCGACGGGAAGACCGAGTCGGACGTGAGCGACTGGTCGATCGACCGGGACGTCCTGACGATGGACGATCCACCCAAGCAGTTCATGGTCTAGGGGCGACCACTAGACTCAGCGCGTGGGCGAGCCGCAGGTGGGCGTCATCATGGGATCGCGTTCCGACTGGAACACCATGCGGGTGGCGGTCGAGACGCTCGACGAGCTGGACGTCCGCTACGAGACGCGTGTGGTGTCGGCCCATCGGACGCCGGACCTGCTGTTCGAGTACGCGTCGAGCGCCGCGGACCGCGGGTTGAAGGTGATCATCGCCGGCGCCGGCGGTGCGGCGCACCTCCCGGGCATGACCGCCGCCAAGACCGAGCTGCCGGTGCTCGGCGTGCCGATCGAATCGAAAGCGCTGAAGGGCATGGACTCGCTGCTGTCGATCGTGCAGATGCCGGCTGGGGTGCCCGTGGGCACGCTCGCGATCGGGAAGGCCGGAGCGGTGAACGCCGCGCTGCTGGCCGCCGAGATCGTCGCGCTCGAGGACGACGGCGTGCGGGATCGTCTGAAGCGGTTCCGCGCGACGCAGACGCAGAACGTGCTGTCGCACCCCGACCCCGACGACCGGTAAGCCTCAGTGCAGGTCGGCATCGTCGGGGGTGGTCAGCTCGGCCGCATGCTCGCGCTCGCCGGCCACCCGCTCGACATCCGCTGCAGGACGCTCGATCCGGCCGGCGACTCGCCCGCGTCACAGGTCGCGCCGAGCATCGTGGGTCACTACGACGATCGCGAGGCGCTCGCACGGCTCGCCGACGGCGCCGACGTCGTGACGTTCGAGTTCGAGAACGTGCCGGTCGATGCCGCGCGGTTCCTGATGGAGCTGGCGCCGGTCTTCCCTCCGGCGGAGGCGCTCGAGATCGCCCAGGACCGGGTGCGCGAGAAGGCGCTCTTCGCGGAAGTGGGCCTGCCGAGCGCCCCGCACGAACCGGTGGCGACGCCGGATGAGCTCCGCGACGCGATCGAGCGCATCGGGACGCCGGCCGTGCTGAAGACGCGTCGGCTGGGCTACGACGGGAAGGGCCAGGCCGTGATCCGCGACGCGGTGCTCGCCGAGGATGCATGGCGCGCGATCGGCGAGGTGCCGGCGATCCTGGAGCGGCTGGTGGCGTTCGATCGAGAGCTCTCGATCCTGGGCGTCCGCGGCCGTGACGGCTCGGTCGCGTGCTATCCCGTCGTCGAGAACCACCATCGTGACGGGATCCTGCGGCTGTCGATCGCACCCGCGCCGGAGCTGACGCGTCATGTCCAGGAGGAGGCCGAGTCGCTCGCACGTGCCGTCATGGACCGGCTGGAGTACGTCGGGGTCATGGCGATCGAGCTGTTCCAGATGGGGGATGAGTTGCTCGGCAACGAGATGGCTCCCCGGGTGCACAACTCGGGGCACTGGACGATCGAGGGTGCGGAGACCAGCCAGTTCGAGAACCACCTGCGTGCCGTGACCGGCCTCCCGATCGGTTCGACGGAGGCCCGCGGCTCGAGCGCCATGGTGAACCTGATCGGCGCGGTGCCGGATGCCGCCGCCATCGCCGACGTCCCGGGGGCGCACCTCCACCTGTACGGGAAGGAGCCCCGGCCGGGACGCAAGCTGGGGCATGTCACGATCGTGGCCGGGGGACCGGAGGGGCTGGATCTCGAGCGACTGAAGGCTGCCGGCGTCGAGATTCCCTGAGATCCGGTATCAAGGTCAGCCGCTCGGGTGACGACCTCTTGGGGGACATGGCATACCTCACCTGCCCCGACTGCATGATGCCGAATCCGGTTGGCGACGACGCCGTCAAGTACGCGTGCTTCACGTGCTTCGCGGAGATCATCTTCGAGACGTGTCCGAACTGCTTCTTCCGACAGGCGATCCCGTCACGCTGGCAGCGAGCGTTCACCTGCGGTCATTGCTCGCAACGGGTCGAGATCCCCCGACAACGGTTCTTCGCCACGTCGACGAAGGCACGCGAGGTCGAAGGGCTCGGATACACGTACCCGCGGACGTAGCCCGGGTTCATTCCTCGACGTAGTCGTCCTCGTGGTCGACGCCGCCCGGTGCCCGATCGCGGATGGAGAGCGCCGCTTCCTCGGGAGCCACGAGCGGATCGAAGTCGACGACGACCTCGCCCACCATCTGCGGCTCGTCGTCGGGAGCATCGGCGTCCTCGATCGAGATCTCGACGTCCTTCGCTCGCCCGTCTGGGCGTTCCTCCGACAGCCGCTGGTCCAGCGACTCTCCACGGAGCTGCTCCTCGGCGGTGGTGCCGAACGACTCCGCGCCGAACGCGTGGTCCGCCAACTCGATGCTGGCCTCCAGGTCTTCGCCGGGCTCGTCGTCGGGATCGAGGTCGGGGTCGAGCCGTTCGGGGTCGTCGGGTCGCATGAGACCTCCTTGTCCGCGGAGAACACCTGTCGGAATGGTACGGGGCGGGCGCGGGGTCGTCCCGGCGCGACCACGCTGCTGCTACCGTCTCCCGCCATGACCGCCACCGCCGACATCCTGGACGAGTACGGCGATCGCGCATCGGTCTGCACCGTCGAGCTCCGGCAGTACGGCGGGCGGCGGGCATTCGAGGGACCGATCAGCACGGTCCGTTGCGACGAGGACAACGTGGTGCTGAAACGACGCCTCTCGGAGCCGGGGAACGGCGCGGTCCTGGTCGTGGACGGCGGAGGCTCTCGACGCGTGGCCCTGGCGGGTGAGCTGGTCGCGACGCTCGCTCGCGACAACGGCTGGGCGGGCATCATCATCCACGGCTGCGTCCGCGATGCCGTCGCGCTTGCAGGTCTCGACGTGGGGATCAAAGCCATCGGCTCGTCGCCGCGCGCATCCGGGAAAGCGGGACTCGGCGAGGTCGACGTCCCGGTGACGTTCGGTGACGTCACGTTCCGTCCGGGCGACCTGCTGTTCAGCGACGAGGACGGCGTCGTGACGCTGGGCGCCGATGGATAGCAACGGTCTCAGGCGCCGTCGCGCTGATCGAACTCCTTGACCAGCGATCGCGGCGCCTGGCATCGCCACGCGTCCGTCAACAGCTCCTCGAGCTCGTCGGCACCGATCGCCTCGAGCCGGATGAGGATGGCCGGGAAGCCGTTGTAGTGCGGCTCGGTGAAGAACGTCTCGGGATCGGACGCGAGGAGCATCTCCTTCTCAACGGCGTTGGCGACGCGGACCGCCAACACGTCGAGGTTCTCGATCCGCGGTTGCTTCGGCTCGACGCGCTCCATCCAGCTCCACGCGAACCCCTTGTCCTTGTCCTTGTTCCGCACGGAGAACGCGAACCGATCGTCGCTCTCGCTCGTCTCAGGAAGCGACAACGCGATGCGTCGGACGTCATCTTGCGTGGCCATCTCTATGACGTCCTTCCGCTTGACCTTCTACGAAGGATGGATGATGGCCCACATTCCTTGAGGTCGCACGCGTCGAGCGACGGACACCTGCCACCTGGGCGCTCGCGAGAGAGCTGCAGCGGCGCCCCGCACTGGACGATGGACGGTCTGAACGAGAAAGAGCCCCCCGGTAACTTCCCACAAACCCGAGGGGCTCCTTCCGTATCGGGGGTGCTGGACATGGCTCCCGCCGACGCGGCCGGCGGGGAGGGCGAGGGGGCGCCTTTCACCTGCAGGCTGCCCGCGGGGAAGGACGTCTTCGCAGCCCTCCCGACGCCGACCACCTTCGACACTACGCTTCGTCGACGCGGAGTAAATCGGCCGGGTGGGTGTCACCCTTCTTTCCGACAACCTTGGAACTGATCTGCCTCGATTGAGGACGGAGGGCCCGACAACGAACCCCGCCTCAACCGCTTGGGATGGACCTCGAGCGCCGACTCAGCGACACGGAAGGCAACAGAAGGCTACGCTCAGAACCGTATGGTCGAATACGCGACCGCCGAAGAGGAATGGCACGATCTCCTCGCGGGAACGCACCCTCACTACCAACATGCGAGTCCGCTGCGATTCATCCCTTCCAGTCCGCGATGCAAGCTCTGCAGGGTGCCGTTCCGGGCTCCCGGCGCCTTGCTCTTTCCTCGCTTCGGCTTCACACCGTGGGAGAAGAACCCGAGGATCTGCCGGCGCTGCTTCGAGGGCATCGAGATCCACGCGAAGGCGTGCCCCGGTGCCCTCGAGGACGGCCACGTCGCCGGCGCTGAGGTCGAGCTGTCGATGCTGTTCGCCGACGTGCGAGGCTCGAGCAAGCTCGCCCGGCAGATGCCGGTCCTCGACTTCACTCGTTTGATGAGCCGCTTCTATCAAGCGTCGAGCGAGGTGCTGTTCGAGGCGGACGCGATCATCGAGAAGTTCGTCGGAGACGAGGTCGTCGGATTGTTCCTCCCGTTCCTCGCGGGGCGAGACCACGCCCGCAAAGCGGTGGATGCCGCCGAGGCGCTCCTGCATGCGACCGGCCACGGCTCTCGTGCCGGTCCATGGGTCCCGCTCGGCGCCGGGGTCCACACCGGCACGGCGTTCGTTGGGATCGTCTCTTCTGCCGAAGACAGGAGCGACTTCACCGCGCTCGGAGACGCCGTCAATATCGCCGCCCATCTCGCAGCGCAAGCCATGATCGGAGAGGTACTCGTGACAGACCCGGCCGTGGCGGCGGCGTCGCTGCGTCCAGAGGGGCTCGAACGGCGCAACCTCTCGCTCAAGGGTCACCTCGTCGACGCTACCGTCATCGAGCATCGCCACTCGCCGTAACCGACGAGACCCGCCACGAGGTGGAACTTCTTGTGTCGTCTCGTCAAGACAGGGTTACCGAAGACCAACAGAAGGGCTCTGGAAGCGCCGCGGTCTGCTGCGGCGTGGCAAGGATTGGACTCCGCCGACTCGCTCATGCGAGAGGATTAAATCCGCCGCTCTGTCCCCTGAGCTACCGGCGCATGTGTTGTATCGGTGCTGGTCGCGGGCAGTGTAACGGCAGCCCTTCCCTCTGCCGGAAGCCCGCGAACCTCGAACGTGCACACGGGTTGCGAACACCTAGGACACGCTGACCTGCAGTTTCGCTGGTCAACACGCCGTCTCGTCCGAGATTTCTGGAACCCGGCTTCGGATGCCGTTTGCGTTCGCCTGCGTCCGGGTACTTCGCCAGCATGGATATCGAGGGGCGTCTTCCCATAGAGAACGTGTATCGGGTGGCGGAAGGTATGACCCACAGCCGACCGTGGGTCCGAAGTCTCTTCGTGAAGGCGGTCACGTCGTACGTCGACGATGGAAGCACCACCCCGGATCCCGATTGGCCGCCCGTCGCTGAGCCGTTGAGCCGCAGCCGGTCGAAGCCGCGGCGCACGATGCTCGATCGGAGAGGCCCAAGGACACTTCGAGTTCGGCCCCGGCCGCGCGGCCGAGAGCTTGGAGGAGGAAGATAGTCAGGGATCCGTTCTCAGCCAACGAGGCAGATCGCTATCCGTCGGATCCCCCTTCCGTGGTCGAACGCACCGTGGCCACTCGTCGTGCGTGCGCGCCCACGATGTCGTGTCCGGTGACCACCCGGAGGAACTCGTCGCGTTCAAGCGCGAGGAGACGGAGGGCGCTCGTCGCGGTCACCGTGGCGTTCCTCGGCTGGTCGTGGAGCAACGCCACCTCTCCGAAGTAATCGCCCGGACCGCGGTCGATGACGAATCCTCCCTCTCGCGTGATCGTGGCGCTGCCTCGCTCGACGACGAAGAACCGATCCCCTCGTTCTCCCTCACGGAACACCGTCGAACCCGAGGGCACGTCGATCGGAACGAGGTTCCGCGCGAGTCGCTCGAGGGTCGGCGGCGGGAGCGGAGCGAACAGGTCCGTCGCGCGGAGCACGGCCATCTCTCGGGTCGGCACACGAAGGCCTACATCCAGTGTGGAGAGCCGGCGACGCACGGCGATGCCTGCGATGGGGAGGAACGCTCCGGCGGCGAGGAGCGTCCATCTCGCTCCGACCCAAACGACCATGAGCGATCCGACGAACGCGCCCACACCCTCCATCGCCATGTAGAGGGACTCGAGCACCCCGAACGTCCGCGACAGCTTCTCGTCGGGAACGAGCCGCTGCAGCATCGTCCTGCCCTGTGATGTCGAGGAGTTGCATCCCTCCGCCGGCCACCGCGAGCATCGGCGCCGCGAGCACCGGGGCCGCTGCCGTCACCATCAACGGTGTGCCCGAACCGATCAGTCCCGCTCGGAACGCAGGGAACAGCCGGGCACGCTGGCCGGCCACCATCGCAACCGTGGCACCCATGACGGCTCCAACCCCGAGAGCCGCATTCAGGAATCCGACGCCAGCGTCGCCCGTCTTGAGGATGTCGAGGGCGAGCACCACGATCAGCGTGTCGATCGCCCCCAGCATGAGGGAGCCCGCGCCCACGGTCCCGACCAGCAGCCGGCGCCGCCGGTCACGGAACACGTACGCGTACCCGGCCCCGAGTTCCGCGAAGCGGAACGCCTCCAGCGGTTCATCGTCAGCCCCTCGATTCGTGGCTCGCATCGTCCACACGAGGAGCGTTCCGACCAGTAAGAGTGCACCGAGGACCAGGAACGCGAGACCTGGCCCGGAGATCGTGTGTCCGTCCGCGAGTGCCAGGACGGCGCCCACGAGCAGGGGCCCCAGGAAGATGGAGATGCTCTCGATCAGCCCGCTCGCGGCATAGCTCGTCGTCAGCTCTTGAGGGGTCTGCACCATCCAGGGCAGCAGCGCGCTGTACGTCGGCCGAACGAGTGTCAGCACCCAACCCGACGATGCCGCGAGCGCGTACGACACGAGCGTGGGCGCTCCGAGGAGCATCGCGATCCCGGCGGCGATCGTGACGGTCGTGAGCACGGCGAACACCAGGATCAGGACGCGTCGGCGGTCGTAGCGGTCGCCGAGCGTCGAGCCGAGTGAGGCGAACACCGCCGCGGGGAACTGTTGCAGGAGCGCCACGATGCCAACCGCCTGCATCCCCCCCTTCGCGAACGCGTACACGAACAGGGCGATGAGGCCACCCCATTCCGTCAACGTGAAGGCGAGGAGCGCCAGCTGGGCCCGGCCCAGGTCTCTCGAACGGAAGGAAGCGGCGAACGCCTTCGCGGACTCGCCGAGGTCATCGCGGATCTGTCGCCACCCGATCCCGCTGGGGTCGGATCCGTCCATCAGTCCGGCATCGACCCACTCTCGTTCTCGGGCCCCGAGTTCGCAAGGGAGCCACACAGCCGTGCGATGGTGATGTTCGAGCCGATCGGTACGTTCCTTCTTCGGTTGACCGGCCGCTAGACTCGAACGCCAGCCGTCACCGAAGGAAGCCAGATGTCTGACCGGCCGATGGAACTCGCAGCGACGCTCGGGCCGTACTTGCCGAGGATGCTGACCGCGTGGCTCGCGGAAGCCCCCGGTACGACGCTGCGTGCCGTGGACGGGACCGTCGTATTCGTCGACATCTCGGGGTTCACCAAGATGTCGGAACGGCTGGCCCGCAACGGGAAGGTCGGCGCGGAGGAGGTGGCCGACGTCATCGGATCGGTGTTCGCCCGGCTCCTCTCGGTCGCGTACGGGGAGGGCGGCGGTCTCATCAAGTTCGGCGGTGACGCCCTCCTGCTGTTGTTCACCGGGCCGGAGCATCCCTTGCGTGGCGCGCGGGCGGCCCTCGGGATGCGGAAGGCACTTCGCGAGATCGGCGCCATCGATACGACCGCCGGCAAGGTCACGCTCCGGATGTCGGTCGGGCTGCACAGCGGTGTGTTCGACTTCTTCCTGGTCGGTGACTCTCACCGGGAGCTACTCATCACCGGCCCCGCTGCGACGGAGACGGTATCCATGGAGGGCACGGCGGTGGCCGGTGAGGTCCTCGCGAGCCAGGCGACGGCTGCGCTGCTTCCCCGAGCGGTCCTCGGCAAACCGAAGGGCGATGGCGTGTTGCTCAGGAGCATGCCGAAAGGTCTGCCGCGGGAGACCCCGTCCGAGAGGGGGTCGCTCGAAGGCGTGGATCTCCTGACGTTCATCCCGGTCGCGCTTCGCGAGCATCTGCTCGCTGAGGCGACGGATCCGGAGCATCGGCAGGTGACGGTCGCCTTCATCCATTTCGACGGCATCGACGACCTGATCCGGCAGGACGGACCGGAGGCGGTGGCCTTCGGCCTGGACGAGCTGGTGCAGGTCGCGCAGGCGGCATCCGAGAAGCACGGCGTGACGTTCCTCGGCACGGACGTGGATACGGATGGCGGGAAGATCATCTTGGTCGCCGGGGCGCCTTCGTCGCCCGGCGAGGATGAAGAGCGCATGCTCCTCGCCGCGCGGGCGGTCATCGACGCCCAGACCGCGATCCCGATCCGGATCGGCATCAATAAGGGTCCGGTGTTCTCCGGGGAGATCGGCCCCGAGTACCGCCGTACATACACGGTGATGGGCGATGCGGTGAACCTGGCCGCCCGCGCGATGGCCAAGGCGGAGCCGGGGCAGGTACTCGCAACCGCCGGTGTGCTCGATGCGTCGCGGACGCGCTTCGATCTGGTCGAACTCGAACCCTTCCACGTCAAAGGGAAGGCGAAGCCGGTCCACGCCTGGTCGGTCGGTCCCCCCATCGGGAGCCGGGCGCGTGAGGAGTCGCTCGTCGATCTGCCGCTCGTCGGACGGGACGAGGAGCTGGAGGTCCTGCGCACCGCGCTGGAGAGCGCCCGCGAGGGCAGAGCAACCTTGGTCGACATCGTCGGCGAGCCGGGCATCGGCAAGTCCCGTCTGTTGAGGCGATTGCATGAAGACGCCGAGGACTTCAGAACCCTGCACGCAACGTGTGAGGCCTACTCGGCGTCGACCGCGTACGCGGTGTGGCGTGAACTCCTCCGTGAGCTCCTCGGGATCGGATGGGAGGATCCCGACCATGTGGTCGCCGAACGACTGCTGGTGGAGGTTGCGCACCGGACGCCCGATCTCACGCCGTGGGTGCCCCTGATCGCGGTCGCGTTCGACGCTGCCGTAGCGCCGACGCCCGAGGTCGAGATGATCGCGGAGTCGAACCTCCGCGCCAAGATGCACGACGTCGTCGGGACGTTCCTGGATGCCCTGCTCGCCGAGCCGACACTGGTCCTGGTCGAAGACGGGCACCACATGGATGAAGCATCGGCGGAACTCTTCACGTACCTGCGGCGTCGCGTCGAGCGGTCGCCGCTGCTGATCGCCATCACACACCGGCCGACCGAGAACGGGTTCCGGGTCCCCGATGGGCTCGAGGCCGTCCGGCTGGAGCTCGACCCGTTGACCGAGGAAGCGGCCCTCGCACTCGCGAAGGCGTCAACCGAAGAAGCGCCATTGCTGCCGCATGACCTTCAGGTGGTGGTGAGACGGTCCGCCGGGAACCCGCAATTCCTGCTCGACCTGGTCATCGCCGCCGCGGAGGGCTCCGATCTGCCTGATTCGGTGGAGGCGGCGGCGGTCGCCAAGATCGACCGACTGTCGCCGGGCGACCGAACCATCGTGCGCCGAGCGTCGATCTTCGGCATCGGCTTCCATCCCAGGTTCATCGACGCAGTCCTCGAGCCGGACATGCCGCCGCCCGATGAACGCACGTGGCAGCGGCTGACCGACTTCTTCGAGGAAGACGGCGAGGGATACGTCCGCTTCCGGCGAGGGGTGATCCGAGAGGCCGCGTATGACGGCCTTCCGTTCCGGACCCGTCGCGCGTTGCACCTGGTCGTCGGCGATCGCCTGGAACGCGATTTCGAGGACCCCGACGAGATCGCCGGGGTCTTGTCGGTGCACTTCCTGCGGGCGGGCGCGTACGAGAAGGCGTATCGATACGCGAGGACCGCGGCGACACGGGCCAAAGACGTCTACGCGAACGAAGAGGCGGCTCGCCTGATCGAGCGCGCGATCGAGGCGGGCCGACGCCTGCCCGAGGTCGAAGATCTCGAGCTGGCCGAGCTGTATGACGGGCTCAGCGAAGCGCTGCGCGGTGCCGGCCAGTACCAACGGGCGGCCGTCGCGAACGACTCCGCACGGCGACTCGCGAAGCAGGATCCGCTGATGATGGCGCGCCTCCTCCATCGACGGTCGGTGCTCGAAGAGCGGCTCGGGAAGTATCCGCAGGCCCTGAGGTGGGCGGCCAGAGGCATCCGGATCGTGAAGGACCTCGCCGGCAACGATGCCGCGATGGAATCGGCTGAGCTGGCCGCGTGGTACGCGAAGGTACTGCAAGCGGCGGGACGGTCGAGGGCGGCGATCACCTGGTCGGAGCTGGCGATCGAGCAAGCGACGGCGGTCGGCGATCGAGCGGCGCTCTGTCTCGCGTACGACGTGCTCGACTGGGCCAAGAGCTCGATCGGCGAATCGACGGGTGGGGCCTACTACCGGCTCGCGCTGGAGATCGCCGAAGAGACGGGGGACCTGTACGCACAGGCGACGTTGCTCAACGGCCTCGCCTATGGCGCGTTCTACGAAGGCCGATGGACGGAGGCGCTGGAGTTCAACCAGCGCGCGCACGATCTCTACGTGGCGATCGGCGATGTCCCCTCCTCGGAGGTCTCCGCGATGAACATCGCGGAGATCTACTGCGAACGAGGGAACCTCGAGGAGGCTGAATCGATCCTCCGGGGATCGCTGCGGGTGTGGCGGGCGTCCGGCTACCGATACTTCATCGCCGACTGCCTCAAGTACCTGGGACGCGTCGTCACCCGGGCGCTGCGCTTCGACGAGGCGCTGGGGATGTTCGATACGGCGCTCGAGCTCTTCGCGGACGTGGGTGCCGAGGAAGAACGCGTCGAGGTGATGGCCCGAACGGCCGAGTGTCAGGTGTTCATGGGGCACGCAGAAGAGGCGCTGAAGACGATCGAGCTCGTCCGAGCGAAGATGGCAGGGACGGAGGTGGCAACGTCGATGCTGCCGCTGGTCTTCCGCACAGAGGGGTACGCCCTCGCGCAGCTCGGCCGGCTCGACGCGGCCACCGCGGCGTTCGGCGAGAGCCTCGACCGCGCTCGTGCGCGGGGCGAGGATCTCGAGGTTGCGCTCGCGCTCCACGCGTCGATACGACTCGCGGAGCTCACGGGTGCGGACATCCCGATGGAGTTGCGGGCCGAGCGCGATGCGATCTTCGGTCGGCTCGGGGTCGAGTCCCCGGCGGAGATCCCGCTGGAAGTACCTGCCTCTGAACCCACGATCGGGCGGCCCGTGAAGGCCGCCCGATCGTGATCAGGATCCAGTCGATCAGCAGGAGATCAGCGGTTCCTGCTCGCATCTCCGATCAGGAGCGAGATCTCTGAGACCTGCATGAGGCCGGTCCCCGCGGGCGTCGTCGTCTGCAGGACCTTGCACCACTGGTGGCCGTCCGGCATCGACGTGCCGTAGGTACCGTCCGGATTCGCGGGGAAGGGGCGTCGGTCTCATCGTACGTACCGTCGCACCAGACCTCGGGTTCCGTACCCGATCGTCGACGGCGGGTTACCGGTCGGCGACACCATCGTGGCCGGAACGGTCGGCATTAGCCGCTTCGGGTGCCCAGGCGTCCGAGTACACGACGTACGTGGCGCAGGTGTTGAGTGCGAGAGTGCACGTGGAGCCGGTCGGAAGGACCTGGATCGACTTCTGACCGACCACCAAGGCGAACGGCTTCGGATCACAGGTCGTCGCGTTGGTGTCCGTGTTCACGGGGTTCTTCACCAGGATCACCTTGGCGGTCGTCCCGCCTCCTGTCTCGGTGACCGGTGTCCCGCACGGAGGCGCGTACGCGATCTGGATCGCGTTCGAGTAGACGTTGCTCGCCGAGGTCGGGACTCCGTTATTGGCCGTCGCCCGGTAGTACTTGCCGTCGTCCGTGATCAGCGGTGTTGAAGGAGCACGTGGTCGGGGTGCCGATGCTGCTGCAGGCGGCGGTGATGTCGGTCCACGTGATCTGATCCGTCGAGGATTGCCACGTCACGGTGGGTGACGGGTCCCCGGTCAGCGTCGTCGCCGAGAAGCGTCATCGTTCCGCCCACGGCGGTGTAGGTCGTCGGGGTCGTCGCCGCGATCGTGATCGTCGGTGTCGAGCACGACTTGGTGAGCGACGTCGTCGGCAGCGGGTCGGTCGTCACCGTGAACGGTTGCCCGCCTCCCTGCCCGTAGGTCGAGCCGGTGCTGGCCCCCGCCGACCACGAACCTGACGGTGTCGACGAACCGTTGTCACAGGTGCCGCTGATGTTGGGCGTCGTCGCGGTGATCAGCACCGTCACGAACTGCAAGCGTTGCAGCGGCTTGATGGAGTTCACGGTCACCGTTCCAGGGCGGTCTTCAGATGATCACCGCGGATGAGTTGGTGTTGGTCGATTCACTGCTCGCTTGCGTTGCAAGAGTGGCATCGGTCACCGTGAACCCGAGCGGAACCGTCACCCGGAGCGAGCTCGGGTTCGACACGGAACCGACGGGGGAGTTGTTCGTCACCTTCGCGTGGAAGACCACGCTGGTGTTGGCCGCAGCCGTCGTCGGACTGGTGACCGCGAGTGCGATCGTCCTCTGGCTGGCAGCCGCCAACCCCGGTATCGCCGTGGCCACGAGCAGAGCGGCGATCGCGAGACCGCCGATCCATAGACCCTTCTTCGCGCCGATACGGCTCGCCATCTCCGATCCCTCCCTGGGTGCGTGGATATACGTTCGGCCACCCGCGTCGGGCGGATGGCGTAACCATGCAAGGTAGGCCGGTTGGCCGACGAACGTCAAGCAGTCGAAGGGCTCATTGATGCCGCGCACCCGCGAACGCTGGGCGCTTCCTGGCGACCTGCTGGTGACCCGAAGTCATCCGAGGCAGCAGAGCCCACCTTGACGGTCGACTCGAGGCGCCGAGCTGCATCGCGGGTCGGCACGTGCCGACGTCGGCCTGGGATAGGGTCCCGGCGGGGGTGGGGTGGTGACCGACCATGTTGCGAGGCAGCAGTTCATCGACGGGAGCGCCTACCCGCCGAGCCGGACGGGTCTCCGTGGCAGTCACATCGGATCGTTCGAGACGGCGCATGCCATCCGCGATGGCCGGCGGTTCGATACCGATGGGATCGCGCCCACCGACGACGTGGATCTGGTGGTCGTCGGAGCGGGCATCAGCGGGCTCGCCGCGGCGTGGTTCTACCGGCAGCGGATGCCTGACGCGTCGATCCTGATCCTCGACAACCACGACGACTTCGGCGGGCACGCCAAGCGCAACGAGTTCACCGTGGACGGGCGCTTCCTGCTGGGCTACGGGGGAAGCGAGGCCATCCAATCGCCGGAGGCGCTCTACGGCCCCGCAGCCAAGGGGTTGCTCGCGGGGCTCGGGGTCGACTACCACCGATTCGAGCGGTACTTCGACACCGACCTCTACCCCTCCCTCGGGCTCTCACGCGGACAGTTCTTCACGAAGGAGGCCTTCGGCGAAGACGTGCTCGTGACCGGCGATCCGATGCGGATGGTCGCTGACGACATCCCGCCCGATCGGATGAACGAACGCTCACCTGCGGACTTCATCGCGGATTTTCCGCTTTCACCCAGATCGCGGGCGGCGCTCGTCGAGCTGTACACCTCGGATCGCGACCCGTACCCGGCGCTCGACGCGGCGGGGAAGCGCGCCGCCCTCTCGCGCATCAGCTATCGCGAGTACGTGCAGCGTCATTGGGGTCTGGACGACGAGGCCGCCGACACCTTCCAAGGGCGACCGCTCGATTTCTTCGCGATCGGAGCCGACGGGATCTCGGCGATCCACGCGATGGAGACCGGCTACCCGGGCTTCTCAGGGCTGGGACTGAGACCGAGTCCTGCAGCGCTGGCCGAGATGGAGGAGCCGTACATCTACCACTTCCCCGACGGGAACGCGTCCATCGCACGACTGCTCGTCCGTTCGCTCGTGCCTGACGTGGCTGCGGGCAGCACGATGGAGGACATCGTCACCGCACGGTTCGATTACGACGCGCTCGACGTCATCGGTGCACCGACGCGGATCCGTCTCCGCAGCACCGCCGTCCATGTGCGGAACGACGAGGACGGGGTGATCGTGGCCTACGTGCGTGACGGAGAGCTTTCCTGCGCGCGAGCGTCGGGCGCGGTACTCGCGGGCTATCACATGATGATCCCGGCCATCATGCCTGAGCTGCCCCGTGAGCAGCGCCGGGCGTTGCAAGGAAACGTGAAGGCACCGCTCTCCTACACGAAGGTCGCCGTTCGGCACTGGCGACCGTGGGTGGATCGCGGCGTGCACGAGATCACGAACCCGATGGGCTTCTTCTCACGGCTGAAGCTCGACTACCCCGTGAGCATCGGCGATTACCGGTTCCCACGTTCGCCCGACGAGCCCATGGTGTTACATCTCGTCCACGTCCCGACGGTGCCGGGCCTCGACCTTCCGGTACGCGAGGCCCGCCGTCGCGCGCGGCAGATGCTCTACGACACCTCGTTCGACGACTTCGAGTTCCATGTCCGCGACGAGCTGGGGCGCATGCTCGGATCCGGGGGGTTCGACCCGGACGCCGACATCGCCGCGATCACGGTGAACCGCTGGGGACATGGGTACTCGTACGCGGGCGACCAGCTCCACGATCCCGAGGACGACGCTCGCGCACCGTTCGAGCGTGCCCGGGGACGATGCGGCAGGGTCGTGATCGCCAACGCCGACGCGGCGTGGACCCCGTTCGCCGCGGCCGCGATCGAGCAAGCCCACCGGGCGGTCGGCGAGCTCGCAGCGGATTGACGCGTCGCGAGACGTCGACCACCCTCGCTACGGCGACACGTCCACCTGTCGCGGTTGCCCGCGTCTCGGGAAGCTGTCACCATCCGCCGCGATGAGCCTCGATCGAGGAGAGACGTCCGGGAACGTCAAGGCCGTCCTCCAGAACCGGTCGCTGCGGCGGGCACTGATCGCATTCACCGCGTTCCGACCGACGGAATCCGCACAGTGGATCGCGATCCTCGTCTACGCGTACGGCCGCGGTGGGAGCCGGGAGGTCGGTTTCGTCGCGATCGGGATGCTCCTACCGACGGCGGCGCTGGCGCCGTTCCTGGCTCAGATCGGGGATCGGGTGAACCGCGAGCGTGCATTGGCATGCGCGTATCTCGCGATCGGCGTCGCGGCGGGTCTGACGGCGCTGGCAGCGGCGCTGTCGCTGCCGGCGATCGCCTTCTACGCGTTCGCCACGTTGGCGACCATCACGATCTCGATGGTGCGCCCGACGCATCTCTCGGCGCTTCCGGAACTCGCCGAGACACCCGCGCAGCTGACCGCCGCCAACGCGTTGTCCAGCACGATCGAAGCGTTGGCGATCTTCGTCGGCCCGCTGCTGGCGGGCCTGCTGATCGCGGTCAACGGGCCCGGTGCGGTCTTCGGGGCCAGCAGCCTGCTGATGCTGGCGGTCGGGTTCCTCGCGCTCGCCATCCACGCGCGCACCCGGATCACCGAGCGGAAGGATCCGGTCGGCGACGCGCTCGAGGGGTTCCGCGAACTCCGGCGGCGTCCGGGGGCGCGCCTGCTGCTCGGGTTCGTCGCGGGGCAAACGATGGTGATCGGCGCCCTCGACGTGCTGACCGTCGTGCTCGCCTACAGCGTCTTGGCCATGGGTCCCTCAGGGCCGGGTGTGCTTTCGGCAGCCGTCGGCGTCGGGGGCCTGTTGGGTGCCGCAGCGACCGTCACCTTGATCGGACGGGAGCGACTGGCGCCTGCGTTCTTCGCCGGCGTCGCAGTGATCGGCGTTCCCATCGCGCTCATCGCGTTCGCGAACGGGCCGGCCGCAGCGGTCGTCCTGCTCGGCATCGCCGGGATCGGCAAGAGCTTCTTCGAGGTGACGGCGCGCACGCTGCTACAGCGCAGCGTCGATGACGACGTCTTGGCTCGAGTGTTCGGGGTGCAGGAGGGGCTTTCGATGGCCGCCTTGGCGGTAGGGTCGGTCGTCGCGCCCATCCTCGTCAACCGCCTCGGCGTCGAGCCGGCGTTCATGCTCGTGGGCCTCATCCTGCCGCTGATCGCGTTGCTCGTGTTCCAACGGATCCGCGCGGTGGACCGTGACGCGGCGCTCGCCGACCCCAGATCCGTCGCGCTGCTGCGCGGCACATCGATCTTCGGGCCGCTCGGCCCAGCGGGCCTTGAGCGCGTTGCCCGGAACCTGATCCCTCTCGAGGTTGCGGCGGGCGCGGTCGTGATCAAGGAAGGCGATGCCGGCGATCGGTTCTATCTGATCGAAGAGGGCAAGGTCGTCGTGTCGAGGGCAGGGGCTGTCCTCGGGATGCTCGGTCCCGGCGACTTCTTCGGTGAGATCGCGCTGCTGCGAGATGTCCCACGAACGGCCACGGTCAAGGCAGAGGAGCCATCCTCGCTGCTGGCGCTCGACCGGCAGCACTTCCTTGCTGCCGTCACCGGGTCACCGGCGGGCGCGGTCGCGCTTGCGACCGAGATGGACCGCCGACTCTCCGAACACGACGCTTGACGTGCCCCGACACACCTGCGCTTGTCTCGAGAGGTATCGCCGCGCCTCCGGGCCTGAAGGAGCATGGCTCAGGCGCCGCGTTCGAGGAACTCCTTGAGAGCGCGGAGGCGACGGTCCCACAGCGCGCCGATCGCGTGCATCCACGACTCCGCTTCGGCGAACGGGCGCGTGTCGAGCTCGAAGCGGGTCTCGCGCCCGATGCGCTCGCCGGTCGCGAGCTCCGCCTCTACCAGTGCCGACAGGTGCTTCGCCGCGGCCTGCCGGCTGATGCCCACGCGAGGAGCGAGTTGCGTTGCCGTGAGCGGGCCGTCGGCGGAGAGCTCGTAGACGATCCTGCGACGGGTGGGGTCGGCGAGCGCCGCGAACACGAGGCCCGCATCGTCCACGATCGGGTCGCCCTCTCTGGCCATCGACGATCGGCTCAGTGTCGCGGCTTCAGCGTCGCGAGGTAGTCGACGAGCTCCTGGAGTTCGCTCGTCCAGCCCTCGACGTTGCCTTCGCGGGACTCGGGCGGGAGTTGTGCGAAACCACGCTCGACGACGGTGAGCAGGGTCGCGTCGTCGCCCTCCGCGTCCGTCAGCGTGAACTCGACGCTCGTGGAGGGATGGTCGTCGCCGGCAGGATGCCAACGGAACACGAGTCGGTTCAGGGGATCGATCTCGTCGAAGACGCCGGTGGTGCTCATGTCCTCCCACTCGAGGTAGATCTGGCCGCCGGGCCGTAGATCGACGGTGGCGTCGTGGGTGGGGAACCAGCGTTTGAGCTGCTCAGGCTCGGTGAGTGCAGCCCACACCTGCTGACGCGTGGCGTGGATCGTGAGCTCCTTGCGGATCTCGTCGGGAACCGGTGCGTGGGCGCTCATCGGCGGTCTCCTCTCGGATCGTGTCGCGGTGTCGGTGTTCCGAAACGCGCAACACTTCGGTTGCGTTTAAGATACGCAATGATCGGGTTGCGCGTCAACCGCTTCTCGCCCTCGTGGAGCGGGTGACGGGAATCGAACCCGCATAGCCAGCTTGGAAGGCTGGAACTCTGCCATTGAGCTACACCCGCGTCGTTCCTGGGCCCAGCGTAGCAACTGCGATACTGCCCGCCGTGGAGGTCTCGTTCCGACTGGTCGACGTGTTCACGCCCGTCCCGTTCGCGGGGAACCAGCTCTGCGTCGTGCCGGATCCGCCCGTGGACCTGGACGCGACGACCATGCAGGCGCTCGCGCAAGAGATCGGGTTGTCCGAGACGACGTTCGTGACCGGCGTGCGGAGCGGCGGCTACGACGTCCGGATCTTCACCCCCGATGCGGAGCTGCCGTTCGCGGGTCATCCGACGCTCGGCACAGCCTTCACGCTCGCGTCCGAGGATCGCGTCGGTGCACACGTGGTGCAGACGTCGGCGGCGGGGGACGTCCCGGTGGACGTCGACCTGACGGGCGGGCATGGCGTGGATGGAGCAGCTCCCGCCGTCGTTCGGCAACGAGTTCGAGGATCGAGCCGCGGTCGCGCGTGCAGCCTGCCTCGAGCCGCACGATCTCGTCGACGGGTTACCCGTCGTCGCGGGCACGACCGGTCTCCCGCACCTGATGGTGGCGGTGCGGGACGAAGCGACGCTGCGCCGTGCGCGACGCGATGACGCCGGATGCGGCGAGGTCTGCGCCGCCGCCAAGGCCGAGTCCCTCTACCTGTTCACCGTGCGTGACGACGGCGATGTCATGGCGCGGATGTTCGACCGCGGCGCGAACATCGGTGAGGATCCGGCGACGGGCTCAGCGGCTGGTCCTCTCGGGGCCTACCTCGCCGAGCACCACCTGGCCGGCCTTCCGGGCTCGGTCGTCGTCGCGCAGGGGGAGATGGTGGGTCGGCCGAGCTTCCTCCACGTCGAGGTCGAACCGCGGGGAGACTCGTTCGCCGTGCGGGTCGGCGGGGGTGTGCGGATCGTCGGCGAAGGGATGTTCCGGCTCGACGAACCGAACTAGGCGGACGCCTGCGCGCACGCCACGCTCGGCGAGACCACCGTGTCGTTGCCGGCGGTCACGTCCACCTTGACGGAGAGCGGTATCAACGTATGGGGCTCGATCGACGCGTCGCTCGAGTAGATCGTCTCGCCTGACAGGAACAGCGCGGTCGTGCCTTCGGCGGGGATCAGCTCGCAGCGCACGTTCGCCGCCTCGGAGCCCGTGTTCTCCACGAGCACCTGGAAGCAGGCGGGCGCGCCTTCGCCGTTCGGACACGGGTCCGCGTTGATCGCGGTCACGGCGAAGACCGGGCCTCCGCCCGTTGGACGCAAGACCATGAACGCCAGGATCGCGCCGAGCGCGAGCCCTGCGAGCAGCAGTACGAACAGCACGTTCGTGACGTTGGGTCGCTGCCGCTCACTAGGAACTGGCTGCATGCGGGCACCCTACCGCCGCCTTCGGACGGCACACAACGGCTGAAGGACGGGGAGCCGAACGGCGGACGAACGGGTGCCTTGCCCTCGTGTGCGCCCGAGGGATAGCGTGCGTCGTCGGTCCGGGCGTTCCGGACACGGGGGAGGCTAGCGAGATGCGCGGTACGTCGAAACGAACGATCGTGATCTTGACGGTGGCGGCGATGGTGGTCGCCGGCGTCACCGCGGCGAACGGGGCAGCGCGGACCCGGGTGCCGGGAGCGCGTCCGTCCTGGGCGCGACCGTCGAACCTCGTCCGGCAGGTGCGGCCGGATTCACGGGTGGACTTCTTGGTGTTCCTCGGGTGGCGCGACCCCGCCGCCGTCACGGCGGTGGCTCGGGCGGTCTCCGACCCGAGCAGCCCGTCGTACGGCCACTACCTCGGTGCGAGCGCGTTCAGGGCGCGATTCTCCCCGACGTCCTCGGATGTGGCCGCCGTGCGGAGTTGGTTGAGCGGCTCGGGTCTGCGGGTCGGCGCGGTTCCCGCGAGCCGGCTGTGGGTGGCCGCCAGCGGCCGTGCGAGCGACGTCGAGCGCGCGCTGGGCACCACGCTCGGGATGTATCGCGCGGGACAGACGCTCCGACGGGCTCCGTCGTCCGACCCCTTGGTGCCGGCGGCGCTGTCAGGCATCGTCCGCGGCTTCGTCGGTCTGTCGGACGTCCGGATGCAGGTCGGCATCGGGACGCGCCTCCCGAAACCACCGGCATTCAAGGCCGGCCGGCCGTGCAGCGCGTACTGGGGCGAGAAGATGGCCGACGACAAGCCTCCCGCCTATGGAGCGACGGCGCCCTACACGGTGTGCGGATATGAGCCCGACCAGATCCGAAGTGCGTACGGGATGAGCGATGCGATCGCCGCCGGGATCGACGGAACGGGCCAGACGGTGGCGGTGATCGATGCGTTCGCGTCGCCGACGATCGACCGGGATCTCCGGAAGTACTCCGCTCGGCACGGTCTCCCCGCGGCGGACCTGACGCAGTACAACGCGCCGGTCACTCCCGGGTCGGATATCGGGAACCAGCAGGGATGGTGGGGAGAGGAGACGCTCGACCTCGAGTCGATCCATGGGCTCGCTCCCGGCGCCACGTTGGTGTACCTGGGCGCGCGAGACAACAGCGGTCGTGGTCTCCTCGAGCGGTTCGAGTTCGCCGTCGACGGTGAGCTGGCACAGATCATCAGCAACTCCTACGGCACGGTCGGGGAGAAGATCGCTCCCAGCGGGTTCGCGGCGTGGGAGGCGGTCTTCCAACAGGCCGCCGCCATGGGGATCGGCTCGTACTTCTCCTCGGGTGACTGCGGCGACAACAAGGATCCGGACGGACTCTGCGGGGGAGCGGGATACATCACGACGGATTACTCCGCTTCCAGCCCGTGGGTGACCTCGGTCGGCGGCACGAGCCTGGGCGTCGGCGATCAGGGCCAGTACCTGTTCGAGACCGGCTGGGGAACGACGGCGTCGTACCTCGGGAACAACCGCTGGACGCCCGCGCCTCCGGGGCAGTACCGATACGGCAGCGGTGGAGGGACGAGCGGGTTGTTCGCCGAGCCGGCGTATCAAGTCGGCGTCGTGCCCGACGCCCTCGCGACCCGGTGGAACGGACGGAACCGGGTGGTTCCCGACGTGGCGGCCGTGGGCGATCCCAACACCGGCTTCCTCGTCGGACAGACGCAGGCGTTCGGAAACGGTCCTCGTTACGCCGAGTACCGGATCGGTGGGACCAGCCTGTCGTGCCCGCTGTTCGCCGCGATCATGGCGCTCGCCGATCAGGCGGCGGGGATCCACCACGGGTTCGCGAACCCGGCTCTGTATACGCTCGCGGGGAGCAGTGCGTTCCGCGACATCGTGGATCCGGCGTCGCCGATGGCAGTGGTTCGCACGGACTTCGCGAACTTCGTCAACCCGCATGACGGGCTCGCCTTCACGTTGCGTTCGCTCAACCAGACCGGCACGCTGGACACGACGCCGGGATACGACGACGTGACGGGTCTCGGATCGCCGAACGGACAGTCGTTCCTGAACGCGATGAGCTAGGTCGTCTGCAGACGAACGATCTGGGCGAGCGGTCCGAGGGTCAGCCCTCGGGGCGCTCGCCTCGTTCGTTCCGGCACCGTACGCTAGTGAGCCGACGGGGCGTAGCGCAGCCTGGCTAGCGCGCGTGCTTTGGGAGCACGAGGTCGCGGGTTCGAGTCCCGCCGCCCCGACCGTGAAGGGAGATGCCCGGCGGGCCGAAGGCCCGCCGGGCATCGGAGCGTCAAGGGGTGTCTGCCGGGGGAGGGTCGGCCGCGCCGCCCCCGGTCGAAGCTTGTTGCGGAGTCAGCCGCGCCGGCCTCGACGCTGTCCGGGACCAGGTCCCGAACTCGCCTAGGAGCGTCAGCGGGTCGCCCGGGGCCATCGCCGGATCGCCGGTCTCCCCGACGTTGGTGATGCCCTTCGCGTCCTCGTCGAAACGGTTCGGCTCGCCTTCGAACCCGACGATCGGGAAGTCCGCGGCCATGGTGTCGGTCTGCAGGACACGTGCTCGCGATCTCAGCTCCCTGGTCGTGATGATGAACGTGACCTTGCCCTCGGGGGCGTACGGCTGGGACACGTCGATGAACATGTGGGTGGCATCCGTCTCGCCGAGGCCGACCGTGATCGGCGTCGAGCCGGCGGGCACCACGTCGAAGTCCTGGTGCATGCCCATCGCGTAGTGGCCGTTCAGGTTGCAGACCACGGCGTAGTGCCCCGCCGTCATGTCGATCGTGAGCATCAGCGAGGTGCCCGGGGCCATCGCCGGATCGCCGGTCTCCCCGACGTTGGTGATGCCCTTCGCGTCCTCGTCGAAACGGTTCGGCTCGCCTTCGAACCCGACGATCGGGAAGTCCGCGGCCATGGTGTCGGTCTGCAGGACCACGAACTCGTGATCTTCGGCCCCCTGGTTCGTGATGATGAACGTGACCTTGCCCTCGGGGGCGTACGGCTGGGACACGTCGATGAACATGTGGGTGGCATCCGTCTCGCCGAGGCCGACCGTGATCGGCGTCGAGCCGGCGGGCACCACGTCGAAGTCCTGGTGCATGCCCATCGCGTAGTGGCCGTTCAGGTTGCAGACCACGGCGTAGTGCCCCGCCGTCATGTCGATCGTGAGCATCAGCGAGGTGCCCGGGGCCATCGCCGGATCGCCGGTCTCCCCGACGTTGGTGATGCCCTTCGCGTCCTCGTCGAAACGGTTCGGCTCGCCTTCGAACCCGACGATCGGGAAGTCCGCGGCCATGGTGTCGGTCTGCAGGACCACGAACTCGTGATCTTCGGCCCCCTGGTTCGTGATGATGAACGTGACCTTGCCCTCGGGGGCGTACGGCTGGGACACGTCGATGAACATGTGGGTGGCATCCGTCTCGCCGAGGCCGACCGTGATCGGCGTCGAGCCGGCGGGCACCACGTCGAAGTCCTGGTGCATGCCCATCGCGTAGTGGCCGTTCAGGTTGCAGACCACGGCGTAGTGCCCCGCCGTCATGTCGATCGTGAGCATCAGCGAGGTGCCCGGGGCCATCGCCGGATCGCCGGTCTCCCCGACGTTGGTGATGCCCTTCGCGTCCTCGTCGAAACGGTTCGGCTCGCCTTCGAACCCGACGATCGGGAAGTCCGCGGCCATGGTGTCGGTCTGCAGGACCACGAACTCGTGATCTTCGGCCCCCTGGTTCGTGATGATGAACGTGACCTTGCCCTCGGGGGCGTACGGCTGGGACACGTCGATGAACATGTGGGTGGCATCCGTCTCGCCGAGGCCGACCGTGATCGGCGTCGAGCCGGCGGGCACCACGTCGAAGTCCTGGTGCATGCCCATCGCGTAGTGGCCGGGGAGGTTGCAGAGGACCGCATAGTGGCCGGGTGCCAGATCGAGGGACAGCATCATCGTGATACCGGGCTTCATGTCGCCGGTCTCACCGACGTTCGAGACGCCGTCGGCATCCTCGTCGATGCGGTTGGGCTCCCCCTCGAAGGACACGATCGGGAACGACCCCGCTGGTGAATCCGTCCGGAGCACGACGAACTCATGCGTCTCGGTCCCGGAGTTGGTCACGATGAACGAGACCGGGCCCTGCGTGGCGTACGACCGGGACAGGTCGATGAACATGTGGGTGGCGTCGGTCTCGCCCAGGCCGACCGTGATCGGTTGGTCGGCCGACGAATACCCCTGCGGGGTTGCCGAGGCGGTTCCACCCCCGGCCTCATAGTTGGGGATGAACGCGACCGTCTTGCCCGACGCGCCCGGTCCGGCGCCGGAGCAAGCCGCGAGCATCAATCCTCCGATCGCGACGGCAACCGCGAAGTGACGCCTCATGTCGTTCCCCCGGCCCCCGGGCACGACGGCGTTCGCCAGTCGGGACAGCTCGGTGCGTTCTTCTCCCACGACCGGATGTAGGCCACGGCCTCGGTGATCTGTTGATCGGTGAGCGGTCCTCCGTACTCGTTCCACCATGCAGGCATCGCGGTGCCCGGAACGCCGCCGCGGATGATTCCGGCGATCTGCTCATCGGTGGTTCCGGCGAAGAACTCCTGCGAGTTCAGCGCCGGCGCGCTCACGCCCTGGCCGTTCAGTCCATGACACGCGGCGCAGTTAACACGCGCGTAGCGCTGTCTGACCAGATCCACCGCTGGGTCGCCCACCGCCACGAGCGTCGATCGGTCGGGGCCGGTGTCGACGCCTCCGGCCGCCGCCGTCCAGGAAGTACTTCACCGTGCCCTCCGTGAGGAAGTCCTCCACGGGGCCGGCGTCGACCGTCCCTCCGAACCCGACCGCCGGCTTGGGGTTCAAGATGTCGTAGCTGGTCCAGCCCGCCTCCACGATCAGCGCGACACCGAGCACCTTCCACGTCGTATTGAGGAAGTCGCGCCGATCAACCGAATGCGGTAGAGGCGCTTCGGTGGTCTTCTCGTCGTCGTCGCTCATGGCTAGAGCTCCAGATAGAGGTGGTGCCACGGCAAGACCCAGGACCAGCCGGGCCCGCGGAAGAAGGCTCCGACCACGGTCAGCATCAGCGCGGCCACGGCGAGCACGGTGAACACGATCACGACCATCTTCCGATCGCGGATCCGCCATCCCTTCGCCCGATCGAGATACGGCAGCGCGAACAGGAAGAGCACTGCCGCACCGGGGATCAGGATCCCCGCGACCATGGGCTGCAGGTGCGCGAGCAATTCCTGCAACCCCGCGAAGTACCTGCCCCGGGGCGACGCGCGGTTGTCGCGCGAACGAACGACCGCCCACACGACGACGGCGATCAGCACCCGTATCGCCCAGTACGACAGTTGATCCCAGGGAAGCAGGTAGCCGGTGAACGAGAGGAAGAGCGTGCCCAGCAACAGGAAGACGCCGATCACCCAGTTGAACTGTCGAGGCGGCTTGTACGCGCCGGAGTAGAAGACCCGCAACAGGTGCGCGAAGACCGCGAGCACCATGAGATGCGCGGCCCATCGGTGGATGTTGCGCACGAACTGCCCGAACGCGACGGTCGTCGCGAGCGCATGCATGTCGAAGTACGCGTTGGGCGGGTTCGGATGGTAGAAGAACATCAGGTACATCCCCGAGATGAAGAGCACACCGAACAACACAGCCGAGATGAATCCCAATCGCAGCGTTGAACGGAACGAGAGCGCCTTGCGCGGCACCTTCACCGGGTAGAGGTGCAGGAAGAAGTTCTGGAACGACGTCAGCGCTCGGCCACGAGGTGTCGAGGTCGACGGGTGACGGATGGCCGACCGGTAGAGCTCGCTCCCCTTGATCGCCTCGCCCGGATGGAAGATCGACCGGTACCACTCCTTGTCGCGTACCCGCCGTCCGTCAGACGCCATCGATGCTCCTCAGCTTCCGACCGGTTCGAGCGCGATCGGAGCGGTCGACGATCCGACCACCTCAGGGACAACGCATCCGTGGGACACCGGTTCACGCGTGCGCGCACCGGATGCACAGCTCCTCCTGGATGATCAGCGCGCTCGCGGGGCCGACGGGGGCCGGCTCGACGCCGGTGATGTCCTCCATCGGGATGATGCGGATGCACTTCTCGGGACAGATGTCGACGCAGCCTCCACACAAGATGCAGATCGAGGGCTCGAGCATGATGTTCAGGAAGCACTGCAGGCAGCGCGAGGCTTCCTCGCGAGCCTCCTCCGGCGTGTACCCCAGCTCGACCTCCGGCGATCCGATCCGGCGCTCCGAGAGCTCCGCCGGGATCGGCACCCGTGGATACTCCGTGTAATCGGACGTCCGGCCCGCGGACCTCCACGATCGGCAGGAGCTTCCGCATGCCGAGCGGATGGCGATCGGCGGGTCCTCGCCCGCGATCTGCCGATGGATCGACGCCGCCGCGCGACGACCGTCCCCGATCGCGTCGATCAGGTTGCGTGGGCCGAACGCGACGTCGCCGCCCGCGTAGATCCAGTCGGCGCTCGTCGCGAGGGACTCCCGGTCGACCGCGATGGTGCCGCGCGGGCTGAGCTCGACGCCGTCGTCCTCCGACAACCACGAGAGGTCCGGAGCCTGGCCCACCGCCAGGATGACCGAGTCACATTCCAGGACCGACTCGGTCCCGTCGATCAACCGGGGGTTGAAGCGGCCGTCGGGATCGAACACCGATGCCACCTGCAGCGTCTCGAGCCCGCGCACACGACCGTTGCCGAGGATCGCCTTCGGACCGAGCCGAGTCAACACCTCGATGCCCTCGACCTCCGTCTCCTCGATCTCGAACTCGTGGGCCGGCATCTCGTCGCGGCTCTCCAGCGCCACGACGCGCACGCGGCGTGCGCCGAGTCGCTTGGCCACGCGCGCGACGTCGAGCGTCTGTGTCACCGCACCCTCGAGCTCCTGGTCGGCCTCCGCGAGCGGATCGCCGGTCGACCGCCCCGCGGCGATCTCCCGGAGCGCGGTGCGAGCCGCGTCGAGGGCGACGTTCCCTCCGCCGATCACGACGACGTCGTCGCCGAGATCCACCCGGTAGCCCAGGTTGGCGTTCAGCAGGAAATCGACGGCGCGGAGCACCCCGTCCAGCTCGACCCCCGGGATGCTCAGGTCTCGGCCCCGCATGCACCCGACGCCGAGGAACACCGACGCGAACCCTTCGTCCTTCAACGATCCGAGCGAGAAGTCGCGACCGAGCGCCTGGCCGGTGCGCAGCTCGACGCCCATGTCCAAGATCGCCCGGATCTCGTCCTGGAGCACCTCGCGACGCAGACGGTACGGGGGGATACCGAGCACCATCATGCCGCCGGGGCGGTCCTGTGCCTCGAACACGACCGGGCGATATCCGTAGGAGGCGAGATCGTGGGCGCAGGCCATGCCGGCGGGGCCGGATCCGATGATCGCGACGCGTTCCATCACGAGGAGGTGCTTGCGGGACCACGTCGGCGTACACGTTCGAACCATGCTCGCTCTCGACCCCGAACCGCTCACACACATACCGCTTGAGCCCGCGGATCGCGATCGGTTGGTCGATCGAACCCCGACGGCACGCGATCTCGCACGGCGCGGCACAGACCCGGCCGCAGATCGAGGGGAACGGGTTCGGGAGGCGGGCGATCCGGTAAGCCAGTTCGTCGTCACCGGCGGCGATCGCTGCGACGTACCGACCGGCGTTCGTGAGGACCGGGCATGCCCTCGTGCAGGGCACGTTGTCGTCGAACCACTCGGCGCCGACGGGAGCCGCTGCGAACGCCACGGCCTACCTCGCCCTCGTCCGCTGCAACCGGACGAAGAGCCAGCATGCGAACACGAACGCGACGACCCACCACAGCGTCACAAGGAGGTCGTCGCTCGGCGGCGGGTTCCGAACTTCTCAGGAACTTCTCAGCGAACGGGGCTAGGGTTCGGGCATGGAGGCGCAGCGGATCTTGGTCGTGGACGACGAGCCACGGATCACGGACCTCGTCTCGATGGCGCTCCGCTACGAAGGGTTCGAGGTCGAGACGGCGGGCACCGGACGGGCGGGCCTGAAGGCCGTCGAGGATTTCCGCCCGGCGTTGATCGTGCTCGACGTGATGCTTCCCGACATGGACGGCTTCGCGGTCACCGAGCGGCTCACCGCCGATCGAGTGAAGGTGCCGGTCCTGTTCCTCACGGCACGCGACGCCGTCGAGGACAAGGTGCGCGGCCTGACGCTCGGCGGCGACGACTACGTCACGAAGCCGTTCAGCATCGAGGAGCTCGTGGCGAGGATCCGCGCGCTCTTGCGACGGACCGAGTCGGTCACGGAGGGCGGACCGCTCGTCTTCGCGGACCTGGAGCTCGACGACGGGACGCATGAGGTCCGCCGAGCCGGAACACCGATCGACCTGACCGCGACCGAGTTCCGACTGTTGCGGTACCTGATGCAGAACGCGCCGCGCGTCCTGTCGAAGGCGCAGATCCTCGACCACGTGTGGCACTACGACTTCGGCGGCGACGCGAACATCGTGGAGACGTACGTGAGCTACCTCCGCCGGAAGGTCGACGTGCTCGGGCCGCCGATGATCCACACCGTGCGCGGCGTCGGCTATCGGCTGAGCGTGCCGCGGACACCGGGCGAGGAGTGAGCACGTGACCCTCCGCGTGCGGCTGACGGTCGCACTCGTCGCGCTGGTCGCCGCCGGCCTCGTGGTCTCGGACGTCGCGACGTACACGGCGCTCCGCTCCTACCTGGTGAAGCGCGTCGACCAGCAGCTGCTGTCGTCGTCGCGTCAGGTCCTGTTCGCCCTGAGCTCGTCAGAGACGCCCGGCCCCGGTCCCGGACCGGGGGACGGCGATCCCATCCTCCCGTCGGGGACGTTCGGGGTGATCCTGGACTCATCGGGGGCGCAAGTCGGCCAACCCGTGGTGTTCAACTACGGCGGCGATGTCCTCCCGCCTCCCGTCCTGCCCGCCACGATCCACCGCGGCACGCTTCGGGAACCATCGCTGTTCACCGTCGGCTCGCGCGGTGACGGTCCGCAGTACCGCGCTGCCGCACTGGGCCTCACCGACGGCTCGACGCTGGTCGTCGCCATCCCGCTCACCGAGCTGACCCACACGCTCAACCGGCTGCTCCTGATCGCACTCGCCGTGACCCTCGTGGTGCTCGCCACGATGGCGCTCCTGTCGATGGTGACCGTGCGACGAGGCCTCCGGCCGCTCGAGAAGATCGAGGTCACGGCGGAGGCGATCGCCGCCGGCGATCTCTCCCGACGGGTGGAGGAGACGGATCCCCGCACGGAGGTCGGCCGCCTGGGTGCGTCGCTGAACGTGATGCTCGGCAGGATCGAGGAGGCCATGGACGAACGACGGGCATCCGAGGAGGCCCTCCGTCGGTTCCTCGCCGACGCCTCGCACGAGCTGCGAACCCCGTTGACGTCGATCCGCGGCTACGCGGAGCTGTTCCGGCGCGGAGCGTCGGACGATCCCGCCGATACGGCGTTGGCGATGCGCCGGATCGAGCAGGAGGGGGAGCGGATGGGCGTGCTCGTCGAGGACCTGTTGTTCCTGGCCCGGGCCGGACAGGGCCGTCCGATCGCGCACGACCCGGTCGATCTGGTGCGGGTGGCACGTGACGCGGTGCACGACGCCAGCGCCGTCGATCCATCGCGGGAGATCGGGCTTGACGTGCCGGACGCGCTGACCGTCACGGGTGACGACGATCGGTTGCGACAGGTCGTGGCCAACCTGCTCTCGAACGCACTGACGCACACGCCTGCCGGAACTCCCGTCACGGTTCGTGTCGGTGACGACGACGGCTGGGCCGAGGTGCAGGTGATCGACCGCGGTCCGGGGCTCTCGGCCGACGAAGCCGCCCATGTCTTCGAGCCGTTCTATCGGGCGGATCCGGCGAGAGGCCGTGTGCACGACGCGGATGGCACCGACGAGGGGACGGGAACCGGGCTCGGTCTGGCCATCGTGGCGGCGATCGCCGAGGCGCACGGCGGAAGCGTCGGGGTGGTCAGCGAGCCGGGAGCGGGGGCCGCATTCACCGTGCGTCTCCCGGTCGACCCCGTGAAGGAGCCGCCAGCCGTGGACGCCGATCCTCCCGAAGGTGTCGCCTAGGTCACCGCCCGCGCTGTCGCCGTGACCGCTGCCGCGATCACGACGACGAGGAGCAACGGCGCCTTGCGCCAGATGGCGATCGCCGCCGCGCCGACACCCAGGACACGCGCGTCGATCACGAGCGACCTGCCGCTGCCGAACGTGTTGATCGCCACGAGTGCGGCGAGCAACGCAGGCGCCAGCAGCCCGATCAATGACGAGATCCGCGGGGGCAACGTGCGGCCGCCCAACAGGATCGGCCCGATGGCCTTGATGATGATCGTCGCGACCCCGACCAGGAGCACCACGAGCCAGGTCGTCGTCATCGCTTCCACCCCAAGAGACATGCCGCACTCGCGGCGATGATCGGAACCCCCGGCGGCGTGAACGGCGTCAGGGCCAGCCCGATCGCCGCGCCGAGGACCGCCGCCTGTTTCGCCCGAGCCGACGTGAGCTGCGGGACCAACAAGGCGAGGAACAATGCCGGGAACGCGGCGTCCAGCCCGAGCCGTGAGGGATCGCCGATCACGTCGCCGAAGAACACGCCGAGCGTCGTGCCGGCGACCCACGCGATGTAGAGGGTGAGACCCGCGCCGAGCAAGACCCGTGGGTTGAACCGACCGTCCCCTTCGGACGCGATGGCCCAGGACTCGTCGACGACCAGCTGGCCGTGGATGAACCGGGACCACCACGAGCCGGTGAGGTACGGCGCCACGCTGACCCCGATCGGTGCGTAGCGCGCGTTGAGGAGCACAGCGGCCACGACCGCCGTGGCGACGCTTCCACCCGTCGACAAGACGGAGGTCGCCGCGAACTGCGCCGAGCCGGCGAACGTGGTTGCCGACATGACGATGGGGGCGGCGGAGCCCATGCCCGCGGCACGTGCCAGGACGCCGAACGACACGCCGAACCCCGCCACCGCGATGGCGAGGGGAAGCGTGGACCGCACGCCGTCCCGGTGATCGCGTTCGCGCGGTTCGCGCCCGCCGTCGGCATCCGGGGACATGCAGGGACTCTATCGAGCGATGCCCACGTACCCTTGCGACCTCGTGCGCATCACGTCCGCTCTCGACGAGCTACCTCCCGACCGCGTCCGCCGGGTCCTCGCCGGCTTGCCGGAGGCCGCGGGCTACCGCATCCACGTGAAGCCGCTCCGCTACCGCGAACGACCGCACCTCTCGGCGTGGACCGATTTCTCGGAGCACTCGATCACGCTGCAGGTGCCGGAGCCGTTCTTCCCGTTCGGCGAGGTCGTGCCGTACGGCGCCAAGCGCCGGCCCGGGCGCACGATCCGCTTCATCTGGTTGACGGAGGGCGTGACGTTCCGCACGCCGCGCGAGGTGCTCCGGTTCCTGTATTGCCATGAGTGGATGCACTGGTACCTGCGCGAGCAGCTCGGCCGGAAGTCGGCGGCCGAGACCACGTGCGATCGGTTCGCGCTCAGGAACTACCGGCGGCGCGAGGTCACGATCGAGGATGCCGAGGCATCGCTCCGCCGTGACGACCGGTAGCTAGTCCTCGCGCTCGACCCAGATCAAGGACGCGGTCGAGATCCCCAGCGCCATCGTGCGGTCGCCGATGCCGACCGTGATCGCGTCGGCGCTGGAACCGTCCTCGGCGACCACGACCTCCGAGCCGGTCACCAAGCCGTGCCCGTCGAGACGCCGGAGCAGGTCGGGGGCGTCGTGCTCGGCGACCTCAGAGATGCGGCGGACGTGGGCCTTCACGCCCGGCGTGAGCTCGGCCAGCGGCTCGAGCTCTCCGTAGGGCGCGGTCTTGCCGGGGATCACGTTCCCATGCGGGCACGTGGACGGTCGCCCGAGATGCTCGTCCAGCCGGTCGGCGACCGCATCCGACATGCCGGGCGCGATCTCTTGCGCGTAGTTGTCCGCGGTGGCCCAGTCGAAACCGAGCACGTCCGTGAGCCAGCGCTCGAGCAACCGGTGGACGCGGACCACGCCGCTCGCGAGCGCCACGCCCTGCTCGGTCAGGGACACCGTCCGGTCGCTCTCGACCGTGATCCACCCGTCGCGCTCCAGCCGGTGCAACGTCACGCTCACGGTGGGAGGGCGCAGTCCCAGCCACTCCGCGATCCGTCCCGGCCGGACCCGGTCCTCCTCGAACTGGATGTAGAAGATCGTCTCCAGGTAGTGCTTCACGGTCTCGGGCCGGAGCGCTCCCTCGTTCGAGGCTTTCTTGGGTTCGGTGGCCACCCGCGCATCCTACCCAGCGCGACCAGGCGGGCGACTTCGCGGTCACCGGCGTTCGGTCCGGTGATGTCGGCAAGGCTCCGTGCTGGGCCTACGTCTTCGCGGACTGTTTGCCGATCGCGCTCTGCAGGACCTCAGCGAACTGCTCGACGCGCGCTTTCTGTCGCTCCGGCTGCTTCTGCCAGCGGTGGAACAGACCCGGGTCGAGCTCCTCGGTGACGAGCGCGTCCTGAAGCGAGCCGGCCAGCCAGTCGACCATGGACACGATCATCTCCAGGTCGATGTCGTCGCGGACCTCGCCGCGTTCGATGCCGTACTCCACGAACTCGAGCGTCCCGTACGGATCCTCGCTCACCAGGAAACGGTTGATGTCGCGCTTCAACCCCAGGTCGGTTCCGTAGTTGCCGATCAGCGCCACGCGGTACGGGATCCAATCTTCGTGGATCAGGTGCTCGGTGCGCTCGAGCCAGTACATCAGCGTCGCGAAGAACCCTTCGTCGAGCACATCCTGCGGTGCGTCGAGCCACGCGGGGAGCGAGGTGACGGCGCGCTTGTACGCCTCGAAGAACAGGCCGGCCTTGGAACCGAAGTGTTGGAAGATCGACCCCTTCGCGATGCCCAGGTCGTTCGCGACATCCTCGACCTTGGCGCCCTGGTAGCCGTCCTCCGCGAAGTGCCGCATGGCGCACTCGACGATGCGCTCGCGCTTGTCCGCGCTCCGTCGTCCGCGCGGTGACTGCAAGTCATTCAAGGCTGATCCTTCCGGGGTCGATGCTGTGGTACACAGCGAGAGTACGGTCGGTCACTGTGACTGACCCACGGTCAGGATAAGGCGAGATGGCCATCGAGACAACCCCGCGAGGCGACCGAGCTGATGCGGACGCTTCCGCGCGCCGCATATCTGTCCGCGGAGCACTTCGCCCTCGAATCGGAGCACATCTTCCACCACGAGTGGTTCATGGTGGGGCGCGAGTCGGCGATCCCGTCGCCGGGGGACTACCTGCAGATCGAGGTCGCCGGCGAGCGCGTGCTCATCGTCCGCTCACGGTCGGGTGCGCTCGGGGCGTTCTACAACGTCTGTCGTCACCGCGGGTCGCGTCTGGTGATGGACGATCCGCCGGATGACGGAGACGGGGCCGCGCCAACGGGACACTTCAAGGGAGCGATCCGGTGTCCGTACCACGCGTGGACCTACGGACTGGACGGACAGCTCCGCAACGCGCCGTTCCTGACCGAGAGCGACGGATTGCGCCGCGAGCAGCTGAGCCTGTACCCGGTGGCCGTCGACACGTGGGGGGGCTTCGTGTTCGTCAATCTCACGCCATCCGAGCTGACGCCCGAGCGATCGCTCGCGTCGCAGCTCGCCGGCCCAATCGGAGCGGACCGCGAACTATCCGCTCGGCGAGCTCCGCGTCGGGACCCGCATCACGTACGACATCGACGCGAACTGGAAGACGATCGTGGAGAACTACAACGAGTGCTACCACTGCGGCCCGGTCCATCCTGAGCTCTGTGAGCTCGTCCCCGCGTTCAAGCAGGGAGGCGGGCGCGAACTCGACTGGGACAACGGGGTGCCGCATCGCGACGGCGCGACCACGTTCACGTTCACGGGGACGACGACGCGTGCGCCGTTCGCCGCACTCACCGATGACGAACGCGTGCGCCACAAGGGCGAGCTGATCTACCCCAACCTCATGCTGAGCCTCTCGGCCGATCACGTCGTGGCGTTCACGCTCTGGCCGCTGGACGCCGGCCACACCCGGATCGACTGCGACTTCCTGTTCCATCCGGACGAGATGGCCAAGCCCGGCTTCGACCCGGCCGACGCCGTCGACTTCTGGGACCTGGTGAACCGCCAGGATTGGGAGATCTGCGCCTCGGTGCAGAACGGCATGTCCTCACGAGCGTTCCGCTACGGCTACTACGCGCCCATGGAGGATCTCAGCCTGGACATCCGCCGGTACCTGGCCGACACGATCGGCGAGATCGCAGCCGACTGACGCCTTCAGCGTCGGCATACGCCCGAGCTCCTACCCCGCGGTTGGTCGGTCGGACCTCGACTGCTGATCGGGAGATGCTTCGTCGTTCCGTGCTCATCGCCTGCTCGCGGAGGGTTGCTTCATACGCATCGAGCGCCGCCTTGTATTGACGCCGTTTGATCTCCGGGATGATCTGCAAGAACACGACCACGACGACCCCGGTCCAGAGTGCCCAACCGAACGTGTAGAGCAGGTCGCCGACCAATCCAAGCAACTCCGCTGTCGACGATGACTTGATCAGGTATCCGCCGACATACGCCGCCAACCCGACCGCCAAGCCGGTCCATAAGCACCCAATACACGGGTCGCTTCCCGTCCGCGGTCTGCCGCACCTCCGTCAGGATGCTCGCCTACCCAAGCAAGAAGTTGGCGACGTTCCTCCTGCCCGAGACCGAACAGGGGTTGTTCTCGAGCGCGTTCATCCTCACCGAGCGCGCGTCGAGTGTCCGTTGCTCCCGGTCCTCCAGTCATGGTCGAATCCCTCCCGATGGCCGAACTCAGGTCTGACCGGCGCCGATCGGTTCCACGGTAGCGCGCGTGGCAGAAACCCGGTCGAGTCTCAGCCGAGCTCGACTGATTTCGAGAGCGTCAGCGCCAGGATCCGGTGAGCTGCTCGGCAAGGGCGCTGCCTTGGTCGTAACCAGCCTGAGCAGCGGCCGGACGCAGCGACGGATCCATCGCGTTGGCGCCGAACATGTGCTCGGAGTCGCTGTCCGGGAAGATCGTTTCGACCGTGCTGCCGCGTGCGCGTAGTTCGTCGACCTGTGTTGCGAGATGCAGGCCCCAGTGCACCGGCGTCCGTGATCTGCCGCCGAACGGTGACAGCACGAGCACCCGTGCATATCCGGCTGCCAGATCGGCATTGTCGGCGTTGGATCGGTAGCCGCCGTCGATGTATCGGCTGCCGCCGATCCTGTAGGGAAGACCACTGGCGCAGCTGGCGGCCACGGCGTCCACCAGGTCGACCCCGCTGTGGCGGTCGAACACGACGGGTTCGCCGGTGTGGGCATCGACCGCCGTGATGAGCATCGTTCGTTGTGGCCAGCGCTGACTGGGCAGCCGCGCGGCGACGGTGGCGCGCCACTGTGTTTGCCAGGACCCGTCCGACGCCGCATCCATGTCGAGTGCCGCCGCGCCCATCCTGCGGCGCATGTCAGCGGCATCCTCAGCGGCGGCGATGATCTTGCTCGTCCTCTCCATGTGATCCGTCGCCGGCCTGATCGGAACGCGTCCTCGGTCGGACCGGACCGGACCGGTCCGTTGCTGGGGGGCGGCGGCAAGGATGGCGGCAAAGCAGTTCGGTCGGGGTCGCGCCGGCGATCTGGGCCGCGGCCGTCGAGCCGGCTGACGTCCCGACGGTCAGGTCGGCCGTGGTCACGTCCAGCCCGGCATCGAACAGGCCGGCGATGACGCCGATCAGCCACGCGTTGCCGGTCGATCCGCCGCCACCGAGGACCAACGCTCGCTCGCCCGATGACACGTTCTAGTGCCCTCCAAGTTCGGCGTACCGGAAGCACGACGTCACGTGGTCGTTCACCATGCCGGTCGCTTGCATGAAGGCGTAGCAGACCGTCGGACCCACGAAGCGGAAGCCGCGTCGCTTGAGGTCCTTGCTCATCGCGCGTGAGACGGGCGTTTCCGCGGGGATATCGCCGCCGCGCCAGCGATTCACGGTCGGCGTTCCGCCGGCCAGACCCCACAGGTAGGTGTCGAGCGAACCCATCTCGTCCCGCACGGCGAGCGTCGCGCGCGCGTTCGCGACCGTCGACGCCACCTTCAGCCGGTTGCGGACGATCGATGGATCCTGCAGCAGCCGTTCGAGCTTCGCGTCCGTGAAGCGCGACACCTTCGTCGCGTCGAACCCCGCGAACGCTCGGCGGTAGCCCTCGCGCTTGTGCAGGATCGTGGACCACGACAGGCCGGCCTGCGCGCCTTCGAGCGTGAGCATCTCGAACAGCCGAGCATCGTCGTGAACCGGCACGCCCCATTCCTCGTCGTGGTACGCGAGGTACTCGGGGTCATCCAGCGGCGCCCAGCTGCAGCGTCGCCGCGTCGTCACGTGTCGCGGCCGGTGAGCAGGTCCTCCGCTTGCGCGAGGCCCTTCATCGTGTGCTCGATGTCGTAGCCGAACCCGAACCGGATGCCCTTGCGCAGCCCGAACATGTCGCCGGGCACCAGCAGGACCGATCGTTCCTCACGCACGCGATCGACGAGCTCCGTGGAGCCCACCGGCAGGTCGTACTTCACGTAGGCGATCGCCCCCGCGACCGGACGCGCGTACGTGAACACGTCGCCGTGTTCGCGGATCCACGCCTCGAGGTGCGGCAGGTTCGCGCGGATGATCGCGCGCGTCCGGGCGAAGATGTTCTCGCGCACGACCGGATCCATCGCGAACGCCGCGAGCTTGTCCGAGATCGCCGATGGCGTCAGCGTGGTGTAGTCGTGACGGATCCATGTGTCGCGGATGAGCTCCTGCGGTCCGAGCGTCCACCCGAGGCGCAACCCCGGCATCGCGAACGCCTTCGACAGGCCGCTCGTCACCACGACCTTGTCGTAGCGGCCCCAGAACGTCGGCGACGCCTCGTCCACGTCCACCTCGGCTCCGCGGTAGATCTCGTCCGAGACGATCCACGCACCCACCCGGTCGGCGGCGGAGACCACCGCGTCCATCTCGTCGCTCGTCAAGACGTGGCCGGTCGGATTGTTGGGGTTGCAGACCATCACCACCTTGGTCCGTTTCGTGACTGCGCGCTCCAGCTGATCGAGGTCCAGACGCCACCGGCCGTCCTTGAGCTTCAGCTTGAACGGGTCGGTCGCCGCGCCGTAGTGACGGCCGAGCCCCCAGCCCTGCATGTAGTTCGGGATCATGAACGCCAGTCGGTCCTGCGGCTCCAGCAACGTCCAGAGCGTCAGGTGGTTGGCCTCCGAGCCCCCGTTCGACAGCGAGACGTTCTCCGCCGTCGCGCCCGGGTACCAGGCGGCGATGTTCGCACGCGCCTCGTACGACCCTTCCGAGAGCGGGTAGCTGAGCGCGGTCTGCAGGAACGCCTCGGCGTCGGCGGCCGGTCCGAGCAGCTCTCGGATCGTCATCGGCGTGACGCCGGACTCGGACAGGTCGTAGTCGACGAGGTGCCAATACAAGGACTGCATCCGTTCCATCTCGAAGAGATCGATGTCCACCGAGTGCCTCCTGTGATCGCGTGGTGAAGGCGAACCTAGCACTCCGACCCCGCAGCTTCGCCGGGTCGAGGGTAGTCTCGCCGTCATGCGGTTCCAGCGCAGCGTCCGGATCCTCCGCGAGGATGACGTTCGGGCATCGCTCGACATGGCCTCGTGCATCGAGGCGTGCGACACGGCGTTCGCGTCGTACTCGCGCGGCGGCGCATCGCTCCCCGGCGTGATCCACCTGAACGTGCCGGAGCGACAGGGCGAGATCCACGTGAAGGCCGGGCATCTCCACGGGTCGCCCTACTACGCGGTCAAGATGGCGTCGGGTTTCCCGCGCAACGTCGAGCTGGGCCTGCCTCCGAGCGACGGCATGGTGATCGTCTTCGACAGCGAGAACGGCCAGCCGGCCGCGTTCCTCCTGGACGGGGGCTACCTCACCAGCGTTCGCACGGGTGCGGCCGGAGGCGTGGCCGCGAAGTACCTGGCGCCCGAGCAGGTCTGGAACGTCGCCGTGATCGGGACGGGAGACCAGGCCCGGTACCAGCTCGACGCGCTCGCGCTCGTCCGTCCGGGCTTCACGCACGTGAGCGTGTGGGGCCGACATCCGGACCGAGCGGCCGTGCTCGTCGAGGAGTTGCCGAACCGGCCCGGGCTGCCGGAGGGGTGCGCGTACGAGGTGGCGGGATCCGTCGACGACGCCGTCCACGAGGCCGACGTCGTCATCACCTGCACCGGCAGCCAGACGGCCTTGGTCCGCGGCGAATGGCTCAAGCTCGGCGCGCACGTCACCGCCGTCGGCTCGGACGCTCCCGACAAGCAGGAGCTGGATCCGTCGCTCCCGGCACGCGCCGACCTCCTGGTCGTGGACAGCCGCCGGCAGGCGTCGGAGATCGGTGAGCTCCACCATGCCCTCGCCGCGGGGCTGATCGACGAGCGGAAGGCCGTGGAGCTGGGCGAGATCTGCGCACGCACGCACCCCGGTCGAACATCGGCGAGTCAGCTCACGGTCTGCGACCTGACGGGCGTCGGCGTGCAGGACGTGGCCGCCGCGAACGTCGTGATGGCGAACGCCGGCGACCGAGGCGAGATCGTCACGCTCTGAGCGAGCCGCTCAGCCGGCGGGCGAGAGGGCGGCCAGCACCTCGTCGTGCACCAGGTCGTTCGACGAGACCAGGCTTCCGCCGTGGACCGGCGGCGATCCGTCCACCTGCGTCACACGGCCCCCGGCCTCGGTGACGATCACCGCCAGCGACGCGAAATCCCACTCGGCGAGCGATCGGCTCGATCATGACCTCCGCGGCTCCGCGCGCGACGAGCATGTGACCCCAGAAGTCGCCGAACCCTCGGTTCCGCTTCGCCCCCCGGATCAGCCGCATCAACCGGTCGCCCCGCGGCGTTCCCGCCCACGCCTCGAGATCGCCGAGGACCACCATGCCCTGCGCGGTGACCCTGATGTCCGACACCCGGATCTCCCGGCCGTTCCATGTCGCGCCGCCGCCCTTCGTCGCCGCATATCGCTCGCCGAGGGCCGGGGCGTTCGCCAGTCCCACGACGTACTCGCCGTCCACCTTGAGGGCCAAGAGGTTCGCCCAGATCTGGATGCCGGCTGCGTAGTTCCGCGTGCCGTCGATGGGGTCCACGACCCACATCCGGTCCGAGTCGCCCTCGATGCCCCCTTCCTCCCCGAGGATCGCGTCCGCGGGGAACCGCCGGGCGAGCTCCTCGCGGATCATCTTCTCCACGGCGATGTCTGCCTCGGTGACCGGCGTGGCGTCGGGTTTCCACGTGACCTCCGGATCGTGGCGGAAGAACGACAACGCGATCTCGCCGGCGCGATCGGCGATCTCGTGGGCGGCGGTCAGCTCGGACTCGAACATCGCGGGGAGGCTACCGCGCCAGCCTCCGGTCGCGAGCCGAAGCGGCCCGGGCGCAGCGACGGATGTCGGCTACGCTGGACTCACATGCAGACCACCGTGGAGAACACCGACAAACACACCGTCAAGCTCACGATCGAGGTCCCGGTCGACGAGTTCACGAAGGACCTGGATCGCGCGTACCGGAGCATCTCCAACCAGGTCAAGATCCCGGGCTTCCGCAAGGGGAAGGTCCCGAAGAAGATCATCGATGCGCAGATCGGTCGCGATGTCGTCCGCGAAGAGTTCCTGTCGAGCTCGGTCCCGACGTATTTCCGCGACGCCGTGCGGGACGAAGACCTGGCGCCCATCAGCGACCCCGAGATCCAGCTGGAGCAGGTCGAGGACGACAAGCCGCTGATCTTCACCGCCACGGTGGAGGTACGGCCGCGGCTGGAGCTGGTGCCGGGCGACTATCAAGGCGTGAAGGTCGAGAAGCCCGCGACCGACGTGACCGACGAGGAGATCGACGAATGGGTCGAGCGACTCCGCGAGCGGTTCGCTGAGCTGGAGCCGGCAGAACGGCCCGTCCGCGCCGAGGATTTCGTGACGGCCGACGTGCGCAGCACCGTGCACGGCGAGGACGTCCCGGAGGCCAGTCGCACCGACTACCTCTACTTCGTGGGCTCCGGCGAGTTCGGTTCGAAGCTGGACGACGAACTGATCGGCAAGAAGCCCGGCGACATCCTCAAGGTGGTCGACGTGTTGCCCGAACGCTTCGGTGAGTTGGGCGGCACCGAGGTGAGCATCCAGGTGCTCCTGAAGGACGTGAAGCAGCGCAAGCTGCCGGAGGCCGACGACGAATTCGCGAAGACGGCTTCGGAGTTCGACACGCTGACCCAGCTCCGCGACGATCTCCGCGAGCGCCTGGTCGAGATGAAGGATCGCGAGGCGGAGGGCGTCATCCGCGATCGCGCGCTCCAGGCGATGATCGACACCGTGACCGTCGACCTGCCCGATTCCCTCGTCGACGAGGAGACCGAGCATCGGATCTCGCACGCCCGGGAACGGGCCGAGCGCGCCGGGCTGACGCTCGAGCAGGTGCTGGAGTCCCAGGGATGGGATGAGGCCCGGCTCCGCGAGGACTCCCGCGACCACGCGATCCGGGCCATCAAGTCGGATCTGGTCCTGGAAGGCATCGCCCGGGCCGAGAACCTCGAGGTCACGGCCGATGAGATCGGGGCCCAGATATCCGTTCTGGCGCAGGCATACGGCCGTGAACCGAAGGAATTGGCGAAGGCGCTCGACCGAAGTGGACAGGTCGTGACGCTCGCCGGGGATATCATCAGAGGGAAAGCACTCGACCTCCTGGTCGAACGTGCCGATATCGAACCGGAAGGCTCAGCACCTCAGACGGAAGCCGAACCGGACACCGAGACAGCGTCGGAGGAGAGCACATGAGCGACATGCAGAACTACCTGGTCCCCGTGGTGGTGGAGCAGACCAGCCGCGGCGAGCGTTCGTTCGACATCTACTCGCGCCTGTTGAAGGAACGCATCGTGTTCCTGGGAACGCCGATCGACGATCAGGTCGGCAACCTCATCATGGCGCAGCTCCTGCACCTGGAGTCGGACGATCCGGACAAGGACATCCACCTGTACATCAACTCGCCGGGCGGCGACATCACCGCGCTGTTCGCGATCTACGACACGATGCAGTACATCAAGCCCGACGTCTCCACGATCGTCATGGGCCAGGCGGCTTCCGCCGCCGCGGTGCTGCTCCTGGCCGGCGCGCCGGGCAAGCGCTTCGCGCTCCCGCACTCGCGCGTGCTGCTCCACCAGCCGCACGGTGGCGCGCAGGGCCAGGCCGTCGACATCGAGATCCAGGCCAAGGAGATCACGCGGTACCGCAAGCTGCTCGAGCAGCTGATCTCGGAGCACACGGGCCAGCCGATCGAGAAGGTGTCGAAGGACACGGACCGCGACTACATCCTCACCGCCGACGAGGCGAAGGAGTACGGGGTCATCGACGAGATCATCACGACCCGTGGGATCTCGGTGGAGCTTGCGGCCGCAGCGGCGGGCGGGGCGTAAGATTCGTCGGGTCGTCCGGGCTCACTGCGAGCCCGGTCACTCGACCAGGAGGACAGGGGCTGATGGCGAAGTTCGGAGACTCGGATCTGCTGAAGTGCTCGTTCTGCGGGAAGAGCCAGAAGCAGGTCAAGAAGCTCATCGCCGGCCCCGGCGTGTACATCTGCGACGAGTGCATCGATCTCTGTAACGAGATCATCGAGGAGGAGCTCTCCGAAACCACCGAGCTCCGGTTGGACGAGCTCCCCAAGCCGCAAGAGATCTACGCGTTCCTGGACGAGTACGTGGTCGGTCAGGACACCGCCAAGAAGGTGCTGTCCGTCGCGGTCTACAACCACTACAAGCGGATCCAGGTCGGCCAGAAGGATTCCGAGGTCGAGCTCCAGAAGTCCAACATCATGATCCTGGGGCCGACCGGCTGCGGGAAGACCTACCTCGCGCAGACGCTCGCCCGGATGTTGAACGTCCCGTTCGCGATCGCCGACGCCACCGCATTGACCGAGGCCGGCTACGTGGGCGAGGACGTCGAGAACATCTTGCTGAAGCTGATCCAGGCGGCCGACTACGACGTGAAGAAGGCCGAGACGGGGATCATCTACATCGACGAGATCGACAAGATCGCGCGGAAGTCCGAGAACCCGTCGATCACGCGTGACGTCAGCGGCGAAGGCGTACAGCAGGCGCTGCTGAAGATCCTGGAGGGCACCACCGCTTCCGTGCCGCCGCAGGGCGGTCGCAAGCACCCGCACCAGGAGTTCATCCAGGTCGACACCACGAACATCCTGTTCATCTGCGGCGGGGCGTTCGCGGGCCTGGACAAGATCATCGAGAGCCGGATCGGCAACAAGGGCGTGGGCTTCGGCGCGGACATCCGTCGCGCGAACCAGAAGGACATGGGCCTGATCCTGGGCAAGGTGCTCCCCGAGGACCTGCTGAAGTACGGGCTGATCCCCGAGTTCGTCGGTCGTCTTCCGGTCATCACCAGCGTGAACAACCTGGACGAGAGCGCGCTGGTCGACATCCTCACCAAGCCGAAGAACGCGCTCGTCCGTCAGTACCAGCGGTTCTTCGAGTTCGACGGCGTGGAGCTGGAGTTCACCGGCGAGTCGCTGCAGGCGATCGCCGAGCAGGCCATCCTGCGCGGGACAGGAGCGCGCGGTCTCCGCGCCATCATGGAAGAGGTCCTGCTCAACGTGATGTACGAGCTGCCCTCGCGTGAGGACGTCACGAAGTGCCTCGTCGATCGCGACGTGGTCCTCACCGGCGTGAACCCCACGCTCGTGCCGCGCAACGCGCCTTCCAAGAAGCGCGGTCGCGGCGACGAGCCGCGCGAACGCACCGCGTGACCCTCCGACGTTCCCTGACATCCCTCACGCTCGGCACGCTGGCGCTCGTGGCGTGCGCCGATCCGGGCGGCGGCAGCAGCACGGGCACCGATCCCGAGGCGCTGGTGGGTCACGAGTGGACGCTCGACGCCTCGTCGATGGCGAGCCTGGCCGACGAGGTGCCTGCCGGCGCGATCGTCACGATCGCGTTCGAGGACGGGCAGGCGAGCGGCCGCGCCGCGTGCAACAGCTATGGCGGTGCCTACGATGCCGGCGACGACGGCTCGCTGTCGTTCGAGAGCTTCGCGGTCACGGCGATGGCGTGCGAGGCGCCGTTGATGACGCTCGAGAGCGCGTACCTCGAGGCGCTCGGCGCGGTCACCGGGTTCGGCGTCGATGGGAAGCTGACGCTGCACGGCGACGAGATCGACCTGACGTTCGATGAGGAGGTGTCGCCCGTGGCCCTGCCGCTCGTGGGAACGACGTGGACGCTCACGACGATCGCATCGGGCGATGCGGTGTCGAGCGTGCTGAACGGAACCGAGGTGACCGCGGCGTTCACGGCGGACGCGACGGTATCCGGCTCAGCCGGATGCAACCGGTACAGCGGCTCGTACACGTGGACCGGCGACCAGTTGTCCTTCTCGCCGCTCGCCTCGACGAAGATGGCGTGCGCCGACGACGTCATGGCCCAAGAGAGCGCGTTCCTGGCGTCGATGGAACAGGTCGCGTCGTTCGCGATCGAGGGTTCGCAGCTGACGCTCGCCGACGGTTCCGGCGCGCTGCTGTTGGGGTTCGACGGTACCGCCGCGTGACGTTCAGTCGTCCGACGTCATGAGCCACACGGCGTCGCCCGGGCGCACACCCAGCTCGGCTGCCGCGTTCGCCTCGAACCGGATCACGGTGATCCATCCCCACGCGTCCTCGATGATCGCGTACTCGCCCACCTCCGCCTCCGCGTAGGTCGATACGCGCGCGGCACGCGCCGAGGCATCCGTCGTGGCGACCTTGAGCGCGGAGCCCTCCAGGCCCGCCGCGGGCAGGTCGGCGGAACGGACGTTCAGGCGGACGTTGCCGAACCGATCCACGTCGAGCACCTCCGCGCGGATCTCGCCGGTGAGGATGTCGGCTTCGGGGAGCGTCAGCGTCACCAGATCGTCGGTCTTCAGCTCGGGTCCGAGATCCTCGGGCGGACGGCCGGAAGCGAGGTGCGCCGCGGCGGGGGCGAACACGTCTCGCCCGTGGAACACGCTCGACACCGGGTGAAGGAGTACGTCGGCGGCGGTGATCTCGAACGCACGGGTCGGGCCGCCCGCCGCCTCCCACGCGAGCGAGAGCAATCCGTTGTCGGGCCCCACCAGGATCCGGCCCGACGTCGTCTCGACCGCGATCGCCTTCCGATCGGTCCCCACGCCGGGGTCGACCACACCCAGCAGCACGCCGTCCTGCGGCGCGAACGCGATGCACTCACGGAACGTCATGGCGCCCGCCTGGACGTTCGTGGGAGGCACGCCGTGCGAGAGATCGATCACGACCGCGTCCGGGGCGATGGTCGCGATCACGCTGTGACACACGCCGACGAACTCATCGCGGATCCCCAGGTCCGAGAGGAACAGGATCGGTCTGGCCACGCAGCGCTCCTTCAGCAGGTCGACCCGGAACGTACGACGGAACCTCCCGGTCGTCCATCCGGGGACCTCGGGCGCGCATCTCCGGCGAGGGAGGGGTTTCGTAGACTCGGGCGCATGTCGCCCCCCGAGCTGCCCGTGGAGGACATGCCGCCGCAATACGACCCGGCGGCGGTCGAGCCACGGTGGGCGGTGGAGTGGATCGAGCGCGGCTACTTCCAGGCGCATCTCCCGTCGGAACGCGAGCCGTACTGCATCGTGATCCCGCCGCCGAACGTCACCGGCCGCCTGCACATCGGCCACGCGCTCCAGCATTCCTTGCAGGACGTGTTGGTCCGCCGCGCGCGGATGCAGGGGTACGAGACCCTCTGGCTCCCCGGCATGGATCACGCGGGCATCGCGACACAGGTCGTCGTGGAGCGGGAGCTGCGGAAGGAAGGCATCGACCGGCGCGACATCGGACGCGACGCGTTCGTCGAGCGCGTGTGGCAGTGGAAGGAGCAGTACGGCGGCGAGATCGTCGACCAGATCAAGCGGATGGGGAACTCCCTGGACTGGTCGCGCGAACGCTTCACGATGGACGAAGGGCTGTCGCGAGCCGTCCGCGAGGCGTTCGTCCGCTGGTACGACGAGGGCCTGATCTATCGCGGTGAGCGGTTGGTGAACTGGTGTCCGACCGATCAGACCGGGCTCTCGGACTCCGAGGTGGAGCACGAGGATGTCGACGGCGAGTTGGTCACGTTCCGCTATCCGCTCTCAGATGGATCCGGGTCCGTCGCGGTCGCCACCACGCGTGTGGAGACCATGCTCGGCGACACGGGGGTCGCGGTGCACCCCGGCGACGAACGGTACGCACAGCTCGTGGGGAAGACCGTCACGCATCCGTTCGACGGGCGCCAGATCCCGATCGTCGCCGACGGCGCGATCGATCCCGAGTTCGGGACCGGAGCCGTGAAGGTCACGCCGGCACACGACCCGATCGACTTCGATATCGCGCAGCGGACCGGCCTGCCGCTGATCAACATCTTCAACGCCGACGCGACCGTCAACGAGAACGCGGCGGAGGAGTTCTACGGGCTCGGACGCTACGATGCGCGCATCGCGGTCCGCGAGGCGCTGGAGAAGCTCGACCTGATCGTCGAGGAGACCCGGCCGTACGTGCACACCGTCGGGCATTGCTACCGCTGTCACAGCGAGATCGAACCGTGGATCGCGGGCCTGCAGTGGTTCGTCGCGGTGGACGCGCTGCGCGGCCCGGCGAAGGACGCGACGCTCGACGGGCGGATCACGTTCTGGCCCGGGCGCTGGCAGAAGGCGTTCGTCGGCTGGTTGGACAACCTCCGCGACTGGAACATCTCGCGCCAGCTCTGGTGGGGTCATCGCATCCCGGCGTGGTACTGCCCCGACGGGCACGTGACGGTGGCCAGGGAGGATCCCGATGCCTGCGGCACGTGCGGATCGCAGACGCTCGAGCAGGACCCCGACGTCCTGGACACGTGGTTCTCGTCGCAGCTCTGGCCGTACTCCACGCTGGGGTGGCCCGACGACACCGAGGACCTGCGGTTCTTCCATCCGAACACGGCGCTCGTGACGGGATACGAGATCCTCTACCTCTGGGTGGCCAGGATGATCATGTCGGGCATCTCGCTCACGGGCGACATCCCGTTCCGCAACGCGGTGATCCACGGACTGGTGCGGGACGCTCACGGGCGGAAGATGTCCAAGTCGCTCGGCAACGTGATCGATCCGATGGAGATGGTCGATCGCTTCGGTGCCGATGCGGTGCGCTTCTCCCTGGTGCGCTCGGCGAGCGGCGGACAGCAGGACATCCCGCTATCGGTGGAGTCGATCGAGGGTGCGCGGAACTTCGCGAACAAGATCTGGAACGCGGCACGGCTGGTGTTCCGCGCCTATCCGGGTGGAGAGCCGCAGCTGCCACCGGCCGAGCGACTGACCGTCTCCGACCGCTGGCTGATCTCACGGCTGGAGGCCTGTCGCGCTGATGTGGAGGCCTCGCTCGACCTGTACCAGTTCTCGGAGGCCGCGCAGGAGGTGTTCCGGTTCCTGTGGTCCGAGTTCTGCGACTGGGGACTGGAGATGCAGAAGGGCCGGCTCGACGCCGAGGGCGCCGATCGTCAGGACGCAGCGAACGTCCTGGCGTGGGTGTTGGAGCGGACGCTGCGGCTCCTGCATCCGGTCATGCCGTTCGTCACCGAGGAGATCTGGCAGCGGTTCGGGATCGGGCCATCGATCTCGATCTCGGCATGGCCGGAGGAGCGTCAGGACGACCGTGACGCGGACGCGGAAGCCTCGTTCGCACTGGTGCAGGACATCGTTTCGTCGGTGCGTCAGTTCCGCTCGCGACACGGCATCTCGCCCTCCGTGAAGTTCGAAGCGCTGGCTGCCGTCCCCGCGTGGGGGAGACCCTCCGTGGAGTCGCTCGCGGAGCGGATCCAGCGCCTGGCGGGCGTCACGCCGTTCGCCATCGTGGATCCGGATGCGGTCAAGCCCGCGGGGTGGATCGCGCTGACGCTCGCCGACGGGTTCGTCCACCTGCCCCCGGGACTCTTCGACATGAAGGCGGAGTCGACCCGATTGCTGAAGCAGCGCGATGAGATCGCGGCGCTCCTGGCGCGCTCCACCGCCAAGCTCGCGAATCAGGGGTTCCTGGCGAAGGCGGCCGACGACGTCGTGGCATCCGAGCGGGAGAAACAGACCAAGCTCACCCAGCAACTCGACGAGATCGTGGCGCAGCTCGCCGAGCTGGACGGCTGATCGCGTTGAACTTCCGGGAAGCCGTCGCCGAGCTCGAGGGACGTCGTGAGAGCCGCATGGTGCCCGACCTGTCGCGGATCCTCTCGCTCGCGACGCTGCTCTCCGACCCGCAGCTGACGTATCCGTCGATCCACGTCACCGGCACGAACGGCAAGGGGACCGCCGCGCGCGTGGCGGCCGAACTCGCGTGTGCGCACGGGCTCACGACGGGCCTGTACACGTCGCCGCACCTCGTGTCCGTCCGCGAGCGGCTCTCGGTGTGTGGGGTCGACATCACGGAGGAGGAGTTCGCCGAGGAGTACGAGCACCTGCTGCCGTTCCTCATGCTGGTGGACTCCCAGGGCGAGGAGCAGGTCACGTACTTCGAAGCGCTGAGTGCGCTCGCGTACCTGTGGTTCGCCGACAAGCCGGTGGCGCTCGGGGTGTTCGAGGTGGGGATGGGCGGGACCTGGGACGCGACGAACCTGGTCCGCGGCGACGTCGCCGTATTGACGCCGATCGCGCTCGACCACCCGGAGCTGGGTTCGACGATCTCCGAGGTGGCAGGCGAGAAGGCGGGCATCATCAAGGAGGGCGCCGTCGTGGTGAGCCGCGAGCAGGACCCCGATGCCCTGCACGTCATCGAGGCCCGATGCGAGGAGATGGGCGCGACGCTGTTGCTGGAGTACCGCGATTTCGAGGTCGAGGACCGACTCCAGGCGACGGGAGGCCAGGCGCTGCGGATCCGTGGCTCGCGCGCGACCTACGACGAGCTGTTCCTGCCCATGTTCGGTGAGCACGCGGCGCAGAACGCCGCCGCGGCGATCGTGGCGCTGGAGGCACTGATCGACAAGGCGCTCGACCCGGACGTCGCGCGAGAGGCGTTGAGCCTCGTGCGCTGGCCGGGACGGATGGAGATCGTCCGGCGCCACCCCACGATCCTGCTCGACGGCGCGCACAACCCCGCCGGCGCAGAGGCGCTGACGGTCGCGCTCCGCGAGGCGTTCATCTGGGACCGGCTCCACGTGGTGACCTCGATCTCGGCGAACAAGGACATCCCCGGGATCGTCCGACCGCTCGCTGCGTTGGCCGATATCGCCTACGTCGCAACGAACACTAACGAACGTTCCGCGGACCCGCTGTTGATCGCCGAGGAGTTCGCGGTGCTCGACGAACCCGTGTTGCTGTTCGATTCGGTCGCGGAGGCGCTCGAGGCGGCGCTCGCGGTCGCGGACGAGACCGACCTCATCGTCGTGACCGGCTCTCTCTATACTGTCGCGGACGCGCACCGCGCGTTGGGGGAGCCCTTCTAGGTCATGGCCATCGAATCGACGCTGCTCATCGTGAAACCGGACGGCGTTCGCCGCGGCCTGGTCGGCGAGGTCCTGCGCCGGGTCGAGGCGAAGGGACTCGCGATCGACGCGATGCGGCTGTTCACGATCGATCGCGCGCTCGCCGAGGAGCACTACGGTGAGCACGTCGACAAGCCATTCTTCGGGGAGCTGGTCGACTTCATCACCGGCGGGCCGGTCGTGGTCGCGAAGGTGTCCGGGGAGTCGGCGATCGACGCTTGGCGCACGCTGATGGGTCCGACGAACCCCATCCAGGCGCCGCCCGGATCGATCCGTGGCGACTTCGCCACGTTGATCGGGGAGAACATCGTGCACGGGAGCGACTCCTCGGCGTCCGCCGCGCGCGAGCTCGGGTTGTTCTTCCCCGAGGGCTAGCACCGTCCGATGACGGGCCTCGCCGAAGCGTTCGAACGGATCGGCTCCGCGCTCGAGCACCATCTCCCCGTCTCGCACGCCGCCGGCGCCGCGATCGCCGTCACCGACCGCCATGAGACGTTGGGCGTCGTCGTCCGCGGGTTCGCGGACGTGGCCAGCGGCGCACCCGTCCGCCCGGAGACGCGGTTCATGATCGGCTCCATCTCGAAGTCGTTCGCCGCGATCGTCGTGCTCCAAGAGGTGGAGGCCGGCCGCCTGGATCTGCACACCTCCGTCAACGAGCTGCTGCCGTGGCTGGAGCTGCCGGAGCCGTTCGGTCCGATCACGCTGCACCACCTGCTGACGCACACGAGCGGCCTGGCCGCCGGTACGGAGGACGCCCCGACCGGCCTCGGCGTCGCGACCCTGCTGCGGAGCGTGCCGGCGACGTTCCCACCGGGAGCGCACTTCTGGTACTCGAACGACGCGTACAAGCTGGTGGGGCTCGTGCTGGAGCGTGTGACCTCGACGCCGGCGCACGAGCTGATCCGTCAGCGCGTCCTGGAGCCGCTCGGCATGACCTCGTCGGTGGCGGCGATCACGGAGGACATCCGGACGGATCTCGCGACGGGCTACGAGCCGGTGTTCACCGATCGTCCGGCGCAGCTGCGTCACCCCTTGGTCCCCGCGATCTTCACGGTCTCGAGCACGGTCGACGGCTCCATCGTGTCGAACGTGATCGACATGGCCGCGCACGCGCGCTTGCTGCTGAACCGCGGTCGGGGGCCGAGCGGAACGCTCCTGTCGGAGCCGATGTTCGACGTGCTGACGACGCCCTACGTCGGGCCGTCTGAGGATGTGGAGACCCCCTACGCGTACGGGCTCGACGTCGGCGAGGACGAGCGCGGGACGTGGATCGGGCACAGCGGGGGCATGGTCGGATACACGGCGTTCCTCGCGGTGGAGCCGGCCAGCGGGCTCGGCATCGTCATCCTGCAGAACGGATCGGGCGACAAGGGGCACGTCGTGAAGTACGCGCTGGACGCGGTTCGCGCGTGCGTCAACGATGCCCCGTTGCCCGACGTCTGGTTCCCACCCGAGCCCACGTCGATCCCGGAGGCCGCGGCGTTCGTCGGTGACTACGCCGGGATCCGATGGAGAGATGCTTCAGGTGACCGCCGACGACGACGGGCTCGCGGGTCGCGCTCGGCGACGCCTCCGGGCCGTCTGGAACGCGACCCGCTTGTCCTCCGATGCCGGCAACCAGTTCCTGGTCGTGCATCCCGAACTCGAACGCTTCCCCATGCGGTTCGTCCGCGGTCCGGACGGTCACGGCGAACGAGGTGTTCTACGGCGACCGATGGTTCCGCAACGAGCGGTACGACGGAGACCTGCCGGACGAGCCGCCGCAGGAGTGGCTCGCCTATCCCGGCCTCTACCGCAACGACGATCCCTGGATGCCGACGCTCCGGGTGGTGATGCGGAAGGGCCGGCTGGCGCTGCAGTTCCCGGTGGAGCTGAGCGACGAGGCGGGGAGGCGGAGCTGCAACCGCTGGAGGACGGCTGGTTCGCGGTCGGGAAGACCTGGCAGCCGCGGCGCATCCGGTTCGACCGTCTGGTGGACGGCAGGACCGTCCTCGCGGAGTTCAACGCCGGCCGTTGGTACCGCTCGTTCGAAGACTGAGCGTTACCCCGGGGTGAAGTACACCGACGGAGCCGACCCCTCCGGGATCGCGTAGAGGCCACCGCCGACGGCGAACCCCAGCGATTCACCGGGGCCGGCCGGCGCTCGGCAGGGGGTGCGGGCGATCGCCGACGCGACCGTCCGGGCGCTCGTCCATCGATACAGGTATCCGGAGCCGGACTTGATCACGATGCCGTCGGGACCCAGGTCGGCGGCGGTCACGGTGTTCAGCGGGAGCTCGGCGATCTTCGTCAGGGTCCTCGATTCCCCGCCCTGGATGCCGCGTACCGAGGTCGTGTAGACCGAGGTGGTCCCGGCCTGCTTGGTGAACACGAAGAGCGCTCGCTGTTTGCCGTCGACGACCATGGCTTCGGCGTTGTGCGGACCATCCTCGTACGTGAGCTCCAGGACGCGCGCCGCGACCGACGTGTCCGTGGGGCGTGGCTCGCGGAACCAGTACACCTGGATCGACGCTCGGATCCGGAGGTTGTCGCCGATGTCGGCGAGCCAGATCCGGCGGCCGGTGAGCGCGATGTCCTCCCAGTCCCGGTTGTCGGCGTTCGTCACGCTCACGGTGGAGCGTTCCGCCCCCCCGGGGCCGATCGCGTAGATCCGCTCCGGGTTCCCCGAGTCCTCCTCGATCCAGAGCACGGGCCGGTGGCGGCTGGCGACCACGCCCGATACCTCGTCGATCCCGTCGATCGTCACCGCGCCAGTCACCCGCACCGCCCCGTAGCCGGCGCACGCCTCGATCGCGCCGGCCGACGCATCGCTCGCCGGCAACGCCGCCACCACGAGCGCGATGAGGGACGCGACCGCTCGCCGCGGGACGTTCACGCGGACGCGCGGAACGCCACGCACGTGTTGTGGCCGCCGAAGCCGAACGAGTTCGAGAGCGCGAACCGCACGTCGAGCTCGCGGGCCGTGTTCGGCGTCACGTCCAGCTCGAAGCCGGGATCCGGCGTCGAATAGTGGATCGTCGGCGGGATCGTGCCGTGCGTGATCGCCAGCGCGCACGCGGCTCCCTCCACCGCGCCGGCGGCGCCCATCTGGTGCCCGGTCATCGACTTGGTGGAGGAGATGGCCACCGAGGTCGCGTGATCGCCGAGGACCTCGGTGATGGCGGCGGCCTCCGACGCGTCGTTCAGCGGTGTCGACGTCCCGTGCGCGTTGATGTAGTCGACCTCGTTCGGTTCGGCACCCGCGTCCTGCAACGCCCAGCGCATCGCGAGCACGGCGCCCGAGCCCTTCGGGTCCGGCGCGGTGATGTGGAACGCGTCGTCGCTCGCCCCCGCGCCGGCCACCTCGCAATAGATCCGCGCGCCTCGCGCCTTCGCGTGCTCCTCGGTCTCCATGATCAACGCGCAGGCGCCCTCGGAGAGCACGAAGCCGTCGCGTTGCGCGTCGAACGGCCGGGAAGCGACGTCGGGGTCGGGGTTCTTGGTCAGCGCGGTCATCTGGGAGAAGGCCGCGACCGTGAGCGGGAGCGTCGCGGACTCCGAGCCGCCCGCGATGCAGAGGTCGAGCGTTCCATCGCGAAGCAGCCGCATGGCCTCGAAGATCGCGTGGTTGCTCGACGAGCACGCGGAGATCGTGGCGAAGTTCGCGCCGGTGAGGCCGAACGTCATCGCGATGTGTCCGGCGGGTGCGTTCGCCATGAGCATCGGGACCATGAACGGCGAGACCTTCCCCGGCCCTTTGGTCTTCAGCACGTCGTACGCGTTCAGGAGCGTCTCGATGCCACCGATCCCGGTGGCGAAGATCACGCCGCCCCGTTCGGAGACGATCTGCGGCTCACCGGCGTCGGCCCACGCGAGCTTGGCGGCGGCGATGCCGAACTGCGTGAAGCGGTCGGTCCGGCGGGCTTCCTTCAGGTCCAGGTGGTCGAGCGGATCGAAGTCGACCTCGCCCGCGACCGTGACCGGCAGGTCGTCGATCGGGAACCGCGTGATCGTGCGCACGCCGTTCCGCCCGCTCGTGAGCCCCTGCCAGAAGTCGTCGACCCCGGTGCCGACGGGCGTGACGGGCCCGAGCCCGGTGATGACGACCTTGCGACGTTCCTCACGTGCGACCGTCTTACGAAACCCCCAGCTTCGACGCGACCATGTCGACGGCCTGCCCGACCGTCTTCACGCTCTCCATCTCGTCCTCGGGGATCTCGATGCTCCACTCCTCCTCGAGCGCGAGCACCGCTTCCACCAGGTCGAGCGAGTCGGCGTTCAGGTCCTCCGCGAACCGGGCGTCGGCGACGACCTGCGCCTCGTCGACGGCCAGCTGTTCCGCCAGGACCTTCTTGACCCTGACCTCGATCTCCGAACGATCCATCCGTTCCCCTCCTCGATCCCCGATATGTGTTCTGTCCGCAGGAGCGTAGACGGCCGAGCGCCGACCCGACTACGCCGTGAGGCCGCCGTCGACCGGGATCACGGCCCCGTTGACGTACGAAGCCTCGTCGGACATCAGGAATCGAACCACGGCGGCGACCTCCTCGTGGGTGGCGGTGCGTCCCACGGGGGTCTGGTCCACGTAGTGCGCCCGCGCCTTCTCGTCCAGGTGGGACGTCATCTCGGTGTCCACCAGGCCGGGGCAGACCGCGTTGACCGTGATGCCCTTCGCGCCGACCTCGCGCGCCAGCGACGTGGTCAGGCCGAGCAGCGCCGTCTTGGACGCCGCGTACACCGTCTGGCCGGCGTTGCCGTGCAGCGCGACCGCCGAGGACATGTTCACGATCCGGCCGAACTTGGCGCGGAGCATGCCCCGGAGCGCCGCCTGCGTGCACAGGAACGAGCCGCGCACGTTCGTCGCCATCACGCGGTCGTACGTGTCCATGGAGTACTTCACGAGGAGGCCGTCCTGGGAGAAGCCGGCGTTGTTCACCAGCCCCGTGACAGCTCCCGCCTCGTCGCTGACGCGACGGAACGCCTCCTGCACGCTGGATTCGTCCGTGATGTCCAGGTACACGGCGAGACCGGGCTTCCCGGCCGCCTCCAGTGCGGCCACGGTCTCCTTCGCGTCCGTCTCGTTCGAGCGGTAGCCGATCGCGACGGTCCATCCGGTCTCGGCGAGCGCGACCGCGCACGCGCGTCCCAGCCCTCGCGATCCTCCGGTGACGACGGCGACGTGGCGCGTCACGCCGGCTCCGGGATGGTCCAGCGCACCAGGTTCGCGCCCCAGGCGAGGCCCGCCCCGAACGACGTGAGCAGGATCAGGTCGCCGTCGTGGACGCGTCCCGCCCGCCACGCCCGGTCGAGCGCGATCGGGATGGACGCGGCCGAGGTGTTCCCGACCTCCTCCACGTCGACCACCGCGCGATCGCCGGTGATGCCCAATCGTTCGGCGACCGCGATCATGATGCGGGCGTTCGCCTGATGCGGGATCAACAGGTTGACGTCGTCTGCGGTGAAGCCCGACTTCTCGAGCAGCTCGCTGCACGCGGCCGACATCTCGACCACGGCGCGCTTGAAGACCTCGCGGCCGCCCGGCATCCGGATCGAGTGGTCGCCCGCCGCGACGGTTTCCGCCGACGCAGGTCGCGCGGAGCCCCCCGCCGGGATGATCAGGACCTCCGCCGTGGTGCCGTCGGCGCCGAGCACCGAGTCGATCACGCCGGGCTCGTCGCCCGCGCGTAGGACCACGGCACCCGCACCGTCCCCGAAGAGGATGCAGACGGTCCGGTCGGTCATGTCGAGCGTCTTCGAGATGACCTCGGCCCCGATCACCAGGATCGTGTCGGCGGCTCCGGACTCGATGAACGCCGTCGCGGTCGACATCGCGTAGGAGAACCCCGCGCACGCCGCGTTCACGTCGAACGCCGGGCACGTCATGCCCAGCTTGCGCTGCACCCAGACGGCCGTGGACGGGATCGGCGTGTCCCCGGACAGGGTCGCGCACACGATGAGGTCGACGTGCTCGGCCAGGATGCCGGCCGCGTCCAGCGCCCTCGTCGCCGCCTCGACCGCCAGGTCCGACGCCGCGGTGTCCTCGGAGGCGAAGTTCCTCGATCGGATGCCCGTCCGCTCCACGATCCACTCGTCGCTGGTGTCCACCAGCGATTCGAAGTACGCGTTCGGGATCCGGTTGTCGGGGAGGAACGAGCCGACACCGGCGATGGTGGCATGGCGGGTCACAGCGCGAGGATAGCGTGCCCGGCCGAGCGGCACAGGCCCTGACCTCAGCCTGCGGAACCGGGAGAGCGGCGTTCGAGGTACATGGTGCAGCGCTGCACCATGGTCGATCGATCCATGCTGGGGTCGTGTCCGGCATGGACGATGCGGACCGGCAGGTCGATGAGGCGCCGCATCGTCGCGCGGTACGCCTCGACGTCGGACGTGGGTGCCTGATCGATGATGGGGTCCTCGGCGTAGACCGCGTCGCCGCAGAACAGCATGCCGTCGGCCTCGTCCCAGAGACCGATGCTTCCCGGCGTGTGCCCCGGCAGCGAGAGGACGCGGAACGCGCGGTCGCCGATCTCGATCATGTCTCCCTCGTTCACCAGACGGGTGAGCGTCGCCCCGGACTGCACGTACGAATCGGGGTTCCACTCGCGCGAGGGCGCCGCGGTCACCAGGAGATCCGTCACGGGGAACCCTTCCTGCGCCATCGCGTCCGCCACCGCCGGCCAGACGTCGCTGCCGTGCAAGAGTGGTACCGGATGCTCGATCTCGTCCGCGTCCGCCGGATGTGCGATCCGCTCGTCGAACTCCCAGAGGCTCGCCGCGTGATCCATGTGCGAATGGGTGGCGACGGCGATGATCGGCTTCGTGGGATCGTCCCGCAACGTGTCGACGAACGGGCGGAGCGGCGCGATCCCGTTCCCGGTGTCGACCAGGAGATCGCGGTCGCGACCTCGGACGAGCCAGACGTTGGCCAGGATGAGCGTGTGCGTCTCAGGCTCCGTGATGACGTGGATGCCCGGCTCGACCTCCACCGCTTCGAACCATGGGTCGCGGACGGGCAGCGTCATCCGTCGCCGCTGTCGCGCGCGAGCTCGGCCGCCGCTTCCGGCGAACCGACGGCGACCGCCGTGGCTTGCGGCACAACGCGCTTGGCGAGCTTCGTCAGCACGTCGCCCGGTCCCGCCTCCACGAACAGCTCGGAGCCGGCACGCGACAACGATCTCACGCACGACTCCCAACGGACGGGTGAGACGACGTGCCGGCCGACGAGTGCGCGCAGCTCCTCCGGATCATCGACCAAGGTTCCCGTGACGTTCTCGGCGATCGGGACGCGCGGCGACCGGAACTCGATCGACGAGAGGCGTTCGACGATCGGCGACATCGCGGGCTCCATCAACGCGGAATGGAACGCGCCGGCGACGTTCAGACGAACGGCGCGGGTCTTGCGTTCCTTGGCCAACGCCTCCGCTCGCTCGATCGCGGGGATCGAGCCGGAGATCACGACCTGGACGGGCGAGTTCTCGTTCGCGACGACCAACACGTCGTCTCCTCGTGCCTCGTCGCAGAGCGACGCGGCCGTCGCAGCGTCCACGCCGAGCAACGCGGTCATGGTGCCCGGACGCTCCTCTCCGGCTCGTTGCATCGCCCGACCCCTGACGACGACGACGTCCAGCGCATCGGAGAGGCCGATCACGTCGGCGGCCACCAACGCCGCGAACTCACCGAGCGAATGTCCCGCCACGCCTCCGAACGCGATCCCTTCGGCCTCCAACACGCGGAACGCGGCGATCGCGCAGGCCAGCAACGCGGGCTGGACGAACTCGGTCGTGGCGAGCGATACCTCGTCGCGGCAGCCCGCGACGACATCGCGCCCCATCGTCTCGGATGCTTCCGCGAGGACGGCGGATCCCGCCGGATGTCCGTTCCATGGGTCGGCCATGCCCATGAACTGCGATCCCTGACCGGGGAAGACGGCAGATGTGTTCTTGTCGCTGTTGTGCATCCGCACAGGTTGCCACGACCGGGGGACTCCTGTTGAATGGGCTGCTGAGCCCATGGCCGATGGTCTCCAACGATCCTCTTCTCCCACGTCCCGTCAACAGGGGACGGAGGGAGTGCTCGGGTTCCTTGGTCGCGACATGGCGGTCGACCTCGGGACGGCGAACACGCTCGTGTACGTGCGTGGTCGTGGCGTCGTCCTGAACGAGCCTTCCGTGGTAGCGATCAACACCCTCAGCGGAGCCGTGCTCGCCGTCGGGTCCGAGGCCAAGCGCATGATCGGCCGCACGCCGAGCCACATCCAAGCCGTCCGGCCGCTCAAAGACGGTGTCATCGCCGACTTCGACGTGACGGAGAAGATGCTGCGGTACTTCATCCAGAAGGTGCACAAGCGGCGCCTGCTCGCGAAGCCGCGCGTGGTCGTGTGCGTGCCCTCCGGCATCACCGGTGTGGAGCAACGCGCGGTCGAGGAAGCGACGATCGCGGCCGGTGCGCGCCGCGCGTACATCATCGAAGAGCCCATGGCGGCCGCGATCGGCGCCGGGCTGCCCATCCACGAGCCGACCGGCAACATGGTCGTCGACATCGGTGGTGGGACGACCGAGGTGGCGGTCATCTCGCTCGGCGGCATCGTGACGTCGACGAGCATCCGGATCGGCGGCGACGAGTTGGACGAGGCGATCATCCAACACGTCAAGAAGGAGTACTCGCTGTTGTTGGGCGAGCGGACGTCGGAGGCGATCAAGCTCGCCATCGCGTCGGTGTTCCCGATGCCCGAAGAGCTCGTTGCCGAGATCAAGGGCCGAGACCTGGTGAGCGGTTTGCCGAAGAACATCACGATCAGCGCCGAGGAGATCCGTCGCGCGATCGAAGAGCCGGTGAACGCCATCATCGACGCCATCAAGACCACGCTCGATCGAACCCCCCCGGAACTTTCCGCCGACATCATGGATCGCGGCATCGTCCTCACAGGCGGTGGCGCGCTCCTCCGCGGCTTGGACAAGCGGTTGCGGCACGAGACCGGTATGCCGGTCAGGATCGCCGACGCCCCGTTGCAAGCCGTCGTGCTCGGTTCGGGCAAGTGCCTGGAGGAGTTCGAGGTGCTGCAGCGGGTCTTGGTGAGTCCCTCCCGGCGGTAGCCGCCGTGGTCTCCCGGCAGCACCCCCGAAGCACGCGGCTCTTGGTCGTCGTCTTGGTCTCCATCTCGCTCGCGGTCATCACGCTCGACTATCGCGAGGGTGAGGACGGGCCGCTGGCGGGTCTCGGCCGTATCGCGCTCGCCACGATGGCGCCGCTGCAGGAGGCCGTGACCACGGCGACGCGGCCGATCGGCGACTTCTTCAGTGGCCTGGTCCACCTCCCGTCCGTGGAGAAGGAGAACGAACGGCTCCGTCGGGCGAACCAGGAGCTCGTGGCGGCGAGATCGCCGCCGAGGCGGACAAGGAGAGCCAGATCGAGCAGCTGTCGAACCTCCTTGGGACTGCAGGAGAGCCTCACGCCGGACTCGGTCCCCGCGGTGGTCATCGCGAACGGCCTGTCGAACTTCCGCTACACGATCACGATCAACAAGGGTTCGGTCGACGGCGTCGAGCGGGACCAACCGGTCGTCACCGGGTCCGAGCAAGCGCCCATCCTCGTCGGGAGGGTGGTCGCGGTGAGTCCGATCTCCGCAGAGGTGGAGCTCATCATCGACCGGAACTCGGTCGTCGCCGGGCGGCTCTCCGTGTCGCACGAGACCGGGCAGATCCAGGGCCAGGGTGACCAAGACCTGCGGATGACGCTCGTGACCCCGGGCACGTCGGTGACGGGCGACGAGACCGTGGTGACGCAGGGGTATGAGGTCAGCGGCCAACAGGGGCTCTACCCGCCGGGTCTCGTGATCGGAGAGGTCTCCCGCGTGATCCAGGACGCCGACGGCCTGCAGGAGTTCGTGACCGTCCGGCCGGCGATCGACTTCTCCACCTTGGAGTTCGTGCTGGTGCTGCAGACGTCTCGGAGCGAAGGCTAGGCGTGCTCCGACGGACCCTGGCGCTCGCCGCCGTGATCGTGACCGCGCTGCTCCTGCAGTCCACCGTCTTCTCGCAGATCAAGCTCCTGGGGGTCAGACCGGAGCTGCTGTACGTCGTCACGATCTCGATGGCGATCCTCGAGGGCCCGAACGAGGGAGCGATCGTGGGGTTCGCGGGCGGCATGGCCCAGGACTTCCTCCTGGATCAGCCGAAGGGGATCACCGCGCTGACGCTCACGTTGCTCGGCTACACGGTGGGTCTGGCCCGCCAGTACATCGTGTCGCCATCGCCGCTGCTCCCGACGATCCTCGTCGCCGTGGGAACGTTCTGTGGCGTCATCTTCTACGAGATCGTGTCGTTCCTGCTGGGTCAGATCGACGATCCCCTGTTGTACTTGTTGCGGGTCGCCTTCCTCTCCGCGCTCTACAGCGCCGTGCTGACGCCCCTGGTCTATCCGATCCTTCGTCGTATCTTCGAACGATCCCGACCCCGACGGGTGGTGCGGTTCTAGATGGAGAAATCAACCTCTCGCCTGAAGGTCTTGGCGATCCTCGTGGCGCTGATGTTCGCGGCGCTGACCACGCGTCTGTGGTTCCTGCAGGTGCTCGCGTCGGCATCGGCGACGACCGATGTCGGCCGTCAGTCTGCGCGGTTCGTGGAGACGGACGCGACCCGCGGCCGCATCTTCGACGACCGTCATCGCCCCCTGGTCCTGAACCGCATCTCGCTCGAGGTCCGCGTCACGAAGGATCAGCTCGACGACGACGCCGAGGGCGAGCTGCTGCGCCTGTCGGACATCATCGGCATCCCCGTGCGGGAGATCCGCGAAGGGCTCGACAGCACGGACTACTACGACTATCAAGCGAAGCCGGTCGCGTACGACGTCGACAAGGACGTCAGCTTCTACCTCTCGGAACACAAGGACGAGTTCCCAGGCGTCGAGGTCGTGCCGGCCGCCGTCCGCGAGTACCCGAACGGGAACATGGCCGCGCACGTCCTGGGCTGGGTGGGACAGATCACGGCGGACAACATCGCCGACACGAAACGGTTCAAGGACTACGGGCCGAACGACCTCGTCGGCCAGGCGGGCCTGGAGAGGCAGTACGAGCGGTTCCTCCAGGGTCACAAGGGCCGGCAGAAGTACCTCATCAACTCGAACCAGGAGATCGTGCGCCAGCTCGGCGAGGTGCCCGCGGTCCCCGGCGACGACCTTGTGCTCTCGCTCGACATCGACGCCCAGCGGATCGCCGAGCAGGCGCTTGCCGACGGGATCGAGCACACGCGGGGCATCTACGACGAGTCGCAGGATCCGCCCGGCTACCTCAAGGCGAACTCCGGCGCGGTCATCGTGATGGATCCGACCACCGGCGGGATCAAGGCGCTCGCGTCGTGGCCGACGTTCGACCCATCGTGGTGGGTTCAGGATCTGTCGAAGAAGCACGCCGCGATGGTCTACGGGGACAACTCGGGTGCGCCCTTGCTCAACCGCGCGACCCAGCTGTCGTTCGCGCCGGGCTCGACCTTCAAGCCGTTCATCGCGTTGGCGGCCGAGCAGCACGGACTGGCGAGCTTCAGCGACTACTACCCGTGTCCGCCGGAATACATCTATCCCGGCGACACCACGACCGTCTTCCACAACTGGACCACGGCGAACCTCGGCACCATCTCGGTCGAGCAGGCCCTCAAGATCTCGTGCGACACGGTCTTCTACCAGTTCGGCGCGGATTTCTACGACCGCTACAACGCGGACCGATTGGGCAAGGACGCGACGCTGCTGCAGGACAGCCTGCGCCAGTTCGGGTTCGGCGCGGCCACCAAGCTCGACCTGCCGCTGGAGACGAGCGGTCTGATCCCCGATCCCACGTGGAAGGCACAGTTCGCGAAGGATCACCCGGAGGTGCTGCTTCCCGATGAGCAGAGCTGGCTCCCCGGCGACGACATCCAGATGGCGATCGGGCAAGGGTTCGTGACGATCACTCCGATGCAGCTGGCCGTCGCGTACTCGGCCATCGCGAACGGCGGGAAGATCTGCCGTCCGCACGTGGTGGATCACATCGAGGATCCCGACGGGACCACGCGGCCCGTTACCGGGCACTGCAACAAGCGCACGCTCCCGTACACGCAAGCGGAGCTCGAGTACATCCGCAACGCACTGGCGACGGTGACGCAGTCGGGTGGAACGGCGTCGACGGCGTTCGCCGGGTTCCCGCTCTCGGAGGTGCCGGTCGCCGGCAAGACCGGCACGGCGCAGCGGCCGCCGTTCCAGGACACATCGTGGTTCGCCGCCATGGTGCCCGCCTACGACCCCCAGTACGTGATCATCGCGATGGTCGAACAGGGCGGTCACGGCTCGACGTCCGCAGCGCCCATCGTGCGCCAGGTGATCGAGGGGTTGTACGGCATCGACAGCAGCGGTGTGGTGGACGGAGGAGCGACCGACTGATGGACCTGGTCGCGGGACGCAGCTTCGCCAACGAACGGCGGCCCATCCGGCATCTGGATCCCGTGCTCCTGATCGCGACCGCGTGCCTGACGATCGTCGGGCTGCTGTCGATCTACTCGTCGACCCACCGTGGTCTCGAGGTGCTGCACGAGGACCCGATGATCTACGTCAAGAAGCAGGTGGCGGGGCTCATCCTGGGCATCCTGCTCCTGCTGATCATCGCGACGGTCGACTACCGATTCTTCAAGGTGTACGCCGGGTTCATCTACGCGGCGACGGTGCTGGCGCTGATCCTGGTCCGCCTGCCCGGGATCGGTTCGACCGCGAACGGGGCGCAACGGTGGTTCCAGTTCGCCGGCTTCCAGATCACGCCGTCGGAGTTCGCCAAGATCGCGCTCATCTTGATGCTCGCCGCCATGCTTTCGGAGCTCCGTACGACGGAGCCGATGCTGCCCGACGTCCTGCGCGTCTGCATCGTGTCCGCGGTCCCGATGATCCTGGTCTTCATCCAACCCGACATCGGGACCACGATCGTGCTCGTCGCCATCGTGGTGGGCATCCTCGTGGTCGCCGGCACACGCCTGCGGCACCTCCTGGCGCTTGGCGCGGCCTCCATCGTGCTCGTGGCGCTCGCCTTCCAGCTCCACGTGATCCGGGACTATCAGATCGCCCGGCTCACGTCGTTCCTTGATCCGCAGAACTCCGAGGACGTCACGAAGTACAACCGCGACCAGGCCGAGCTCGCGATCGGAGCGGGCGGGTTGTTCGGCAGCGGCTACCTCAACGGGGTTCAGACGAACCTGGATTTCGTGCCCGAGCAGCACACCGACTTCATCTTCACCGTGGTGGGGGAGGAGTTCGGCTTCGTCGGAGCGGCGTTCGTGCTGATGCTGTTCGCCATCTTGATCTGGCGTGCGATCCGCATCTCGTACTTATCGAAGGATCCGTTCGGGACGTACGTCGCCGCGGGCGTGGCCTCGATGTTCGCGATCCAGATGTTCGTGAACGTGGGGATGGTCCTGGGGATCATGCCGATCACGGGGATCCCATTGCCGTTCGTGAGCTACGGCGGATCGGCCATGCTCGCGAACTTCATCGCGGCCGGGCTGCTGCTGAACGTGCACATGCGTCGCTTCAAGTGAGCGACGGACCCACCCGTTCGCCGCTGACGAGCCACGTGAACGTCGACCCGCCGGGGCCGGTTGCCTCGAGGATCACGTCCCCGTCCATCGCTCGGGCCGACATCCGCGCGATCGCGAGTCCGAGACCCATCCCCTGATGGGTCCGTGAGTTGAGCGTCTCGCCCTGCTCGAGCGGAGCGAAGATCCGCGGGAGCGACTTCGCGTCGATGCCCGGACCTTCGTCGATCACGCGGATCACCGCGGAACCCTCCTCCAGCTCGACGCGGACGAGCACGGGACGATCCTGCGGGGAGAACTCGATGGCGTTCTCGACGAGTTCCTCCAAGATGCGGCAGGCGGCCAGGCGGTTCAGGCTGGCCATGACCGGAGCGGTCGGCGCCTCGATGTGGATGCGCTCGTTGCCGCCGGCCACCTCGCGAGCCACGTCGGTGACGTCGGCCCACTCGGTCAGGCCCGCCTCGACCGCCGCCTCGAACCGCTGGACGAGCCGGGCGAGGTCGCCCGCCCGGGCGACGAGGCGTTCCAGCAACTCTCCGCGCGTCTCCTCCGGAGCGGTGCCACCGGCGAGCGTCTGCGCCATGCCGAGGATCACGGTCACCGGGGTGCGGAGCTCGTGTCCCAAGCGGGAGACGAGCTCATGGCGGCTGGCGGCCCGTTCCAGCAAGGCCTCCTGCGCGATCTCGAGCTGACGCGTGCGGCGGCGCTCGCGCTCCAGCGCCTCGGTCAGCTCCTCGATGACGGTCGGCGTGAGCTGCGGAGAGATGATGCCGCCGCCGGACGCGGCCTCGCGGACGGCGTTCAGGATCTCGTCGCCGTCGGAGTCCTTGAGCACGTATCCCGAGGCGCCGGCGACGAGCATGTCGCGGACCGCTCGTTGATCCTCCGTCCCGGTGAGTGCCACGATCCCCAGGTTCGGATCGAGCGCCTTCAGCCGGCGGGTGGTCTCGATGCCGTCCATCATGGGCATCCGCACGTCCATCAGCACGACGTCGGGCTTGGTCGTAGGCGATCAGCTCCAGCGCCTGGGCGCCGTTGCCCGCCTGCCCCACCACCGTGAGCTCGTCGGTGTCGAGGAGCGAGATCAGCGACTCGCGGAAGCCGGTGTTGTCGTCGACGACCAGCACGCGGACACGCTGACGCGCGGTCGCCGGAGCCCTCTGCACCAACATGGCTCAAGTGTCACGTAGTGGCTCACCAGGCGCATCAGGCATACGTGCGTTTCATGGCCTCCCCCAGATGGTGGACAACGTACGTAGGAGTCGGCCGATGCCCGCACCGAGAAGGGGGCGCCTCCCGGTCCCGGCCGACCCCGCTGCTATGCTGGGTCCAGACCTGCTCGCCGAGCGCAGCTCCCCATGCGGCGCACGAGCGAGATCGAATTGATCGTCGAGGAGGCGCGCGAACCGCCGCCCGCCGGGCCCCGGATCCCCGGAGAGCCGCGAGCGCGGGAACGCGAGCGCCGGAGAAGGACGTATCGGGTGCGCGATGACGCGCGCGGCCCGGATCGCAGCGGCACACGCCGGCTGCGGGCGGGTTCGCTCAACCGAAACAACGGTTCCGCACGCCGGAACCACGCCCCCCGTCCTGTCCCCACGTTCGCCCACGTCGCGCCCCCTCGCATCGAGCGAAGGGAGCTCACCGTATGAACCAGGACAGCCCGGTCGCGGCAGACGACGCCGCGACCACCAGCGCCGACCGACGTCGCTCGGACGACGCGCCACGAACCACCGGATCTTCTTCCGCCGACGGCGACGCAACCGCGGCTCCGTCATCGGACGGCGCGGGAACCTCGACCGGAACCGGTGCCCCCCGGCGGCGTCGGAGCCGTGGAGGCCGCGGACGCAGCAGGAACGGCTCCGGCACCGGCGGCATGGCAGGTACCAAGACCCAGGACGGACCGCCGTCAGCCGATCGGGAACCTGTTGGTGCGGCGGGTGACGACAGCGCGGCACCGACGCCTCGTCCTCGGCCCGCACGTTCGTCGACTCCGCGCTCGACCGACACCACCCTCAAGACCGACACCACCCCCAAGCCCGACACCCCAACGAGCGACTCGACCCCACGGGCTCGAGCGACGACCACGTCCGATCCCGCATCGCCCGAAGGGTCGACATCCGTGACCGGTACATCCGCGTCGCCGACCGGTGCACCGAAGCGTCGCCGTCGTCGCGGCGGCCGCGGACGCGGCGGCGGTGGAAGTGGCGCCCGTACCGGCGCCACGGGCGCATCCTCGAACGGTCAGGGTCGCGTGATCGACGACGAACGCACCGACCGGACACCCGGCGAGAGCCGTACCCGGACCCAAGGTGAGAGCCGCACGCGGACCGCATCGTCCACGTCCGGCGGGAGGCAGCCTCGCCCGCCCGTCACCGACGTCGATGCGGATGACGCAGCCCCGCGCGATTCCACACCGGACACCCAACGCGAAGACGCGCTCCCCGATGGCGCCCAAGCCCCGTCGACCGGCGCTCGCAAGCGGCGGGGCAGGCGCGGTTCCGGCGCCACGAAGCGCGCGGCGAGCGCGCAAGGCAGCGACCGTCCGATCGAGTCCACGACCGACACGGCCGCGCCGCGGCGGACCCGTGCCAAGACGGCCGAGGAGCAGGTCGAGGCCGGAGGCCCCACGCGTGGATTGCGTTCGAGCCGTTCGCGGACCGGACGCGTCGGTGGAGGACGCAGGCGCCGCGAGGACACCGTGGTGGTGCCGCGGATCACGGACAAGGTCATGGTCATCACCGAGCACGGCGATCGCGACCAGATCGCGGTGCTCGAGGAAGACGTCCTGGTCCAGCACTACGTCACGCGCACCGGCGCCCGTTCGATGGTCGGCAACGTCTACCTGGGTCGCGTGCAGAACGTGCTCCCGGGTATGGAGGCCGCGTTCATCGACATCGGTCGCGGGCGCAACGGCGTGTTGTACGCCGGCGAGGTGAACTACTCGCCTGAGGATCTGGAGGGCCCGCAGCCGAGGATCGAGCAGATCCTGAAGAACGGTCAATCGGTGATGGTCCAGGTCACGAAGGATCCGATGGGCGGCAAGGGCGCGCGCCTGACCGCGCAGATCTCCATGCCCGGACGGTTCCTGGTCTTCGTGCCGAACGCGAACATCTCCGGCATCAGCCGGCGACTTCCCGATGAGGAACGGCGCCGACTGAAGACCATCATGAAGAAGGTCCGCCCCGAAGGACACGGCGTGATCGTGCGGACGGCCGCCGAGGGTGCGAGCGAGGAAGCGCTGACCGCGGACCTGCAGCGATTGGTCCGGGAGTGGGACGACATCCAGAAGCAGTCCAAGCGGGCGAAGGCTCCGGCAGGCTTGTACGAGGAGCCCGAGCTGACCGTTCGCGTGGTGCGCGACCTGTTCACCGACGAGGAGTTCAAGGAGCTCGCGACCGACTCGCCACGGGTGTACGAGAAGGTGCTGTCGTACGTCCACGACGTGGCGCCGGACCTGGAGCCGAAGGTGCACCTGCACCAGGGGAGGCTCCCGGCCTTCGAGGAGTACCGGATCGTCGAGCAGATCCACAAGGCGCTCGACAAGAAGGTCTGGCTGCCGTCGGGCGGCTACCTGTTCATCGAACGCACCGAAGCCATGACGATCATCGACGTGAACACCGGGAAGAGCGTCGGCAAGACCAACCTCGAGGCGACCGTGACCAACACGAACCTCGAGGCAGCGCGGGAGGTCGCGCGGCAGCTCCGCCTGCGGGACATCGGGGGCATCATCGTGATCGACTTCATCGATATGCTCCTGGAGAAGAACAAGACGCAGGTCGAGACCGCCATGAAGGAGGCCCTGGCCGTCGACAAGACGCGATCCCAGGTGTTCGAGATCGGACCTCTGGGGTTGATGCAGGTGACCCGCAAGCGGGTCTCCGGCGGTCTGGTTGAATCCTTCTCCGAGACATGCCCCACCTGCGAGGGTCGGGGCATCCTGGTCAACTACGAAGCCTGAGCTGGAGGACGAGCGATGTACGCGGTGATCAAGACGGGCGGCAAGCAACAGAAGGTGAAGGCCGGTGACGTCATCGAGGTCGAGAAGATCGTCCACGACGGCGAAACCCTGACGTTCCATCCCATCCTGGTCGTGGACGACGACGGCAAGACGCACGTGGGCGCTGAGGCCGCGAAGGCGGTCGTGACGGCGAAGCCGTTGGGGGAGAAGAAGGGCGAGAAGGTCAAGATGTTCAAGTACCGGCCGAAGAGCGGGTACGCCAAGCGCGGCGGTCACCGCCAGCTCCTGACCATGCTCGAGATCGAGGACGTGAAGTTCGGTGCCGCACCGAAGCGCGCGACCAAGGCGAAGGCGGAGCCGAAGGTTGAGCCGGATGTCGAGGAGGTCCCCGCGGAAGCGGCGTCCGAGGCGGCCGACTCAGCCGAAGAGTGACTGGTAGCCTGGAGGCCTTATGGCACACAAGAAGGGCGGCGGCTCGTCCCGGAACGGCCGCGATTCCAATGCCAAGCGCCTCGGCGTGAAGGCGTTCGGCGGCGAGACGGTTCCCGCCGGCTCCATCATCGTGCGCCAGCGCGGGACACGGATCCACCCCGGCGACGGCGTCGGCAAGGGCAGCGACGACACGCTGTTCGCCCTGCGTCCGGGCGTCGTGGAGTTCCACGATTCCCGGGGCCGCAAGTTCGCGTCGGTCCAGCCGACCGAGTAGCGGTTCAGCCGGCGCGCATCCGCGCGCCGATCTCGTCCACCCACGCTTGGATCACAGCCTTGTGCCCGGCGTTCGCCGTCGTGAGGTAGCCCAGGTTCGTCCGCATGTGCCGCCGCTTGGAGGTTCGCCGGAACGCGCCGAACGGACCGGCCGGCCGGCCACCCAGTCCGGACTCGGGGAGGGACATGGATCCCGGTTCCGGCGGTCGCAGCGGCGGGGGCTGCGAGAAGTAGAACGCGACCCGCCGGACGTCACCGGAGGTGGCGTGCGACACCATGAGGATCGGGGACCCCTTCACGCGCTTGGGCCGCTGCATCTCGGTGATCGGGATCCGGTGCTGGAACCCCGTGTGCGCCTCGGTGAACACGACGGCATCGGGTTCCAGCTCGAGCGTGCCTCGGACGTCGTCCTCCACCTGTCCGCGATCCAGGCGGACCATCCACACGGTCGTGGCTTCCGGCATCCGCACATCTTGGCCCGCCGGCCGACGAGCGACCACCTAAGCTGGACCGCGTGACGTTCGTCGACGAAGCGCTCGTGTACGCGAAGGCCGGCCGCGGTGGGAACGGCTCTGCCTCGATGCACAGCGAGCCCTACAAACCCCACGGCGGTCCCGACGGCGGGAACGGCGGCGCGGGCGGGTCGGTGGTGTTCGAGGTCTCGCGCGGGGTCCACGATCTGTCGTGGATCGCGGACCATCCACACCAGCGGGCTCCCGCAGGCGTGGCCGGTCGGAGCGCCAAACGAGACGGGGCGACGGGCAAGGACCTGCTCGTTCCCGTCCCCGACGGCACGGTCGTCTCCGACGACGAGGGCTTGATCGCCGACCTGGTGGGGGAGGGCTCGCGCGCTGTCGTCGCCCAAGGCGGCAGAGGCGGCCGCGGCAACGCCGCGCTCGCCAGCGCGCGCAACCGCGTTCCGCGCACGTCCGAGCCGGGGGAGGACGGCGAGGAGAAGCGCCTGCGTGTGGAGCTCCGAACGGTCGCCGACGTCGGTCTCGTCGGGTTGCCGAACGCCGGGAAGTCCACGCTCCTGTCTCGCCTCTCTGCCGCGAAGCCCAAGATCGCGAACTATCCGTTCACCACGCTGACCCCGAACCTGGGCGTGGCGGGCGGGGACGGCGATCGGTTCGTGGTCGCGGACATCCCCGGCCTGGTGGAGGGCGCCGCGGAGGGGAAGGGCCTGGGTCACCGGTTCCTACGGCACATCCTGCGTTGCCGGGCGCTCGTGATGGTGGTGGATCTGTCCGCCGCTGATCCTCCCGCGGATCTGGCCACGCTCCGCCGGGAACTCTCCGCGTACGACCGTGAGCTGGGGATGCGCCGGTCGATCGTGGCCGGGACGAAAGCCGACCTGGTCGACGACTCCGCTGCAGCTGCTCGCGAGTTGTCGGACGAGGCGCTGGCCGTCTCGGCCGTCACCGGCGAGGGTCTGGAGGAGTTGTTGGCACGACTGGGCGAGATGTCGAAGACGGCACAGGCCGAGGAGCCGGAGGCGACGCCGTACGTGGTGCTGCGCCCGGGCCGGCCCCGGTTCACCGTCACCCGCGAGGGTCGCGGCTGGCGGGTGAAGGGTCAGAACGTCGAGCGGCTGTTGCTCGAGACCGACCTGGACGACGAGATCCAGCTCGCCAAGTTCCAGAAGCGGCTGGTCCGCGAGGGGATCGAGCGGAGACTGGCGGAGCTGGGAGCGAACCCGGGGGACGAGGTCGCGATCGGCGACCGGGTCTTCGAGTTCATCCCGGACGCGCCCGCTCAAGCCCAGGGAGCCGTCGATGGGCGCTGACGCCGACCGTCTCGCGCGGGAGGAGGACGCGGCGTGGATCGACCTGCACGCGACGTTCGACGCGATCGATGGCGAGCGATTCGAGGCTCCCGGGGTGACCCCCGACGGCTGGTCGCCGAAGGACGCGATGTTCCACGTCGCCGCGTGGTGCGCGGAAGCCGCTCGACAGCTGGAGCGGATGCGGCTCGGCACGTACGTGGACCCGTTGATCGAGTCGGAAGCGCAGAACCGCGCATGGTTCGAGCTCTCGCGGGAGCTCGACGTGCCGACCGTGAGGGCCGAGCTCCACGCCGCGCGGACGAAGATGCGCCAGGAGTGGTGCGAGCTCGGCGAGCACGGTGAGCTGACCCGTGACGCCGTCGAGTGGTTCGAGGAATCGGGACACATCCACTACCGCGACCACCGCCGGGAGCTCCTCGCGTGGCTGGACCGCATCTGATCCACGGCTTGGCCGGATCGGCCCAGACCCGGCCGTAGGATGGGCCGCGTGGGAACTCGCATGGGGGTCATGGGCGGCACGTTCGACCCCATCCACTACGGCCACCTCGTGACCGCCGAGGAGGCGCTCGTGCAGTTCGGGCTGGACTCGGTGCTGTTCGTACCGACCGGACGGCCGTGGATGAAGGAGCACGAGGTGGTCTCGCCGGCAGAGGACCGCTACCTGATGACGGTGATCGCCACCGCCAGCAACCCGTTGTTCCGCGTCTCGAGGATGGAGGTCGATCGCGACGGCCCGACGTACGCGGTCGACACCTTGCGCGGGCTGAAGGAGATCTACGGTTCCGACGTCGACCTGTTCTTCGTCACCGGCGCGGACGCCATCGTGGAGATCCTGGCGTGGAAGGACCACGAGGAGGTGTTCGAGCTCGCGCACTTCATCGCGGCGACGCGCCCGGGCTACGACCTGGGGGCGATCCAGTCGCCGACCCAGCCGAGCCATCCGGAGATCACCGTGATGAACATCCCCGCGCTCGCCATCTCGTCCACCGACATCCGCCGGCGTGTCGCCGCCGGCCTCCCGATCCGCTACCTCGTTCCCGAAGGCGTGAAGAGCTACGTCGAGAAGGCGGGGATCTACCGGTGAGCGCCCGGTCGCCGCAGGCGCCGAGGACGCGCGCCTCGCGGCTCCGCCGGCGCGAGCGAGAGCACCGACGACGCTCGGTCGAGCTGATGGTCACGGCCATCGTGATCCTGCTCGGCGTGGCGTACGCGACGACCCAGATCGATGGATCGGCGAGCGCCGGCGACGACGGCAGCAGCCCGAGCCCGTCGGGAGGCAAGGTCCCCGCCTTGCTGGCCCTGTCGGTCACCGGGGCGCCGAAACCGCTCCTCGCGGTCGTGGGCGCGGCGGGGAGCCCGCCGGCGGCCATGGGAGTGCCGCAGGGCCTGACCCTGGAGGTGCCCGGCGCCGGCCCGTTGACCACCCGCCAAGTGGCCTCCCTCCCCGGCGATGGGCTGCAGGTGGCATTGTCGAACGTGGTGGGGGCGTGGGCGGCGCACTACGCGGTCACGGACCTCGAGCACCTCGCGATCGTCGTGGATCGCGAGGACGGGTTGCCGCTCGAACTCCCCGAGGAGGTCACGCTGGGAACGGACGTCCTCGGGCCCGGCGACGTGCGGATGACGGGCGCGCAGGTGGCCCAGTACCTCGGCGAAGAGAACCAGAACACGTTCACGCGCTGGGAGGTCGTGCTCGCGGGCCTGCTGGCCGCGCCGCCCCAACTGGAGCCGAACGATCTCACGGAGACGGACGATGTGGCGGGCGTGCAGGCCACGCTGAACGGTGCCAAGGACGGCTTCATCGAGACGCTTCCGGTGCAGGTGGCGGCCGCCACGATCCGTGTACCCAAGTACGCGGAACTCGATGAGCTGATGGCGGAGCGGTTCGGCGTGAAGCGCATCCCCGTGCCGGTCATCGTGCAGAACGCGGTCGGGACCGCGGGGGTGGGAGAAGCGGTCGGTCGGATGATCATCGGCCACGGGTTCCGCATCACGCTGTCGCAGAACGCGGAGACGTTCGACCAGGACGAGACGCAGATCGTGGCCTTGGGGGAAGACAACCTACGCGACGCGCGACGCGTGCGAGCCGCGTCTGGGGGTGGGCCACATCGCGGTGTCCCAGGTAGCATCGGGTATCGGCGACGTGCAGATCATCGTAGGGAAGGACTTCACGGCTTGACGGCAGGCGGAGGAACGGCGACGGGTCGCGCGACACGCGACGCGCCTCCGAGCCGCGATGTCGCCGCCAGGGCAGCACGGGCGGCCGCCGGCAAGCAGGCCACCGACATCGCCGTCCTGGACGTCCACGAGCTCATCGTGATCACCGACTATTTCGTGATCTGCTCGGCGTCCTCGAACCGCCAGGTGAAGACCGTGATCGAAGCGATCGAGGACTCGATCCGTGAGCTGGGCGAGAAGCCGATCCGTCGCGAGGGCGAGGACGAGGCCGGCTGGTGGCTCCTGGATTACGTCGACGTCGTCGTCCACGTGTTCGGCGAGGAAGAGCGCGCCTACTACGACCTGGAGCGGCTGTGGCGTGACGCGCCGAGGCTCGAGTGGCAGGAGCCCGACGCCGCATCCTCCGGGTAGACTCGGACACCCGAGGGCCCATAGCTCAGCTGGTAGAGCGCTTGGCTGGCAGCCAAGAGGTCCGGGGTTCGAATCCCCGTGGGTCCACCAACAAAGCGCTGGTCACGGGCTTGGACGCCAGTTCGGTCCAGCCGCCAGCACCGTCTGCTTGCAAACATTTGCAAACGAAGGACCAATCTCTTCCCCGCGATGCCGCGCTTCTTGGTGCAATCTTGATGTGTGGCTCGCGACGTCTCTCTTCCAGATCCATTGCGACGAGAGCTGCTGGACTACCTTCTGGCGACTTCTCAGGAGCTCGCGGCGATGATCGCGACGCTGGCCGAGCGAAATCCCTCGATGGCAGACCTGCTTATCGATCTGGAGGCTGACGACGACCTGAGAGCTCGTTTCGCGATGGAGCTCCTGAACGAGACCTCCCGCGAAGGTCGTTCCGGCTAGCCACCAAGGATCAACGCTGCAACTTGGTCGGGCTCTCGCGAGAAGTGCAGGTCAACGGTCGCTTGCCCGTCGCGACTAACAACTGATTCGGAGGATCCGCGGTGGACCAGCCGAACTACCGATCTAACTACCCCCCCGATCCTGTTCCGCCTGCAACCGACTTGCCGGCGACCCCGGCCTCTCCTCCGGCGCATTCCCCGCACGGCGGTACGCACGTCTGGCCGCAGCAATTATCCGAGCAACTCCAACCACCGCGTCCGAGACCACTGCAATCAGCGTTGGTAGAGCACGGTATCGTGTTGGCACAGCTAAAGTCGTTCCAGCAGATGGGGTTCCCCGCAACGTCAACGTCGCAGACGCACCGGGCCGTCGCCTCGTTGCAGGGGGTTCCTCCGCAGGTCGTGATGGTCTCGCCGCACGCCCACGGCGGACACGCTCCGGCGGAGACCTGGGCGAACGCCGGTGTCCTTAAGCTGCTCACGACCGGCACCGTCCAGGCGATGGTGGTCGCCACACCGATCCGCTTCAGCATCCTTCGGCGGGAGATCCCGTCGTTCGTCACTCCATCGACACCATCGACCGGTTCCTCAGGCATGTTCCCTCCACTGCGAGTGACGACTTCTACCCTTGAGCATGCCGCTCGCACGAACAGTGCACATCATCCGTCCGGGGCAGTTTTCCTAGCGCCAGACGTCAGGTGACCGTAGACTCCTTCGAGGCCTGCGTACGTCTTCTACTCAGTTGGCCAATCGTTTCGGCCTCCGCCCTACAAGTCGGATCGAGCGAAGGCCGACACGGCCCCGACGGCCTCCTCGAGGCTTCCCGAATCCAGTCTGCAATGGCTGGCCGTCTCGGCCACCTCGGCCAGCAGCCTCAGGCCGCGGTTTCCGTAGGTGGGCAGATTGAGCGCGTTCCGGCAGAGCTCAGTGAGCCCGGCCGCCCTGGTTATCGGGGTCGAGGTGGTGACCGCGCCCTCCCGGTACCGATGCACAACGACATAGCGGACGTCGCATGGGCCGGCCACGCACGCGGGCCGGATCTCCTCCGGAAGCACGTAGCGCTGATTACCCAGCAGCCCCCTCCGGTCGTCCCGGGTGGGCTCGGGGAAGAGGTCGGGGTGGTCCCCCTTCACACTGAGAGCTTTTGGGTAAGGGAACACGCGGCGAGTGACGGGATCGATGGGTCCCACATCGTCTGAGAGATACCCCAAGCCACGCCGCACGAGGCCCGCGGTGAGCGTGGTCTTACCCGAGCCGGACTCACCGAGAATCAAGACACCGTCTCCCTTCGGAGTCACGACGGCCCCCGCGTGGATCAGAAGGAAGTCCCCCGTTCGGCGGATCGTCTCCGCGTTGACGTGCCAGAGCAGGGCGTCCAGGATCCTGCTCGGCTCCTGGCTGCCGAACATCAAGCTCTCCGCGAAGAACAGCTGATACCTGCGATCGCGACCTCGTCCTGAGGTCACGATCGAATAGCGAGGCGGCATGCCCGGGGTGGGTGGATTCCGCTCCTCCGCCGGGTCGGGCGCGACCTCGAATGCCTTGAGAACGTCGCGCACGTACTCGCCAGCCTCAACCCAGGTCCACCGGAGACTGAAGTAGTAAGAGAGGACGCGATACGTCGCCTGTCCTTTCCACCGCAGGCGTTCCAAACGCGGAGGGGGACCAGGCTTCGGCTCGGACGGTCCTCTCACTATGACTGGTGTTCTGCGCCCAACATCAGACCCGAACTCTACTGGGCGACCTCCTAGAGCGAAGGGACTCATCCGTCGATCTCCAGGGTGGGTGACGCCGGTGATCAGCAGCATCTCGACTCCCGCATTCGCCGTCGGATCCCCAGCGCCAGGCGGTGGCAGTGGCACTTGCTGCACGTGCAACTGCTCTTACGAGAACGGCCGCGTCACCCTGCAGAGCTGCAATCCGGGAGTTGCCAACTCTTCCGAGTGCGAAGCGGTCTGCCGTGACTTCTGCCAAGAACTAAGGGATGTTCCCCGAAGCCGTCGGGTTCGTCGACTGTGCAACCGCAGCGACGTGTCAATCGACGTCTCTCCCCGGCGCAACCGGGACGGCTTGCGCTTGTGACTGAGTCGCTATCGTGATCCAACTCAGGTTCGTCGAGGGGACGCCGGTTCACGCGTTGCAGGCAGTCGATGAGGATCCCTGAAGGCGTTCACGTTGAAGAATGGTCCTCAAGTCGAATGCCCTCAGTTGCCGATTCCTGAAAGCGACGAAGAGGGGGCTGGCATGAAACCTTGGATGCGGTTCGTAGGAGCATTCGGTCTATCGATTGACCTTGCGTTCCACTGGAGCGCGGCTGATAGCCCTGGTTCTCCAGGGAGCGTTCTGCGGGAACTGTTCGTGGACACGGACCCTGGTTCGGTCTGGTGGTTGACGGCGCTTGGAGTTGCGGCTCACGTCATGTTCTTCGGGGTGTTCGCATTCATGCTGCTGACCTCCAAGACCCACGAAGCAACAGAGAAGCTGAACGACGGCACGTCCTCGCCTACCCCGTCCGGAACTGCTGGGATGAGTTCGTCACATTCGTCAACAACACCAGAGAACCTGGAGTACCAGCTTCATGAGCATCTCGCGGCCCTCGGTCCAGGTCCGCGTGCCGACCTTCTCAACGTCCTGATGCTCCCTGAATACGAACGGGTTGAGCGGATCGGTGGGTACTACGCGGACAGGCGCACAAGGACGCTCGCCCAACTGCTCATCGAGCTTGAGGAATCGCCACACGCCCTGGCCGGGGTGCTTGGTGAGTTACAGGGTTCGGATGCGGGGAGCTCTCGACTGACGCCAACCCGCTGATCGACTGGCGCTCCGAACGACTGGCTGAGCTGTCTCGCTGACGCGCTCCCCCAAGCACGCGACCGATGCGCAGAGTCCCGGCAGCTAGCGAAGTGCAGTCACTTCGTGGAGCGTGTCGTGAGGCGGAGTGACCGAACCACACTGCCAGAAGTACCGGCGGTTCGTGAAGCGCGCACGACAAAGCCTTCATTCGAAGACTCATGTTCGAGGTCACTTCGTCCACTCTCGACACCCGCGGATGAGCATGTCATTCGACAAGCCTCCAACCGCGAGCACACAACCCCGGTGTTTGCCGCCGAACTACGGGGTACACCCCGCAAACATGACAGCGAGGGCCGACTTCCGATCGAGCGTAACCTTCGTCGGCGATTGAGCGCGTTGGGGCCTGCAGGAAGGGCTGCTCCGCACCCTCACGGCATCTGATGTCGACAGGGCGGCTCGGATCAAGACGCTCTACAACGCCCCGGCAGGTCACGGGATCGCCGAGTTGCTGATGGACCTGGAGGAAGACGTCGCGGCTCGCGGGCTCGTGATCGCCGAACTACACGCCTTGGAGCGAGACGACTGAGGCTCCTCCTGCGCGGGTCCGTACCTCACCGACCACGGCGTGCCGGTTCGAGCGTCCCCCATCCGGGGGCGGCCATGGAGCCGACAGCCTTCCTCCCCTCGAACCGAACGTCGGGCGTGCTTCTTCTACGCGCCTTGGCTCGTGCGTGATCGAGGGGAGAGGGGGAGAGTCGTTATCCCGATCCGCTCTTGGGGGTGAGGTATGCGGCTCGTGTCGTCGGAGCGACTCGTACCGTCACGAGGAACGAGCGCGTCGAGAGAACTGATCCAGGGCCGTGAGTACATCGATGCGGCCCGGAGCTGTCTCGAGCTCGCGGTCGAGATCTACGGTGGAGACGATGAGCAGGTGACGGGAGCACACGTCCCGGCGATCGAGCAGGTCTTGGGACAGCTTGCAGAGGCGGAAGCTGTTCTCTGGGAGATGTCGCAATAGGTCCGGATGAGGCCTGTGCGGCTGCTCAACACGGCGTCACGAGCGTATGGACTCATCGGTGGACCAGGGACTTCCTAGTTCGGCGATCCCAGACCGCGCTGCAGACTGGTCTGACGCCCGTTTACCCTCCGACTTTCTGCATTGTCGTGGCTGCTTGCAACCTGTGTAGCTCCTCCTCGGCATAGGCGACGATTTCGGCCAGCTTGATCATCTGCGCCGATTGCCTCAGGACAAGAGTCCAAGGAACGAGCGATTCCTTCCCGACGTGCTCGCCGATCGAAGAAGCAGCGAGAGCGAAGGTGTCGCAAGCGGCGTCGTGCACGCCTTGCGCACCTGGTCCGAGTGGCTCGTTGGTCGCGACGAACCCTTGGCCGCGACCGACCAGCTCGTCGGCGAGCGCGAGGGCCTGTTCCGCCGTGATCCCGCGATGGTTCGAGCGATCTCTCTCGGTCACCTTCCCCCTTCGCGAGTCCCAGGTGGGAGCCCTATTGCCGATGACGAGTTGGACTGCCTACGGAACGCAGAGGCCGGTCGGGGTGCCGAATCCGGAAACCACACCAGGCCGCTCCGGCGACGATCGTGCCCTTCTTGAGGAGCTCCCGGCGGTCGTTCGATGTGGTCGCTCTGGCAGGTCGCCCATCGCGAGATGCACACTGCTCCTAGGTCGCCTTTCGAGGCAACCCGCAACAGTCGTAGTTTTTCTACAAGTCGCAGCCCGGCTCCGAGCACGCTTCGGTGACTTTCGACGGCGACCCCAGACTCGGAGGATCTGAGGATCTACCGAAGCCCCTCCCAGGTCCACTCGACGTAAGCCCAAGCCTCGCCGGTGTGAGAGTTCCTGCCGATCCGGTGCAGCGGCTTGCTCTCGGCGTTGGGAATCCCAAGTTTCTGGGCAGCCTTTCGTGCGAGCGCGATCTGCTCATCCATCGTCGGCGGCGTCTCCGGATCGTCGCGAGCGAATCGCACCTCGAACCTTTGCTGCATCCATGGACGTTACGACGCGCTCGCTCTTGGGTCAGGAGGAACCCAGGGAGCGAGTCCGAGCGCCAGATTCGCCGAGCTATCCCTCACTCCGTCATCCGAGAAGGTCTACACATGAACGGTGACGTCCCATGGGTCGCCGTCTCTCGTGTCGATCGTGACGCGGACGACATCAGCACTCGGGCGCATAACGATGCCGCGGTTGCACGACCTTGGGTAGTCGGCTCCGCAACTGGACCCCAGGTCACCCCAGAAGAAGACGATGCGGCCTCCGGTTCGCCGCTCGAGGTACCCCTCACCGATCCCCATCGTGATCGCCACTCCATGTCCGGCACGGTGCCTCCAGGGGAGCGCCGCGACGCGGAAGCCGTCGTAGAACGACACAACGAACGTGAGCGACGTGGACGACTGTGAAGTCAGCGCCAACCCAGCGAAGGTGGAAGGGTCCTGCGACATCTTCGGGATCCCAATCGCTCAGAGCAGAGGCGGGTGTGGGCATGAGTACGCAGACGCAGGCCACGAGTCCAACGAACACCATCGCCCTCCGCATAGCCCCCTCCGCCATCTTCGTTCACCTGTCCATTCATGAAGTCCACATCCACTCTGGTTACCACCCCCATGGGCCGCGAGGTTGGCACGTGACTGAGGAACGCATGACCGACGGCGTGGTCAAAGACCCTAGCCTCGTGGACGCCTCCAGTCTGATCGCGAAGCTGGAGGGGTAGGGCGGTGAAATCGTGACGATAGGGAGATCTCCTACATGCAAACCTCGGCATCCTCGCTCGATGGGGGCTGGCGTCAGCGATTGGTGCGCCACCGGTGGCCGGGAGTAGGCTCGCTCCCCATGGGCCGGCTCTCGTCCACCTGGATTCCTGTCCTTATCGTCGCGGTGCTCGCGTCGGCATGTAACGGGGGGACCGGTTCGTCCGACGGCCCCTCGTCCGACGATCGCTCGGCGGATCCCGCGCCGCAACCCGCCAGCGGCGCGCCGCCGTGGCCCGCACCCTCGGATCCCATCGCGAGGATGGTCGCAGCCAACCTGAAGCCAGAGCGCAAGGAGTTCTTCGCCATCCACTTCCACGCACACCTCGACGTATTCGTCAATGGCGAGCCCGTGGAGGTGCCGGCGGGGATCGGGATCGACATCACCGATCCGGGCGTTACGCGCTTCGACGATCCGGGGGGCGTCGGCTACGGCGGTATCGAGCTGTGTGACAAGCGGTGTATCTCGCCCTTGCATACTCACGATTCAACGGGCGTGCTTCACACCGAGGCTCCAGCGAACGAGACGAACGCACTGGGGGAATTCTTCGCCGAGTGGGGTATCCGATTGGATGAGAGTTGCGTCGGCGGCTACTGCGAGCCCGAGGCTCCGATCGCTGTCTACGTCGACGGGGAACGGTACGAAGGCGATCCAGCGGGGATCGCGCTGGAGGACCTTAGGGAGATCGCAATCGTGATCGGCTCGTTCCCCAGCGAGGTCCCGTCGACGTACGATTTCTCGAACCCTTGAGCTGCTGATCGACCTCGAGGAGGACGAACCGGCTCGGCTGGCACTTGGTCGAGCGCTTCGGAGAGCGCTCTAGCGACATTGGCCAACGCTCGCGCATCACGGCGTGTTGTTCCTCAGGTGCAAGAAGAGGATTCACGCGCCGGGGCGATGCATCGAGACGTGATGCTCATCGTCCCTCTCGTGGTCGACGATGAATCCGAGCCGCTCATAGAAGTGCCGTGCACGGACGTTGTTCGTGAAGACGCGCAGCCGAATCGTTCGCCCCTGCCGCATGAGACCTTCCATGACAGCGGTGCCGACGCCGCCTCCTTGGGATTCGGGCAGCACCTCGATCCGCGATACGTAGAGGTGGTCCCCCTTGTCCCTCACATCCAAGACCCCGATCGCGGTTCCATCGTCATCTTCGATGATCGACAGGCGATCGGCTTCAAACCATCCGGCATGTTGCCTGCGCTGCTCGTCGACATCCCAGCCGTATGTCGGCTCGATGTACTCGCGCATCGTCGCCTCTTCCAACCGGAAGCAGAAGGCGTCGTCTTGACTGGTCGCCGGGCGAAGTCTCACCTCACGAGTATGACCGTCGTCCACCCGCCGGGCGGCGGTGACTCGCTCTAGGTACATCCGCCAACACTCGCGCATCACGGAGTGTTGTTCCTCGATGAGGACGCTGGACGCGGCAACGTCGCGCTCGCGGGGATCAAGGAGCTACGGGGGATCTTGGAGTTCGCGGCCAAGCTCGCCGGCGCATACGTCCCCGGGCCGCCGGTCGTGATCGAGCTCACCTTCGCCGACGGGACCCCGGTCCACGCGCTTCAGATCGTCGATGAGGACCCCTGACCGCCGAGGACAATTAGCGGAACAGCGGTACCGGCGGCTGACCTGATAGCTCGCGAGCGTCATCCCTAGCCTTTCGGCCGATGACCGCGAACCCGATGTGGGCTTGACTCGTCACCCCTGAGGGCCGCGAGCCTTCCCCGGTGGCCCGGGAGCTTGCGGACGTCGAGAGGGACGGACCAGGACCGTTGGAACCCTGGTCCGTCCCACGACGTTGATGCGTGTCACTCCTTCGGCCGATGGCGTCGAACGTTCGATCGGAGTTGAGTTGAGTTAACCCTGGACGCGGGGCCAGCGAGCCTCCCGTTGAGTGTGGAGTTCTCCGGGGCTTGCGAACGTCGGGGGGGAGCCGGGGCCAGGGGGGAACGCCTGGTCCCGTCCCCGGCGTGTCGGCGAGACGCTAGATGGCCGGGTGGTGTTGGCGGGCACGCCAAGCGCGAATCCGTTGGCGCAGGCGACGAGAGGGGAAGTACGTGAGCGTCAACCGGGTCCGTTGGCGGTAACGCCAGTCGCGGATGCGGAAGCGCAAGCTGCCAGAGGGGAAGCTGCTGGCCATAGCGAAGAAACCGTAGCCCCCGACCGTCCCGGCGGCTATCCCTTCCCGGTGCATCCGACGAAGGTGCCAAATGGCTACAGCGTCTTTTCCACAGAACCGGTCACACTGCAACATCGTTGGAAGCTTGCTTCGGCTGGTCAGAAGGCAGTCATCGGCGGAGGCGACGGACAAGCGATGACACCCCAAGAGCGACGAACAGAGCGACGAACGCTACGAGGACGCCCACGACACCCCATTCCGTCGGTCCCATTAGCTCAGATTACGCCCCCTGGCACCGACGGTCCCGCTGCGCTGGGGGTGGGGGCTCCTCTCGATCCCCTCTGGACGGGCCTCAGTCACGTGCGCGCCGTCATCCACCTGTTGCTCTTTAGCCCATATACAGGCTGGACCGCGTCTGTTTGACTTGATGGATCCGATGGGTCGGCGCATCCTCGCCGATCTCGGACATCGGTCACTCGTCGCGGAGCCCGCGCCGAGATGGGCGACCCGAAGGGAGGGGTCGCACATGAACAAGCCCAAGAAGCGCGGGTTGGGTCTGGCGCTCTTGACGGTGGGGCTCGCTGGGGTTCTCGTGGGAGTCACGATGCTCCCTGGGGCGGCGACTCCTCCAGTCAACCTCGTGAACACCCCGTTGGCCCGAGGCACGAACCTTTCCTCCGGCACCCTTCCTCTTCAAGGTGGAACGGACGTAGCCCTCGCGCAGATAACGGTCACCCCGGGCGGCTCTTCCGGTTGGCACTCGCATCCTGGGGGCGCGATCGTGGTCGTTCAGCAAGGCTCGCTCACCGTGTACGAGTCGGTCGGCAGCAAGTGCGAGATCGCGACGTACACCGCTGGGCAGGCGTTCATCGAGCGACCAGGCGAACTGGATCAAGTCATCAACGCGGGCACGATCCCATACGTCTTGTTCGTCACCTTCCCACGTGTGCCTCAGGGCGAGTCCGCGAGAACCGACGAGCCCGACCCGGGCACGTGTGCGGGTGTCTGACGACCTGACCGAGCGCGACATCCCGCAGGCCCTCGTGATTGGCCAGCGGGCAGCGGGACCCCCGAACCCGCACCGCCGCCGGGTGACTCCTCGAGGTTCGATCACGAGATGCGCGAACGTCTCATCTCGCCAGTACCCGCAACAGGGGGAAGATCTCGAAAACCAACCAGCGCGGCCTGGGTTCGGCTCGACACGCCGAGCTTCAAATACATGGCGCTTAGGTGTGCCTTCACCGTACCCACGCCCATGTTGAGTTCATCGGCGATCTCGCGGTTCGACTTCCCCACGATGAGCGATGCGAGGACCTCCATCTCTCGAGGAGACAGCTTCGACGCGTCTTGGCTCATCGGTGTCCGATCACCTGGGGAGAGCAGACGGAGATCAAACCCGAGCGTAGATACGACGTGGTTGTTGTGCATCCCCCATTGGGGGCACTGGCACGCACCCAACAACACAGCGACCGCCCCGTCCAAGGGAGCGGCCGCCGTGTCACGAAGTCGCCCGGGTGATTCGTGAGGAAGATCCCGGGCACCGCAAAGCGTAGACAACACGGGGTGGCCGCACATCGCCCCTTAGCCCTAGCACCAACGTCTGGCCTGGCACACGACGACCGCCCCGAAGGGCGGCCGTCGTGCCGCAACACACTCCGTTGACCCTTCCCCTAGATCATCGAGTGTGGTGGCTGCTGCGACGGTGCCCGAGCTTGGGCGGCGGCCGCTCCGATGGGCGGTAGAAGCGTCGCCCTTGGGGCCCCGAGACGAATCCGGTGGCGCAGGCGATGCGAAGGGAGGTTGCGCACGGACGACATTGCCAAGCGAATCGTAGTGAGCGCGAGGTTGTCCACACAATCCTTCAATGGTCGGAACGCAGCGCAGGACCGTCAGATGACGATAAGCTTGCTCTTTGCGGTGCGTGTACGCCGACCTTCAGGACTCGCCGCGCAGCTCGCGCGCGGCTCGCCCTGCACAACGGCACGAGCGTGAGGTAACTCTCGGGTGCGCCGATGCTCCACCTCGGAGCCTCCGGCGACTACCCAGTCCTTGTTTGGGCGCTAGGCGTGGCCTTGGCCAACATCCTCACGATGCGGCGAGGCGGAGCTCGATGCCACGCCGCATCCGCCACGCGCCCAACCATGTGCTCGGGCCAGAAGCCGACGACCGCTCCCGCCTCCACGAGTCCCATGAGGCGGCCCCAACGGATCCATCTCGACCATCCGATCTCGGCGTTCAGATAGTCGCCGGCGCGGAGCTGGATCCGATGGAGCAGTCGGCCACGAGCGGCCTCACGATCGAGCACTTGCTGGGACCCTAGAGCGCAGGTACGACAGCCTTTAGGTTGTCGAGGAGGGATCCGACCGGGTCTCGTAGAGAAACCCACCGCCAGCCACGTACCGGAATTACGTCGGGCGACGCTCCTCCCGCGGCGGCTGGTGGGCGACACTCATAGCGCTCTGCGCGGTGTCGGGAGGGGTCATGAGCGAGTCGGAGGAGTCCAAGAGCCGGGTCTCGAGGAGGACCGCCCTCAAGCGGATCGGCGCAGCCGGTGCCATCGTCTGGGTGACCCCGGTGATCAGCAGCATTTCGACCCCCGCATACGCGGGATCGCCACCGCCTGGCGGCACCTGCTGCACGTGCAACTGTTCAGGCGCAGAGGGCCGAGTCGTTCTGCAGAGCTGCAACCCAGGCCTCACCCTCGGCGAGTGCGAATCGGTCTGTCGAGATTTTTGCACCGAGCAGCAATTGACCTCTGAGACGGTGGGCTGGTCCGACTGCGGAGCGACGGGCAATCCGAGCTGCGGAGGACCTACCGCCCAGGGAGCAACGGGTTCGGCCTGCTCATGCTGTGGTGTTTCAGGACTGTCGTGCACAACGGCCGCCGAGTGTTGTTCGGGGATCTGCAACGCTGGAGTTTGCGCCTAGTCTCCGCGAGCAGAACTGAGCGATCGGCACATCTTCTTCGCCCTTACAAGGCGGCAGTCACTCGATGCTCCTGCTTGGCATCACTCAGGCTGACTCGTCTCGTGCAAACCGCTTGCAAACGAACTCCGCGACACAGGCTGACATCAGACGCGACGGACGTCGGTTGAACGCCCGACACTCGTACACAAGAAGACACTGGAGGACACGCGACACAGCCGGGCCAACCAGGCTGGCAGCCAAGAGGTCCGGGGTTCGAATCCCCGTGGGTCCACGAACATCGCGCTGGTCACGGGGCGACGCGTCCGTCGTACCGGCGCGTACGTCTACAGCCGCCTCGTGATCGACTTTGCATCGCCGACGGGACGCCGATCTACGCGCTTCGGACCGTCGACGAGGATCCCCGAAAGGTGTTCACAGCTGACATGTGGTCCTCAAGTCGAATGCCCCTGCTTGCCGATTCCTGAAAGCGACGAGAGGGGCCTGGCATGAAACCTTGGATGCGGTTCGTTGGGGCGTTCGGTCTGTCGATCGACCTTGCGTTCCACTGGAGCGCGGCTGACAGCCCTGGTTCTCCGGGGAGTGTTCTGCGGGAACTGTTCGTGGACACGGACCCTGGTTCGGCCTGGTGGTTGACGGCGCTAGGAGTCGCGGCTCACGTCATGTTCTTCGGGGTGTTCGCATTCATGCTGCTGACTTCCAAGACCGCCGAACCGACAGAGCTTAACGACGGCACGTCCTCGCCTAATCCCTCCCCTCCCTCCACGGCCGCTGGGGCGAGTTCGTCACTTTCGTCAACACCAGGGAACTTGGAGTACCAGCTCCTTGAGCACCTCGCGGCCCTCGGTCCAGGACCGCGTGCCGACCTTCTCCACGTCCTGATGCTCCCTGACTACGAACGGGCAGAGCGGATCGGTGGGTACTATGCCGACAGACGCACCCGGACGCTCGCTCAACTGCTCATCGAGCTTGAGGAATCACCACACGCCCTGGCCGTCGCGCTTGGGGAGCTTCAGGGGACGGGGGCCCGGGGAGCCCTCGACTGACGCCACGCGCTGATCGACTGTCGCTCCGAACGGCCGGCGCCGAGCGTTCGCTGACGCGCTCCGCCCAAGTAGCGACCGGCACGCCTCGATCCGATGCAGTAGATGCGGCGTGCGCTCGCTTCCTGGAACGAGTCGTGGGACGGGCGTGATGGGATCTCCCCGCCAGAAGTACCGAGACCGTGGAGGCTCGAAGAGCTGGTAGGACGACATGAGAATCGCGGACGGCAGGAGGATCTGAAGAAGAGGGCCGGCCCGCTGGCCGGCCCTTCCCCAGTGCCGCTCTTCCGGTCGACTACGGTGGACAGTATGTGGCGATGTCACCCGTAGAGGACGTGATGAAGTCCGGGTTCAGCCTGAAGATCGCCGAGAAATTGTTTGCGCAAAGCGCCGGGTTCCGCGAGGTCGCCTTTTCCGTGTGGTCTCTAACCGACGAGAACGACCACGTCGCGTTCTGGCCGAAGAACACCTGCGCGAAATGACTGATCGGGGTGTAGTTCGTCAAGTAGCCGTCGAACGCGCAGGTCGAATCACAGAGCGCAGCAGGGTTGAACGTCCCGCCAGAAACGGCGAGGTAGATGACCAAGGTGGCGTGCCCCTTGACACCGGCGTTCACCAAGTAGCCGTCCGCGCTGGGGAAGCATGCACCTGGGCCCTGACCTGCCACCGTCACGAAGCTGCCGGAGATCGTCAGTCTGACGTTGTAGCTCCCGTCATTGTTGAGCTTTCCGACGTTGTACTTCGACTTAGTGGTGAAGTTCGCCCAGGGATTGCCGCATGTGCCGTAGTCCTGGAACGACGCGGGTCCAAACGGCCCTACCGTTGTCCCAGCAGCGGAAGCCGGAGTCAGCGAACTGAGACCGATGACGATAGCCAACACCGAAATCAGAAGAGGCTTCCTCATGGAGATTCCTCCCTGCGGGCACCCTTCACAGTCTCTGGCGTCACGGTGCCTCCCCACCGTTGCCCTATTCTCCGCAGCAGATCACCAGGTCCACGTGCGAGATATTCCTCGTGATCGGCTTGCCCTGAGGGTTCACGTCTGTCGTCCGGTGGACCGTCACGCAGTTCCCGCTGACGGTGAAGCCCGTCCAATCTGCCGGACCATCCGGATCGCCAACGGGGGCACCGGGTGCGTTCCAGCACTCGCCGCCCGATGCGACAGACAGCGATGCGATGCGACATCCCTCGGCGACGCAGATCACCCAGTCGGCTCCGTTGTTCGCCGTGGCACTCACGACGGACCCACAGCCGCTCGGATCATTCGGGTCCGCACCGGAGAGGCACGAAGCACCCCCGCCGCCTCCTCCGAAGTTGGGGAGTCCGCACCCACCGCCTAGAGAGATGCGGACGTTGCCGCAGCCTTCCGGTGGAGGCGGGACAGACCCGACCTGGGCCCACGCCTTCGGCATGTTCAGCGACTGGATCGCCGGCACCGACCACACGAGGGCTCCGGCAGCCCCGACACGCTTCAACATCGTTCGGCGTGAAACCGAACGCTCGTTCGCTTCCGGGTCCGTCATGGGTGCTCCTTTGTCGACTGAGCGATAGTCGACTCGTCCGGCCCCCGATTGGAACCCCTAGCGACCGTATCTTCCGACATACCTCTCCGTAGCGTTCCTACGTCGGATGGTCGTGAGTTTTCCGAAGGTTCCCGCCGGGCATCTGGGATAGGCCTTGTCGACTTGCCCTGACAGCTGGCAGCGGAACCCCCCAACCCGCGCCGTCGGGGCTTCGTGTGAGCAGGGGCGGTCCCGGTGGCTGGGCGCTGCTCCAGCCTTCACCCCCGGTCTGGCCGATACTCGAATGGATGGTCCTGGGATCGCGGTAGATCGCCGATCCGAAGCGGGCCAAGTGGTCGGGAGGCACGAGAACGTACGGATCATGGCGCGCGATCCGAGGCCGGGTGCATCGAGACGAGTGTGGAGGTGCGTTCGAGGTCAGTGAGGTCAGACATCTCGTCCGCGGCCTCAGCGACAGGGACGAACCGTACAGAGCATCCGAGACTCGCGAAAGCGTAGGTCCTCTAACGCGTTTGCCCCATGACACCGAAGATCGACGGGTGGAGTTTTCCGGTGACGATTACTCGCGCCACCGGATCCAGGAGGCCACTAGATGCTCGTTAAGGTGCAGCACGCAGGACCCGATGGCGGAACGCGTCAGTTCAACGCCGAGGTCCCGGATCCACCCCCTCAGCTATACACATTTCAGAACCCGGTGAACCGCAGGTTCATTGAGGCGCGCCTCGTGAGTACGATCGCGCTTGAGCGAGAGGCCGACGATCTCGCGATCTATGAGGAGCTCGCCGCAAGAAGACTGAAGTCCGTTCGTGAGCTGGAGGACGACGCAACCACGCCTGAAGCAGCCACGCTCGCAAAGCTGACGCCGCCACTAAGCTGAGAGTTCTCCCGCCAGCGACCGCACACACGGCTCCATAAGTCCCAGCTCTGTCGCGCTCGCTTCAGCGAAGACCGTACTGCTAGCCGTGCGAATCCATCACGCCGCCGCACGACACATTCCACGATGTGACCGCACGCCACATCTGCATCGGATCGAGATGCATCGGCCGTGTGCTCGGGCCAGCGGCCACCCGCGAAGCGAATAGTCGCTGTCTGGACCTACTGTGACATCTCCCAGAGAATCGCCTCAGCCTGCTCCAGCTGCTTCAGAACGTTCTCGAGTGCTGGGACCGGTGCTCCCGTGACCTGCTCATCCGCTCCGCCGTACATCTCGACCGCGAGCGCGAGACAGCTCCGGGCCGCATCGATGTATTCGCGGCACTGGATGACTTCCCTTGACGCGCTCGTTCCTCGTGAAGGTACAAGCCGCTCCGACGACACGAGCCGCATACCTCACCTCCGGGTGCTTGATCGGTGTGACACTTTCCCCTTTCGCCTTGAAACGCACATGGGCCAAAGCGCGTAGGAAACGCACGCTCGGATATGACGTGGACGGTGCATCGTCGTCGGCTCAATGGGGGCCTCGCCTTCGCGTCTCGGGCTAGGCCCTAGTTCGCACAATGCTATCGACCTGGAGGAGTCACCTCACGCGAGGGCGGTCGTCCTCAGCGAGCTCCGGGAGCGGGAGCTCCGCGGCGAGTCCTTGGATGTAGGCGACTAGGCGTTCGGGCAGGAGAAGTTGCAAGCGAAATTCCATTCACGGTGGAGTTCGTAAGGGTCATCTCGCCGGCGGCGATGTCCCCGATGCTCCCCTTTACAGTGGAGGTGTTCTCAATCACCTTCGGACTTCGAAAGGGTGATTGGTCCCGAAGCAAGGATCCCGCCATAGTGAACACCCATGTTCCCACTGACCGTTGTGTTGATCAGCGTGACGATCGAGGGTCGGTGACGTAGGCAGCCAGGTTGCTCAGGGTCTGCTGGCCGCCCTCGATCGCGTGGTACGTCTCGACCGCCTCGTCGCGCAGCTCCTTGGTGGGGAACACCGTGCGCATCTCGATCCGGGTCGCCGCGCCGTCGGGCGCGAACGTGAGGACCGACTCGAAGGCGTTCGGGTCGCCGAGGGACTCACCGTGCAGCAGCGCGATCCGCTCCGGCGGGGCGATCTCGGTCCAGGAGATCCACTCCTGGTAGTCCGTCCCGTCCGGTCCGTGCATCACGAAGTCCCACTCCCCGCCGACGCGGAACTCGAACGCCCGCGTGGTGGTGGTGAACCCCTCCGGTCCCCACCATCGCGACAGGTGCCGGACTTCGGTGAACGCCTCGAACACCAGCTCCCGTGGGGCACTGATGACCCGGGAGATCACGATCTCGCGGTCGGCCGTCGCTGACTGCGCCGGCGCGTCTCGTCCTGTCGCTGCCATCGGTCACTCCTCCTCCTTCGCCTGCTTGAGGTCCTGCACGTACGCGTCCAGCCGGTCGAAGCTCTCGTTCCAGAACCGCTCGAACCCGCCGGCCCACTCGTGGACCTGTCGCAGCCCGCGGGCGTCAAGGCCGTACAGGCGCTGCTTGCCTGCCTTGCGGTCCCGCACCAGACCGACTTCCCGGAGCACCCGCAGATGTTTGGACGCCCCCGGCTGGGCCATCCCCAGCTCCTGGGCCAACTCGGTCACCGGCCGCTCACCCGCCCGCAGCAGCACCAGGATCTCCCGGCGCTGCGGCTCGGCGATCGCGTTGAAGACGTCCGACGTCGTCGCTGCTCGTGCCATGGGCGACATCATATGCCGATATCGGCATGCGTCAAGACCGGAGGCATCAGGTGGGTCTTGTCGTATGACGATCGTGACCCTTGAAGCGGCTGTGGAAACGCGTATCCCGGAAGCGGCAGGCGCGACAGCGTCGGGCGACCGAGTACGGGTTTCGGAAGAGGTCCGGGGTTCGAATCTCCGTGGGTCCACCGCACTGATCGTTCATGCGTGCCATCGTCCAAGATTGGCGCTATCGACGTGGGATCCCCATGAAGGCAGCGATCACGACGAGACCGATCGTGCAGGCCGCCGTCAGGAGCGCATACATGCGCAGGACGCTCATGGTGCTCACTCTTCCCCCGGGAACACGCCACGCAAACGTCGACATCTTGCTCTCCGCTCCACGCGCCCCAGAGCGGACGAGGTCGAGCTGAAGGCCAGGGACATCCAAGCACTTCGGCATGAGGACGAGCAACTTCTGTCGAGGGCTGGCTCCGTTTCGGCCGTTCGCCGACCGGGTAGGCGATGGCATGGCAGAACGACCTGAACCGCAGCCGGACGGACGCGACCCTCTTTGGAGAGAAACGCTCTGGAGCCTGGGACTCCTGATGGCAGCGGCGTTCCTCGTCTTCCTCATCGCGGAAACAGCTCCCCGATAACGGTGGCGTGTACAGTCGCTGAGCAGCTCAGCCGAACCGCTCGCACGTCCCGCTCAGTCAACTCTTCAGGAAGGTCGGCACCTCGTGAGGCGCACTCTTATCGTCATGTCCCTCGTCGCATCCGTTGTTGCACTCGGTGCGTGTGGTGGTGAGCCAGAAGGCGAGACGCCATCGGGGGTCGGAGAGTCGTTCGCCGCTCGCGCCACTTCCGTGTGCCAAACGGCCCTCGAATCCAAGCAGGCGTGGAGCGCGTTTCCCGCCGCCGACTTCGATCCGAACCAACCCGATCCCTCTGCCTTCCCAGAGGTAGGCACGTGGCTGGAGGACGATGTCGCCCCGACGTTCGAGGCATGGCTCGATGGCCTGACGGCGTTGGGCACTCCACCATCGGGCCAGGGATCCTGGAACGACGTGCTGTCGGCCGTGCACACGATCGTCGAGCTCAATGCCGATCAGGTCACGGCGGCGAAGGACAACGATGTCGAGGGGTTCGTCGAGGCGAAGGACGGCCTCCAGGCGATCCAGTCCGAACTGGAGCGTGCGACCGCATCGGCAGGCGTTGCAACGTGCGCCGACGTGCACAAGTGAGATGACACGTAGGCTCGGGAGTCGTGGACAAACCGAAGAGCGTCGACGCCTACTTCGCGAGTCTCGAGCCTGCGCGCCGTGCTCCGCTCCAGAAGCTCCGCGAAACGATCGCGGCCGCAGCGCCCCGAGCCGAAGAGGGCATCACCTACGGGATGCCGGGCTTCCTGATCCATGGCCGTGGTCTGGTCGGCTACATGGCATTCGACCGGCACTACAGCTTGTTCCCGATGAGCCCGGCCGTGATCGACGCTCACCGCGAAGAGCTCGGCGACTTCGTGACGGGAAAGGGAACGATCAGCTTCGAGTATGGGCGCCGCCTGCCGGTGACGCTCGTGAAGAAGGTCGTGAAGACCCGCCTCGCGGAGGTCGCCGGGAAGCCGTAGCGAAGCCCGAGTGGTAGTTGGGTACGTGTGGCCACTCGACGATGTGCCGGCGGCGTGATCCTGTCGGGACATCAAGCGGAGTCACGGAGCGCCGTATTATCAACCAGACCGATCCGCGCTCGCCTTCTTCCGACTCACCTGGGATCTCAAAGACCTCGCGAGTTTCATCCAGGTGCTTCGATCTCCACATCGCTACGACGAAGACACAGAGAAGGCCTACGAGGGCGTCACCATATGCGCGTCGTCCCGACATCGGTGGACGGCACTCCTGAACGAGCGTGATACGACCGGCTAGTCCTCGAGCCCGTCCTGATTCCACGGGCCTTGTCCATAGATCTTCTCGATCTGGACATGCACCACGACGCCTGGAGGAACATCCCTCATGGGGAAGGTTGCGCCAGGGCCGATGTACGCGCCGGCGAGTCGATCCATGACCTCCAACGCGCCACCCTCCGTGATCGTTGCGCGACCCCGGATGACCGCGTAGGGGTGCAGTCCCTCGCCGGTGTGCTCCTTCGCCTCGAACGAGAGGCTCACGCGCGGATCACGCCGAAGGTTCCGCAGCTTGTGTTGGTCGGTGTCGAAGAACGTGGCGAAGATGAGTTCGTCACCGTCGAACCCCGCCCACGCGAGCGACACATGAGGCGTGCCATCGGGAGCCAGCGTGACGACGTGGGCCAAGCGCCCCGTAGCCACGAGCTCGCGAACGGACTGAGGGATCTCGACCATCTGAAGGAAGTGTAGGGCTGACCAGCGCGGTCGCGCACCGACAAGACTCATCTTCGCGATGGTGGCCTGTGCTTGCCCGCGCGCCTAGGGCGTGACGTTGGCGTCGACGCTCGAGGAGCCCGTGGCACCATCTGCGCGGGCACGCGCGGCTTGACGACGGAGGCGGAACCCCTCGATCAGGAGCAAGCATCCGCCGACCAGTCCCCATGCGGCGAACACGATCGTAAGCACCCGCTCGTTCTCGCCGTTCGTGACGATCAGGACGAGACCGAGGACGACCTCGACGGAGCCGAGAGCCAAGCCTCCGAAGGTCCAGCGCCGCCCCGTCCGTCGCTCGATCTCGAACGCTCCGAGCAGCCGCAAGGAACCCGTGACCACGGCGGCCGCCCCCAGCACGTTGATCAGCGTGTTCGGCGCGATCACGTCCTGAAGCGGCACTCGCAGCAACACCAAGAGCGCCGCGACGACGCTCAGGCTCCCGGCAGCGAGCCCGATCCGCGAACCACGGAGCCACCGCACCGTGAGTGCCCACCGGATCGTCAGGAGTCCGCTGAAAAGCCAATACACACCGATGAAGTTCGCGAGCTTCCCACGGTTGTCTTGAGCGAAGAGCACCGCGGTCCCCAGCAGCAACGAGAGGCTCCCGCGAACGACGGGGATCCACCAGAACTGACTCTGCCTGATCTGAGGATCCGGGGGAGGGGTACGTATCCCGATGGTTCCTCCCTGACCGAGGGCCGGCTAGCGGGTATCTGCCGCCGACCTCGCCCGAGCCACCGCGTCGACAGGCGCGAGCGCCGCGAGCCGCACCAGCATCATGTCGAGGCCGGACATCTCGATGGCCTCAGCCGTCGGGCCGGTCACGGGGTCCAGCCTCGAAGCCCCGAGCCATCGCGGATAGGACATCGAGTCCTCGAGATCGAGCCGGATACCATCGGGCGGCGGACCTTGCATCAGCCACCCGGCGGTGGTGTGCAGCGTCGCTTCGAGCCGCTCCGAAGCGCCGTGAACCTCGAAACCGAGCGACCACGATCGCTCCTCGCCGATCACCACCTCGGTGAGCTCGACCGTGCAACCGGGCTCCTCGGCTTCGCTCATGGCTCGCTCCACCACTCGTCCCTCGACCGATCGGAACGATCGCCGTCGCCGCACCTTCTGCACCGCGAGCCAGCTCGATGTCTCGGCGGGTTGGTGTGCGCTCGCGTCGAGGAAGAAGCTCCACTTTTCCCAGGTCTCGAGGCGCCCTTGACCACCCCCCGGGATCATGACCTTCCCCGGGCTTCCTCGGAACGCCTTCAGATCGAGTTGCACGGCACCCCTGATCTTCACCCCGAGGTCGTCGCATGAAGGGCTGACGAGGTACCGGTCCTCTCGATCCTCGACCTCGTCAGCGAACGGGCCAAGCCAGTCGATCATCGCGTGCGGGAGCGGGCCGGGAAGGATCCAGCGCACTTCGAGCGATATCGACCCGTCTTCGCGATCCACGAACCCCTCCCGGAAGGGCTTGGCGACGCCGAGCGCACCCTGTCTTCGGTTCGCCCGCAAGGCATCATCCCTGAGCGTTGTCCCCGGAGTCAATCGGTCGCCTGTCCTGGGCTGGATCCGCCGATCGCCGAGCGTGTCGGCGGCGTCTGGCGCTAGTCTCATCCTTCGACCCTGTGGGTCGCGATGCGGTCCGATGCCGAACAGCGCGAATGGGGAGCAGATGAAGCTCACATCGGTTCCGGGGATCCGGGTGCTGCGCACCTACGAGCGGGCGTGGCTGCCGAAAGATGTCGTGGCCGGGCTCGTGCTGACAGCTTTGCTCGTGCCACAGGGCATGGCCTACGCGGAGCTCGCCGGCCTGCCCCCGATCACGGGCCTCTACACGTCCATCCTGTGCTTGACCGCCTATGCGCTGATGGGGCCATCGAGGAACCTGGTCCTCGGCCCCGACTCGTCGCTCGGCCCCATGATCGCCGCGACGATCCTTCCCCTCATCGGGGCGAACGGGGATCCAGCGAAAGCCGTCATGCTGGCCTCGATGCTCGCGCTCCTCGTGGGCGCCATCATGCTGCTGGCCGGCCTGGCGCATGGGGGCTTCATCGCCGACCTCCTGTCGAAGCCCACGCAGATCGGCTACATGAACGGCCTCGCATTGACGATCTTGGTCGGTCAGCTCCCCAAGCTGTTCGGGTTCTCCGTGGACGCCGATGGGTTCATCCCCGAGCTGAGGGGGTTCTTCGACGGCCTCGTCGCCGGCGACACCGTTGCCGCAGCGCTGGCCGTCGGCGTGGGGGCACTCGCACTGATCCTGATCCTGGAACGGGTCATGCCGAAGATCCCGTCGGTCCTGGCCGCTGTCGTGCTGTCGATCATCGCGGTGAACGCGTTCGACCTGACGGCCCACGGCGTGTCCGTCGTCGGGCCGCTCCCGAGCGGCTTCCCTCCCTTCACGATCCCTCACGTGTCGCTCTCGGACGCATCCCTCCTCCTCCTGGGCGCGTTCGGCATCGTGTTCGTCGCCCTCGCCGACACGATCTCGACGGCGTCGTCCTTCGCGGCCCGAGCGGGGGATCAGGTCCACGGAGACCAGGAGATGATCGGGATCGGCGCCGCGAACCTGGCGGCGGGGCTGTTCCAAGGCTTCCCGGTGAGCACGAGCGGTTCCCGCACCGCCGTGAGCCGTGCAGGCCGGCGCGAAGACCCAGGTCGCGGGCCTGGTCGGAGCGGGAGCGATCGTCCTGATGCTCGTCGCCGTTCCCGGCCTCTTGAAGGACCTGCCGCAGCCCGCGCTCGCGGCCGTCGTGATCTCTGCCTCGCTCTCCCTCGCCGACGTCAAAGGGATCAAGCGACTGTGGAAGCAACGGAAGACGGAGGCGTGGCTCGCGATCACCGCGTTCCTCGCCGTCACGTTCCTCGGTGTCCTGCCCGGGATCGTGATCGCGATCGTGCTCTCGATCTTGAACGTGTTCCGCCGGATCTGGTGGCCGTATCAGGCCGTCCTCGGAGACCCCCACCACCTCACCGGCTTCCACGACATCTCTTCGCATCCCGATGCGACGACGATCCCGGGCCTCGTGCTGTTCCGTTTCGACGCGCCTCTGATCTTCGCGAACGCCCGAACGTTCCGGGAGCGCGTCCTTCAGCTGGCGGAGGAGCCGGACGTGCGTTGGTTGATGATCGCGGCAGAGCCGATCACCGATATCGACACGACCGCCGCCGACATGCTCGAGGAACTCGACGAACGGTTGAACGCCCGAGGGATCTCGCTGGTGTTCGCGGAGATGAAGGACCTGGTGCGCCAGAAGATCACGCGGTATGAGCTGAATCGCACGATCGACCCCGCGCACTTCTATCCGACGATCGAGGATGCGGTGACGGCGTTCACCTCGCTCGATCCCGGTCCCGGCACGACGACGTCTTGAGCTGGTGATCGATCTTCGCGGTGCGCATGTCAGGTCGAGACCGGCTTCCCTAGGGCCACCCGGAAGATGTTCCGGACCGCCGATCGCCAGCCCATCGCGCGTGCGGCGGGTGAATAGCCGATCGCGCGGACCGGGAGCCGAACGGCGACCGCGTTCGATCTGATCGAGAACGTGAGCGGTGAGGTCCATCTCGAGCGTCTCGCCGTCCAGGCCGACGTCGATGGCCGATCCTGAGGACACTTCGAAGGACGCGGCCGACCAGGACCGCAGCCCTTTGAACCGTTCCGGATAGCCCAGTCGCGACCGCTGCCAAGAAGCTCGCGGCCTCCGCGTCGCTCCGGATCTCGAGAGAGACGATGCCCAGGAGACCGGTATCCAAGCGCGGACGGCTTCCCAGCGTCGCGAGCGTCGAGCCATACGGGTTGTTCGAGATCTGGATCATGTGCGCGCCCTGATGACGGCTCACCATCCGGCCCGGTGAACCGTAGGTCGAACGGTTCGGTATCGGGGGCGAGCACCTGGGGGAGCGTCGCGAGTGTGGTATCGACCTTGGCGTCGCGATACGCGGGCGAACGGACGATGGCGGCGTAGAGGCCGAGCGAGACGTTGTTGACGAAGATGCGTCCGTTGACCTCGCCGAGATCCATCGGCCGTACCCGTGCTTCCCCGAAGGCATCGAGCGCCCCGACCACGTCGTTCCGATCGAGCCCGAGGTCGAGCGCCAAGTGGTTCCGGGTCCCCGCCGGCACGACCACCATCGGAACCCCGCGCTCGGCCGCGATGCTCGCGACGAGGGCCTGGGACCCATCTCCACCGGCCATGCCGATCACGTCGGCACCTCGATCGACCGCTCCGCGGGCAAGCTCGAGCAGGTCCTCGCCCGGTTGCAAGACGATCGGCTCGATGCCGCGCTTGCGGCATTCCTCCACCAGGTGGAACCGCTCGGCCTTCCCGCCTCCCGACTTCAGGTTCATGATCAACGCCCCGTGGGTCGCTGCCTGTGCCGGTGTCCCCGGAGTCTCGCCCTGCTTCAGCGCCCGCACGTTCCGACCGAGCGCGAACCGCGACAGCGCAACGGCGAACAGCAACAGGACGACGCGGATGAGCAGAGAGACAGGACCGCCGCCAGATTCCGCGTAGCCCACGAGGCCGATCCCAGCGATGGCGGCGATCGCGATGAGGACGGCGATCGCCCTTCGGCGGCCCACGCGTGTCAGGCCGTACCATGCGGCGAGCGCCGCAGCCGCGAGCAACACGAGCTGCGCGACCAGCCGCGGGAAGTCGCGCACGACGGTCACGAACGTCGTGACGACGACCAGCACCACGAGGACGATCGCCAGGACCGCGACCAAACGCCGACCGACATCCGGCCGCTCAGAGGGTTGGATCATCGCCAGAGCCTAGAGGGGTGGTCGACGTCTCTACAAGCCCCGGTTGGCGCCCGCTACCATCACGGTGTGAGCACGCTCGAGCCCATCTCGCAGGAACCGCCGGCAGAGCGTCTCGCGCGACGCCTCGAGGGGAGCGCCACACCGCGCTCCACCATGGCCGCGGTGTTCCATCAACTCGCCGATCTCGACCTCGCCGTCTATCGAGCGATCGCGAGCACGCCGACACCCACGCTCGACGCGCCGCTCCGCCGCCTCTCGGGGTTGGCCGACCACTCGACGCTGTGGTTCGGTGCGGCCGGCGCACTGTTCTTGCTGGGTGGCAAGGCCGGTCGTCGGGCGGCCGTGACCGGGGTCGTCGCGTTGGGTGTCAACTCCGCGGTCGTGAACCTCCCGATGAAGTTCGCGAGCGGCCGCGCGCGCCCGGATCGTGAGTCGGCGGCAGTGCCCGAGCAGCGACGGGTGCCGATGCCGACATCGACCTCGTTCCCCTCGGGGCACTCCGCATCGGGGTTCGCGTTCGCCGGCGCCGTTGCCGGGTCGTTGCCCGGGATCGCGGTCCCGTTACGCGGGCTCGCCGCTGCTGTCGCCTACTCCCGCGTGCACACCGGGGTGCACTTCCCCGGCGACGTCATCGTCGGGTCGCTCGTTGGTGCCACGATCGGCGAGGCGACGTCGCTCGTCGGACGAGCGCTCCGCCGCCGCCGCGAACGGGCAGGGAGACCTGATACGGCGGAATAGGCTCGAGGTTCGTCTCGATGGGCCTCTTCGTTGAGGGTTCAGCTTGACTCGCATCGACACCCTGCATAGGTTGCGGGGCAACGTCGATGTCATCCGGGCGTCGTCGAGCGAGGGAGGACCTATGCAGACCGACTCCGACTCCACCACCGCCTGGGCAGGCGTTGCGATGTTCGCCGGGTTCATGATGATCCTGATCGGCGCGTTCCAGGCGATCGCCGGACTCGTCGGCATCATCGACGACCAGTTCTATGTCCTCGGTGTGAAATACGTCTTCGAGTTCGACACGACGACGTGGGGGTGGATCCACCTGATCGCGGGCATCGTCGTGTTCCTCGCCGGGCTGGCGGTCTTCAAGGGCTCCGTGTGGGCGCGCACCGTCGGCGTGATCGTCGTGATGCTCAGCGCGATCGTGAACTTCGCCTTCCTGCCCTACTACCCGGTGTGGTCGATCATCATCATCACCGTGGACGTGCTGGTGATCTGGGCGCTCATCGTCCATGGTCGCGAGCTCGCTCCGTAGGCGGGCACGGCGCGACGTCGTAGCGAGTGATAGCCTCCCCACCTGCGGCAGCCCAAGCCTCCGCTGCTGTATCGAGGCCCCCAGAGCACGGGTCGGCTCCACAACTCCCGATCGGGGAGGCGAGGCATGGAGTCAAGGGGGCACGTTGGCACCGCAGGAAGAACTGTTCGCGGTTCGGCTCGAGAGCAGGAACGGCATCCAACGTCTGTTCCTGATCGGTGCGCTCGATCGTGTCAGCGTGGCACTCTTTCGTCATGAGGTTGACGGGTTCAGCCTGGAAGATGCGCTGATCGTCGATCTTCGTTACCTGACGTTCCTCGACATGACAGGGCTGCGTGCGATCGACGGGTTCCTGCAACGGACCGTTCGACCCGGCTCTCAAGCCCATCTCGTCAATGCCACTGCCCGGGTCCGAGCGACGTTCGTTGCTGCCGGCAAAGGGCAGGTTGCTGAATCCCGACGCAACGGCTGCGGTGGTCGATCTGAGCGGTGTTGAACCCTGGGCTCGTCCGGTCCGTCGCATGGGGCGAACGATGCACCCGGCCAGGTTGACCATCGACGAGACGATCGATGGGTAGAGACGCCGAGGATCCGCGCGCATCACGCGCTGCCGAGACGAGCGGCAGCGAGCCGGCACGCGCCGGTGAACGATCCACGGCTCGCGCTCCTGCTCTCCATGGCGATGTTCGTGCTCGTCGTCGACACCTCGCTCATGAACGTGTCGATCTCCGCGGTGGTTCGAGATCTGGACACGACCGCGAGCGGGGTCCAGGCGGCGATCGCACTCGAAGCGCTGGTGTCGGCCGCGTTCATCCTGATCGGCAGCAAGGTTGGGGATCTGATCGGACGCAAGCGGGCCTTCGTGCTGGGCCTGCTGGGCTATGCGATCGGCGCCACGTCGATGGCCTTCGCCCAGAGCCTGACATCGGTCATCCTCTTCTGGGCCATCATCGGTGGGCTCGGGGCCTCGTTGCTGCTTCCGGCCATGCAGTCCCTGATCCACGGCAACTTCGAAGGGGCCGCTCAGCGGAAGGTCTACGCGCAGGTCGGCGCCGCCGCGGCGATCGCCGCCGCCGTCGGACCGCTGCTCGGCGGCTTCATCACCACGTACTTGTCGTGGCGGGTGGGGTTCCTCCTCGAGGTCGTCGTCATCGCGACCGTGCTGTTGAACATCAAACGCGTTCGCGACGTCGCGTACACCGGCGATCGAAGCGTCGACGTGGGCGGCGCGGTGCTGTCCGTCCTCGGCATGGGCGGCATCGTGCTGGGCATCCTCTCGTGGCAGGAGGGAGGGGAGTCGGTCGCCGCCCTCATCGCGATCGGCGCCCTCGCCATGGGGGCATTGGTCTGGTGGCTGGTGAGCCGAAAGCGGCGAGGCAAGCCCACGCTGCTCGACCCCGACCTGTTCCGATCGAAGGTCTTCCGGCTCGGTGCCACCGGACAGATGCTGCAGAACATCGCATTGGGCGGAGCGATGATCGCCTTGCCTCTGTTCCTGCAGATCGTGCTCGAGTACAACGCGATGTTGACGGGATTGGCCATCGCCCCGCTCTCGCTCACGATGTTCGGAGTCGCCCTGCTCGCCGGCAAGAGGGCGGGTACGCGGCGACCGAGCAAGCATCATCCGGGCGGGATTCGCGCTCGTGATGCTGGGGATGGCGGTGTTGATCCCGATCGTGCCCCGGGCGGATTCCGGCTGGTACCTCTTGATCCCGTTGATCATCGCGGGAGCCGGCCTCGGCCTGTTGGTGTCACAGCTCAACAACTACACGTTGGCCCCCATCTCCGAGGAACGGGTCAGCGAGGCCGCCGGCGTGAACTCGGCGGCCGGGTCGTTCGGGTTGTCGTTCGGGCTGGCCGTGGCCGGAGCCATCATGCTCGCGACGCTCTCGTTCACGTTCACGAACATGGCCGAGTCGAGCACCGTGCTTCCGCCGGCCGAACAACAGCAGGTCGCGGATGCGCTGAACGACGACGCCGAACTGATGACCAACACCGATCTCGTAGAGGTCCTCGCCGGCCAACCGCCGGCGATCCAGGAAGAGATCATCCGCATCAACACCGACGCACGGCCCAAGGCCCTTCAGGTCGCGCTGCTTGTGCCGTTCCTGGCCGGCTTCATCGGACTGATCAACTCGTTCCGCATGATCCGCGAACCGGATCCGGCGCCATCGGGCTCCGCCGAAGGGACGGTATTGGGTTGACCAACGACGAGCGCTGATCCGTGGATCCTGGATCCGTGGAGCTCGGCGATCTCAGATCCGCCTGCGGCGTCGTCCCGGTGTGACGGCGGCCGCCACCACCGCGGTCTTCGCGACCGGTGAGGGTCCTGGTGTGACGGCCTTCGCCACCACCGCGGTCTTCGCGACCGGGTGACCGATGACTCCGACCCGTCCCACACGTGCTGCCCTGAGTGGCATCGTCATGCTCCTTCGGTCGTCGTTGCGTCGTCGGCCTCGATCGAGGCGATGATCGCCTGGATGGGGATGCGTCCGTTCGCGATCAGCTGGCCGCCCGAGCGTCGGGCTGCGGCTGCGAACGGCGCCGCCCACAGGTTCTCCCAGATCAGCACCCCGGCGGTGCTCCCCGGCTCCATCGCCGCGGCGAGGTTCACGACGTCCTCCTCGGCCAAGAGCTCGGCGAGCTGCGCTTCGAGTGCCTGGAGCTCCCCGAGTTCGGGGATATCCGACAGCTCCATCGCATCGACGGAACCGTCCTCGTTCTTCGTGAGGATCAAGACATCGATCACCCGGATCGTTCCGGCGTCGACCAGCGCGACCAATTCCTTGGCCATCTCGCCGGTGAAGTTGCTCGCACCCGCGGGGAACTCCACCACGAGGTAATCGACCGGTCCGAGCTCGTCGAGGGCGACTTCGTCCGTCATGACCACCACTCCCTTCATCAGTCTTCCGACTGGGCCGGTCCTCCGTTCGCACGAGGACGGTTCGTTACGACCCAAAGGGTTGGGGGCCGCGGGATCGATAGCCGAGGGCTTGGGCTACCGCCTCGAACACTAGCAATATCTTCGCCGGCCCTTCGCGGGCTCTGACGAGTTCATCTCACGGACTCCTTCCGTTCACCGAGTCAGTGGCCGGTGTGCGTGGATGTGCTGCCTACTCCGCTGTGCGGCTCCGGCTCGAGTTCGAGCGAGACCGAGTTCATGCAATAGCGATCACCTGTCGGCCGCGGTCCGTCGGGGAACACATGCCCCAGGTGGCCGCCGCACCGCGCACAGGTGACCTCCGTACGATGCATCCAGAGCGTCCGGTCGTCGTGCAGCTCGACGGCCCCGGGCTCGATCGGCTCCCAGAAACTCGGCCATCCGGTCCCCGACTCGAACTTCGTCGTCGAGCTGAACAGCGCGGCGCCGCATCCGGCGCATCGGTAGACACCGGGTTCCTTCGTCGATGCATATGCGCCCGTGAACGGCCGCTCCGTCCCCTTGTTGCGCAGCACCTCGTACTGCTCCGGCGTCAGGCGGCTGCGCCACTCCTGCTCGGTCTGCGGGATCGTCGTGGGCTGGTGCTTCGAGTTGTCCATCTCATCTCCTCCTCGCAGGCTCTGTCTCATCAGTCGCCGCTCCGTTACACGTCGTCCGCCAATCTCGAGCACCCGTATAGTTGGCGTCGATGTCGTCGGGGAGTTCTCCACCGCCGAGCACGCGTGGACGCCTGAACGAACGGGCGAAGACGTTGGTGGTCCTCGCGTTGATCCTCATCTCGTTCGCCGTGCTCATCCCGATCATCGTGGGCCACCTCAGCGACCCATCACCCGCGCCCACCGGCGGCGCCGGGCCGTCCGGCATCGTCTCCGACGACCCGACCGTGCCGCCCGACGTTCAGCACGCGTTGAAGGAGATCGCCCGTCGCGAGGCCGCCCAGCGCTACTGCAACGCTCATCCCGAGGCAGCGTCGACGGAGCTGTGTGTCAACGGCGTCTAGCGTCTCGGTGATGCCGTCGGTGCCCTGCGGCGTGCTGCTCTATGCTCGTTCGAAGGACCCGATGACGAACCCCCCCGTCGACGTCGATCCGCCGCTCTCGCTGGAGCCGGTCGTGGGCTGGCGTGCCTGGGCCTCTCGACCGTGTCGGCGGTGAACTCACGCTCCGATCCGTTACTCGGCCCGACCATTGGCCAGCCAGAGAGGCCATGGTGGCGAGATGCCTCCAACATCGCGCGGGAACCGCTCCTGAGTGGTACTGCACGTGCGGCCTCTACGCGACGGCGTCACCGGAGCACCTCGCGCGTGTCGGGAGTGCTTGGCGAAGAGATCGGCGTCGTCGGGACCGTTGCGATGTGGGGCCGGATCATCGAGTACACGCTCGGAACCCGATCTCGGTTCGCCTATCCGGCGCGGCTCCGGCTCGTGTGCGGACGATGCCTTGCCCTCGGCGCCGGAGCCGTGACGCCGGTCAGGGTCCTGGGCGAACACGGATCGCTCGCGGCCGTCTGCGAAGCGCACTGGTCCGGTCCGGCGGCTCGTGCCGACCCCGCCGCCGACGTCGCAGGCTGAACTCCTGTCCACGTACGGCGTGGAGCTGTTGCCGATCGAACAGCTCTCGGGAGGCCTCCGCGCCTGGCCGATACCGATCCACGGCGACGCGTCCCTGTCGTGACGCCGCCACGATCCACGGCGACGCGTTCCTCTCGTCACGCCGGCCACGACCGAGCGCTCGAACGCCTGGTGGATCGTCGCCGGCGTGTACTTCGTCGCTCGTGTCATCGGTAGCCTCCAGCAACCGACGCGCGGATGCGTCGCCGGCGCGGCCCGACGTGACATCGTCACCTTCCGCACTTGGGTCAGCATCGACGTCCACGACCGCCATGTTCGGATCGCCCCGGAGACCTTCGAACCGAGCGGGTCGTCGACCGCCCTGCGATGGGTAGGTGCGACGCCGAGGTCCATCGAGTCGTGGCCTCGCTGGCTCGGGCCCGCCAACTCGACCGATCGGTGACTGGCCTACACGCCAGCTCGCGCTGAGGAACGCCGCCCCTCCAAGGCGAACAACGCGGGGTTGAGCGTGATGGACAGGAGCGCCACGGCCACGATCACCTGGAATCCCTCGGCTGGCAGGACGCCGAGGCTCCGGCCGGCCGTCGCCACGATGAACGAGAACTCCCCGATCTGCGCCAGGCCGACGGCCACCAGTCGCCCGACGTCGCTCGGGCGGCGGAGCAGCGCGACCAACCCGAGGGCCGCGACGGACTTGCCGATCACGACGATCGCCAGGACCACGGCGATCTCCACTGGGTGGCTGCTGATGATCGACGGGTCGAGCAGCATCCCGACGGACACGAAGAACAGCACGGTGAAGACGTCCGTGAGCGGGACGATGTCGGCGGCCACCCGATCGCTGAGGTGCGACTCGCTGAGCACCGCGCCGGCGAGGAACGCGCCGAGCGCCAGTGATACGTCGAAGATCACGGCGGAGGCGAACGCGATGCCGATGGCCGACGCCAGCACCGCAAGCGTGAAGAGCTCACGCGAGTCCGTGCGCTCGACGCGAGCGAGGATCCACGGGAGCACTCGCGAGCCCACGACCAACATGAGTGCCGCGAGGAGCGTCGCCTTTCCGAGGGCGGCCCCGATCTGCAGCGCCGTGTCCCACGCGGTCGTCGGACCGCCGTCGGCGGAAGCCGCCATGATCGGCAACAGCACCAACGCCACGACGGTGAACAGATCCTCCACGATCAGCCAGCCGATCGCGACCCTTCCAGCTTCACTTTCGACGGCGCTGCGATCCTGCAGCGCCCGCAGGAGCACGACGGTGCTGGCGACCGAGATCGCCAGGCCGAGGACGAACGACGAGCGGAGGCTCCAGCCGAACGCCAGGCCCGCGAGCGTGCCGAGTCCGGTCGTGATGATGATCTGCCCGACCGCGCCCGGGACCGCGATCCGATAGACGCCACGAAGGTCGTCGATGCTGAAATGGAGTCCCACGCCGAACATCAGCAGCGCGACCCCGATCTCGGCGAGCTGCAACGCTTCGCCGGGATCAGCGACGAGTCCGGGCGTGAACGGGCCGACGGCGATGCCCGCGAGGAGGTACCCGACGATAGCGGGGAGCCCGATGGATCGAGCCAGGTAGCCCGCCACGAACGCCGCGCCGAGCGCGATCGCGATCGTCGCGATGAGGTCGTTGCCGTGGGCCTCGATGAGGGGCCTCCGCGGGGTGTGGGAACGAAGGACGATCCGCCTTCATCCTACGGGAGCCCTCAACTCGAGGAGTCGATGCGGATCAGCCGTTCCGGGTGCGCGCCAGCAGGTAGAGGATCTCCAGGTAGAGCCAGACGAGCGTGGTCTGCAGCCCGAACGCCGCGTACCACTCGAACTCGGCCGGCGCGCCGGACTTCACGCCCGTCTCGACCACCGCGAAGTCGGCGATCAAGCTCATGGCGGCCACGATGCAGATCACCACGCTGATCGCGATGCCGGTGGTGGAACCGTTGTAGAGGAAGTTGAGCCGCACGCCGAAGATGCTGACGAACCATCCGAACAGGTACAGCAGCGTGATGCCGAAGATCGAGATGATCAGCACGCGGATGAACTTGCCCGTGACGCGGACGACGCGGAGCGAATACAGCAGCAGGCACGCGATGAACACGCAGACGGTCGTCAGGAGCGCCTGTCCCACGATGCCCTGGTAGTACGTCTCGTAGATCCGTGAGATGGACCCCATCCAGGTGCCCATCAGCGCCGCGTACACGATCCCCGCGATCGCGGCGATCCGCGGGTTGTTCACCGCGGCGAACGTCAGCGCGATGAGCAGGATGTAGCCGAGGAAGAACCACAAGCCCGACGTGGTGGCCACGCGAGCAGCCCATTGCCAGCCGACCGCCGCGAATCCCAGCGTGATGATGATGAGGAACAGCGACCGCACGATCGTGCCGCCGTACGTCATCGTCTTCGTGACCGGCCGCCCGCCGGTCAGCTCCTGGGTATGGGCGGGGGAGTAGGTCTGCTCGTTCAACACCTGCTTGGACAACGCGGCCTCCGAAGTCGATCGGGATCTGGAGCACGTCTTGTAACACGAACGGGCCCGGTCGACGACCCGTGCTCTTCGTGGCCGAGGCGCCGCCGGACGGCTACGGCGACGGGGGGCGCGAAGAACTCCAGCGCGATGTTGTCCGGATCGCGGAACGAGAACCCCGAGCCGTACGGCGCGTCGACGATCTCGCCGTGTGCGAAGCCGAGGCTATCCAGGCGCTCGACCCACCGCTCGAGGTCGGCCCTGCTCGCCACGCCGAACGCGACGTGGTCGAGCCCGGACCGGAACTCGCGGAACTCCGGCTGGTCGTTGGGGGTCGGATGGGTGTGCAGGCCGAACAGCGTGCCGTCCTCGAGCGAGTAGACCGCGTGGTAGAAGCTCCCGGTGTCTTCGTCCAGGACGGGCACCGAATCGAACAGCCGGTCGTAGAACGCTCGGCTCCGATCGAGATCGCTCACCGTGAGCGCCACGTGCGTGATACCTGGGAATCCAGCCATCCTGCCGACCTCCTTGCTAGACCGTGAGTTTCGCGGAACCAGTGTCGCAGAGGTCGCGACGAACGGGGGACATCGGCGGATGCAACCCGCGCCGGGAAGGATGGCCTATGTCGAGGTGTCGGCGACCCCTTCCGCGCGCCGCACCTCGTCGACGATCGGCCCGAAGCTGGTGAGCGATGGCTCATCCCCGCACTCGGCGACCAAACGCAGGGCGATGATGTCGAGTTGATCGACGTCGAGGCCCCCGAGCCCGACCCCCGCGAACTCCGCCAGCACCGTGAGCGATTCGGCGATGCTCGTCGGTGAACCAGCGCCGGGAGGGCCGTCGATCGGAGATCCGGGGCCTCCGTGAGTTGGGGCTGTGGTACCGCCGCTCGACGGGTCCCGTCTGAGGCGATGAACTCCATGCGTCGGCCTCCACCTGCGTTGCCGGCTGGGAGCTGCGCCGGCGACGACCATGAGGCCGGGAGCTGCGACCTGGGGAGGGCCGAGGGTTGGGGCCCAAGGAGCTTCGTCCAAAATGCTATTCCTGGGATGCGCCGAACGTCAACAGCAGGATCTGGTCCGGTCCGCCGCCGGCTGTCGCTCAGGTAGCGTCACTCGAGATGCACGACCTGGTCATCACCGGAGGAGTCGTCCACGACGGGCTGGGATCTCCCGGCGCGCCGGCGGATGTCGCGATCGAGGCGGGACGCGTCGTCGGGGTGGGGAAGCACGTGGGACCCGCACGGCGGACGATCGCCGCCGAGGGGCGGTTCGTCGCTCCCGGGTTCGTCGACGCGCACTCGCACTCGGACGCGCTGCCACTGATGACGGAACCTCAGCCGTTCAAGCTGCTCCAAGGGGTCACGACCGAGGTCGTCGGCAACTGTGGGTTCTCGGTGGCGCCGCTGGACGAGGTGTCGGCCCGCTACGTCGACGATGCCTGGGGGGACCTGTTGCCCGGTGTGTCGGCCCTCCCCGGCTCGTTCGCCGACTACCTCGATCGCGTCGAAGCCGCCGGCCCGACGAACAACATCGCGCCGATGGTCGGCCATGGGACGCTCCGCCTCACCGCGAACGGCACGCGCCGCGATCTCTCGGACGATGCGCTCGCCACGATGTGCGCGCTGGCGGAAGAGGCGTTCCGTGCGGGCGCCGCGGGCCTGTCCACCGGGTTGATCTACGTTCCGGCGACGTACGCGGACACCGATGAGATCGTGGCGATCGCCAGGATCGCGGCCAGATGGGGACGTCCGTACGCGACCCACATACGGGACGAAGGCGAACGGCTCGGCGAGGCGCTCGAGGAGGCGCTCGAGATCGGCCGTCGCTCCGGTGCCAGGGTGCAGGTCTCGCACTGCAAGGCGTTCGGCCCCGAGAACAAGGGGAAGAGCACCCTGCTGCTCGACACCCTCCATCGCGCTCGAGCCGAAGGCATCGACGTGCGCGGGGATCAATACCCGTACACCGCGAGCTCGACGTTCCTCGTCACGCTGCTCCCGTCGGAGGCGTCGGAAGGAGGCGTCGAGGAGCTCAAGTCGCGATGTGCCGACCCGGAGACGCTCCGTCGGCAGCTGACGCCGGGCGGCTGGGGGCCGACGACCGCCGAGGACACCGTGATCATCGCGCACGCCGACGCCACGACGGTCGGTCGCACGGTCGCCGACATCGCTGACACGCGAGCGCTCGATCCGTTCGCCGCGGTCTGCGCGCTCATCGCGGAGGATCCCGGTGCCATGGTCGTGGAGCACGGGATGCACGACGACGATGTCGTGGCGATCATGCGTGATCCGTTGATCGGGGTCGGCTCGGACAACGGTGCGCCGCTGGGCGTGCAACACCCGCGGACCTGGGGATGCTTCCCCGAATTCTTCGGGCGGTTCGTGCGCGAGCGCGGCATCATCCCGTGGGAGGAAGCCATCCGGAAGGCCACGTCGTCGACGGCGCGTCAGTTCGGCCTTCAGCACCGCGGAACGTTGCAGCCCGGTTCGATCGCCGACATCTGCGTCTTCGATCCCGAGACGATCGCGCATCCGGGCAGCTACACCGAGCCCGACGTCACCCCGGTAGGGATCCATCACGTGGTGCTCGGCGGCACGGTCGTCGTCGATCACGGCGAGTTCGCGGGTGTCCGTGCGGGCGACGTCCTCCGAGCGGGATCGAGCTGAGGCATCGCCGTGGCGAGCACTCCGCTCCGTCTCGCGATGCTGGCTCCCATCTCGTGGCGCGTGCCTCCGCGCCACTACGGCCCGTGGGAGCAATTCGTCTCGCTCCTGACCGAGGGGCTGGTCGAGCGCGGGGTGGACGTGACGTTGTTCGCCGCCGCGGACTCGCTCACGTCCGCGACCCTGGTCGGCACGATCCCCACCGGCTATTCGGAGGACCAGGAGCTGGACGCCAAGGTATGGGAGGGCCTGCACATCGCCACCGTGTTCGAGCGCGCCGCGGAGTTCGACCTGATCCACAACAACTTCGACTTCCTGCCGCTCACGTACAGCGGGTTGGTCAACACGCCAGTCGTCACCACGATCCACGGGTTCTCATCGGAGAAGATCGTCCCGGTCTTCGAGCGATACGGGGACCGCGGCCACTACGTCGCGATCAGCGACGCCGATCGTCATCCGAGGCTCCGCTACGAGGCCACGATCCACCACGGCATCCGGATGGACACGTTCCCGCTCGTGCGAACCGCGGGGGACTACCTCCTGTTCTTCGGGCGCATCCATCCGCACAAGGGCGCGGCCGAGGCGATCGACGTGGCCGCGCGCGTCGGGATGCCGCTGGTCCTCGCCGGCATCGTCCAGGATCGCGAGTACTTCGAGCGTTCCGTGGAGCCGCGCATCGACGGCGACCGCGTCAGATACATCGGCTCCGTCGGACCCGACGAACGTGGGGCGGTGTTGGGCGGCGCGCGTGCCCTGCTGCACCTGATCTCGTTCGAGGAGCCGTTCGGGTTCAGCGTGATCGAGTCCATGGCGTGCGGCACGCCGGTGATCGCGACCCGGCGCGGATCCATGCCCGAGCTCGTGCAGCACGGCGTCAACGGTGCCCTGGTGGATGCACCGGACGACGCGGTGGACGCGGTCGAGACGGTGGGCCGGTTGGATCGGGCCGCGGTGCGCGCGTCGGTCGAGCGACGGTTCGACGTGAGCCGCATGGTCGGCGAGTACATCGAGGTCTACCGCCGGATCGTCGAGCGGGGTCCGGCCCGTGGGCGCTGATCCGGTGGATCCGCGGTTCCGGCTGGGCATCAACTACTGGCCGATGCGGACCGCGATGCGGTGGTGGTCCGAGTTCGTTCGCGCTGAGGTGGACGAGGACTTCGCGCGGATCGCCGGCGGCGGCTTCGACTCCGTGCGGTGCTTCCTGCTCTGGGAAGCGTTCCAGCCGGCACCCGATCGCGTGGACAGCGCGATGCTCGAGCGCCTGGTGTCGGTGGCCGACGCGGCCGAACACGCCGGATTGGCGATCGTGCCCACCTTGTTCGCCGGGCATATGAGCGGCGTGGACTGGATCCCGGGATGGGCGCTCGGCGGCACGGAACGGGACGCCCGGTTCCGCGTGGTGTCCGGCGGACGCGTGGTGCCCGACGGCGTGCGCAATTGGTACGCGGACCCCGACATCGTGCGCGCCCAGTCGCGACTGGCGGGTGAGGCGGCGGCGGCGCTCGCCGGCCACCCGGCGCTGTGGGCCTGGGACCTGGGTAACGAGAACTCCAACTGCACGATCCCGCCCGATCGGGAGGACGCGCGACGATGGCTCGCGGGAACGACCGGCGCGATCCGCGCGGCCGACCCCGAGGCGGCGGTCACGATCGGCATCCACATGGAGGACCTGGAGGAGGATCGGCGCCTCGGTCCGGCGGAGGCCGCCGAAGCGTGCGACTTCCTCACGATGCACGGCTACCCGATCTACGCGACGTGGTCGGACGGACCGACCGACGCCCACCTGGTGCCGTTCCTCGCGCGGGTCACCCGCTGGCTCGGTGGCGGGGCCGACGTGATGTTCTCGGAATTCGGGCTGCCGACCGCACCTCGCGGGGAGCCTGCCGACCCCCCGCTCGTCGCCGAGGATGCGGCGGCGACCTACACGGAGCGGGTGCTGGACGGGCTCCGTCTGGCCGGATGCACAGGGGCGATGCTCTGGTGCTACGGCGACTACGACCCGCGGATCTGGACCGACCCTCCGCTCGATGAGGCGGTGCACGAGCGCTCGTTCGGATTGTGGCGCGCGGACGGCTCGGCCAAGCCGGGGGTCGGCGTCGTCGGCGCATTCGCGGGGGCCACACGGTCGGCCCTCCCGGATGACGGCTGGATCGACATCGATGCCGATCGGTATTGGCGGCGACCGGGTGTGGAGCTCCCGCGACTGTACGGTCGCTTCAAGGAGACACGGACCGGCGCTGCCTGACGAACGATGCCGGTCACGGCACGGTCGCGAGATCCTCGAGCAGCTCGAAGCGCGGTGGACGTTCCGCCGAGTCGGTGTGACAGGTGAGTCGCTCCTCGGGCCCGAGCGTGCGGCGGACCGCGATCCGATATCGACCGAGCGGCGTCCGGAACGTCACGAGGGTGTCCGCATCCACCCGGACGACGTCGTCGACGAACACGTCGTCGGCGCCGACGAGGTCGTGACCCGTGCGCAGGTGATGCTCCGCGGCCTGCACGTCGATGGGACGGCAGCAGCGACCACGGAGATGCGGCAGGTCGATCCGGCCGTCGACGTATCCGGAGGCGATCGCGACGCCAGGGGCCGGCTCGACCCGCCCGAAGTAGAAGCCGTGCGGGAACGCGATCAGGTTCCCGGCGAACCGATCGCCTCCGATGTGCGTGGACTCCCACGTCTGATCGGGGAACGCCTGCGAGAGTGCCGCCGCGAGCGGACGGCCGCGCTCCGCGCAACACGGGTCGCGACGACCGTGCGTGCAGACCGCGAACAGGGGGGTATCGACCGGCGCCAGACCGACCGAGCGACCGTGCCCGAGCGCGTCGAGGTCGAGCGTCGCCACGTCACGCACGTCGTTCAGGTCCGCCCGTTCCATCCACGGACGGTCGGGACCCGTGTGGATCGCGAAGCACGCGGGCGCGCCGCCTGCGGCGCGCCCGTGGCGCCGGATGAGCAGGACCCTGATCCGCAGTTCGCGTTCGCGTCGCACGAGCGTGGCGCCCAAGCCGTCCGGGAGACGCGCGTGATGGAGCGCACGCTCACCCCATGGACCCGGATGCTCCAGCAGGAGCCAGTTCGTGATGGTGGACGCGGTGCCCAGGAGCGGCTCGTCGGCCGCCTCGCTCGCCTGGGAGCAGCGGAACGACGGATCGTGCGCGCCCGCGGGCACGTTCTCAGCCGTCGAGTCGGAGCGGGTCGACGAGGAGCAGCCCCTCCCGCACCAGACGTCGGGCGAGGACGATCCGGGACGTGGGATCGGCGAGCGACGGCGCCAGGTCGCGGACCGTGATCGTGTCCGATGAGGCCACCATCCGCATCGCGGGCTCGAGCCACCCGGGCATGTCCAGCCGGCGGTCGCCGAGCAGCACGACCAGTCTCTCCTCGTCCGCTCGGAGCTCGCAGACGGAGCCCGGCCGTCGCGTGAGCACGGTGTCGTCGTCGATCGCGGCGATCGTCTGCGACGCCACGAGCACGCCTCGCAGCAGCTGCGCCCGCGTCGACAGGAACCGCCGGATGCGGGTGTCGGTGACCGCGTCTGGATCCACGTCGTGGATCGACGCGCGCAGCGTTCCCAGGTGCGTCCGGAGCAGAGCGGCGAACCGCGAGGGATCCTGCGTCCATCCGACCGGGAGCGCCTCGTCGAAGGCCGGGTCCTTCTCCAACGAGCGCCAGACATCGGCGAGGACGTCGCGCCATGACGTCACGTGCACCCCGACCGTCAGATGGCCGGACAGCACCGTCCCCGTCGTCGCGGCATGCGGCGTGCCGGTCGGCATGTAGATGCAATCTCCGGGTCCCACGTCGGCTTCGAGTGGTTCGCGCTCGGGTTCGCCCGGAGCCGCGTGCACCTCCCAGTGCTTGCGACCGAACGCCTGCAACACGAACACGTCATGGGGATCGGCGTGCAACGCGAGACCTTGGGCGCCCGGCGGCGTGATGTAGGCGTTCACCTGACACGGATGCCCGAGCTGCAGCTCGAGCGCACGACAGAACGCCGCCACCGGCTCCCAGTTCCGATGGAGTCCCTGCAAGACGATCGTCGCGCCGTCGTCGAACAGCTCCGCGATCCGCGCGGCGTCCGCCATGCCGGACACCGGCTTGGATCCGGTTCGCCCGGAACGGGTGTACGCGGACTCGGAGATCTGCTCGCCGGCCTTCACCAGGCGGAACGATGGCGTGCGCAGTGACGTGGTGGTGAGGATGCGGTCGACGTCGTCGAGCGTCAGGAGATCCTGGAACCCCTGCGGATCCGCCGCGGGGTGGACGTGGGCGCGAACACCCCACGTTTCGGTGAGGAACCCCTCGGGGTCGCCGGTGCACCGACGGAGCGGATCCATCGCGCGATCAGCGATCGCACGGATGGGCTCGGCGATGCGGGAGGTCACGAGGTGGCCGAGCTGTCCCCGTCCGTTCCATCGGTGGTGTCGCCGTCGGTGCCGTCGGCATCCTTGCCGTCCGTCCCGTCCGTGTCGGCGCCATCTTCGGCATCCGTGCCGTCGGAGTCGCCCCCATCCGTGCCGTCGGAGCTATCGGTGTCGTCGGTGTCGTCATGCAGCAGCACCTTCGTCGCGCCCTCACCCGGCAGGATCGTGCGGATGTCCTCGTCCGACAAGGTGCCCTGCGTCGCGTCGTCCATCGTCGCGTCCTTTCTCTCGGAGCCCAGACTGTAGCGCTTCGCCGAGGAACCAATGCCTCGGTTAGACTCCGCCGCCATGAGGATCCTGGTCGTCGGCGCAGCCACCTAGCCGTTGGCCGGCTGGAACAGCTCGACGGGATTGCCGGACGGATCCTCGATCACGACCTGTTTCCCGCCCGGGCCCGACACGATGTCGTTGCGGAACCGCACGCCCGCCTCACGGAGCCGCGTCACCTCAGCCTCGATGTCTTCGACCGTGAGCACGAAGCGATTCCACCCACCGGAGGCGGGCTGCGCGCCGTCGGGCATCGGCCGCGCCGCCGAGCTTCCCGGACCGCTCACCCACAGGTGGAGGTCGCCGCGCGTCAGCGATCGGAACGGCGCGCCCCAGTGCTCCGCCTCGGTGAACCCCAAGTGCATCAGGTAGAAGTCGGCCGCGGCGTCCACGTCGTTGACCAGGTATCGAACGTCGACGGTCATCGAACCGGAGGATAGGAAGGCGTTGTCGTCCGGTGCAATCCCTCGTTCGGGCTATCCGCATCCGGCCGATGGGCGGGCTCAGGTGGGTGGGGGAGACGACCGATGCTAGTTGCAGTTCTCACCGGAGAGGTTCGGCAGGCATGTCATCTGAGATCGAAGAGATCGCGCGCGCCGACGATGCGGCGCTCGCCAGGTTGGCTCGCCTGATCGAGCCCGGCTCGCTGTTGGAGGCGACCCCGGAGTGCCTCGTGGTCGCGCACGCCGACGGCCGGATCGTGTTCGCGAACCATCACATGGAGGCGCTGACCGGCCTCTCGAGTGAGGATCTGGTGGGCACGCCGGTCGAACTCCTGCTGGCGAGCGACCTCCGCAACCAGCAAGTAGGTACTCGAGTGGAAACCGTGTGCATCGGTCGCGAGGGTCGCGAGATCCCCGTCGAGGTGCATGTCGGCTCGATCGATGGCCCGGAGCGGTTCCTGGTCGTCACGCTCCGCGACATGACCGAGCTCCAAGCCGGTCGCGAGGCGCGGTTCGAAGCGGAGGCCAAGTACCGGACGCTCGTCGAACAGATCCCCGCGGTCGTGTACCTGGATCCCGTCGACGAGAACAAGGACAGCATCTATGTCAGCCCGCAGATCACGGACCTGCTGGGCATCGAACCGGCGGACTGGCTGGGCGATCCGTACTGCTGGCGCAGCCACGTCCACGTCGACGACATCGACCGCGTGTGGCAGGAGTACGAGGACGCCTATCGGACACACGTCCCCCTGAACCACGAATACCGGATGGTGCACGAGGACGGCACGATCAAGTGGGTGATGGAGCAGGCGTTCCCGATCGACGACGGCGACGGCGAGCCGTGGCTGATCCAGGGCGTCATCTTCGACATCACCCAGCGCAAGACGGCCGAGGAGCAGATCGCGTTCCTGGCGTACCACGACAAGTTGACCGGTCTGCCGAACCGTGCGTTGTTCGAGGAGATGCTCGAGAGCGCGCTCGCCCGTGCCCGTCGTTTCGACCACGGCGTCGGCGTCTTGTTCCTGGACCTGGACAACTTCAAGCTCGTGAACGACTCGTTGGGGCACCACGCCGGCGACCAGTTGCTGATCCAGCTGGCGGAGCGCCTCCGCGTGTGCACGCGTGAGACCGACACGGTCGCGCGCCTCTCCGGCGACGAGTTCCTCTTGCTGCTGGCCGACCTCGAGCGAGGGGCCGGCGCGGGATGCCGCCTTGCTCATCGCCGAGTCCGTGGCCGCGCGCGTTCGCGAGGCGCTGGAGCAGCCGTTCGACCTGGGAGGCAGCGAGTTCTTCGTCTCGGCCTCCATCGGCATCAGCCTCTATCCACAAGACGCCAGCGACGCCGAGTCGCTCCTGCGGAACGCCGACGCCGCGATGTACCGGTCGAAGGAGTTCGAACGGGGCGGATACGTCGTCTACGCGTCGAGCGATGACGATCCGGCCCATCGCCTGTCGTTCTCCACCCGCTTGCGCCAGGCGGTCGCCGACCGGAACTGGGTCCTGCACTACCAACCGATCATCGACCTGGGGAACGGGTCGGTGGACTCCGTGGAAGCGCTCGTCAGGTGGCAGCAGCCGAACGGCGGCCTCGTGGCGCCGGGGGAGTTCATCCCGCTCGCCGAGGAGATGGGGTTGATCCAGGCGATCGGCGATTGGGTCCTGGAGGAGCTCGCGCGCCAGCACGCGGAGTGGCGCGAGCAAGGCGTGCACGTGGCGATCGGGTACAACCTGTCTCCGCGCCAGATGTGGACCGCGCACCTGGCGGAGAAGCTGCTCGCCAAGCTCGCGATGTACGACGTCGAGCCCGAGCACGTCACCATCGAGATCACCGAATCGACGGCGATGGCCGATCCCGACCGGACCCAGCGCTTGTTGACGGAGCTTCACGCGTGGGGCTTCACGCTGGCCATCGACGACTTCGGCACCGGCTATTCGTCGCTCGCCCGCCTGAAGCACATGCCCGTCGACATCTTGAAGATCGATCAGGCGTTCGTTCGGCACGTGGAATACGACCGCGACCTTGCCGGCATGGTGCGCGCCATGATCCAGCTCGCGCAGAGCCTGGGCATGGTCCCGCTTGCGGAGGGGATCGAGACGTACGGGGAGTACGAGTTCCTCCGCGCGAACGGCTGTCGCCTGGCGCAGGGCTTCCACTTCGCCTACCCGGTGCCTCCAGGAGAGATCCCCGCCCTCGTCCGCCGCAAGGGCGGCCTGGTCGAGCAGCCTCCCTCGCTCGGCTAGGCACAGAGGGCCGACCGACCGGCGTCGGGCGTTCGCTACCATGCACGAACCATGCGCAGGTACGAATCGTCCGAGATCGAACCGAAGTGGCAGCGGGTGTGGGAGGAGGAGGGGCTCTATCGCGCCTCCGACGATCCCGACGATCCCCGCCCGCGCTTCTACGCGCTCGACATGTTCCCGTACCCCTCCGGCGACCTGCACATGGGCCATGCCGAGGCCTTCGCCGGCGGAGATGCCGTCGCGCGGTTCCGCGCGCTGCAGGGCTACAACGTCATGCATCCGATCGGTTGGGACGCGTTCGGGCTGAACGCCGAGAACGCCGCGATCAAGCGCCACATCCACCCCAAGGAATGGACGTACGCGAACATCGATCAGCAGGCGGCGTCCTTCAAGCGGATGGGCATGTCGTTCGACTGGTCGCGCATGGTCCGGACGTGCGACCCCGAGTTCTACCGGTGGACGCAGTGGCTGTTCCTGCGCTTCTTCGAGCGTGGGCTGGCCTATCGGAAGAACGCGCCGGTCAACTGGTGCCCGCACGACAAGACGGTGCTGGCGAACGAGCAGGTGATCGCCGGGGCATGCGAGCGATGCGGCACGATGGTCGAGCGCCGCGACCTGACCCAGTGGTTCTACAAGATCACCGACTACGCCCAGCGCCTGCTGGACGACATGGACACGCTCGAGCAGTGGCCGGAACGCGTGCTGACGATGCAGCGCAACTGGATCGGCCGGAGCGAGGGCGCCAAGGTCACGTTCACGATCGACGAGACCGGCGACGAGGTCGAGATCTTCACGACGCGGCCGGACACGCTGTGGGGCGTCACGTTCTTCGTGTTCTCGGTGGAGCATCCGTTGGTCAGGCAGCTGGCGGAGCTCGGTGGCACGTGGAGCGACGTCGAGCCGCTCATCCAGAAGGTCCGCAACACGCCGCTGACGTTCCGGGAGCAGGCCGACACCAAGGAAGGCGTGCCGCTCGGTGTGCATGCGATCAATCCCGTGAACGGAGAGCGGATCCCGTGCTTCGTCGCGCCGTACGTGCTGATGGAGTACGGCACGGGCGCGATCATGGCGGTGCCGGCGCACGACGAGCGCGACTTCGCGTTCGCGCGCGAACACGATCTGCCGATCCGTGTGGTGATCCAGCCGGAGGGACAGACGCTCGACCCCGGGTCGATGGACGAGGCGTATCCCGGCGAGGGCGTGATGGTGAACTCCGGACCGTTCGACGGGGAGCCGACACCGGCGTCGATCGCCAAGGTCGCCGCCTGGCTCCACGAGGAGGGTCGAGGCGAGGCCACGGTCACGTTCCGGTTGCGCGACTGGTTACTGAGCCGTCAGCGGTACTGGGGCGCACCGATCCCCATCATCCACTGCGACACGTGCGGCGAGGTGGCCGTGCCCGACGACGAGCTGCCGGTCCTGCTGCCCGACGACGTGGACTTCCAGCCGGGAGGGGAGTCGCCGCTCGCGCGGCACCCGACCTGGTCGAAGGTCGCGTGTCCGACGTGCGGGGGCGAGGCACGGCGTGACACGGACACCATGGACACGTTCGTGGACTCGTCCTGGTACTTCTTCCGGTACTGCTCACCGGGGTCCGAGGACGGGCCGTTCCGGCGCGAGGACATCGACGTGTGGATGCCGGCCGATCAGTACACGGGCGGGGTCGAGCACGCGATCCTGCACCTCATGTACTGCCGGTTCTTCACGAAGGCTCTCTACGACTTCGGATTGATCGGGTTCATCGAGCCGTTCCCTCGCTTGATGAACCAAGGCCAGGTGATCTACGGCGGCTCGTCCATGTCCAAGACGAAGGGGAACATCGTCGAGCCGATGTCGCTGATCGAGCGATGGGGCTCCGACTCGTTGCGCTTGATCATGCTGTTCGCCGGACCGTTCGAGGACGACATCGACTGGAAGCTGATCGCGGGCGATCCGAACAAGCGTCCCGGGGTGAACGCCTGGTTGGGGCGAGTCTTCGCGGTCTCGGACGAGGCGGTGGCTCGCGGCGCCGCTGCCCAGCCGGACGCGCTCGAGCGCCTCATGCATCGGACGATCAAGGGTGTGACCGAGGACATGGAGCGGTTCCGGTTCAACACGGCGATCTCCAAGCTGCAGGTGCTGACGAACGAGATGCGGACGGCGCTGGACGCCGGGTCGGGAGCGCTGGCCGCCGCGACCGTCCTGGCGCCGATGCTGGCACCGTTCGCACCGTTCGCCGCCGAGGAGTTGTGGCGGGAGGTGTTGGGGAACGGGTCATCGGTCCACGTGTCGTCGTGGCCCACGTACGACCCGTCCCTCGCCGCCGAGGACACGGTGACGCTGATCGTCCAGGTCGACGGCAAGGTACGCGACAAGATCGAGGTCCCCGCCGACGCGGACGACGAACGCTGTCTGGAGCTGGCGCGCGCGTCGGAGTCCGCGCGACGGGCGATCGGCGACACGGTGATCGCGAAGGAGATCGTTCGCGCGCCCAGGCTCGTGAACTTCGTGACGGCTCGCTGATCGTCGACGTCTCCGCTGTGACCCTCGTCACGGCGCGACGCCCTGCTCACCCGTAGCGTCCCGCGCATGTCGATCCGGGAACGGCTCGATTCGCTGTCGCGAGGCGAGCTCGCAGGGCTCGTGGTCGTGGTGGTCGCGACGCTCCTGGGCGCCGGCCTCTGGTACATGCGTTCGTTGCCGCGGCCGGTCGCCATCGCGGCTCCCGTCGACGCGGTGACACCGGTGGTGTCGCCCATCTCCGGGCCGACGGGGTCTGCGGGCGCGAGCCCCGCCGCGATCATCGTCGACGTCGCCGGATGGGTGCGCGAACCCGGCGTGTACGAGTTCACGTCGGGGGATCGGGTCATCGACGCGGTCGACCGGGCCGGCGGCCCGCGAAAGGGTGCCGACCTCACCACGTTGAACCTCGCGGCGCCGCTGACCGACGGGACGCAGATCGTGATCGCGAAGCCCGGCTCCACGACGAGCGGCGATCCGGGTTCGTCCGGCGACGGGTCGACGGCCGGAGGGACCACGCTCATCAACATCAACTCCGCGAGCGAGACCGAGCTCGAGGACCTTCCCGGCGTCGGACCGGTGACGGCCGCGGCCATCATCGATTACCGCACACAGAACGGACCGTTCGCCACCATCGATGACCTGATCGACGTGACCGGCATCGGCCCGTCGACGCTCGAACAGATCCGCCCGTTCGCCACGGTATGAACGCGTGGGCGCTGCCGGCGGCCGCGGCGGCGTTCTGGACCGGACTGCTCGCATGGGAGGTCCGTCCGTCGTGGGTCCGGCCGTGGATGGGGATGGCCGTAGGTCTTGCCGGGCTCGTCGGCGCGTGGCTGGCCGCGCCGCGCACCGCGTCCGGCGATGATCCGCTCGTCACCACAGGACTCGCCGAGCCAGGGCAGGTGGCCCGCGACGCCGTGAGCACACCATCAGGGGTCGGCGGTTCGCCGCTCACAGCGATCGCGCTGGCGATGATCGGCCTGGTCCTGCTCGGCGCCGGCTGGTCGGGTGTGCACGCCTCGTGGCTCGACGACTCGTTGCTCGCCCGTCTCGCACCGCAGCGCGTCACGGTCGTCGGCACGCTGCACACCGACCCCGAGGCCGGGGCGTTCGGGTGGCATGCCACGCTCGATGTCACGCGTGTCGAGTGGCCAGGCGCGGCCGCGTCACTCCGCGCGTCGCTGTGGCTGAGCGCCGACGACGACCCACCGCCGTGGGTGCGCGGCGACGTGGTCACCGCCGGCGGTGTGATCCGCCGCCCCGACGATCCCGGGTTCCTTGATGCGCTCGAGCATAAGGGGATGGTCGTCGAGCTGAACGCCAACGATGTTGAACGCATCGGGCCGTCGCCGAGCCCGTTCGTGCGTGCGGCACAGGTGTTCCGGGCGTTCGTCGGCCGGTCGATCGCCCGGCTCTTCCCGGCGAAGGAGGCCGGGTTGCTGCTCGGGCTGGCGTTGGGCGACGCCTCCCGGCTGGACCCTGGCATGATGCGCGACTTCCAGGCGAGCGGCCTCGGACATCTGCTGGTCGTCTCCGGCGAGAACGTCGCGATGGTGCTGGCGCCGATCGTCGGGTTGGCGTCGATGCTGCGGCTCACCCGGTGGCCGAGGTTCGGTCTGGCCGTCGGAACGGTGGTCTTCTTCGTCGTGATGACCGGCGCGGAGCCGTCGGTGATGCGCGCGGGGGTGATGGCGACGATCGCGCTCGTGGGTGTGCTGATCGGGAGACCGCGCGCGACCGGCTCGGTCCTGGCGGCGGCCGTCCTGGTGCTCCTGGTCCTGGATCCCTGGCTGGTGTGGTCGATCGGCTTCCAGCTCTCGGTGACGGCCACCGCCGGCATGGTGGCGATGGCGTCGCCGCTCGGCGAGCGGTTCCGGCGCTTCCTGCCGGCACCGGTCGCGCTCGCTGCCGGAACCACGCTCGCCGCGCAGCTCGGCGTCACGCCGCTCCTGCTGTTCCATTTCCACGAGGTACCGGGCGTCACGATCCTCGCGAACCTCATGGCGTTCCCTGCGGTCTCACCCGCACTGCTGCTCGGGCTCGTCGCGGCGGCGGTCGGGCTCGTCTCGGTCGCGGTGGGCCACCTGATCTCCGCGATCGCGTTGATCCCGATGCGCTACCTCGAGTGGGTGGGGGACCGGCTCGCGAAGGCCCCCGTGGGCCACGTCACGTCCGGCGGCGGCCCGCTCGTGCTCATCGTCGGGGCGGCGTTCGTGTTCGCGCTCGCATGGGCGTTGCATCGGAGGTGGCGACCGCCGCGGCCGGTGATCGTGCTCGTCGTCGCGATCTTCCCGCTGATCATCTGGTCGTCGGCGCTGGGCGTCGGTCCGCCGTCGGCGCTGGTCGTGCGGTTCTTCGATGTGGGGCAGGGCGATGCCGCACTCGTGACGTCGCCCGCCGGTGTGGTCGTGTTGGTCGACGGTGGGCCGGATGAGGAGCAGGTCTCGACGGAGCTCGCCGCGCTCGGTGTCAAGCGCCTGGATGTCATGGTCGCCACGCATCCCCACGCCGACCACATCATCGGTCTCCCCAACGTCCTCGGCCGTGTGCCGGTCGGACTGGTGCTGGAGCCGGGGTGTCCCGGGACGTCGGCGATCCAGACCGACCTCGACACGGCGATCGCCGACGAACATGTGCCGGTGCGCTATCCGCGCGCCGGCGACTCCATCACCGTCGGCGACGTCCGCTTGGACGTGTTGTCGCCCGATCGATGCTGGGCGAACACGGACTCGGACGCGAACAACGACTCGCTGGTGATCCTGCTGCGTCACGGCGGCGACTCGTTCCTGATGGGCGGCGAGCCGGAGGAGCCGGCGCAGCAGCTGCTCCTCGACAGACACGTGCCGCTGCATGCCCAACTGCTGAAAGTGCCGCATCACGGCGCGGCGACGTCGCTCCCGGCGTTCTTCCAGGCGGTCGACGCGGACGTGGCGGTGATCTGCGTCGGCCAGCCGAACGACTACGGCCATCCGGTGCCATCGACGCTGCAGGCGATCGCGGCCACCGGTGCGCAGATCTGGCGGACGGACCAGCACGGCACGATCACGGTCACGTTCGGGAGTCAGGGGATCTCTGTACGATCCGAGCGATGAGCCCCGCCGCGAAGGACGCCTCCGTGACCCTGCTCTGGGGCGAGGACGAGTTCCTGCTTCGCGAACGGGCGCTGGACCTGCTCGGCGAGCTGAAGCCCACGGAGGTGGACGGAGGCGAGTGGCAGGGCCACGAGCTCCAGGACCTGGCCACGCCATCGCTCTTCGGCGAGCCGCGGGCGCTGCTGATCACCGACGCGAAGAGCCTGCCGAAGGAGGCGATCGCCGACCTCGCGGCCTACCTCGCGTCGCCCGATCCCGATGCCCCGCTGGTGATCTGCGCGCAGGTCGGGGATCGCGCGAAGGTGCCGGCCGCGCTCGACAAACTCGTGAAGCCCGTCGGCCAGGTGCTCGAGGTGAAGATCGCGCGCAAGGACCTGGAGCCGTGGCTGCTGCAGCGCGCGAAGCGTGACGGCGTGGACATCACCCCCCCCGCGGTGCACGCCCTCGTGGACGTCCTCGGGGAGGAGCCGGGGCAGCTCGTCGCCGCGCTCCGGCAGCTGGGATCGGCGTTCACCGGCCAGCGCGTGACGCCGTTGATCGTCGCGCAGCAGTTCCGTGGGCTGGGCGAGCAGAAGGTCTGGGATCTGTGCGACCGCGCGTTCGGCAAGGACCTGCCGGGCGCGATCCGCTCGTGGCGCTCGATCGAGGAGGGACGCGACGACGCCCTCATGGTGCTGGGAGGCATCGCGAGCCGGTTGCGCGACCTGATGAAGGTCCGCGCGCTGCCCGACCGGATGCCGCCCGCGGAGCTGGCACGCGCGGCGGGCCTGCGGTTCGACTGGCAGGCGCGGCGATACCAGCAGCAAGCCAGGAACTACTCGATGGGGCAGCTCATCAACCTGCACGAACGGCTGGTCGAGGCGGACCGGGCCATGAAGTCGGGCGCGAGCGCCGACGTGGTCATGCCCACGCTCGTGACGGCGATCGCCGCCAGTTAGGGTCGTTCGGGACCGAAGGGGTGCGCTACTCGGCCGAGGCCGAGGCGGTGACCTTGTTGGCGGCCTTCGCCAGGCGTGACTTGCGGCGGGCCGCGGTGCGCTTGTGGACGATGCCCTTCGATGCGGCCTTGTCCAGAGCGCGAGACGTCTCGAGCGCCTGAGCGGTCGCGGCCTCGGCGTCGCCCGAGGCGACGGCCGACCGGACCTTCTTGGTCGAGGTCTTGAGCGACGTGCGGACGGCCTTGTTCTTCTCGGCCCGCTTGTCGTTCTGCTTGTTGCGCTTGATCTGAGACTTGATGTTCGCCATGAGTGTTCGATGCTACCAGCAGCCTCCGAACGTGCCCCCGCGCAGGTCCGGGGCCTGGGTGCCCGTACCATGGAGGTCTCGTGACGGACATCTCCCACATCCGCAACTTCTGCATCGTGGCGCACATCGACCACGGGAAGTCGACGCTGGCCGACCGCCTGCTCGAGCTGACGCACACCGTCGAGGGTCGCGACATGCGCGCCCAGTACCTGGACAAGATGGACCTTGAGCGTGAGCGCGGCATCACGATCAAGGCTCAGGCCGTCCGGCTGCTCCATGAGGGGTTCGAGCTGAACCTGATCGACACGCCCGGCCACGTGGACTTCACCTATGAGGTGTCCCGGTCGCTGGAGGCCTGCGAGGGAGCCGTCCTGTTGGTCGATGCGGCACAGGGGATCGAGGCGCAGACGCTCGCGAACTTCCACCTGGCGCGCGACGCGGGCCTCGTCATCGTTCCCGCGTTGAACAAGATCGACCTGCCGGCGGCCGAACCGGATCAGCGGGCCAAGGAGCTCGCCGAGCTGCTGGACCGCGACCCCGACGACATCCTGCGGATCTCGGCGAAGTCGGGGAGCGGGCGTGAAGGAGCTGCTCGCGGCGATCGTCGCGGAGGTGCCGGCCGCCGGAGGGCGATGCGGACGCCCCGCTCCGCGCGCTGATCTTCGACTCGATGTTCGACCCGTACCGCGGCGTGATCTCGTACGTCCGCATCAAGGACGGCTCGCTGCCTTCACGAGAACGCATCCGCTTGATGCAGACGCGCGTGGAATCCGAGGCGGAGGAGGCCGGGGTGATGGCGCCCGAGGCCACGCCCGTCGACTCGTTGGGACCGGGCGAGGTCGGGTACCTGGTCACCGGTCTCAAGGACGTCCACCAGGCGAAGGTCGGCGACACGATCACGCTCGCCGGCAAAGGCGCTGCGACCGAGCCACTCCCCGGGTACCGCGAGCCGAAGCCGATGGTCTGGTCCGGCCTGTTCCCGGCCGAGGGTGGCGACTACTCGGAGCTGCGCGAGGCATTGGACCGGTTGAAACTCTCCGACGCGGCGCTGCAGTTCGAGCCCGAGTCGTCGATGGCGCTCGGGTTCGGGTTCCGGTGCGGGTTCCTCGGGCTGCTCCACATGGACATCGTGAAGGAGCGGCTGGAGCGCGAGTTCGACCTGGAGTTGATCGCGACCGCACCGAACGTGGAGTTCCGGGTGATCAGGGGCGAGGACACGATCGTGGTGCACAACCCGGCCGAGATGCCCGTGCCCGGGACGTTCGACCGCGTGGAGGAGCCGATCGTGTTCGCCACGATCATCACGCCGGCGGACTTCGTGGGGACCGTGCTCGACATCTGCGAATCGCGGCGGGGCGAGCAGGTCGACATGACGTTCCTCACGCCCGAGCGCGCCGAGATCCACTACGTGCTGCCCGCTGGCCGAGATCGTGTTCGATTTCTTCGACGCGCTGAAGTCGCGGACGCGCGGGTACGCCTCGCTCGACTACGAGCCGTGGGGCTATCAGGACGCCGACCTGGTGCGGGTCGACGTGCTGCTGCACGGCGAACCGATCGACGCGTTCAGCTCGGTCGTGCACCGGGAGAAAGCGGCCACGTACGGCCGCCAGATGGTGGAGCGGTTGCGCGAGCTGATCCCACGGCAGCTGTTCGACGTGGCGATCCAGGCGGCGATCGGCTCGCGGATCGTCGCGCGCGAGACCGTGAAGGCGAAGCGCAAGGACGTCCTGGCCAAGTGCTACGGCGGCGACATCACCCGCAAGCGCAAATTGCTGGAAGAGCAGAAGCGCGGGAAGGCGCGGATGCGACGGGTCGGACGCGTGGACGTGCCGCAGGAGGCGTTCATCGCCGCGTTGCGCGTGGACGACGGCAACGGCGCCAAGGAGAAGAAGAAGTGAGCGACGTCGGGATCTACGTCCACGTCCCGTTCTGTCTGACGAGGTGCGGTTACTGCGACTTCAACGCCTACGCCGGCCTCGACCACCTGGCGCCGCGATACGTCCGGTCGTTGCTGGCCGAGGCCGGTCTGGTCGCGCCGGCGTGGTCCGAGGACGAGGTCGTGTCGATCTTCTTCGGGGGAGGGACGCCGACGACGCTGGACGTCGCGGACCTGAAGGGCGTGCTCATGCACGTGCGCGATCGGTTCGCCGTGCGGGACGACGCGGAGGTGTCGATCGAGGCGAACCCCGACACGGTCGACATCGCGAAGCTCGAAGGATTGTTGGCGGCCGGGTTCGACCGGTTGTCGATGGGCGCGCAGTCGTTCGATCGCGGCGTGCTCGAGGCGCTCGAGCGCCTGCACTCGCCCGACAGCGTGCGACGGGCGTTCGTCGCCGCCCGCGCCGCCGGCTACGAGAACGTGAACCTCGACCTCATCTACGGCGCGGACGGCGAAGGGCTGGACTCGTGGGAGCGGACGCTGGAGCAGGCGATCGACCTGGCGCCCGAGCACATCAGCGCGTACGCCCTGACGATCGAGCCGGCGACGGCGCTCGGCCGCAAGGTGCAGACCGGCGTCGTGCCCTGCGCCCGATCCGGACCTGCAGGCCGACATGTTCTCCGCGGCGTGCGACCTGTTGCGCGACGCCGGCTACCACCACTACGAGGTCTCGAACTGGGCGAAGCCCGGGTTCGAGTGCCGCCACAACCTGGGGTACTGGGAGCGCCGCGGCTACATCGGCCTCGGCGCCGGCGCGCATTCGTTCCGCGACGACCGGCGATGGTGGAACGTGCGGCCGCCCGAGGAGTACATGGCCCGCGTCGAGGCCGGGGAGCTGCCGCTCGGCGGCGACGAGCGGCTCGAGCCGTCGGACGCCTACCTCGAAGAGGTGTTCCTGCGCCTGCGGATCCTGCAGGGCATCCCGTCGTCGTGGGTCGACGCGGCGATCGCGCTCCCGTTCCTGGAGAGCGGTCTGCTCCAGGAGGACGGCGGCTCGCTCGTCCCCACGGAGCGCGGCATGTTGCTGCTCAACGAGCTCGTCCTCGCACTCGCCGGGAACTAGTCCGTCGATGGACTAGATGTCACGAAGGATCTCGACGTACCCCTCTGTCCCGTGCACGCGGATCCGCTGCCCATCCCGGATCAGCTCGGTCGCGTGTTCCACCCCGACGACGGCCGGCAAGCCGTACTCCCGTGCGATCACCGCTCCGTGGGTCATCTGGCCCCCCACCTCCGTCACCAGGGCCGCGATCGTGACGAACAGGGGCGACCAACTGGGGTCCGTGGACGTCGTGACGAGGATGTCGCCCACGTCGAGATCGGCCTCCGCCATGTCGTGGATGACGCGGGCCCGGCCCTCGATGGTCCCCGCGGAAACCGCCAAGCCGACCAGCGCACCGGCCGGCACATCATCGCGTCGGTATGCGCCGGCGATGACCTCGCCGTCCGATGTGAGCACCCGCGGCGGTGTGAGCGCTTCATCGGACCGGAACGCGTCCTTGCGCTGCTGGATCATCCGGCCATCCACGGTGTTCGTGCGCACGACGTCCCGGAGCTCCTCGAACCTGAGGTAGAAGATGTCTTCCCTCTCACGAAGCACGTGGGCCTGCACGAGGCGCTCGGCCTCTTCCAGCAAGGCCTGCTTGTAGACGAAGTAGCGGCTGACCATGCCGTACTTCGGATACTCCCGGTATCCGATGAAGGTCCGGACCCGGTCGATCATCCGCTTGGTCTCTTCGGCCTTCCGCTTGCCGTCCGGCAGGGTCCGCAATCGCTCCAGCACTTCTTGTTCCTTCGCCCACGCCTCCTGGCGCCCTTGCTCGAAGCGCCGCTCGCCGGCGCCCGGCTCGAAGTTCTTGATGTTGGCGAGGATCACGGGCACGAGCGTGCTGGGGCGTTCGCTCCAACGCGGCCTGGTGATGTCGATCTCGCCGACGCAACGCATGCCGTACGTGTCGAGGAAGGCCAGGATGGCGTCGTGCGATCCCCGCCCCCCGGCCAGCGCTGCCAGCTCGTCCACGAAACCCTCGTCGTCGACGTGGTGCAGGAACGCCACCACGTCGGGATGCGGGCGGATCACGTCCGCGACGTCCAGGAGCGCCAGCCCCATCTCCGACGTGACGTTGTCGGGGACGGACTGCGTGAGCGTGTCGGCCACGTTCTTCTCGCCCAACCACGCCTCCAGTTGCTCGTTCAGCCACCACGCGGCATCCATCGCCCCCATGAACACCTGATGGCTGCGCGGATCGAACAGGATCCGTTTCAGCTCCTGGATGTCCTCCTGGATGAAGTCGAGCAGCGCCGATCCGGATAGTCGACCGGATGTCGCGCTTCAGGGCGGCGAGGGAAGCCTGGTTACCCTCGATGAGCTCGGTGACGATGGCCGGATCGGCCTCGATCGGTGTTGACCCGCCGGTGGGTGGCGTCCAGGCGGGGCCCTCATCCGGGTGGGACCGGATGAAGCCGTCGCGTTCGAGGATGGTCTGCAGGGCGTCTCTCATCAGCGGATCGGACTTCCCCATGAGCTCGAGGAGGCTGGCGCGGCTCGCGGGCGAAGCCAGGATCTGGGTGACGTCGACGAACAGCCGCCCGCCGGCCTCCGCCATGGGTCGAGGTGTCGTCAGCTGCCAGAACGAGAGCCCCAGGGGCTTCATGGCGTCGGTCATCATCTGCTGATGACCGACGGAGATGTAGACGTGGTTCTCTCCATCATCGGCCGCGGGGATGGGGAACAGCGTGGTGATCGCCCGGCTCTGGACGATCTGGAAGCCATCGTCGACCAGGCACCATTCGATGTCCTGGGGGTGGCCGAAGTGCGCTTCGATCCGCCGTCCCAGCTCCGCGAGCTGCACGATCTGCGTATCGGTCAGCGCGGGCTGGCCCTGCCGCGCCGGGTCGATCGCCTGTTCCTGCGTCCCGCCGACGGCCAGGGGCTGGATGGCGAGCTGTTTGGTCGCGACGGCCTTCGCGACGACCTCGCCGTCCCGCACCTGGTAGGCGTCGGCGTTCACCAGGCCGGAGACCAGGGCCTCACCGAGGCCGAAGACGGCCTCCACGGAGACGACTTTCCGGTTGCCCGTGACGGGGTCGGCAGTGAAGAGGACGCCGGCCGACTCCGGGAAGACCATCCGCTGCACGACCACGGCCATGTGGACCTTCCGGTGGTCGAAGCCGTTCCGCAGGCGATAGGTCACCGCTCGCTCGGTGAACAGCGAGGCCCAGCACCGGCTGATGTGCTGCAGGATCGCCGCCGGCCCCACGACGTTGAGGTACGTGTCCTGCTGGCCCGCGAACGAGGCCGTCGGCAAGTCCTCTGCCGTCGCGCTCGATCGGACCGCGTAGGCCGCGTGCTCCCCGAGCCCGGCGAGCGCGCGGGTGATCTCAGCCGCCAGATCGTCCGGGATGGCGATCCGTTCGAGCGTGCGGCGGATCCCCGCGCTGAGCGCCCGGATCGACTCCCGGTCGTCCGGGTTCACGCGCGATAGCCGATCGAGCCGTTCGTCGATCGACGGCGCTTCCGCCACGATCCGCTGGAAGGCGTCCGTCGTCACGCAGAAGCCGGCCGGCACGCTGATCCCTTCGAGTCGCGAGAGCTCTCCCAGGTGCGCCGCTTTGCCGCCGACGACCGCAATCTGCGTCTCGTCGATCTCCTGCAAACCCATCAGGTAGCTGCCCATCACCCGCCACTCCCGTCGCAGTCCTTCGTCACATCACGACACGACCCACACGCAATCATGCGGTCCGACCGGGGTGTTGCCGCAAGCCCCCAGGTGCGCGATACATTGGCTGTGGAGAGGGTGCGTCCCTTCCCTCCACCGACTTCGAAGAGACTGCGACGCGCTAGGTGTGGTCAGCCGGACACATGCACCGGGGCGCCGCACATCGTGTCGCCGCCGCCGTCGGGGAACACGGTCTCCTCACCGGGAACGTCGTAGCTGTCCTCGAACGCGGACCGGAGCTCCGTGCCCACGACGTGGTACCCGTGCTCGGAGATGTGCCAGCTGTCGGGGCCGGTCGGGATCGCCTGCCACTCCGTCACGAGCGGTGGGGACGTTCGGCTCGTGCACGACACCCCGAAGACCTCGGGCCCGCTCCCTCCCCAGTTCTCGACCGTGCCCCAGCTGAACGTCGCCGGATCGCCGTTCCCGTCGAGGAACGGGATCACCGCGAGCGAGCCGCCGGGCGGGGTCGTGAGGTCCCACAGCTGGATGCGCTTCGTGCCGTCCGCCGGGCCGGTCCACGACGATCGCGATCTCGGGGAACCCGTCGGCGTCGACGTCGGGAGCAGCGAACGGCTCGCATCCGCCGGGGCAGGCGAGCGGGCCGCCGACGGCGTCCGCCTTCCCGTCGCCGTTCAGGTCGACCGTGAGGACCTCCGTTGTCGTGCCCCGCGCGGGGCAGCCGCCGGCGTCGCTCATCTTCGTCGCGATCGACGTCGTGTCCATCGATGCCGTTGCCGTCGAAGTCGGCCTGGATCGAGCGCACGTCGCACACCGGGAACCCCAGGCCGAGATCGACCGGCGCGACGATCGTCGGCGTGGTCGAGGTGTCGGGGATCGGGTGACGTCGAGTTTCACCGGTACCGCCGGGTGTCCCAGTCGATTCGAACGCTTCGGTGCAAGTAGGCGAAACCGCCGATCGAGCCGGCGATCACCACGACGCCAACGCTCCGGCGCGGACGCGACGCAACGCATGACGTCGTGCGCGACGGCCGTCGATCCGTTCGAAGACGTTCGCAGGGTCGGCCGGTCGGGCCGTCGCGCTCCAGCTCGTGCGTCAGGCGGTCATCCAAGCGCGACATGATCGTTCTCCTCCTCGACGGGCTCGCCGAGCGCGGTAGCCAAGGCGGCACGCGCGCGGAACAACGACGTCTTCACGGTGCCCTCGTGCAGTTCGAGCGTGTCGGCGATCTCGGCCACGTTCAGTCCCAGGTAGTAGCGGAGGACCGTGACCTCGCGTTGGCGCTGGGGAAGATCCGCCAACGCACGCGTGACGTCGATGCGTGCGTCCGATGCGCTGCCACCTCCGTCAGGTACCTCGTGGTCCGAGATCTCACGATGCCTCGCCTCCACGCGCATCCGGCGCAGCCGGCTCTTCGAGAGGTTCACCGCCACCCGCGTCACCCACGCGGGGAGCGACTCGATCCGCTCGCCGCGCTCCGATCGTTCCCAGGCCCGCGCCAGGGCCTCCTGCACCGCATCCTCTGCGGCGGCCCTGCTGCCGGTGATCAACGCCACCCCGGCGACCAGCCGTGGGTACGTCGTCGCCAGGAACTCTCGGATCGTCGCGTCGTCCAGCGCGGTTCCTCCTCGTCTACCGGACTGACGCTCCAAGCGTCCCAGAGGTTGACGTTGAGGCGGTACCGTTCAGGGAGGATCTCCGGACCACCGAACGGTCCGCCCAACCCACCGTGACGAACCCCTAGCGTGAGTGTCCAGACGAGATCAGCGACCACGGCGTCGCTGCCGGCTCGGACGCGACGGCTCCGGGGGGCGGCGATCGGCTTGTTGACGGCGGCCTTCGCCTTGGGGGTCGCCGAGGTCCTGGCCTCGTTCATCGATGACCAGGCCTCTCCGCTCGTGGCCGTCGGGAACGCCGCGATCGACGCGACGCCCGAATGGCTGAAGTCCTTCGCGATCCGGACGTTCGGCTCGAACGACAAGCGGGCGCTGATGATCGGGATGATCGCGGTGATCGCCGTCCTCGCGGTCGTGCTCGGCATCGTCTCGATGCGTCGTCCGCGCGTGGGGCTCTACGGCCTGATGGTCCTGGGAGCCGTAGGTGCCATCGCCGCGTTCAACCGACCGACCGGGAGCGTGTTGTCTGTGATCCCGTCGATCGGCGGAGCGTTCGCGGCGTCGTACGTCCTGCGATGGCTGCTGAGGGCGGCGCAGCCGCAGACCGCGCCACCCGACATGGCGACCACGACCGATGCTGCACCCGAGATGCCCGGCGACGTCGACCGACGACGGTTCCTCTCGGCGTCATTGATGGTCGGCGGTGCGGCGTTCGTGCTGGGCGGCGTGGGACGGCTCAACATCGCGCGTCGCTTCGGTGCCGCGGAGGCATCGCGCGACGCGCTCACGATCCCCGTTCCCGCCGATCCGCTCCCGCCCGTCGCGCCGGGCGCGGTGATCGACACACCCGGCATCTCGCCGTTCATCACGCCGAACGCCGACTTCTACCGGGTCGACACCGCGTTCATCGTCCCGCGCGTCGACACGGACTCCTGGCGACTGACGATCCACGGCATGGTCGATCGCGAGATGGAGCTGACGTTCGAGCAGCTGATGTCCCGCGAGGTCATCGAACGCGACATCACGATCGCGTGCGTCTCGAACGAGGTCGGCGGCCCGTACATCGGGAACGCTCGATGGATCGGCGTGCCACTGAAGCCGTTGCTCGAAGAGGCCGGCGTCCACCCCGATGCCGACCAGATCGTCTCGCGGTCGGTCGACGGGTTCACCGTCGGAACGCCGACGGCCGTGGCCATGGACGGGCGCGACGCGATGCTCGCGGTCTCGATGAACGGGGAGACCCTGCCGTTCACCCATGGGTTCCCCGTCCGGATGATCGTGCCGGGGCTGTACGGGTACGTCTCCGCCACGAAGTGGCTCACGGACATCGAGCTCACGACGTTCGCTGCCTACGACGCGTATTGGATCGACCGAGGGTGGGCGCAACAGGCGCCGATCAAGACCGAGTCCCGCATCGACACGCCGCGGGCGGGCGCGGACGTGAAGGTCGGCACGGTCATGGTGGCCGGCGTCGCCTGGGCGCAGCATCGCGGGATCCAACGGGTCCAGGTGCGGGTGGACGGGGGCACGTGGAACGACGCCACCTTGGCGATGCAGGACACGACCGACACATGGCGTCAGTGGACGTGGCCGTGGCGCGCGACGTCCGGACAGCACACGATCGAGGTGCGCGCCACCGACGCCGACGGCGCCGTGCAGCCCGAGCACCGCGTCCCCCCGTTCCCGGACGGTGCCACGGGATGGCACACGGTGCAGGTCAACGCGAGCTGATCCACGCCACGTGTTAGCACTCGTCCTGCGGGAGTGCTACGTATCATGGGGTCATGGTCGAACGAGCCGAGCTCGGTCCACGCAAGTCCGCGGTCCTGCACGCGATCGTCGAGGAGTACGTCCGCTCCGGGGAGCCGGTCGGGAGTGAGACGATCGCGGAGCGGGCGGGCATCGGCGTGTCCAGCGCCACGATCCGCAACGAGATGGCCGCGCTCGAGGAGCTCGGATACCTCACCCACCCGCACACCAGCGCCGGCCGCATCCCCACCGACATCGGCTACCGGCACTACGTCGACTCGCTCCCCGCGGGCGGCCGCCTCCGCGACGCGCAACGGCGCGCGATCGCGAGCTATTTCGCCGAGGCGATCCTCGACCTCGAGGAGGTCCTGAAGGGAAGCGTGCAGCTGCTGTCGCGGCTGACGCAGTACGCCGGTCTCGCGGTTCCGCCGTCGGTGGCGGAGGAGCCGATCGTTCGCCTGGAGCTGATCGACATGGGGCCGACCATGATGGTCCTCGCCGTCGGCCAGCACGGCCGCGTGGACAAGCGGATCCTCGACCGGCCGGAGACGCTCGACGATCAGGCGCTCCGCGAGACCGAGCGGCGGTTGGAGGCGCTCCGCGGGCTGACGTACACGGAGGCGCAGGCGCGGCTGCTGAAGCTCGCGGCCGAAGAGGCGCGCGAGCACCGCGACCTGCTGCTCGACGTCGCCGAGACGCTCCGCACCGCACAGCAGGGGGAGAGCGGGGGACACGTCGTGGTCGGCGGCGTCTCGAACCTGGCCGACGAGGCGCAGGCATGGCGGCGAGAGACGCTCCGCCGGCTGTTCGAGACGCTCGAGCGCGAGCAGGACATCATGCACGTCCTGCAGGACGTGAGCTCCGCTACCCCGGGGCTCGCCGTCACGATCGGGACCGAGCACCCGACCACCGGCGAGTGGGACGCGTCGCTCGTGACCGCGCCGTTCAAGGTGGGCGATGCGACGCTCGGCACGATCGGCGTCGTCGGTCCGACGCGCATGGACTACCTGTCGGCGATGGCGTCGGTCCGTGCGGTGGCGCGCCGGCTCTCGGAGCTGGCAACGGAACTCGACGGATAGCCCGTGGCAGCGGTTCGCGACCTCTACGAGATCCTGGGCGTCGGACGAGACGCGTCGCCCGAAGACATCAAGCGCGCGTATCGAACGCTGGCGCGGGAGCACCACCCCGACGTGAGCTCGGCGCCCGAGGCCGAGGAGCGGTTCAAGGAGATCGTGGGCGCGTACGAGATCCTGTCCGACCCGCAGAAGCGGCAGCAGTACGACACGTTCGGCCAGTCGGGCGGCCCTGCGGGCGCGCCGTTCAACGACATCCAGGACATCTTCGACATGTTCTTCGGGGGCGGGTTCGGCGGGGGCGGACGACGTGGCCGCCGGCCGACGCGCACCCGTCGAGGCGAGGACCTGTCGACGCTGTTGACCCTGTCGTTCACCGAGGCGGCGTTCGGCGTGCGCCAGGAACTGCAGCTCCAGCGGCTGGTGGTGTGCGGCACGTGCTTGGGCAACGGGGCGCAACCGGGGACGGCGCCCGTCGCATGCCGCACGTGCCACGGGAGCGGGGAGCTCCAGCAGATGCGCCGGAGCATCTTCGGGACCGTGATGACCGCGTCGCCGTGCACCACGTGCGAGGGCACGGGGCAGGAGATCCCCGACAAGTGCGAGACGTGCTTCGGGGAAGGGCGCGTGCGCGCCGCTCAGACGGTGACGGTGGACGTGCCGGCCGGTGTCGCCGACGGGATGGAGCTCCGGGTGGGCGGCTCGGGGAATGACGGCCGCGCCGGGGGGCCCGCCGGTGACCTGTTCGTGGGCATCCGTGTGGAGCCGTCGCTCGCGTTCGACCGGCGAGGACAGGATGTGTTCGCGATCTTGGATCTGTCGATGACGCAGGTGACGCTGGGCGCGGACGTGATGGTCGAAACGCTCGACGGTGTCGAGCATCTCCGGATCGACGCGGGGACGGAATCGGGCACGGTGATCCGCCTCCACGGCAAGGGCGTGCCGAACGTCAACCGACGCGGCCGCGGCGACCTGTACGTGACCGTGCACGTCGTGACGCCGAGCGACCTCTCCCGCGAGGAGAAGAAGCTGGTGGAGCAGCTGGCCGAGCTCCGCGGCGAGGTCACGTCCAAGCGGGATCCCGCACGCGGGGAGCTCCGCCGCCCGGACGCCTGACGGGCGCGCCCACCGGTCGGGACCGGCTAGGCTGCCTTCCATGTCCGAGACGCTGGTCGACGCCGAGTGCATCTTCTGCCGGATCGCGGCGCGCGACATCCCGTCCGAGGTCATGCACGAGTCCGACACGGTGTTCGCGTTCCGCGACACGAACCCGCAGGCGCCGGTGCACATCCTGTTGATCCCGAAGGAGCACATCGCCTCGGCGGCGGAGATCGACGACCGCCACGCCGGCATGCTCGCCGACATCGTGCAGGCCGCGTCGCACCTGGCCGACGCCGAGGGCATCTCGGCCGGCGGCTGGCGCCTGGTCACGAACGTCGGCCCCGACGCCGGCCAGAGCGTGTTCCACCTCCACTTCCATCTCCTGGGCGGCCGCGAGATGACCTGGCCTCCCGGTTGAGGCTCGACCCCGCGCAACCGCTAGAATCATGCGGAAGGTCGTTCCACGAACGGCAGTCGCTCGATACAGGAGGGAACGGGGCTCAGCCCCGAGAGAGACGTACTTGGCGAACGCCACCAACCAAGTGAAGATCCTCGTTCCGGGTCACCAGCCGATGGTGGCGCTCCTCGGCCAGCGTGACGCGTTCCTGAAGCTGATCGAGTCGGCGTTCGACTGCGAGATCCTGGTCCGCGGCAACGAGATCACGATCTCCGGGCCGCCCGCAGAGGCCGAGCGTGTCGGCAGCATCTTCGAAGAGCTCCTGACGCTGCTGGAGCGCGGCAACGAGCTCTCGGACTCCGCCGTCGGCGAGGCGATCCAGATGATCAAGGGCGGCAACGACGACGGCGGCGTCCCGCTGCGCGCGAGCGAGGTGCTCGGCGACAAGCTCCTCACGGCTCGTGGCAAGGGCATCACGCCGAAGACGATCGGGCAGAAGCGCTACGTCGACGCGATCCGCTCGTCGACCGTCACGTTCGCGATCGGTCCGGCGGGCACGGGCAAGACGTACCTCGCCGTCGCCACCGCCGTGCGCGCGCTGCAGGAGCATCAGGTCTCGCGGCTCATCCTCACGCGGCCGGCCGTCGAGGCCGGCGAACGGCTCGGATTCCTGCCCGGCACGCTGTACGAGAAGATCGACCCGTACATGCGTCCGCTCTACGACGCGCTGTTCGAGATGACGGGCGCCGACACGCTCAGCCGGTTGATGGAGCGCGGCACCGTCGAGGTTGCCCCGCTGGCGTTCATGCGTGGCCGGACGCTGAACGATGCCTTCATCATCCTCGACGAGGCGCAGAACACGACGCCGGAGCAGATGAAGATGTTCCTCACGCGCATCGGCTTCGGCTCGAAGGCCGTGGTGAACGGCGACTCGACCCAGACCGATCTGCAGAGCGGACAGACCTCGGGGCTCGCCGTCGTGCAGGAGATCCTGGAGGGCATCGAGGGCATCGAGTTCTGTCACCTCGGCGCCCGGGACGTGGTGCGCCACAAGATCGTGCAAGACATCGTGGAGGCCTACCGTCGCTTCGGGGAGCAGCGCGACGCGGCCGCCGCCGAGCGTCCGTGACCGCCATGAGCGACGACGACGGCAGCCATCCGGCGGTCCTGATCTCCAACCGGCAGCCCATCGCGGTCGATGAGGAGGGTCTGACGTCGCTCGCACTCCGGACGCTGGCCGGCGAAGGCCTGCCCGAGACGGTCGAGCTCTCCGTGTCGTTCGTCGACGAGACCGAGATGACCGACCTCCACGTCCGGTTCATGGACGAGGACGGCCCCACCGACGTCCTGTCGTTCCCGCTGGACGAGGTCGACGACCGCGGTGTGCGGTTGCTCGGCGACGTGATCATCGCGCCGTCGGTGGCGGCGACGAACAACCCGGACGATCCGGCCGGCGAGGTCCGCCTGCTCCTCGTCCACGGCATCCTGCACGTGCTCGGCTACGACCACGAAGACGACGCGGAGCGCGCGGAGATGTGGGCGCGACAGGAGCGATACAGCGGGGTGCGGGTCCCGTGACGTCGACCGACTGGTTCGAGATCGGCATCATCGTCCTGCTGATCCTCGTGGTGGCGTTCAACGCCGCCACCGAGGTCGCGATCACCCGGACGAACAGGGTTCGCGCGCTCCGTCTGGTCGAGGAGGGGCGCCGCGGAGCGGTGGCCTTGTCGCACATCGCGGAGAACCCCGCGAACTACCTGAACGTGGTCCTCCTGCTCACGTTGCTGGCCACGATCGGCGGCACGACGATCGCGACGTCGTTCGCGGTGCGCCATTGGGAGAACGCCGGCGAGATCATCTCGACGGTCGCCATGACCATCCTGCTGTTCGTCTTCGCGGAGGTGACGCCGAAGACGTTCGCGATCCAGCAGACGGATCGCGTCGGCCTGATGACCGCGCCGATCCTGGTGTTCCTCACCCGGCTGGTGGGCCCGCTCGCGAAGGGCCTGCTGCGGTTGGCGAACGTGATCATGCCGGGCAAGGGCTTGAAGCAGGGCCCGTACATCACCGAGCAGGAACTCCGTGCCTCCGCCGAGGTCGCGTCCGAGGAAGGCGAGATCGAGGACGAGGAGAAGGAGCTGATCCACTCGATCTTCGAGTTCGGCGACACGATCGTGCGCGAGGTGATGGTGCCGCGCCCCGACATCGTCGCGATGGAAGACGACAAGACGCTCCGCGACGTCCAGGCGCTGGTGCTGGAGCACGGCTACTCCCGCGTTCCCGTGTACCAGGAGGACCTGGACGACGTCGTGGGCATGATCTACGCGAAGGACGTGCTGAAGGCGCTGCACCAGGGCAAGCACGACGCGCCGCTGCGGGAGATCGTGCGAGAGCCGCACTACATCCCCGAGACGAAGAAGGTGGCCGAGCTCCTGCGCGAGATGCAGCGCGACAAGTTCCACATCGCGCTCGTGACCGACGAATACGGATCGGTCTCGGGGCTCGTCACGCTGGAGGACCTGCTGGAGGAGCTGGTCGGTGAGATCGCCGACGAGTACGACCGGGAGGAGCCGGAGCTCGTCCCCGTCGGCGACGGCCTCTACCGCGTGTCGGGCAAGGCCTCGATCGATGACGTGAACGAGCTCCTCGACGTCGAGCTGCCCGACGAGGAGTGGGATACCGTCGCGGGTCTGATGCTCGAGCTGTTCGGACGCATCCCCAAGAGCGGCGACGAGGTGACGTTCGAAGGTCTGACGTTCACCGCCGAGGAGGTCCAGGGCCGGCGGATCTCGAAGGTGCTGATCGCGATGCAGCCTGATCCGGACGGCCAGCGGGACGAGGTGATCCAGGGATGAGCCCGATCGGCGACGACATCGTCGATGGTCTGGTCGCGGCGGCGAGCGAAGCGCGCGAGCGGTTCTACGCGCCGTACAGCGGGTTCGCGGTCGGCGCGGCCATCCTCGCCGGGGGCCGTACGTTCGTGGGCGTCAACATCGAGAACGCGAGCTATCCGCTCTCGGTCTGCGCGGAACGCAACGCCGTGGCCGCCATGATCGTGGGAGGCGAGCGCCGGATCGAGGCCGTGGCGGTCGTGGCCGGAGGCGACGGCCCGGCGTCGCCGTGCGGGGGATGCCGCCAGGTGCTGGCGGAGTTCGCCGCGGACGACGTGCCGGTGGTGTCCGAGCACGTCGAGGGGGAGCGCGCGCGATGGACGGTCGGCGAGCTGCTCCCCGACGCGTTCCGGCTGACGCCGTGACCGAGCCGAAGCCGAGCGCGTTCCGCTCGGGGATCGTCGCGGTCGTCGGGCGGCCGAACGTCGGCAAGTCCACGCTCGTGAACGCGCTGGTCGGCCGGAAGATCGCGATCGTATCGGACAAGCCGCAGACCACGCGCCGCCACATCCGCGCGATCCTGAACACCGATGAGGCACAGGTGGTGTTCACCGATACGCCGGGGTTCCACAAGCCCAGCACCCTCCTGGGCACACGGCTCAACAACCTGGTGCGCGACGCGGTCGAGGGCGTGGACGCCGTCGTGATGGTCGTCGACGTCGCGGCAGGGGTAGGTCGCGGGGACGCCTACGTCTACGCGCAGCAGGTCGCGTCGGCGAGCGGCATGAAGGTGTGCGTCGCGAACAAGATCGACGGCCTGCACCACCACAACCTGGTGCCGCAGCTCGCGGCCGCGCAGGAGCTGGGGGAGTTCGACGAGATCGTGCCGGTGTCGGCGCGCGACAACGACGGCGTCGACGTGTTGCGGGACCTGCTGGTGACCCGCATGCCCGAGGGACCGCCGCTGTTCCCCTCGGACGAGGACACCGACGAGCCCTTGGAGATCACGCTGGCCGAGCTCGTCCGGGAACAGGCGCTACGGGTCACCCGCCAAGAGGTGCCGCATTCGATCGCCGTGGTCGTCGACGAGGTGGAACGCGAGGGCGACCTCACGAAGATCCACGCGTCGCTGGTCGTGGAGCGCGACTCGCAGAAGGGCATCCTGATCGGCCACGGCGGCGAGACGCTGAAGGCGATCGGGACCGCCGCGCGCATGCAGATGGAGCCGCTCGTGGGCACGCGCGTGTTCCTGGACCTCCGCGTGAAGGTCCTGAAGGAATGGCAGCGCGATCCGCGCGCGCTCGACCGGCTCGGCCTGTAGCCCTCGGCTACGAGACGATCACGGTCCCCGTCATGGACGAGTGGATCTTGCAGTGGAACGGGTACGTGCCGGGGTCGAGGCCGGCGGACTCGCCGTTGAACGTCTGACCGCCGTCGATCGACACGTCGACCTGCGTCCCGTCGATCGTGAACGTGTGTGTCACCGAGTCCTTGTTCTCGATCGTGATCGAGGACGCCGACGCCGCGGCGAAGCAATCCGGAGAGAACGCCAGGTCCTGGATCGTCACCACGAACGGATCGTCGCCCGTCAGATCGACGGCGTTGTCGGCCGTGCATCCGGCTGCGGACGTGGCTCCGGTGGCGCCGTCGCCCGTCGAACCGCCGGTGTCGTCTCCACCGCTGCTGCACGCGGCGCCCGCGAGCGCGGTCAGGGAGATCAACACGACGAGGGTCTTGCGCATGGTCCGCCTCCGTTCCGTCCGGCGTGGGTCTGGTCGGTCGCGATGAGCATAGCGGGGTCGCCGAGTGCCCTCGTTGGAGGGTCGGCTACGATGGACCCGATGTCCCAGGCAGCCCAGATCCAGCCCAGCGACCGCCGGCCCGTGTTGTCGGGCGGTGCCGAGGCGCAGCGGCTCATCGCGCGGACGGTGGCCGTCGATGCGGTCGGGCTGGAGGAGCGCGCCGCATCCCTGGCGAAGCGATCGATCAAGAAGTCCTCGAAGCTCTGGGCCCTGGATCTGGCCATCCGTTGCATGGACCTGACGACGCTCGAGGGCACCGACACCGTGGGCAAGATCGTGGCGCTCTGCTCGAAGGCGATCCGTCCGGATCCGGTCGACCCGTCGATCCCGTCGGTCGCGGCCGTCTGCCTGTATCCGCAGCTCGTGCCGGTCGCGGCGGAACAGCTGAAGGGGACCGGCGTGCACGTGGCGAGCGTGGCCGGCGCGTTCCCGGCAGGGCTCGGTCCACTCGACTCCCGCCTGCGCGAGATCGCCGAGGTGGTGGAGCTGGGTGCCGACGAGGTCGACATCGTCTTGAACCGCTCGCTGTTCCTGGGCGGCCGGTACGCGCAGGCATACGACGAGCTCGTGGCCGCGCGCGAGGCCGCCGGCGCCGCCCACCTCAAGGTGATCCTGGAGACGGGCGAGCTCGGCAGCTACGACCGCGTGCGGCAGGCCTCGATGCTGGCGATGGCGGCCGGTGCCGACTTCATCAAGACGTCGACGGGCAAGATCGGGACCGGCGCCACGCTGCCGTCGGCGCTCTGCATGATGGAGGCCGCGCGCGACTTCCACCGGCAGACCGGTGTCGAGGTGGGCATCAAGGTCGCCGGAGGCGTCCGCGTGTCCAAGCAGTCGATCCAGTACCTGACGATCCTGTTCGAGACGCTCGGCGCGAACTGGATGACGCCCGACAGGTTCCGCATCGGCGCGTCGACGTTGTTGAACGACGTGTTGATGCAGATCGACAAGGAACGCACCGGCCGGTACCAGGGCCGCGACTACTTCACGGTGGACTAGAGGAGCCATGAGCGACGCGATCCAGCCGTCCGTCCCGTGGGAGTACGCGCCCGCCCCCGAGTCGACCGCCCTGGTCACGCTCGAGGATTCCTACGGCCTGTTCGTCAACGGGGAGTTCGTCGAGCCGAAGTCGGGGAAACGGTTCGTGACGATCAACCCGGCGACGGAGGAGCCGCTCGCCCAGATCGCCGAGGCCGGAGCGGAGGACGTGGCGCTCGCCGTCGAGGCGGCCCGCGACGCGTCGGACGGCTGGCGCGCGCTCCCGGGATCCGAGCGGGCCAAGTACCTCTACCGGATCGCGCGCCAGCTCCAGGAACGAGCACGCGAGTTCGCGGTGCTGGAGTCGATGAACGGCGGGAAGCCGATCAAGGAGTCGCGCGACATCGACATCCCGCTGGCGGCCGCACACTTCTTCTACTACGCGGGCTGGGCGGACAAGCTGGAGTACGCGTTCCCCGGCCGGCGCGTCCGTCCGATCGGGGTGGCGGGCCAGATCATCCCGTGGAACTTCCCGATGCTGATGGCCGCGTGGAAGCTCGCGCCGGCGCTGGCGACCGGGAACACGCTCGTGCTGAAGCCCGCCGAGACCACGCCGCTGACCGCGCTGCTGCTCGCGCAGGTGATCCAGGAGGCCGAGCTGCCGCCGGGCGTGGTCAACGTCGTGACCGGCGCCGGCGAGACGGGCTCGGCGTTGGTGGGAGCGCCCGTCGACAAGATCGCGTTCACCGGCTCGACCGAGGTCGGCAAGCGGATCCAGCGCTCGATCGCGGGCAGCGGCAAGCGGCTCACCCTGGAGCTGGGCGGCAAGGCCGCGAACATCGTGTTCGAGGACGCGCCGCTCGATCAGGCCGTCGAGGGCGTGGTGAACGGCATCTTCTTCAACCAGGGCCACGTGTGTTGCGCCGGGTCGCGGCTGCTGGTGCAGGAGCCGGTGTTCGACGCGTTGATCGACAAGCTCAAGGCCCGGCTGTCGACGCTCCGGGTGGGCGACCCGCTCGACAAGAACACCGACGTGGGCGCGATCAACTCGCGCGCGCAGCTCGAGAAGATCGAGGAGCTGGTGGCGTCGGGCGTGGCCGAGGGCGCGGAGATCTATCAGCCGGAGTGCGTGCTCCCGGAGCGCGGGTTCTGGTTCCGGCCCACGTTGTTCACCGGCGTCTCGCAATCGCACCGCATCGCGCGCGAGGAGATCTTCGGTCCGGTGCTCTCGATCCTCACGTTCCGCACGCCGGAGGAGGCGGTGGAGAAGGCGAACAACACACCGTTCGGGTTGAGCGCGGGTGTCTGGACCGAGAAGGGTTCGCGCATCCTGTGGATGGCGCAGCGTCTGCGCGCGGGCGTCGTCTGGGCGAACACGTTCAACCGCTTCGACCCATCGTCGCCGTTCGGCGGGTACAAGGAGAGCGGGTTCGGACGCGAAGGTGGCCTGCACGGCCTCGAGCCGTACCTGGAACTGGAGCCGATCGACGCATGAGCCCGACCGACCGCCTCCCCGTCAAGCGCACCGCGAAGCTCTTCATCGGCGGGAAGTTCCCCCGGAGCGAGTCCGGCCGGTCGTACGAGGTCCTGGCGCACGACGGACGTCCGCTGGGCTACGCGTCGCAGGCCTCGCGCAAGGATCTCCGCGACGCCGTGGTCGCGGCCCGCGCCGCGCAGCCGGGCTGGGCCGGGATGACCGCGTACAACCGTGGCCAGATCCTCTACCGGGTGGCCGAGCTGATGGAGGGCCGCCGCGAGCAGTTCCGCGCCGAGCTGGCCGACGCCGGCGCGAGCGATCCCGACCGCGGGGTGGACGCCGCGATCGACCGGTGGGTCTGGTACGCCGGCTGGTGCGACAAGGTGCACCAGGCGCTCGGAGCCACGAACCCCGTCGCCGGCCCGTACTTCAACTTCACGATCCCCGAGCCCACGGGCGTGGTCGGCGTGGTGGCGCCGCAGGACCAGTCGCTGCTGGGCTTGGTGTCGCGCCTGGCGCCCGCGATCGTCTCGGGCAACACGGTCGTCGCGATCGCGAGCGAGGCCGCCCCGATGCCGGCCGTCTCCCTGGCGGAGGTCCTGGCGACGTCCGACGTTCCGGGTGGCGTGGTCAACCTGCTGACCGGCAGCGTGACCGAGCTCGTGCCGTGGCTCGCCGGCCACATGGACGTGAACGCGATCGACGTCACCGGCGTGCCCGCCGACCTCATGGCCCAGGTCGACGAGCTGGCGGCCGAGAACGTGAAGCGGGTGCATCGCGGGCCGGACGCCGACCCGTTCAGCGCCGCCGCACAGAGCCCGTACGAGATCACCGCGCTGATGGAGTTCAAGACCGTCTGGCACCCGATGGGCGCCTGACCCAGGACAACGATCGGGCCGCCGGGGCTCGTGGCCCCGACGGCCTCCACCTTTCGTTCGTGACCTAGATCCGCTGGTGGGCCAGGCGTGCCTCTCCTCCCGGCATCGCCGTCGAAGAGCCGGTCGGATCGCCGGCCAGGACTCCCAGGCCATTCATCGCCTTGAACATCTCGGCGCGGCCGATGTCCCCGGACGACGACTCACCGAGCGTCAGCTCCGTGACCGGGCGGACGATCGGCGCAGACGCGGTCGGGGCGGTCGAACGGCCGATCATCGTTCCGACGAACAGCGCGGCCGCGACGGAGGCTGCCGCCACGACGCGTCGACCGTTGCGGTGGGTCGACCCCTGGGCTCTGCACCTGCAGTGATTGGACTGACATCGCGCTCTCCTTCCTCCCTCGGATAACGACGCTCACGCTACGGGTCGGGCGGCAAGGGGTCGGTGGCCCCGGTCACGGGTCGTCCGTGCTTCGTGTCACCTCGTGACCGCCACGGAATCGTCACAAGCCGAATCGGGGTTCGGGGAAGGCCGGGACAGTACGATTCGCCTATGCCCCCGTACAAGGAGCAGGGCGTCGTCCTGCGCTCGATCAAGCTCGGCGAGGCCGACAAGATCGTCACCGTCATGACCCAGGGCTCCGGCAAGGTACGAGCGGTCGCGAAAGGCATCCGCAAGACGACCAGTCGTTTCGGGGCGCGCCTGGAGCCGTTCACCCACGTGTCGCTGATGCTGTATCACGGCCGTGGCCAGCTGGACACGATCACGCAGGCCGAGATCATCGCGCCGCACATGGCGATCCGCGAGGACCTCGGGTTGTTCGCCGCCGGCGAGACCATGCTCGAGGCCGTCGACAAGGTCGCGGAGGAGCACGAGCGGAACGTCCGGCTGGCGCTGCTCCTGCTGGCCGGGGTGCGGGCGCTCGACACGAAGCCATCGGATCCCGGCGCGGTGGCCGAGTCGTTCATGCTGAAGCTGCTGTCGCTGTCCGGGTTCCATCCGTCGCTCACGGCGTGCGCGGTCTGCGGCGCGGCGGACCCGCAGCTGTTCTCGCCCGGCATGGGCGGCGCCGTCTGTCCCACCTGCGCGGAGGGAGGTGTGGCGCCGGTCTCACGCGCGGCGCTCGCTCGTCTGCAGCAGCTGGCGGCCGTGAACCTGAACGATGCCGGCGACGTGGTCGAGACCGACGTCCGGATCCGCAAGGAATCGCGCGGGCTGCTCTACGGGTTCGCGGAGTACCACCTGGAGCGGCGGATGCGGTCGCTCCCCATGCTCGCGAGGTCTGCCCCGTGAGCAGCTTCCTGCCCGACATCGATCCCGACAACGTTCCCGCGCACGTCGCGATCGTGATGGACGGCAACGGCCGCTGGGCCACGCAACGCGGCTTGCAGCGGACCGACGGGCACGCGGCGGGGGAGGAAGCGCTCGCCGACACCGTCGAGGGCGGCGTCGAGGTCGGGCTGAAGTGGCTCACGGTCTACGCGTTCTCCACCGAGAACTGGCGCCGGCCCGCGGGTGAGGTCCTCTACCTGATGAACTTCAACCGGAAGCTGCTGCGCCGCCGCCGCGACCGCTTCCACGAGCTGAACGTCCGCATCCGGTTCACCGGGCGGCGCGACTGGCGCGTCCCGCGATCGGTGCTCCGCGAGATCGAGGCCGCCGAGGAGATGACGCGTGACAACACCGGCATGACGCTGACGATCGCGTTCAACTACGGCGGGCGCGTCGAGATCGTCGACGCGGTGAAGCAGATCGTGCGCGACCACGACGCCGGCACGCTCCGCACCGAGAAGATCTCGGTCGACTCCATCCTCGAACGGCTGTACTACCCGGACATGCCCGACCCGGACCTGTTGATCCGCACGAGCGGGGAACAGCGCATCTCGAACTTCCTGCTGTGGGAGGCGGCCTACGCCGAGCTCTGGTTCACGCCGGTGTTCTGGCCCGACTTCGACCGCGAGCATCTCTACGAGGCGATCCGCGACTTCCAGAAGCGATCCCGCCGGTTCGGCAACGTCGACGACGACTAGTCCGTAACGGACTAGATGGCTGCGATCCACGCGACGAACGTCAGCTGATCCGCTCGCGCTTCCAGACGCGGGCCAGCAGGTACGCGGCGCCCGGGATGGCGGCGGCCGCGTACAGGACGATCAAGCCGTTGCCGGGGACGTCCATCCCGATGACGGTGAAGATCAGCCCTCGCAGGATCGGGTATCCGACGACCAGCAGCACGATCACGCCGAGCGTGAGGAACGCCCGTCCGATCGGTCCGAAGCTGGTGGCCCCGCCGCGCCAGCGTGAGAACTCCGGCTGGATCTTCACCGGGGGGTTCCCGATGTGCGCGCGCGTCCAGAGCGGGCGCTCGCCCTCGGCGGGCGCGTCGGCGGGGATCGCCGGTGCCTCGACGGCCGGCAGCGCCGCATAGCACTGGTTGCACCACTCGAGGTCGTCCGCGACGTGGGCGCCGCAGCTGGGACAGGTTCGCATGGCCCGACTCCCTTCCCACGAGGTATCGGAGCGGGGCCGTGCCCCGTCTTGACGCGTGGAGGTTGTGTGACCTGCGGTTCCGTGAGGCCTCCGGGCGGCTGTGCGCCGGTAGCATGGAGGTCACGCCAGCGGCCGCATCCAGCGACCGGGAGAAAGGAGCATCGACATGACCGACCTCATGGAGGCCGTCACCTCCCTCGCGAAGCGCCGGGGGATCGCGTTCCAATCGTCCGAGATCTACGGCGGGCTCCGCTCGTCCTGGGACTACGGTCCGCTCGGGGTCGAGATCCGACGCAACATCCGCAACGCCTGGTGGCGCTCCATGGTGCAGCTGCGCGACGAGATCGTGGGTCTGGAGGCGGCGATCATCATGTCGCCCAAGGTGTGGGAGGCGTCCGGTCACGTCGCCGGCTTCTCCGATCCGCTCGTCGAGTGCGAGAGCTGCCATCGCCGGTTCCGCGAGGATCACCTGCCGGAGCCGCCCGTCTGTCCGAACTGCGGCGGCACGGTGTTCGGCGAGTCGAGGCACTTCAACCTGATGTTCAAGACGCAGATGGGTCCGGTGGACGACGACTCCGGCGTGACGTATCTGCGCCCCGAGACCGCGCAAGGCATGTTCGTCGACTTCCCGCTGGTCCAGATGGTGTCGCGCAAGAAGCTGCCGTTCGGGATCGCGCAGGTCGGCAAGTCGTTCCGCAACGAGATCACGCCGAGCAACTTCATCTTCCGTACGCGCGAGTTCGAGCAGATGGAGATGGAGTACTTCGTGGAGCCCGGCACCGACGACGAGTGGTTCGACTACTGGGTGAACGCGCGGCTGCAGTGGTACCTGGACCTCGGCGTGTCGAAGGACAAGCTGCGCCTGCGCCCGCACGATCCGGACGAGCTCGCGCACTACGCGAAGTCCGCGACCGACATCGAGTACGAGTTCCCGTTCGGTTGGTCGGAGTTGGAGGGCATCGCGAACCGGACCGATTTCGACCTGAAGGCGCACCAGGAGGCGAGCGGTCAGGACCTGACGTACTTCGACCAGGAGAAGGACCAGCGCTACCTGCCGTACGTGGTGGAGCCGGCGGTGGGCGTGGATCGCGCGATGTTGACGTTCCTGCTGGATGCCTACACCGTGGACGAGGCGCCGACCGCGAAGGGCGACACCGAGAAGCGGACGGTGCTGAAGCTCCATCGCGACCTGGCTCCGACGAAGGTCGCCGTGCTGCCGCTCTCGCGCAACGAGACGCTCGTGCCCGAGGCGCGACGCGTGTTCGACCTGGTCAAGGGCGAGTGGATGTGCCAGTACGACGACGCGGGCGCGATCGGCCGCCGGTATCGCCGGCAGGACGAGGTCGGCACGCCGTTCTGCGTGACGGTCGACTTCGATTCGCTGGAGGACCGGCAGGTCACGGTCCGCGAGCGCGACACCATGGCGCAGGAGCGGCTGCCGATCGACGACCTGGTGGGGTACCTGCAGGAGCGTCTGTGAGCCACGCCGGCACGCGTTCGCCGCGGGGCTCGTTCGCGCTCTACGTGATCGCGTTCGTGCTGATGGTTGCCGCCGGCGTCGCGCTGGTCGCGTCGGCGAAGGGCCTGCTCGAGTCGACCCGGCTCCTGTGGGTGTCGACCGCATTGTCGGCGGGCGCGATCGTCGTGGCTCTGGTCGGGCTGTTCGTTCCGCGGCGACGGTGACCCGCCGGCGGGGGATCGCCGCGTGGTTCGCGGGCTTCGCGCTCGCGATGGCCGCCTGTACGTTCACGCTCGGCACGCCGCCGCCGACGCCCGAACCCTCGCCGTCACCGGTGCCCACGGGTCCCGGTTCGGCCGCGGCCGCCATGGAGACGCTCTGCGAGGCGCCGAAGAGCGGGAGCGGCTCGGGCGTGACCCCCGAAGGTCCGACGCCGCCGGCGATCGAGACCGTCGAGGAGCAGGTCGAGACGGTCCGCGGGCTCAAGTACACGTCGCACGTCGCCGTCACGCCGCTCACGCAGGAACAGATCGACCGGCGACTCACGAAGAACTTCGACAAGACCTACCCGGTCGACTTCTACGCGCGCCGGTCCGAAGCATGGGCCACGATCGGCGTGATCCCCGCCGGCGCGAGCATCCGGGACGCGCTCCTCGCGTTCCAGACCGGTCAGGTCGTGGGCTACTACAACCCGGCCAACGGGCAGCTCGTCTACATCGGCGACACCGACCTCGATCAGACCGAACGGTTCATCCTGGCGCATGAGCTGACACACGCGCTCGACGACCAGCACTTCGGGCTGAAGCGGCTCGACTCCGTCGGTGCGCGCTGCGACGACGAAGCGTTCATGGCCGGGCTGGGCGCGATCGAGGGGAGCGCGCAGTACTTCGCCACGCAGGTGCTGATGCGCTTCCCATCGGATGCGCCGGTCGGTGGGGGCGGGGACGACGGTTCGCTCGACGCGGTGCCGCCGTTCATCACCGCGCTCCAGCTGTGGCCGTACACGGCAGGGATGGCGTTCATCCAGCATCTCGACGGGGTGGGAGGCACGACGGAGGTGGACCGGGCGTTGACCACGTTCCCCGCCTCGACGGAGCAGATCCTGCATCCGGAACGGTGGCCGAACGACGTTCCGCAACCGGTGGACGTGCCGGATCTCGGTCCCGCGCTCGGTTCCGGTTGGCAGGACCTCGACGTGATGACGGTCGGCGAGGCCTGGCTGCAGATCATGCTGGCGCTTCGGCTGGACGCCGGCGACGCCGAACAGGCGGCGACCGGTTGGGACGGAGGGCTCTATCGGGCGTGGACCGACGGTGCGCACACCGCGGTCGTGCTCCGCACCGTGTGGGACTCGGCCGAGGACGCGCAGGAGTTCTCCGATGCGATGCAGGCGTGGACGAGCGACGACAACGTTCATCTCGCTGACGGGATCAGGCGTCGATGTCGGCTTCGCGAGCGACGCGGCCACGCTCGACCGCCCTCCGATCGGCCCTCGGCGACGCGACGTAGCCCCACGCGGTTTCCGTAGACTGGCGGCTCCGAAGCGGAGCGACCTGTCCGGAGGCATGGGGTGACCAAGTACGTCTACGACTTCTCCGAAGGCAACAAGGACATGAAGGACCTGCTCGGCGGGAAGGGAGCCAACCTCGCCGAGATGACGAACATGGGACTGCCGGTCCCGCCGGGGTTCACGATCACCACCGAGGCGTGCCTGACCTTCCTGGCGAACGGCGGAGCCGCGCCGCCCGAGATGTTGGGTGAGGCGGGGGAGCATCTGGGTCACCTCCAGGAGACCATGGGCCGCAACCTCGGTGATCCCGACGACCCACTGCTGGTCTCCGTGCGTTCGGGTGCCAAGTTCTCGATGCCCGGGATGATGGACACCGTCCTCAACCTGGGCCTCAACGACGAGTCCGTGAAGGGCTTGGCGAAGCAGACCGGCGGCGACATGCGGTTCGCCAACGACGCCTACCGCCGCTTCATCCAGATGTTCGGCAAGATCGTGATGGACGTGCCGTCCGACGCGTTCGAGCACGCGCTGGACGAGGCGAAGGAGCGGAAGGGTCCGGGAACGCAGGATACGGACCTCGACGTCGACGACCTCTCGGCGCTGATCGACCGGTTCCGCGCGATCTATCAGGAGCACACCGGGGAGGCGTTCCCGCAGGATCCCAAGGACCAGCTGCGCCTGGCCATCGACGCGGTCTTCTCGTCGTGGAACGGCAGGCGCGCGGTCGACTACCGCCGGCAGAACAAGATCTCGGATGACCTGGGCACCGCGGTGAACATCCAGGCGATGGTGTTCGGCAACCGGGGCGACGACTCGGGGACCGGCGTCGCGTTCACGCGTGACCCCGCGACCGGCGAGAAGGTGCCGTACGGCGACTACCTCTCGAACGCGCAGGGCGAGGACGTGGTCGCCGGCATCCGCAACACGCTGCGTATCGCCGAGCTCGAGCAGTTGGATCCGGCGGCGTACACCGAGCTCCGCACGTCGATGGACACGCTCGAGGGCCACTTCCGCGACATGTGCGACATCGAGTTCACGATCGAGAAGCGGAAGTTCTGGCTGCTGCAGACGCGCGTCGGCAAGCGGACCGCGTTCGCCGAGTGGGTGATGGCCTTCGACATGCTGAACGAGTCGCTGATCTCCGCCGACGAAGCGCTGATGCGCGTCGACGCGAACCGCCTGGAGGAGCTGTTCAAGCGGCGCGTCGACGAGGAGGCCTCTGCCGAGCAGGGGATCGAGCCGATCGCGAGGGGCCTCAACGCGTCGCCGGGCGCCGCATCCGGAAAGGTCGTGTTCAGCGCCGACGACGCGCAGGAGTGGGCCGGTCGCGGTGAGGCCGTGATCTTGGTCCGTCGTGAGACCACGCCCGACGACTACCACGGCATGATCGCATCGCAGGGCATCCTGACGAGCGCCGGCGGCACGAACTCGCACGCGGCGGTGGTCGCTCGTGGAGAGGGCATCCCCGCGGTGTGTGGCGCCGACGCGATCAAGCTCGACTTCGCCGCGAAGGTGTTCTCGGCCGACGGCACCCGCGTCGCCGAGGGCGAGGTCATCACGATCGACGGCTTCACCGGGAAGGTCTTCGTGGGCGAGCCCCCCGTCAAGGAATCGGAGCTCGAGGAGGCGCGGCAGGGCGACGCCGCAGCGCGCGAGCGGAAGATCTGGAAGGCGTTCGAGGCGTTGATGGCTCGGGCGGACACGGTTCGGCGCATGCGCGTGCGCGCGAACGCCGACACGCCCGATCAGGCGACGAACGCGCGCGAGCGCGGCGCCGAGGGCATCGGTCTGTGCCGCACCGAGCACATGTTCCTGGGCTCGGAGCGCGTCGAGGCCGTGCAGCAGATGATCTTCGCGGAGACCGAGTCCGAGGAGCAGGCCGCGTACGACGTCCTGCTCCCGCTCCAGCGGGAGGACTTCGTCGGCATCTTCCGCGCCATGAGCGGTCTTCCGGTGACGGTGCGGCTCCTGGACCCGCCGCTGCACGAGTTCCTGCCGGACCAGGTCGGTCTGGCCGTGGAGGTCGCGCTCGGCGAGGAGCGCGGCGAGGACGTGTCGGAGCAGAAGCGCGTCCTGCAGAAGGTGAACGAGCTCCACGAGGCGAACCCGATGCTCGGCCTGCGCGGTGTGCGGCTGGGCATCGTCAAACCCGGCCTGTACGCGATGCAGGTCCGCGCGATCTGCGAGGCCGCCGCCAGGGTGAAGAAGGAAGGCCTCGACCCCCGCGTCGAGATCATGATCCCGCTCGTCGCGACGGCGCCCGAGCTGAGCCAGATGCTCGACGAGCTCCAACCGGTGGCGGCCGACGTCCTGCAACGCGAAGGGATCGAGATCGAGCATCTCGAGTGGGGGACCATGGTCGAGCTCCCGCGGGCCGCGGTCACGGCCGCCGAGATCGCGCAGACGGCGGAGTTCTTCTCGTTCGGCACGAACGACCTGACGCAGACGGCGTTCGGGTTCAGCCGCGACGACATCGGCAAGTTCGTGGGGATGTACGAGGAGCGCAAGCTCGTGCCGGCGAACCCGTTCGTCACGGTGGACATCCCCGGCGTGGGCCGCCTGATGTCGATCGCCGCCGAGGAAGGCAAGGCGGCGAACCCGTCGCTGCACCTCGGCATCTGCGGCGAGCACGGCGGCGACCCGGCGTCGGTCGTGTTCTGCCACCGGATCGGGCTGGACTACGTGAGCTGCTCCCCGTTCCGGGTGGAGACCGCGCGGCTCGCTGCCGGCCAAGCCGCCGTCGGCGAGTCCGAGTCCGCCTCGAAGTAGCCTCCCGGGACGGCAGGTGACACGGGTCACCCGGAATCCGCCGTCGCGCGCCGAACACCCGCTCGCTCGGTGATGCGCCGGGATCGTTCTTCGCGATAGCGTCCGAGGTCCTCCCACCTCCCCCCTGGAACACAGGAGGTGGCGATGAGGGAGCGTTCGTCTCCGCTCCTCAGCCGGATCTGGTGGTTCGTCGTGCTGGGGGTGATGTGCGGCTCCTTGTCCGCGCTCTTCGTGGCGCCGTTCGCGGTCCGCGCGATGCCCCCGCTCGGCTGGACGCACGATCATTCGGCCGCGGGCATCCCCACGCGTCCGCACGGCTACAACCGGCTCGTCGCCGTGTTCGGACAGCCGTGCAACAACGCGGCGGGTGCGGCGCGCTCGTCGTGGCCGTCGCAGTCCACGCCCGGTGTGGACGGCTACATCACGTATCACCCGTACATCGACCGCGACGTGAGCTGGAACGTCCGCAACCACATCGCCGCCGACCTCAAGGAGCAGGCGCTCTACCCCGGCGTCGGTGCCTACAACTGCCGCTACATCGAGGGGACGACCAGCTGGTCGGTGCACGCGTTCGGCGCCGCGATCGATACCAACTGGCAGCGGAACCCGCGGGGCGCCACCACGTGGAACGGCGTGGGCGCCGACGGCAGGAACTACAAGAAGTACCTGCCCAACCTCTGGAAGGGCGCCTACCCCGGCCACAACTTCTACTGGGGACTGAACTTCAGCACGACACCTGACCCCATGCACTTCCAGTACGTCACCGGCTATTGAACGGAGGCAGGATGCGTCAACGAACGATCTCGCTCGCCGTCGCGCTGACCGCGAGCATCATCGGCGTCGTCTCGGGCACGGCGTTCGGTCAGGCGCCGAGCGCGGCCGCATGCGCACCCGAGCGCGTTCCGGCGCTCGGCTCGGACACGGCCGCTGCGCGCGGCTCCGGCCTGGCGGCCGTCGCAGGGGGTCGAACGCTCGTCGTGCTCGATGGCACCGGAGCCAGGCGGGCGATCGCGGTCGAGGCGAACGCCGGCGTCGTTCGCCACGTGGCGACCAAGCCCGGTTCCGGCACGGCGTACGTGCTCGACGAAGCCGGTCCGGACGCCGTCGTCATCCGGACGCCCGACCGGGTCATCCGACTGGACCAGCCGGGCGAGGCCAGCCACCCGGCGTGGTCCCCCGACGGGAAGCTGGCCTGGTCGCTTGGCTCGAGCCTGCGGATCTGGTCCCCGGTCGACGGTTCGACCACCTCGATCGCCGCGCCCGCCGGCGCCGTCGCGGTGTTCTCGCCCGTGTTCACCTCCTCGGACACCGTGGTGGCCGTGGTCGGCGAGATCGAGCCGGGGTTCGACAGGACCGAGGACGAAGGGCTCGACAACCTGTGGCGCTTCGATCTGCGGACGCGCCGCTGGAGCCGCGTCACGGCGTTCCGGGCCTCGGGTGATCGGATGCTCGCCGTCCGGACCCCGCTGGTACGCGACGACGGTTCGATCGAGTTCGTGATGGTCCGCGGCGTGTCCTCGGCGCTCAGGCTGCCCGCGTTCGAGCTCTGGCACGTGACGCCCGACGGCGGCGTCGCGAAGGTCCGCGGGCTCCCGCGAGAGATGTACCTGGCCGGGGTCCTCGACGGGAGACGCGTCTGGAACATCGACGACCCCACTGGCGGCGGATGGCATCTCTTCATCGAATCGTCCGATCGGCTCGTTGACCTGGGGTGTGGGGCCGTGCAGGTCGATCCGCGCGCCGTTCCCGACCCCGACCGCGGCTCGGCGCCACGTCTCGATCTGCCGTCGCCGACGACGACCCCCGCACCGACGCTCACGGCCTCGCCGTCGCCCGAGTCCTCGCCGACCGTGGCTCCGGATCCGGTGGACGGTCATGTCGCCGGCATCCTCGTCGGGGATTTCTCCAGTGTGGATGCGGCCGACGCGGCGGTTGTCACGATCCAGCAGGCGTTCGGGGGATCGGCGATGCTGGAGGTCGTCGACAGCCTCACCGCTCCGAACATCGTCCGTCCGGGCGTCTGGGCCGTCGTGATGCTCCTGCCGGGCGACGCCGACACGCTCGCTGCGCTGGAGGACTTCCGGTCACGCCTGCCCGAGTATCAGGATTGGAGCTGGGTGGTCTCCGCGTGAGCTCGATCCGTCCGATGCCCGTCGTCGCGCTGCTGTGCATCCTGTTGGGACTGTTCGGCTGTTCGCGCGAGCCCGCCCCGCGCTCGCTGGACTTCGGCGAGGCCTCGGGCTCGGGCGGGAGTCAGACGCCCGACGACGGGGTCGTGACGGAATGGCTGGCGGTCTTCCGCACCGCGACGGACGTGCAGGAGCTCGATGCTGACACGACCACGCTGAAGGCGATCGTGGGAGGAGCCATCGTCGTGTCGCCCGTCAACTGCTTCGACGGGCTGTCGGTCGACGACCCCGGGACGACGTACGTCCTGGGCGTCGTCGCCCCGACCAGGGAGCAGCTGGACGCGGTCGTCGAGCAGGTGGATCGACCAACCGTCTTCGTCGGCCGGGTGCGCACGATGTGCCTGGACTGAACGGTTCAACGTCAGGAGGTTGCTAGCCTGGAAGGGTGACCCGGATCCGTCGGCATCCCATCCTGTCCGGCGTCGCGCTCCTCCTCCTGATCGCGTTCGTCGTGGTCGGGGCGAGCGCGATGACCGTGTGGCGGGCCGCGCACGACGACGACGCCAGCCGCATCGACCGCGCGGACGTCATCATCGTGCTCGGCGCCGCCCAATACGGTGGCACGCCCTCGCCCGTGTTCCAGGGGCGGTTGGACCATGCGGTCCTCCTCTACCGCCAGGGCCGGGCGGACAGCGTGATGGTGGTCGGCGGCAAGGCACCCGGCGACTCCACGACCGAGGCGCAGGCCGGCCAGAACTACCTCGTGTCGCAGGGTGTCCCGCAGAGCTCCACCGTCGTGGAGCCCGTGGGACGGACCACGTACGAGAGCCTCGTGGGCGCGGCGACGTACATGCACGGGCACCACATGTCGAGCGCGTTCTTGGTCTCGGATCCCTGGCACAACGCGCGGATCAGTCGGATGGCCTCAGACCTTGGCATCCAGGGGTACGCGTCAGCCACATGGACGTCCGCCGCGACGAGCGAGGACACGCGGTTCACCGGGTACGCACGCGAGACGCTCGCGTACCTCTACTACCGCGTGTTCGGACGCTGACGGATCGCGATCACTTCACGACGAGCGTGCCGGTCATGCCCTGGCTCTCGTGGAACCGGCAGATGAACGGATAGGTCCCCGGCGCAAGGTCGATCGTCACGTCCTGCGACGACATGGCGTCGTTCGACACATCGATGTCCGTGCCGGTGACGGTGAACGTGTGAGGCGTGTTGGGGTTCGTGTCGGACACCGTGATGGTGTCACCCTGGTGCACCGTGATCTTCGCGGGCGTGAACTGGTAGTTGACCTGGGTCAGCGTGAGGACGCTGCTGCCGCCACCGGTGCTCGTGCTTCCGGTCATGCCGCCGCTGCTGCCGTAGCCGCCGCCGCCCCCGTAGGCTCCGCCGCCGCTCGAGCCGCTCGACCCCGTGCCGCCGGTCACCGCTCCGCCGGTCGCGCCACCCGAGCCCGCGTTCCCACCGTCGTCGTTCGCACACGCTGCGCCCAGCAGCGCCAACGCCAGCGCTCCCGCCGCCACCGCTTTGCTCATCCGCATCGGTCGTCCTCTCGTCGTCCCAGGGGTATACGACCGGACGGGCGATCCGGCCTGCCGGGACCTCCGGACCCACGAGCCGGATCGTCCCTACCCGGCGCTAGCATGATGCCGATGTCCAGCCCGCGCGAACGCACCGAGCAGATCGAACGAGACACGCTCTCCGATGCCGCCACGCTGGCCGCGGAGTCGAAGGGGCGGGAGCGCGACGAGCCGCAGGACCCGGTCCGCACGGTCTTCCAGCGGGATCGCGACCGCATCTCGCACTCCAAGGCGTTCCGCCGGCTGAAGCACAAGACGCAGGTGTTCCTGGCGCCAGAGGGCGACCACTACCGCGTTCGGCTCACGCACACGCTCGACGTCTCGCACATCGCCCGCACCGTCACGCGCGCGCTCCGCCTGAACGAGGACCTGGCGGAGGCCATCGCGCTCGGGCACGATCTGGGACACACGCCGTTCGGTCACCTGGGCGAGCAGGCGCTCACGCCGTTCCTCGGCCGGCCGTTCCGTCACAGCGAGCAGAGCCTGCGGGTCGTGGACTACCTGGAGGACGACGGCACGGGCCTCAACCTGACGTGGGAGGTGCGCGACGGCATCGTGAACCATCCGTGGTCCATGCCGCCGCCCGCCACGCTCGAGGCGCAGATCGTGCGGTTCGCGGACCGGATCGCCTACATCAACCACGACCTGGACGACGCGGTCCGGGCGGGCGTGCTGGACCAGGGGGAGCTGCCGCAGCAGCCGCTCGACGTCCTCGGTCACACCCACGGGGCGCGCATCAACACGCTGGTCATCGACCTGATCGATCAGAGCGCCGATCAGCCGGAGGTGCGGCTGTCGCCGGCCGTCTTCTCGGCGCTCGACGCGCTCCGCGACTTCCTGTTCGAGCAGGTGTACACGAGGGAGGGCGCGAGGAGCGAGCACGAGAAGGCCGTGCGGCTCATCCGGGATCTCTTCTCCTACTTCCTGGAGCATCCCGAGGAGATGCCGCACGAGTACCATCAGGCACCGGGGGACCTGCCGACCCGCGTGGCCGACTTCATCGCCGGCATGACGGATCGGTATGCCCTGCGGACGTACGAGCGGCTCTTCCTTCCCCAGGGCTGGCTCATCTAGAGCCGGGAGCACCGTTGGCGGGCAGGATCAAGCAGGAGGACGTCGAGGCGGTCCGGGAGCGGACCGACATCGTCAAGCTCGTCTCGCAGTACCTCACGCTGAAGAAGGCCGGCGGCGACAACATGACCGGCCTCTGCCCGTTCCACCAGGAGAAGACGCCGTCGTTCAGCGTCTCCCCGGCCAAGCAGGTCTTCCATTGCCACGGCTGCGGCAAGGGCGGCGACGCCATCACGTTCATCCGCGAGCTGGAGCATCTGGGGTTCACCGAAGCCGTCGAGCGGCTGGCGCAGCAGGCGGGCGTGGCGCTCCGGTACGAGGGCGACTCGCCGGCGGAGCGCCGGGCCGCGGCTCGCAGGATCGCGCTCATCAAGGCGAACGAGGAGGCCGCGCGGCTGTTCGGCTCGATGCTGGCGGACGGACGCGAGGCGGAGGAGGCGCGCGAGTACGTCAAGGGACGCGGCATCTCGCCCGAGTCCCTCGAGCGCTTCGGCATCGGATACGCGCCCACGTATCCGGACTTCCTGCTCAAACGGATGACGCGCGAGTTCTCGCCGGAGATCCTGCTGGAGGCGGGGCTGGCCACGCGTGGCGAGGAGGGCTCGGTCCGCGACCGGTTCCGTGGACGGATCACGTTCCCGATCCACGACCTGCAAGGACGCGGCATCGGGTTCGGAGCCAGGATCTTGCCGACCGACGCGCGCGCGAGCGAGCAGGCGAAGTACCTCAACACCGCCGAGACGCCGATCTACAAGAAGAACGAGGTGCTGTTCAACCTGGCCGGCGCGCGCACCTCGATCGCGCGCAGCGGCGAGGTCTTCGTGGTCGAGGGATACACCGACGTGATCGGGCTGGTGCAGGCCGGCATCGAGAACGCCGTGGCCACATGCGGCACGGCGCTGGGGGAGGCGCACTTCCGTCTGCTGAGCCGGTTCGCGCAACGAGCGATCCTCGCGTTCGATTCCGATGAGGCCGGCGCACGAGCAGCCGAGCGCGCGTACGCGTTCCAGGAGACGTATCCCGTGCAGGCGGTCGTGATGATCATGCCGCAAGGACTCGATCCCGCTGACTTCGTCGCGAAACACGGCGCCGACGGCGTTCGCGAGGCGGCGGCAGGCTCGCGGCCGCTCGTCGAGTACATGGTGCGGCGAACGGTCGCGCGCCACGACCTGTCCACCGTGGAGGGACAGTCCGCGGCGGTCGCCGACGCGCTGCCCATCCTGGAAGGGCTGTCGGACCCGGTGCGACGCAGCCAGTACGGGCACATGCTTGCCGACCTTGCGGGGGTGTCGGAATCGTCCGTGATGGTGTCGCTGGAGCAGCGCCTGGGCGGACACCCGCAAGAGGTCGCCAAGACCATGAAGCGAGCGACGGCGCAGGACAAGGTCGAGCGCGAGATGCTGAAGCTGCTCGCGCGCGACACCGTCACCTATCACGCGTTCGTCGAGCAGCTCGAGCCGGAACATTTCCGCAACCCGGCGAACCGCCGGATGTTCGTGGCGATCGAAGAGGCCGACGGCGACATCGCGGCGATCGCCGGCGGCGAGGATGCGAAGCTCGCGTCCGCCGTGTCGTCGCTCGCCGTCGAGCCGCTGAACGGTGGGAGCGATGCGGAGTACGCGCGGAGCGTGTGGGCTCGACTGCAGGAGTTCCTGCTGAAGAGCAAGAGCGACGCCATCCGCATGCGGCTCCAGAAGTTGAACCCGGTCACCGATACCACCTATGACGACCTGTTCCTCGAACTGGTCGGCCTGGACGGCGAACTCCGTCGCCTGGGCCACGGCGAGTCGGTCGTGGATTGAGGGGCGTTGACAGGTTGGCCGGGACGGTCACCCCGCCGAACGTTTTCGTACACTCGGTTGACCGTGGCTCACGTCCTGAGGAGAACCGTTGGCTGAACCGGCGCTGAACGACCCGCCGATGAGCATGGACGAAGTCAAGGAATCGATCACCGCCAAGGGGCGGGAGCGCGGCTTCGTCACGTCCGAGGACCTGCTGGAAGCGGTCCCCGTCGACGACCTCACCCCTGAGCAGGTCGAAGAGTTCCTGACGCAGATCCAGGAGCACCTGACCGCCGAGGCCATCGAGGTCATCGAGGTGCCCGGCGAGGACTCGGATCCCGCGACCAACGTGCGGATCGAGGTGGACCTGCTCAAGGCCCCCACCAACGACCCGGTCCGGATGTACCTGAAGGAGATCGGCAAGGTTCCGCTCCTGAACGCCGCGCAGGAGGTGGACCTGGCCCGGCGGATCGAGGCCGGCGAGCTCTCCACGGCGCTCCAGCAGCACTTCGAGGACGAGCCCAAGGCCGACCCCAAGGCGTTGAAGCTGGTCGTGGAGCGGGTCTGGGAGATCCGCGACCATCAGCAGACGGCGTTCGGCAAGGTCGAGGGCATCGGCCGCGAGAAGATCGCCAAGTCCTACCGCCCCAAGACCGAGCTGGAGATGGACGACTGGCTCCGGCGCGTCGAGCGCGACGGCCAGCTCGCCAAGAAGAAGCTGATCGAGGCCAACCTCCGGCTGGTCGTCTCGATCGCCAAGCGCTACGTCGGGCGCGGCATGCTGTTCCTGGACCTGATCCAGGAAGGCAACCTGGGTCTGATCCGCGCGGTGGAGAAGTTCGACCACTCGAAGGGGTTCAAGTTCTCGACGTACGCCACGTGGTGGATCCGTCAGGCCATCACGCGCGCGATCGCCGACCAGGCGCGGACGATCCGGATCCCCGTGCACATGGTCGAGACGATCAACAAGCTCGTCCGCGTGCAGCGGCAGCTGCTGCAGGACCTCGGCCGCGAGCCCACGCCCGACGAGATCGGCAAGGTCATGGGGATCAGCGCGGAGAAGGTCCGCGAGATCCAGAAGGTGTCGCAAGAGCCGGTGTCGCTCGAGACGCCGATCGGCGAAGAGGAAGACTCACACCTCGGCGACTTCATCGAGGACTCGGACGCCGTCGTCCCGGTGGACGCGGCGTCGTTCATCCTGCTGCAGGAGCAGCTGGAATCGGTGCTGCACACGCTCAGCGAGCGCGAGAAGAAGGTCATCCAGCTGCGGTTCGGGTTGGTCGACGGGCATCCGCGGACGCTCGAAGAGGTGGGGCGCGAGTTCGGCGTCACCCGCGAGCGCATCCGGCAGATCGAGTCGAAGACGCTCTCGAAGCTGCGGCACCCCTCGCGCTCGCAGAAGCTCCGCGACTACCTCGAGTAGTCGTCGGTGACGGACTAGTTCCAGACGGCGTCGTCGCTCTCGTACTCACCCATGCGGTCGCGGAGCGATCCGCGTGCCCGCTTGATGATCTCGAGGCTCTTGGTGGTGGCCTGACCGGCGATCCGCTGGGCCTGCGTGGAGACCGTGCGCGCCGTGCGGCTGGAGCCGAAGCCCTCCTGCTGGCGCTGCGGTCCCTTGACGACGCTCGGGTCGTCCTCGCGCATCTTGGCGGCGAGCTTGTAGCCGATGAAGATCCCGAGCGCGATCAGGATCAGGGTGCGCAGCCTCATGTGGAGCTCCTTCCCGCGATGTCGTGGAGCGACAGCCTACAGCGAAGGGTGTCGGGGCTCGCTTGCTAGCATGCCCCCCATGCCCGGCTACGTCGCCCTGCTGCGAGGGATCAATGTCGGTGGCAGGAACCTGATCAGGATGCCGGCGCTGAAGGCGTGCTTCGAGGCGGGTGGCTTCGCGGAGGTCGCCACCTACATCCAGAGCGGCAACGTGCTGTTCACCTCTCCCGAGACCCGGGTGGCCGGGCTCACTCAACGGATCGAGGAGATGCTCGCTGCCACGTTCGGCTACCAAGCGACCGTGGTGGTGCGGAACCGCGCACAGATGCGCGCGGTCGTCGAGCACGCGCCGAAGGGCTTCGGCACCGAACCGGCCACGTACCGGTACGACGCGATCTTCCTGAAGCCGCCGCTCACCTCCAAGGTCGCGATGAAGAGCGTGCCCACGAAGCCGGGTGTCGACGAGGCTCACGCCGGTACCGGCGTGCTCTACTTCTCGAGACTCATCGAGAAGGCCACCCAGAGCCGGCTCAACAAGATCGTCTCCTCGCCGATCTACGCCAGCGTGACGATCCGGAACTGGAACACGACGACGAAGCTGTTGTCCATGATGAACGAGGCATCGTTGACGTGAGCCCTCGCGTGCGTGACCTGCATGGATCGCCTGATCGGGTGGACGCGAGGCCGCTGCTAGACTTCCCTGCGTTCCTTCCGGGGTAGCTCAATCGGCAGAGCGGCGGACTGTTAATCCGTAGGTTGCGAGTTCAAGTCTCGCCCCCGGAGCCACCAAGAGTGCAGGTCACGGCACCTGCGTGGGCAAGAGGTCCACGACGACGCACCGGCATCTGATGTGAATGGGTCCGGGTGACCCGACGACCCGGTGGTCACTCGGCCTAGCGGATCAAGGAACGAAGGAACGGCGTGGGGCATCGACGACCGGCTCGGGGGCGTGCCACACGGCCTCGACGTTGTTCTGATGCAAGTCGTTGACGAACGCGGCGTAATACCGTTCGGAGTATTGGGTCCAGACCCCGGGCTCGCCTCGGGCTGTTGCGCCGTTCGCGAGAGCGGCCGCGAAGAATGCGTCCACCGCGTCCCGACCCTCAGCCGAGAATGCAACATGCGCCGCCGTCGTCACGGGCTCTCCACGAGCGATCGTGAAGTCGTCCAGTCCTTCAGCCCCATAACCGAGGCCGTCGTCCTGAACATAGAGTTCCTCATAGCCGAGTGGAGCGAGGGCGGCTGTATAGAGCCTCCGGCTCGCGTCCAGATCCGACACGACGAAGAGCACGTGATCGACGACGACGCGGCGAACGTCCATCGAGGCACGCTATCAAACCGCCTTCTCCTGGAGGCGCGGCGATCACGCCTTCAGCGATCAAGTCGATCGCGCTCGCGCCCTGGAACGGTCGCACTCAGACGGCGTCGACTGGTACGAGCTGCTCACCGAACCGGCGGACATCGGCCTCGCGGTGCACTGGGTGCTCGGTCGCGAGGTGTGTTCCTCAACACGGTCGAGCGACGTGACCCTGCCGCTGGTGCCGTCGGCAGCCGACCAGTACTCGGGTGAGCGCCCGACCGATGAGCGGATGAACGAACTGTTCGACGTCGGTCATTGACGCCCTCTTCACGACGCCCGGCGACCTCGCGACATCTCGTGCGAGGACTCTGGCATCACCATGATGCCAAGTAGGGTTGACAGTGGCACCATAGTGGTGCCATCATCACGCCATGGACCTTGGACCGTACGTAGAAAGCATCCATCACCAACTGGAGGTCGCAGCCGCGGCCGGGGGAGACGAGGCTCGTGCGCTCGCCGAGCGTCTCGCCGCACCTCTGGACGCGGCGATCCGGCTGGCGTTGCAGGACGCCCTGGCGGCGGCCACCGAGGAGATCACCACCGAGCTGGCACCGGGGTCGGTCGAGCTACGTCTGCGTGGTCGTGACCCTGAGTTCGTGGTGACGCTCCCGCCGGCAGAGGTCTCCGCGGAGGAGTCGGAAGCGACGAGGCCGCGTCCGGTCGTTGGCCGGCCGCGGGCGTCGGCGCGGATCCGACCGAGGGCGACGAGGGCACGATGTCCAGGATCAACCTCCGCATGCCGGATCGTCTGAAGGCCCAGATCGAGCTGGCAGCCGTCAGCGACGGACTGTCGGTCAATGCCTGGTTGGTGCGAGCCGCCGCAGCGGGGCTCGACCGAACCGATACGGCACGCCGAGCCGAACGACGTGCGCCGAAAGGCGCTCAGCGCTACTCGGGCTGGGCGCGCTAGTCAGGAGGAGTTGTGATGCCCACCTTCGATACGCCCGAACCGATCGCCGTCACCTTGGACGTCGGCGTGGGTGACATCCGAGTCGTGGCGGGCGACCGCACCGACACCATCGTCGATGTTCGCCCGAGCGATCCCGCCAAGAAGTCCGACGTGACCGCCGCCGAGCAGACCCGCGTGGAGTACTCGAGCGGCAGGTTGTTGGTCCAGGCGCAGAAGGGGTGGCGATGGTCCTTCCGTTCGGGCCGGGAATCGATCGACGTGCAGATCGAGCTTCCTGCCGGATCGCAGGTGAACGGTGAGGCCGGGGTGGCCGCGTTGCACTGCACCGGTCACATCGGTGGATGCCGCTTCAAGACCGGCGTCGGCGACATCCAGCTCGAACTGGCCGGTCCGCTCGAGCTCAAAGCCGGTGCCGGTGACATCACGGTGGGACAGGTCGTCGGCGATGCCGACGTGTCGACCGCCGGAGCCGTGGGGATCGGCAGCGTCGACGGGGCGGCGGTGATCAAGAACTCCAACGGCGACACGTGGATCGGCGAGGTCACGGGCGACGTGCGCGTGAAAGCCGCCAACGGCAGGATCACCATCGACCGGGCGCGGAGCGCGGCGACCGTGAAGACCGCCAACGGCGATCTGCGCCTGGGCGAGGTCGAACGTGGTGCCGTCCTCGCCGAAAGCGCGAACGGCAAGATCGACGTCGGGATCCGCGACGGCGCCGCGGCCTGGCTGGACCTCAAGACGGGGTTCGGCAATGTTCACAACGAACTGCAGGCTGCCGATCGTCCCGCCCCGGACGAGGAGGCGGTCGACGTTCGCGCCCGGACCGCCTACGGCGACATCACGATCCGCCGCTGCCTTTCCGAACGACACACGGAGGGCTGAGGCATGACCACGACGACATCTCGATCCGCGATCGCGGCCACCGGGCTGCGTAAGTCCTTCGCCGACAAGGTCGTGCTCGACGGCATCGACCTGAGCGTCGCCGAGGGAACGATCTTCGCCCTGCTCGGCCCGAACGGGGCCGGGAAGACCACGGCCGTGCAGATCCTGTCCACCTTGATCGGGTTCGACGGCGGTCAGGTGCGTGTCGCGGGCCATGACATCTCCCGCGACCCCGACGCCGTCCGTGACGTGATCGGGGTCACCGGGCAGTTCTCCGCGGTCGACAACCTCCTCACCGGCCAGGAGAACCTGAACCTCATGGCGGACCTGCGCCACCTGAGGAGAACGGAGGGCCAGCGGCGTACCGCCCAGTTGCTCGAGCAGTTCGACCTGGTGGAGTCGGGCGTGAAGCCGGCTTCCACCTACTCGGGCGGCATGCGTCGCAGGCTCGACCTCGCGATGACCCTAGTGGGCGACCCGCGCATCATCTTCCTCGACGAGCCGACCACGGGTCTCGACCCCCGCAGCCGCCTCACCATGTGGCAGATCATCCGCGACCTCGTGGCCGATGGGGTCACGATCTTCCTCACGACCCAGAACCTGGACGAGGCGGATCAGCTCGCCGGCCGGATCGCCGTCCTCGACAACGGGAGGCTGATCGCGGAGGGAAGCCCGGGCGAGCTGAAGCGTCGCATCCCGGGGGGCCATATCCGCCTCCAGTTCACCGATCTGAAGGAACTCGATGCGGCCGCCGACGCCCTCGGTGGGTCCGCCCGCGACGATGAAGCACTCGCCCTGCAGGTACCGGGGAGGGGAGACGTCGGATCGCTCCGAACGCTGCTCGGCGAGCTCGATCGTGCGTCGATCGAGGTCGACAGCATCTCCCTCCACACACCGGATCTCGACGACGTCTTCCTCGCCCTCACCGGCCATCCCGAGGAAGAACGCGACCATGAAAGGGAAGCGGTATGAGCACCCAGGCCTTCGCCCTGACCGATTCGATGACCATGCTTCGGCGCCAGCTCCGGCACATGCAGCGCTACATGGGCTTGACGATGATGCTCGTCGGGATGCCGGTCGTCTTCCTGCTGCTGTTCGCCTTCGTCTTCGGTGGCACGCTGGGTGCGGGCCTCGGCGATGCTTCGGGCAGCCGGGCCGACTACATCAACTACGTCGTTCCCGGGATCATCATCATCGCCATCGCCAGCGTCGCCCAGGGAACGGCGATCTCGGTCGCCATGGACATGACCGAGGGCATCATCGCCCGATTCCGAACCATGGCCATCTTTCGGCCCTCGGTGCTGACCGGTCACGTCCTCGGCAGCATGATCCAGACCGCGCTCGGCATCGTCGTCGTCATCGGTGTGGCCCTAGCCATCGGGTTCCGACCCACGGCCGGGCTCGTCGAGTGGATCGCCGTGGCCGGGCTCCTCGCGATGGTCACCCTGGCGATGACGTGGTTGTGCGTCGCCCTCGGCCTGAGGGCGAAGAGCGTGGAGACGGCGAGCAACATCCCCATGCCGTTGATCATCCTGCCGCTCCTCAGCAGCGGATTCGTCCCGACAGACACGATGCCGACTACGCTCCGGTGGTTCGCCGAATATCAGCCGTTCACGCCCATCATCGAGACCCTGCGGGGACTGCTGATGGGCACGCCGATCGGCAGCAGTGCTGCCCTCGCCATCGCGTGGTGCGTGGGCATCACCGTGGTCTGCTTCCAGTGGGCGCGTCGCGCGTACAACCGCGACCCCGTTCGCTAGCGAGGTCCGACGCCGACCTCGAGCGGGATGACGAAGCGATCGGGGACGGGGCCGGGCGGTGCCGCGAAGTAGCCCTGGATGAGCGGCACCCCCAACATGGACAACGTCCGCGCTTCGTCGGCGTTTTCCACCCCTTCCGCGACCAGATCGCTCCCGGTCTCGCTCGCGAAGCCGACCAGAGCCGAGGCCAGCGCGCGATGCGACGGCTCGGTGTCGATGTTGCGCACGATGGTGATATCGAGCTTGATGATGTCTGGCGCCAGCTCGAGGATGTGCCTGAGGCTCGAGAACCCCGCGCCGGCGTCATCCACCGCGATGCGTGCGCCAGCCGCTTGCAACGGCTCGAGCGCCTGGCGGAGCCGCGGATAGTCGCTCGCCGGAGCGTGCTCGGTGAACTCGATGACCACGCGTTCCGAAGGGCCGCTCCGCAACGCCTCGAGGAGGTCGGGTGAGGCGGCGTCCCTCGGGTCGACGTTGACGCTCAGGAAGACATCGGCCGGTATCCGGCTGAGCGCTCGGAACGCCGATCGGACCGCCGTCGCCTGGAGCTGAGGACCGAGGCCGACCTCGGCCGCTTCGTCGAACCACTCGTCCGGCGGCCGAACCGACTCGTCGGGGAACCGTGCCAGCGCCTCCAGGCCGACGACCGTCCCTGACGTCAGGTGGACGATGGGTTGGTACACGATGTTCATCGGTGAGGTCCCGCGGATCACCCGGCGGATGCGTTCGCGTTTGTCTCGGCGCTCCGTGGCGAGCTCGCGCTCCAGCGCCAAGCGACTCCCGAGCTCTGATGCCACGTGCTCGGTCACGCTGTCGGCCAGGGATGCGCCACCGTCGATCGAGCGGGTGACGGCCTCCACGATCTCTTCGAGCGAAGAGTCCTTCACCAGGTAGCTGGTCGCACCACTGGCCAGCATGTCGTCCACGCTCCGCGGGTCGTCGTGCGCGGAGAGGGCGACGATGCGCGTGTCGGGGGAGCGCCAGCTGATCTCGCGCGCAGCGCGTGGCCCGCCACCGTTCGGCATGCGCACATCCAGGAGCACCACATCGGGATGGCGGAGGGACGCGATCCGGATGGCTTCGTCGGCGTTCTTCGCGGTGGCGATGACCGCGAGCACCTGCGTGTGCTCGATGGCATCGATCAGCGTCCGACGGATCATCTCGTCGTCGTCGGCGATCAGCACGCGGATCGGTGTGACGGGAGCGGGCGACGGCGGCGATGGCACCAGATGCGGTCGCCACCGCGCCGTGACGGACCCGGACACTGAGGCGCGGGTCGTACCGAACCATGGCCGGCGGATATCAGCGCCGGTGGCAGATGCTGAGGAACGCGCCGTCGCGCTCATCGATCTCGCGCGTCCGAACTACGTGATCCAGCCGCGGCGGAAGCAGATCGCGAGCGCGGACGCTCGATCGCTCGCTCCCACCTTCGCGTAGAGCGCGGCCAGGTGGGCCTTCACGGTCGAGATCGAGTGGCCCAGCTCACGAGCGATCTGTTCGTTGGTGTTCCCCTGAGCCACGCACTCCAGAATCGCCCGGTCGCGTGGCGTGAGCGGGCTCGGTTCCTCGCTCCGCCTCAGCGCATCCATCACGTGTCCGAGCGCCGCCGCCGCGATCACCGGCCGTCCGTCGGCCGCCGCCCGTATGCCGTCGACCAGGTCGCGGTCTGCTGCATCCTTGGCGAGGTATCCGGATGCCCCCGCCTTCAGCGCGGACACCACCGATGCTCCCAGCTCGCCGGACAACAGGATCACGCGGATGTTGGGATGGACCGCCAAGATCTGTTCCGTCGCCTCGACCCCGTCCAACCGCGGCATCCGGATGTCCATGACGACCACGTCCGGTTGCGTCGCGATCACGCGACGGATGGCTTCTTCACCGTCGCGAGCGGTCGCGACGACGGCCATGTCCGGCTCGGCGTCGATCAGCTGCTCGAGCCCGCGCAGGACGACCGGGTGATCGTCCACGATGGCCACCGAGATCTTGGTGGGGTCGGGCATGGGGTCGGCTTCTCCTATCGTCACGGTATCGGTCTCCCGATCGAGGGCCCGTAGCCCTCGGCCGTTCATCGATGGGTGGTGGATCCGTTTCATCCTTCCCTCCGTCATCCGCGTCTAACCAAGTATCGATGTGGCAGCGGCCGGGTTCCGTGGCCGATCGGCCAGTTCGGATGTCCGAACGGCCATGTGTGCCGGAGCGATACTCATGTGTGTCAGGAGCGGGTTTCCCGCTCAGCGTCCGGGGGAACGGATACACACGATGATGCACGACCAAGGACTTCGGCCTACTCCCTTGGTCGCGCTGAGCTGGACGGATAGGTCGACCGACCCGGGGCGGAGGGACGATTGCGCTCTCGATCCACCTGGGGTGACAATCGGAGGAGCGTTCATCCGCGAACGGAGCGATGACGCGAGGTTCTCGGAGACGAAACATCTGAGCGAAGGAGATCGCCGTCCGTGAACGGACCGACGAACCGCCGCTTGATCCGTCGAGTGCTGACCGTGTCGGTCTTCGCGTGCTTGACCCTCATCGCGGCGGCGCCCATGGCGAGCGCGGACGCCTGTCCACCGCTCGATCTCAGCTGCACGCTCCAGGACACCACGACCACCGCCGGGCAGGTCCTGGAAGACACGACGACCACAGCCGGCCAGGTCTTGGATGACACGACCACGACGGCCGGCCAGGTCCTCGACGACACGACGACCACAGCCGGCCAGGTCTTGGATGACACGACCACGACGGTCGGCCAGGTCCTCGACGACACGACGACGACCGTGGGAGGCGTCGTCGGTGGTGCGCCCGGCCCGAACGGTGGCGGCCTTCCCGGCGTCCCGCCGGGAACCGGTGGTCAACCGTCGCAAGGTGGCTCGGATACCTCCTGCCGATCAGCCCGTCCCCCCCGGCGGCGGCTCGACCGGCGGTGGCGATCACACACAGGTCGGGCCTTCGGGCACCGGCACGCAGGCGGCGCCGTTCGGCCCTGTCGTGGGACCGGGTCTCGTCGCCACGACCTCGATCGGGCCCGGCGTCGATGCGGGGATCAGCGGTCGGACGCACGTCCGTTTCCTGGACGGCGGCTCGGGCTCGTTGCTATCCGGCGCGTGGCTCGCGCGGACGCTTGCGTTCCCCATCATGCTGATCATCCTCGTGATCGGCTTCGTGCTCGTGCAGGATAGGATCGACCGGAGGGATCCCAAGCTGGCGCTCGCGCCTGTGGGCGCCGACCAACTGACGTTCTCCTGATCGATGACCGACGTGGCGACCGGGCCGGGGCCGGTGGCGAGCGATTTCGTCTCGCTCGGCTCTCGCATGCGTTCCCTCCTCCTGCTCCGTCTGGTGTTCGCATCGGCCGCGTTGATCACGGGTCTGCTGCGACCCGGCGAGATCAGTCCGGGACTCGTCGTGTCGAGCGTCGCGTACGCCGGACTCGAGATCGTCTGCGAGCTCATCCGCCGCGGCGGCAAGGGCCGACGCCTGGCGATCCTGGGTTTCGAGGTCCTGGTGGATGGGGTGTTCCTGACGTGGATCACGTACCTCACGGGAGGCGCCCTCAGTCCGTTCCAGCTCTTCCTCTATGTGCACGTGATCGCCATCTCCCTGCTCGCCTCGTATCGCACGGGGTTGAAGGTGGCGGTCTGGGATTCTCTACTCCTCGTGGCCGTCGTCAACGGCGTGAGCTCCGGCACGCTGGCCGTGTCACCGACGATGTTCGGGGGATCTCCCGCTCCGAACGGTGCGTGGGTCATCACGATCGCGACGTTGTGGGGCGTCACGATCGCGACCGCCGCGCTGTCCGCCGTGAACGAGCGCAACCTCCGAAGGAAGCGCGCCGACATGGCCTCGCTCACGGCGACCGTTGCCGCGCTGGGCGCCTCGGATCGGGCCGACCAGATCCCAGGGATCCTCCTGAACGGTCTGCACGACACGTTCGAGATCGACCGGAGCCTCGTGCTCGCCTCACCCGTCGACGACCTGGCGCTCCTCGCGTCGAGGGGCACGAACGAGGGACCGATCGCGTCCGGGATGGACAACGTCGTCGAACGGTCGCTCACCTCGCGTTCCACCCAGGTCATCCGCCGACTGGACCCCGAGCTAGATCCGCGCCTCGCTGACTTGATCCCTCACGCACGGAACCTCCTCGTCGTGCCGTTGTTCCTGGCGGGCGGTTTCCGGCTTGGCGTCCTCGTAGTCGAGGGGGTCGGTCGCGGGGACACGATCTCCGGCTGGACGGTCGAGATCATCCAGCAGTTCGCGTCGCACGCTGCCGTTCGGCTGCACAACGCGTGGCTGCTCGATGACAACCAGCGCAAGCTCGGGGAGATCCGGCGACTGAAGGACGAGCTGATGGTGAAGAACCTGTCGCTCGAGTCGACCGTGATCGAACGTACGGTGGAGCTCGACGCGCGACTCGAACAACTGCGCGGGTCCGACGCCGAACGCGAACGGTTGTTGTCGCACCTGCTGAGCGCGCAGGAGGACGAGCGGCGTCGGATCGCGGGGGACATCCACGACGATCCGCTCCAGCTGCTCGTCGCCGTCACGATGCGCCTGGATATCTTCCGGCGTGAGCTGGGCGACCCGGCCCAGGTGGAGCACATCTCCGAACTTCGCGAGTGGATCCGCGCGGCGGTGGCCAAGCTGCGCAATCTGATGTTCGAGCTCCGGCCTCCCATCTTGGACGAGGAGGGGCTGGCCGCGGCGATCGACGAGTACGCGACCTACTGGAACCTGGAGCAGTCGGTGACGATCCACGACGGGTTCTCCGAGGAGCCGCCCGAGGAGCAACGTCTCTTGTTGTACCGGATCGCGCAGGAGGCGTTCGCGAACATCCGCAAGCATGCCAAAGCTGCGTCGATCGACATCACGTTAGAGCAGCAGGACCAGATCTTCTTGGTCCGGATGGTCGACGACGGCGTGGGATTCGATCCCGGCAGGGTGGTCGGGGCGAAGGATGGGCACATCGGGCTCAGCAGCATGCGCGAGCGCGCTGAGATGGCGGGGGGAGGATGCCGGATCCAGAGCTTGCCCGGCGAGGGAACCACGGTCGAGTTCTGGGTGCCGACCACGCTGCAGACCGCCGATGTCCGCCCACGGAGCATCGTCACCCAGGGTCGGTGATCCGGCTACCGGGGAGACGACGACAGTGTCCACAGAAGATCCGCCACCACGTTCGCGGCGCGATCGAGCTGTCGGCGCGTGATCTGATCGACGACGTGGTTGTAGCCCTGCATACACCGAGCGGTCACGGATCCGCGACGTCCTCGCGACGGGTGGAAACCAGCACCATGGCGGTTCCCGCCACGACGATGACCACGCTGGCCCAACAACACCAGTAGCCGATCCCGAATGATGCGCCGGGGTTGAACTCGCCGATGCTGCCGGCGAGCGAGATCAGCACACCGATCGAGATGAGGGCCCACGCGACCACCGCACCGGCGAGAAGGACCCCGGTCCCACTCCGGTTCCTGAGCACGCCGAGGATCGAGATCACGCCGATCGCGGCGATGCCGCCGAAGAGGTAGAGGAGACCACCGATCTTGGTCGCGGCGGAGCCGAACGAGATCTGTCGATAGAAGCTGATCGACAGCCCGGCGGGTTCCGTGATGTCGTAGAGCGGAAGGAAACAGCCCACCACCCAGCCCACGGCACCGACGAGGGCCACGAGATATCCGGCGACGGAGGGTCGATGGGCCCGACCTGGCTCCATACGTCCCATCCTGCGCTGACCCTCGTGGGAAGTCGAGCGCACCTGGGATCGCCGAGCGCTCCCAGGTGCGCTACGCGAGCGGTCCGTGCAGGTAGATCCTGCCGACCGCCGGGCGGTAGCCGAACTCCTCGTTGAGGTGACGGATCGGCGCGTTCCGTTCGTCGTTGCGGGTTCGGAGTTCCTCGTAGCCGTTGGCCTTCGCCCACGAGATCTGTGTCGCCTTCAGCGCGCGTGCGACACCGCGGCTCCGCCAGGCGCGCTTGACGCCCGTGAGGTCGTGGTGGGCCGTCGTGGCCTGCGCCACGGAGAGCGAGAACTTGGCGAAGCCGATCACCTCGTCGCCGGCGATGGCGACGAACGTCGCATCCGGCCGGTCGCCGGGGCCCTGCATGTCGTGCTCCATCCAGTGCTCGAACGGCTCGATCGTCTCGTCTTCGCCTCCGGGGATGTCGGGCGCCGCCTCGAGCACGACCTCATACATCCCGCGCCCGAGCTCGGGTCGCTCCGCCCACGTGGTGATCTCGACGCCCTCAGGTGGTTCGATCTCCGGAGGCTCGATCCGCGTCAGATCCAGTGAGACACCTTTCTCGTGGCTGTGCTCAACGAAGCCGCGCCGTTGTGCGAACCCGAGGCTCTCGGGGTCGTCGTCGTGGACGATCGCCTCGATCGTGTCGAGACCTCGGTCACGGGCCCAGGTCGAGATCGCCTCGTAGAGCGCGGTGCCGACCCCTCGGTGACGGGCCTCGGGAAGCACCGACACGAACGCGGCGACGAACCCGGGCCACTGCGGCTGGATCGATCCGATCGCGGCGCCGCTGACGACGCCGTCGATCCGAGCGAGGAGATCGACGTTGTCGAGCTGACCTGCCCGGTAGGAACGCGCTTCCTCGAGGCCGATGCGGTCCTCAGGCCAGATCGCATTGTAGACGTCGAGCCCACGCTGCTCGTCCGCCTCGTCCGCATACGGGGAGATCTCGATCACGGAGGGAAGGGTATCCCGCCTTGGTGCGATCGGGGCACCCGCTACCTGCCCGCCTCGTCTACGTGGTACCCCCTCCCATCAGCCCGGAGTTCGATCCACGACGACGTCGTCGAAGTGCACGTTCCACGTCCTTGCCAAGGTGTCGCCGATCTCCACGCGGCCGACGCCCGTGGAACCGGTGTTCGCTGCCCAGTCGTTCACGATGACGGCGCCGTCGCGGTAGAGGTCCCACGTGGAACTCGCGCCGACCGTGCCACAGAGCTCGATCGTATGCCAACCGGAACCGATCGCCACACCCGACCACTTCTGGGTGCCGCTCACGTCCGACTTCGCGTACAGGACCCCTGCCTGGTTCGCGAACACGCGGATGACGTTGCCGTTGGCGGCGGTCCGCAGACGGAGCACGGTGACCGAGGAGCTCCCGATCGAAGCGACGTTGACCCTCGTGCTCATGCATACGCTGGAGAACGGTCCACCCGTGAGGTTCTTGAACGCGTAGTCGGGTACCGACGTGAGCTGGCTGCGCGCGCTGGGTGGAGCCACGCCGCCCGTGGCGCTGTCGATCGTGAGGTTCGTCACTCCTGACCAGTTGGCGAACCCCGCCGTGAAGTCGTCGGCGAAGATCACGGAAGGCGGCGGAGGGGCATCCTGCACGGTGAATGATCTCGTCGCCGGTGAGGGGTCGGCGATCGCCGAGGTATCGACCGCGGTCGCAGTTAGCGCGTAGACACCGTTCGGAAGCGTGGCGGAGACCTGCCAACCCGTGGTCGTGACCACATCGTTCACCAGGGTCGCGGTCACCACGGCTGCGGACGCTGCGAACGTGCCGTTCGGCTGAAGCCATGCGCCGGTGGTGGTGTTTTGCAGCGTAACGTTCACCCGATCGACGTCGACGTTGTCCGACGCCGTGCCGGTCATCGTCACGGCCGCGGAGCTCAACACGGCGTTGCTCGCCGGCGCGGTCACCGCCGTGTTCGGCGCGGCCGTGTCCCCTCCGCCCCCTCCGCAGTCGATGGACCCCGACCTGAGAACGGTCCCTGACAGATCTTTGTATACCCATGAGATGCTGGTTGCCATCCCACCATTGGCTGCGCCAACCAGGGTGAGGTAGAGGACGGCTATCGTCTTCACCTGAGGCTTCCACGCGACCCTCGGGTCAGTGCCTCCACTTCCCAGCACATCTCCGCTTGAACCCGCGATGAGATCCACCATGTGGCTGCTCGGCTGGCCGGTGAGGAGCGATGCATCCATGGGCTTGTACTCCACGTTGGCGTGGACATGCCCGTTGAGAACAAGATCCCCCCCGGCGTTGGCGAGCAGGGACCACATCGGGAGTATCTTGGCTTGGTTCGCGCTTTCCAGGATGGGGGGATGTGCCAGAAGCCGACGACGCACGGTGGCGCCGACGGGCCGAGCAATCCTTGAGCGAACGCGTATTGCGAGCTCCCCGGTGTCATCATCGT